>NZ_CP071448.1:0-1322500 GCF_017352115.1 Flavobacterium endoglycinae
GTCGATATTGCCAAAGAAAGCGCCGATATTATATTATTAGAAAAAGACTTAATGGTACTACGCAAAGGCGTTATTTACGGCCGAAGAACCTTTGGCAACATAATTAAATACATTAAAATGACCGCCAGCAGCAACTTTGGTAATATGTTCAGCATGCTTGGAGCAAGTGCCTTCCTGCCTTTTTTACCAATGCTTCCGGTACAATTATTAACTCAAAATTTATTATACGATATATCACAAACCGCTATTCCGTGGGATAGAATGGACGAAGATTTTTTGAAAAAACCTAAAAAATGGGATGCTTCAAGTATTCAGAGATTTATGTTTTTCATTGGCCCAATCAGCTCCATTTTTGACTTTGCAACGTTTGCTCTGATGTTCTTTTACTTCAAGGCAAACAGCCCGGAACTCCAATCGTTTTTTCAAAGCGGCTGGTTTATAGAAGGATTGCTTTCTCAAACATTGATTATACACATGATAAGAACCAAAAAAATTCCATTTATACAAAGCTGGGCAGCAACGCCTGTAGTAGCATTAACCACATTAATTATGGTGGTTGGTATCGCGATTCCGTTTTCGCCATTGGCTCCAATGTTAAAAATGCAGCCACTTCCTGTAAGCTATTTCCCATTTTTATTTGGCATACTAACCTGCTATTGTCTGCTTACACAATTTGTTAAAACATGGTTTATCAAAAAATTCAATCAGTGGTTATAAAATTAAACGTATGAAACTAAAAACTAAAAACAGTAAACAATTCGCATGTAACAATCTTTTAGTAACACTAATTGCTGCAGCCGCATTAACAGCCTGTCACAATAAAACTGAAACGAAAGAAAACGAGTCTTTTTCTTTACAAGGCGATACCATCATAGTTCCTGCACAATCGATGATTGCTTCAAAATTGAAACTGGAAACCGTAAAAAATGAACCTTACGAGTTTGAGTTACAAACTGCCGGTATTGTTAAGGCAATTCCGAACTCGTATGCCGAAATTGCTCCTCCGTTTTCCGGAAGAGTAACCAAAGTATATATAAAACTGGGCATGAAAACCCAAGCTGGAACACCGCTTTTTGAAATGGTTTCACCTGATTTTACAGACGCGCAAAAAAACTTCTTTCAGGCAAAATCCGGTTATCAGACCGCGAAGCTTTCTTTAAAACGTCAGCAGGATTTAAAAACTCATGGCGTAGGTTCCCAAAAAGATCTCGAAGAAGCGGAAACGAGTTTTGAAGTCAGCGAGAAAGAATACCAAAATGCGGCTGCGAGCCTAAAAATATTTGGAGTTAATATCAATAAATTAGTTTTTGGACAGCCATTAGCAGTTACTTCTCCCATTGCAGGAGAAGTGATTGCCAATGAATTGGTTATGGGACAATTTTTAAAAGAAGAAGATGCTCCCAAAGCCAAAATTGCCGATCTGAAAAAAGTATGGGTTGCAGGGCAGATTAAGGAAAAAGACATTCGGTTTATTCATGAATTGGATAAAGCCGAAATTCAGGCCGGAGCTTATCCTGACAAAAAAATCACAGGAAAAATATTCCACGTTGACGAAATAATCGACGAAACGACACGAAGTGTTCAGGTTTTAATTGAATGTCCCAATGCGGATCATCTGCTTAAACCCGGCATGTACGTATCTGTAAATTTCACCGATACCCCCGTAAATACCTTGTTTGTTCCAGCAAAAGCGGTACTGCAATTTAACGACAAAAGCTTTGTATTTGTACAATTAGCCGACAGAAAATATGCACGCCGTTATGTAGAAACCGGAGTATCACAAAACGGGAAAATAGCAATCCAGTCGGGACTGCAACCAAATGAAACCATTATCAGTGAAGGAGCCTTTTATCTCCTTGAAGCAAAATAGTCTGAAAAATTAGCACACTCCTGATACCCATTGGGAGCAAAGTTAAAATCATTGAAATCTTTTAATCTGCAGTTAAGAAAATCGCAAAGCAAGCATAAAACCTTAAACTCTTAGCTTCTTATTATCTCAGAACCTTAGTATCTCAGCACCTTTTAAAAAAAAATGAAAAAAAATATATTCGAAACAACAATAGCAAAACGCTGGCTGCTTCTGGCGTTATTTCTTCTGATTTCTTTATTTGGCTATTATTCGTGGACACAGCTTTCGGTCGAAGCCTATCCCGACATTGGCGATGTCACTTCGCAGGTGGTTACGCAGGTTCCCGGACTTGCTGCAGAAGAAGTCGAACAGCAAATTACAATTCCAATCGAACGTGCCATCAACGGATTACCAGGAATGCATGTCATGCGAAGCAAAAGTACTTTTGGCTTATCTATGGTTACCATTGTTTTTGATGATGGTGTCGAAGATTACTTTGCCCGCACCCGAATTCAGGAACGTTTAAACGATGTTGAACTGCCTTATGGAGCAGCACCGGGTTTAGATCCCCTTACCTCTCCTACGGGTGAAATTTATCGGTACATAATTGAAAGTAAAGGTTACGATCTTCGAAAACTAAGCGAATTGCAGGAATACACTATCGTTCCTCGCATTAAACAAGTTTCGGGATTGGCCGATGTAACCAATTTTGGAGGAATTACAACGCAATATCAAATTGAATTGGATCCTCGTAAAATAGAACAATACGGATTATCGCTAAGCGAAATAACCGAAACGATCGAAAAAAACAATGCCAATGTAGGCGGAAGCGTCATTAACCGCGGTGACCAATCGTATGTGGTACGCGGAATTGGTCTGGTGAAAAACCTCGATGACATGGGGCGTATTGTAGTGAAATCCGTTAACGGAGTTCCGGTTTATCTTAATGATATTGGAAAACTAAAATACGGAAATCTAGAACGCAAAGGCGCATTAGGATATACAGATAAACGAGGCGTTGATTACTCAGATAATATCGAAGGAATTGTGCTTTTGCTAAAAAACCAAAATCCATCAGCGGTATTAAAAGGCGTTAACGAAGCCGTAGCCGATTTAAATAAAAATTACCTGCCAGAAGGAGTAAAGATTCATGCTTTTCTGGACAGAACCAATTTGGTAAACACCACCCTTACCACCGTTTCACATACATTGCTGGAAGGAATGGCGCTGGTTATTATCGTATTAATTGTATTTCTAGGCAGTTGGAGAGGCGCATTATTAGTAGCCATTACAATTCCAATTTCACTTTTGATTGCTTTTATTCTAATGAAATTCACCAATATTCCGGCCAATCTGCTTTCGCTTGGTGCAATAGATTTCGGAATTATTGTCGACGGCGCCATTGTAATGATGGAAACTATTCTGAAAAAACGGGAAGATGACGAAACTAAGGAACTCACCGAAAATAGCGTTTCCAGCAGCGTAAAAAATGTTGCGCGTCCCATTTTCTTTGCCACTCTTATCATCATCACAGCATACTTGCCATTGTTTGCTTTTGAAAGAGTAGAGAAAAAGTTATTTACGCCTATGGCATTTACTGTTGGTTATGCGCTTTTCGGTGCTTTATTAGTGGCTTTATTGCTAATTCCGGGATTGGCTTATTTTATTTACCGTAAGCCTCAAAAAATGTATCATAACAAATGGCTGGATAATTTAACAAGCGCTTATCATAACCGAATTCAAAAAATAATGCGGGCGCCAAAAAAGGTATTTGCCCCTTTAATAGCCGTATTAGCACTTGCTTTAATACTCACCATAACCGTTGGAAAGGATTTTTTGCCGCCTTTAGATGAAGGTTCTATCTGGCTCCAGGTTTCGTTACCGCCGGGAATCACGTTGGAGAAATCTAAAGAAATGAGTGATACCCTGCGTCACAGAACTTTAAAACACGAAGAAGTAACTTATATGATGGTACAGGCAGGACGAAATGATGACGGAACCGATGCCTGGACGCCTTCTCACTATGAATGCAGTGTGGGTTTGAAACCTTACAGCGAATGGAAATCAGGAAAAACGAAAGAAGATCTCATCAAAGAACTTGCGGCTGAATATGCGACGATGCCCGGTTATAATATTGGTTTTTCGCAGCCTATGATTGATGGCGTAATGGATAAAATTTCGGGAGCACACAGCGAATTGGTGGTAAAAGTATACGGCGAAGATTATAAAGAAACCCGACGCATTGCCGAAGACATCATCAAAACGCTGAAAGGCGTTAAAGGCGCTGTAGATCTGGCTATCGATCAGGAACCGCCTTTACCACAGATACAGGTAATTGCAGACCGTCAGAAAATTGCGCAATACGCTTTAAATGTAGATGATGTATCTCAACTTATCGAAGTGGCTATGGGAGGAAAAGCCGTTTCGCAGATTTTTGTAGGCAACAAAGTTTATGATATTACAGCGAGATACAATGAAGAAAGCCGCAATAATCCGGAGAAAATAGGAAACTTAATGCTCACAAATTCCGAAGGCGTAAAAATTCCTTTATCACAAGTTTGCGATATCAAACTCAATACGGGAGAAAGCACCATTGCCCGCGAAACAAACAAACGCCATGTTACCGTTCGCTTAAACCTGCGAGGCAATGATTTGAGTTCTTTTCTAAAAGAAGCGCAAGCCAAAATCGAAAAAGAAGTAAAATACAATCACGAGGAATTTAAAATAAAATGGGGCGGACAATTTGAAAATCAGGAACGTGCCTACGGTCATCTGGCTATTATCATGCCGTTAGCATTAGCTATCATGTTTGTATTATTATATGGTGCATTTGGAAAATTCCGTCAGGCTGGATTGTTAATGAGCATTGTTCCTCTGGCATTATTTGGAGGTATGCTGGCTTTAAATGTTCGCGGTATGACTTTAAACGTATCATCAGCAGTAGGTTTTATAGCCTTATTTGGTGTTGCCATACAAAATGGAGTTATCATGATTTCTCATATCAATCAGCTCCGGAAAAATGGAATGACGCTTATAGAATCTGTAACCAATGGTGCAAAACAGCGTTTCCGTCCTGTTTTAATGACAGCCACAGTAGCTATATTGGGATTATTACCTGCTTCGCTGGCAACAGGTATAGGCAGCGATGTACAAAGACCTCTTGCAACGGTTATTGTTTACGGGCTTTTATTCTCCACCATTTTGACCCTTTTTGCTCTCCCATCTCTTTATTATCTCATCGAGAAAAAATTTGATCTGGCAGAAACAGCAAAACAACATGAAACAGATCCTCAATAAAACGATATATATGATTAAAAATATAAAACAAAAATGGGTAACACTTTTGATACTGCTGGTTTTTTCGGCAGTATCAAACGCCCAGGTTGATACAACATTCGTTTCGGTAAAAATGAACTATCCTGATTTTCTTTCTCTCGTCAGTAAAAATAATCTGGGATATGCCGCCGAAAAATTTAATGTAGAAATTGCGCAGGCTAATACTGAAGCTTCAAAAGTTTTTCCAGATCCGGAACTGGCTGTAGGTGCAAGTGATAATGGCCAGCGCAGAATGCAGATGGGTTACGGTTTTTCTACAGAATTAAGCTGGACGCTTGAATTAGGCGGTAAACGAAAAGCCAGAATAAATGTCGCAAAAAGTACAGCGGAACTAACCAAAACTTTAGTAGAAGATTATTTTAGAAATCTAAGAGCAGAAGCCACTTTAAATTATTTAACCGGATTAAAACAGAAACAAGTTTTTAAAGTTCAATTAAACTCCTACACAATCCTTAAAAACATTGCCTCTACAGACAGCATTCGTTTTAAATTAGGAAGCATTACGGAGATTGATGCCCGGCAAAGTAAGCTGGAAGCCAATTCGATGCTGAATGATGTGTACCAAAGTGAGGCCGATTGGAAATCAGCTCTTTTGGAATTGGGTACAATGCTGGGAAATCAAAAAGCAGATACGTTGTATTTACCTTCTGGAGATTTGACAAAATTTGAACGCATGTTTGATTTAAATGAACTTATTGTTACAGCTCAAAATAATAGAACTGATTTGCTTGCAGCTCTTAAAAACAAAAATGTCGCCCAAGAAGTTTTAAAATTAACCAAAGCCAATAGAGTTTTAGATCTGGGTTTGAGTTTAGGCGTGGAAAGTGCTTCTGTTGTTAGTAACGTTGTAGCTCCTACTCCATCTTCTAATGCTGTTTCTGCCGGAATTACGATTCCGCTTAAATTTTCAAATCAATACAAAGGAGAATTAAAAGCTGCCGAATTCATTGTACAACAAGCCGACGCTTTATACAAACAAACGGAATTACAAATTCAAATTGAAGTTCGGAAAGCATGGTTTGCCTATCTCACCGCACAAAAACAAGTTAAACAGTTTGATACCGGTTTATTGGCTGATGCAAAAAAACTGCTGGACGGAAAGGTTTATAGTTACAAACGCGGCGAAACCACTTTTCTTGATGTATTAAATGCACAGCGAACTTATAACGAAACGCAACTTAGTTATCATGAAACCCTTTACAATTATGCTGCAGCTTTAGTAGAACTGGAAAAAACAGCGGGTATCTGGGATATTAATTTTTAAAATAATTCTGAAACAATGAAAAAAATCTATATAATTTTATTCCTGTTTTGTTTCTGCTAAAAGTCAGCGCACAGCAAACAGGACTTGCTTTTGGCATTAGCGGCGGCATAAACGGGTCTTCATTAAATGGCCACAATGTAGACAGTTTATCGACTGGCGGGGCACTAAAAAGTTTAACCAGCCAAACCATTGGAATTACTCTTGATAATAAATTATCAAAATACTTTGGATTAAAACACGAGGTATTTTACAGTCGGAAATTGATTTCACTTCAATTAAATGATACGCTAAACGGCGATTATAAAAGTAAGTTTAAACGCCAGTATATTGAATTATTTCCCGTCAGTCCTGCTTTTTATTACAAAGGAATACAACTATTTGCAGGTCCTTACATTGGAATATTACTAAATGCTTCCCTGCAGCGCAAGGATACCGATGGAAATTTATATACTGATAAATCACTCTACGGTAATGGTACAACACCAAGTAAATACAGTCAAAAAATGGATGCCGGATTCACTGCTGGTTTAAACTATGAATTTTCAAATGGTATTCGTTTAGGCGGCAGATACATTCAAGGATTTGTTCCTCTTATCGAAAATGCTAATACCAATTCACAATGGAAGATTTACAATGAAAGTTTCTTTGTTACCATTGGATATACTTTTAAAAATAAATAAACGCTACATAACATTAAAAAAAAAATATTCTTATCATATCTATTTATATAAACTAGGGGCAAAATTAAACGCGAAATTAAATGTTTTTTTACCCCAATTCACATAAGAAAGTTCATAAGACCAATGAAGGGGTATACTAAAGTGTATGTCAATCTTCATGTATTCCATAAATTTTATTGTAATTTGTCCCGTAGTCATAAGGAGACAACTAGCAATAGCTGTCTCCTTTCTATATAAAAATATGTAGATTTTGCAAATCTTGTTTGGCCCAGTCGTGTAATTCGAAGATCTGTAGTATTCAATATTATTTGTGCGTTTTAATATTTATAATATATTTATAAAACAAAAGAATAATATTATTACATCTTCACAACAGCGGATAATACCATTATTTATAATTTTCAGCAGAAAATGGCAAAGAAGCAGGAATTACAGATACTTATACTATCTTTGGTTTATCGTAATTTTTTGATATTAAATACAGTAATTCCAAAATAAATTAGCTTTGTTCCCCATCTGCCAAGGCTCTTTCTTTTTAAACCATTATCTTTTTCATTTTATCGGTCAGCTTATCTATAAAAGCCTGTTTGTCTTTCTTGATCTCTCTTAAAAATTCGATATGATCCTCAGAAAGCATAAAATACTTTTCGCCCCAGATATACATCTCGATCAATACTGGAAGCAGATCGATGCCCTTCTCAGAGAGTTGATATAAAAATTTTACTTTGCTTTCGGGGTGATCCAGCTTTACAATAATCCCCGCGTCTTCAAGAGTTGACAATCTTGCCGCAAGGATATTGGTCGCAATTTTTTCATCCGATTTCAAAAAATCTCCATAAGTGCACTTCTTATAATACATCAGGTCACGAACAATTAAAAGTGACCATTTATCTCCAAACAAATCAAGCGAACTGCTCACTGGACAGCCTGATCTTTTTTTAATTTCTTTCATTATTTTTAACCACTTGCATTTTGCAAGTAAATTTATTTATATTTGTACTTTCAATTTGCAAGTAAAATTACAAAAAATTAACCAAAACGACTCAATTATGATTTTTACGACACACAAAATTACAAACGGATACTGGAAAATCACTTTCAACAATCCACCAATCAATATGTTTGATACCGAATTTTCCAAACAGCTAATGACTGTGATGGACGAACTGGAGTCAAATGAAAACCTGAAAGTTGTCGTCTTTGAAAGTGAAAATCCAGACTTTTTTGTTGCTCATGTCGAACTGCTAAATGTTGGAAACTTTCCAAAAGGAACCGGAAAAACAGGTCTTTCGATAGCATGGCCCGATATTGCGCGCAGACTGGAAATTGCCCCTTTTGTGACCATAGCTTCGATCCGAGGCCGCGCCAGAGGGCTTGGAAGTGAATTTGCACAAGCATTTGACTTACGCTTCGCCAGCAGGGAGAAGGCATTCTTGGCTCAGGTAGAAATAGGGATCGGCTCATTTCCCGGCGGCGGAGGACTGGAACGCCTGCATCTGCTTACAGGACGCAGCAGAGCACTTGAGATTATTTTGAGCGGTAAAGATTATGATGCAGATACAGCCGCTTTATACGGCTGGGTGAACCGCTCAATTCCAGATGCTGAACTGGATGAATATGTAGAGAAATTTGCAAAGCGTATAGATTCATTTGACAAAAAGCCAATTGCTGCCATAAAACAAATTATGAACCAAAGAGCTAAACTACCATCAAATGAAGAAATTTTAGACACACAAATTAAATTCTTTGCTTCACTCGAGGAGCCGGAAGCGCGAGGCCGCATTAAAAATCTACTTGAAAGAGGACTCCAGCAGAATGGCGATCTGGAACTAAATCTTGCTGATAACATCTAAAATATGAAAGCATCCATCTTACGAAAATACGGCAAACAGAAAAATTATTTCTCAGCATGTAAAAATACCTGAAACTGGAGATTATGAGGTATTGGTGGAAATTAGTGGAAACCAGCTCTAAAGTAAGCCGTTTTAAAATTGAGGATCAGATTTATGGACGGGCAGTTGATTTTATATCGGTTCCTTCGCTGAATATATTGCTGTGAATGAAAATGATCCTGCGTTGAACCCTAAAAATATATCAATGGAACAGACGAATTTACCCGAAAGCAAGCCAATTTCTTTTAATCATTCATAAGATGATTTGCAAATTATTCAGTAAGGGCACAAAGTCAAATGACGCCAATTGAATACAATTGGCGTCATTTTTTACTTATACTATAAAGTATCATTGAAATATTTTATTTTATTCTGCTATCGGTTTTAAAATGTCCGAAAACGTCGGTGGCTTTTCGATAGTTGCAGCCTTCCAGAGATTGTTCTCTCCACCGATTCTAAAAGTACTAAAATTAATGTTTTACGGCTTAAAAAAATTATGTTTTTACTGCCTCGCATAACGGGAAACCCTGTTAAGGGTAGTGTATTTAATTGCGGAGCTTTAATAATTCTTTGATAGCTGTGTCTAATACTGGATCATTCCTGTTTAGCAAATCATTTTGAGTATTTAGAACATAAATGTCAACAGGTGCACCGATTCCTTCATAACAAATCATTTTGTTGTCGTAGTACCGTTCATTAGAGAGTGAAATAAGCCACCCATTCGGAAGTGTAAAGCCATACATATTTGAGTAAATGCCTCGTGTATTTGAACCGACAATTTTTACATTAGGCAGTTCTCTCATTATCGAAGCAAATAAATCTCCGGCGCTTACTGTTTTGTCATTCGTTAAAACTACAACAGGTTTTGTAAATTGAAAAACACCTTTAGGCTCAGTGTACCAAGTTTCAAGCTGCCCAAAATCTTCATACCCTCCCTTTCTTATTCTTGTTTTTTTATGCATGCCAATTACTTTACTAGCTGTAAATCTGCCTGCAACTTCATAAGCAAATTCATCATTACCCCCAATATTATCTCTTACATCTACGATAATTGATTTCACATCTTTAAAACTTGCAAACAGCGTATCCAATAGCTTACCTGCAACTACTGCATCAGGCACATTATCAGAATCTTGATTAACGAAGCATCTGTTGAAACGCAGGTATCCAATACCATTTGAAAACGAATAAGCGAACAGAGGTACATGATTAAATTCAGGACCTGCGTATTGCAGCGCTGCAAATTTTTTTTGAGATAAGGAAGAATTTACCATTTGCCAAAACTTAGTACGTAAACTATCTGTTGGGAACTCTTTTACGAACTGCGAAGGTTTCACGGATTTGAATTGCTTTATTCCTGGAACGATAACATTGATATGATTGTCATTAAAAGGAGCCAGCATCTGAGAAAAAACCGTATACAAAGAATCATCAGAAGTATTGACGTTTATCAGTGGCCTATATTTTTGATAGGTGGCATGCCAGTCAATATTCCTTAACTTAAAGAAGGCATAGTTGTCTTCGAAAGTATGCCATAACACTTCGAAGTTTAATTCCGGTTTTGAAATAGTAGTGTCCTTCGGATATGACACCAGATTTTGAGCGTTAGTTATATTTACGGTGAAAATTAACAAAATCAAATAGCTAAAAATTTTCATATTTTTTTAATGATTAAATTTTGATTCAAATTAGTGCTAACGTTCTGGCACTAAACGAGTTTTTCAACTAAAGATGCGAGATTTTTCCGTTATTCACAAATTTTCCAAGTACAAAACCAAGAATTAAGTCAATTTAACCTCAATTGAAAGACAATTAATGAGTTAAATTAAAATATTATTTTTATTAGTACGGAAAATGGTTCATAAATTATTCAGTAAGAATCACTAAAAGAGACAACTAATTACTAGTTGTCTCTTTCTTTATTTTTCTTGATTTATTAATTGATTAATCATGCCGTTAAAAATAAAACCATGAAAAGGCAGTACAGCGTACCAATAAAGTTTACCTGCCAATCCTTTCGGCCTGAAAGTTGCCGCTTGATATAAGGTGTTGTTGAAAATTTTAAATTCAAGCCATGCTTCGCCGGGCAGTTTCATTTCGGCATACAAGATTAGTTTTCCCTGCTTTTTATCAGCGTAAACCACACGCCAGAAGTCCAGCACATCTCCCACATGGATATTTTGTCGGTTTGTTCTGCCTCGTCTAGCTCCCACTCCGCCAAAAATCTTATCTATAAAACCACGCAGAATCCAAAGCCAATCTGCATAATACCATCCGGTTTCTCCACCTATAGACCAAATTTTTGCAATAACAGCATCGCGGTCTGTGATTTCTCTTTTTCTTCTGTCAATAAAACAATCTTTTTTAGGCACTTTTAAATAGTATCCAACACTTCCTTTAAATTGTCCGCTTATCTGTGAATCCTTCCAGCTAGAAGCCACAGCATCTTCATCAATTTTAATCAATGCTTTCTGCAGCGCTTGGTTATAAGTAATAGGCTTTACGTCTAATAGAGTATTAATTCTAGTATCACTGCAGATTACTTCGACTTTCATACTGCTCACTAAGGCCGAAGCTAGTTTGAATGAAGTTGAAGTTATGAAGTACAACCAGTAAGACGATAATTTGGGTGTCATGACCGGCAGGGTAAAAATATATCTTTTGAGTTTTTTGACTTCTGCAAACTGCAATAACATCTGCTTATAGGTAAGAATGTCAGGACCGCCAATATCAAAGCTTTCATCGTACGTTTTAGAATTCAGCAGTGATTTCATTAAAAATTCCAAAATATCAGCAATAGCAATGGGCTGGCATTTGGTGTTAAGCCATTTTGGAGTAATCATTACAGGCAGTTTGTAAACCAAATCACGTATAATTTCAAAAGAAGCACTTCCAGATCCTACGATAATTCCCGCTCTAAGTGTTGTAGCTGGAGTGGTTCCTGATTTTAAAATTTCCTCTACCGCTTTTCGGGATGACAAATGTTTTGACAATGATTTATCATTGACAATGCCGCTTAGATAAATAATCTGTCTAGCATTGGTCCTATTTATTTTTTCTTTAAAATTATTAGCGGCAATACTCTCCAGCTCATCATAATTTACAGCTCCAGACATGGAATGAATGAGATAATAAGCGGCATCAATATCGTCGGGAATTTTATCTACACTCTTCTGATCTAAAAAGTCAACTTCAATGATTTGTATATTTGTTGAAGGCGTTTCAGGATAATAAAAACGGCTTTTATCCCGTACACAGCAAATTACCTCATACCCTTTTTCAAGCAGTAAAGGCAGCAGTCTTTTGCCTATATATCCCGTTGCTCCTGTTAGTAGAATTTTCATGTCATAAACCCATTAAATTTTAAAACTGACTAAACCATAATCCATTTGAAAGATCTGTCCAGATATTGCGCCTGCGGCTTTAGAAATCAAGTAATCCGCCATTTGTGCTACTTCTTCAGGTTTTAAATAGTTTTTTAACGGGTGACGCTCTATCATATTTTCCTTCATCCGGTCATTTCTTAAAATGGAAGCTGATAATGGCGTTTCAGTAATTGTGGGCGCGATAGCATTAATACGAATTGCAGGAGCCAGTTCTGCACCTAAAGATTTTACAAGGCCTTCAACCGCACCTTTTGCCGCCGCAATACTGGCATGAAAAGGCATTCCTAATTTTACCGCAACAGTACTGAAAAGAACAATAGAGGGATTTGTTCCCTTTTTTAAGGCTGGCAAAAAGTGCTGAATTACTTTTACGGCACCCATAACATTGATTTCAAAATCATTTCTAAAATCGTCAATGTGGAGACTTGAAATAGGTTTCAAGTTTATGGAACCCGGACAATAAATCAGAGCATCTATTTTTTCAATTTCAGGAAGCGCATCCTGTAAAATATCTGCTGAATACTGAATGAGATTGGGATGAGAAATTTCAGAAATGCTTCTGCTCATACTATAAACCTGTCTTTTTTCTAACTGCTGTAAAACTATTGCTTTACCAATTCCTCTGCTGCCTCCTATTACTACTATATTTTCCATTTTTTCTGCATTTCATGTTTTTATAGCTGCCTAAATTAGCTTCAAAAGCATTATTTTATACCATAAAGATAGTTATTGTTTAACATTTATTCAAGAATAGTTAAACAATAACTAATACTATAGTACTGATTCAACTTAATACACAGATTATTTCCATGCTATAAAATTCAAATGGCGCCAATTGAATACAATTGGCGCCATTTCACAACACTATTAGTTAGTAATAGGAATCTTATTTTAATAACATTCTCTCCGTAATTATTTTATTTGAAGAAACATCAACTCCAGTCACTTCGGCATACTTTACATTTGGTAACCAGAAGGAACCTCCCTCAATACGGACAAATATTTTTTCTACCTGTATTTTTTTCTGATTTAAATGCACAAAAACATGGTATTTTTGATCCGCATCGATCTTTTTTAAAGTTAAAGGCAGCTTTTTATACGATACAAATCGGAGTTCGAACTCTTCATTATTTAAGGTTTTACTTTCTATACCGTATGCAAATTTTCGTTGTATATAGTTAAAATCTTCTTTTTCTCCTTTCTCAGCATATCGAATCCAATACGCTTTTATAGGATTGCTTTTGTTTATTTTTCCATTTTCCTCATAATTTATAGCATAAATAGCAGTATTTATATTGGGATCACGCTGAATATAAAACAGCATATGATCTATATTTTTTGGTGTTGGAAAATTTAAGGGCGATGGATTTTGTGCCAATAAATCTTCGGAAATTATATTTACAAAAATCATTATAAGCACTAATGACTTTGTAAAATATTTAAATAAAAATTGATTCATAATAAATATTTAATCTAATTTGATTCGATAACATTCTGTTTTTCGTTTACTCTAAAAACCCAATTTTTTATCAGCGGATAATTAAATCCATAAGAAACAAACAAGTCTGTGATTAATCTTCCAATTCTATAATCAATTTGAAATGCCTTTTGAAAAATAAGCGTACCAAATGATTTTAAAGAAATACTTCCTAATACAACCACAGCAAATTTAAAAAGCTGGCTATTGATGGGACTGCTGTAACCAGATTGATTTTTAAATACCCAAAATCTATTGATGCTGAAATTGATTATGGCGCCAATGGTTCCAGAAATAAGAATGGAAAAAGTAAAATGCAGTTTAAATACTTCTGTTAATAAGATCATTAAACCGTAATCAGTAATACCGCCTAAAAATGCCGCAACTTGTGCTTGAAGAAAAGTGAAAATAGATTTTTTCTTAAACATTAGTATTGGTTTTTATCTTTCAAATCCCCTAACTTCAAAAGTATTAAGCTGTCTATTATATTAATTACAAATAAAATAGCTGTAATTGAGCCAGCCAAATAGGTAATTGATCCATCAAAGACAACTTCTATAATTAAAATTAAAGCAATGATAAATCGAAGTTCTGTTGGACCAACAAAGCCGGAATCTATTGTGTATTCATTTGTAATTTTGTATCGTAACTGACTGATGATGATAGACCAGCCGTAAAATGCCACAAAAGCAAAAGCTAATATCTGTGTGCCATTTTCAGCATAAATATAATAACCAAAACCAATGAGCACAATACCAATCCAATCAGCAATAATATCAAGTGCAAAACCATACCAACGACGTGGAATATTTCTGTAATATGCCAACCTTCCATCTAAAGAATCACCCAGCCAGTTTATAACTAAACCCATAATACCTAAAAGCAAATACCACTTTGTTAGATAAGCACCTAAAACAAAAGCTAAAAAAATTAATCCCGAACCTAGTGCGCCAATTAAAGTGAGTAAATTAGGCGAAATAAATTTAGGTACTTTTGGAAGTAAAAATACAATGGTTAATTGTTCTGCTCTTTTTAAAATATTAGTTCGCTTACGGTCTGAAAATGTTCGTTGTAGAATCTCACTGTTACCTTCAACCTGTTTTTCTGTTCCCATTAATAACCTAATTTTAGTAAGCCTAATAGTATTGTTAATTCTAGTTTTACAATTTTAAACTTTATTCTTCCTTGAATATTTTTAAAAAAATCAGTCGTCTTTTTTAGCTTACCTGATCTTACCAGATAACTAAATGCAAGAATAAACAGCATATTATTTAACAATACCAGCAAAACGTTGATAGAAAACCGTTGGGCTATTTTCATTTTTAGGAGCATATTTTCCAGCTATAATTGGAATATAAATAACTCTCCTTCTGCTTTCTTCGCCACGGATAGAAGATTCTGCGACTCTGTGCCACAAACGCCCATCGTGAATGGTTAAATCTCCTGCTTCTGGATTGATAGAAACTTCTTCTGGATCAGCTTTATGATCTAAAAAGTATTTTTTACGAAAAAGCATTTGATATATGCTTTGTTTGTGAGTGCCTGGAATGATTTTAAGACCGCCGTTTTCGGGTTTTAACGTACTTAAGTGAATCCCCACATTTAACATTGGGTTTAATTTTGTACCATAAAAAATGTCTCTTAAACCATCTGTATGCCATCCCATTTTGCTAAACTTGCTTTCTGGTCCGTTGATATAATGATTGAAAACCATTCCATCTTTTTCTTCAGTACCTAATCTTGCATCATCGCCTGCGAGTTGTAATAAGCTGTTAAATCTTGGATCAAGTAAAAGACCGCTTAAGGTTTGATGATGTTGATTGATAAAAGCAAAACGCTGTACTATAGGAGATCCATCTAAATCTTTTCCATATTTAATGGGAACACCATTTACTTTTTGAAGATCATTGTCAATCCATTTTTGTTCTACTTCTTTCGAAGCATTAATGATTGCTGAAACAGTTTCTGGATTTATAAAATTTTTGAAGTGGATAAAGCCATATTGGTTGAAAAAGTTGATTTGCTCATCAGTTAATTGATTAGCAAGTGTGAAAGTTTTATAAGAAGATACCATGATAAATATATTTAATAAATGAAATAATAAGTTTGAAATTTTATCTAAAAGATTAGCAACAGCAACAACAGCAACAACAACACATTCGCATGTTGGCCTGCATTTGGCTTTTAGGAAAATTAAACAAATTTCTTTTACTTGACATATTCTATCGAATTAGTAGATATTTAATACGAAGATAATATAAATTTTCTTTTGCAATGATTTTTTTTTAGTTTTTTTGAAAAAAAAATTTAAACCTTATAAATCCCAGCAGCTGTTTTTTCGATAAAAGCCTTTGGCAGTATACGATTGGCATACACAGAAATGATATTCGTAAAACCTGGAATAACTTCTGATTTTTTGCTGAACATGGCTTTTACTGCCATTTTTGCCACCTCATCTGGCTGCATATTAAACTTTTCAGCCATTTTATTTAGAGCTTCTAATCCTGCTCTCGAAGCAAAACCGGTATTAACGGGACCTGGACTAAAACAAGTTACAGAAATTGAAGTTTTAGCAAGTTCAAAACGCAAAGCACGTGTAAACGATAAAACAAAAGCCTTTGTAGCCGAATACACCGCTAGCGTAGGCACAGCCTGATAGGCCGCAGTACTTGATATATTGAGAATATAAGCTTGTTTTTGTTGTGAAAGCGCTGGCAGTAATAAATGTGAAAGTTCGACTATTACATTCATGTTTAGCTGCATCATGCCAAGCTGATCGGTTAATGAAGACTTGCTAAAATCTCCCCAAACACCATAACCAGCATTGTTTACTAAAATACCAATTGGATAGTTATTCATTTTTACCCAGTTCGTTACTTTAAGCGATGCATCATTTATTGAAAGATCAATGGATAAAAAAGGAGCAGAAATACCATATTTGAGTTGAAGATCATCAGACAATGTTTTTAATTCCTGTTCACTTCTTGCAACCAGCAGCAACGAATAACCTTGTTTTGCTAATTCGTAAGCAATAGATTTTCCAATTCCTTTGCTGGCACCTGTTATTAAGGCATACGGTTTTTTATTTTCGCTCATTTTATCAATTTTATTCTCAAATATAAAAATTAATCGTAAACCATTCAGCGGAAAAACATAATTGTCATAATCCTTCCTCTATTGAATATTACAATTCTTTATAGTTTTGGATTGTATCGTGACGTTGTTTTTTTTCTGTTTTCATCTATCGCTGCATCATAATTAATAGTGGTTATAGCCGCTTCTGAAAACAAATTGTCAGCTGTTTTTTCTTCGTCTGACGCTACTGCAAGCATATCACCTATTCGATTTTCATTAAGCTTATGACTCCATGCTGCTAAACTATCATAAAGTGAGATCTGATAATGGATTATTTTCTGGACTGTAGCAATAAGGGCCACATCTCTTACTGGTCCTAAAATTGTATCATAAAGTACATTTTGTCCTTCATTGATAAGTCGTTGCACTGCTATACTTTTTCTTCCTCTTGCTTTACTATTTTTGATCCCGAAAATTTGTTCAATTCTGATAATCTGCTGACGGGTAATTTCAATGTATCCTTCAATTACAGAAGTAAGGTTTGGAGAGGAGGCATTATTTCTAGCTTTAGGCAGTAATTTTAAACTCTGACGCTCACAACCCAAAAGTCTTCTCAGTTCTTCCATCCATAATTTTTCTAGTGTTATTGCATCTGCTTTCATAATTTCTATTTATTATATCACTATTCCGTTACATAATCTGGAAATGAGGTCTAAGGCTTACAATTTCCATATGTTGTTTCTTTAATACTGATAGTTGATTTTGATATTTTACCAGCTTATACGAATACTTGAATCGCCCGCAAATTCAAATTTGTTATCATTGGAAGCTTTGATTTCATTATATTTCGAAGTTTGTTTTACTTCAACTTTAACTTTAGATAAAGCAGATTTAGAAAGTCCCTGCAATCTCATAGAAGCTTTAAAATTTGGATTACCTGTTAAACGAAAAGTGAGTTTGGTTTTGCCAAAGCGAAAATTTACTGCTGGATAATCGATAAAACCTACAGCATCTAGAGCCTTGATTCTAAAGTACTGTCTAGGAATAACTCCAAATGACATTCCGGTGCCGTATACTTCCTGTCCCACTTCACCTGATTTTTCCCAGCCATCATGTATGTCTTCCAAAGGTACCCACAGTTCTTTCTGCACTTGTCCTGTTTTAATTTCCTCAGCGATCATTTCAGCAGGAAGAAGGGGTGGAAAATAAAAGGCAAGTCTGGAAACTGCATATTTAATAAATTCTGGAATAAGTATTTTTAGAGAAGGCAGTATATCAATTCCATCTGTAACTTCCATATAATGATGAAGTGCCGCATATACCTCAAATTCTTCGTAAGCCGCAGTGTATGGAGCATCATTTAATGGAAAAACAGAAAAGAAACTCGGGAAATTTTTCCCATATCCATAATCACATTCCCAAAGCTGAACATTTTTAAATACACCTGCCAAACAGCAATAGCTCAATTTAAGATATTGTTCATCTTGGGTTTCTCTGTATAATTCTACCAAAGCTCCAGCAGAAAAAGCCGTATTATTGGCCTGATAAAAAATATCGAAACCAAGTCCTTCCAAACTCTTCAAAGCTCTTTTTGCTTCAGTAAGAAATCGTTTCTCTCCTGTCAATTTATAAGCCATGAGCATTACATGCGCATAAGATCCGGGAACATCTTTTTCACCTCCTCTTCCTGGAGCTGTTTCTGCTTTGATTACTTCAAAAGTGGTCATTTTGTAGAAAACAGGCCAATCGTAATCAAAATGATGGGCTGCTTTTATGGCATAATCAACCGAATTTAGAAAAAGCTTTTCAGCTTTCTTGTCCCCTCTGTGTGCCAGACGGGCGAGGTTTAAAAGCGGATGATGCAGATACCAGGAATCCATGACCATTTCTTGTTTTTGTTCTTCAGATTTGTCAAGCTGATCTACTAATGCCGGATGCCAGCGGACTACGCTTTTTACACGTTCATCATAAAACTGTTCAAGTCCTTTATCCAGATCATCATAAAGCGGATGGCTGTTTTCTGACCACACAAGATATTCGTGAAGAGGAAGCTTAACGGCGAGCTGCACCATAATTTCTGCGGGAGTTTTATAGTCTTGTACATAGGCATTTAAATAAGGAGAATCATTGGCCATCATCCAGCATCCTTTGTTAAGATATAGCTGTTCAAGGACTTTTTCTGCAATACAAGGCCAGTCCTGATAGGGAATTTCAGGTTTGGAAATATGCGGATACAGAACTGCGAGATAATTTAAAAACTCAGATGTAGCTTGGAGATCATCTTTTACAATATTTTCATTAAGGATTATAAAAGCATCCGAAATGGTAAATTCTACATTTTCTGGAATAGGTTTCTCTTTATTAACAGGGAATTCAAAACCAATTTCAGGCCACTTACCTCCTACTGTATCGGCAAGTGATGTTTTAGACGCATCACAATAATGAGACATCGCACTAAGATTCTGAAAATAAAATACAGAACCATTCTGCGGCTTGGTCATACTAAAATATATATGCCCAGAACGCGATCCTACCTGATGTGTATGAATAATTCCAGAGGTATTTTCCACTCGGCCATCTGCGGTTAACGGTACAATGTCTCGTGGCCAGAATGGAATTAAAAGAGAAAATGCTGCTGTAAACTGGGTAGTGTATCGAATTACAGGCGGATCAGATTCAGGAAATGAAACTGTGATTGTGTAACGCCCAAGACGTGTTGATGCGTTTATAACAATTTGTTTGGATTCAGTAACGAGATCTGCTTTGTAAAAGCCGCTATTCATCCCAAAAGCCATTCGAAATGCAATACGTCCTGCATCTGGCCATTGAACAGTGAGCCAGATCGAATCACCTGCATTATAAAATTGCAAATTGTAATGTGATAATTGCATTTCATGTAAAAGACTGGCATTAACTATATCAGCCTGTACCGTGGCCGTCCATGGTGTAACAGAATTCAACATAAGTACGCTTTTAAATTAAACTTAATATCAAATTTGAGATTTAAATCAATTGGTTACTTACATAATACAATCAAAAGTTTATAAGAATTTAATTCAAAATTAGATCAGACTATTAGCAAAACTATATGGAATAGCGTTTACTATTCCTCATATGAATGTTCCTCAAACTCGGAACGGCGTTTAAGACCATGAATTATGGCAGCTGTTCCCAATATTAAATGAGGCATGAATATACGATGTGAGAAATTCAGTATCCAAGGTGACACTGCCAAAAACATACCTGTCAATACATAAAGAAGCAGATACACGTTTAATGGCATTACCCTAATAAATCCAGTACCACATTTGGTTATCATTCCATTTAAAATCAGAGTTGCAGATGCACTGTAAAGTATAATACTTTCTACTGATGAGTGAGATAGTTTAAAAAGAAATGGAACGATGAGCATGAGAATGGGAATGAGGTATCTTTTTCCTGCTTGTGATTGATTATAATCTATAGATGACATATCTAAATATTTTTTTAATTGAATTTTGATGAAATGAAAGGCAAATTTAAAAGCCTTATATATTCACTTTTTTACAAGATTTCTTAAGATACTTATACAATTCTCGACTTGTAGTAATCGCATGTTTATCTTTAATCAAACTACAAAGCTTTCAGAAATTCAACTATACAAATAAAGCTGCCTATTATTATGGCAGCTTTATTTTTTAATACAGTAGTTAAAAATTAGTATTACGATTTATCTTCAGCATCGTGTCCGTTTTGCTTAACCAGTTTGTTATAAATACCCAGCAGCAGAAAAGGCGACGCCCATTGTCCTACAAAGAGTGCCGTGTGCTTATGACCCAGGCATTTTAATGCCAAAGAAGTTCCCATAGAAGCTAGCGAAGCATATAAAAATAAATCTGATGGCAGCTTAGAAGTCTGTTCCTCAATTGCCTTAGCAGTAGCGCTTTCTGTGTTTTCATTTTCTAGTAACATAATTCTAGTTTTTAAAAATTAATATAGCGCAAAGTAGACTTTCATAGTAAGGCGTATTTACAGAATTCAAATCTATTTTTACAATATACATCTGATAATCAAATCAATAATTTACATTTAAAATAAAATGAATATGCTAGTTTATTAACGGTAAAGTAAAATAAAATACAGATCCTTTACCTTCTATACTCTCTACCCATATTCTGCCTCCATGCTCTAGCACAATTTGAGCAGCCAAATACAATCCTAATCCCATACCTGGAAAAGTATCCATATTATTGGTTGTGACACGAAAGAATTTGTCGAAAACTTTATCAAGATCCTTTTCTGGAATTCCGTAGCCTTCGTCTGCAATGCTTATCGTAACATCATTTTCTCCAGTATTACTTTCAACAGTTATAAGAGATTCTTTTGGGGAGTATTTTACCGAATTAGACAAGAGATTGGTTATTACTTGTTCAATGCGCTGTTTATCTCCTTTTACCTGTAACGGTTGTTCAATAATCAATTCAATTTTATGATTAGTAGTTCTCTGGATTTCCTGTATTCTCTCTTCTAAAATAGTATCTAGAGCCAGATATTCGAAATGAATCGGCATTTTTCCTTGTTCAATTTTAGTAATATCCAGAAGATTATTAATCAGTATGGTAAGACGATCAATCTGCTCGTTTAGTTTACCAAGCAGCACACTATCTTCAAGATTTCCTATTTCCTCAAGTCTTTCTTGTACGATTTCTGCATAAGCTTTTATACTGGTTACGGGTGTTTTGAGTTCATGACTGGCTACAACGATAAATTCACTGCGTTGTTTAAGCAGATCTTTTAACTGGAATTGGTTTTCCTGAAGTATTCTTTCAGATTCCTTACGTTCTGTAATGTCGTCAAATAATACAGCCACCTGTCGGTTTCCATGACCTACTCTCGAAACATGAACATTATACCATCGCTGGGTTGCTTGGTTATAATTTTCAACACGCTCCGCCACGCCGCTTCGGGCCACTCTGTCATAAGTATCAATCCAGGATTTTTCGAGGTTCGGTAAAAACTCGGTGGCAAGTTTCCCTACAGTGTCATTTCCTAATCCTGTCTGACGTGTAAATGCAGGGTTTACTTCCATCAATCTAAAGTTGACAGCTCTATCTTCTTCATCTCTCACCATCTCATGGATTAAAAATCCTTCATCAATTGAATTAAAAAGCGTACGGTATTTATCTTCAGCATGTTCTGCTATTTCGTCTTTTAAGCTTAATATTTCTTTTTCTGCATTTTTTTGAGCTGTTATATTTTGTGCAACAAACAACAGCTGGCTAGGATTATTATTTTTATCTCTGGCAAATACTTGTCCTCTCAGCGAAATTATGACCCATTGTTCATTATTATCTTTAATGCGATATTCTACTTTATTTTCCTCCCTGTCTTTAAGAGTATGAAATCGTTCATAAAATTCTTGAATGGCAGATATATCCTCAGGATGAAACAATTTAATACGGTCTTTAAAAGGCATTTTTTGTATTTCATCTACTTCAAAACCTATCCAGGTAAGCGTATCGCGGTTGGCATAAAGAATATTTCTAGAAGGAAACTCAACTACTGATACAACATCGGGCATCATTTCTGTAATACTATTTATAAAATGAGATTGCTCTCTCATTCCCTGTTCTGCTTTTTTCTGTTTGGAAATATCACGGCTGGTCATTACCAATCCATCATCAGATTTTACAAGTGCTTGATAAAACCAGCCTTCAAACTGTTCATAATGATAATACTGTTCATGCTGTACGGGTTCGCCGGTTTCAACTACACTGACCATTTTATCAAAAATACCACTCGGGATCACACCTGGATTTTTAGACAGTAATGAAGAGCCAATAACGTCACCGTTTTGGGCTACGCCTCCCTTGTTATTCATAATCCAGATAAAATCGACTATTTTATTATTTTGATCTCTAACTGATTGAAATACCTGAATAATATCAAGCGAATTATCGATGATAGTTTGTAAAAGCTGTAACTGTTTTTCTGTACTAAGACGATCTGTTTTAGGCTTGATGTTCGTCTCATGTAACGATTTATGTTTCTTCATAATTATGTAATAAGACCATTAACGAGTTCCAGCATTTCGCGTCTTTTAAAAGGTTTTTCTAAAAAAGCATTTGCTCCTGCTTTAAAAGCTGCAGGTGCTACTTGTGGACTTGCCGATATTATTATGATAGGAACTTTTGCAGTATCAGGCTTACTTTTTATCAAACTGCAGACGTCTAATCCGTCTACGCCTGATAATTGTTTATCAAGAATAAATAAATCTGGAATATCATAATTACCTTTTACCAGATTATCTCCATTTGAAAATACCGTTACTGCATAACCTGCACTTTGCAAAATCATCCTAATGGCATCTTGAATAGCCGAATCATCTTCTGTTAATATTACTTTTTTTTTATTTGTCATTTTATGCAGTTATTGAGAAAGGTAACAGTAAAAAGTACTTCCCTGACCAGGTTCACTATCGGCCTTTATAAATCCTTTATGCAGCCGGGCAGCTTTAAGAGCGATCGCCAATCCTTTTCCACTTCCTTTGTAGGCACCATGCGGATGAAGCTGCTGGAACAACTCAAAAATACGCTCGCTAAATCTGGATTCAAACCCAATCCCATTATCTTTAAACGCAATACAATAATAGCTTTCATTAGGACGAGCTTCTTTAAAAGAAATTTCTTTTCCCAAAACTTTCTCGCAGGTAATTAAAAGTTCAGGAACGACATCTTTTCGGATAAATTTAATAACATTCGATATCAGCTGTCTGAAAATCTGCTCTAATGCATTCGAATGTCCTTTTATAACTGGAAGTGTTCCTACGTTAATTAATAAACCTGCTGCTTGTATTTCATGACGTAAACCGTCTAGCACTTTTGACAGAATCGAATTAAGATCAACATGCTGCATTTCTTTCTTGGAAGTGCTCAGTGTAAGGAAACTAACAATATCATCCATAAGGAGTCCTAAACGCTGAAGACTAGTCTGCATTCGTCTGACATTTCCTTTGCCGCTGTCGGATAAATTTACGGCTTCATTCTTTTTTATCTGTTCAGCAAACATGTAGATTTTTCGAACAGGTTCCATCAAATCATGAGCAGCGATTTTGGCAAATGTTGCCATTTCTTCATTAGCATACTGTAACTCTGTATACTTTAAAAGCAATTGGTCATTCAGTTCTCTCAGCTGATCTTCGGCTTTAAATCTGTGGGATACATCATGAATAATCTGTAAAATGCCATTTATTTCTCCAGAACAATTTTGAAGAGGAACTACATGTGTTTCAAAATGTCCTTTTAAGTAGAAATCATCAGGGGGCAGAAAAAACTTTCTTCCTTCCAAAACATTCTCGAAAGCAGTATTAAAAACTGTTTTATTGGCTTCTGAAAATACGCTGAAAAAAGGTTTGTCGATTATATCATCACGCAAAAAACCTGTCCATGTTTCGATAACTGTATTACAGCTGATGATTTTAAAATCAGTATCAAGGGCGATCATTCCGTCAATACTTGCATTATTAATACTCATTGCCAGTTCGCTTCTGGCTTTCCAAAAGTCGGTTTTTTCAGATTTTAATTTTTTTTCTTGATTATTTTCTTTTTTCTGTTTCATTTGGGGGGACTGTTTATTTTTATATTAATCAGTCCTCAAATAGTATAACATACCATACAATCGGAAGACTGATGAATGATTTAATATTTGGTGAAATCAGATAGACTGGTGAATCAATATCTATAAGTGAAAGCAATTTACAATTTTTCTAAGAATAATTTTACGCTATTTCATCATTTAACAATAGGTTATTGGTTTGGCGATAGAGACTAAACAAAAAGATAAAAACTAGAAAATACAGCACTTCATCGCAGGTTTTCAAGAAAAGAATACAGCGCAAAATGTAAATTATGAAGTTTTAAATCAAAATAATGTAAAACATAAGCCCGCAATAATTCTACTTTTGAAATTATCCAAAGACACCCTAATTGAATAACAGGTCTATTTAGACCTGCCTACTATAGAAAGTAATCGGTAAGACTTATAAGATTTAGATGCATTTGCCATCATAAATTTAACATTAATGCCTGTATTTTCTATACGTTGTTATGGGCTGGTTTACAGCATCTATTTGCAGCTGTATTTTCTGCAAATAGTTTTCCTGCATTTTGATGCATGACCAAAATATACAAGTTACATTTTATTGAATGCAATTTTTTGTAAAACACTTATTTCCAATGAAATAACTGTTTTCTAAAATATTGCCCTCTTCGCTCATTCAATTTTGCGAAGAAAAAATTTTCACTTGTATATTAATAAAATCAACATCAAATGCTTACCATAGTAAAAGAAAATATAGAAACTCATAATGAAGAAACTTTACACAATCATTTTTCAGTTGTTGGAATAGGCACAAAAGGATCAGAAATTGAAATATTGAAAAATATAATTTCAGATTTAGCACCAGATTCTGGCATGGCATATCTAATTTTTGAAACTTTAGATTATCCCAAAACAGAAAATTTAAAAGAAATTCTTTCGACTCTCACCAAAATACCAGTGGTTGAAATTGTAAATGAAATTAATCTTCAGCCCAATCACATTTTTATTATTCCCGAAAATAATTTTTTGATAGCCGAAGATGGCATTTTAAAGCTAAAACCTAAAAATAGAAGTAGTATAAACCACAACTGTCTTGATCTGTTTTATGAGTCAATTGCTCATATATATAAAAGTCACACCATTGCAGTTCCTATTTCTGCTGTGTCATTGGACAGTTTTGCGGGCCTTAAAAAAGTCAAGGAACTTGGCGGAACAGCTTTGGCAGCTGTACATAAAAAAGGACTTATTCAAAATAAAAACACAGAAGAGTTTATCGATTATTTTGTTCCTTATCATTCTATTGCTTCTCAATTAAACCAGATACAAAAGAGTTATCTTTCCCATCCTGTTTATGAAGAAAATGACGCAACTGTTACAATCGAAGAAACTCAATCTCTCTATGAAATAATTGAAACTATCCATTTGCATACAGGCACCAATTTTCATTATTACAGACCCGACATTTTAAGGCGAAGGATTGCGAAACGAATGGTAATTACCAAAAAAGAAACCCTAACGGCCTATCTTACCATATTAAAAGACAATACTTCCGAACAAAGTGCTTTGTTTAACGATCTGCTTATTTCGGTAAGTTATTTTTTTAGAGATGCCCCATGTTTTGAAAAACTTTCAGAAAGTGTTTTTCCCTCTCTAATTGAAAATCAAAATCAAGAAAAAATAAGAATTTGGTCGGCTGGGTGTTCTACTGGCGAAGAAGCTTATTCGCTCGCCATCAGCCTGCATCAATATTTAGAACAAACTAAAAATCTTCACATTCACGTTCAAATTTTTGCTTCAGATTTATCTGAACATTGCATTGCAAAAGCCCGTTCCGGAATTTACAATATACAAGATGTTAAAAACATAAACGAAGCAGTACTTGAAAAATATTTTACCAAAAAAGACAACGGTTATCATGTTAATCAAATTATTCGTGATATGTGTGTTTTTGCTGTTCATGACCTTACTAAAGATACTCCTTTTTCCAAAATTGATTTAATAGCGTGCCGCAACGTTCTGCACTATTTTGATGCTGATTTACAAACTCAAATCTTAGCTTCGTTTCATTATTCTCTTCGTAACAAAGGGTTTCTTTTTCTGGGAGAATCTGAAACAGCAGATCAAGTTCCCTCATTATTTAAAGCAGTAGAAGAGCAAGAAAAAATATACGGCCGAAGAAACGATGTAAAACTAAATATAGAATCCTCCTTTCCTATTACAAAACCTATTCTTACTGCCGATATAAGTATTTCAGAAACCGAAATAGCTGAAATTAATTATGAAAAAATTGCAACCGATATCCTTCAACACTATTCTCCATCTGCTGTACTGATAAACAGTGAAATGGAAATAGTTCATTTTCATGGCGATACAAGTGCGTTTTTACAGCAAGCATCTGGAAAACCAAGTTTTAATATTTTAAATATGGTAAGCGATGAATGGGCTTTTGAATTAAAAAATGCCATTCTAAAATCTCGAAATAAAAAGAAAAATATCTTAGGCACAAATACCGCTACAAAGAAACAAAAGTTCCTGGCTTCCTTCGAAGTCGTTTATCTTCCTTCTTACCCAGATTTGTCTCTAATTATTTTTCGCAAAATGCCTTTATTTTCTTCGGAACAAAGTGAAAACAATGAATTTAAAAAAGACATACACACCATTACTGAAAAATCAGTTCACGATATAAACGAAATAAAATTAAGCAGTGAAGAACTTACTCATTATAAAGAAGAACTTCAGTCAAGTAATGAAGAACTTGCCTGCGTTAACGACGAACTTCAGGACCGCAGCAAAGAGCTTTCTTTAATCCGTAATTTATATGAATCTGTAGTAAATACAATGCGTGAGCCAATGCTTATTATAGATAAAAATGCAGTAGTGAGCAGTGCTAATGCGTCTTTCTATAGCTTCTTTACCACCAGTCCAGAAGAAACAGAAGGCCTTTCTATTTTTGAGTTAGGAAATTCTCATTGGAACATTCCTGAATTTAAAGAAGCCGTTTTAAAAAAATTATCGAGTCAGGAAACCATCCAGAATTTTAAAATAGTATTTAATCTAGATGATGATACCCAGAAAATAATGATTTTAAATGCCTCAAAAATACAAAATTCTGTTCCTGACGGAATGATTCTTATTGCATTGGAAGACATTACAGATCTAGAAAAAAGCAAAGAAGCTATAAAAAATAAAAGTGAAGAAATTACCAATAGCAAAAAGCAGTTAGAATACTTTACACGTGCGGCCAGCAATAATTTGCTCGAGCCTGTAAACAAAATATATATGTTTGGAAAAAAGGTTTTGGATACTGAAAAAACACTTTCGGAATCTGGCAGACATCATTTGAAACGTCTTTTAAATTCTGCGGTTAATCTTAATCAGCTTATGGAAGATTTAATAGAATATTCGCAAATTAATTGTACTGACAAACCATTCAAAAATACTGATTTAAATGTTTTGGTTAAAAAAACCGTTCATGAACTGAAAACCATAATTACTGAACATAGAGCAGATATTCATATCGATTTACTGCCAGTCCTTTCTGTGGTTCCCTCGTACATACACAAACTGTTTCACCACATAATAACCAATTCTATAAAATATGCGCAGAAAGAAATAGTCCCCTTCATTAAAATAAGTTCGCAAGAAGCTTTACCAGAAGAACTTAAGACTATCGAGGCACATTCTGATTCAAAATATGTAAAACTAACGGTTAGCGATAATGGAAGCGGTTTTACCAAAGAATATGAAAAGTTAATATTCGAACCTTTTTACAGATTGCACGGCAATGAAAAACATTACGGAAGCGGATTGGGATTAACAATAGCGAGCAAAATTGTTGCTCGTCATAAAGGATTTGTTAAAGCCATAAGCGAACCTTTAAAAGGCACAACCATATGCATTTATCTGCCAGTTCAAAACAGATAAAATTAAAAATATATTATTCTGTGACACAAGTAATCTGATTCTCTTTCTTGATTTTCTCGACGCCTCTTTCTCTGATTAATTCTGCTGCATCGAGCATTCTGATAAAATGAATATAAGGCGTCGTTAAATCAAAATATGGATCTCCTGCGTGTGGCGACAATGAAAGTTCGAGCATTTGATAAAGAAATAATTCAAAATCTTCGAGTGTTTTTTCGGCGAATGCTTTTTGAAAAACCATAAAAGGATTTTCGTATTCTTGTTTTGTTAGCGAAGAAAAATGAAAAACGGTTTCGGAACGTAAAGATGCTGCTACTTTCCATTTTTTGCTTTTCTTTTGAAGGCAGTAACAGACTTTAATAAAAAAGCTGTAAGCGGTATATAAAACAAAAATATCCGATGGATTGTTCCGTGTCCGTGCCCACAAAGTATATCTTAACACATTAAAAAAACTAGTTTTATTAATATAGAAACGGGCACGGAAAGAATTTCCGCGCTATCGTTGTGTATATCTCACCGATCAGAACCGTTAGCGCGGATTTGCAATCCGTGCCCACAAAGTATATCTTAACACATTAAAAAAAACTAGTTTTATTAATATAGAAATGGGAACGGAAAGAATTTCCGCGCTATCGTTGTGTATATCTCATCGATCAGAACCGTTAGCGCGGATTTGCAATCCGTGCCCGCATAGTATATCTTAACACATTAAAAAAACTAGTTTTATTAATATAGAAACGGGCACGGAAAGAATTTCCGCGCTATCGTTGTGTATATCTCACCGATCAGAACCGTTAGCGCGGATTTGCAATCCGTGCCCGCATAGTTGAGTAAGCGCAACAGTAGAGCCTTTCAAAATAAGGATAATACAATAATATCTAAATCATTTTCCAAGCTTGAATAATTCCTTGCCAAACTAAAATAGTAATCTTCTGGTGAAGTAACGGTTTTATCTTTTACTGGATTATTATGAATGTAATCTATTTTTTGCTTAATAAACTTATTGCTGTAAATATGTTCTGCATGATAACCATTTTGCCAAACTTTATAAGTCTGATTCTTTTTTAGATGCTCACAAGCCTTTTGGAAATATTCCATCATCCATTCTCTTCTGCTTTCAGGTTCATCGTTTATAGTCTGTATTATTTTTTTGGATGTAAATTTTTTAAAATCTCTAATAATATCTGATAACACAAAACCATCCGTTCCTTTGCAGAGCAAATGAATATGACTGCTCATAATACAATAAGCATAAATTTCCAGACCTTTATTTTCCTGACAATATTTTAAAGCATTTATTAAAATGTTTTTCTGATTCAATCTAGTAAATATATCTATCCAACCTACAGCAGTAATAGTTATAAAATAGGCTTCATCAGTTGTTGTTGCTTTGTATTTTGTCGACATTATTTTTTTTCTTGCAAAAATAAATAAAATAAAAGCAAGAAAATTACTTCAATTTATAAACTACTGACGAAATCACTTTGTGGGCACAGATTACAAATCTGCGCTATCGTTGTGTTGATATATCTGCGTGATCGAGTTATTCTCGTTAGCGCGGATTTGCAATCCGTGCCCGCAAAGTATATCATAAAAAGAAATTACCTTTTTTTATTTACGTTTCCTAAAATATTTTGGGACATAAAATAATAGAAAAATTACCAGAATAATAAATACAATTTCCATTTTTGAGCTTAATTAGATTTTAAGTATAAAAATTAAATTATTAAATCAGCTCATGAAATCCTGATCACTCGGATTTGCAATTCGCTGTGCGAAGTCTTACATTAAAGACACTTCGCAAATGTTTAGAGATTTGCGAAGTTTTTCGGCTAAATATTTTTGGAGTATGATTTCTAAAACTTACCTATTCTTTCTTTTTAAAAACCTTATAAAACACAAAAAGAATCCCCAGCCAAATCGGGATTAATTCTACAGATATTTTCATATTCGTCATCCACATTATGGCTAAAATACCCAATAAAAAGGCAAAACAAATGTAATTGCTTACGGGATAAAATATAGAAGCAAACTTGGTTTGGGTGTTTTCCTTGTCTTTCGTTTGTCTGAATTTTAAATGTGTATACGAAATCATAACCCAGTTAATCACCAAGCAAGACACTACTAAAGACATTAAAATTCCAAAAGCTTCTTCTGGAATTACTTTGTTTATTAAAATACAAATAGCCGCAAAACAAGAAGAAATTAAAATGGCATTAACGGGCACTGAGTGTTTGTTTAGTTTCTTTAAAAAACCAGGCGCACTTCCTTGATCTGCTAAACCAAATAACATTCGTGAATTACTGTAAACACTACTATTATAAACCGATAAAGCGGCAGTTAATACGATTAGATTAAGCACATTCGCAATAAGTTTTGTGAAAAAGATTTTTTGTCCAAATAATGTAAATTCCATTCCGTTTAAGTTTTGAAAAACCATTACAAACGGACTGCTGTCTGTTGTAATTTGTCTCCAAGGCGACAACGCAAATAAAATGACCAATGCCCCAACATAAAATATCAGGATTCTATAAATAACCTGATTGGTTGCTTTTGGAATGTTTTTTTCTGGATTTTCGGCTTCGGCAGCAGTAATTCCAATAAGTTCTAAACCTCCAAAAGAAAACATAATCAACGCCATTGCAGACAATAATCCTTGAAAATCTCCTTTTGCCGTTTTCTCAAAAAAACCTTTTGGAAAGAAACCTCCGTCATTATATAAATTATGAATTGTGGCGTGCTCTCCTCCTGTTCCACTTACCAATAAATAACTTCCAAAAAGAATCATAGCGATAATCGCAGCAACTTTTATAATCGAAAACCAAAATTCGGTTTCTCCGTACACTTTTACAGAAGCAAAATTCAACGCATTAATAACCAAGAAGAAAAACAAACTAGATGCCCAAAGCGGAATTTCGGGCCACCAAAACTGTACATAAACGCCAATGGCTGTAAGTTCGGCCATACTAACGAGAATATACAAAATCCAATAATTCCAACCTGATGCAAAACCGGCAAACGAACCGCAATATTTATAAGCAAAATAACTGAAACTTCCTGAAACAGGTTCTTCAACCACCATTTCACCCAATTGTCTCATGATAAAAAAAGCGATAATTCCAGCAATGGCATATCCTAAAATAACAGATGGTCCTGCTAATACAGCGGCTGGACCAATACCAAGGAAAAGGCCTGTTCCTATAGATCCGCCTAAGGCGATTAACTGAATGTGTCGGTTAGTGAGCCCTCGTTTTAGCTGTGTTTCTTGTGCAGTATCTTGATTATTTTTCACAAATTAGGTTTTAAGGAGTTAAATGTTTTCCACAAATGTATAGACCTCAAATTTAGAAAAGAAAAAAATATAAGCAATAGATTATCTGATTACATTGCTTTTGATAATAATTTGATCATTTTTTTGTTGTAATTTAAAGCCTTAAAAGCTGTAATGATGAAGTTTAGTGTTTTTATTCCATTTTTTCTACTGGTAATGATGAGTTCATGTGAATCATCAAGAGCAATCGATTTTAAGAAATCTCTTTCTCAATCGGAACGCAGATTGTTTCAAATTGTTCTTGGGAAAGACAGCTGGGGAGAAAAAAAGATGCAATATGTGATCGATAATAATTACAAAGATGCATTAGCTGCTGTAGATCAACAGGCCAAAGAGTTTGATAACCTGATTAATTACCTTAAGAAGCTTCCCACTAATGACATTCCCGAAAGTGAACCGCTAAAAACTGCCACAATTGAATATTACGAAGCTTTGAAAGCATTGCATACCTTCGACCGCAAGGAAATTGCACAACGAGAACTTCTGGTAACGCTAAAGGACAATGAACGCAAAAAAGCTAGCGATGAACTTATTGCACTTGCAAAACAGAAGAAACAGCTTTATAATACTGTGTACCAAAAGGAAGCTATTCTTCAGACAGCTTCAGAAAAATTTGATGCTTATAACGGTTTTGATTAAGGCAGAATGCTTTATTTGTTTTTATTCTTTTTATATTCTTTCATTCTTTCTTTGGCACCATCGTCAATACCGCGTCCTTCTGGAATGGGTTCGTAGATTGAACCTTGCGTATTTGGCGTTTCTGGTCCTGTTTCAATCATGTATTTCTCAACCATATTACCTCCAAGTCGTTCAGAAAATCTTGGAAATACATTGGCACTAAATGACGAAACTTGTGCCTTCCATCCCACTGGGACTATTTTTTTACGTCTTAATGATTTTCTTAAAATAGCATTCACGATTTTTTCAGGATCATCCATCATAGCCATTTTGGGTTCTACACCTGTGTAATTGGCCGCGTGTTTCCATATTGGCGTATCGACTGCCCAAGGCTCAATTGTCACTACTTTTATTTTATCATAGCCGTTAAGACGAAGTTCTTGGCAAAGAGCCAGGTCTAAGCTTCGTATACCCGCCTTGGTTGCTGAATATCCACTTTGATAAGCAAGCGGAATTTCACCCATAACCGAGGCTACGTTAATCAGCACGCCATTTCCTTGTTTTCTAAATTGATCGACTGCTGTTCTGCTGGCATAGAAAAATCCTTTTAAATTAACATCTATCACCCGCATTTGATCTTCAATTGGAACTTCCCAAAAACGTCCTATTGCGGTTACTCCAGCCATGTTTATCCAAACATCTATTTTGGAATATTCTTTTAGGGCAGCCTCTCTTACTCTTATCAAATCTTCGGGTTTACTCATATCTGCAGTTACGACTACGGCTCTTCCGCCTGATTTGCATATTATGTCAGCCACTTCTTCTAAAAGATCTGTTCTTCGTGCAGCGATGACTACATTGGCTTTGTATTTTCCAAGTTGTTCTGCTACACCGCGCCCCATTCCGCTTGACGCTCCAATAATAACATAGGTTTTGCTGGAAATTTTCTTCTGTCCAGAATTGCCCACTTTCCATGTGTTACAACTTACTGCAAGCACGGAAAAGAAAAATATAAGAGAAAGTGATTTTAAAAAACGAAGAGTAATACTGATTATCATGATTTTGCGGTATAGATTTAAAATAGATTTCTGCCTCACCATGAAAATACAATCTATCTTTTCTTTTTCTTTATAGGATTTAATCCGATAATTTGTAAAATTTCAATTTATAGTTAAGTCCGTAACGAATGTTAAATGTCACAGACTATTTTGAAGTTGTACCATATGAAGAGTACATTTACCATAACAAGTATTTGCAATCTTCTAAATTCTCCCGACTTTATCTAATGAAAAATCTTCAAAGCAAGCCTTCAAAACTGCCCTTTTCCTATTACCAAAGCCATGATGTTCTTTTTCTTTCTAAAGATCTTCTAGGTAAAGTACTTTATACTCAAATAAATGGAGAAATAACTGCCGGAATTATTGTTGAAACCGAAGCTTATATGGGCGTTGTCGACAAAGCTTCGCATGCCTATGGCGGAAGGCGCACTAACAGAACGGAAACGCTTTATAATCATGGTGGTGTATCGTATGTGTATTTGTGTTATGGCATTCATTATTTATTTAATGTGGTCACCGCTTCTGAAGATGAGCCGCATGCCGTTTTAATTCGGGCAGTTGAGCCTTTTGCCGGAATAGATGCTATAGAAAAAAGGCGTGGTTTAAGCGCTTCTAATGCTCGTATTTCCTCTGGACCTGGTTCTGCAGCTAAAGCTTTAGGAATTGACAGTACTTTTAATAAAAAAGAATTAGACCTCGATGAAATCTGGATTGAAGATCACGGAATTCGCTACGACGATAATCAAATTGCCACTGTACCGCGTGTTGGTGTTGATTATGCAGATGATCATGCACTCCTGCCTTGGCGGTTTTTCGTAAAAGGAAATAAATATGTCAGCAAGCCAAATAAAATCTAAGAATATTTTTTACATATATCCTGCACCATCTGTTTTGCTTAATTTGGAAAAAGTAAAACTAGATAGAATTGTAAAAACAGCCAGCGTAATAAATGTATATTGAAATGCTTTTACTGTATTTAATTCAAAAATCCCTGATTGAAATAAAGAAAGAGCCAAACTGGCTACAGAAACGCCAAAACTTACCGAAAGCTGCTGCATGATAACGAGCATGGTATTTCCGCCGCTGGCCGTATCCTGATCTAAATCTGAAAGTGTGATCGTATTCATGGCAGACATTTGTATTGAAGTGAAAATTCCGTAGAAAATCATCAGCAGAATATAATACCCAAGCGGTGTTTCTCTAGTCACAAAACCAAGAATAATTAATATAATTCCCAACAAAATGGTGTTGCTTATTAATACGGTTCTGTAACCAAAGAATTTTATAATGTTTACCATAAACGGTTTTACGGCAACATTTGACAAAGCCGATGGCAGCAGCAGCAATCCAGAAACAGAAGCCGAATAACCAAAACTGGTTTGAAGCATAAGGGGCAGCAATAACGGAAGTCCGCCTATTCCTAATCGGGTTATCAAACTTCCTTTTAATCCTATTTTTAAAGTTCTGATGTTGAGTAAACGAAGATCAATTATGGGTTTTTCGGTTCTTTTATAGTGAATGTAATAAAATAAAGAAAGTAGTCCTGATAAAAACAATAATCCCAAAATAACCAGCATGTGGGTTCTGCCGTTTCCAATAAGTTCTAAAACCATGGTAATGAATATCAAAGCCAGACTAAAATAAACCAATCCTCGAAAATCGAACCTTCCTACGGCGTGCTTAAAATTAGGCATAATTCGATAAGCCATCGAAATTCCAATGATTCCTATGGGAACATTTACCAGAAAAATCCAATGCCAGCTTAGATTATCAGAAAGAAAACCTCCTAAACTAGGTCCTGCAACCATTCCTAATAATCCAAACACGGTTATAAAATTCATGGTTTTAAGCAGTTCGCTTTTAGGATATTGATACAAAATGGCAAGCCTCGCGATAGGCACCATCATCGAAGCTCCTACTGCCTGAACAACTCGTGACATATTAAAAGATTGTAAATCTACCGAAAGGGCACAAAATAACGATCCCATGATAAATAAGAATACAGCAATCATAAACATCGTTCTGGTTCCAAACTTATCTGCCAGCCAGCCTGAAAGCGGAATAAACATAGCCAGTGTTAAAGTATAGGTTACAATAACCGAATGCATTTCTGTTGGCGTATATCCCATGTCTTTTGCGATCGATGGCAGCGAAGTATTAAGAATTGTACCATCTAATGATTGTATAAACATTGCCGTTGCTGTGACCCACGGAAGCAGGTGTACTGCGCTTTGTTCTTTTTTTACTTCTTTAATTGTCTGCATTGTTTAAAATAAGCTTTGGAATTATACCTCAAAAATAAAACACTCTTACAAAGCATGGTTATATAATTTTTAAAAGCATTTACAGAAACTGCAGACAAAGACTTTAATGCAAAATCTATAAATCAAATGCTTAATCCTGTAAATAAAAGTCAAAAGGGAGTTAGAAATTTGTTAGAAACTAAAAATCAACACACTACCTAAACTTTTAGATTTACTCTAAGTTAAACAAAAATAATTATGAAAGCAGTTATTTTATTAGGCACATTAAAAAACAAAGGATTATCGAATACTGAAATACTTGTTGAATTTTTTGGAGATTTTCTTTCTAAAAAGAACATAGAATTTGAAGTGATTAAACTCGTTGACCATCAAATTCTTCCAGGCAGTTATACACACCTGGATATTGAGGACGACTGGCCGCAGATTTATGAAAAAATTTTAGAAGCTGATATTCTTCTATTTGCGACTCCTATTTGGTGGAACAATCATTCTTCTGAATTACAGCGCTGTATTGAGCGTCTGGATGAGGTTTATGACATTATAAATTCTGGAAAAGATTCTCCGCTTGATGGAAAACTAGGAGGCGTAATTGTTACAGGAGATTCAGATGGTGTAGAACATATTACAGGAAACATAGCCAATTTCTTTTCGTGTGTAGGTGTTGTAGTTCCACCATATACTTCTCTAGGGGTTATTTGGGAAGGACACAGCAAAGACTCTAAAAAAACAAAATCACAGTTAAAACAATATTATGCTAAAAATTACACCGAAGATGCTGCAGCCATGGCAGATTCTTTAGCTAAATATCTATCATAATGTCAACACATAAAACATCATATTTCACAAACCATATTTTAAAACAAATAGCTATGAACACTACCACATTGACTAAAAACTCAAAACCATTATTAAAAAATAATGTATCAAAACTAGAAAGAATTTTAATGGTAACCAGCGGTGCATATCTTCTATACAATGCATTATCGAAAGAACAAAAAAATATTACACAGGCAGGTGCCGGCGGAGCAATGCTTTTACGTGGTATTTCTGGATATTGTCCTGTATACGATGCAGCTGGACATTTAATGCACGATAAAGCGTCTAATGTAAATATTAGAATAAACAGTGTTATTAATAAACCTGTAAGTGAAGTGTATGCCTTCTGGAGAAATCTTGAAAACCTGCCAAAGTTCATGAATCATCTTGACTCTGTTAAACCTATTAATTCTACTATTTCGGAATGGACAGCAAAAGGTCCTGGAGGAATTGGAAAAATATCTTGGAATGCCGAGATTATCAAAGATGAAAAAGATAAACTTTTGAGTTGGAATTCAATCGAAGAATCTACCATTAAAAATGCTGGGAAAGTTGTTTTTAAACCAAAAGGAAAAGCGACCGAAATAGACGTAACTATCTCGTACCATGCACCTCTTGGAATTGCAGGAGAAAGTGCGGCGAAACTTTTAAACCCATATTTTGAAAAGCTGGTTAAAGATGATATTTCGAATCTTAAAGTGTATTTGGAATCTAACCAAGAATAATAAAAAAAAACGATGCTGTTTCTTGTATTTATTTTTTTGCAGAAAAACGCCTTCCTAGTAATGGGAAGGCGTTTTTTATTATAGGCTAAAAAAAGGTGGAGTTAAAAATATAACTTCACCTTTTTTTAAATTATTTCCAAGGATCTAAAACCACTTTAACACAGCCGTCTTCCCTTTTCTTGAAAATATCATAGGCATGCGAAATTTCAGATAATGGAAGTCTGTGGGTAATTATATCATCCAATTTTACTTTTCCTTGAATAACATAATCCAAAAGTTTGTCTATGTGTTTGTGTGCAGGCGCCTGACCTCCTTTTAAAATGATTCCTTTGTCAAAAAACTGTCCTAGAGGGAAATTATCATAATTAACAGGATAAACACCTAATACTGACACAATTCCGTTACGTCTTACAGCGCTCATACACGCTTCTAATACTTTTATAGAACCTTTTTCAAAATTAATGGTAGCTTTAATTCGATCGGTTATATTGCGGTCTGGTTCGAAACCAACGGCATCAATGCAGACATCAGCTCCACGTCCGTTGGTCATAGCTCGAATTTGCTCAATGACATCTTTTGGTCCGTCTTCCCAAAGCAAAGTAATGGCATCTGTAGTTGCTTTTGCTTTATCCAGACGGTATTGCAATGTATCTACAATAATCACTAATCCAGCGCCTCTAAGCCAAGCACTTTTAGCAGCCATAATACCAACAGGGCCTGACCCAAAAATAGCAACTGTTTCACCGCCTTTTATTTCTCCCCAGTCAACACCAGTGTATCCTGTTGGGAAAATATCAGTCAGGAAAAGCACCTGTTCATCTGATAAATCTTCCGGCACTACTCGCGGCCCATAATTGGCATAAGGAACTCTAACGTATTGTGCCTGACCGCCATCGTAACCGCCGTATAAATCTGTATAACCAAATAATGCTCCTCCTTTTTGAGTTACAATACCTCCTTCTGGACCATAATGTTCTGGATTACTGTGTTCGCAGTTTCCTGGTGAATCATGATTGCAGAAAAAACAATTTCCGCACGCAATTGGAAACGGAACTACAACTCGATCACCACGCTTTAAGTGTGTAACTGACGGACCTGTTTCTTCCACGATTCCCATAAATTCGTGGCCTAAAACCATTGGCCGTGGCTGTGGAAGTCCTCCTGAATAAATATGTAAATCAGAGCCACAGATGGCTGTAGAAGTTACTCTCAAAACTATATCATCTTTTTCTTTTAAAATTGGATCATCGACTGTGTCGTATTTAATTGAGCCGGGTCCATGAATAACAGCTGCTTTCATAATAATACTCTTTAAAATTAATTTATACTAAGTAACTATAAACAAAAAAGTTATGATTACATCATTAACCATAATTCTTACAGAATATAGAACTTGTTTTGTAATTTAAATCCAAAACTAAAAACAAAGACCTATCTGTCGATAGGTCTTCATCATAACAGTAAATTGAAAAAATACCACATATTTATGGTCGTGTGCCATTAATAGTGTCTTTTCGTTGTGGAACTGTAGTCTTGTCGACTGGCTTTTGAGTTCCTTTCTTTTTATCTGTACGTTGTTTATTGATTGTATCAGTCTTCCGTGTTGATGGATATTGTTTGTTCTGTTTATGATGAACAGTATCCGTTTTAGTAGAAGACTTTTTCTTCTGCGGATTTGTCTCCTGTGCCGACATATAACTGAAGCACAAAAACATACATCCCATTAAAAATAAATTTTTCATAACAATTAATTTTAATTAACAATTTGTTTATGAAACACTTAACCTATGTTTCGTTGCAAATTTTAGAAAGAAAATGAATAGTTTTTTATACTATAAGGATCTCATAATTATAGGATTGCCATAAATTCAAATGGAACCAAAAGGGTCTTAAGAAGCACGATATGCACAATTAATCACTCTTGAGACCTATTTCAATTTAAAATCTATAAATTCTGATCTGAAAAATATAAGACACATGAAATGTCTTTTTTAGAAATTTGTAGTATAAATCAAAACAATTATGGAAACGAAATTTAAAAAAGGTCAGAATGTGAAACAGGAATTTGGCGGACCGGTTATGAAAGTAATTGGTTTTGAACCTGAACTTATAGAAAATATTATTACCCAATGGGAAGACGATGAAGGAACTATAATAACAGGAAAATTTATGGATTCGGTTTTGGTTCATGCCTAATAGTAAATAAAAAAAGCGGTAAAAATTACCGCTCTTTTTATTTTTAACTGTTAGTTGATTCACTTCCTGTGCTTCCTGCACCTCCGCTATTGTCATTGCCCAGATTTTCTTCGCGATCTGTTTCCTCAAAATCGCTTTCGTCTCCCCAATCTCCTGTATTGGGCTTTTGAGCCGGATGTCTTTCTGTCTCACCTTTTTCTCTTTCATCATTTTCAGAAAAATACATTTGATTTCCTAAAATAGATATCAAAACAGGTTCCTGATTACGATTATAAACATTAGTATTCATTGTGATTTGATTTAAAAATTAACTAGTCAAAATTCCTACTATTAAACTAGTAATAGTTACACTATTTTGGTTCAACGTTATAATTTTTACAACTGTTTGTACCTTCAAATCAATATTTTAAAAATGAAAATTATAGAACTATAACGATTTAATTTGTAAGAATCCAGCTGAAATCAAAACTACATTTGCCTTTTATTTATATTCATTACAATTCACTAACTAACATATTAAATCGAATTATGGACAGCAATTTAACAGTAAAAATAAATCCTCATGTAGAAACGGCTTTATTAGGAGATCAAGCGCAGCAATATGACATGATTGTTTTCAGTAATATCGAATGGCAATGCGTTTATCAACGTCCACAGCACATTGTAAATCGTATGGCCGAAACTATGAAAATTCTTTACATTGAAGAACCTTCATATAATAGCAAAATTAAAAAAGCGGGGAATTTAACGGTTATAAAAGAAAGACTTCATGTGCTGAAACCGAATGTTGGCAGCATAGAATCTATAGCAGAAATTCTGCCTTTATACATTAAAAACACACATATTCCAATGGGATGGTTTTATGATCCAGCTTTTTGTCCGTTATTAGAATCATTCCAATTTGATACAATTGTATACGATTGTATGAACGAACTTTCTACAGTAAAAAATGCAGACAAACAGTTAATTGATCAGGAAAAATATTTAATGGCAAATGCCGATATTGTATTTACTAACGGCGAATCATTATATGAATTGAAAAAACAAATTCATAATAATGTACATTATTTTCCAAGCTCTGTAGACGAACGTCATTTTTCAAAAGCACTGCAGAACATTTCTATTCCTGCTGATATTGGTGACATCCCTTCTACTATTGCAGGATTTTATGGAACCATTGATGACAGAATCGATTTGAATCTTTTAAAACAGACTGCTCAGAAACTTCCTGATGTTTCGTTTGTTATGATTGGTCCTGTACGAAAAATTGAAGAATCGACTTTGCCGCAAGCTTCAAACATTTATTACTTAGGTGCCAAATGTTATGACGAGCTCCCTCATTATTTAAAAGCTTTTGATATTGCAATGATGCCTTTTGTACTAAATGATACAACAAAATACATCAATCCTGCCAAAACTTTAGAATATATGGCCGCAAGAAAACCCATCATTTCTACAAAAATCGTTGATATTGCACGTAATTGTAATAATTGTATCAACTTAATTGAAACAGCAGACGAATTTGCAACAGCAATTCAGGATTTAGCTAATAAAGATTTAAAAAATCTTGAATCAGATTATAGAAAAGTATTAGATACTACTTCTTGGGACACGACAGTAAATCAAATGAAATCTATTATTAAATTCTTTGCCAAATAATTTAAAGTATTTGATATATTGACTTAAATAAAAAACCTGTAATCAAAATGAATGATTACAGGTTTTTTACTTTAAAGAAAGCTAACAAATTATTCTTCATCTTGCTGATCTTCTTCAGATGCATCAAAATTGATAGTGTTGTAAGCCGCTTCCGTTAAAATAGTATCAGCTTCTTTTTCTTCTTCTAAAGTTTGCTGTAATAAAGCTGCAGCTTCTTCTTCCTCTAAAGTTAAAGCAAATGCGGCAAGTGTTCCGTAAGAAGCAATTTCATAATGTTCAATTTTTTGCGAAGCACTAATAATTCCTGCATCACGTACTGGTCCTTGCTGTGTTTCTTCCATAATACTTTCGCCTTCTTTTATAAGACCTTCCATAGCATCGCATTTTTTTGCCACTGCTTTTTCTCCTAAAATTTCAAAAACTTGCTCTAGTCTTTCTACTTGACCTTCAGTAACTGTTAAGTGCTCGTTAATAGCAGTGATTAAATTTTCTGAAGTTGCATTTTTAGCCATTTTTGGAAGTGCTTTCGTTAATGCTTTTTCAGCCCAGTAAATATCTTTTAAAGAATCTATAAATAATTCTCTTAAACCTTCTGCGGCATCGGATTTAGCTTTTACGGTTTGTCCCTTTTGTGTTTGTTTGGCAGAAGTTTGTTTGGCAGAAGTTTGTTTTGAAGAAGCTTGTTTTGCAGGAGCCTTTTTTGTACTTGTTTTTTTAGTTTCTGTAGTTTTCATAATAGTATTTTTTTTAAATAATTAAACTGTTCCAAATTTAGATTCCTAATTTCATTCATTCTTACAAAATTGGAATTGATATTTACAAAATAATCACTCATAATCATTTGTTTATGAGATAGATATTCTATAAAAAAGGATTATTGATTTATAAAATCTTTTGTAGAAGTCTCTCTAACTTTATTAAGAATAGAAAAATGAATACTTATGATACAGATAATTGATGCTCCGGCAAATACTGCCGCTTTTAGAGCTGTTGGAGAAGTAACAGCCGATGATTATAAAAATGTTCTCGTACCTGAGGTAACAAAACTTGTAGAAAAGATCAATGAAATAAATTTTCTGTTTTTAATCGATACCGAAATTAAAAATTTTACTGCTGCAGCCTGGATGGAAGATGCTTTGCTAGGTTTAAAAAATCTTGGAAAATGGAATCGTGCTGCGATCGTAACTGATTCTGAAAAAGCAATTTCATTTACTAATAGTTTCAGTTATTTCGTTCCAGGCGAGTTTAAGGGTTTTAAAAAAGACGCATTTCAACAAGCTTTAAATTGGGTAGAAACAGGAAAAAAGGAAATACTATAAAACAACAAGCTGTAAATTATGTAATTACAGTAAGTATGTAGTATAAATTTTAAATAGAAGAGCGACTTACTTTTACCCCATAACAACTTAAAAACTATTATTATGAAAACTTCAAATGCTGCAAAAGGTTCTGAAAGTACTAAAGAAACTGATAAAAAAAGCACTAAAAAAAGTACCACAAAAACTTCTGATTCCAAAAAAGGAACAACTAAAAAATAAAGATATGAATTTAGATAACAGAGAAAATTACAGTCCGGAAGACCAATATTTTCAAGATGACGAAACACGATATGAAGACGATCACCAATATGATGATATTGACATCGATGCACCGCCTTCAGATCATTCCATAAGTGATAATGCAGAGCCTGATTACGGCAATGACTTTGATCAAAATGAAATCAACAATCCTACAATCGATAATGAAAATCCGGGAGGTGACGCATTCGATGAAGAATTTGATGATGATGATAATGATGAACTCGATGAAGAGGAAAGTTACAACACCGATGAAGATCTGAATCGGAAAGATTTTAATGAAAACGACGAATCTGGTACAGATCCTAATCGAAACAGATAAAAAGAACCCGTTTGAAGAATCTTCAAACGGGTTTTTAAATTATTTTAACTAGTGACAATCCTATAATGATATCAAATTGATTTGTAAAATTTTCGACTTGATATTTTTTAATTTCAGGATATAATTTGAATATCATGAAAAATCACTCTATACATATAGGAACTTCTGGATGGGCTTACAAACATTGGCGTAATACATTTTATCCTGAAAACGTAAAAGTAAAAGATCAATTTTCTTATTACATCGATAACTTCAATTCTGTAGAAATTAATAATACTTTTTACGGAATGCCATCAGATGCAACATTTCAAAATTGGGAAAGTCAAGTACCTGAAGATTTTGTGTACGTGATAAAAGCAAACCGTTTTATTACACATATGAAAAAACTTCATGATCCAGAAGATAGTATGCTGATTTTCATGGAGAAAGTTAAATTTTTAGAGAAAAAACTAGGTGCTGTTTTATTTCAGCTTCCTCCATCTCTAAAAGTCGATTTAAGACTTCTCGAAGATTTTTTAATGGCTCTTTCTCCCAAAAACCGATATGTATTTGAATTTCGCAATTCGAGCTGGTATCTGCCCGAAGTGTATCAGCTTTTAGAAAAATACAATTGTGCATTTTGTATTTATGAATTAGCCGGTCACATTTCACCTATAAAAGTTACCGCTGATTTTGTTTATGTCCGCCTGCATGGTCCTACTGCTGTTAAATATCAAGGAAGTTATTCTGATGAAACTTTAAAAGAATGGGCAGATCAATGTATAAAATGGTTAGAAACCAAAGATGTTTTTATATTTTTCGATAATGATGAAAAAGGATATGCCGCTTTTAATGCATTACACCTAAAGAAAACAATTGAAATCATGCAGCATAGTGAAAAATAAATTTAGATCATAACTGGCAGAAAAACATGAAACGAACTGCCTTTATCTGGTTCTGATTCTGCATGTAAAACTCCTTGATGATTCATAACAATTCTTCGGCATAATGCCAGACCAATTCCAGATCCTGGATAAATATTTTGCGGATGGAGTCGTTTAAAAATTTCAAAAATTTGATTTTCAAAACTTTTCTCGAAACCAATTCCATTATCTTTAAAAATTATATGATGAAAATTAAACGGTTGGAGCGGACTGTTAGTAAAATCAGAAACAAATTCGGGAGTTACTATTGATGAACTAATTGTAATTTCTGGAGTAACTTCTGGATTTGTAAACTTAAGAGAATTACTAACCAAGTTGTAAAACAATTGATTCATTTGTAAACCAGAAGCTTGTACAACTGGCAATTCCTTAATTTTAATTGACGCATTTTTCTCCTTAATCATAAGTTCAAAGTCAATCCATATATTTCCAATTACAGCATTTAAGTCTACTGGCTGATATATTTTTTCTGGCTGAATCAAACGCGAAAAAGTTAGCAAATCACCTATAAGCTGTCTCATACGTTCTGCAGAAGTTCCTATCTTTTTAATTATTTCTACAGAATTGAGTGATGAGCTTCCATTTTCCAGCATATCGGCAAAAAACCTGATTTTACGCAATGGTTCCTGCAAATCATGACTTGCTACATAGGCAAATTGAGCAAGTTCTTCGTTTGAGTGTTTCAGTGCGTAATTAGACTGTTCTAGTTCTTTATTTGTTTCTTTTAGTTTATAGAGTACACTTGCCAGTTCGCTGGTTCTTAACTTCACTTCATTTTCTAATGCTAACTGCATTTCTCTTTGAAGCGTAATATCTTTAGCAGTGCCGCTAATGACGAGTGGTTTACCTTCTTCATTGAAATACGTCTGCCCCACAGAATGTATAATACGTTCCTGTCCGGTAATTCCATTAATAATTTTATATTCTGATTCGTATTTTCCTCCTGTTTCTTTGTTCTTAGCAGCAGCCAAAGCCTGAGCAACTCTTTCAAGATCAGATTCTTTAATTACCGATCTTGCCTCTTCAACTGGCATGGTAGTGTTTTTAAATCCAAATATTTCAGCATGACGTGATGAAACAGTGGTTACACCTGTAGCAACATCAATAGACCAAGTACCCATTTCGGCAATTTCTACTGCTGCACGCAGGGCTTCTTCTGCTTGTTCAATTTTTTTAATTGATGTAATTTCTTTGGTAACATCAGAACTTACATAAAGAACAGCATACACATTATCAGCATCATCCAATAACGGTGTGAGACTTAAATTATAATATGTAGGCTGGTTATCTTTAAAATGAATACCAGGAATTCCGTCTGCATTAAAGTTTTCTCCAGTTCGATATACTCTTTCTACATCATTAATTAATTCCTTTGAATGAGCGTCTGTAAATACATCTCGAATTGACATTCCTTGTATAGAGTTCCCTTTATTGACATTTGCAATAAAAGGATGATTCGGATTTTCGATACGCAGATCTTCTCCCACAAAAAGACAAATGGACACTGGGGCAGCTTCGATAACCGTTAAAAGTTTTGATTCACTTTCTCTAAGCGCAATTTCTGTTTGTTTACTTTGTGTAATATCTGTTGCATGAACAATGAGTCCAATTACTTCTCCCTGTGCATTTTTGTGAGGAGTATACACTATGCTGAGCCAGCGATCAACGCCCATTCTCGAAGGTGCAAACATTTCGTATCGTTCCTGCTCCCCGCCATAGGCTATAGTCAAATGCGGAAGAGTTTTAGCATACGCTGCTTCTCCAATGAATTCTCGTACTGTTTTACCAATTGCTTCTTGTTTACCAACTGAAAACCAGTCCATAAAAACAGAATTATAAGAACAGTAACGCATTTCTTTATCTAAATAGAATATCATGGCTGGAACTGTATCTCGTAATAATTCAAGATGAGCCTCACTTTCTTCTTTTTCTTGCTGTGCTTTTACTTGAGCTGTTACATCAATTGCGATGTCCAATATGGCATAAATTTCCCCTTCATTATTATAAATCGGCGTATACGAGATATTATAGTAATTATTATTTAAAACCCCATTCTGATTTATTTTTACTAATGATGCTGGAGAAATAAATGGAATTCCTGTTTCAAAAATATCATCTAAAATTTTCAAATAAGCCTGCCCTTCTGTAATCAGTTCCGGCATTGCTTCTCTTAATGGAAGTCCCACAATGTTTGGTCCTTTACCCACAATGTCAATAAAAGTCTGATTTGGATTTTCAATGATCAAATCACGTCCTACAAACAACCCAATACCTGCTGGAGCTGCTGCAATAATGCTCTGCATCTTCGCTTCACTTTCCTCTACTTTTCGACGGCTTAGCACTTGATTGGTTACATCTGTTGCAATTACCAAAACAATATTAGGCTGGCCTTCTAGATTATGATGCAGCTGATAGGTTAAGTCTACATAAACATATTCAAGTTTTCCATTTCGGAAGAGTTCGACTTCGACTTCATTGGCTACATAAGCTTTACCAGAATTTATAACCTCTCTTAAAAGCCCATCAAATCCCTGTCCTTTTATTTCAGGAAGGGCTTCGAGCAGTGGTTTTCCTATTATTTCTTTCTTTTCGCGTCCTACAAGCTCACAATAAAAAGCATTTGCACTTTGAAAAACAAGTTCTTCAGTAACAGTTAAAGTAGCAATACCAACGGGAGACTGCTCAAATATAGAGGCGAGCTGATTATGATTTTCTGCAATCTGATTTTGCGCTTTAACACTTATGGTAACATCTGAACAAATATGAAGAATGGCATAAACAGCATTATTTTCATCAAAAAGCGGTGTTAGGGAATAATCAAAATAATTCTTTTCGCCTGTTTTTTTATTTACAATTAAAGCACCAGAAGCTTTGTAAACTGAACCCGAGACATATACCTGTGTTAAACGTTCAAAAAACTCATTATTGGTAATATCAGACAGAACGTCTGTTATTTTCTTTCCAATTATAGCATTGTCTTTTTTCCAGTAACCAAGCATTACATCATTGGCAAGATCTAGATAAAATTCTCTGCCTCGAAATAAAGCAGTCCCAACAGGTGCTTTGCCCACGAGGCTTTTAAAGCGATTTTCGCTGGCAATCAGTTTTTTTTCTTTTTCTTTCTGCTCTGTAATATCAATAGCAATTGCCGTTAAATATTTTCTATTTTCAGAATCAATAACGAGAGAAACACTATTATTAACCCAGATTTCATTTCCGTTTTTACACACATACCGTTTTGTCATCAAAAAATCATTCCCATTCACAATACAGTCTTGCAGTAAAATCTTATTTTGTTCTAAATCATCAGGATGTGTAAGTTCTCCTAAATTCATTTTTAGAATCTCTTCACGGCTATAACCAAGCATCTGGCAGTAACGTTCATTAACTTCAATAATACGGCCTTCTATATTCGCCTGTGCGATTCCAGCATTAGACTGCATTAATACGCTGTTTAGCTGTGATCTAGCGCTGCTGGATTGTATAAGTGCCGGTATAGCTGCAGAACTTTCGATACAGGTTACAAAAAAACCTTTTGTGGCTCCTTTTTTATCAAATACAGCCCTGTAACTAAGAGTTAAATAGACATCTTTTACAATAGCATTTTGAGTGAGCGATGTGGTAATATTGTCTTCATATTTCGCTATTTTACTAGCTGCCATAGTATTCAATGTAGAAGCAGCCGTTTTCCATTCTGAGTGCAGCACCTCATTTACAGGGCTGCCTAAAATATCAGAATCAACAACGAAATTTTTTAAGAAAGGACGAAAGGAATCATTGTAAAAAAAATAATGTTCATCGCTCCATACCAAAAATGAAGGAACAGAAGAACCTAGCAGAATACTTAGCGAAGAACAAAGATTTTCGCTCCAAAATTCAATAGATCCAAGAGTTGTATTGTGCCATTTGAAATCATTAATAAGTCTACCTAAATCACCACCCGTTTTTAAAAATGTATACTTATAATCTGTAATATCTAATGACTCCACCGTACTGCTATTTATTAAATTCAATGGAAAGGTAGTGTTTATTTAATAAGCAGCCTAATTCTTAAAAATTAAAACGCTTAATTAAAGAAAATATCACGAGGAAATTATAGAAAAAAAGATAGTTTATGTGATGTATATATAGTTTTTATTTGAGTTTGAACAAATGTAATTTCTAATTACTTCCCTTATGTTCAGAAACATATTTTTTATTAGAGTTATTCTTAAAACAGGTATTAGTACTTGGTTTCCATTTAAAACACCATATTATATTTGTTATTATTTAACAATCAAATATTTACGGAATCCAGCAATGCTGGTTCAATAAAGCAACGGTATTAAATAAGTTTAGATATAATACTTCTGAATAAAAAACAGATTAATTACATCTTAGTTTCTATATCCCCTTACCAATTAATTATTTAAAATCTCAATCAAAAAAACAGTGATATAAATAATTAAACTATAAGCCCATAAATAGCTATTTCAGTATTACAAGTTTTTCAATTCTATTACACTTTCAAAAAACAAAAGAATAAAAACCAAATCTATTGCTATGAAAAATACTGTACATTTTTTTCTAAATGGAAAACCTACCACCATAGAAAATCCTTCACCAGATTTGCTATTAATTGATTATTTAAGATCTCCAAATGTTGGTCTTTGCGGACCCAAAAAACCCTGTGGACAAGGAGGCTGCGGCGGTTGTACGGTTATTTTATCTGAATGGGATGATAAAGAACAAAAAGCCAATCATTTAGCGATAAACTCTTGTCTTAGACCCGTTTGTGCAATAGGCGGACTTTCAGTAACTACTATCGAAGGAACTGGTGCCGCTCGTAAACCCGATCCTAAACATTTAGTGCAAAAATCCAGTTCGACACGTACTAATGTTACGTTTGACGAAGACGACTCTCCAGTACTCGATGAAGCCAAAAAAGAAGCCGAAAACAAACGTATTGCTGTTCAAGAAGCTATTGCCAAAAGTACTCAAAGCGGAACTTCTGTTGCTGAAGTAAAAATCATAGAAGAAATCGCTGAATTTCCATCCGAAGAAACACATTCAGGTATAAATCCCGTGGCCTATCAATTGGCATTAAACAATGGAAGCCAGTGCGGTTACTGCAGTGTAGGATTTGTAATGAACATGTCTGAATTTATACACAATAACCCAAAAGCAACTAAAAAAGAAATAGAACAGGCATTTGATGGAAATTTATGTCGTTGTACTGGTTATCGCTCCATACTTACGGGAATGAAAACTTTTGCTTCTGACTGGAGTAAAACTGATGAAATAAAGAAAATGGACTGTAAGTTAGATCCTGTCAGTAAAGCTCAGCTTCCTGGCAATCTAGAAATTCCCTTTCCTATTGAAGCACAACAGCCAGCTTCTGGAGTTTCGACTAATCGATGGGCAACTCCTGTTACATTATCGGAATTAGCTGAAATTCTAAAAAATAACGAAAATATCCGTCTGGTTCATGCTAACACTTCTTACGGAATTTACAAAAATGAATATTTGGACACCACATTTTATGTTGACATTCGATTTATTAAAGAACTCAATATCAAGAACGAAATAACAAATGGACATCTTGAATTTTCAGCCAGCTGCACCTATACTGATTTAATAAAATTACTTTCTGAAGGTATTGACAAGGCCAAACACAACGCTAAAAAAACATCAAAATCTGATATTACTACTTTAGAAGCATTAGATTATATGGCACGCAGAACTGCCGGCCGTATCGTTCGTAATGCCGCCACAATTGGAGGTAATACGATGTTGGTATTAAAACACATTCCCATACATACGGGAGAACCTTTTCCATCTGATCTTTTTACGGTTTTATTTGCGGTAGAAGCAAAAATTACTTATCTCTTATTAGAAAAAAATGGCCAATTCAAAGAATACATACAAACAGCCCAAGAACTTGTTGAAGCAGTCAAAATTGATCCGAAACTGGCCGATAATATTGTTCTAAAATCGTATGAAGTTTCTTTACGAGACAGCAATGATATTGTGTTTGCACAAAAAGTCGCACTTCGTGAAGTGAACGCTCACAGTATTGTAAATGCTACTACTAATTTTAATATAAACGATGAATCCATCGTAAAATCGGCAATAATTACATTTGGTGGTATTGCTCCGTATCCGTGGAGAGCAGCAGAGACTGAAAAAGCAATGAAAAATGAAAAGGTAACATTAAAAAATATCGATACGCTCTTAAAAATTCTGTCAAAAGAAGTCTATAATGAACTTATTGCACAGGAAGAACGCATGAAAGAAGTTCCAAATGAAGGTTTTACTTTAGAATACCGCACACAATTAGCCGTTTCATTTTTTTACAAATCAGTTGTAAATGCTCTAACAGTTAAAGGGATTTCAATTCCTAAAAACCTTCTTTCAATTGCAGATAATAAATGGGGAAATTGGCCCGTGAGTGATGGGATCCAAAATTACAAACCCCAAGATTATAAAGCGCCTGTTGCACAGCCTTATATCAAAGTCACAGCGATGTACCAAACATCAGGACAAACTCATTACACGCACGAACTTCCAGTGCCGCCGCTTACTTTAAATGGAGCATTTGTGCAAAGTCAGAGAGCGCTTATGAATTATTCGTTTGCTGTCTATGAAAAGAATGCGACAATTGCAGAATTACGAGCACATTTAAAAGATAAATTTCCCGCTTTTACAGATATCATCACTTACGAAAATATTAAAAACGGAGGTCGTAATTACCAAGGAATGGGAAATGACCAGCCTCTTTTTGCAGAACAATTAGTAAGTTATGTAGGCCAATCTATTGCCATGATATTGGCTTCAAATGAACAGGAAGCCATCAAAATTGCGGCATATGTTTCTGAAAAATGCGTACAATACACCAAACCAGGAAATCCGTGGACGGGAGAATGGAGCGAACCTATTATAGATTTATTAGATGCTATTAAAAAAGGAAGTATTTTTCCAGATGCACCTGTCTCCGCTTCTTTTGCCTCTCATATTTGGAAAATAACCCGCCCCGGAAGTCAATTTGACTGGGTGAAAAAACATCAGCCAACGGCGCCTAAAACGCTCATCCGAGAAGAAGAAATAACGGCTCGAAAAGAAAATGTAGACAATATTCCTTGCACAGTTGTTACTGCTTCACAGCTTTGTGGCGGGCAAGCACATTTTTATATGGAACCACAAGCCTGTATTGTAACTCCAATTGATGAAGGACGCATGAAAGTGCAGCCCTCAGTTCAAAGTCCTGCAGCTATGCACGATACAGTTGCCTTATCATTAGGAATGTACCATCATCAAATTGAAGTAAAGGTTCCACCTGTTGGGGGCGGATTTGGAGGAAAAACCGAACAAACCCGTTTTGTTGCCGGACCAACTGCAGTAGCGGCAAAAGCGACCAAAACTCCTGTTCGATTAGTAATTCCGCGTGATGAAGATACCGCCATGATAGGAAAACGTCATGCTTATTATGGTGAATATGAAATTGCTGTTGATACAGGACAATATAAACCAGAAAACAAGGGAATACTTCACGGTTTTCAACTAAAAATGTGGGGCGATGGCGGTGCCTTTTATGACTGTTCATTCATTGTTTCTAACTGTGTACAGCTTCGTACCGATAATGCTTATAAGATTCAAAATTTTGAAAGCCAAATCGATGTCTGCCGTACCAATACTGCTCCCAGCACTGCAATGCGTGCTTTTGGAGATGTACAAGGAAAGAATATTGTTGAAAATGCAATAGACGATGCAGCAGTTTCCATCGATATGAGACCAGAAGATTTACGTGAAAAAAATCTTTACGACCGTGGTGATGTGACTCCGTTTGGGCAGGCGCTTACTTATTGCTATATGAAACAAGTATGGGCTTACGCAAAGAAAGTTTCAAATTTTGAATCCAAATACGAAGAAGTTCAAAATTTCAACAAAGACAACAAATGGGTTAAAAGAGGAATTTCTATGATTCCTGTAAAATATGGTTCAGGATACAACTTACTTGCGTTAGAACAATCAGCCGCTATTGTGGTGGTAAACTCAAGTGACGGAACGGTAATAATCCATCAAGGAGGCGTTGAAATTGGGCAGGGTTTAGTAACTCAGGCACAACAAGTCGCTGCCTATGTTTTAGGAATTCCAATGGAAATGATTTTTATTGATAATGTCAATACAAGCGTAACCCCAAACCCTACCAGTACAGGAGGTTCTACCGGAACTCCATATTCTTGTGAAGCCGTAAAACAAACCTGCGAAGACATGCGAGCAAGACTTATGGAATTTGGTTACCAAATGCTGAAGGAAAACGGAGAAGAATGGTGTAAAAATAAAAACATAGATTTTTGGAACTACGGTGCAGGCGAAAATAAAGGCTGGGCTAAAAGAGTTAAGAACAGCAGCGGAAATGAAATCATGATCTGGCAGCAGCTTGTCAATTTAGCAGCATCCCAGCGTGTTAATCTGATTGCTTCTTTTAATACGAAAATAAAAGGCGGTGAAGTACAAATTCCCGCTATGACATTTAAAACAGAAGCAGACCAGCCTAATATTCCCGGTATAGAACGTACTAAAAATGCACATCTGGGCGGCGGGGTTGATTCATTTGTCGGTTTTACCTATTCGGTAGCGTGCTCTGTTACTGAAGTGGATATTCTTACTGGAGAAGTAAAAATCATCAGCTCTGACATTATTTATGATATGGGATGGAGTATGAATCCTGCTATAGACATCGGGCAAATTGAAGGTGCTTTTGTTCAAGGTATCGGCTATCTTTTAACTGAAAAACTAGTATCAGAAACGGAGGGACCAAATATAGGACGCTTAAATTCAACCAATACCTGGCGCTACAAAATTCCTGCCGTAACCACTATTCCACTGGAAATGAATACGTTTCTTTTCCCTAGAGATGAAGATTCGGTAAAAAGCATTCCTGAAGATCCGAACCAAATATTTTCTGCAAAAGAAGTTGGCGAACCTCCTCTAGTTCTGGCGAACAGTGTCTTCTTTGCCATAAAAGATGCCATCCGTGCTTCGAGAAAAGAGCGAAACCTTTCCCCTCTTTTTCGCTTAGACGCCCCAGCTACCGTACAAGAAGTACGCAGAGCCTGTGAAATAACTGAAAAAAACCTAGTAGAATAATTAAACCAAAAACAAATTTCTAGATGTTATGAAACAATTTAAACCATTGCTGATAATAGCAATTTCCACCCTGTTTGCTTCCTGCAATCAAAAAACTGAAGAACAACCTACAGCAAAAAAGAGCAAAGCCTTAGCTGTATTAGAACAACAAAATTATGAAGAAAACGGCTTTCCCGATTTCGGTTATATGGTAAGTCCGCAGGAATACCGAGAAAAATATTCGGATCAGCCGATATTTCGTCTCAAAACAGATTTCCCAACCGAAATGCCTAAAGAAATGCCCAAATTTCTTGATATTGATTTCAAAAAAGAACCTTTAAAATATATAGAAGCTGTTCGCGATTATGGTTTTGAAGGAAACACAGAAGAGTGGAATCCATACAAAAATAAAGTTCGCGACTGGTATCATATTCCGTGGCTGCACCCAAGTGTTGAAGGACCAAATGCTTATCCGCCAAACGGAGGTACGGAAGGTTTTCATGGTCTTATTAAAGAAGCTCCTCTAGGACCTTATCAACTAGGGCCGGGACTTAAAGGTGTTGAGGGCGATTATTCCGTTTATGCCATTACTTTAATCAATGACAAAGCTGGTTATGCTATGGGCAAAATGTGGAAAGATCCACAAAATCCGAATATTAAAGTATTGGATAAACGATACGATGATGGCGGATTTCCAACAGGAACTGTGTTTGTAAAACTACTTTTTACTGACGCACCAAAAGGAACTGATTTCGTAGATTATCTGGTAAATCCATTAACGTGGAAAGCCTATATCACTGAAAATTTCTGGAAATCAGACAAAAGAGCTGTAGCTGATGTCCATCTTTTACAAATGGATATTTCGATACGAGACCCAAGAGCAGATAGAAGCGCAAGCAATCCAGAGGGAACCGGATGGGTATTTGGAACGTTTTGTTACAATGGTAAATTGAACAATAAAAACAAATTAATGAATCTGGTACCTGTTGGACTTACATGGGGTAATGATCCGGAAAATAGAATAAACAAAACATCTCCATATCCGCCAATCAAGACAGAAGTAAATAAAGACCTTAAAGAAACCGTGATTTTCGAAAGTCCAAATCTTCCACCTCAGCACCTTGGATGGAATGGCCGATTAGACGGACCTGCAGATTTGAACACTGTATCATGTATGTCATGTCATAATGCAGCTCAGTATCCGGCAGTAACTTCATTAGTTCCGCCAAATGCAGCTCCAGACGGTGGTAAAACTCCTCCTGTGGGTGGTGGCAGCGATGAGTGGATGAAATGGTTTCAAAACATAGACTGTGGCACTTCTATGAATCCAAATGTATATTCAACTGATTTCTCTTTTCAGGTTGCTATCGCTTTAGAAAACTTTTTTACCGCCAAAGAAGCTTCCGAAAAAGGAAAATTTGCTTCACAATACAAAGCTATCCATGTGCCCATACGCCGTGGAGATGTGGCGCCTAACAAATAATCGACATAAAAGAAGCAAAATACTGATGCCTATTCAAGTTTTTAAAATTTGAATAGGCATTATAGTATTAGGAAATCTTAAAACTAGATTCTTTTAGCACAGAAAAGCCAAAATCGGTAATATGAATATTTTGTATGTATGTTTTATTAAGACCTGTAATCTGCATACAAACTTCCGTAAACTGCAAACCTGAAATCATGACCTTCTTTAGAAATTTGTATTCAAATAAAACTCTAAAAGATGAAACAGATTAAATTAGGAAATCAAGGATTAATCATTCCGCAAATTGGCTTGGGATGCATGGGAATGACCGGATTTGAAGAAGGAAATATGTACGGTCCAGCTGACGAAAAAGAAGCGATTTATACGATTCATCGTTCGCTAGAACTTGGAGGAAATTTTCTAGATACGGCAGATTTGTACGGGCCTTTAAAGAATGAGCAATTAATAGCAAAAGCTATTGGAAAAGAACGTGATAAATATATTTTAGCTGCAAAATTCGGATGGGAAATTGATGACAATGGAAAGGTAACCTGGGCCATCAATGGAAGTCGAAATTATATCAAAAAAGCGGTTGAACGTTCACTTAAAAATTTAAATACAGATTGTATTGATCTGTATTATATGCATCGTTTGGACAAAAATACACCAATTGAAGAAACGGTAAGTGCAATGAGAGAGCTTGTTAAAGAAGGAAAAGTGAAATACATTGGACTTTCGGAAGTGTCCTCTGAAACTATACAAAAAGCCCATAATGTTCATCCTATAACTGCTGTTCAAAGTGAATATTCTTTATTTGAAAGAACTGCAGAAGAAAGAGGTGTACTAAAAACATTGGAGGAATTAGGAATCGGTTTTGTTGCGTATTCGCCTTTAGGACGTGGTTTTTTATCAGGACAAATTCGTTCTATTGATGATCTTCCCGAAAATGATTTCCGCAGAGCTATTCCTCGTTTTCAGGAAAACTATTTTCATAAAAACATCGAACTGGTAAAAGAAGTTGAAAAAATGGCTGAAGAAAAAAATGTAACCTCATCCCAGCTGGCTTTGGCATGGATCATCAGCAAAGGAATTGTACCTATTCCGGGAACTAAGCGCAGAAAATATTTGGAACAAAATATTGCTTCCGCAAATATAGAATTGAGTCAATCTGATCTTTTAAAACTGGAAAGTATTGTACCTTTAGGAACAGATACTGGAGCTCCTTATGATGAATTCAGTATGGGACTTTTAGATTAAACTTAAAAAAGCTAATTATGAACACAATTGCATCCGTATCTGCTTTTCACCGACTGCTTTCTCTTCCAGAACCCAAACATCCTATGGTAAGCGTGATCAATTTATCTAAAAGTATTTTTCTGGAAGATGAAATCTGGAAAGGATTTGTCAATAAATTTTACTGTGTTGCTCTAAAAAGAGACGCTAAAGGAAAAATTAGATACGGTCAAGGACATTACGATTATGATAAAGGCGTTTTAAGTTTTACTGCCCCTAATCAGGTGCAGTATTTGGACTTACATAATATGGAATGCGGAGCGGGTTATTTGCTGATATTCCATGAAGATTTTATTTTGAAACATCCATTGGCACAGAAAATATTCGATTTTGGATTTTTCTCTTACGCTGTAAATGAAGCATTACATCTTTCAGAACAAGAAGAAAAATACCTTATTGAAATACTCGATCGAATTGACAAAGAATGTCAGCATATTGATCATCATACTCAGGATATTATCCTTTCGCAGATTGATCTGCTTTTACACTATTCAAGCCGATTTTATGAAAGACAATTCATAACGCGAAAAAACAACAGTCATGCACTTCTTGCTAAGTTCGAAAAGTTTATTAATGATTACTATAGTGATAGAGCTGCAGAGAAAGGTCTTTTAAGCGTAGCCATGATTGCAGATGCTATGAATCTTTCTCCAAATTACCTCAGCGATTTCCTAAAGATACACACCGGAAGAAATACAAAAGAACATATTTATGAAAAGCTAATTAATAAAGCCAAAGAAAAACTATCTGCTACAGAATTATCTGTGAGTGAAATTGCTTATGATCTTGGTTTTGAACATCCGCAGTCATTTAGTACATTATTTAAAAAAAGAACCCAAATGGCGCCTTTAGAATTTAGAGAGAAGATTAGGAATAATTGATTTTTTTAATTTCTGTATAAAATGATTCACAAAATTTAAAAAGTCAGAAAAAATATTTCTGGCTTTTTAAAACTCTTAAGTGAATTAAAAAATTATTCTTTTTGATCAACAAAAACATATAGCTTTTGTACTTTTCCGTTTTCAATTACAAACAAATCCATTCCGCTTACAACAGTTGGTTTCATTTTCGAACCAAATTGCCAGTACAATCGAACTATATTATGATTGGTTTCAACAGATTTTGCGGTAAATTTAAACTCAGGATTTTTGGTTTGAAGCTCTACAATAAATTTAATGATCTCGTCAATTCCTTCAGCAATAAAATGACGATCCACCATTTCTACATTTGAAGCATAAACTTGATTCAATAAAACTTTGCGTTTGGCTTCGTCTTTTTCATTCCAAATTTTCAAATGATTTTCTACAATTACAGTATTGTTTTTAGAATCGAAATCAGTTTCAGAAATTTTTTTTGCAGGCGAATTTTTTGGTGACCATAATACCGTTTTAGGATGTGATTTTTCATATCCTTTTCCATTTGGATAGGAAACCAACTCCATTTTAGAACCCCAAGGTGTTTCAAAATACACCCAAGTTTCTCCCGCAGTATCGCCAGATGGCATTGTAAAAGGTTCTCCTAAAATTTTCACGCCTTTACTTTTTAAATATTGTACCGATGCATTGATATCATTTACATAAAAAGCAATGTGTGATGCTCCAATATCATCTGTATTTGGATGCTTGTTGCTTCCTTTATTATCTGCATATTCAAATACTTCAATGCTTGCTCCGTTTCCGGCATTGATCATTTTTATGGTAACTGCTCCTGTTTCAGGATTAATATGATTTAATTTTTTCCAGTCAGCGTCAAGCGGAATTGGTCCTAATTGCGTTACAGGCGTAAATCCAAGTACATCATTAAAGAATGTAACAGCTTTATTGAGATCAGGAACATTGATTCCAACATGATCAATTCCGATAATTCGCGCATTAGTTTGTGCCACTGTTTTATCCGAAGCAGAAAATAGTATTAATAAATTAAGCATTGCTGCTGCTGAAGTTTGTACTTTTTTATTTGATTTTTTATGATTTATTTTCATGACTATATTTATTATTGTTATTGATATTCTTATTGATATTGATATTGATATTGATATTGATATTGATATTGTATTTTGATATTTAGTTAGTGTAAGCAGCTACCCATTTTGCTTTAATAGCAGCACGGGCCTCTATAAATTCTTTATCGGTTCCTTGTGCAATGGCATCAAGTGGAAAACGAAGTGGTCTCTCCCCTTTTTTCATGCTTACCAATTCTAAAATACCATCAGCAATGGTTTGCGGATTCATCTCGAACTGCGCCATTTTACCAAATAAGGCTGTGCCTAATGCATTGAATTTTTCGGTTGCTCCTTCTCCATATTCTTCTATAATTTCGGTTTTGTCGGCGTGAATTCCAGCTTTAGAACCGTTATTCATTTCTGTTGGATAAACTCCCGGCTGAATGCTTACGTTTTCAATTCCGTAATCTGCCAATTCATCTTGTAATCCTTCTGTAAAACTTTCAACAACCAATTTTGATGCGATGTACGGAACCATAAAAGGAAGTGTATGTCCGCTTGCCCCAGTTGTAATGTTAATCACGAGTCCGTTTCTTTCTTTTCTCATAGAAGGAAGAACCGCCTGATACATACGAAGTACGCTATAAACGTTTACATCGAACATTTTACGAACTTGATCAATCGAATAACCTTCTAAAAGACCAAAACCGCTCACGGCTGCGTTATTGATTAAAACATCAATTTTTCCGTATTTAATTACTACTTTTTCTATTGCTTTAGTAACTGATGCATCATCAGTAACATCAATATCTACTACTTCAATATTTTCGATTGCTTCTAATTCTTTCGCAGCAGCGGCATTTTTATCATTTGTATTGCGCATTCCTGCAATTACTGAATGACCTGCGTTTGCTAATGTTACAGCTGTTAATTTTCCAAAGCCTGTACTTGTTCCTGTAATGAAAATTGTTTTTGACATGATTTCTAATATTTAAATGTTTATAATGTTTGTTTCTTTTGAACATTACAAAGTTGCGACGAATGCAAAACCTGTACATTGATTAGAAATAAGTAAAAACTTGATATAGATCAAGAGTTTGGAAAAGGCATAAAAAAAGGAGCTTTTAAAGCTCCTATATATTATTTCTTTGCGGTTTGTTTCCGAATACGGCTCAGTGTTTCTGGTGTCATGCCTAAATATGAAGCGATCATAGTTTGCGGAATCCTAGATGCAAATCCTGGATATTTATTGATAAAGTTTAAGTATTTTTCTTCAGCAGTTAAAGTCAATGTGGCTTGAATTCTGTTTTGCGCTGCTATAAAACTCCTTTGCAGAATAGCATTGACTATATTATTAAAAGCTGGAATCTCTTTGCAAAGCAATTCAAAATTTTCATGAGTAAAAAGTACCAGTTCTGTATCTTCAATAGCATCAATATTAAAACGTGACGGCTGCTGCATCATTAAACTTTCACGATCACCTGTCCACCAATTTTCGATACTAAAGTTATTTACATGCTCTCCTCCTTTTTCATCAACTGTATAAGTTCTGAGGCAGCCTTGAGTGATAAAAGCATCATATTTCCAAATATCGCCTTCCTGCAATAAATATTGTCTTTTTCGGAGCTTTTTAATAATGGCAAATGATTGTATACGTTCTGATTCTGCTTGTGTCAGCTCGGCTTTTTCTTCTAGATACTTTTGGAAAATTTCATACATAAGAATGTAAAAGTATATAAAAGCCCTCTTATTTAAAAAGAGGGCTTTTATTTTTTCATAAAATTTATCGCCAGTCTAATTCAGGGGCAATATATTCTAAAATAGATGACAATACATGTACATTATAGTCAACACCTAACGTATTAGGAATCGTCAATAATAAAGTATCGGCTTCTTGAATGGCTTCGTCTTCTGCCAATTCTTTAATTAGTTGATCAGGTTCAGCGGCATAAGTTTTACCAAAAACAGCTCTTTTATCACGTTCTATATAACCAAAACTATCAGCTCCTTTTCCCTGCCCTCCAAAATAGTATTTATCTTCATCGTTGGTAATGGCAAAAATCGAACGGCTTACTGAAACTCTAGCTTCACGATCGTGTCCTGCTTTTTTCCATGCTTCCTTATACAATCTGATTTGTTCTGCTTGTTGTACATGAAAAGGTTTTCCGTTCTCATCGTACTTAAGAGTAGAACTTTGAAGATGCATTCCATTTTCTGCTGCCCATACGGCGGTGGCATTAGATGCTGCTCCCCACCAGATTCTTTCTCTTAATCCTTCAGAATGCGGCTCTATACGCAGTAATCCAGGTGGATTTGGAAACATTGGGTACGGATTTGGTTCTGCGAATCCTTCACCTTTCAATCCTTCTAAAAATGCTAATGCTTTTTGACGTCCCATATCGGCATCAGTTTGACCGTTTTCGGGTTCGTAACCAAAATAACTCCAGCCATCGATAACCTGTTCCGGCGATCCTCTGCTTATTCCAAGTTGTAAACGTCCTCCTGAAATCAAATCGGCTGCACCGGCATCTTCCAGCATGTACAATGGGTTTTCATACCTCATATCAATAACACCAGTTCCAATCTCAATTTTACTGGTTTTGGCTCCAATGGCAGACAGCAAAGGAAAAGGCGACGCAAGCTGTTGTGCAAAATGATGCACGCGATAATAAGCGCCGTCGATACCTATTTCTTCTGCTGCTACAGCCAAATCAATAGATTGAAGCAATGTATCTGCTGCTGTACGAGTCTGGTAAGAAGAATTATGTGACCAATGCCCAAATGATAAAAATCCTATTTTCTTCATATGGCTTATTTTTTAACTTTCTCAAAGATACGCCATAAGTATGGATATTTACTCTTCTTTATTCTGTTCAATCAAATTCACCATATTCTCATTAAACGAGCTTAGGTGGTTTCCTAAACCTGAAAAGAAATCTATATCGGCGTTTTCAATTGTGGTTAATGCTTTCTGCAGAACTTCAGATCCTGCTGGTGTTAGTTTGATTACTTTGGCTCTTGTATCGGTTGGATGTTCTTGTCTGCTTATAAATTCTTTTTCCTCCAAAGTTCGAAGTACTTTAGAAACCATCATTCTATCGGCATTTCCTTGATTGGCAATATCTATCTGGGTAACATTTTCATTTTCGCGTGAAAGCCAGCCCAAGGCAGCCAGCAGTACAAATTGCGTTTGTGTCAAATTTAACGGATCCAAAACTTTCTTTTGTTTGCGCTGCCACAATAATGTCATTTGTCCTAACAAATAACCAGGACTTTCATTGGGACTTTTAAACTTAAATTCTATTTTCTTTTCCATATTAATTTTGATGCATTTGCCTTGGATAAATATATAGCTTTACTTTTTATTATTAAACTTCTTGTATTTCAACTTTTATTTTGTTTCCAAAAATGTGAGTTTATAACCATCCAGATCTTTTACATGAAATGCTCTTCCAAATGGTGTTTCTATAATTGGTCCTGCAGTCGTTATACCATTTGCAATGTATTTTTCTTTTAGTTCGTCTACGTTTTCGGTAACCGCAAACCAGAGTGCTACACCAATTCCTAATTCTTTTCCTTTAATTGGTTCAAGCGGTGTGCGAATAGCAAAGCTTGCTTCTCCTTGATTATACTTAAATATACAAGCTTGCGGATTGGTATCGCCAATTTCAAAACCTAATTTTTGAGTGTAGAAGTCTTTTGATGCTTCTAGATTTTTTACTTGCAGTGATGCAAATGTTAACTGTTTCATCTTTATAAATTTTTTATTGTTGTCGCAAATATAGTATACACGACAACAATTTACAAATATTTTTAATGTATTTCAAATTGGGTATAAATGAAAATTTAGAAACTTCAGATGAAAATTATATAAGAAAGGTATTAAACAAAGAATATAAATTAGAGTTCCTTATCTAGAGAAAAATTTGACGCGAACACTACTATTAATTTAAACTGATTTTATATGATATCTGATAACTACTTTAATTTAGACCCACAGGAAAGCGATCTGACTTCATACGAAGAGCAGCTTTTGATAAACTACGATAATTATTTGGAGAGCAACAATGCAGATTCATTAGCCGCCAATCATTATGGACTAAAGCTTGATGATCTTCGAGAAGATTATCTTGATGATGATTATAATTCAGAATATGATGAAAATGATTGGGAAGAAGAAGATTATAATCTGATGGGAGATTATGATGAGAGTAAGCTCTAAAAAAAATACAGTAAAACATTTTAGCCAGTGCAATCACTGGCTTTTTTTTTATCCATAAAAGATGTAAGATATTCATTTTAAGGCGTATTATGTAAATCGAAAAACTAATCATATAAAACACTGGAAATCAATATCATTAATTTTAACTATTCAAAGAAAATATTAATTTAAGATTTGAAGTTATGGATGATAAAAACAAAATATCACGAAGAACTGCTTTAACAGGAATGGGAGCAATTTGTTTAACAACTGCTTTCACACCAGTCATTGGAGCTGATTTTTCTATGAAAGAAGAATGGTCTACACTCCCCGAAGATCCAACCACAAAATATCCCCGTCCGCCCTTTAAAGAACAATCGCAGCCTTGGCCGGGACTTGTTAGTAAAATGGATCCGCGTCCTGATCATGGAGAAAAGAGTTATAAAGGTTCTGGCAGATTAAAAGGCCGTAAAGCTTTAATAACTGGTGGTGACTCAGGTATGGGAAGAGCAGCAGCTATTGCCTATGCCAGAGAAGGTGCCGATGTAGCAATAAATTACTATCCTACTGAAGAGGAAGATGCAAAAGAAGTTATTCAGCTTATTAAAGCAGAAGGACGAAAAGCAGTAGCAATTCCGGGAGATTTAAGAGATGAAAATTTCTGCAAATCGTTAGTCGAACAAGCCGTAAAAGCGCTTGGAGGTCTGGATATTGTTATTAATAATGCTGCAAGACAGCAAACTCATGATTCAATTCTAGATATTTCGACAGAAGATTTTGATGCGACCATGAAAACAAATATTTATGCTCCTTTCTGGATTATAAAAGCAGCACTTCCTCATCTAAAGCCAGGTTCTTCGATAATAGGGACAAGTTCAGTTCAAGCTTATGCTCCTACTGAAGATTTGTACGATTATGCACAAACAAAAGCAGCAACTACCAATTATATTAAATCACTGGCCCGACAACTAGCTCCTAAAGGAATACGCGTAAACGGAGTGGCTCCTGGTCCTGTATGGACGGCGCTTCAGGTAAGCGGTGGTGCGACAATGGAAAAACTTAAGAATTTTGGTTCACAAACGCCTATGGGAAGACCCGGACAACCGGCAGAGCTTGCTTCCATTTATGTTCAGCTGGTAGCTGAAGATGCGAGTTATGCGACTGGACAAATCTATGGTTCCAGCGGTGGTGAAGGAAATCCTTAAATAACCCATTTAATTTTTAAGTCATGCCTTGGTATTCCGGAGATTATCCTCCCTCCTATAAAAATCAGCCGAAAGAAATTCGGGAAAAAGCTGTTGAAATAGCCAACGCCCTGCTTCAGGATGGCGCTGAAGAAGGAGTTGCAATTGCAACAGGATTGAAACAAGCTCGTGAATTACTTACAAGTCACAAAGAGAAAAACAGTAGAACAAACCATACAAAAAAGAATTAAGTATCACATTAAAACTAAATATTATGTCAAGAGAAAATTATGATAATTACGATCAGGAAGATTTTACTTATCAAGCAGCAGATCACGTTGCCGGAGATTCTATTAATTCAGAAACGATGGAAAAAAAAGATCCAGCAATTAATCAGCATCAAAACGAATCAGACAGACACAGTCATATACCACATCATGATGAGGATAGCATAAGTGAACATTCTGATGAAAAAGAAAATGACACTTCAGATCCTTTCTTTCAAAAAAATGCCTCTATAGCTCAAGATTTAGATGAGGATCTTAAAGATGAAGATGACGACGATGATTTTGACAATGATGCTAATAGAAGAACATTAGATGAGACAAAACCCGATGAAGACGAGGATGACGATTACTAATGTCACAAATTAATTATCGAATAAAAATAAATCCTGAAAGGAATCTAAATAGTTTCTTTTCAGGATTTATTTTTTAATGATCCGAATTGTATAGCATTGCATTTAATCAGCTGCATATTTATTATTCCAATACAACATCAATAAAAGGGTTACAATGATACAAGATGCTGTTCCTTCAAAAAACAATGAAAGACAATACGTGGTAACGGAAGGTTCTCCTCCAAACATAAACGCTTCAGATAAGGATTTTACATAACGGTCACCTCCTTTGGCATAACTGTAAATAAGAAGTGCCACAATACTTACAACTACTGCTGTAAATGAAGTAACCATAGCTGAAATGGCATTGGGTACAAATCCGTTTTTTCCTTCGGCAAGATTCATTTTCAAACTTCGGTTTACACCGTAGAAAATAAATAAAACATTGAGAAGCCTTAAATAAAATAAATTTGAAAGGTTTAATAGTTCCATTAGAAGGAAGAATAATGCTATCCCTACGAAGATCAAAAATCCATTAGTAATTTCTTTAGGTAATTTCATAATTATTATTTTTAATTCAACAATAAAAATCTAATTTCAACACTTAGAGATTACTTTTTAATGGAATCTGTTTTTATATTTTGATTCCCTTTTTGAAGCGACCCATCGGTACCCGATCCGGTTGAACCTTCGCCTGTAGCCCCTGTAGTTCCGTACTTGCCATGCTGCTCAGGATCTAAGGTTGCAGATGAATCAATAGATGGACCAATGGTATCGACAGACATATCTAATGTATCTTTCTGATTGGCATCGACAGTATTATTCTCATTCTTTTTACATGAAAATAGCGCTGTCGAAGCAAACAGCAGTATTACGATTCTTGTTTTCAAAAGTGTTTTCATAATCCAGTAGTTTGAGTTTATAAATTTTAAAAACAAAATTAAAACTCTGATTATCAAAACAGTTACAGGATTCCGTTAGTCAGTTACAGAAATCATAGATTTTACCTGTATTTTGTAATTTATTCTTCTTCTGGTTTATAACTGCCTTCCTCTGGATATTGTACACTGCCTTTTAATTCTTCAACACGTTTTGGGTCAAATTTTGGCAATTGCAATTCGTTGTTTTCTTTCCATTTTTTAACCGTTTCTGAAACTTCAGCTGCTTTTTCGGCTGAAAAAGGAGTATCCCGTGCCATATAAAGTGTTTGAGATGGATAAGCCAAAGCAGTACCACTTTTCTCGATTATGTCCATCATGCGCAGTAATAAATCTTCTTGTACTTCCTGTGATGTTTCAAAATTTATGGATTCAATGTAAGCTGTAATTTCAACCTTCAAAGCGTCGGTGGTAATTCCGGTAAAGCGTACTACTGGAGGTGAATTTAATACCGCTGGATGAGAATACAATAAAGACCTGAGTTCTATCAGCAGGTATCGCATTTGATCGGGTGTTGTTTCCATTCTGAAATTAAAAATGGGATTAAAAATAAAACGGTCGCGATGGGCAAAATTTTCGATTTTACTGGCAGAGAGCTGTCCGTTTGGAATCGTCACAATCGTTCGTGCTGAAGTGCGTAAAGTTGTCGAACGCATTCCTATAGATTCTACGGTTCCCTTAATATCATCTACACGGCAATAATCGCCTACTCTTAATGGCTGATCTGCAATAAGGCTCACACTTCCTACAAAATTTTCAATTGTTTTTTGTGCTCCCAATGCCAATGCGATACCTCCAATTCCCAGAGCTGCAAGCCCAGCAGTTACATCTACACCAATGATTCCAAGTATAGCAATAATACCTATGAATACAATTGCGACTTTAGTGGTACGGCTTAAAAACAAAATTGCCGAAACCGCAGAAATTCGTCCGCGTCTGTTCATTCTGCTTCTGGTAAACATGCTCACAAAATCGGTCATTCGCCAGAGCAGAATTAAAAAAGCAACAATTCCAATGGTGATGATGATAATACTAAAACGCTGTCTTACTACTATGGAAATTCCCATTCTCTGAGTAAAAGCTACAAACAAAATTACCGTCAGATACATCTGGACTGGTAATGTAAAAGCATCTATAATGGCATTTCCTTTTTCGGTATCTGCCTTCTTCCATAATTTTTGGAGTAGAAAAACAAACACAAAAATCAGCAGTCTTGACAGTAAATAAGAAACGATAGTCATTACCACAACTACGCCCCAATGTCCGATGGGTACATTTCCCAGTTTTTTTTCTTTTAAAACATTGGGAAGTACTCGGTCTAAAAATGTTTTTTCTCCTCTAATATCAGCAGATACAATCGATTCTATTGTTTCTGCCGAAAAAAGCCATAAAGGCGGCTGACTGTCATCTGACTGGTTTTCGACATAAAGCGGTATTGTAGTTTTGTCACTTGATATATTTCCGACCAAATCGACACCTGTTGCTAGATCATCGTCTATACGGCCGGTTTCTTTATTGCTGATAATGGAAGATGGCGATAAATTACCTCCCTGATCCAATAACTGCTGAAATGTTTTGGCGATTCTGATTCTCTCAGCGGTTTTGCGGTACGAACGTTTGCTTAAAACAAAATACTGGCTGGCGCGCAGGTAATTTTGATCGGCGAGTGCTTTAATAAATCCGTTAACTGTTCCCTGAGGCGTTCTTCTTCCCAAAGAATCATCAGGAGTTTTGGCTGGTTCTTCAGTTGTGGTTTTGGCTGATCCCAGCAGCTGGGCTTTCATATTGTGCGGCGTGATAAAACTGATCATCAACAATACAAATGGCAGTAAACGCTTAATTCCTAAAATCATAATTGCATTCATTTTTAATGATTCAATCTATTAAAAATAAGAAATATAGAAGAGAAAAGAAACCTTTACTCAGGAAATAATGAATTTAAAATTATCTAAATCTTCTCTATTTCCTTAAAGTTTCTGTATGGATGCAATTCACTTATACACAAAACCGACTCAGCGTATTAAAAAAAATTAGTACTCTTTTCTAGAAAATAAATAACGCAGCAAGTAGGGTAATTGATCTCATAGTTGTTTTACAATTGATCGCTAAAGAATAAAATGTAAAAACAAAGTATCCCCCTTAGAACTTGAAATATAAACTGCTGTTGCAGTGTACTATATTTTTTCACTTTTCAATAACCTAAATTAAATTACAATGAAATTACAACAAATCAAATTCGCTTTAGCTGCTGTTATCATGACTACCCTCTTTCAAAGCTGCAGCAGTGACAATAGTAATGAACCTACTCCAACCCCAGAAGCAAAAAAAGAAATCAACCTTGCTACGAGTACAACATTAGGAACCTATCTTACAGACAAAGATGGAAGATCTTTGTATTTTTTCTCTACTGATGCTAATGGCCAATCTTCTTGTACAGGAGGATGTGAAGTAGTCTGGCCGGTATTTTTTGTAGATAATTTAACTGCTGACAAATTAGGCGCGGGATTGACATTTTCTGATTTTGGTTCTATAACAACAGGATCTGGCAAAAAACAATTAACATACAAAGGCTGGCCCTTATATTATTATGCTCCAGTAACTTCAAGTGACGGATATGGTGGAGTAAATAGCCCTGAAGCTCCGGGTAAAACTACTGGAGACGGAGTGGGCGGTGTTTGGTTTATTGCAAAACCAGATTATTCTATAATGATTGTAAGAAGTCAGCTCGTGGGACATGACGGCAAAAACTACAAATCAGATTATACTGTTGGAGATGGATTAACGACTTATTTTACAGATGCAAAAGGAATTACGTTGTATACTTATAAAGGCGATAATTTCAATAAAAACAATTTTACAAAGGCTGATTTTTCAAACAATGGCGTATGGCCCATTTATGAAACCGATAAAATTGTAGTGCCATCTGCTCTTGACAAATCTAAATTTGCTGTTATTACTGTGTTTGGAAAAGCGCAAATTACTTACAATGGCTGGCCATTGTATTATTTCGGACAAGATGCGAGCGTAAGAGGAGCTAATAAAGGAATCAGTTTCCCAAGTCCTGGTGTTTGGCCTGTTCCAGTAAAAGATATCGTACCAGCAATATAAGTAACATTTTTTCTAAAATTTAGATCTAAAAATAGTAAAGTCTAGAAAAGCAGATATTTATTACTTAAAATTGAAAAGCCCTGTATCAATTTGATACAGGGCTTTTTGATGAAATTTTGTGCTAATTTAGAATAAGCGCTTATTTAGCATCAAACCATAATTTAGTTGTCAACAAGTCTTTTCCTTGAACAGCAATTGCAGCCTGATAACTAGTACCGTTCAATGATTGTTCTGTTCCAGGATAGAAAAAACGTGAAGGAATTTTTCCGTCTAAAACAGTTGCTGGACCTGCTGTTAAAACAGGATAATCAAGTCTTCTCCATTCTGTAAAAGCATCAAGACCTTGTCCGAAGAATGCAATCCATTTTTGTGTTCCAATTGATTTTGCATAATTGGTTGCATCATATTTTACAACTGCCTGATTAAGGTAATTCGCAATAACCGTTGGATCTGTGATTCCAAATTGATTAAACGATGCTATAATGGCGTTTCTATAATACTGCTCTGCATCTCCTGCAATATAACCACGTGCAGCAGCTTCGGCAAGATTGAAAAGCGTTTCAGAATAAGAAGCGATTACAGCAGGTGATGCTGATGTAAGGAAATAAGTTCCTGGTTTGGATGTTTTAGCAAATCCTTGGCTATTAGCATCACTGTTTGATAATCCGTTTGCTCCTCCAACATATTTACCTACACTTGCATCTGACGGCAATTGTGCGTAAACCGGTAAACGCGGATCTGAAAATTCATTTAATTTATCTACCATTGTTTTTGAAATACGGAAATCATCACGTGTTTCAAACCATGCAGAAGCTGGATTTTGCTGAGGTGAACTTGTATAAGTAAATTTAAAAGTATCACTGTTATTGCTTAAAACGCCAGCAGCATCATTTGTAGCCTCAATAGCCGCTTGTTTTGCTAAAGCAGGTTCTTTGTCTGAAATTCGTAAAGCAATACGCAGACGAAGTGAATTTACAAATCTTTTCCATTTTCCAATATCTCCTTTGTACACTAAATCTCCAGTTACAGCACCGTTTGAAGTATTTAATAAAGACTGTGCTTGTTTTAAATCTTCTAATAATCCTGTGTACACATCTTTTTGCGTGTCATAAGCCGGAGTTACTTTTTGACCTGCTTCTTTGTACGGAATATTTCCGTAAGCATCTGTCAAAAGTAAAAAGGTCCATGAACGTAATGTCAATGCAATACCTTTATAATTTGAATTGGCTTGTGCCTCTGGGAATTTCAGAATAGTGTTTAAATCTGTGATCAAAGTTGCATATCCCGTATTCCATAAAGAAGTAAACGAAGTATTCGATACATCATATCGGTCTGGTTCTGTATACTGAATTTTAGCCCAATGTTGTACAAACAACAAAGATGAGTTAAAGTTATTCGCATCTCCCCAGTATAAATCAGCACCTTGTTTTAAAGTCCCTGTTAAAAGATATGGAGCCAATGGTGTTTCGGTTGCATTTGGATTTTTATTAATATCATCCAGACTATCACTGCAAGAAGTCAGTGTTAGTGCAAACAGTGTTGTATATAATAGTTTTTTTAACATGATTTCTTGTTTTTAGAATTTAAGATTAACATTCAAACTGAAGTTTCTGGTAGTTGGAAGCGATAAACTTTCCAATCCTTGTGCGTTTCCAGTATTGAAAGCTGTTTCAGGATCAATATTTGGCGCATCTTTGTAAATAAATAATAAGTTACGTCCCGCTGCTGTAACACTCGCGGCTTGAAATCCAAGTTTATTAGCAAATTTCTTGTCGAAATTATACGTTAATTTTACTTCTCTTAATTTTACAAAAGTTGAGCTGTAGATGTATGCTTCACTAATATTGTATGATGCTTTGTAATATTCCTGCGCACTGATTACTTTGTTATTTGCAGTTCCATCAGCAAAGACACCATTAAAGATCATACCGTCATCATAAACCGTTACACCACTTGGAGGAGTTCCGCCTACAACCAATGTTTTCGGATTTGCAGTATTGTTTCCTGGATAATAGTAGCTTAATCCTCCATTTTCAGCACCACGACCCGGAAGAGTTTGTGCTAATACCCCTGTATAATTTCCTGTTCTGTTTGTTCCAGAAAACAACTCACCTCCTACACTTGCATCCACAAGGAACGAAAGTTCAAGGTTTTTGTACGTTATAGTATTCGTAATACCGGCTAAGTAATCAGGAGTGTAATGTCCTAAAACCTTTTTCTGCGGATCAGCTTTTGGTAATCCGTTTGCACCTACTACAATATTTCCGTTTTCATCACGCTGATACGCTGTTCCGTAAAGTGCACCATAAGCTTGTCCTACAGATGCCAACACATCAACACCTCCTGAAGAACCAATAGTATAGTTTTTAATTAATCCATCATAATCTAAAACTTCTACTTTACTTCTGTTTCTTGAGTAATTCAAGCCTACATTCCATTTGAAATCTTTACCTTGAACTGGAGTTCCATCTAATTGAACCTCAATACCACGGTTGTTGATTTTTCCAGCATTGATCAACTGAGAATTGTAACCGCTTGAAGCTGTTGTTTTGATTTCCAAAATCTGGTCAAAACTATTTGTGTTATAATAAGCTACATCAAAGTGAAGTCTGTTTTTAAAGAAAGAAGATTCAATACCAAACTCCGTAGAACGTGTAGTTTCTGGTTTTAAGTCTGGATTCAGTTTCTTTTGAGAAGAAGTCTGAATAGGATTTCCATCAAATGCTGTTTGGAAATTATAAATCGTAGACAATTGGTAAGGATCTGCATCATTTCCAACTTCAGACCAACCTCCGCGTAACTTTAAGAAATCAAGCGTGTTGCTTTTAATATTTAAAGCTTCAGATAAAATTAAACTACCATTAATCGATGGATAGAAATAAGAACGGTTATTGCTTGGCAATGTTGAAGACCAGTCATTACGAGCTGTTACGTTTAAGTAAGCATAATTTCTAAATCCTAATTGTGCCGATGCATAAACACTATACACTTTTAATCTTGATAATAAATTTGATGATGTTAATGGATCACGTGAATTGGTTAATGTATACAAATCCGGTACCGCTAAACGTGGTGCTTTTTGATAGTTATTGGCATCATTACGGCTGCGAACATTAAATCCTGCAAGTGCATCTAAAGAGAAATCTTCGCTTAATTTTTTATCATAATGAAAAATACCCTCTGTATTTCTTTCATTTACCGTGTAAGCATCTTCTGCATACGAACCATAAGGAGTTCCATTTGTACCGTATTTAATAGTGTACTTTCTTCTGTCATTGTAGTAATCAACGCCTGTACGGAATTTAAAATCAAGTCCTTCTGCTAATTTTGCTTCTAAATGGATATCTCCAATTAAACGGTTACGCTGCTGGCTTGTGGTATTATAATAGGCATTCCAGTATGGATTGCTGTAGTAGCTGTTGTTCCAGTTCACATTTCTGTTATTTCTAAGCTGATTGATATCAACTTGGCGTCCGAACCAAAGAAACTGAAGCATTACACCTGCAGCACGGTTACCTGATGGACCACCCGGAAGTGCAGGAGCATCTGTAACAATATAATTACCTGTTACTCCTACTTTGATTCTGTCTGAGATTTGGTAATTAGAATTAATCGTAAAGTTAGTTTTATTGACTTCACTGTTTGGTACTGTTCCTAATTGTTTTTGATTGTTTACACCTAAACGGAAATCTGATTTGTCGTTTGATTTCGCAACCGAAATACTGTTATCAAAAGTATATCCATTGTTAAAGAAGTCTTTTACGTTATCTGGATGTGCTACAAAAGGAACTGCTTCACCATTTGAATAGAATTGCGGAATAAGACGACCGTCCATTCTTGGTCCCCAGCTTTCGTCAACTCCGTCATTTACACCGCCTCCTTTACCATCTACATAGCTGAATCTTCCGTTAGAACCTTGCCCAAATGTATTTTGAAATCTAGGTAAAGTAGCTACTTGAGAAATTGTGATTCCGGTATTAAAGGTGATTCCCAATCCTTTTTGTCCTTTTCCTGATTTTGTAGTAATCAAAACTACACCATGCGCGGCACGAGAACCGTATAAAGCAGCTGCGTTTGGTCCTTTTAATACGTTTATCGATTCGATATCCTGCGGACTCAAATCGGCAATTGCGTTTTTAAAGTCACGAGTAGCTCCACCAACGCTTCCTAGTTGTGAGTTATCTACTGGAATTCCATCTACTACAAATAAAGGCTGATTGTTTCCTGCAATAGAAGTTTCTCCACGAATAACGATACGAGAAGATCCCATATCACCTTGTGAATTTGTAATACGAACCCCTGCCAATTTTCCGGTAAGGTTGTTCAAAATATTGGTTTCTTTCGTATTTTCTAAGTCTTTAGTTTTAAGTGACTGAGTAGTATATCCTAAAGATTTCTTTTCTTTTGAAATTCCTAATGCCGTAACTACAACTTCTGATAATAAATTCTGCTCTTCAGTTAAGTTGATTGTAACTGGATTTTCATTAGCAACAATTTCAGCTTTTTTATATCCTAAATAACTTACTATTAAAGTATATGGTAATTTTTGTCCCGTTTGGAAAAAGAACTTTCCATCAAAATCAGTAATAACTCCGTGTGTAGTTCCTTTTATATTTACAGAAGCCCCAATAATAGGCTCTTTTGTAACAGCATCAACTACGATTCCTTCCAGTTTGGACTGAATTAACGGTTTGGTTTCTTGTGCCTTAATCCCTATGGAAATCAAGAAAATACATAACCATGCATATCTATTTAATTTTTTTTTCATTACTTTGTTTTAGTTTAATAAATAAGGTGAGCCGAAAAGGATTTCTCCGTTCTCGCTTTCCTTATAGAGATGTATAATTTCTTTTAAGCTCCGCCATTTCTGCTGCAACAGAAATGGTTTTTTATTTGCTGCACATTCGTTTTTTCATTTTACTTTTATTTTGGATTATTATTTTGTGAATTAGTCATGAGATTTCTGCCCTATTGCTAAGGATGTGTCTTATTAAATTTTAAATGAAATTGTGATTGAAGAATTTAATAGCAGTGATCCATAAGGCATAATGAGCCCATCATTCCCCGCATGTTTAAAAATGAAGTATATGAAATAGTTTTTAACCTTTGCATTTTATTTAAATTCTACTAATTTGATAGAACAAAGGTAAATTAAAAATTTCAGTCCCAAAATTTTAAGAGAACTTTTTGCAAAAAAAATGTTAATCAAATCAGCAATCAAAAAACAAACACCTGAAAAACAACAACTTAAATAAAAGTATAATTTTAAAATCTATGTAAGATTTTTTTTAAAACGACGCAAATTGGATCATTTTGAAAGCCTTTTTTAATCCCAATAACAAGAAAAGAAGCATTAAAAAGAATGCGAAACGATCGCAAATCGTCGTTTTTTAAACAAAAAAAATGCTAAACATGACGTTTAGCATTTTCTATTTATTTTAATTTATGACCGATTATTTCACAATGAGTTTTTTCGAAATAGAAAAATCATTAGACTTGATCGTTACAACATATATTCCTGCCGCCAGATTGTGACTAATTTTTCCTGATTCCTGAAGCTGATTTACTAAAACCTTTCTTCCGTTAATATCAGTAACCGTAATTTCGGCTGTATCGCCTTGCTTTAATTCTGGCAGCGCCACATTAAACTCATTATTTACTGCTGGATTCGGGTAAATACTTACTGCTAAATTTTGAACTTCTGTCTCAACAGTACTTACTCTTTTTGACGCTGTTGTATTTTGAAACTGCCATTGTGCACTTTCCCAGTTATTTTGAGCTCCAATATATTGCGCAGAACCATTTAGATTTTCAATATGAATCATACTTCCTGTCTGCCATCTGTTTTTAATTCTTACCCAAGTTCCATCCACATTTTCAGTAGACCATTGTGCACTCCACCAACCTGTAGAACCTGCTGTACACTGCACTGCTCCATTCAAGTTTTCGATATGCATAATATCGCCAGTACCTACATTCTTAATGATAAAATAAGTAGCATCTACAGCCACTTTTTCCCATTTGTAATTGTTATTGGCCACAGTTGGTCCGTATCCAACATTCGCTCCTGCGTCGTATAAATAATTATTCGTCCATTTGTTTTTAATCGCAAAATAATTTCCAGAAGCTGTACTTACTGTAACAGCACATGTACTTGTTTTGTTTCCGTCAGCAGTAGTAACGGTAATGGTTGCTGTACCATTTGAAACTGCAGTTACCAAACCAGAAGAATTGACAGTTACTACTCCAGTATTATTTGAAGAATAACTAACTGATTTATTTGTTGCATTTGATGGAAGTACAGTCGGTGTCAATTGCTGTGTTCCTCCTACCGTTAACGACGCAGTCGACGGACTAAGACTTACACTAGTTACCGCAACATTTGAATTGTTTACGGTTATTGCAGATACAGCAGTTTTTGCACCATCCTGAGTCGTAACCGTAATAGTTGCTGATCCTGAAGCTACTGCCGTAACTAAACCAGATGAATTTACCGTTGCTACTCCCGTGTTGTTTGAACTGTACGAAACTGTCTTGTTTGTAGCATTGGCAGGTGTTACTGTAGGAGTTAACTGCTGAGTGCTTCCAACGCTTAATGTTACCGTACTTGGCGTAAGTGTTACACCTGTTACAGCTACATTTGATGTTGAGCAGTTACTGCTTTGCGTCCATGAAAACGTACCAATAGCACTAGTTTCTTCATTTGCCGCTGCATTACCGCCTCTGTTGGAATAATTCATATTACAATACGTTCCATTTCCGCTTGGAGAACCCGCAATTAATACAAAATATCCTCTTCCCCAGTTTCTATTTAAGGCATTATTGTTTGGATATTCTTTACCTGTTCCATTAACCGTTATGTCTTTAAATGAAAGATTATAAATTCCGTCTCCTGATCTTTTGCTGATTGAAATAGCATCATTTCTTGAATCTAAAATATCAAGATTGTATAGCTGAACATTTTTAACCTGAGATCCGGCATTAGTTGCACTAAAAATATCTACAGCTGCTACAGGATTATTGTATGTATCATTAAAAGTTCCGCAGGTGGTGATCGTGATATCGTGAATTTCGTGCATCCCATCATTATTAAATGGAGCACCAGGAAAATTATTACTAACTCTAATTCCTGCTTCTAAATTATCTTTGATAATCAAATTGTAGGCTTTGTTATTTTTTCCTCCATAAATAGCAAGACCACAAGCACGCCAGCAGTTTTCAGAAGTGTTGTATCTAAACGTATTATTAATACATTCTAATCCGTCTGCAGACCAAATTGCTTGATCGTCATCACCATTATTTCTAAAGTTACAGTGTTCTACAATAGCATTTGCAGTTCCTTTACAAAGGTTAATTCCATCAGCATAATTATTTCTAAAACGACAATGCGACATCGTAAATCCATCAGCAATTGCAGGTCCTCCCACATTGTATTGTGCAATCCAGGCGCCGCATTCAAAATGCTCTGCCCAGATATTTTTGATAGTAGATCCCGATGTAAAAACCCCATTTATCGCTTTATATGAATTACTTCTTGAAGCCGAATTGGTTGTTAAATACAAATCGCTGAATGAAATATTACTCGCATTTGCACGTAATCCGCCGTTTAAACTGCTTGTATTGGTAAAATTAATTTGCGTATACCACATTCCCGCTCCAATTAATGACGTATTAGCAGAACCAAAATACAATTCGCGGTTAACATTGATTACACCGCTTGGAATAAATATCTTTTTCCCGCCGTTGGCATCAATAAATGTCTGTAAGTCACTTCCGTTTCCAGTATACGTTACAGAACCTGCTGGAGCGGTAATAGCAGCAGGAACAGATTCCATTTCAGCAAAATCCACATGAATATTTCCTGATTCTCTTACTAATTTTAAAGTTCCTGATACTGCAATTTTTGATGGAAGCTTATAACGCACTTCGTCAAATCGCATTCTTGGATTTTGATTGGTAATTCCGTTGTTGTTAGGATTTCCATTACTCCACAAGTACTCCCAAGACCAAGTTGAAGTCAAAGTAAGAGTTGTAAGTTTAGTGCTTCCATTGTACACACCTAAAGTTCCGCTTTGTCCGTCTGGAACGCTGTAGCGAATTACAAGTCCGTCTGCTGCTTCAGTGAGTGTCCATTGCACAGTAGCATTTGTTGCAGACATATTAACACACTGCTGGTCTGAAGCTTCTGATTGTAAATCAGATTGTACATATGATTTTGAAGTGGTAGAAGCACCATTTGACAATTGGCCCAGATTTGCTTCATATCTTTTATACGGAGCATCATAATAACCTCTTTGTGCTTGTAAGTTTGAAGTGAAGAGTATTAAAAAAATCCACATTATGAGACAATATCTGTCTCGTTTAAAAAAAACATTGAGTAATTGACTTTTCATAATTTTTCGGTTTTTAAATTAGTTCTATCCTAAATAAGGGTGTAACGAAACTAATCCTAAAACAAAAAAATAAAAAAAGATGTGTTAAAAATCAAGATTCTTACAACGTTTTTGCTAATTTAAATCATTAATAATCAATATCTTAAACAAAACTACCGGATTACAAAATCAAGAATATGTTTAGATGAAAAATTACTGTTTTAAGACAAAATCAATGAGAATTTCCAAAAAAATAACTTTATATTTTACAATATTCTCTTTTAAAAACATCAATATTAAAAAATTCATTTTTATGAATTTAGCAATACCATAAATTAACCCTAATTCACTGGTGTTTCATAATATCCAAAAGCAAAAATAAACGTGTTTTTAACACATAAAAAAGTATCACAATAAACACTTAAAGACGACTATAAATCGCATCGTTTTTCATCATTTTTCTCTAACTTAGCACACTGCAATCTTATCATGTAAGATTAAAACAAACCTTGTTTTTTCGCAAAGAACTGAATGAAAACAGATTACTATATTTTTTCTTACAATCTTTTAGAAAAAGCATTTTTCTAATAATTTAGTTAATTAAAAACTATGAACAAATTTGATTTTGGAATTGTAGGACTCGGCGTAATGGGCCGTAACTTACTTTTAAATATTGCGAGCCATAACTTTGCGGCCGCAGGTTTAGACTTAGATACAGAAAAAGTCAACTCTCTTCAACAAGAAGCCGGTCCCGGCGATACTATCGAAGCTACTACAGATGTTAAACATTTCGTCGAACTTATCCAGCAGCCAAGAGCAATTATGCTTTTAGTTCCTGCAGGAAAACCAGTTGACAGCGCTATTGCCAGCTTATTACCGCATTTAGATAAGGGAGACATCATTATCGACGGTGGAAATACTTATTTTACTGATACTGACAGAAGATTTTTAGAATTATCTGAAAAAGGAATTCATTTCTTTGGAATGGGAATTTCTGGCGGCGAAAAAGGAGCTCGTTTTGGTCCTGCTATGATGCCAGGCGGCGATCAAAAAGCATATGAAAGACTTCGCCCAATTTTTGAAGCGATTGCAGCAAAAGTTGACGGTGAGCCTTGTGTGGAATATTTAGGAAATGGATCTGCTGGAAACTACGTAAAAATGGTTCACAACGGAATCGAATACGGAATCATGCAGTTAATCTCTGAGATTTATGACCTTATGAAAAGAGGTTATAATCTAGATGATGAAACAATTCAAAAAACTTTTGAAGAATGGAACCAAACTGATGATCTTAGATCGTATTTAATTGAAATCACTGGAAAAATCTTAAAACAAAAAGATGAAGACGGCACACAATTAATCAACAAAATCTCAGATTGGGCAAGATCTAAAGGCACAGGGAAATGGACTTCGCAAAACGCAATGGATTTACAAGTTCCAGTTCCAACAATCGACGCGGCAGTGAACATGCGCGACATGTCTAAAACAAAACCAGAACGAATTGAAGCGGCTAAAAAATTAGTTTGGAATGCTGATGAAACCAATGTTTCTCATAGCGAAGCTATTGCTTCTTTAAAATCGGCATTATTCTTTTCGATTGTGGTGACTTATGCTCAAGGTTTAGCACAGCTTCACACGGCTTCTAAAGAATACAACTACGGATTAAACCTAGAAACGGTTGCTAAAATCTGGCGTGGCGGATGTATCATTCGTGCTACCATTTTAGAAGATTTCAGAAAAGCGTATGTAGCAAAAACAGATTTGCCAAACTTGCTTTTAGATACCGTAATCGCTTCAAAACTAACAGAAAACCAATCAGGAATGAGAGCTGTTATTCAATTTGCAGTTCAAAAAGGATTACCAGTTTCAGGATTAATGAACTCGTTAGCGTATTTTGATGCGTATCGTTCTGCTAATCTTCCAACCAATTTAATTCAAGCACAGCGTGATTATTTTGGAGCACATACTTACGAGCGTATCGACAAAGAAGGTGTTTTCCACACGCAATGGGCTGAATAAACAATTAAAGCAACACAACTACACCACATAATGACTAAAAATAAACTAAAGAATCCAACGATTATAGTAATTTTTGGAGGAACTGGGGATTTAGCAAAAAGAAAGCTCTTCCCCGCTTTTCAAAATCTGTATCTTGACGGACGTATGTCTGAAAAGTTCCAGATTATTGCTCTTGGTAGAGCAGAAAAAACCAATGAAGATTTTCGCGCATATGTTTTAGAAAACCTTAATCTTTTCTCAAGAAAAAAAGGACTTTCCGATTCAGAAACTGAAAAATTTCTTTCACACATTACTTACCACAGCCTTGATATTGACAAAGAAGAATCGTATATCGGATTAAATGAGAAAATCAACAATTTTGATCTGGCTTTTGGCGAACGCGCTAACCGTCTTTTCTATCTTTCGATTACACCTTCTTTCATTTCAACAATTTCTAGCAATATCAAAAAAATTGGTCTTGCTGCCAATCCAAAACAGGATCGTATTATTATTGAAAAACCTTTTGGATACGACAAAGCTTCTGCAATTGAGCTGAATGAAATGCTTTCGCAGACTTTTAAAGAAGAGCAGATTTATAGAATCGATCACTATTTAGGAAAAGAAACAGTTCAGAATATTTTAGCTTTCCGTTTCGGAAATTCGATGTTTGAACCTTTATGGAGCCGTAATTTTATCGATTTTGTTCAGATTACTGTAGCAGAAGAAGTTGGCGTTGAGGAACGCGGCGGATTCTACGAAGGTGTTGGTGCCTTAAAAGATATGATTCAGAACCATTTGCTTCAAATTTTATGCATGACAGCAATGGAAGCACCAGCATCATTAAGTGCAGATGATATTCGTAACCGTAAAGCTGATGTATTAAAATCGATTCGCCGTATTAAACCAGAAGAAGTAGACCATTATATTGTAAGAGGCCAATACGATGCTGGAGAAATCAAAGGCGTTCCAGTTCCTGGTTACCGCCAAGATAAGGGCATTGCACCAGATTCTAATACCGAAACTTATGTGGCAATGAAAATCTATTTGGATAACTGGAGATGGCAGGGAATTCCTTTCTATTTGCGTTCAGGAAAAAGAATGGAAGAAAAACAATCTTCAATCATTATTCAGTTTAAACCTGTTCCGCATTCTTCATTTTCATATGGAAAAGAAGGAATGACACCAAACAGATTGATTATTAATATTCAACCTTCGATGGATATTAAACTGCAATTTATGACCAAAAAACCTGGTTTATCAATGTCTCTAAGACCAGCCGAAATGGTTTTTGATTATTTTGCATGTTCTACAATGTCACCAGAAGCCTACGAAACCTTAATCGCAGATGCATTATTAGGAGATCCTACTCTATTTATGCGCTGGGATCAGGTGGAAGAAGCTTGGGACGCAATTGATACCATTCAGCAAGTTTGGAAAACAACTGCTCCAAAGAATTTTCCAAATTACAAAGCAGGAAGCTGGGGACCTGAAGAAGCTGATGAATTATTAGCACGTCAAGGGCACAAATGGATTCCGAACACACAAACAAAAGAAGAACTTATAGATGATACAGATATATAATACTACAGACGAAATCAATACAACGGCGGCAGATCTTTTTGTGTCATCTGCTCAAAAGGCAATTGCCGAAAAAGGCAAATTTACCGCTGTACTAACAGGTGGTTCATCTCCTGCCGGTATTTACAAATTATTGGCGTCTGACGACTATAAAAACAAAATTGACTGGAATAAGGTATTTATTTTCTGGGGAGATGAACGCTGGGTCCCGCTTAACGACGATTTGAGCAATGCTAAAATGTCTTACAGCACTTTACTAAATCATGTTTCTATTCCGAAAGAAAATATCTTCGAGATGTACAAAGATGGCGTTACACCAGAAGAGTATGCCGTAACGTACGAACAGTCAATTAGAAAAGTTTTAGGTGAAGAAGGAAAATTCGACCTGATTTTATTAGGAATGGGAGATGACGGACATACAGCTTCTCTTTTTCCAGGTGAAGAAGTTTTAAAAGAAGAAACCAAATGGGTAGACGCTTATTTCCTTGCACCGCAAAACATGCACCGTATTACACTTACGGCTCCTTTAATTAATAAAGCAGAAAAAATTGTTGTCGTGGCTTTTGGAGAGAAAAAAGCACCTGCCTTGAAAGAAGTAACAAAAGGAGAATACAATCCAACTACATATCCGATGCAACTCATCAAACCAGTTTCTGGTGAGTTATTGTTTTTGGTAGACAAAGCTGCTGCTGGAAGTAACTAAGAATTTTTCCAGTTACTCAAATAAAAAAAGTTTATGCTCAAAGTATAAACTTTTTTTATTTTCATAATTTAACTCATTCAAATAATTAAAATGAAAGAACTCAAAATACAAACCTCAAGATTACAAATAAGACATCTCCGTATTTCTGATTTAGAAGATTTTCATATTTATCGTTCTAATCCTGAAGTCACCAAATATCAAGGTTTTGATGTTATGACTTCAAAAGAGGCTGAAGCTTTTATACAAGAAAATGCCATACACTATTTTGGAGAACCGGGACAATGGATTCAATACGCTATTGAAAACAATGAAACCAAAAAAATTATTGGCGATTGTGCTATAAAACTGGATTCTTACGATCCTCGAATTGCAGAAATTGGCATAACCATTTCGCATCTTGAACAACAGAAAGGATATGCAAAAGAAACTTTACTGGGAATTATGAAGTTCTTATTTGAAGAAAAAGATATTCATAGAATCGTTGAAATCGTTGATGCAGAAAACGAAGCTTCTATAAAATTACTCGAAAGTACCGGATTTAGACGCGAAGGTCATTTTATTGAGAATATCTTCTTTAAAGGAAAATGGGGAAGTGAATTTCAATATGCTATGCTGCAGAAAGAATGGAAAAAATTATAATTACTTAATTTATAATTTCTGCATCAGGATTTGCTTTGAGATTTGACAGTCTTTCCTGCCACATTTTATATTCTTCAGGAGTTAATCGTTTCCAGTCTGTTATTTCACCAATTATTTTTAAAGGCTCCTTACTTCGATACGATTTTGTGGGATTACCTGGAAATTTTTTATCAGTCACATTCGGATCATCTTCAAAACTTCCTGTGGGTTCTACAATATAAACACGTGGCGAACCTTTTCCGGATACAATTTCTGCCGCTAAACCTGCTCCATTCACCAGTGAAGTAAAATAGACATGATTCATAATAACATCACTATGATAATTCGATCTAAAGCCTGCTGTTAGAAAATCACCAATTTTTAAATCGGCCTTAGTGCCATGATAAAACGGTCCATTGTCTAAAATCGTTATGCTATTTCCCATAGATTATATTTCTTTGACTTGTATTAAAATAAAAAATCTCCAAAATCAATGACTTTGGAGATTTAAATTTATATTTCAAATGCTATTACATTTCGTTCAATTCGTTGAACTCGTGTAACGATTTCAATGTATTTTCGTAGAATAAGATAGCAGCGATAAGGTTACCTTTATCTGAATATGGCATCATTTTTCTTTGGAATTCTACTGTAGTATCTAAGAAAGTTGATGTACCTACTGCCTGAGCATCTAACACTTTTTTGTGTTCGTTATCGTCTGGAATACCTAAGTCTGCCATCGTAACACCCGGTTTTGTAACCAAAGCAATATAAGGAAGAGTCTTCACTAAAACTTTAATACGTTCAATGTATAATTCCAGAAGTTCTCCTTTTTGCATACCGCTTAATTCTTTTTGATCGTGGTATTTACGGATTAGAGCTGTTGTACTGATTATACTTCTTGGGGCATTTTTTGCCTGAGCTGATGCAGCTGCAGATATGATCAAGAAGAAAAGGACACTTAGTAAAGTAATTTTACTCTTCATTTTTTCTATTTGTAATTGGTTGTTAATGAAAACAAAAATATATAATTTATGTTAAATACCAACTTTATTATTTTCTTTTTTTCAAAAATATAATTTAACGGGTCTAATCTGCTAAAATCGATGTAATAAGAGGTGTTTTTAAAAGATTTATTAAATAATTACTGCTTTTTAGGATTTAATAATTCTAAAACGTCCTGGATATTTAATCCAAATACTCTTTTTATTTCCGTAATAGTCCATAAATTCTTCACAGATAAATACTGCATGTGCTGTTGACCACGCCACGACACCGCAGAATTCGCTTCCAGTTTCTCTTTTTAATTTCTGAATCTGCTTTCCTATTCTAAATCCTAGATATTTATATATTGTAGGTGTATAAACTGTGCCATCTTCTAAATCTTCTAAAGCTTTATCAAAAGTAGATTCTTTATCAATAATTTGTTTGTATTTAGCCATTACAGCATACGTTAAAACGGCATATTCTAATATTTTTTCGCTTTCGCAATTGTCTTTTATAAATACAAAACCTGCAGATACTCTGGCTTTTTCTAATTCCTCTTCTTTTAGATTAAAGGAAGCATTATTTTTAAGGGTGATTTTATAGAGACTATCATTTACCTTCTCGTTTACGAAAAGATTATCCAATCCGTAAACATTTAAAGCGGCTTTGATAAAAGCAATTGACGAACAATTGGTGCGTTCTCCTTGTTTAAAGCTTTCGAATATTTTATCTGCGCTTAGTTGTGAATAAGAATTGGTACAGGTAAAGAGTAAGAATAAAAAAAACGAAGTAACAGATTTCATTGTAATTGCATTTTATATTTGTTCTCGGAAATTTTGAGAATGTAATAGATTATACAAATCTATAAAAATCAAATCATATTTTTTTTCTGCTTTTTAACTTTTCTAAAATTTTTATAATCGATACTAAAGGTGATTTCGATCTTTTTGAATTTGTAAATACATTTATGCTTTAAAATAACTCAAGCTGGTTATTGGGTGGCTTAGGCTTATCCTTAGGAGGTTTTGCATCTCCAAATACCGTTCGACCGCCGTATAAGTGAGATTCTCTGCGTTCTTTCTCAATTAAAGCGTCAAAATTGGAATTGGGTGTAAAGCTTTCTTCTGCCCTTCTTGAGATTTCAGATAATTTTTGAATAGCGCTTATTTTATCACTATTTCCAATTTTAGCACGGTTAATGGCTTTCTGCAAAGTAGAAATCGTTTCGTCATAAATCTTTAAGGGAACAGGAAACGGGTGACCATCTTTTCCTCCGTGGGCAAATGAAAAACGGGCAGGATCTTCAAATCGGGTTGGAGTTCCGTAAATTATTTCACTTACCAAGGCCAGCGATTGTAAAGCTCTTGGTCCCATACCTTTTAAAAGCAGAAGCTCTTCAAAATCTTCTGGTTTATTTTCATGAGTTGTCCAAAGCATCGCTCCCAGCCTTTTCATATTCACATCTTCCATCCTTACATCATGATGCGCAGGCATAGACAGATACTGCATTTCTTTTATGATTTTTACTGGAGATTCTTTTACCAATTCCAAAATACCTTCTCTCGATTTGGAAGCAGCCTGAGCGGTAAGATTCAAAATAGAACCTTGATTTTCACCATAAATAAAAGTATGTGGCTCGTTTATAAATGATTGTAAATCTGGAGAATGCCAGTGATATCTTCTCGCTGTTTTAGAATTAGGATTCATTCCCTGCTGAATAACAGCCCATTGTCCTTTATTATCGACAATAAAATTATGCTGATACAATTGAAATCCATCTTGAATGGCCGTGTTGTCTACTTTAGCCGTTAACCTGCTGCAGTTTGCCAGATTAATTCCGTCAAGTCCTGTTTTTTCACCTACAAATAAAAGCTCTTGAGGCGTTGCAGTTGAATGTTTTCCTTTGCCTCCGCAGATGTAAATACCCAGTTCTTTAGAATGCGGATTTACTGATTTTTTTAAAGCTCCAAGTACCGAAGTTGTAATTCCTGAAGAATGCCAATCCATTCCCATTACTGCACCAAAACTCTGAAACCAAAACGGATTGCTTAATTTACTGATTACTTCAGATGTAGAAAATTCCATAGCAATCGTTTCTACTATGGCCAAACCCAATTTTGACATTCGTTCAGAAAGCCACAACGGAACTTGTCCGTAATGAAGAGGAAGATCTGCTGTACCTGAACGTTTCATGTATTAGATTTTTTTTGTTATGCAAAAATACGCAAAATACCATCGAAAAACGGTTTACTAAAAAACGTCTTAAATAGAAATCTAAGACGTTTTTTATTTACTTTTTTTCTTCGTTATTCATTTTATCATCGAAATCTGGGTCTTCACCTTTAAACTTCTTTGTATCGGCATCATAATTTTCATCATTTGTTAAGACTTCATCATGATCTCTATATTGGTGTTTTCTGGTATCACTTCGATGATCGGCACCATTCTTATTGGTGTTTTTCGGGATTTGATTATTTGATTCCATAATTTCTATTTTTTAATGTTTAGTAAAATTAGCTGAAACCCAGATTTTTTTAATTACATAATCCTTTATAAAAATTATAAAATAATGATTGATTAATGAATTAAATCAGCTTTGGCGAAACTGATTTTCTCATCTTTAAATCTTAAATCGAAAATTCCTCCCAGTTTTCCTTCAGAGAAATCTCCTGTAAATTCGACTTCTATATGAAGGCTTTCTTCATCTGTCTTGTGGAAATGAACTAATTTGGTATGCGTGTTATAACCTATAAAGTAACTCTCGAAATAATCTTTTATCTCTTTGTGTCCTGTAAATTTTCTGCCTACTGAAGGATCATCCAAAACAGCATCTTCATGATAAAATTGGAGGTACTTTTCGGTATCAAATGCATTTCCTGCTTCAATCCAATCCTTAATAAAAATATCTATGTTCATTGTAATTTTTGTTTGTTTTAATTGAAAGTCTAATTCAGAAGACTTTTTTTATAATCTGAAGGCGATAAGGCGGTTTTACTTTTAAAAAGTTTAGTAAACGACTGCGGATGTTCAAAACCTAATTGATAGGCTATTTCTGCAATTGTCATTTCGTCTTTGGTTAGATATTCCCTCGCCTTTTCTATTACTTTTTCATGTATAAACTGCTGTGTATTTAAACCAATCAGGTTTCGCAGCATATCGCTTAAATAACGTGGCGTGACATTCAAAATTTCGGCAAGCGAATTAACGGTTGGTAATCCTTTCAGCACTGTTTTTTCTTCCTTAAAATAATCTTCAAGCAGTTTTTCCAATTTGGTCAGCATATCATGGTTTACCACTTTTCTGGTTATAAACTGTCGGTCGTAAAAGCGGTTGGCATAATTAAGCAATACTTCAATCTGAGAAATAATAACATCCTGACTAAATTTATCGATCCGCTCATTTAACTCATCCTGAATAAATTGGTAAATACTCAAAATGGTTATTTTTTCTTTTTCAGAAAGATAAAGTCCTTCCGAAGCCGAATAATTAAAGAAACCGTATTGTTTAATCTGGAAATTCAACGGATAAGATCGCAATAAATCAGGATGAATATGCAATGACATGCCGCTGTAGTCAGCTTCTTCATCCTGCATGCGCAGCAGCTGGCCGGGAGACACAAAAGACATTCCTCCTTCCTCAAAATCATAAAATCCCTGTCCGTATTTTAATTTTCCTGAGAATTTTGTTTTAAAGGAAATTTTATAAAAGTTAAGAATAATTCCGTTTTCAAAGTCTTTAGGTTCAAACTTCGCTTCACCATAATTTATAATACTGATAAGCGGATGCGGAGGCGCTCCTATTCCCATTGCTTTATGCAATTGAGATAATGAATTGAATATAACGGGCTGCTTTTTTTTCATGGTGCCAATTTAATTATTTCAAATAATAAAAATCATTCTAAAGTTACATTAAAAACTGAGAACGGATTTTTTGAAACTGCTGCTCTGGAGTCAGCGATAAACGTTCGTTATACAATTCGTTGGCGTCATTTCCAGCAATATAACGAAGCTGGCTTTTTTCGTCTGAAGCGGCATTATAAATAATTTCTGCAACGGTTTCGGCTTTGGTATAATTAGCAATTTGTTCTTCGCTGTAGCCTTCACTCACTTTAGCTGTTACATCCTGATACGCTTCATGCAAACCTCCTTGAAGTGATCTTCCGGCAAAATCAGTTTGCATTCCGCCTGGAGCAACTATTTTTACTTTAATTCCAAACGGAGCCAGTTCATAAGCAAGTCCTTCCGAAAAACCGTCTACACCAAACTTTGAAGCGTTGTAAATCGAACAAGTCGGATATCCTAATAACCCAAAAGTTGAAGTGATATTAATAAAAGTGCCTTGTTTTCTTTCTCTAAAATTCGGCAAAAAAGCTCTAGTTACATTGATAACTCCAAAAAGATTAGTTTGAAATTGATTCAGAATTTGTTCTTCATTAAATGATTCCAAAGGTCCAATAAGTCCATAACCGGCATTATTAAGAACCACATCTACAGGTTGTTTGGATAAAACATTATGTATTGTCTGTATAATGTCAGCAGAATTGGTAACATCTAATTTTAATACGGTAACATTTTCTAGTTGTGTTAATTCCGTTTCATTTTCAGGTTTACGCATGGTTGCAATAACGTTCCAGCCATTTTGTTGAAATACTTTGGCTGCTGCTTTTCCCAATCCTGATGATGCTCCTGTAATAAAAATTGTTTTTCTCATATGTATTGTGTTTAATTGTACACTGCAAAATTGTTTTAAATACAACTTTTAGAGGTAGCCAAAAAGGTGAAAAAGTAAGCCGAAATAACGTCTCCAAATTCTCATGGAGACATACTAATTATAGATGTAAACCTAGGAAATAAAATATATTGCCTAATTTTGCGCTGTATTTAGCATCTATTTATGTGGATTATCTGCCATGAATGTCAGGGACGCGGAAAGAAAAACCGCGGACTAACTAAAAAAGCAAAAGAGAGTTATCAATCAGCCGTTGCCGAATTTGAAAAATCAGGACATACGGGAATCGCTCCTGTACGTCCCAAAGCACATCTTCATACTTGCACAACATGCTCTGGAACCGGATTATTACCTTCTGACCATTATCTTCCTGCCGATTATAAAAATCTTCCGAATGTTGCTATTATTGGAGGCGGTATTGGCGGAACTGCTTTGGCTGTCGCTTGCCTGCATCGTGGTATTCCTTTTACGATTTACGAACGCGATGCTAGTTTTGATGCCCGTTCTCAAGGGTATGGACTTACTCTACAGCAAGCCAGTAAAGCAATTGAAGGTTTGGGGATTTTTTCGCTGAAAGACAAAGTTATTTCAACACGACATGTAGTACATACGGTTGAAGGAAAAGTAATTGGCGAATGGGGAATCAGGAAATGGCTTCAATCAGATGGAGAAAATTCTCCTAAGCGCACCAATATGCATATTGCCCGTCAATCACTTCGTTTAGCACTTTTAGAAGAATTTGGCGGTCATAATGCTGTACAATGGGGACATCAGCTTTTGGATTTTAAAGAAGATGAACAAGGAGTCGTTTTAACTTTCGATATAAATGGAGTTCTAAAAACGGCCAAAGCGGATCTTGTTGTGGGAGCAGATGGTATTCGAAGTTCAGTGAGAAAATTGTTAATTGGAGATGATGTTGCGCCTCTTCGCTATCTGGGCTGTATTGTTATTTTAGGTATTTGTCCTTTAAGTGCGATTGAAGGCAATAATAATCCTTTGTTAGATAAAGCAACGGTATTTCAAACCGCCAATGGAAACGAAAGAATCTATGTAATGCCTTATAAAGCTGACTCTGTAATGTGGCAGCTCAGTTTTCCAATGGACGAAGATGAAGCCAAAGCATTAAGCGCAAAAGGAACTCAGGCATTAAAAGAAGAAGCTATTCGCAGAACAAAATGGCATGCGCCAATTCCGCAGCTTTTAGAAGCCACTCAGGAAGCACAGATTTCAGGTTATCCAGTTTACGATCGCGAACTGCTTACGCCAGCAATTCTAAAAAAGGGAGAAAAAGCAACTTTAATAGGCGATGCAGCACACCCAATGAGTCCGTTTAAAGGACAAGGAGCCAATCAGGCTTTATTAGATGCACTTTCTCTTGCCCGTTCTATCACTAAAGGATGCAAACCTTCATCAGAATGGAGAAAACATGGCATACGAGAAAGGGTTTTAAATGAATTTGAAGCTGAGATGCTGGAACGAAGCGCCGTAAAAGTGAAAGATTCAGCAGAAGCAGCAAAGTTTCTTCATTCTGAAATTGTACTTCTCGAAAGTGACGAACCAAGAGGAAGATGTCTTAAAAGAAATAACTAACTTTCAGCAGCTATAACTTATATAAAACAAAAAAAGAGCTTTTCAGCTCTTTTCTTGTTGTTATAACTCAATTAACCTTATTTAATAATATACATAAAGCATAATTTTTGAATTTGAACTGTCGATAATTTTCTCAAGTCTTTTGAAAAATATCTCGTTCACCATTGGACAGCCATGGCTGTTTGTAATATAATAATCCTGCTCTCCATAAGGAACTGCCGAATATTGGTGTAATACAATAGCTCTTTTTAAAGCATTATTGTTTGATTCATCAAGACCGTTAAGTCTAAAAGCTTTTCCGAAAATGCCTTTATAGGATTTCTCAACAGAATATCTTCCTAATGAAGTACAGTTTGAATTAGGCATATTGCTGAATTTTAATTCATCACCTCTTATTCCTGTTTCAGAACCGCTTCCGTGCGCTACCAATCCTTGATCGAGGATTTTATTATTCTTAAGGTCGTATACAAAAAAACGATTCTTTCCTGATTTGATTTTCATATCTACAAGAAACGCAATCTTGCTGTTGTATTTGTGGTCTGAAGCAGTAAGTGCTTTAATTTCATTTACGTGGTCAGTAAGCCTTACCAGTTCAAGTTCAGATAATATTTCTTCATTTTCCATTACATTGTAGGTGGTAAAAGAGGTTAAAGAAACAAACAATACCAAAAAAAACATTTTCATTCTCATTCGCAAATCAATATAAAAGTTAGTAGTAGATTGGGGGGATTATCAGTTTCAAGTTTCCATCACTTGATTTTTGATGTTGCAAAATTATGTAGAAATTTTATACAATTCCCATGTCGGATGTGTTAAACTTTTCATAAATATCTAAAAATGTGATACTTAACAGAAATATAATTTTATAAAAACAGCATGAAAATTTAGCAGCTATCTTCAAAAATGGTATAAAATAAAGGGCTTTAAAAACTTTAATTTTAATAAACATTAAAAGATATATCTACTAATTAAAATCAACTATTATGATTACAGATACACATATACCGCATTACGATTATGATGATCGTAACGACACAGCAGATCAGCAAAATTATTCAAATCAATATCAAGAACCTTCAGATGATAATACGTTTGAAGAGATTCAATTGAGTGAGAACAATTATTTGGATAATGAATTTTCGAATGCCTTAGACCGAGATGACAGCGATCCAGAACTTGATTATCAGCCAGATGAATCAGAAGATGATGATCTTTATGAAGATGAAGATGAAGATGAAGATCTTGACGAAGATGATCTTGATGATGATTTAGTTGAAGATTATGATGAAAACGACCGTGAGCCTGAAACTTTCTCAGACGATGGTTATAAAATTGATTAATTCAATTTATTCATAAAAAAAGTGCTGATTAAAATCAGCACTTTTTTTATTTATTTAAGCATGGAAGCTGTAACACATTAGCGTTTAGCGGTTGTTCTATTTTTCTTTCTAACTTTTCATTATTGAGTGTAATGTAAATTTCCATAGAACCTGTTCCTACTTTCATTGCCAGAATATGTCCGCCATAAGCATCAAATTTATCATCTGTGGCTACTCCGTGAATGTGCAGAGAAGGTTTTCCATCACTCCATGCAATTGATCCAGTAAGACTTCCCATTTCAACTTTATTGAAGGTTTTGGGATGGAATTTCTTTTGACTGAAATCATAAAACCCGAAAGTAACTTCTTGTGCAAAACCAATTCCGGTAAAGTTTGCCGAAAGAATCTGCTGTTCTTTTACTAAGTTTTCTATCGAAGCCAAAACATTATCGCCTTCCCGTAAAACCATTAAATATCCTTGTGACGTCTTGGTATAGCGGCATTTTTGAGTATCATTTTGTGCGTGCATAAAATGTGTTGTAAAGAAAAACAACAACATTCCTATCTTCATAGCAGACTTCATATTCTATATTTTTAAAGTTATTACCTTAAAGATAGGAAATCTTACTCTTTCCCGAAAATTAGAGCATTCACAATATCTATTTCATCCTGGCTTATCGTATGTCCCATATCTGGATATATTTTTTTAGTAACCGCAGCACCCATTCTTTTTAAAAGTTCTTCAGAATCATTAACTCTTTCAACGGGAACATGAAAATCGGGATCGCTAGTGCCTACAAAAATGGGTGTGTTTTTGAAATCGCCTGTGTAATGGTTTTCGTAAACTTGATCGCCAATTAAACCACCTGTAAAAGCAATAATTCCTCCGTATTTATCGGCATTTCTGCTGGTATATTCTAAAGTAAGGCAAGCTCCCTGCGAAAATCCTAAGAAATAAATATTTTCTCTTTTGATGCCGTTTTCTTCAACCGAAGCTACAACCTGTGAAACCGTTTTAAGGGAATTCGATAAAAAAGGTTCATTCTCATTAATTGGTGCCAAGAAAGAATACGGATACCAAGTTCTGCCTTCTGCCTGTGGCGCAATCAAAGCAAAATCTGAAACATTTAAATATCGGGCAATTGAAAGAATGTCGTTTGCTCCAGCACCTCTTCCGTGAAGCATGATTAAGGCTTTTTGGGCTTCTTGCAAAGGAACTCCGCCTGTTATATATGATGCATTCATAAGTACGATTTAAAATTATTTTTTCCAAATATCCTGATATTCATCGGGATGTCTTTTGAATTGCGCATGAACATAGGGACACAGCGGCAAAACCATCAATTTGTTGGCACGAGCATACGAGGTCATTTCTTCCAGAAGCTTTTTCGCATAGCCTTTCCCTTCGCCTTCTGGTTCTACTCCTGTGTGGTAAACTGTAAGTAAATCAGGTTTTAGGCTTATGGTCATTTCGCCTAGTTTTTTACCCTCAACATACAAATTGAAAGCTCCGTGTTTTTTTTCGTCTAATTCTAATTTTATTTCTTCCATGATCTTTTCTAATTAATTAATTTTTACCAAATGGGCTTCAATTTCTGCTCTATGTGGCTCATATTGAGCTGGCAGTTTCAAATTTTGTCCTAATTCTTCCAAGCGTTCATCTACAGTAAATCCAGGATTATCGGTAGCTATTTCGAATAAAACTCCACCTGGTTCTCTAAAATATAAAGAATGGAAATACTGTCTGTCAATTTGTGGTGTAATTGATAATCCGTATTCTTCAACTTTTTCACGAAAGTGCATTAATATTTCATCGTTTTGTACACGGAAAGCTACGTGATGAACAGAACCATTGGCTACTAAACCTTTTCTTTCATCAGCCAATTCTACTAAATCTACAATTGCCGCATTTTCTATGGCATCAGTAGCATAGCGGTAACGGTTTACTTCTTGAGCGATTAATTTGTAACCAAATATTTCCGTTAAAACTGCTGCTGTTGGTTTTATATCGTTTAAAGTCAGTGTGATGTTGTGAAATCCTTTTGTAGCGGCGTCTGCTTTTACTTCATCGGTTTCCCAGCCTTTTCTGCTGTCTTCTGTTTTAGATTCAATTAATTCTAGTTTTAATCCGTCAGGATCTAAGAAAGTAAGGTATTTTTCTCCAAACTTTTCGGCTGGTTTGTTATAGATAACATTGTATTTTTCAAAACGCTGCTGCCAGAAATCCAAACTACCTTTTGGAACAGAATAGCCTATTTCTGTCGCCATTCCTGATCCTTTTCTGCCTTGTTGTATTCCTTCTCCCCAAGGGAAAAAAGTTAAAATTGTACCGGCACTTCCCACTTCATCGCCAAAATAAAAATGATATGTTCCAGGATCATCAAAATTCACTGTTTTTTTAATGAATCGCAATCCTAATATTTTTGAATAAAAGTCAAAATTACGTTTGGCATCGCCTGCAATGGCAGTAATATGGTGTAAGCCTAAGATTTTATTTTCCATGGTATTTTATGTATTAAAGTTGTTCTTGATTTTCTTTTACAAATTTACCACCGTTATACTTCTTGATCGATTAATCTAGATTAAGAAATAAAAACGAATAAAATGGAAACTGGCTGACACCATTAACGATTAGAAACTAGTGAATTAAAAATCAACACATTACGGTTTTATCCTAAATAAAATACGTGGCGTGAACCACCTGAATGAAGGCTGAGAATCGTGTCTTTTAAACTGCTTTCAAGATTTGAGGTTATAGAATGCAGTACTTGTTTTAAATCTTTAAAGTTATTGGGTTTTACGAAATAGCAGATTGCACCGAGTTTTGATGCTGTGTCCATATCGTTTTTATGGGAAGAAGTCGAAATCATTATAACAGGCACATCTTTATATCGTTTATCCGATTTTAATTCTTTCAAACAATCCCAGCCATTCATAATGGGCATATTTAAATCCAGAAAGATAACACTTGGAGCTTCATCAAGAGTGTTTAATATTTGCAGTGCTTCACTGCCATTTTCGGCACAATGACATTTAATGTTTTCATCTATTTCACCCAATGCTTCACAAAACATCTCTGTGTCATCTCTATCATCATCAGCAAGTAAAATTATCTTTTTCATTGTTTTAAATGTCATTTTCCTTTTGCTCAAAAGGGAGTGTTATAATAAATTTAGCTCCTTCATTAGGAATTCCCGATGCCATAATGTTTCCGCCATGGCGTTCTGTTATTTTTTTACAAAGCGACAATCCTAATCCTGTTCCTTCATAACGGTCTTTTGAATTAAGGCGTGTAAAAGTTTCAAAAATACGTCGGGTTTGATCGTGTTCAAAGCCAATTCCATTATCTTCTAAAGTGATCACAGCTGTTTTTCTGTCGTGCTGGTTAACTGTTGTTGAAGATATGGTTATTTCTGGCGGAATTCCTTCTTTGGCAAATTTGATGGAATTGTTTATCAGATTATAAAAAAGCTGATACAGTAAAACTGAAGCACCTTCCAGCACTGGAAGATCATGATAATAGATTTTTCCGTTAGTTTTCTGCAGGGAAATCTCTAAATCAGTTTCGATATTTTTAATGGTTTCATTTAAATCTACTAAAGTCGTTTTCTGAGAATCGGCATTTATTTTAGAATACGCCAATACTCCGTCGATCATATTAAACATACGATCTGCAGCTACATGAATTCTGTCAATATACTTTGCTGAAGATTCGTCTAACTGCCCTTGAAGATGATCTTCGAGACGGCCAACAAATGTCTTTATTTTGCGAACTGGTTCTTTTAAATCGTGAGAAGCCACATGCGCAAATTGCTGTAAATCTTCATTAGAACGCTGTAATTCTTTAGTACGATCTGTTACCAAGATTTCCAGTTTTTCGGTAATAGATTTCTGTTCGTGTATATCCGTGCAGGTTCCAAACCATTTGGTTATAGTACCTTCTTTATCTCTAATAGGAACTGCTTTACTTAAAAACCAACGATATTCTCCTGTATAAGCGTTTTTTAAGCGAAATTCAAGCTGATACGGAGTTCCGTTTTCGACGCTTTTATACCAAGTTTGAGTGACAAATGGGACATCATCTGGGTGCAGTCTTGGAACCCAGCTTGAATCGCCATATTCACTTTCGTCAAAACCGGTGTATTCATACCAGCGTCTGTTATAATAATCTATAAAACCATCTGGATTTCCGGTCCAGATAATCTGAGGTACAAGATCTGCAAGCTGTCGGAACTTTTCTTCACTTTCTCTGATAACTTCATGAAGTTCTTTTTCTGAGGTGATATCACTTGCCGCACCAAACCATTCAATAATAGTACCTTGATCGTCGAGTATAGGAACAACTCTCGAAAAAATCCATCCAGTTGAACCATTCTCGTTTATTATACGATGTTCTAGTTCAAATATACTTTTCTCTTTTATGGATTTGGCAATAAGATGTATGGCTTTTTCACGATCATTAGGATGAGCATATTTGTCAAGCCAATTGAGTATAGGTTTTTGCGAATCTAAAGAAAAATCATCTCCTTCGAGACTGTACATAATTCTCCAATCTGCATCCATACGGTATACTTCATCAGATGAAGCGTTTACTAAAGCTCGAAAACGGCTTTCACTTTCTTGCATTTTTTCTCTAGCCAAGACCTGCTGTGTCACATCAACCGCTACTTGAATCATTCCTGTAATTTGTCCGTCTTCAATCAACGGACGATAGGCAAGATTGTAATAATAGTCTTTTATTTCACCTGTACGGTTATGAGGTACCAAAACTTCGCTTTGGTCAAAAGGAATTCCTTGGTTGTAGACATTTTGAACCTGTTCCCAAACATATTGCCCTTCGAGTTCCGGCAGCACTTCGATTAGCGGCCTACCAATAATTTCAGGTCCTCTGCCAATCATTTCAAGCATGTGTTTATTAACCTGCTCAATAACCAAATCGTCACCTTTAAGAACTAATGTTGGCGCTGGAGTCTGTTCAATCATCGATTTTAATCGGCTTTCACTATCTTCGAGTTTTCTTCTGGCTAAAACTTGTTCAGTTGCATCAATTGCCATATGAAGAACGGCGCCTGTATCGCCATCATCTTGAATGTAATCGTATGAAAAATTAAAATAACGACGCTCGAGATTACCATTTATAATTAAATCAACAGGCTGTTCATCGCCTCTAAAAGGAATACCTGTTTTTTGAACATTTATAACAGTTTCCAATGCCGGCTGATCCTGCAATTCTGGAAGTGCTTCGAGCATTTTTTTTCCAACGGCATCTTCTAACCCTTTTTTGTTCATGAATTCCAGCATTGGTTTATTGATAATCTCCACTACTACATCTTCTCCTCTGGAAAGAAGCATTGCTATTGGGGATTGTTCAATCATATTTCGAAAACGGGTTTCGCTCTGCTGCAATTTTTCTTCGGCTTGTTTGATTTCGGTAATATCTCTGGTAGTTCCTGCAACGGCTTCTACTTCTCCTTTTTCGTTTAAAACGGGAACGAAAATATAATCGTAGATTCGGCTTCCTAATTCGGCATGCGGAAAAGAAACTGTACCTCTAATCGATCTTTTTTCAGCTACAACGGTATCAATTTCTCTTTCGTGCATAAGAGCATGCCATTCTTCATAACCATTTTCACGTAAGCCGCGTCCGATAGAATCTTCGGCAGATTTTCCCCACATTGTCAACAAAGCCTTATTGGCATATGAAAAAGTATAATCAAGATCAAAAACATAGACCAAATCTGGTGTAGTATTGATGATAGACTCGTAAAATCGTTTTTGTTTTTCGGCTGCAATAAGTGCCTCATTTAGGGCTGAATCTGCCTGCTTTTTTTCGGTTATATCTTCTACATTCAAAATCAGCAGTTCGTCTTCTTTTACAATTGTAATCCGAAACCACTTTATCTGATTATTTTCTTCATAACATTGCTCGAAATCAGCAGTAATTCCAGTTACGGCTGTATCAATACTATTTTTAAGAATTCCGTTATCAACAGCTTTAGAAAACACTTCGCTTAAACGTTTCTCTCTGTAGTCTGAAACATTAATCCATTCAAGCAATCGCGAATTGAACTTTAATATTGAAAAATCTTCTATCTGCCCTTTGTCATTATACAATGACTTAAGAACTGCAATACCATTTGGCGCAGCATTAAATATGGCTTTAAAAAGATCAGGATTATTTACTAACTCCATCGCATCAGCTTCGTAGATTAAAAAATTTGCTTTTAGAAAATCAAGCTTTGAGCTGTATCTCCTAATCTAAATTAATAAATAAAACCCTATTGTTCCTAATTTACGAGAATAAATCTTATGAATTTATTGTACTAAGGAAATAGAAATTCAAAATTAATTCAGAATTGAATGGTAAAATTTGCGGTTTGTAATAACCTTTGAATTGATAATGACTTACATTCATTTTATAATTAATCCTATTTCAGGAAGCGGAAAACACAATTTAACTCCAGAACTCATTCAAGAACATTTTCCTGCTGATCTCTATACCGTAAAAACCGATTATACCACACGTAAAAAACATGCTGTAGAACTTACTGCGGCGGCAGTACAAAATAATCCAGATTATATAGTGGCGTGCGGCGGCGATGGTACTATTAATGAAGTGGCTTCATGTTTAATTGGGACATCCATTATACTGGGTATACTTCCAGTGGGTTCAGGAAATGGACTGGCCTCGAATCTAAATATTCCTCGTGATTTTAAAAAAGCGATTAACATTATCAAAAAGGGACAGACAACATTAATTGATGCTGGAAAAATAAATGGAAGTTATTTTTTTAGCAACACCGGAATTGGTATTGATGCCATGATTATAAAAAAATATGAAAATTCAGGACGCAGGACATTAATTTCATACATAAAATCTGCCTTGATTTCTAGTTTTGAATTTAAGTCTGAGTCTTCCATTATTTCTTTTGAAGGACAAACGATACCTACAAATCCTTTCATGGTTTTTATATCCAATTCAAATGAAATGGGATATAATATGAGTCTGACTCCAAAAGCTTCTTTACATGACGGATTACTTGATCTCGTTATTATACCAGAATTATCATTTGTAGAAAAGTTAGTTTTAGGATATTATGTGCTTCGAAATTCAGTTCAAAAATTCAAAAAAGCAAAGCATTTTCTAGTTACTGATATTCATATTGAAATACCTTCAAAAATATTTACAGATGCCCAGATAGATGGTGAACATTATAAACTTAAATCAAATAAAATAGATGTTTCTATACTTCCTCATTCATTAAAAGTAGTGGTTTAACTTCCAAAAGATGTGATAAAAAACTGAAATCCTGAGATACGTTTAAATAAGCGTATCTTCAGGATCACAAGGAAAATAAATTATAATATCGGTGCCTTGATTGGGTTTTCCTTCGGCATGAATATCTCCTCCTACTGCCTGCATGATTTTTTTACATAAAGCAAGTCCAATACCTGAACCAGCATATTGTTCCTGATTATGAAGTCGGGTAAAGACTTTGAAAATTGACTCGGCGTATTTCTGTTCAAAACCAATTCCGTTATCCGAAAAACGAACCCAATGGCAGTGCACTTTATACAAATGACGCATTATGACGGGTTCCTGCGAAGCGGTAATTTTGATAACCGGTGTTCTTTCTTCTGATGCATACTTTAGAGAGTTCTGAATGATATTCATAAACAGCTGCTGCATTAAAAAGCCAATGGCGTGAATTTCAGGAAGATTTTCAAATTCAATTACTGCATTTTTCTGTGTAATGACTTCCTGCAATTCCTTTATGGTAGATTTTAATACTTTATTTAAATCTACTAATTGCAACGCTTCTTTGGCATTTTTGATTCGAGTGTACTTCAGAATATCTTCCAGCAGACCTCTCATTCTACTGGCCGATTTTGAAACGCGTTTTAAAGAAGCTGCAATTGATTCTTTAGAAACTACATCTGGTTCAGTAAGCATTTTGGAAGTAATAAGCTGAATTTTACGAAGCGGTTCCTGTAAATCATGCGTACTAATCCAGTTGATGTTTTCAAGCTCTGAGTTGGTTTCTTTTAAGATTTCACTCTGTGTACGGTATTTTTCTTCTTCTTCACTCAGCATTATCATAATCAACTGATTGTGAAGAGCGTGCGCATATTGAATCGCTGCATTAATTTCGTACCTTTTCCATTTTGTACTTTGGTTTTTAACAATCTGTTTCCAGATATTAAATGAGTTTCTAGGATGAAGTCCGTTTTTGTCTTTTACGATGCTTTTTTCAGGTTCACCTCCCCAGTTTATTTCAGAAATGGTTTCGGGTCTAAACCAAATTATATGGTCGTTATTTCCTAAAGAATGATATATACATCCTGCAAAATCAGAATCGGTTTCTATTTCAGGAAAAGAATTACTGATGTTATTGGTGGTGAATACGCTGTTTGTGCTTTCATTACCAATAAGTTCAATCAGTTTTATGATTTTTTCATCAGATGGTGTTAAACCGTTTTTGTAGATTTTATCTCTTGAAACAATTGAAACGCCTGACGCATTTGATAAATCCAATATCTGCGGTGTTTTTACAACAAGTTCTAATGAACTTTGTAAAAGCGGTATTTCGAGTCCGGTTAATTGTTCTAATGCTAAAGAGGCTTTCTGTACACTTACATATTCATCGTTCGATTGCCTGATATCGATTTGAGAAGTTATAAATTGTCCTTGAAGTTTGGCTGCTAGTCTAATTTCGGGTGAAATATTCTTTTTTGAATAATGATGGCAGGCAATTAATCCCCAAAGTTTGTCGTGATGAATTAACGATATAGTAAGCGTAGCGCCTACTCCAATATTCTTTAAATATTCAACGTGAATTGGTGATGTGCTTCTTAAAATAGAAAGGCTCAGATCAAGGTTTTTATTTTCTTTATCATCTACCGTAAAAATTGGAACAGGTTCATAATCAACATCTACAATAATTCTGAGCTGATTTTTTATATATAATTCTCTTGCCTGTGCTGGAATATCAGTATGCGGGTAATGCAATCCCAAAAAAGGCTCAAGATCATCTCGACGGCTTTCAGCAAATACTTCTCCATTGTATTGTTCATCAAATCGATAAATCATTACGCGATCGTAACCTGTTATTTTGCGGGTTCCTTCTGCTACAAGTGCACACAAATCTTTAAGTGACTTGGTCTGGTTCATCTGGGTTACAAACTGAATAGTCTGTGTATATACATCGGCCAGTTTTTCTTTGTCTGGAAAATGCGGTTCGGCTTCCAGAACATAAATACCGTGGCTTTGGTGTATACTTACTTGAAAAAGTTTCCCTAAAAGTTCTATTTCGAGAGGAAATGCATCCTGAATTTTATCTGTATTAAGGTAATCTAAAATCTTCTGTTCGGCATCAAAACCAAAAACAGCGGCAAAGTTTTGTCCTAATGCTTCTGTATAAGAAACAGCGATAAAGTCAGCAACATTATCAGTACAAAAATCAATTTTCCAGTCTGCAGTAACACCTATCAAAAATCCGTGAGGCTGAATTTTGCCTGGAATATGAATAGGTTCATGTTCACAATTGGTAAGTGTAACAATGTCGCGGTTGACTATATCTTTTATCTTCATTATGCGTTTTGAAAATGATTATAAATGCTTTCAAAAGCATATTTTGCACCTTTTATAATTTCATCTCCACAATTATAATCTTGTTCGTATTCGGCTAAAACATTTAGAAACGTTTTCCAGTAACTTCCTGTTTTGTCTCCGTACCCATTAAAATAAGAAACACCTTTATCTGTAGAGAGTTCAGGCAATTTTGAAACATTTTTCAAAATAAATCGTCCGCCAAGTGTCGATCCTTCCATTACATACAAAACTCCCAAAGCAAAAGGAATACTCATGTTTGTTATTTCAAATACTTTGGCTGAATTAATTTTAGTGTGATGAAGAAAAGAAAGATCATTTTCTATAAGATGTTTCTTTTTTCTGTGTTCTAAATCTTCAACAATACCTGAAAGCAGTGGATAAACAATATTTTCTGTATCGTTGTGAACATCATGCATTAGACTTAAATAATGTACATAATTTTCTATTTTCATGTCTGGTGAAACAATAGACATTGAAATTGGAAGTTGTTCTAATTTTGTATGTGAATCTGCGGTGTGCGTTTTGATATCAGTAAGAAAACCTGAAGATATTGAAGTTGAATTTGTACTCATTTATTGGGTAAATATTATGGCATTAGGAGAGTTAACAGCAACTTCTCTGTAGCAAATTTAATAAAAAAATAAAAGCTGATTTTTATTATTTCTTGGTAAAGCCCTTTCTGGTCATTTCTCCCCATCCTTTTGTGCCCATGATTTTTTCTTTATACCCCACCAACGCTGCATAAACGGTAAGCGGATGAAAATATAAAGGTTCTATAAAAGCTGCCATTAATAATTTAAAAAAGTCAATTTGTTTTGGGTATTTATGATACGTTCGCTCTTCGCTATACAAAGCAATAACCGAAAAGAAAACTGCAAATGTGTATACAAAAAGCAAAAGAAGCAGGAAAAAATGCCAATTTAACTGTCCCAAAACTATAAATATAATTGTTATCACCAAACCAATAAACTCTATCCCTGGAGCGAGAAATTCAAATAATGTCCAATACGGAACACTAAGCATTCCTAATAATTTGTATTTGGGATTCAGAAACATCTTTTTGTGAAAATCAAGGGTTTCAATGGTTCCCCGCATCCAGCGGCTGCGCTGTTTTTTAAATATTTTAAAACTTTCCGGAGCTTCTGTCCAGCAGAGCGGATCAGGAATGTAAGCCACAGAATACGGAAGTTTATTTTCTAACATATAACGGCGCATTCTCACAATCAATTCCATGTCTTCGCCTACTGTTTTAGTGCTGTAACCTCCAGAGAGTACTGCAATTTCTTTATCGAATGCACCAAACGCACCGCTGATAAGCAGCAATCCGTCGAGCCTTCCCCACGCCATTCTTCCCAAAAGAAATGCTCTCAGGTATTCTAAAACCTGAATTCTAGGCAGCATCACATCTGGAATGTTCACTTCAACCAAACGTCCGTTTTTAATCACACATTGATTCGCAATTCTCACTACGCCGCCAGTTGCGATAATTCGTTTTCCATGTGACTCTAAAAATGGTTTTGCCAGTTTTAAAAGAGAATCTTTATCGAGAATACAATCAACATCAATGCAGACAACATAAGGGTTCTGCGCAATATTAAGACCTACATTTAAGGCATCTGCTTTGCCTCCGTTTTCCTTGTCCACTACGATTAGCTTTTTGAAAGCGGCATTTCTGGATGTGTAAATTCCTCTGATTTTTTTGGTTTCAATCTGCGGATGAAAATCTAAATCGGTCAAAACAAGATCGTAGGTTTTCATTAAGATTTCCATCGAATTGTCTTTACTTCCATCATTCACAACAATTACCTGATAGTTATTGTAATTTAAGGAAAGTAATGATTTTACATTTTCTTCTATGGTAAAACCTTCGTTGTAGGCAGGAGCAATCAGCGAAAGTTTAGGTGCAAATTCGCTGGTAAGCAGTACTTCGTAATCTACGAAACTGTTTTTTTTAAGATAACCTCGTAATTCTTTAGTCGAAAGATAGGCTAACACAAGATACGACGACATGATTAATATTGCATAAGCAAGTATAAGGATGATGTATACATCTATAAACCAGGTTACTTCGCTATTAAAAAAAGTCATTTGTTCTATTGTTATACTGTTAAGGTTTGTAATACGTTCTGCGCTTCGTATTTAATGGTTAAATTTGGTGTTTGAGCGGCTAATTGTGCTACAAACGGAACTTTTTGTGTTAGTTTGAGTTCTTTGATAAGTTTTAATCCAAGGGCAATTACAGTTGTATTCTGCGATTCTAATAAAAGCTCAACTCCGCTAATATCGCCAATATCGTGTTTTTTAAAAGCATTTATAATATTCACTTGTGTCCAGTCATCAATAGGATCTCTGTGCTGGGTAAGATGTACAATGCCTTTTATTCCTGCGAGTTTAATACAAGCGTTTATGGCGGTAATCTTTAAAGTTTTGTTTCGGGCTTTTGCAAAAATGATGATCTTGTCGAAAGCCTCTATAATATTAAACTCGGCTAGTTCTGTAATTCCTTTGCATTTTACTTCCCATTTTAAGCTTTTGAGTTTTCTAAATGAGTCTTTTATCAATCCCGATTCTTTGTAAAATTGTTCCAGCTTCTGGGCAAAAACACCTTCGTAATTTTTATGCAGATTGATGATCGATTCTATGACAACTTCTCTGTAAAAAGTGGTATCAAAAAGTACTAGAAAATTTTTGTCTTCTTTAAAATCTGAATAAGTTCTATCTTCAAAAATAACAGATGAAAGTAATCTTTCAATTTCAATGTTGTATTCTTTTCGAAGTCTTTCTCTTCTAATATTTCGGCTTCGGCTCCAAACAATAATTAAATACAGCGTAAAGGAAGCCAATACAAACAAATAGATTGAAAAAGTTAGAAATGGCACTACCCAATGACTGTTTTTATATAGTTCCCAGATTTCTGCCATATTAAAAACGTTTGGTTACAATTAACTGTACATTAAATCTATTTCGATATTGTCCAGGCGTATATTCTTCATCTTCATAAAGAAAAATGGGGCGTACAAAAAATGAATCTCCAAAACGATGCTGGTATTGCAAACCAATTCTATAGGCTTTTAAAGGCTGTGTAAATCCATTATAGAGATACAAATACGGTACGTTTCCATATTGAAGTTCGAGTCTTATGATGCGTTCTTTTTCTTCATTGCTTCGCTGTAAACTTAAAACATGCGAAAATAATTCGTTTGAAGTGTCATAATACGGTCTGTAAGCCAGTGTGTAATTTCCTGTGTTATACGCCAGCTGACCTGTAACGAGCGTAATATCATCGGTATCAAAATGCATAAAACGGGCTCCTAAAGAGTAATCGAAATTTTTATGCGGTTTAAAATAATATTCTAATCCTGCCTTTGCTACTGGAAAAATTGTTTCTCCAGTCGAAACTCCAGCGTTGGCATACAGATAACTTTTGTTGGAAAATGTCTGGTAGAAATCGGTTTCAAATAACATTTGGGTATTATCAGAAACGTTTCCAATATTGGCTCTTCCCACAATAGCTGATTTTGAAAATTTATGTGAATATTCGACATATCCGTAATGAAATGGAGATTGTCCTGGATCTGATGTTGAAATATTCAGATAAGAAGCCGATACTGCATTTTTAGCCTTACGCCCAATTAGTGTGCGGATTCCTCTAAAAGCCTGAGTGCTGTTTTCGATATCAGATCTTGAAATGATGTCCAACGCTTCTTGATCTCGGTTTAGTTTTTCAAGACAGGTTACTTTTATTTTTAGTACTTCTGTATCTTTTGGATTCAATGCTAAATATTTATCGCAGTATGTTATGCATTTTTCGAATTGTTCCGACCAAAAATAGGTGTTTATCAGGGCTTGTAAAGCTTCTGGATTTGGATTAACTCTGTCTGCCATAGGCAGTAGTATTTTTGCAGAGGCAGTATAATCTTTTTTCCAGCTGTAGATTCTTCCAGTGTAGATTTGAATATCTTCATTTTCAGGAAATTTTGCACGTAAAGGCTCGATTAAAGACAATGCTTTATCGAAATTATTCTTTTCAACTTCTTGTTTTACTTTAGACAGCGTTTCATCGATATTGATTTCCTGCGCAATTGCGATAGAGGAAATAAACAACAGTAAAATTGAATAATAGATATACTTCTTCACGATCGGATATTTAGTAATTTATTAATTCGTACCAAAAGAACCGCCGGACTAACTGGTTTTGCAATAAATTCATTGGCTCCAATATCAAAAGAGTCCAGCTCTGTTTGTTCTACTCCCGAAGAGGTTAATATAATAACAGGTACGTTTGATTTTAATGTTTCTCGTATATATTGTGTAATCTGCATACCGCTGATGCCGGGCATGTTTATGTCCGTTAGGACCAGATCATAAGTATTTGTTTCAATGGCATCCAGTGCGTCTTTTCCATCCGAAAACTGATCGACACTAAATCCTTTAGATTCTAAGAAAAAAGATAACGATTTGCGTAGGATATCATTATCTTCTGCTAAAATAATTCTCATTTTTATTATTATTTATCTTGAGGCAACCTTAAATTATAACAATAGAATTGTAAAACTATTGTGTAAATTCTCTCTAATATAACTCTTTTAAAACTTTTACGACTTCTATTATCCCACAATGCAGAATTTCAATTTTGTCTATACTTTCTGTGGTGAATATTCCAGCTGATGCTTCTTGTTCGAGAATAGCCGCACAGTTGCTAAGATCTTCCAACAGGAATATGTCCAAACTGGATTTCATATTGTGTGCCACTTTTTTGACTGTTTCATGATCTTCGTTTTTAAAAGCTTCTTGAAGCTCAGCGTCTTGTTCTGGAATTTTTTCTAGAAAGATTTCAATCATGTCTTTCTTAAAATTTTCATCGCCGCAGGCCATTTCCTCTAAGAATGATAAATCGACAGTACGTTTTTTAGTTAGTACAGCATCTGTATCCATTACTGTTTTTATGGCTTTTAAAAGTACTGCCTGCTTAAATGGTTTTGGTACATAAGCATTCATTCCTACTTTGTAACAACGTTCCTGTTCTCCAACCAATGAATGTGCGGTCATGGCAACAATAGGAATTGTCGATTTTAGTTCATTTCTGATGAATTCTGTGGTCTGATAACCATCTTTCACAGGCATCTGCAAATCCATTAAAACTAAATCATATGTATTTTTAGATAATAATTCAATACCTTCTTCTCCATTATTAGCAATATCTAGATCGAAACCAAAATTATTAATTACGCTTTTTGCTAGTTTTTGGTTTAAAATATTATCCTCACACAAAAGTATTTTCAGTTTTCCTAAATCATTTTGTGATGTTGATTTTAATGAAAGTGATACCGTTGTATTTTTTTTATAAGTCAGTGTAAAATAAAATTCAGAACCACGGTTTAATTCGCTTTTTACATGAATTTCAGATTTTTGAAGTTCAATAAGCTGTTTTACAATGCTTAATCCAAGACCTGTTCCGCCAAAAGTTCGCGTAGTACTTTCTTCGCCTTGTGTAAAACGTTCAAAAATGGTTTTCAGTTTATTTTTGGGTATTCCTATTCCAGTATCTTTAACTGAAAATTTAAGTGAATAGGTATCATCTGTTTCTTCTGTTTTTTTGACCGAAACAGTGACTGCACCTTCTGAAGTAAATTTTAGTGAGTTGCCTATCAAATTCACCAATATCTGGTTAAGTCTTCCTTGATCGCCAATAATCATATCCGGCAGATCGGCATCTAAAAAAAGATCAAATTCCACATCATTCTGCACTTTCACTTTCAACAGATTGTAAACGTGTTTTAGGGTTTTCTTGATATTAAAAGGTTCTGATTCAATGGCGAGATTTCCAGATTCGATTTTAGAAAGATCCAAAATATCATTTACAATCAAAAGCAGATTTTCGCCTGCAATCTGCACACTTTCAATATAATCACGTTGCATTTCATCTAACTCTGTCTGCGCAAGAAGATCTGTAAAACCAATAATTGCATTTAAAGGCGTTCTGATTTCATGGCTCATATTGGCCAAAAAACTATCACGCGCCAAAACGGCTTTTTCGGCAATTTTTCGCTGTTCTTTCAGTTCAATATTTTTGGTCGACAATTCTAATTGTGCGATTACGTGTTTAGCAACAATCGAAAGGGCATTTTTTTGATTTTCATCGAGTTTTTTGACTATATGATCGACAGCACACAAAGTTCCAATGTTATAACCATCGGGAGTCGTCAGTGGTACTCCAGCATAAAAACGTACGTTGAAACCTCCTGTTACATTGGGATCGTCTTTAAAGCGTTCGTTTAAATGTGTGTCATTTATTTCAACCATTTCAGTGTCTAAAATGGTATAACGGCAGAATGTTATTTCTCTAGGCACTTCAGATATGCCAATACCAATTTCAGATTTAAACCATTGTCTATTTTCATCTATAAATGAAATATGAGCAATGGGAACTCCACAAATATATGAAACAAGCTTTGTGGCATCATCAAAAGCATTATCCGGAAGCGTGTCTAATATATTGTAGCGTTTTAGTGCGGCTAAACGCTGCAGTTCGTTATCTGGAATTGGAAAATCTTTATTCATTTTAATATAAAAGTAAAGTGCATAAAGGTAAGACAATTTGGTATAAAACCCTAGAGTAATTGTACTCTGCGGTGATTCTTTAACCTCTGTTGAAGATTTCCAGAACTTCTTTTTTTAACTATTGTAAAGAGTATTAGGAAGTAAAAACTAAAATTTAAGAATACGATCGAGTTCTAATATTGTGATTCCGAGTGGAAGTTCTTTTGGAGCTTTTCTTAATTTTTGGGCTAAAAAGTAAGTCGAAATAGGTTTTATATTCTTAAACAAACCCAATGCATTCAAGACTTTAATAACTTTTACGGCTATTTTTTCTCCCAAACGATCTGTGTCTTTTCGAATTAGCGGACCAGGTCTGAAAATGATATATTGACGGAAATCAAGTTTGGCAATATAATCTTCTAATTCGCCTTTCATTTTAGAATAAAAAACACTGCTTTTTGCCGAAGCTCCATAAGAGGAAACCAAAACAAAAGATCCAACTTCATTTTTTCTGGCAATTTCAGCAAATGCTACAGGAATATCAAAGTCGATTTTCCATTGGTTTTCTTTTGATCCAGCGGTTTTTAATGTGGTGCCGAGACATGAAAAGAGAATATCTCCCGTAATTATATCTGAAAAAGATTTGGGTTTTGAAAAGTCAACAATATATTCTTTCAATTTAGGATGAGATTTTCCTGTTGAACGTCTTACAAAAAGTACCACTTCGGTATAATTACTATCATCAAGAAGCTGATCTGTTAAATCGTGTCCAGTAGAACCTGTTGCGCCAATTAGTAATGCTTTCATGTTATAATTTATTTTAAGAGCAGAACTTGTGCTGCTAAAAATTAATTTCTATCAAATATAATTAAAAACCCCTTTGCCAAAGTCAACAAAGGGGTTTCTTTTGAAATAAAAACAAATTTAATTCTTGATAAATTTATGGGTAAAATTCCCTTTATCTGTGCTGATAGTAATGATGTACAAGCCTTTTGCAAAAACACTCACATCGACTTGGTTGTTGTTTATTACTGTATTTACTGCTCTTCCAGCAACGTCGTATATTATTATGCCTTTTAATTCATCTTGAGTTTTAATGTTCAAATAATCGGAAACGGGATTTGGATAAATTGCCACTTGTATTCTTTCAAACTGATCTGTTCCTAAAGTGCTAGTGGTAACGGTTATCGTTTTTTCGATTATTTTACCATTCGAATTAAAACTAATTACAACTGCTGCATTTCCTGAAGCTTTTGGAGTTAGAACCAATTCGTCATCTGCATTAATTTCTGCTGCAACAATTTCTGTATTACTAATTGATTTTACCTTTTTTACAATCGCCGCACTTAGATTATCTTGATCCGAAACTACCGTTTTTAAATCAATTACCAAATTGTTGCTTAAGGAAACTTCAGATGCTAAATCTGTACTTAAAACCGGCAAAGCATTATCTGGGAAAACCGTTATGGCTGGAAACCAGTAATAATCATTTAATGTTTTGGTGCTGATTAACGTTCCAGAATTACTAAAAGTATGTATCCAGTTTTTCTGGTAATGAGCGCCATAACCGCTTTCAGTAGTATTCAGAATCAATTCATCAGAAACTGGATCAATACGCAAGGCCGCTCCATACGGAATTTGCTTATAAGTATCAGTCTGTCCAGGAATTACCGCAAAGTTTTCATTGAAAGTTTTGGATGCTGCATCAAATTTTACAATTTGTGTTCCCGAATTGAAACTATTGATTGAGTTAATCCAGTATAACGCATTTTCTTTATTGCTGTAGGTAAAACTTCCTGCATTCCATGCTCCCCACGAACCTAAATATTTAGTAGTTGGAATGGCATATTCGGTTACATCAAAATTTACTGCGTTGATGTTTACCAATTTCTGGTTTTGAATCGCCCAGACACTCCCGTCTTTTGCTTGTGCAATAGAATGAAATGCACCTGAAATAGTTTTAATTACCGTATTATTTTTTGGATCGATGATTAAAACTCCTGCGTTTTGTTTTACTGCAAATACATATTTTGAGGTACGAATCATATTCCCTATTTGTCCAGCATACTGACTTCCTCCGCCAGTTCCTGTTATCATATCGCCTACTTTCATATTCGCAATATCAAATGCAAAAATTCCGTTTGAAGCGCCAATGTAGCCTGTATTTTCATCTACACCAATAAACGAGCGTCCGTCTCCTCCACCGATATTATCAAAAGCAGCGATTTTTTTCATTGTTAAAGCATCGGCAACTACCAATCTTCCGCCTGGAGTATATTGACTATCACCGCCATCGGCAGCTTGTTTTGAAATGAAATAGAATTTATCGCCATAAATAGTTCCGTATTGTGTTGTAGCGCCAAAAGCCTGATTGCTGTTGGCTGCGCTGTAAACACGATAATTGATATTTCCTTCATTGTCTACAAAATTTACAGAACCATTCGTGTGTCCAAACCATTCTTCGTTTACTACAAAATAGCCTTTTGTAAAATCTACCACATTTACATAAGGATCAACAGGAGTAAATTCTGTTGAAATATCAATGGTATTAAATTCTGGATTGAAATTCCAAACATCCCAAGAACCATTTTGTAAAGCACGACTAGACGCTCCCAAACCCGAGTACCCAAAATCGCTATCGATGTCATCTTTTACCCAATACGACCAATATCCTTTTGACATCCAGCCAGACTGCCAGTGATCTTCTGCATCTATTGGTGTGTATTGATCAAAATCGTAAGCAGTTGTGTTTACAATACCACTTACAGGATAATACGGATAGGTTACATTTTCATCTTTATAAAGTCCGTTCGTGTTTTTTCCATTCAGGTCAAAACCAAATCCTCCAATAGCAGAACCAAATTGTGTTCCTTGATACAGCAACGTAAAAAAACGGTGATCTGCTTTTGCAATGGCTTTTAGCATATCTTCTCCTGTTGCATCGCCATCCCATTTAAATCCCCATACTAAAGCATCAGAATTTTTATCATCATTCCATTGTACGACAAAAGCGGCTTTGTTGCTTCCTGTTCCCACCCAGTATTTTATATCATCAAAAGTGATGGTACCGGCTGCTTTTTTGGATTGCTTTTGTGTTGTTATTTTTTGTTTTATGTCGCTTCTTGGCACGCCCTGAACGGTAATCTGAGCATTCGAAAAGAGTGCAAAAAATAACAACAGTATTAAAAAGTAGTTTTTCTTCATAATTTGTATTTAGGTTAAAAATTTTATTTAGTCAAAGTATAAATCATAAGCGCCGGCTACTTCTGTCGAAACTTCTCCAAGCCAGCCCGCTTCCTGATTAATTCCTGTATAAACTTTAATGAAATCAATTCCTGGAAGTTTTACGTAGTTTCCGTTTTTATCAACAGCCCATGAAATGTCAATGCTAGAAGCGTCATCATTATTGGGCGCATTGTCGGCATAACCAAATTCAAATGATTTACCGACCCAATAATTTCCGGTGCCGCTTTGGTCATAAAAGTTATTCTCCATTCGGGTTCCTTTGAGCGTGTAAGATGCGTCTGAAATCCAAAGCGGATAATAACTTTGAATATGAAAATTGTTTTTGGTCTTATAGCCTGAATTTCCCAAATTGTCCTGCCATTTAATGTATTCAACATCAGTCTGCCAGAATTCATTTCCTGCTACTCCGGTTTTAGATTCGTCCGGTTTAAAATAGGTTATGCTGTAGTTTTTAAGTGTAGTGTTTTTAAAATATTCACTTCCTGCTATTTCGTACCATTCGTCTTCATCAGGTTTTCCGTTTTTATTTTTGTCGTAAGCGACTAGAATAATTCCGGGTTCACATGATCCTGAACGAGCTTCATTGGCTTCATTTCCCCAAAATGCATTTCCTAAAACTTTAAAATCATTTCCTTTCAAATTGGGAATTGTATGATCGAAACCAAACACAACATAACCGCCAAAACCACCTAAAGAAATCATTGTGGTATTAGAACCTACCAAAGATTTTTTGGCCAAAGCAATCACTTGAGCTTCTGTGTTTCCAGCTGCATACTGCGGAATTTCATTGGTAAACTGCCCCACTGCTGGACGAAAATCAAATACGTTCGAAATGTATTTACTATATGTTCCTGCTTCTTTAATGACATTAATTTTAGATTCATAAATCTTCAATACGCCATTTTTTTCTACTTCTAAAAACAAAGGATAACTTTTTAAATACGGACTGATAAAATCCAGTTGCGCTGTATTTGAAATTACAGAATCATTAATACGCCATTTTATTTTGGCATCAGCAGATAAATCAAGAGCAATGTTGAGTACTTTAAATCGATCAATTGTATATGATTGTTTTAATACTACTATCGATTCGGTTTCTTCATCTTTATCGGTTTGGCAGGCTGTTATTCCAAATAGAAAAAGAAATAAAAATGTGGCTTTTAGAATTTTAGTTGAATTCATTGTTTTTTTAAGGAAGATGTGAAATGTGAAAAGCAGATTTGAGATTTTATTTGATAGAACATAACTGATTCAACAGATTTAGGAAAAAATCTGCAACTGAATAATTGGAAAATTATCACGAGAAATATTCACATGATGTATGTTCAGCATTATTGCTTGAAAAGAAAATAAACGAGTTTGCTGGATACGACGCATTACCTATTAATTTTAAAAATTAATTTCGGGAACGTAACCAAACAACAATACGAAAAAAGACCCGCTACAAAATAGCCGGTGCAGTTATTGTCTTCAACTTTATTCCTCGAAAGTTTTAAACTTATGTGATTATGGCAGGTCTCCTGACTTGTTCCATCTTTAAAACAGCCTTCTCATCCGCGGCAGCGAACAATGGCATAAGTAACGTTTAAAGACTTAATAGAACTTACAGTAGCGGGTCTGTTCAGGATTTACACCTGATTCCCTTTTAACTGTTTTTCTTAAAAATTGAAAAAAAACAGACCAAAATCTGTCGCAAAGGTAGAACTATCTTTATAAAAACAATAACTATTTTGTACAATTACGGTTTTCTCACTTTAAGAAAACAACATTGAATATTGTGCATTTTTTCTTTTAAGAATGGTTTAATATCTATTTCATAACAAAAAAATTTTGTGATACAATTCTTATTTCCTTAAATTTGAATGATACCATCTGTAGAAAAACCTTATAAATTCATAAGCGTTTTTTAGATTTCAAATGAAAATACATGCCAAAAATTATTTTATCTAACCCAAAATCTTGTAAGCAATGAAAAAAAATCTTGCCTTAACCTTTTGGGCACTTTACATGCTCTTTTTTGCTATTCCGTTTCCCATGTTTTTGTATTACAACATTAAAAGCGAATCTGATATTGATGCTTTAAAAGACGGAAATCCTTATCTGGCTTTAGCTTATCTTGCTCTCTCTATAGTACTGTGGGTTATTCTTTTAGTTGGTTATTTTAGAAAATGGATTCTACAGCTTTTTATTACCAGAAAAAATATGGCAAAAATAAAAGCGCATGGAGTACTTCGAGAATCTAAAATTTTAAATGCTCAGAAAATTTCAAAAGCAACTTCAGTTTACAACACATACGAACTTGAATTGTGTTTCAAAAATTTATCTGATTCTGAAATCACACACAAAACGACTATAACCGATCTAAAACCGCTGGCAAAACGTTTTGAAAGTGGCAATAAACTGAATATCTTATTAGATCGGGATATGAACCAGCCGCCTTATATGATGATTGCTTCATCTGAAGCTTCTATAAATTTTAGAAGTTTTGCTTTAAGAATATTAGGTTTTGTTATTCTTTCTATTGCAGTTATAGCGTATTACATTTTTTCATACCGAACAGAAAGTTACGGTATGGGCTGGCGATTTCTAGCTTTCTGGCATCCGCTCATTCTCTGTCCAGCCATATTATTGTTTTATCGTATACTTGTAGGCTTTATATTTAGAAAAATAACGGGGTTAAGCGATGATTCACTAGTAATTAAATTTAAAGGAATTAAAACTTCAGCCAAATTAATCAAGGTAAGCCAGACCGGAACGTACATTAACGAACAACCTATGATGCGATTTGAGTTGGAATATACAGATACTCACAATCAGCTGCATCGCAGCAGTTTGAAAAAAGTAGTGGGACTGCTTGATCTAGATATTACGAAACAGGAATACATTTCTATCTTTTATTTACCGGAAAATCCAAGCCAAATTGCCTTTACCTCAGATTTAAATACTCTTTAATAATGAAAAAACTGATTATTGCAACGATTATTTGTTCGATACTTGTAAGCTGTCAGCAGATAAAACAAAGTATAAATGAAACTTTTAAACCTAATGATACTGTTGTCGAAAAAGAACATGAATTAGTACAAGAACAAAAATTCGAAACTTCAAATTCTGAAACTACAGCAAACGAAAAAATAGTTCTTTTAGAGCATCCAGAAATTTTGCAAAAAGCGGAGGAAGAATTAAAAAAATTACCACAGTATGCCGGAAAAGAAATATTTGTTTACTCTACGGTATATTTTTATAATTACAGGAGCATAAATGTATTATTACAGCATCCAAAAAATCCAAAATACGTTGATACGTACGAATACAAAGACGGTAAATGGTCGGAACCAAGACCGGTTCAGTTATCAGTGCATGACGATATTAAAGGCCGATTGGTTCCGCTTTCTAAAATAAACTTTGTAAATGCTTCAAAAGTTGCCGAAATCTATAATCAAAAAGCAAGCGAAATCGAAGGTGCAGAGCCTTTAACAAGCGTGTACATTTCGATTTGGAAAAATCAGATAAAATGGTATCCAACAAGCATACACGGAAGCCGCGAAAGGTATTCGATACAATTTAATGATGATGGGTCTCTAAAAGAATTTAAACAGGATTAACTATTTTTTATCATACGGAATATATTGATCCCACTGCCATGGTGTGAAAGTATCTTTTATTCCCGTTTCTAATAGATATTTTATAATACTGTCTGTGTTATAACTATTAGACATAATGAGCATTCCGATTCCTTTTTCAGGGAAAATAATTCCGTAGTTTTGAAAACCCGAACCCTGCCCTTCTTTAAAAGCGCCAATTCCGTATGGCGACTGCAGTATTCCCCATCCTAAACCATACGAAAGCTGAATGTTATCGTTCCAATTTCCGTCTTCAACCGCACCCGGACCAAATTGTGTTCTGGAATGAATTCTAATCTGCGGACTAAACATTTCTTTATATGATTTTTCTTTTAGAAGTTTTTTACTCAGCAAAGCCGAAAGAAATTTACTGTAATCTTCTAAAGTCGTTTCAAGTGTTCCTGCTCCTCTTGGCGCATTGTCTTTGTCTTTTTCCTGAAGCGAATTATCATGTTCGTAGCCGTACGCATAATCTTTTTCAAATTTATCCTGCCATTTATAACTAGAATTCGTCATTCCAAGAGGCTTAAATACTTTTTCCTGAGCCAGTTCTTCCAGAGGTTTTCCGGTAATTTTTTCTAACACCACCTGAAGATACGTAAGTCCTTCTCCCGAATAACTGTATCTTGTTCCCGGTTCAAATTTAATGCGTAATTTTTCATCCGATTCAAACCAGCGCCAGTTTGGAAAACCAGTTGTATGATCCAAACACATACGGGCTGTGATTTTTGTATATCTCGGATCTGATTTTAATTCTGTAAAATCTTCATGCCATACTTTGTGTTCGTATTCATAAATAGGTTTTGGCAGATAACTTTGAAGCGGTTTATCTAAAGTTATAACGCCTTCTTCAACCAGTTTCAATACTAAAACAGCAAAAACGGCTTTACTTAAAGAGGCACCGTATAAATTAGTATTGGTTTGTAATTCTTTTTGTTTTTCAACATTGCTGTAACCGAATGTTTTCATAAAAACCGGTTTCTTAGAATTGAAAACGGTTATTCCAATTCCTTTTACATTGCCTTTACTCATAAAGGTTTTTATCGCATTGGTAAGACTATCCGCAGAAATCGTACTGCCATCAAGTCTTTTTATAAGAGAAGCATTTTGTGCCGAAACCGAAAAAATACCGGCAGAAAAAAGAATAATCAGAAGTTGTTTCATAAAGGTTATAGTTTTGGTTAATTCAACAACTTTAAGATCAATTTAGCTGAAGTAAATTGATAATAAGTCGAATACAAAAAATAAGAATTTCAGAATTAGTTTAAATCCCATTTTAATTATTATATTTCCGTCTAAAATTTCACACAAATATATTTTCTATATACGCAGAAGACAATACTTATAAATAACCATTTTTTTGAATGAAGAATATCAAAAATGATTTGAATATACAATTGTTACAACAGCCTATTTCAGGTAATTCAGAAAGTGATGTGCAATTGAAAAAATGTCAGCAAATTGCTCAAAATTTTGCCGAACTAGAAAACGGAATTGCTGTTTTGAGCGACCTGTACCATAATAAAAGTTATGTGTACTCTGGAAAAATTGCCAACGAACTGGCCATTTTTCAATCAAAACAAATGCAGGAAATAGAAACCATCTGGGAAGAAGAATTGTTTAACAAATTAAATCCCGATGATGTGCTTCAAAAATATGTTTTAGAACTCAAGTTCTTTCAGTTTATTAAAACCATTCCAATTGATGAACGCCATGATTATTGTGTAATAAGCCGTTTGCGGCTTATTGACAAAAATGCCGATAAATCACTCCTGCACAAAATGTATTATTTTTCAAATCCTGAGCACGAAAATATAGAACTCGCTTTGTGCCTCTACAATTTTGATTTCCTGCAAGCTTTAAATTATGAAGGCGCAATTGTAAATACAGCTGACGGAAATATCATCAATCAAATTGAAACCGAAAACAATACTTTTCTTTCCAACAGAGAAAAAGAGATTTTAAAAATGCTCCAAAAAGGTAAACAAAGTAAAGAAATTGCTTCTCTTCTTTTCATCAGCATTAACACAGTCAGCCGACACAGACAAAATATCCTCGAAAAAATGAAAGTTAATAATACCACCGAAGCTTGTACGCTGGCACAGAAATTAAAATGGATATGAAGGTAAAAAGTTTGTAAATACTTTTTTGTAATTAATCAAAAAGAAATTAAAGCAATTTATATCCATTGGAATTTTGATAAGTTAATTTCTTTTTAATTAGCGATTACTAATTTTAATTTCTTATCATTTTATGAGATAAAAAACTATGCTTATTTAATTTTTCTTGTAATTTTTTCAAAATATTTTTTCTTTACACCAAACAAAACAACTGATTAACAAACAGATAAAACTCATTAATTTTATTTTTTTTACAATATTTCAATAGGTTCAGTATTAATGTGGAATCCCGTAAAAATCTGAACATCTAATCGTTTAGATTTGCGAACCAATTTCAATCTAAAAAAATGAACCTTTTCCATTTTGAAAAAATATCTCAGAGACTTATAATCTTATTGATGATTCTTTTTTCCTCAGCCACAAAGGCGCAAAACTCTGATGAATCAGATAAATTTGCTCCAAACTTTATTCCACCATCTCCAGCAGCAGCTGGTTTAGGAAATTATGGTAATATTCCGGTAGGAATGTCTACTGGATCACCTAATGTAAATCTAGATCTTTACACGTTAAAAGAAAATGGGATTTCAATTCCAATTTCTCTGAGCTACAGTTCAAATGGAGTAAAGATTGATGCTGTCTCAAAACAATTAGGGATTGATTGGGATTTAATTGCAGGCGGAGTTATAAGCAGACAAGTAAATGGTGATGACGATTTTAAAGTTGCTTGGTCAACTCCTGACGAACTAAGGCTTTGTATTCCTTCTGATCTTTCTGCTATTGCATTAAATGCACACCCACCTCAAAAAGATATTTTTAGTTATAGTGCACCAGGAATTTCAGGAAAATTTATTCTTGATGGAAGCTCTTTTCGAGAATTGAATGTTTCTGATAATAAAATCGAAATGTTTTTCGTACCTAATTCATCAGGGGAAAACGTTCGCACTTTTAAGATAACTTCTATTGACGGTACTGAATATTATTTTGGAGAAGGATCAGCCAGAGAAAGTTCCAGCAATGTCAATTATTGCGGCCTACCAGATCCAAGCTCTAGTGAAACGGCTTATTTATTAACTAAAATAAAAACAGCCTTAGGCCAGGAGGCTTATTTTAAATACACATCACAACTATTTACATCTACTAATTATCAACAAAAAGGAAGTTCAATGGTTATTGGTACTGCTTTACCGTCAACTGCTAGTATAGCTACTCCATGTAATTCGATTGAACGACACACCTCTTACTTTTTGGAATCGATTGAATTAAATGATAAAAAAATAACATTTGAATATTTTGATCTGGAAACTAATTTTAATTATCAAGAATCAAAACAATTAAAAAAAATTAAAATTTACTCTGGATTAAATACTCTTTTCAAATCTTATGAATTCAGCTATTATACGATTTTACCTAATACTAATTCTGATGGATTAAATTCATTTACTAAAACTGATAAGAAAAGATTTTTTTTAAAGGACATAAAAGAATATAATAATATAGAAACTATAAATTTTACAAAATATAGTTTTGAGTATTACACTCCTGAAGGATTGCCTCCTAGAAATTCTTATTCTAAAGATATTTATGGGTATTATAATGCAAGAAACAATAAAAACATGCTTTACAATAATCTTTCACCTTTAAGCAATTTTTATAAGGTTTTTAAAGATGCAGGTACAGCAGATAGAAGCCCTAATGCCGATGTAGTAGGATATGGGATGTTGAAAAGTATTACTTACCCAACTAAAGGTAAAACAGAGTTTGTCTACGAACCTAATTCAGTGTATATTGACAAAACATTTTATCCTCCTAAAACTGTTTATTCTATAGGTCAGGAAGCCGCCACAACGGCTAAATCTATTGATTCACCTGTCTTTAACATTCCTTATGCACAAACTGTTACTTTATACGGAGAAGCGGAATTAATGTATATTGGGACCGGAATCTGTACTGAAGAATCTTATCCAACACATTGGAATCCATACGCGACTGTATCTTTAATTAATCAGGCTAATAATCAGATAGTAGCTACCTTGCGTTCCGATAATAATCCAACAATAGATGCCAGTATTGGTGCTGGAAACTACTTTTTAAGAGTTACTTCAATACGAGCATGTCTTAATATATATGGTTCAGTTACTTATACCTTAACCCAGCCTTATACTGCTAAAGTGAATGATCCAGTAGCCGGGGTACGAGTAAAGAAAACCTTAGATTATGACAATAAGGGAAATGTAAATATCAAAAAATACTATTATGGAACACAGGATTGCCTGAACTGTAGTTCAGGTACATTTGCAGTAGGAAATCCTGATTCTGTTGGTAACACAGACCTTTTTATATCTAGTGCTAGGCAGACCTATACCATGTTTTCTAATTCAAAAGTTCCCTTAAATTCATTTGATGGACCGAATTTTAACTATGGCAGCGTTATTGAAAGTTTTGGAGAAGATTTTGAAAACGGAGGTACTATACATTATTTCATAACAAGATCTGATGAACCTTCAGTGGGAATTTGCGACGAATATATCAGAGGAACACCTTATTCGAATGGTTTTCTAGGCGGAACCGAATACAAAAATATTACTTTTAGAAAAAACGGCAATAATTATATTTATCTGGCACAAGAAGAATCAATTTTCACCCATGATGAATCATATGATTTTGTGGCAAATAATTACACTTCAAGATTGTATCAAATTATTACAAATCCTAGTTCATCAACATCAACACCAATAACCGATTATTATTATAATTTCAATATTTATCAAACAAGAAGCCAGCGTCATTATTTATCAAAAAAAATATCGACCATTTATGATTTGAATGGGCAGAATCCTTTCACAACAACAACAAACTACAATTACAGCAGCCCCAACCATAAACAGATGACCTCACAGGTAAGCACAAGTTCTAATGCAGAAACTATAGAGAAAAAGTTTTTCTATGCCAAAGATCCTGAAATGTCTTCAAAACCATTTGTAAGCCAGCTTATAACAGCCAATATGGTGGGTACTCCTCTGGACACGCAAAGTTTTAAAGCCGGAACAAAATTATCCGAACAGCTTACTATTTATGACCGAAGCACTTCGACAGGTAATTTGCTGCTGCCTAAAACGGTTTATGCCGCTAAATTCCCGAATGCACTGCCCAATATAGCCGCATCTTCAATCGGACAGCTAGAGAAAAAAATCACTTTCGACCAGTATGATGCTGCCGGGAATATTATCCAGTACACCCTTGAAAACGGCACCCCCGTTTCAGTGATCTGGGGCTACGGACAGACACAGCCTATTGCCAAAATTGAAAACGCTCTTTACAGTGCGGTTTCGTCTTACTCAGCCAATCTGCAGACCAAATCTGACAGCGGTACAGAGGCTGCTCTCATCACCGATTTAAATGCCCTGAGAGCCGCATTTCCTAATGCCATGGTGACCACTTACACCTACAAACCGCTTGTTGGCATAAGCACCGTGACAGATCCTAAAGGAGAGAAAACTACTTATACCTATGACAGTTTTAACAGACTTGAAACCGTAAAAGACAAAGACGGAAACCTGCTTACAGAAAACCAGTACAATTACAAGCCGTAAAACCAGAAGCAATATGAAAAACATACTAAAACTCCTTTTGGTTTTCTTTCCTATATTGGTAAAAAGCCAGACACAGACCGAAAATTATATTAAAACAGTTACCTATAAAACAGCCAGTGCTGTTAAAATCACTGCACCAACTATTTTACAGGCTGCACAGACTGTCACTTACTTCGACGGACTGGGAAGACCTGTGCAGAAAATTGCAGGACAGCAGTCTGCTGCAGGAAAAGACATTGTAACACATATCGAATACGACAGCTTCGGAAGACAGCCTGAAGAATACCTTCCTTTTAAAGCCGAAACAACCGGAATGGCTTTTGATGCCTCGGCTAAAACTAAACTGATGTCTTATTACAGCACTCCAAATGCTTCGCTAAACGGAAATCCGGCTCTGGAAGCCACCAATTATCCTTTCAGCCGTAAGGAGCTCGAAGCCTCTCCCCTTAACCGTGTCCTGAAGCAGGCTGCTCCGGGAAATGACTGGAGATCAGGCTTGGGACATGAAATAAAAATGGACTACCAGACCAATACAGCCAATGAAGTAAAGAATTTTACAGCTGTTACAGCATGGAATACTTCCACGGGACTATATGAGATTTCTTTAGGAAATGCGGCCGGAAATGTTTATTATGCTCCATCACAGCTCAGCAAAACAGTCACTTATGACGAAAACACTGCTGCTGTCCCTTCTGAAACAAATGGATCGACAGTGGAATTTAAAAACAAAGAAGGACAGGTCGTTTTAAAAAGGACCTATGATGCCGGAGTGAAACACGACACTTATTATGTCTATGATCTGTACGGAAACCTTACCTATGTAATTCCGCCGAAAGCAGATGCAGCTATTACAGCAACAGTTTTAAACGATTTGTGCTACCAGTACAAATACGATTACCGCAACCGTCTGGCCGAGAAAAAACTGCCTGGAAAACAGTGGGAATTTATAGTGTATGACAAACTTGACAGACCTGTGGCTGCAGGACCTGCCAATTCTCCGTTCTCGGATTTAACTACTGCTGGATGGACAGTAACCAAATATGATATCATAAACCGTCCTATACTAACAGCATGGATGCCGGGAACTGTTACAACTGCAGACCGGAAAGCATGGCAGGATGCACAGAATGCCGTAACCACAAACCCAAGCGAGACTAAAACTGCTGCGGCTACAGTAATGCCTCCGGCTACGGGAGTAAGTTTCAGGTACAGCAATCTGTACTGGCCTACATCCGGATATCATGTGCTCACAGTTAATTATTATGACGATTATGATTATCCAAATACTCCGGTGATTCCTGCCACAGTTGAAACACAGCCTGTTTATTACAACAATACCGTAAAACCTAAAGGACTTGCCACAGGAAGCTGGACACGTATTCTGGAAACCAGCACGCTATATAGAAATGAATCTTCATATACGCTGTATGATGCTAAAGCAAGACCGGTAAGAGCATACACCGCAAACCATCTGGGAGGCTACATGTATACCGACAGTAAACTGGATTTTTCTGGGAAAACCGAATACAGCATCACCAGACATAAAAGATTAAGCACTGATGCAGAACTGACCACTAAAGATGTTTTCACCTACTCTGCCCAGGACCGTTTACTTACACAGACCCATCAGATAAATGGAGGCACTGTTGAATTAATTGCGGCTAATACTTATGATGAATTAGGGCAGCTGGTTTCTAAAAAAGTGGGAAATACAGCTGCAGCACCAGCCCAGAAAGTGGATTACACCTATAACATCCGCGGATGGCTGACAGCCGTAAATGATATAAACACGCTTTCTAAAACCGGAGACCCGAAAGATCTATTTGCTTTTAAGATTAACTATAACAATCCAACATCCGGAGGAACTGCGTTATATAACGGAAATATCAGCCAGACTCATTGGAAAACTTCCGCTTCAGAGAGTGTAACCAGAAATTATAATTATACTTACGATAAGCTGAACAGACTTGTAAATGCTGATTTTAGAAACAATACTGCCACTGCCCAGAATTCAAGCTATTTTGAAAAAGTCCAGTATGACAAAAATGGAAACATCACCTTCCTGCACCGTTCAGGTGATGTGGTCGCTCAGGCCAATCTGGAATGGATGGATTATATGTTTTATTATTACAATGGAAACCAGCTGACAAGAATAAAAGAGGAAGGAAATAACTATTTTGGTTTCACCACCCAGATTGCCCAGACCAACACGGCAGACCAGTACAGCTACGATGCTAATGGCAATATGACCAGAGACAATAACAAAAATATTACCACCATAACCTACAACCACTTAAACCTGCCAGCCAAAATAACTTTTGCCACAGCAGGAAACATTGTATATATTTACAATGCTGCAGGGCAGAAAGTGCAGAAGATTGTAACGGTTACTTCGCCGGCAAGTGTTACAACCACTGATTATCTGGGAGGTTACCAGTATGATAATAGTTCATTGAAATTTTTTCCAACTGCTGAGGGTTACGTTGAACCTGTTTCTGGGGCCTATAAATATATTTACCAGTACAAAGATCATCTCGGCAGTGTGCGTATAAGCTATGACAAAACACTTGCCATTAAAGAAGAAAGTAATTTCTACCCTTTCGGGCTGAAACAGGAAGGATATAATATGGTTAAAACCGGCGTTGAGAATAAGTATAAATACAATGGAAAGGAGCTCCAAGATGAGCTGGGGCTCAATATGTATGATATGGATATGAGACAATATGACCCAGCAATTGCAAGATGGGTAGTGCATGACCCTATTGTTCATTATGATAAATCTCCTTATAGTGCATATGATAATAATCCTATTTATTGGGCTGACCCAAGTGGAATGGACGGTGAACATTATAATTGGAATACAGGTAAATATGAAAATGATAAAGGAAAGGAAGTATCTTTTGAAACAGCACTAGCAAGTGTAACTGGAAAGTCACAATCATCAGAAGACACTGCTGAATCAGAAAGCGCGAGTTCAGACGTTGAAAGTAATACCAACGACATTCATCCAAGAGGCAATGATTTTAAAAATAGACCTAGAACTACTAAGGTACTTGAACAATTATATGGATATGTTAAAAACCATCCTAGTGTTTTAGAGACTTTGTCAGACTATTCAGGCTGGTCAACAATGGAAGTCCTGCAGCAACTGAAATATAAGCAAGGAAATGTTATTTTAGGAATTGAAAGTTTAACTTGGGACAAGCGTTTACCTGACGGAATTACTATGAGTTCAAAAGATATAAGACTAGAAATTGTAGATTCGAACAATTTAGAAAAAGCTAAAACTAACGAACAGATTCAAGCTTGGTCGTTTTTTGTTGCTGTTACGGTATTACATGAAGTTGTCCATGCTGGTAGATTGGCAAATAATATGGATGGAGGAAAAGAAAAGGTAGAAAAAGGTTGGCAATGGGAGTATAGAGTATTTGGAAATACAACAACTCCAAAAAATATGAATGAGATGTATAAAACTTATGATTGGAATTTTAAATATTAAATTTGATATGAAAAAAAATATATTAAATAGAAAGAGTATTTTTTCTTTATTAATCATTGTATTTTTGTCTTGTACTAATAAAGTTAAATTAGAACAGCAATTTATAGAAGAAAATTTCTTAAAAATTGTAGACACATTACCGTATGACACGGGAACATTTGTACCACTAGAAAAAGATACTATTAAATTTTCTGAATTGGCTCTTCATTTTAGTCAGAAGATTGACTATAACAAAAAAATAGATGAAATTACCACAGGTTTTTTTGAAGATAATAAGCAGTTAAAATCAACATTTCAAAGTGTGTTAGAACATGGAACTAATTCAGAATATTTTTTAGACTCAAATTTTCCTAAAAAAATTGGGAAGTATCGAATTTATTTTAATGAAAATCAGATTGATAAAAAAATCAAATTTGCTGGTAGAATTGATATTGAAAATTTGAAAATTTATAATGATAAAGCTATTTTGATTTTATCAGAGTCAGTTCAGCGATTTGGTACGACATATATTGTTTTTCTTGTCAAAGAGAAAGGAGAATGGAGAGTACTGGAACGTAAGGTTTTATATCAAAGCTAATTTTTATTAGAACAATTTTTGTTTTATAAAAGTTTAAAGCCATTCGGTAGTGTTTCAAAGTTAGTGATATGAGATTTTGAAATTCTAACCTTTAGAAATTGAATAAATTTTAGAAATAAATAATTTAAAGATGAGCAGTAATGCTCATCTTTTTTGGGTAGTGTTTCAAAGTTAGTGATATGAGATTTTGGAACTCTAACCTTTTGAAATTGAATAAATTTTAGAAATAAATAATTTAAAGATGAGCATTACTGCTCATCTTTTTTGTTTTAATATTGCCTTAAATGAGCTAAAATGAATAAAAATGCGACATAATGTTCCAAAGTTAGTGATGGTATGAATTGTTCAAAATGTAAAGAGCAGAAGGTTATTAAAAATGGGAGAACAAAAAATAATAAACAGCAGTACTATTGTAAAATGTGCTCTCACCGTTTTATAGAATATTATACAAATCAAGCTTACAAATTAGATATTAATGAAAAGATTGTTCAATTAACCAAAGAGGGATTAGGAATAAGAAGCACTGCAAGAATACTGGAAATATCAGCCACGACATTATTGAAAAGAATTGTCTGCATTGCGAGAAATATAATCAGACCAAATATCAGCAGAGGCAAAACCCGATCGCGCAGATATATCGACAACGATCGCGCGGATTTGCAATCCGTGCCCACAAAGAATATAAACCGCAACCGTAAAAAGTTGTAGTTTTGGTTTTTATAAATGGATGGAATTTTACTATTAGACTTGTTAAATTTGGGATGGGCACGGATTGCAAATCCGCGCTATCTGATGAATTGAATAAAAAGACGGATGTATCAACAACTACATACAAAGGAACATTCAATACTATTGAAACTAGCACCTATACTCTTACGACACCTCATGGTAAAAAAGAACCATCATCGGCAGGCTCTACAAATTCTATTGTAGGAGACGCATTCAAAATTTTGTATGGTCTTTTTACAGACCATATGGATTATACTATTAGAAATTTAAATAACTTAAATTAATTAATTATGAAAAAAATAATCTTTTTAAGATTGTTATTTATTCCCATTATGTTTGCAAGTTGTAATGGTCAAGTAATAAGTAAAGAAGATATTAACGAATATATTAAGAGTAAGGGTGAATTTGACAAAATTTTAACTTCTCATTTTCCAAATAAACTTGTTGCATATCCATATACAATTATCAACAATAAAAATAAATCTAAAAATGATATTTGTTTCATGTTGTATGAGAATGATGTAGATTCATTAAAAATTGATTCAATAATAAATAAATATTACTTTGTTGCAAAATATACATACCAAGATTCGTGTCTTTTTTTAATTAATAGATTTGAAACAAAAAATACATACGAAAATAGGAAAAAGGTTGAAATATTAGATTCTCTATTAGTAAATAGAGACTGCTATAAAATGAAATATCCAGTACCAAATTTTAAGGTTTATAATCTTACAGATGGAAGAGGCTTAAAGCTAGATGAGAGTTTTAATATTTATGTATTAGATGCTAAATCAGGAAATCGCTTTGAAAATTTCAATTTGCTTCCTAATTTACAAATGCCACCTGAATGGCAAAATGGATATTCAAAAGGAATAGCATGTAGTAAAAAAGATAAAACTTTAATATACTGGGGTATTATTTGGTGAATAACCCGATCACGCAGATATATCGACAGCGATAGCGCAGTTTTGTAAACCGTGCCCGCAGAGAACATCCACTGCCAGCGCGAGCGTTGCGCTCGTGAACACAATCAAAGCAAAGCCATTCCAGTATGGAATGGCTTTTGGTTTTTAGAGTTGTTAGTTTTTAACAAATATATAATTATTCAATTGTTGTTTTTGTAGACAGTGCAGCCAGCACGGGGTAGATGATTACAGCTATGATGCTAATGGTAATATAACCAGAGACAATAATAAAATATCACAGCTATTGCCTACAATCATTTAAACATGCCAACCAAAATAACTTTTGCCACAGCAGGAAACATTACATATCTTTAAAACGCTGCAGCGCAGAAAGGATAGTAGTAACATTTTGTATAAACCTAAAGGTTATGAAAGTCATTGGCAACATTCACAAGTTTTGTATAACAATGGTAACAATACAAGTTGGCCTACTGATGGAGTAAACGGAATTAAAGAAGTCAATTCAACTTTTGGAAGATTCTATACATCTGGACAACTGATAAAATGGTTTGGAAATACAATGGAGGAAATATTAAAACAAAAAAATGAGAAAGAAAATAATATTTACGTTATCAGTTATTTTGCTAATAAGTTGCAACGAGCCGAAATTAGAAAAAAGAAGTATATTTTACTTCAACCTTTACAATAATAAAAACATCTTGATTGAAAAGAATGTTTTTACTGTAGAATCCAAAGAGTTAAATTTATTTGATTCAATTAATGTATTTAAAAATCATGAAAAAGTTTTGAGTTTTAGACAAGCTTATGATAATGAGAAAGGTATTTATAGATATATTTTGAATAAAAAAACATTGACACATAATTTTAAAGATTCAATAACTCTAGCGACTAATTACAACAATAAATCTTTCGCTCCTTTCATTAATAAAGAAACGACACTGATAAACCATAAAACATATAAGATAGGATTAGAGAGTTTCAAAATTTACCATTTTTCAGAGGAACAAAGTAATCATAAAGGTTTTGATAGTTATTTTTTAGAAAACGTAGGTTTTATTTGTTACTATAATTTCAATACTGATAATTACATACTTTGTGATTCAATTAGTAATAAGCCAATAAAGATTAAAGAAATTACTAGAAGACTTGTAAAAGATGAAACTTTTTTTGCTCGATTTACGGTCGCAAAATTATTTCCAAATTATTATCGTGAAAATAATAGTTCAAAACGGCTTTAGCTTTATATGAACTATTGTTCCACTATTATAAAAGCCATTCCATAATGAAAATGACCCAAAAATTTAGACGTTATTTGGGGCATTTTTTATGGAAAGAAAAGTAAAATATGACTTTGTATTTAAGCTGGAATGTATAGAATTGTTTGCCTAGCATGTATCTTCTTAACGCTTCAATATCCAAATCGGGTAATATATCAGATGGGCGGTTAATCATTGCCTCTAACATTTACAGAAAATCAGATATTTGTAGTGATATCGCATAAAAATTAAGACAGCCTTAGGGCTGTTTTTTATTTTATAAATCGAAAAAAAATTAGTCAAACCAATAAATTTATGATGGTAATCTATAAAAGTATAATTAATTCAAAATCATAATTTATAAATTGTTCTAAACTATCTATTTCTATATTGGTAAATAAAAAACCTCTGTAGATCATGCAGAGGTTTTGAATTTTATTTTAGAAATCAAAAAATTACTTTTTAGAAACCAATTCCATAATTTTAGAATAGATTTCAGTGTTTTGGTAAACGCCTGAGAAATTCTGAGATCCCGGACCATATGCAAAAACCGGAACCGGAACTGCTGTATGATCGTTGGTGCTGAAACTTCCGTGCACGTAGCCTTTTTCGATACTTCCGTCGATTAATGAAAGTCCGCCTGTTTCGTGATCTGCAGTTACAATTAAAAGTGTTCCAGGGTTTTGGTCTACAAAAGCCATTGCCTCTCCTACTAATTTGTCAAAATCCAGCATTTCGCGAACTACGTATTCTACGTTTGTCTGGTGTCCGCCGTAATCAATTTGCGCTCCTTCGGCCATGATGAAAAACGGATTTTTTGTTTTCGAAAAAGTGTTGACTGTTTTAGAGAACGATTTGGTTAGAAAGTCTCCTCTCCCATTTTTCATTGAAACTACTGCAGCGTCTTCTAAAACTACAAATCGGTTGTTTTTGATCGTGTCCAAACTCGCAAATTTATCTGAAAATGTGTACCCTTTTTCAATTAATGTTTTTGCTAAATCTTTACCGTCTTTTCTTGACATAAATTCTTTTTGTCCGCCTCCAATTAAGATATCAGAAGGATTTGAAAGAAAATCATTGGCAATTGGTTCGCTTAAACTTCTTTCTGGCTGATGCGCGTAAAAAGCAGCTGGTGTTGCATCTGTAATATTTCCAGCAGAAATAATTGCCGTCTTATAATTTTTCTTAGCCAATTGCTGTGTGATTAATTCCAGCGGTTTTCCCTGCGTGTCAACGCTTATAAAACGATTATTGGTTTTATGTCCTGTTGCCATAGCCGTAGCGCCCGCAGCCGAATCGGTAATGTAACTGTCTGATGCTTTGGTAATCGAAAATCCTTGTGTTGGAATATTAAACAAACTCAATTGTCCTTTATTCGCAGTATAACCTGAATAGATTTGAGTTAATCCCATTCCGTCGCCAATAAGGAGAATTACATTTTTCGGACGTTTGTTTTTGAAGTTATTTTTAGGAATATACGCTTGGTGAAATTCCGTATTCTGGTAGAATGTCGTTTTGATATTGTTGATGAACTGCGCCAATTCAGCTACTTTATCTGTTCCTATAAAATCGACTTTTAAATTCATTAAAGTCATATAGGTATTGACATTGTCCTGTGTTGCCCAGAATCTGATTTTTTTATTCTGATCGTGTACTTTTTTAATGATTGCTTGAATTTTTTCAGAATCTGGCTGGGTTAGAACACCTTTTCCATTCCAAACCGTGATTTCTTTTACATCTTCACTAATCATTTCAACTCGTGCTAATTGATCTGATGTGTAATTTTCGGTTAATCTTCCATCAAAATAAATGAAATCCGGGTATGTTGCCCAAAGTGTTGCAACAGGTCGGTTTCCAGAAATAACCACTTTTATATTTTTATTCGAAATAATATCTGGAAATGTTTTTAATTGCTGCGTAATGGCTTTTAACGTTGTATCAGCATCCGACTTGATGTCGATCATCAAAATCAAAGGTTTATTACTTGGATATGCTTTTCCTTCCAACGTTTTTAGTTTAGAAGAAAGTGGTTCCAAATACATACTTTTAAGGGTATTATGGGCTGTAATTTCTTTTGAAGTATGCGCTACAAATAATTCGTTGTTTACTAAAAAAACATCGGCTTCGATAACACCCGTTTCATTTGAATACGCACCATAAAAAGGTAGTTTGCTTTCGTAATCGTTATGTGAATGAATGTTTGATGAACTGTATTCTTGTGCTTGTACAGCAAAGAAAAAAGAGAGGCAGAAAAGGGTGATTATTTTTTTCATCGAAAATAGATTTTATTTCATAAAGCCGTAGGTAACTTTATGAAAACTGATTTAATTTTTTATACACAAACCAGTCCTTAAAAAAGACTGGTTTATGAAATACTATAACTCTGTTTATTTGTTTTTTACCGCAGCAGGCTTTGGTACTAAGCCTGCGAAGTAAAAAAAACTAAACAAACAAAATGAAACTACTGATTACCAGCCTTGATTTTGAAACAAGGCGCCTTTGCTCACTGCGATTTCATCTGGTGGTATTGGCCAAACGTGGTGTACAGCAGGATTAAAATTACGAGCCGGATAAATTACGGTTCCGTTATAATGGTGCAATGGTTTTGCATATGCTTCCTTCGCATCTCCCCAGCGAACTAAATCAAAATGACGATCTGTCCATTCGCCTGCTAATTCGCAGCGTCTTTCTCTTTTTAAATCAACCATTGTAGCTCCCGAAATATCTGCAAGACCTGCACGGTGACGGATCATATTGATTTCTGTATCGGCATTTTGACCTTTCATTAATTTCGCTTCTGCCAGCATTAAAATAACATCTGCATAACGTAAAAGCGGTACGTTTAAAGCTGTTGAAGGTTTATCTCCATTTGCATTTACATAACGAATATCTACTCCGCCAGATGTTGTTTTTGGATAACTGAATGGTTCCATGTATTTCTTAAACTGATAACCGGTTCTGTTACTTGAACTTACTACATGATTTCCTTCGTTAAAAGTTACTTCTTCTCCAAAATACACAAACTTATCTCCTTTTTGTAAAATCGTAGCGCTGCGTCTTTTATCATTTGGAGCATACGTATCGAATAATTCTTTTGTTGGATAGAAATTTCCCCATCCGTTGTAAACTCCCCATCCTTTATCTTCTAAACAAACTCCTGGAAAAATAGAACCTAAAGAAGTATTTTCGGCACTTGAAGTTACTGACCAAATGTACTCTGAAGACCAGTTGTTGCTGATTTTAAATACATCTTCAAAATTATCAAGCAGTTTGTGTTTGCCGCTTGCTACAATCATATTCGCATATTTTATAGCGTTGTCCCAGTCTTTTGCATACAAATACGTACGAACCAAATATGCCCAAGCAGCAGTTTTGTGTGCGCGTCCGTAATTGTCAGAAGTCATTTCGTTAAAATATGGCAATAAATCAGCCGCTTTGATTAAATCGGCAGCAATGTATGCGTAATTTTCGGCTACGTTTTTAGCACGAGGCACGTAGACATTGGTTGGATTTTCTCTGTCTTGAATTGGAATTCCGGCACGATCATCTCCATAATGATACGCTAATTCTAAATGCATTACCGCATGATTAAAATAGGCTTCACCCAACATTCCGTTTCTCGTTTTCTCATCCAAAGCAATATTAGGAACGTTACGAATTACGTCGTTGCATCGTTTCATAATTTCGTAGTGAATTCTCCAGATATCTTTGGTATCTGATTCTGATCCATCAACAATAAAGTTTTTGATACGTTCTGCGTTTTGTCTTGGTTTTGTTCCAATGTCATCACTGGCATTGTTCAGCCAGAAGAAACCACGACCGTACATATTATCGTCCGAATACAAAGCATAAATGGCATTTACTCCTGCTTTTGCATCTGCTGGGGTTTTCCAGAAATTTCCGCTTGAAGGCGCTCCCTGAGGCACTACATCAAGTTCGCTTTCACAAGCCGAAGTACCGGCCAAAAGCAGTAAACTCAATACTAAAAGACTTATTTTTTTCATTTTGAATTGTTTTTATTTTTTAAAAAGTTGCATTAACACCCGTCATGTAAATACGTGAAAGCGGGTAACGTCCTAAGTCCATTCCGAAGTTTTTAAGACCAACTTCTGGATCCATTCCTGAGTATTTTGTAATCGTAAATAAGTTTTGTCCTGAAATAAAGAATCTCAGTTTTGCTTTTCCGTTTAACCAATTTTCTTTTACCGTATACCCAATCGAAACGTTTTTCAATCTAAGGAAAGAAGCGTCTTCGATATACAAATCAGAAATACGTCCGAAATTGTTATTGTTATCTGTAGAAGAAAGTATTGGAACGTTCGTATTGGTATTAGTTGGTGACCATGCATTTTTAGAATCCGCTAGTAAATTATATCCTGGGAAAGAAGCATTTAAACCCGTATATTTCACAGCATTGAAAACACTGTTTCCTGCTGCACCATTAAAGAAAATGTTCACGTCAAATCCTTTGTATTTGAAATTGGCATTTAAACTGTATGTTGTTTTTGGAAACGGACTTCCCAGCACTACTCTATCGCTATTATTGATGACACCGTCACCATTTTCATCTTTAAATTTAATGTCTCCGGCAACTGCATTTGGCTGATACGCCACACCTTTAGAGTTCACGTATGCTTTTGCTTCTTCATTACTTTGAAATAACCCGTCTGTTGCATATCCGTAGAAAGCACCAACCGGACTTCCCACTTGATAAATATTAGCCAAAGGCAAACTACGAACACGGCTTAGGTTTAATGGTTCTAATGAGGTTAAATCGTCTTTAATCGAAACAATTTTATTGGTTAAGAATCCTGCATTTGCGGTAATGTCATACTTAAATTCTCCTTTTGTTTTTTGGTAGGTTAAACTTACCTCGATTCCTCTGTTTTCAACATCTCCTGAGTTTACAATTCTTCCTTGCGGCGTTCCTGATACTCCTGGTAATTGATCACGAACCAACATGTCTTTGTTTTTCTTTATATATGCATCAACAGATCCTACTAAACTGTTGTTAAGCATGGTGAAATCTAAACCAACATTCGTCTGCTCTGAACTTTCCCATTTTAAATTTGGGTTTGATAATTCACTTTCAGCATATCCGTAATTGATCGTTGGTGTTGCTCCAATTAACGCTTGAGTTTGTACCAAAGGGACACTGAACTGATACGGTCCAAGGTTTCCTAAATTTCCAATTTGCCCCCAGCTTGCACGAAGTTTTAAATTGCTGATGATTGGTTCTAAACCTTTCATGAAATTTTCTTCAGAAATTAACCAACCTGCCGAAACAGAAGGATATACTTTCCAGCGGTTTTGCGATAATAGTTTTGAAGTTCCGTCACGGCGTACAATTCCCGATAATAAATATTTCTGGTTATAATCGTAGTTTAACCTTCCAACATAAGAAGAAATAATTTCGTCTGATAATCCTGCTCCTGTCTGCTGGATTAATTTTGCATTTAATAAATAACGCTGAGATGGATCTTCGTTGTCAAAACCTGTTCCTTCAATTGTATAGAAATCTTTTTTAGTTTCTTGATACGTATATCCGGCTAAAGCTTTAAGATTGTGGTTTCCAAATGATTTCTCATAAGAAATAGTCTGCTCGCTTAATAAATCGGTAATCGTCAACGATTTTTGAGTCAAACGGTTAAAATCGAATATTTTTCCTGGCTCTGTAACTTTTACAGTAAAATCTTTTGCATTATCTTGAATTCTGGTGTAACCCCAGTTTGTTTTCAATTTTAATCCCGGAATAACTTCCCATTCTGCATATGGATTGATCAAAATGGTAGAAATTGGATTTTTATTGTCCAGCCTTTTTAAATACGCTACAGGATTAATAACGTCTCCGTAAGAACCTATATATTTTTCCGGAACACCACCAAATTGTCCAGAACCATCTTCTCTGTAAATCGTCGCGTTAGGCGGATACAAAATTGCGGCTTGAATGGCTCCTGTATAGGAACTTGCTGTATTTGCCGTCTGTCCATTTGTTAAAGAGTATGATAAATTTTCTCCAATAGTAAAATTATCGGCCAGTTTAAAAGATGAATTGGCTCTTGCTGTGTAACGTTCACTGTATGTATTCAACAAAATTCCTTCATTTTTTCTATAGCTTCCTGAAAGAAAGAAATTTGATTTTTCTGTTTTTCCATTTATCGAAAGAGATAAATCCTGAATTTCTCCTGTATGGAAAATTTCATCCATCCAATTTGTTTTTGTTGTTCTTGCCGTTGGTTCAAAGGCAGGATCAAATGCAGGAATTCTTGGTAAACCTGCATTGTCTCTAGCAAGGTTCATGGCATCAGCATATTCTGCGGCGTTTAAAACCTTTAGTTTTTTGGCCACATTCTGAAAACCTCCTTGATAGTTTACATTGACATTGATTCTATCTGAAATTCCTTTTTTCGACGTAATTAAAATTACTCCTCCCGAAGCTCTTGCTCCGTAAATTGCTGCAGAAGCCGCGTCTTTCAAAACACTGATCGAAGCAATATCATTTGGATTTAAAGTATTTAATGAACCACTGTAAATGATTCCGTCTAATACAATTAACGGTGTTTCGGCATTTAAAGAACCAATACCACGAATGTTGATTGTTGGCGCAGCTGTTGGGTCTCCACCATCGTTAATTACAGTAACTCCGGCAACGGTTCCTTGTAACAATTCGGCAGCGTTATTGTAGGTTCTGCTGGATGCTTCTTTCATAGAAACCGCACCTACGGCACCTAAAACTTCGTTCTTTTTCACACTTCCGTACCCCATTACTACAACTTCTTGAAGCTGTTTCATATCGGCAGCCAATTTTACAGTAATAGTTTCTGATTTGCTTACTTTGACTTCTTGAGTGACATAACCCACATACGAAAATTCAAGTACAGCCTCAGGTGCATTGATTTCCATTTTAAAAGTTCCGTCAAAATCTGTTGCAACAGTTGCATTAGAGCCTTTATCTCTAATTCCAACACCTGGTAACGGCATATTGTCATCTCCTCCGAAAACAGTACCCGAAATGGTAATTTTATTCTGATCTGCTTTTTGGTTTTTCTTGATTACGATATTGTTGCTTACAATTTCATATCGCAATGCAATACCGCAGATTTTATCCAATGCTTGTTCCAGCGTTACGTTGTTTAATTTTAAGCTTAATTTCTGGTTGGTGTTTACCTGACTGCTTTCGTACATAAAATGCACGTCGACTTGGTTTTCTATCTTTTGGAAAATGTTTTTTATACTTTCATTTTCAACCTTTAAAGTCACTCTTTTGTTAATGTCAACATTCCCGGCTTTTACTGTCAGTGCTGCAAAAAATAAAGCCATAAACAGGAATATATTTTTTCCTATTGTCCTTATGCTTTGACACTTTACGGCATACCGCATTTGTTTTTCATTCATAGTTTTTAGTTTTAATTGTTTTGTTTTTGATTATCTGATCTACGTAGTTTATTTTTGATGTTTTACTGAATTGTATACACTCCCGAATCCAATTTGTAATTGGCATTGATGATATTGCATACCAAACCAATTACTTGATCTGCTGGTAATTCTTTAAAATATGCACTGATTTTTAGTGTGCTCAAATTCTTGTTTTTAATTTCGACAGCTACATTGTAATTGCGATTGATAGTTGCTATTACTTCTGGTAGAGGTGTGTCTTCAAAAACCATTATATTTTTTCGCCACAGCGAAATGGTATTCACTGGAATATCTTTAAAAGCCTGAAGTTTATTATCGTGGGATTTAAATACGACTTTTTGTCCCGGTGTTACATATACATTTTCTTCGGTAACTGTTGATTTCACATTTACTCTTCCCGTCATAACCGAAACTTCCTGTGTCGTTTGATCTGGATAAGCCTGCACGTTAAAACTGGTTCCGAGTACTTTGGTATCCATTTTATTAGTGTGAATGATAAATGGATGTTTCTTGTCTTTCGCAACATCAAAAAAAGCTTCTCCTGTTAAGTATACTTCTCTGGTATCGCCTTTAAATGCTGTAGGATATTTTAAAACACTTCCGGCATTTAACCAGATCTGGGTTCCGTCGCTTAGTTTTATTTCGGCATGTTCGCCCAACTTTACTGTCAATTGTTTGTTTTCTACAAAAGCAGATGACTGATAAAAAAACACAGATAATCCAATTAGAAAAACAACAGAAGCCGCAGCAAGCCAGTTTTTATAATGAAGCGGAATAACGCTGTTTGTTTTTTTGATGTTTCTTAATTCTTTTTGCAATTTCGAACGGCTGGACTTCATCATGTCTATATTTTCAGAAACTTCCTCCGGATTGTCGAACCACTTGTTCCACATTTCTTGTCCTTTTGGAGAATATTTTCCGTCTAAAAAATTCTTTACTTCTTTATGTAAATTGTCAGGCATTATAATTTCTTTATGTCTTTAATAGTATGTCTTTGGAATTATGTTTTGAGGTAGGTGCATGAGGTTACGCTTCTGTTAAGAAAAAAGCCGACTTCTTAATCTGAATTTTACGTTTCAATTAAATTCCCCCAGATAGGTGCGCATGAATTTGAGCGCATATGTGATGTGATATTTTACCGTATCGATTGAAACGTTGAGTTCGTCGGCAATTTCTTTGTTGGTATACTGTTTAACCCGGCTCAGAATAAAGACCTCTTTTGATTTTTTAGGAAGAAGCATCGCTGCTTCGTCTACCGCCTTTTGCAGTTCTTCATAATAAATAGAATCTTCGGTAGCATTATGACTCGTATAGGAAACGGTATTTTTATCTAAAACCTCTTGTATGTATTGATCGGTAACAGTATGCGATTTTATATAATCTAAAGTCATATAGCGAACCGAAGTGTAGATGTAAGCCGCAAATGTTTTCTGAATGACCAGCGTTTTACGTCGTTCCCAAATACTGGTGAAAACTTCCTGAACAATCTCTTCAGAAATAGGTACTGATTTCATTCTGACGTATACAAAACGAACCAGTGAATCTCTATACCGAAAATACAATTCGTCGAAAGCTTTCTCTTTTCCCTGCTTCAATAATTCTACAAGAATTTCATCGGTTAATTCTTTATACATAACAAGTCACTTTGGTTTTGATTGGCAGATAAAAAGCGTTTGCAGAAACACTAAAATGAATTGTTTGGGGAAGAAGATTTCTTTTTTTAAAAGAGGACATATACTACGTATTTTGTTTTATTATATGTCTTCAAAATTAGACCTGAGGGTAGGTCAGTTAAGTTACGTTTACATTAATAAAAAGCCAGGAATAGAAACATAATATTAACAATGAAAAGGAATTGTTACCGAAATCTGAAGTGGTGATTTTTGTTTTGCAATTCTTTCAGCAGAAAAAACTCAGGCATAAAAAAAGATGCTGTTAAGCATCTTTTATAAAAGTAAAAATTAGGTCCTCACCCGCTCTATCAATTCAGTTGGCGCATAACCGAACTGTTTTTTGAAAGCAAAAGAAAAATGAGATAAATTCTCAAATCCTACTTCGTAACACACATCAATAGGTTTCTTTTTCTTTTCTACAAATTGATAATGCGCTAGTTCCAAACGTTTCTGCGTAAGCCAGCGCTGCGGAGTGGTATTGAAAATTCTGCTGAAATCTCTTTTAAACGTCGTAAGACTTCTTCCGGTTAAATAGCCAAACTTTTCCAATGGCAGATTAAACATAAAATTCTTCTCCATATAACCCGCTAAATCAATTTTACCAGGTTCTTCAAAATTGGTAAGAACGTTATCAATTCCTTTGTCAATTGCCCTTAGAATACTAATGGCTTCTGTAATTTTAAGTGAAGCGATATTTTCCGGCAGATCTTTCATTTCAAAATACGGAACCAAAGAAGCCAGACAACTTTCCAGTAACGGATGATTGTCAAATGAATATATTTTTTTTGACAACAAAGCTTCGGGTTTCACCTCAAGATTCGCATAAAAATCCCGTAATCTTTCAACCGACAAATGCATCACAACTGTTTTGTGCGGTTCGCCATCTTTAGGATAATTAATAATCGTCGCCAACTGATTTCTCGGAATTAAAAAAATATCGCCTTTTTGAAATACATAAGAAGCATCCGCCTGAACGATTTTAGTCTCCCCCGAAATAAACCAAATCAGCATATGGTGTTCAAACATAATATCTGATTTGAAAAACTTATCCTCATAGCAAGAAAGTTTTATATCATCGGTTATATACTTGGCTTTATATTCCATAACACAGCGGTTTAGTGCATTTTGTAATTACAAAAATAGTTTTTTTTCGGTTTTGGGTTTTGGGTTTTGGGTTTTCGGTTTTCAGTCGCAGTTTTCAGTCGCAGTGTTCAGTTTTTACTTTTTACTGTTTGCTAATTAGTATTCACTGTGACTGAGACTGAAAACTGAGACTGAGACTGAGACTGAACACTGCGACTAAAGCCTAAATACCAAAAGAAATCCCCGTCACTTCTTCACTCCATTTCCATAAATCTTTGGCATTTTTTTCGTCTACTGCATATTCTCGAACACCTGGAGTTATCGAAACTGTTGTGGCTAAAGGAGCAAAATTTACATCTTCGCAATATACACCGCCGATATTTTCTAGCTGCGGACTAACCGCACACCAAACTGTCGTTGCCGCTCCCTGCGGAATTGTTTTTAAAGAAGCTGCAACCTCTGGTAATATATTCCCTTCTGTATCTACATAACCTAATTTTTGAAACAATTCTAATGGCGCTTCTCTTGCTAATTCAGTTCCGCCAATCGAACCCGGATGAAGCGAATATGCTCTTACATTGTGGGATTGCGCGCGATAATCCAATTCTACTGAAAACAAATTCACCGCAGTTTTCGATTGTCCGTAACCTAATAAAGTTTCATATTCACGGTTTTCAAAATTAGGATCTTCAAAATCAAATGATCCAAATTGATGTCCTTGGGAAGAAACATTAATAACCCTTGCGCCATTTGCTTTTTTTAATGCCGGCCATAATCGAGCCGTCAGCTGAAACTGCGCCAAATAATTAACTGCAAGTTGTGATTCAATCCCTCGGCTGTCTTTGCGAAGCGGTACCCACATAATTCCCGCATTGTTAATTAATAAATGAAGTGGTCTTCCTGATGCCAAAAACTTCTCAGCAAATGCATCAATTGATTCTGGGTTTACCAAATCTATTTTTTCAATTTCAATAGGAAGCGAATCCGGCAGGTTTTTCTTTGCTTTTTCTACATCTCTCGCGGGAACAATTACAGTTGCTCCAGCCGAAGCCAATGTAATAACGGTTTCTAAACCAATTCCGGTATTACCACCCGTTACGATCGCTGTTTTTCCCGTTAAATCAATTCCCTTAATGACATCAGTTGTGGTTGATGAAGCGTTAAAACCTGAATTTATCGCTTTCTGTAATTTTCCTTGATAATTGTCTTGTCTCATTTTTATAAAGTTTTAATTGTTATGAATGAGACAAAATTAGATTGTGACTCCATCTTCGACTTTGTTTAAACGTCCGAATAAACTTTGTTTAAACGTCTTTTTTAGAATAGTCCAATTTTCGTCGGTAAAAAAACTATTCTCGTCGGTAGGTTTTTCAAATCTTAGGCAATGAAAATACTTTTGACGTATAAAATTAATCAACTATGTCACTACTTACTCCTTTCCTCTGGATTTTATTACTACTTCCGTTTATTATTCTGGCTTTCGTTACCAGCAAAAAAACCAATCTAAAATACCTGTTGTTCTTCCTACTGTATTTTTTAACCGATTGTTATATTCAGCAATTAAGCCATCAGTTTATTTCATTGAAAATTATAGGTTTAAAATTTGCATGGGCGGGAAAATTATTCAGTCTCATTCTTTCACTTGTTATTATTTTCTCAGTAAATACAACAGAACGCCAGTTGATAGGTTTTACAAACAAAACCAATTCCACAAAACAGCTTCGATTTGGAATTTTGGTATTTCTAGGTTTTCTACTATTTGATTGTATTTTTAAAATGATTTTGTTTCCAAAAGGCGCCACTTTCGATTTAGAAACATTCGCTTTCCAGGCTACAATGCCAGGTTTGACCGAAGAATTGGCTTTTCGAGGAATTGGTTTCTGGCTTCTCGACAAAGCTTTTGAACCTAAATGGAATTGTAAAGGAATTCAATTCGGCTGGGGATTTATCATTGTTACACTGTTATTTGCTGTTGCACACGGAGCGGTTTTAACCGAAGATTATCAGTTTAAATTTGATCTTATCACAATCATTTACCTTACTTTGATTTCTTCTTTAAGTGTAGGTTTGCTTCGAAAATTCTCTGGAAATAGTATTCTTCCAATTCTCGGACATAATTGTATTAATCTCATGAATGCCGTAATTAGAATATTATAAATAAAAATGAAGAAGCAGATTCAAAAAAACTATCTTTGAATCTGCTTCATAAATAGAATACATGCAGGAAAAAAAAGTCTTCGCCGATCATTTAGCCCAAAGAATAGCGGATTTTAATTTTGATCATTTTTACAGCAAAAGAAACCGAATACTATTGCACTTAGCAATGTGGTTTGGCTTTTCATGTCTACTGTTTTTAAGTTATGTTCTCGCCTATCATCTGTCGTATCAAAATGCATTGATTCTCACAATTCGAATGACAACGGTCAATGCAGTGGTATTCTATTTGTTCTTTTATCTATTTCTGCCAAAGATTTTTTCCGGCAGTGGTTTTAGAATTATTTTCTTGTTGTTGATAACCTTTCCAATCTGCATTTTTATATGGATTGCTATTACTTATTTTATATCATTACTCTATCATTACATTGGTTTTGAAATACCATCAGGAGAATTAAAAGGTGCTATCAAGATGGCGGCAGATCAGACTTTTGCGCAGGCCGTATCGCCGAAACGCCTTATTTCACAAGCCTTTATTGTTATATCCATCCTCTCTCCTTTCTTCTTTGTTAAGATACTTTTTGAAATTTCAAGGCTTTATAATAAAACATTGAATATCCAAAACCAAAAAGCGGCACTTGAAATCCAAAATATCAATATAGAGAAACAGTTTTTAACGGCACAACTCAATCCGCATTTCCTTTTTAATACGCTGAATAACCTATACGGACTATCTTTAAAAAAAGACGATCAAACACCCGAAGTTATTTTGAATCTTTCGGATATTATGAGTTATACTTTGTATGAATCCAGTAATGAAAAAGTATCGCTGGAGAAGGAACTCGACTTTATAAAAAATTATATCGAGCTCGAAAAAATGCGTTATACAGCAGATAAAAATATTCAATACAAAATTGCATCAGGAAAAGATTTATTCGGGCATTTTGTACCGCCTTTACTTACATTTACTTTTGTAGAAAACGCTTTTAAATATGGTTTAAAAAACAATGATGATTCATTTCTATTGTTGGAAATAAAAGTCGAAAACAATCAGCTTTTCTTTAGTCTTGAAAATGACAAGGATAAAGAACAAACTCAAAAAGAATTTGGCGGAATAGGGATTACAAATGCACGTAAAAGATTGCAGCTTTTATATCCTGACAAACACGAAATACATATCGAGAATCTGGAAACTAAATTTAGTGTTTCTTTAAAAATAGATTTATACTAATGGAAAAAATCAGCTGCATCGTTATTGATGATGAACCAATTGGACGAGAAGTTATTGAAACTTTTGTAAAAGATATTCCATTTCTGAATCTTTCGGCTTCATTTGGCGATCCGGTTGAAGCACTTACTTATTTACAAGAAAACCAAGTTGATCTTGTTTTCAGCGATATTCAAATGCCTAAAATCAACGGAATGGAATTACTTCGTTCCTTAACCAATCCGCCGCTGGTTATTTTCATTACGGCACATCGTGATTTTGCTTTGGATGGTTTTGATGAAGGTGTCACCGATTATTTGATAAAACCCGTTCGCTTTGACCGATTCCTAAAAGCCGTTAACCGCGCCAAAGAACGTGTTTCTAACAAACAGCCATTAATTGAACAAGCTCTAAACGATAAAATATTCATTAAATCAGAAGGAAAGTTAGTGCGTATTTTACTTAACGAAATTCTTTATGTAGAAGCTCGGGGCGATTATTTGAAAATCGTACTTCCAAATGCCGAATATTCGACACAACTAACTTTAAAATCAATGGATGAAATTCTGAATCTGCCCACCTTTTTTAGAGTACAGCGATCTTTTATCCTTAATCTTGAAGCGGTTAAAAGTATCAATCGAAATATGGTAGAACTTATAAACGGAAAAAACATCTCTATTGCACTGAATAAAAAAGAAGAACTTTTTAGTCTGCTCGGAATCAAATAAACTGATTTATATAATTCCCACAAGGGCAATAAATACCTTAATTACTTGTTATTATTAAATAAAAGCCTATGTGTTTAATTTATTAGTATCAAGTAAAAAAGTATGAAAAAAATATTGTTTTTAATTATTACAATCGGTCTTTCGCTGCGAGGATTTGCACAGGAAGAAATAAAGGGAAAATACCAGCCGGTTCAATCTAAAACTCCAGAGAGTAAAGAAGTTATTCCGCCAAAGGAAACGCCTCCTGCTACAGATCCAGCACTTCCAAAAGACCCGATCGTTTTAAAAATCAATCCAGATGAACTTTTTAAAAACAATACCTTTTATAAAAGAGAAGCCAATGTTGAAGGTATATTTTACAGACGAAATGAATATTTAGGAGCTTTTGTAACCCATTCAAATACTTCTACTGTCCGCTACCGTGATGCAGCTTATGTCGATGGCGATAAAATCAGAGTCTGGTTAAATGAAAAAGTTATTGAACCCGAAGTAAGTCTGGTTGGAGAGTTTAAAGGTTTTAAAATCAATTTGGAAAAAGGAATGAACAAAATAGATTTTGAAGCTTTGAATGAAGGTTCAGCCTCACCTAATACTGCTGAATTTCAGGTTTTTGATGATACTGGAAAAGTCATCGAAGCCAGCCAGTGGAATGTAGGAACCGGCTATAAAGCGACTATCATTTTATACAAAGAATAACCGAATAAAAATTTATGAATTGAAATAACGATTCTTAAAAGAATATGTAAAAATCAACTTCCAAAGTTATCATATTTTTAATTCTGCATAGTTTTAGAATAAAATTAAGAATCGTTATTTTTCAAATTGCTATATTTGGCGCACTATCAACCATTATAAGCCTTGTTTTCCAAGTAACAAATTATATAATTTCTGCTGTGCCATAAATGAAACCTTATAAGTTCATATATATCGTTTTACTTTCGCTGCTTTCCTTCTTCAGAGGCACCGAAACTTATAAACTGCCCGCACATTTCGGCCATTGCATAACACTTGACAGCGTTGCGGCCGACGATACTCAGATTTTTTCTTCGGATTTCTCTTCTTCAAAAAATCTCGAAGTTCACTACAATCTCAAAAAGAAAATAAAATCCAGAGCTACTACTTTAGAACAAAGTACCATCAAAGCTCCGTATTTCAGCAGCTTAATTAACTTCAAGCTTTACAAAAAGAGCTTAATATATGGTATAGCTTCTATATACCAAATTCAAAGGCATACCCACCTTCACTTGTACCAATTATTCTAGGTTTTACAATCTCGTTGTTTTTATAGTTTCAGAAATTCTGAAATAATACCTCATTTGCGTATGCGAACCGAGCTGTTATTTCTGTAAAAACAGTTCCCCAAAATAGCATTTCCTGAAAACGGAAACATCCAGCTATATTTTCATATCCAATTTCAACATTATCTAAATCCCTAAATCCAAAGAATAAGGGAGAGAACCTATTTATTTAAAAATTAGAACCTAATCATGAATAGTTATAAAAATTACTTTCTATTATACACTTTAGCATTATTTGTTTTAGTCTCGTGCGGCGATAAATCCCAAAAAAATGCCAATAAAATCAAAACACTTCCAGTTTATAAAATCACCTTAAAAGACACCGTTGTTGCCAGCAAATTTGTTGCCGATGTCCACGCCAAAAACAATGTAGAAATTCATGTCCGTATTCCGGGACTTCTCGATAAAGTATATGTAAGTGAAGGACAAAAAGTTAAAAAAGGACAAATCCTATTTAAAATAAGCGATGTGGAACTTCAAATCCAGCTTTTAAAAGCCGAAGCCGTTTACAAAAATGCAATGGCCGATTTACGAATCGCAACAGTAGAATTAGAGCAGGCACAAACCCTTTTCAATAAAAAGGTAATTGCCGACAAAGAATTAGAATTATCGAAAGCAAAACATGACGCCGCTTCCGCGAAAGTGGCACATGCAAACGCAGAAAGAAAAGCCATCAACCAGCAGATTAGCTTTACCACTATCCGCGCGCCATTTGACGGCACAATTGACCGTATTCCGTTTAAAGAAGGAAGTTTAGTAGAAAACGGTTCTTTATTGACCACTGTTTCCCAATTAGACGATGTTTACGCGTATTTCTCAATTCCTGAGAATACCTATTTCCAAATGATGGAAGACAAAACTCTAAACACGCAAGGTGATATTAAATTAGTATTGCCAAACGGACAAGTTTACGATCAAAAAGGAGAATTACGTACTGCCGACGGAGAAATCGACAGACAAACGGGATCAATTCAATACAAAGCAAAATTTCACAATCCGCAGGGATTTATCAAACACGGAACTTCTGGAAAATTGATTATTTCAGAACCAAAAACCAATGCAATTTTAATTCCGCAGAAAGCTGTTTTTTCTATTCAGGACAAACAATATGTTTTCCGCGTGAACAAAGATGGAATAGTTAAAATGACCAATATTACAATTGCGACTACTCTTGATGATGTTTACATTTTAAATGAAGGTCTAAAAAGCGACGACCTGATTGTACAAGAAGGTACACAATCATTGAGAGACGGTGATAAAATCAACATTAAACAAATGTAGATTTTAGCCTTGTAATCAGTTATTTAATTATTTATCTAAAAAAAATAGAATGATAGAGTTATTTATCAAAAGAAAAATATTGTCATTAATCATCTCGGTAATGATAGTTCTTTTGGGATTACTGGCGTTGTTCCAGCTTCCCATTACCCAATTTCCAGATATTGTACCACCGTCTGTAACCGTTACAGCAAAATATACAGGTGCCAACGCAGAGGTTTCTGCTAATGCCGTGGCACTTCCGTTAGAAAGAGCGATCAACGGAGTTCCCGGAATGACATATATGTCAACCGTAACCTCAAACGATGGTCTGACTTTAATTCAGGTTTTCTTTGAAGTCGGGACCGATCCCGATCTGGCTGCCGTAAACGTACAAAACAGAGTTACAACAATTCTAGACGAACTTCCCGAAGAAGTAATTCGTGCCGGAGTTACAACCGAAAAAGAGGTAAACAGTATGTTGATGTACTTGAACATTACGAGTACCGACAAAACTCAGGACGAACAGTTTATCTTCAACTTTACGGATATTAATATTCTTCAGGAATTAAAACGTATTGATGGTGTTGGACGTGCCGAAATCATGGGACAGAAAGAATACTCAATGCGTGTCTGGCTGGATCCGCAGAAGATGCTTTCGTATAATATTTCGGCAAATGAAGTAATTAGTTCGCTTCAAAAACAAAACATTTCTGCTGCTCCGGGTAAAGTGGGTGAAGGTTCAGGACAAATGAACAATCAGTTGCAATACGTAATTAAATACGGCGGAAAATTCTTTGAACCCAAACAATACGAAGAAATCGCTTTAAGAGCCAATCCAGACGGAACGATCTTACGATTAAAAGACATTTCCAATATCGAATTTGGAGCGATGAGTTACGGAATGGTTTCTAAAACCGATGGAAAACCTTCGGCATCAATTATGTTGAAACAACGTCCGGGTTCAAACGCTTCTGAAGTTATTGCCAGTGTAAAAGAAAAAATGGCAGAATTAAAAGAAACGTCCTTTCCACCGGGAATGGATTTTAATATTGCGTATGACGTTTCTCGTTTTCTTGATGCTTCTATTCATGAAGTAATCAGAACCTTAATCGAAGCCTTTATTTTAGTAGCGTTTGTGGTTTTCATTTTCCTTCAAGATTGGCGATCTACGTTGATTCCAGTTTTGGCAGTTCCAGTGGCACTTATTGGTTCGTTTACCTTTATGTCGATGATGGGATTCTCGATTAACTTATTGACCCTTTTTGCCTTAGTCCTTTCAATTGGAATTGTAGTCGATAACGCCATTGTCGTCGTCGAAGCCGTTCACGTAAAAATATCCGAAGAACATATGGCACCGTTAGAAGCGACTATTAGTGCGATGAAAGAAATTACTGGAGCCGTTATTGCAATTACCATTGTAATGGCTGCTGTATTTATTCCGGTGGCTTTCTTGAGCGGGCCGGTTGGAGTTTTCTACAGGCAGTTCTCTCTGACGATGGCCATTAGTATTGTGATTTCGGGTATTAACGCCCTTACCCTAACTCCTGCCCTTTGTGCTATTATGCTGAAAGCTCACGATCCAAACAAAGAAAAAAAATCACTATTAGACCGTTTCTTCCATGGATTTAACAATTGGTTTGATAATGTAACTTCAAAATACATCAAAGTATTAGTGAAATTTGCCAACAGAACTACTGTTACAATTGGTTTATTGGTTCTTTTCTGTCTGTTTACTTGGGGAACAAGCAAGTTTTTACCATCAGGATTTATCCCGTCTGAAGATCAGGGAATGGTGTATGTGAGTGTGACAACACCGCAAGGAGCAACTGTAGAACGAACTGAAAAAGTTCTCGACGAAGTCACCCGATTGTCAAAAAGTATTAAAGGAGTTGACAACGTTACCACTCTTGCCGGATATAGTATTGTAACCGAAATCGCCGGAGCTTCTTACGGAATGGGAATGATTAACTTGAAAGACTGGAGCGAACGTGATATTTCTGTAAATGACTTTATCGCACAGCTTTCCGAAAAAACAAAAGGTATTGCCGATGCCCAGATCGAGATTTTTGCGCCGCCAACTGTTCCCGGTTTTGGTAACACGAGTGGTTTCGAACTTCGTTTATTGGACAAATCTGGAGGAAGTATTACAAATACCGATAAAGTAACCAAAGAATTCATCGCAGAATTAAATGCTTCACCAGAAATTCAAAATTCATTTTCAAGTTTTGATGCTACTTTTCCGCAGTATTTAATTCATATTGATTATGATTTGGCTGCCAAAAAAGGAATTTCGGTTGAGAATGCGATGAGTACTTTACAAACGATGTTAGGATCTTTTTATGCGACTAATTTTATCCGTTTCTCGCAGATGTATAAAGTTATGGTTCAGGCGAGTCCGCAGTTTCGTCAAAATCCAGAAAGCATTTTAGATATGTATTTGAAGAATGAAGCGGGCGAAATGGTTCCGTTTTCAACATTTATCAAATTAGAAAGAGTGTACGGCCCAGAGGTTTTAACACGTTACAACATGTATATGTCGGCTATGATCAATGGTGAACCTGCTGAAGGTTACAGTTCAGGAGAAGCCATTGCTGCCGTTGAAAGAATCGCTGCCGAAAAATTGCCAAGTCGTTTTGAACTTGAATGGTCAGGCATGACACGTGAAGAGATTCTTTCGGGTAACCAAACGATATATATTTTTGCACTTTGTATACTTTTCGTATACTTATTATTAGCGGCACAATACGAAAGTTTATTGCTTCCATTTCCAGTATTATTAAGTCTTCCTGTTGGAGTTTTTGGGTCTTATTTTGCCCTTCTTTTAGTCGGATTAGACAATAATATTTATGCTCAAGTAGCACTCGTCATGCTGATTGGTCTTCTCGCCAAAAATGCCATTCTGATTGTAGAATTTGCTATGGCGCAGAACAAAATCGGACGTGATATTGTCGAAGCTGCTATTGAAGGAGCCCGACTTCGTTTCCGACCTATTTTGATGACTTCTTTTGCTTTTATTTCAGGATTAATTCCTCTGTGTATTGCTACAGGTGCAGGTGCTGTTGGTAACCGTTCAATTGGAACTGCCGCCGCCGGAGGAATGCTGATTGGAACTGTGTTTGGTCTTGTGATTATTCCAGGACTTTACATACTGTTTGCAAAATTGGAAAAACGAATGAGTAAATCTTAATGTTTAATTTTTTTTTAAAACACATAGAAACATAGGATTTTGTAGGCGTGAAAAGGCGTTTCACTTAGCTTAAACAAACATAGCTGAGTGGTAATTACAAAAAAACAAAGTTGAAACTTTAGCTTATGTTCACCTAACTATGTGTTAGAAACTAGTTTCTTTCCATTTCCTTCTACAAAAAGAAAAAATCTATGCTTCTATGTGTTAAAATAAAATTGTAGACAACGGGAGAATAAAATAAATTAAAACAATGAAATACATAATAAATCAATATAAAAATACTGATCTAATAAGGACAACTCAAAGTGCCATTATAATTACTGGCATTTTACTTTTAACAGCTTGTTCGGCACCAAAAATCACAGAGAAATTAGATTCTGTAAAACTCCCGGAAAATTTTGACGCACAGAGAAAAAATTCCGCAGATAGTTTACAGCCTTTTATTCCGCTGAAAACAGAAACCTTTTTTAAAGACCCAAAATTAGAGGCGTTATTAAAAAAAGCCGTTGCCAAAAATCCTGATTATTTAATAATGCAGGAAAGAATTTTAATTGCCAATTCACATTTAAAAGTGGCGAAACTGGCGCTTCTTCCCTCTTTAGATCTTGCACTTGATATTTCTGGAACGCATTACGGAAAATATACGATGGATGGTGTTGGTAATTTTGACACCAACTTTTCACAGAACATCAACGAAAAACAAAGAATCAACGAAGATGTTACACCTAACTTATTTTTAGGCGGAAAAGTTTCTTGGGAAGCCGATATCTGGGGAAAATTGAGCAATCGTAAAAAAGCAGCACAGCAGAGATACTTTGCTTCACAAGCCGGAATGCGATTGTTACAAACCCGACTTTTAAGTGATGTTGCTGATTTGTATTTCAAACTTATCGCATTAGACAAACAAGCAGCGATTTACGATAACAACTTAAAAACGCAGGAAAAAGCGCTTGATATTGTTTCAGCACAAAGATCTGTTGGGAAAGCGACAGAACTCGCTGTACAACAATTTAATGCACAAAACAATAACATTCATGCCGAAGCTGCCGAATTGCATTTAAGCATCGATCAGACTGAAAAAGCGTTACTAACGCTTTTGGGAGAATTGGGTGGAAAAATCGACAGAAGCAGTGATTTTCTATCTGGACATTTGGAAGTTTTAAACCAGAAAATCAGTGTGGATTCTATCATTCATAAAAGACCAGACGTGTCTGAAGCATATTTCGAATTATTAGCCAGCAACGCTGATGCAAAAGCGGCTCGCGCTGCCTTCTTCCCAACTTTAAACTTGGGCGGATATGCAGGATTTAATTCGTTTTCTTTCAATACTTTTTTTGACACTGGTTCTTTCGCTTGGCAGATATTAGGCGGATTAACGGCTCCTGTTTTCAATAAAGGACAAATCAAACAGGAATTTTATGTTTCGAACAGAAAACAAGAAATTTCATTTCTACAATATCAAAATACGATCACCACAGCTTTTAATGAATTAAGTGCATTACTGCATCGAAACGAAGCTTTTGAAGATGTTTTGAAATACAAATTAAAAGAAATTGATCATCTCGAAATTGCAGTAAATGTTTCAAATGACTTGTATTTGAGCGGTTATGCCAATTATCTTGAAATAATCAATGCGCAAAAAAACAAACTGCAGGCAGAACTTGATTTTGTTGATATTCAGCTTAGGAATGCAAATTCTCAAGTCTTATTGTATAAAGCTTTAGGAGGAGGAATATAATTAGTTAATATTGGTCAATAATGCTGCAAATCCTTTGAATTAGTACGTCAAATTCTGCAGTTGTAAATCCCATTTCAAATTTGAAATGGGATTTTTTATTAAGATAAACTATATTTTTACAGTTTACTTTTTACCTTTATCACATAAAAACAAAGATATTTTATCTCAAAAAAGCGAGCAAAAAGAGACAAGTTTACATATATAGATGGCTATTTGCATTTTAATTAGTGAAATGCCTTTTTTTAAATGTTAAAAACTATGTTTCTATGTGTTGAAAATAAGTATCCCAAAAGATTACCTTTATTCTAAATTCCTAAAGTCCCATCAATGGAAATTTCCATTATTCTTGATCAAATACACGAACTGCCAGAAAAATCTAAACTGGCACTTCAGAATAATATTTCAGAAATCTCTTTTCCGAAAGGACATATATTACTCAAAGCCAATAAAGTAGAATCGAATATTTATTTTATAAAAAAAGGATTGGTAAGGGCGTATATTCAAAGAGATAATGAAGTTACTTTTTGGTTTGGAAAAGAAGGTGAAACCGTAATTTCGATGAAAAGTTATGTTGAAGAACAGCCTGGATATGAAAACATTGAACTTCTGGAAGATTGTGAACTTTATGAACTCAAAACCAATAACCTAAAAAAACTGTTCAGCGAAGATGTTCATATCGCGAATTGGGGAAGAAAATTTGCCGAAAAAGAGCTCATCAAAACCGAAGAACGTTTGATTTCAAAACAATTCAAAAATGCATCAGAACGGTATCTAGAATTGATGCAAAACCATCCCGAACTGATTCAAAGAGTGCAACTCGGACATATCGCTTCTTATTTAGGAATTACGCAAGTCAGCTTAAGCAGAATTCGAGCAGAATTGAAATAACACCATCGATTGAATTATTTTTAACACATAGAAACATAGCTCTAGTAAACTTTAAAGAGGCATTTCACTAATTTCAAGACACATAGCTATGTGTTAAAGCTTGCTTTTTTTGTAATCCTAACGGCAGTAAAAAAATCTATGTCTCTATGTGTTAAAATTAAATTTTACGCTATTTAGTCAAACCCTAAAATAACTTCATTTTTTATCATTTGTTAAATTTTTTCTCAATTCTATAAAGGAACTTTGCACGACAAAATTTAACTCTATGAACTGGATTATTTTAATCATTGCAGGCTTATTTGAAGTAGCTTTCGCCTCGTGTCTTGGAAAAGCAAAAACCACAACCGGAACCGAAATGTACTATTGGTATATTGGTTTCTTGATTTCTCTAACCGTAAGTATGCTTTTATTAATGAAAGCAACCGAAACTCTTCCTCTTGGAACTGCATACGCTGTCTGGACTGGAATTGGAGCTGTTGGAACTGTTTTAGTCGGCATTTTTGTTTTTAAAGAACCTGCAGCTTTCTGGAGATTGTTTTTCTTAGCGACTTTGGTTGGTTCTATCGTTGGTTTAAAAGCGGTTTCGCACTAAAAATATATTTTACTTTATATTCAACTTTGTCAAAGTTTCGAACTTTGGCAAGGTTTTTTTGTTTTTAAACACATAGAAACATAGAATTTTCTCCCGCAAAAAAGAAAATGGAAAGAAACTAGTTTCTAACACATAGATACGTTTATTTAATTTCTACAGCAGAACTTTGGCAAAGTTTTTTTGTTTTAAACACATAGAAACATAGAATTTTCTTCCGCAAAAAAGAAAATGGAAAGAAACTAGTTTTCTAACACATAGATACGTTATGTAATTTCTACGGCAGAACTTTGTCAAAGTTTACTACAAATAAGATTTCTCGGAAAGTATTAAAAATAGCCCAAAGTTTCAACTTTGGTTTGTATTGTGGGTTTGGAATTTGGAATCTAAAATTTGAGATTTTTTAAAACTAATTAATGCAATTTCAGCATCACATGATAAAAAAATAGCATTTTACCACATTACTCTCTGTTTTATCTTTGTCAAAAAATAAAGCTAAGATTAAAATGACATTCAGCCATATCATCAGATCATTTGAAGAATTAACCAATCACGAAATGTACAATATGCTTCGAATGAGGAGCGAAGTTTTTGTAGTCGAACAAACTTGTGTCTATTTGGATTTAGACAATAAAGACCAGAAAAGTTATCATTTATTATATTATACTGATAATGAACTCGCTGGCGTAACACGTTTGGTTCCAGCTGGAATTTCGTATCCTGAAATTTCAATCGGACGTGTTGTAATTGCACCTTCACACCGCGGATTAGGTTTAGGAGTAAAACTGATGGAAGCTTCCATCGCGGGCTGTGAAGAAAAATTTGGAAAAGCAGATATCCGAATTAGTGCGCAATATCATTTATCCAAATTCTATCAATCGCTAGGATTTGTTGAACAAGGCGAAGTTTACGATGAAGATGGAATTCCGCATATCGAAATGTTACGGTCTTAAGTTACGGAATAATCAATTTTAGAACATTGCCTAAAACAGGATTATGGTCTTCGGTTCTCCAGTTGATATACAAATCGGTTTCTAAAGGCAGTTTGATAAATCGGATACCGGAGATTCCGTGAAAAAGATACGAATCCGGCAAAATGGCAATTCCGAGTCCTTTTCGAACCAAAGCAATAATTGCTGATCCAAATTCAGAATGAAGATATGCTTCGGGAGCATTTTCGAAAGAATTGAATAAACGCTGAATCAGATCGCTGTAACTGCTTCCTTCATCATTAGTAGGCAGAATAAACTTTTGAGAAGCAAGTGTTTCTTTCGTAAGATCAGCGGGAGTTTGATATGGATGATTCTCTGGAACCACAATGGCTAAATGATCGGTGTGGATTTTTTCTGAACGAATGTCTTTCGCATTATTAATATCTCTGGTAATGGCAAGGTCGATTTTATAATTACGCAGAAAATCCTGTTGGTTTTCGTAAAGAACCTGAACCAATTTGATTTTAAGTTTAGGAAAAGCCGCTGAAATACGCGATAAAATATCCGGCATAATCGAAGCCGAAATAGAATCAGGATGAGAAATAGTAATCGTACCGCTCTCTCCTAGCTGAATCTGGCGGGCCGATTGATGAATAAATTCGAGTTTACTCATTTCGACCTCCCATTTTTCTTTTAAAAACTGGCCTGCAGCAGTAAGTTTTACATTGCGTTTGTTACGCTCAAACAACTGCACCCCAAGCTGGTTTTCAAGAGACTGAATCTGACGGCTGAGTGCTGATTGTGTAATATTCATTTTTCCGGCAGTATTCCAGAAATGAAGTTCGCTGGCAAGAGCCAAAAAATATTTAATCTGCTGTAAATCCATTGATGCAATTTACGCATTTATTAAAAACAAAAAACAGCTTTTAACGCATTAAAAAAAATAAAATGAATACACTAAAAATAACCAAAGCCAGTACAAATGATGTAATACAATTACAAGCCATTGGCAGACAAACTTTTTCTGAAACTTTTGCTGATGCAAACAGTGAAGAAAACATGAATAAATATTTGGATAAAAGCTTCGCTCGTGAAAAACTAACAGCTGAACTTAACAATCCTTCCTCCTATTTTTATTTAGCTGTATTAGATGAAAAAGTAGTTGGTTATTTAAAACTGAATACTGGCGATGCACAGACCGAAAAAGAATCAGCTGATGCGTTGGAAATCGAACGCATTTATGTGGCAAAAGAATTTCACGGAAAAAAAGTCGCACAAGCATTATACGCGCAGGCAGAACATACCGCTGAAGAATTAAAAGCGTCGTATATGTGGCTTGGGGTTTGGGAAAAGAATTTCAGAGCAGTAAGTTTCTATACTAAAAATGGTTTTGTACAATTTGATACTCATATTTTTAAATTGGGAGATGACGAACAAACAGATTTAATGATGAAAAAAGTATTGATTTAAAATGGAAAGAAGACAGCTTTTATTGATTCTGCTGATTATAGGCACAGCATTTTGGGGAATTTCATATTCGATTACCAAAATGGCTATTGGAGATTATTCGCCAAACACTTTTTTATTTTATCGTTTTTTGCTGGCCGTAATTGTATTAAGCATTATTTTTTGGAAATACGTTAAAAACACGACTATAGAAGCTGTAAAAACCGGAGCTATTCTAGCTTTTCCTATGTTTTTAGGTATTCAGCTGCAAACGGTTGGGCTTAAATATACTGATGCTTCTCAATGTTCTTTTATTGCGGGATTAACTGTAATTATTATTCCGTTATTAAAACTGGCGGTTTACAGAACCAATACGTCTTTAAAAATCTGGATTGCCGCTTTAACCGCTTTAACAGGTTTGTTTATTATTGCTATTCAAGATAAATTTACCATAAACTTAGGTGATTTATTTACAATTGCCGGAGCATTTGCTTTTGCGGTTTACTTAATTGCTGTGGAAAAACATTCGGCTGCAAAGAATCTTTTGTATTCAATTGTTCCCATGTTCGCATTTTGTGCCCTGTTTACTTTTTGCCTCGCGCTTACAGATTCTAAATCCAATTGGTTACCTGAAAACAATACATTTTGGATGGGCGTGATTTACTGTGCCTTGTTTTCTACTGCATATATGTACACCGTTTCAAACATTTCGCAGCGTTATTTGTCTGCAGAACGTGTGGCGGTTATTTATTTGTTTGAACCAGTATTTGGTGCCATTGGAGCTTTCTTTATTTTAGGTGAAAACCTTTCCTGGCGCCTGCTTTTGGGCGGAAGTTTAATTTTTGCAGGAACCATTATTTCAGAAGTAAATTTTAGTTCCAGATTGAAAATAATCAACCGAAAATCGTCTTAAATAACCCTCAGAAAATTTCATGACAAAAAAAAGGCATCTTATGACATATTTTTCTTCTTAAACGCATCATTTCGGTAATTTAGGCTTCGTTTTCAAAAACCCCAAACTAATCAACCGAACCTGAAATGCTGGAAAAAAGATCAATATTGATTGGATGTGATGATACTTTGGTATTGACCAGAGTGCTGAACATTCTTGCTTCAATGTCTGATTTTGCTTTTTCAACTATATCAGTAACCAGAGCTTCCGATTTAAACAGTACAATCGATTCTTTACAACCGGATTTGATTATTTTATGTTTCAAAAAAAACCAAGCGATTATTCAGGACAGCAGTTTCAATTCGGAACATCTTGATATTCCAATTTTATGCTTAACGCAGAGTAATGAATGCGAATCATCCTGCTGGTCAAAAAACTGCATTGTTTTTACCTATTCTTTTAACCACCTTAATAATGCTGATTTTTTGATATACAGAATCAGATCGATATTTCTTCTAAAAAAAACAACTTCCAAAACTAAAACCCTTTCTTTTGCAGAAGCAGCTTATCAGAGAAACGATGTCAGCTATACCAAAGAATTAAGTCATTATGTAATGGAACTCGATCAGAAAGTCGAGGTTCTGAAAAAAGTAAAAGAACGTATTTCGTATCTTTTTCCTAATGTAAATGATTCTATTCGTCAGGAATTGATGTCGATCGTAAATTCGATAAAAGCAGTTGCAAACGACAATAAACTCTGGGACGATTTCAAAATCTATTTTGAACAGTCCAATCCTAATTTTCTTCTAACGCTTGCCCGAAAACATCCTTCCTTAAGTTCGAAAGATTTAAAATATTGCTGTTATATCAAGATGAACATGAGCAATAATGACATTACCAATCTTCTGGGCATCAATCAGGACAGCGTACGCACCCACAAATACCGCCTGAAAAAGAAACTCACCCTAAACAAAGACCAAGACATTATTTCCTACTTAAGAACAGTTTCTTAGGTTTTTTGGTTGTTGGTTTTTGGTTTTTGGTTTTTGGTTGTTGGTTGTTGGTTGCTGTTTGTTACTTGTTGTTTCTTGGCTGTTTTTTTGTTTTGGTTTTACGCTTCTTTTTCTTGAACTCTATAATTCCTGTTCTCAGTATTTAATCTTTATTTTTCTGGATTACTTTCCTCTTCAAAATAATTCAACCTTTCAACAATCAACACCAACAACTAACAACCAAAAACTATCAACCAAAAACCAACCACCACCACCCATCAAGCACCAACTATTAACCACAAACCATCAACTATCAACCATCAACCAAAAACCAAAAACCAAAAACCAACCATCAACCATATAAAATACACAACAATTCTCAAACTTTATAACTCATTTACGTAGAAAACGCACTCTTTTACGTAAAACACCAGATTTGTCTACAATTTGTCTACGGGAAATTTCAAAATGTAGAAAATGTATACGAAAAGTGCATACGGTATTTCTTACTTAAAATGAAATGTAAAGTAATTTTACCATGTAGTCAGGGATATGCGCCCCAACATATAAAAATGACAAAAAAATGATAAATGATTCTTTATGGTTTACGAGTAAATTGCTGGGACAGTTTTTAAAAAACCGTCTTGCTGTCGACGACGATTTAACCGTCTTAAATTATCTTGTCGATACCAGTGGTATATTCCCGAAAAACAATAAAAATAAAGTCGTTTTATCGCTAATTAATATTGAGAAAGAAACCAATCAGCCTTTTTACATTCGAAATAAACAACTGAATGATGGAAGTTATTCGAGTTTCAATGAAACGGAAAGATACAATTTAGATCTTCTCATCAGCTGCAATTTTGACGACTACAGCGAATCTTTAAAAACGCTTGACGTTGTTATTAACTTCTTTCAGGTCAATAATTATATAGATGCCACTTCCTCTTCTTCAATACCATCGGGTTTAAACCGACTTGAATTTGAATATGAGAAAATATCCTATCACCAAATGCACAGTTTATGGACTGCCATGGGAGCGAAATATCAGCCTTCGATTATTTACAAAATAAAACTGATTAAAGTTCAGGGTCATGAAACTACTGAAATTATTCCGGGTGTATCGCAAATCAATAATACGGCAGCGCCATGAAACAGAGTCATTACATAAAGCTTCTTAATACTTCTGTCTATCATACCTTTTATGATAATACAAAATGCAATTGCCTGCATTTTATTCCAACAGACAAAACCGATAAGATATTGAAGAAATTCGGTTTTATGATCAATACTGTTTCCAACGGATTCGATTTATTTGCCAACCCAACCTCAACATTGTCAGACACTTTAGATTATATTTCTAAAACTGCTTCACAAGATTTTTTCGAATTTAATATTAAATGCAGTAATCCAAGCTTTCTTCTTTTTACAGATCTGCCGGTTAACTTTCTTGGACTGGTAAATTACAGCAGCCAAAAAACACAAAATGAAGAAAACACTTCTACTCTGGTATTAAACCAAAGTTTAGAAACAGCTCCAATTGCTCGCTACTTCGGAAATTTAAAAATCTATTTTGAAGATCTCAAAAACGTATCAAATAATCCTATTTTATATAAAATAAGTTTTGAAGCCAGAGCCACACAATGGCAGTATTATTTTATCAATAAAAATTCGCTGCCGTTAAACAATCCTGTGGTAACGCAGAAAGGTTCAATACAATTTAAAGGCCCGGAACAAGTCACGCTTCAAACGGGCGAAAAGGCACTGCTTTTTACTTCGGATACTACTAATATTCCGCTGAGCGAAAAACCCAAGTACAAGTTTGATCTCATCAATAAAAGTGAATCATCAGGAACCGATCAAGGAAACTCAAAAGGAAAAGTGATCATAAAAGGACTCCCCATACCCGATGTTTCCCGAATAAATATCATCAGCAATAAAGAACAAAACCAAGTTACATCACCCATGTATATTTATCTATAACAAAATTTAAAATGAACACTAAAAATTAAAAATCAATGAATTTATCTACCATTCAAACTCCTGGTGTTTATATTCAAGAATTAAATGCTTTTCCAAATTCGGTTGTAGCAGTTGCAACAGCAGTTCCGGCATTTATAGGGTATACACCACAGGCCTCTTACGAGGGAAAATCGTACGTTAATGTACCGGTTAGAATCACTTCGTTCTCTGATTTTCAAGCCTTTTTTTGTTTACCGGATCCTCCGCTTCCTGCAAGTCCGTCTAAACAATACAGTCCTGAATATTATTTAGTACAGCAGAAAAGCCAGCCGGCGAAAGGTGATTACATGTTAATTAACGGATCGTACTATTCATTAGTGCCAGATCCGAACACGATTTATTATTTGTACAATAGTGTGAGGCTTTTTTACGAAAATGGCGGTGGCGATGCTTATATCGTATCGGTTGGATCGTATGGAGCACCTTCTGGAAAACCTGGAACGCCGGGCACTCCTATTGTAAATCCAAATGTGCAGTTAAACGATCTTACAAACGGTCTTTCTTTATTATTGAATGAGCCAGAACCAACCATGTACATCTGCCCTGAAGCTACTTTGTTAAGTCTTGAAAATAACGGGACTTTAATGCAGCAAATGCTTTTACAATGTACACAAATGCAGACTGCTATGAGTGTTTTTGACATTATTGGTGGTGATGCTCCAGATCCTATTTTGTATACTGAAGATATTACGAATTTCAGAATGAATACAGGTTCTGTTGGGTTAAACTATGGTATGGCGTATTATCCGTTTATCGGAACAACCATTATGCAGAATACTGATATTGATTATACCAATTTATTTGGTGGTGATGTTAAGCAGCTGGAAACACTTTTGAATCCGCCAAGCGCACCAAATCAAAGTATTGCTACGATTATTGCTAATATCCAAAATCCAAGCAGCGGTTTAACCGTAACGCAGAATAATAACGCTCTCCTTATCGCCAGCCAAACGTACGGACAGATTATCAAACATGTATTAAACACTGCTAATATACTGCCTCCAAGTGGTGCAATGGCGGGTGTTATTACCACTACAGATAATGCGGTTGGTCCATGGCAGGCTCCTGCGAATACTTCTATTGTAGGTACAGCTTCGCTTCCTATTTACATTTCTGAAAGCCAGCAGGCCAATTTAAACGTTGATGCCGTTTCGGGTAAATCCATTAACGCGATCCGCAAGTTTAACGGACTTGGTATTTTAATCTGGGGATCAAGAACATTAGATGGAAACAGTCAGGATTGGAGGTATATTCCAGTTAGAAGAACCATGATTTTCCTTGAACAATCTTGTAAACTGGCTACTCAGGCGTATGTTTTCCAGCCAAACGACAAAAATACGTGGGAAGCTGTAATTGCAATGATCAGCAGTTTCCTTACTTCTATCTGGAAACAAGGCGGTTTGCAAGGAGCAAGTGCTTCTGATGCTTTTTCAGTAGCCTGCGGATTAGGTTCGACTATGACAGCAGATGATATTTTGAATGGTTTTATGAATGTTACTGTAAAAGTAGCGGTAGTACATCCAGCAGAGTTTATCGTGTTGACCTTTCAACAACAGATGGCAACTTCTAGTTAATCAAATCATTAATCTCTTAAAGAATTTCTTTTAAATAAAAATACAAGAATATGGCAACAGATGACGGAAGCGTACAAGGCGCAACATGGCCCATGCCAAAGTTCAGGTTTGAAGTAGACCTGGGAACTGAATTGACAAAAGTAGCTTTTCAAGAAGTTACAGGAATGGATGTCGAAAACCAAATTATAGAATATCGCAAAAGCAACAGCCCGCTTTTTTCTGTAGAAAAAATGCCGGGAATTACAAAATACGGCAACGTAACCATGAAGCGAGGCATTTTTGTAAACGATAATACTTTTTGGGACTGGCACCAGCAGGTGGTAATGAATACCATTAAAAGAAGAACGGTAATCATCAAACTTTTGGACGAAAAAGGCGGTGTAACCATGCAATGGACACTAAATAATGCCTGGCCAACCAAAATTACCAGTACTGATTTAAAATCAGACGGAAATGAAGTTGCAGTAGACACTATTGAAATTGCTCATGAACAATTAATTATTAAAAATGGCGGAAAATAATGATTATCCTGTAAGCTTTTATTTTACACTCTCTTTTTCGGGTGTGGATGCGGCTTTCAAAGAGGTGTCAGGAATTTCTAAAGAACTAAGTATAGAAGAAATTGTTTGCGGAGGCGAAAATAGGTTTAAATACCGCCTCCCAACAGTTTCTAACAGTCCAAACTTAGTTTTAAAAAGAGCCATTGTACCCGTAGGATCTTCATTAGTAAGCTGGTGTGCCAATTGTATCGATCAAGGATTGGCAATTCCTATCCAGCCGCACAATGTAATACTAAGTCTGCTGAATGCCAGCGGTATTGTTTGTATGCAGTGGACTTTTAACAATGCGTATCCGGTAAAATATTCCATTTCTGATTTAAACTCTCAGGAAAGTGGTATCGCAATCGAATCTATCGAGCTTGCTTATACCTATTTCAATATTTCATCGAATACCAATTTTGACAAACTTTTTAATTAATCATCATGCCCATCGAAATAAGAGAGCTGGTTATCAAAACTGAAATTGTGAGTTCGCACAACAAAAGCAATTCGGCTGCAAAAGAAAAAGAACTTTCCTTGCTTAGAAAACAAGTTTTGGAAGAATGCAAAAGATTAATCTCTGAGAAAAATCAGGAGAACAGTTACAAACGTTAAAAAACAAGCCCATGGCAAGTCTGGAATTATTAAAAATGACTGGTTATACCGATGAAGAGTTTCAAAACAAACTCTCAGGGAATCCGTATACCGTTATGATAAATCCAGAAAACATTAAACTGGAAAAAGCCATCGAATACAACGAACAACAGGCTCCGGCCACAAGTTCGACTTCGCAGAAGTATAAAAGCACCCCAAGCGATAAACTGAATTTTGAAATTGTAATTGACTGTACCGGAATTGTGGATCCAAAACGCATCAGCATGTCTCAGGAAATTACAGCGCTGGAAACCATTATTTACACGTATAATGGTAAAATTCACCGTCCGAACTTTGTAAAAATACAATGGGGACAAGACATTACCTTCAGCGGAGTTCTCAATTCAATTGATATCTCTTACACTTTATTTAAACCAGACGGAAGTCCGCTGAGAGCCAAAATCTCACTGTCTTTCAGCCAATACGTTTCTCCGGAAACTGTAACCCGAACAGACGCTCCCGAGTCACCAGACCTTACGCATATCGTAACGGTAACCGAAGGAATGTCTCTGCCTCAGCTTTGCTTAAAAACATGGAATGATGATTCCTATTACGTACAAGTTGCAGCGTATAACAAACTAAACAAATTCAGAAACCTAAGTGGTATCGACAAATTAATATTTCCACCTTTAATACCCTCCAAATCATGAGTACTTCTAACAACATATCAAGTGGTGGAATCGCTACATTCACAGTTAAAGTAAATGGTGCAACTGTACCAGACGAATTAAGCGTGTATGCTATTCACGTTGAAAAAAGAGTAAACCGAATTTCAAGTGCCAAAATTACAATTCTAGACGGTGATCCTACTGTTCAGGATTTTACAGCAAGTTCCTCAGACACTTTTGTTCCAGGCGGCACTATCAGTATTGAAGCCGGTTATGACAATACAAATACGGTCATTTTTAAAGGAATCATCATGAGCCAAACAGTTCGTGTTGACTCTCTAATAGGATCTGCTCTGGAAGTAGAATGCCGTGATGAAGCCGTAAAAATGATTGTAGGACGAAAAAGTCTTACCTATTCCAAACAAAAAGACAGTGATATTATAAGCTCAATTATAGGAACTTATTCAGGATTAACACCAAGCGTTGCGTCTACCTCAACACAATGGCCGGAACAAGTACAATATTATGTAACGGACTGGGATTATATTTTATCGCTTGCTGAAGCCAATGGATTAATCGTAACTACTATAAACGGAACCGTTTCCGTTCAAGCTCCAGATAATACGACTACCTCAGTGGTGACAGTGACTTATGGAGATAATTTATATGAATTCAATGCCAAGTTAAATGCCGTTACACAATTAGGAAGTGCAACTGCCAACAGCTGGGATTTTAAAACTCAGGCTGTTGTAAATGGTCAAGCCTCAGCTAATGTAAGCGGAGCAGGAAATTTGAGTACCAAAAAATTATCTGGTGTTGTAGGACTTTCGACCTTCCAACTCCAAACCACTGCACCTTTAGAAACTGCTGATTTAACCAATTGGTCAAAAGCGCAGATTATTAAAAGCGAATATTCTAAAATAACAGGCGAAGCCAAATTTATAGGAACCAGTTTAGTTGATCCCGGAAAGTACATGACTTTTGCAGGTCTTGGAAGCCGTTTCAATGGTGATTACCTTATTGGTGGCGTTGTTCACGATCTATCTCAAGGAAATTGGGTTACAGAAGTTCAATTAGGACTTTCCCCGCTTTGGTTTACCGAAGAACCAGATGTTATGGCACCTCCCGCTTCAGGACTTATTCCCGGAGTAAGAGGGTTATTTAACGGTACGGTAAAACAAATGTCTGAAGATCCAGACAGTCAATTTAGAATTCTAGTTAATATTCCGTTGTTTGATCCTAACGGACAAGGAATCTGGGCAAGACTTTCTAACTTTTATTCAACCAACGGTGCCGGCGCTTTTTTCCTTCCAGAAGTGGGAGACGAAGTTATTCTTGGATTTCTTAACGAAGACCCTCGTTATCCGGTAATTTTAGGAAGTATGTACAGCAGCAGCGGCATAAAACCTTTTACAGGATTAACACCGAATAACAAAAACTCCACCAAAGCCATTGTATCAAAATCTGGAATTTCAGTTGAATTTGATGATGAAAACAAAGTTTGGACAGTAGCTACTCCAAGTAAAAACACCATTATTATAAGCGATAAAGACAAAAAAATCACCATTCAAGATCAAAACAGTAACAGTATTGTAATGTCGGAGAGCGGAATAGATATTTCCAGTCAGAAAAACATCAATATTTCGGCACAGCAAAATGTAAATATTAAAGGAACACAAGGAATTACTATTCAGTCCAGCGGCGGTGATGTTGCTACAAAAGGACTAAACATTAAAGAAAATGCCGATATGCAGTACTCTGCTCAAGGCGCACAAATGGCTCAGGTACAAGGCGGTATGCAGTTAACGCTTAAAGGAGCCATGGTAATGATTAATTAATTTTTAAAAATAAAAGATATGCCACCAGCAGCAAGACTTACAGATTTTCACGAATGTCCAATGATAACTCCAGGTCTTCCGCCAATCCCTCATGTAGGCGGACCAGTCGTAGGCCCAGGAATGCCAACCGTTTTAATAGCAGGATTACCTGCAGCTAGAGTTGGTGATATGCTTGTTTGTGTTGGACCACCAGATTCGATTATACAAGGATCATCAACAGTAATGATTGGCGGTATGCCCGCCGCAAGAATGGGAGATAAAACCGCTCACGGAGGAACTATTATTCTGGGAGCATTTACCGTAATGATAGGTGGATAGCATCAGTAAAAAAGAGAGTTTGTTTTTAGGTTCGGGATGGTCGTTTCCCGTATCATTTTCTGCGGGTAATTATCAGCTTAATTTATCTGCAAATGAAGCCAATATAAACGAATCTATCAACATTATTCTCAATACCCGCAAGGGTGAACGCACTTTAGAATCAGATTTTGGATCTGGTTTGCAGCAGTTTATGTTCAGAAAAATTGATAATGCCCTAAAAGGAGAAATTATTGAAACGATAAAATATGCCCTGCTTCGTTACGAGCCCAGAATACTGGTTCAGGATGTACAAATTGCTTCAACAGATGTCTTAAACGGACTCATCGAAGTGCTGATTATTTACATCTATTCACAAACTAATACAAGACACAACTATGTATTTCCTTTCCATTTAAAAGAAGGAACTAACCTAGCCCGAAAAAAATGATTGCAATTGATCAAAATAGTGCTTTAAATTCCATTAACGAGTCACTCGTTCCAGCTCCGCATTTAATAGACGGAAGGAAAGAGCATGACTGGCTGCATTTTCTTGCGGAATTTAGCAGACTGATCAATTTTTACAATGACCAAAATGCAATCGAAGGCAGCTGGAATCCGTTTTTATTGAAAGATCCCGTTTTTTTAGTGGTTTCTATTTCCAAAACCAATTATAAAAAACTGCATTCGCAATACAAAACAAACTGCAACGAAGTACAGAAACTAAATCAAACAAAGGCTGCAGCCAATCAGACTTCAACTGCTTTAAACAAACTATTTGACCATCTTACTGAAACCTACAAAATAATAGAAAGATGGACGTATTATATGCAGATGACAGATGAGATGTACAATCTCAAAAAATATATGCTGCATGAAGTACAAAATATGCTGAGTGCCGATTTCTGGGCCGTTCAGTCTTTCCGTCAGTATTTGTACACGCAATCATTAAACGCTGGATTTGCTGGATTACCAAGCAATACGTATGTCGATATTAATGATGATTTATGGAATAGCAACAAAGGCAAAAGACCTTTCTGGGAAGTCTTTGGTTTTGATACCGAACAAGTTTTTCTAGAAACAGGAAATAAAAATGCTGCTTCCTTAAATGCATTAACCATAACGGGAGATCGATTATACAATTTTCTGGAAACAACCATTTTTCATGCCTTAACAGAATTTAAAAACCTAAGCAACAGAAAAAGCCGTTATCCAGACACCACCCTTTTGCGTTCTTTTATCGATCTTTTAAAAGTACAGCAGGAACAGTTAAACGGTATTTCTCAAAAACACTTGGATTTTTATTATTCTGATATTTTAAAACAAACCAATTTACCTGCTTCTGCCGATACAGCTTTTTTAAGTGCTACGCTTTCACAGTCAGATTCGGTTTATGTTTTGCCAGCCGGAACATTGTTTAATGGAGGCGTTGATGCACAAAAAAATCCGATATTATTTGCCGCTCAAAAAAACAGCGTTTTAAATCCAGCGATTGTTACGAGCGCCTATACGCTCAATTATCAAAATCTGCTGAATGGAGCGTATAATTTACAACCCATTGCGAAACCGACAGCAATTCAAAAAGATGAAGATGGCAACGTAATCAGCTGGTCTACATTTGGAGAAAACAATCCTGCCATTCAAGCTTTACCTTTAGGAATTGCTTTTGCATCGCCTATGCTTTTACTGCGTGAAGGAGATCGAACAATAACACTTGACCTTAGTTTTGATGCACCTATTAGTTTAAGTCTTTTGCAAAATGCCCAATATTTTCTAAGCACACAAAAAGAATGGCTCCCAATAGTACTGACTCCTTCCAATTTTGTAGTCAGCGGAGGAAATACAGTAACTATCACTATTAAAATTGATCCTTCGACAATTGCAATTGAACCATTTTTGGTAAATCCTGACGGTTTAACAACCAGCTGGCCAATGCTGAAAATTCTATTTAAAAATATTGATAATCCAAAAGTTTCACCTAAAGTAACAGCCATAACCATTTCTGTAAAAGTAACCGATGTTACTACTTTACAGCTTTACAATGATTTTGGTGAATTGAATACCAAAAATCCCTTTCCTCCTTTTGGGCCAATTGCTTTAGAGAATTCGAATTTTATTATTGGCAGCAGCGAGATATTTAGCAAACCGTTGAATAATTTCAGCATTCATATTTACTGGGATAAACTGCCAACTGATTTTTCAACTTATTATGATTCCTACAACAGATATTTGTCAAAATTAGTTCCGCAGCCCATACCGCCAAAAGGGCCGCCAACAACAAAACCTATTACCGAACCAAATCCTACGGCTTCTAGAATCCCTTTAATCAGGCTTTTTTCAAAAAAGACAGCATCCGAAAATGTGAATTTGTATTTTGCGAATTATTCTTTTACGGTTGATTTTGATTTGCTTGAAAATAAATCATGGAACGAAATTGAATTGTACAAATACGATTATACAGGTCCAAATTGTGTATTTGTACCCACTACTCCTGCCGTAAATCCTGTTTATTTGTTTGATGTTGATCAGGAAAAGAATGCTGAAGCTTCTACAACAGATTCCAGCAGCCATTATATTTATATTGCCCCTCAGGGAAATACAAATACGGTATTAAAAGGAGATCCAAATATTCAGAACGAGCCTTTAAAATTTACAGATGGAAGTTCATCAGGTTTTATCAAAATGCTTTTGTCAGGACCAGAATATGGCTTTGGTTCAGAAATATATCCGAACGTTGTAGCGAGTATTGCGCTGCAAAACGGAAGTCTTATTGCTACTGCCAAAAAAGATGACACTCTGGATTTTATACCATCGGCAAATCCGCCCTTTTCGCCTAAAATCAAAACAATAAAAGCCGACTATTCGGCCAGTAAAACCTACAAATTTGATAATTCAGCCGAAGATTATCCACTCGAATATTTCTTATACTCGCCATTCAGCAGTTATAAAATATATGACAGTGATGCACAAGCGACTGTTTCTATCAATACAGCCATTACAGGTACTTCAAACGATACATCGGGAGGCGTGCCTCTTTATCCTTCATTTGAATATTCAGGAGCTTTATTTATCGAAATGGAACAGTTAATCTGTAACAGCACCTTAAATCTCTATCTCGAATTATCCCGAAATTCAATTACGGTAACCCCAGAAAACAGTATTCAGTATTTCTATTTAAACGATTATGGCTGGAAAGAACTAAAAGTACTTTCCGATGGTACCAATCAATTTAGATGTTCTGGTATTATTGAACTTTCTATTCCTGCGGACTGCAACAATACGGGAGTTTTTATGCCAGGAAAAAACAATTGGATTTCTATTGTCGTTTCCGGCAGTCCAGACGCGTATTCACAAACCGTTTTTGTACAAACCAACGGATTCAGTGTACAGCGTACAGGAACCTCTTTTCTTCTGGATACCACAATTCCGCAAGTTGGCAGCAGTGTTATCAGCAAACCGCAGACAGCAATTCCTAAACTAGCCGTAATCTCACAGCCATTTCCTTCTTTTGGAGGAAAAGCTGCAGAAAACGACACGCAGAGAAACCAGCGCATCAGCAGTAGTATAAAAACCAAAAACAGAGCCGCCAACCCTGCCGATTTTTATACGCTTATCACAGAAAATTTCAGCGACATCTATTACACCAAAGTGGTGAATCATAACAAGTCCAATACTTGCAAGGTGTATTTAGCCAAAAAAATGTCGGTTGCTACAGACAGTAATGCTTTTATTCCGCTGGTAAACAATTGTCTGGAAGATCAGGTTGAAGCTTTTTTAAAAGAAAATGCCTCACCTTTTTTAAATCTTAACGTTTCCAATTTCAATCTGGAATATGTGATTGTTTCGGTTCAAATTGAAGTTCTAAACGGTTATCAACCCACTTTGGTACAAAAAAATGTCAATCAGGCTTTGAAAATATACTTGTCACCGTGGATTGAAAGCAGCCAGCGTCAGGTAAAAATTGGTCATGAACTTATTAACGCCAAAGTCAGTTCTTTTATTCAGAGTATTGAAGGCGTGGGAATAGTCAACAACCTTTCGTTTTCAAGTTATTTAAATAACAGCAAAGCCGATAAATGCATTATTAACAGAACATCGCTTAAAGCAGAAGGATCAGGAACCTTATTGGTTTCGGCTCCACAGCATCATATTACTTTTTCAAACTAAAAAATGGATACAGTCAACTACATAGTAAAAGATCAGCTTCCGCTCCATCAGGATTTTACCGCCCTGAAAGAGAAAGCGCTTGGCTATATCCAAAGTCATATTGGGTACGAATGGACGAATTTTAATCCGTCAGATCCCGGAATTACTATTTTAGACCAAATCTGTTATGCCCTTACAGAATTAGGTTATTGTACCGATTTCAGCATACCAGATATCCTGACTAATTCCAACGGAAAAATTGAAATCGAAGACCAGTTTTATCTGCCGGCAGAGATTTTAACGACCGCTCCGTACACCATAAACGATTATAAAAAATACCTTATCGATGCTGTACCAAACATTGATAATGTGCTTATTACGACTTTCAACAGCAACAATTATCCGTTTAACAAAGTCTATCAATTTTATCTTTATATAAGTCCGCAAATCAGCAATGATTCTGATCGTGACAATGTTTGCAATGAAGCCTATTATTATTTGAACCAAAGCCGAAATTTAGGCGAATTATTCAATAAACCTATCGCGCTACAGCCTATAAACTGCTTGATAAGCTGTTTAATCGAAATTCAGAAAAACATTAATCAATATGATCTTTTACTGGAATTACAGGATAAAATTCGTTCGTTTATTTTCGCCAAAGTAGTACAAACAGGTTACGAAAGTGCTTTAATTTCTGAATACACAACTGCCGAAATATATGACGGCCCAAACTTAAAAAACGGCTGGATTCCTGACAATGAACTGACTTTAAAAACAGATTCTGTACAAGTAATCGATTTGATTCCGATAATTGAATCCATCAGCGGCGTGGTTTCGGTTTCGGGATTACAACTGCTTCAGGATGGAAAAGCGGTTTCTGTTTTACAATCACAAATCAATCAGATTATTGCTATTGATGTTTTAAACTCTTATCAAACCAATAATCTTGTTTTAAGCTGCAACGGTAAAAATCTGCCTTGCGATATTACTGTAAATGCTTTAAATATTGTTGAAGATACCTACGAGAAAACCACCGCGATTCTCAATAAAAAAGAAACCAAAAAACTGCCTAAAAGCAGTTTTAGAGATATTAACACCTACTACTCTATTCAGCATACTTTTCCTGAGCAGTATGGCGTAGGCGCAGATACTATAGAAGATCATTCGCAACCCGTAAAAATTGCACAATCACGCCAATTAAAAGGTTATTTAACCTTGTTTGATCAAGTTTTAGCGAATCAGTTTTCGCAGCTGGCAAATATTTCGAAACTATTTTCTTTTAAAAATTCGGTTTGTGGCGCACCTTCAGACGAAGAAACTTTTTATGCTGTAAAAGATAAATATCAGCAGAAACATCTTGAATATCCAGTTCCGTACAAAATGTTTTCGCCGAGTTATTTTTATCAGTCCTTGTACAATGTTCCGCATATCAAACCTTTATTAAAAGACAATAAAACGTTTAGTTATTCGACAGGAAATGAGTCTGAAACCGAACTAAAAGAGAAAAGCTGGTTCGAATACCAGCAAGATCCGTACAATCCGTACATCTTTGGTTTAATGAAGATTATGGAGGAAGAAGATACCAATTTGGAACGAAGAAACAAACTGCTCAACCATCTTTTAGCCCGACATGGCGAATCACCTAAAGTAATCGATTCGATTATTGACGATACAATTTATACCGGCGATAAAAGAAAAGACCAGATTATTGTAAAAAGTCTGTATCTGCAAAACTTAGGATTATTGTCCTACAACCGTCAAAAAGCTTATAATTTCCTAACAGCACAGACAACGGAAAGAAAACCTGATGAAACTTTCTTTCAGATGAAAGAAAAGCATTTTCAATACATAAATGAACACACCACTGATTTTATTTTTAAATCAGAAGAACTCAACAAAAAAGAAAAAATACACCAAAACGATTTCAACAATTTTTCAGGAATTGAATTGAAACTAAACTTGTTGTTTGGATTGAAAAACATTTATTCCAATTTTATAAATGCCCAATTCGAAAGTCTGAAAAGCAATCCAGAAAGTACCGATTCTAATGTGTATATGACGGTTCAGAAAACGTTGTGGTTTATCGAGAAAAGAAAAGGAAGTATTTTTCTGGAAACAGCACTTCTTTTAAAATCACTGTTTTTTAATCTTCAAATTATAAAAGAAAATCAAGAAAACACTGTTTTATATCAGTCTCAAAACCTTGATTTTCAAACCATTTCTCAGTTAAATAGTATTTTAAATACTTCTAGTGAAACGGTATTAGATCAAGAATTACAAAATGGTTATTTGTCCTTTTCGGGAACTCAATTTGCGTTTACATCAGAAACTGAATCCATTATAGAAAACCAAAAAGAATTCATAAAATCTAAAGTTTCTAATTATGCTTTCAGAATAAGTATTGCCTCTGGCGACGGAAGTGTTTCGATGAATTCGAAAGTATTTAAAAAAGACCTGTTGATTTTGTTTCCCGATTTTGTGCCGGCTTTTCAAACCAAGGAATTCAAACAACGATTGAAACAATTTTTAAAAATCAGTCTGCCTGTCAATGTAAGCTTCAAATGTGTCTTCATAAACAGTCAGGATTTTGGCGCCTTTATTCTCAATTACATCAATTGGCACAAAAGCCTGCGATTTAAGGATTTGACCTCATTAAGTCAGGCAGAAGCTGCGGTGCATTTAAAACCTGTTCAGCCTGCCCTGAATGTTATTAGTAGTTTAAACCAAATTTTAGAGTCAAACCATGGAAGAAATTAACCGCCATATTGTATCGAGTCTAAAGTGGAACACTACTTTTGACCAAAGAGAAGAAGGATTTAAACTTCAGGAGCGATTGAGCCACTGGAGTAAAATTTCCCTTCCGGGAGAAGCTGCATCTGTATTTAACGAATTATGTCCGCCTGAACAAAGCTGGCGTATAGAATCGTTAGAAATCGATTTGGGAATCTGTGATTACAGTGATCTCGAATTTGACTTGAGTACCAAAATACGCACGCTTTTAAAAGAAAAAATCGAAGAACTGATTATTTATCAGAACCATCAGAAACAGAATTTAATATCGGTTTACAACAAAGAAAAATCAATTCTGGAAAACCTGACTGTTTTTCTAATTGAGGGATTTTTACCGTGGAGTTACCAAAACAAAGAAGGTTCTGTAAACCAAATTATGGCAGAACTGCTTCAGAACAATCTGGCTGAAATTATTGCCATTATCAAAAAAGAAGGAATCAAACACGAACAAGTCCGCAAAAGAATTTCTTGGCAGTTTGATGAAAAAAACGTCAACAAAATAATTACGGCGCTTGAACCTAACAACAGCGATACGATAATAGAATTTAGTTCGATTATTACAACGCTTCAGGTGAAGGAAACGATTATACAAACGAGTACGGCAAGTTTTAGAAAAAATCTGTATTTCTTTATTTTAAACTTCCTGCTTTTGGAACGCGGAACGCTTTTTAATAAAGTCGCTTTTATGAAAAGCAGTATTCTGCAAATGGCCAATCATTACAATATTGCCTATGCCGAACTGATTGTTTTGATTGAAAATACAGTGGTTAAAATATCCGACAATACCACGAGAAACAACGATTTTATATACACTTTAAAAATGCTGACTCAGGAATATGAAGCACAAAAAATGCATCATGCTGTTCCGCAGGTTCAAACCAATTATTGGCATCTTTTAGAAAAACTTTTAATACATAAATCAGAGCGTAAATTGAGAAATCAGAAAAACGATCTCAACGAACTGATTGCGGTATTGAATTCTGAAAATCCGTCGAAATTCAAAACGTTGCTGAGCCGTGTATTGCAAAACGAAACGGCTGTTTTTGCTCTAATTGAAGATTTAGATGAAAATGCCATTAAAATACTATTTTCAAAACTAGACAGTGATTCTTCATCTTTAAATCTAGATTCGGTATTGTATTTAAATGCATTGAGTTCGGTATTAAAACTAAAAAACAATCCGAAATTCCTTTGGCAGACGTCGATTGCTTTTCTCATCAAAAATAAAAATGCAGCTCATACTACTTTTTTACTGCACTGTATTACAGAACTGAGCAAAGCAAATCATAAAGAACCAGTTCAATTATTGGGATCATTTACCAGCGCTGTTGTTCCGGTAACGGCAAAAAATAGTAATTCGGCTATACTTTACACGCGTTTAAACAGCATGTACTGCCATGAAATCGACAAAAAAAATTCGAATTATCCGGCGGTTCATTTTAAAAATCTGGTGGTAAAACTAGAAACCGAATTCCAAAAAAGTGCTTCAAAAAATACGGTTTTTAAAGACTTGCAGAAATCATTAATTAAGAATATTTATCTGCATCCTAAAACGGCTTTTGAAGTGATGCTTTCGTATGAAAACAAAGAATTTATCAAAAAAATCATTCCGTTTCTTTTAAACCGAGAGCTTTTGCAATTGATTATCAAAACGGCCAATTACAAGAAAACCAAACTGATACAAACGGTTCAAATGGTATATGAAATATTAAATTCAAAAGAAAAATACGATCTGCCCGAAGAACTTTTAACAGATGATCTGCTGCTGTTTAGTATTCAAGAAATGTTATTGCATCCAGAACATAATTCGTCTGTGTTTCTTGAAACGGTTATTCTGCAATTATCCAGAAAAACAACTGCTGTCAAACACATTGATTATTTTAGGTTTATTACCAAACTGCTTCAATCCAAAAGAATCAAAGCGTTTGGAATTTCCATTAAAAGAAGCTTTTTAATCCAGCTGAAAAACAACAATTCGATAAACATTATCGAGCTGGCTTTATTAATACAAAATACATCGCAGCAAGCACAAACTTCGCTGGCAAATGTACTTACAACACATTTTCATGATCCTAAATTTTCTTTGGTACGAAAACAGGACAAAAAAGAAAGCGATGCCATAATCGAGTATTTTTTAAAGAACGGAAAATCGCTGAAAATCAATTGGATTAAGGAAAAAACAATCTGGATTGCAAAATCAAAATCAATTTCGAATGCACGTATTACGGTAGATTTAAGCGAGATTTTCTGGACTGTTATTTTAAATTATAATGCGTACAAAGGAAATCAGGTTCTATTTCAAAAATTGATTGAAAAAGCATTTACAACATATGTGAAAAACAAATTCGGCATTGATTCTCAAAACATCGAAATCAAAAAAACGAACGAAGAAACAACAGGTAATTATCTGAAAGAAAACGTATTGGATACTTTCAATGAAGAAACTGCAAATGATGCATTTCTAGATGAAAATACGTTTGAAAATCCCGTAAAATCAATCTCATCAGAATCTTTATTCTTTGATCAAAAAGTTTCTGCTAAAGAAAAATACGATTGGTATGTTTCAATTATCTGTCAGAAAGAAATTCCGCTGTTATTTCATCTTTCGGAAAACATTGAAATCAGTGATTTACTAAATCAAATTATTGCCGCCGACACTAAAATATTCTTTCAGATTTTAAAAAAAGAATTTGTTTCTGAAGCACAAACAGACTGGCTGAGCCGAAATATTCATTTCAATGTTCTGTGCACTTCTGTAAGCAAATTGGATCAGAGCAAAGAATCGTATTTGCGTATTCTGGAAAAATTCTATCACACTTTGGGCCGCATTACTATTAAAGGAATTCATGCCAAAGATTTACAAAGTCTGCTGTTGCGAAAAGTACTTAACGCTGCCGCAAATGACAATTGGAGATTAATCTCGATTGATAAAATCTGGAATGAATTAATCTGGGAAGTCGTAACTAAAAAAGGAATTTCTAAAAAGAGTTTCCTTATGGATATCGAAAAACACATTTATCAATTTCCGCTGTCGCTTCAGTTGAGTTTCAGGGAAATTACACAGGTAGAAAAACAAACTATTAAAACAAAAAAGAATATTGAGATGCTTTCAGAATTTGAAAAACAAAAACCCGTTAAATCCACAAAAACTACTGTAAAAGAAAGTATTCCCGTTCGAAATGCTGGAATCGTGCTTTTGAACAGTTATGTCCATATGCTTTTTGAAAGGTTAAATCTGGTTCACAATAACGAATTTACCAGTATTGAAAATCAGATAAGCGCAGCACAGTATTTACAATATGTGGTAACCGGACTTACCGTAACCGAAGAGAATTTTTTACCGCTGAACAAAGTCATGTGCGGACTTCCGCTTAACCAGCCAATACCCGATGAAATCGAAATTCCGGAACAAAACAAAACCTTAATTACCGGTTTAATCACTGCCGCAATTTCGTATTGGGATGCGATTGGAGATTGTTCTATTGATGGTTTTAGAGGAAACTGGCTTGTAAGAAACGGTCTTTTAACCGAGCATGAAGAACGCTGGGAACTTGTCGTAGAAAAAAGAGCTTACGACATATTGATTTCCAGATCGCCTTTTGCTTTCTCAATTATTAAATATCCCTGGATGGCAAAACCGCTTCATGTAGTCTGGCCTTACTAAATCTAAAAATAAGATCCTATAAAATAAGTAATTAATCAATAAAAAGAACCATTATGAACACCTACAATGAAAATTTACATTCTAGTGTTTTAACTTCATTAGAAAGTCAGCAATTGGGTAAAAAACAACTCGATTCGCAGTTAAATGCCTCTATGTTTACGCTGTATTACGCAGAGGGCGCCGAGATTGTAGCCAATGAAAAACTGGACGCTACAACTAAAATGTACGAAGACAAACAGCACATTAACAGTGTGGCTGTCAAAAACAAAAACATGTCTGATAACCTTTTACTGTCTGCCAACCAGCAAAAAACGTATACCTCTCAATCTGTAAACAACGTAGCGGTTGCTGCAGCAAACATACAAGTGGCGACCAATGCGATTGTACGTTTGGCAAGCGATGTAGGAAGCATTTTTAGTATTATAAACGCTGCCGATTACGGATCTCAGATTTACCGTCAGAGTGAAGAAGTGTATAGTTTAATGAACAAAACAGCGTACAATGCCGAGTTAACTTCGCAGCAAGCTATGGAAGCATCAGCCTCTATTGCAGAAGTAACTTCGGGAGTTGTAGCCGATGAAGCAAAAGTAACCAGCGATTCTGTAAACAGTCTGCTTCAGGTTACCACAGCAGATTTGACTGCGATTACGGCGATTTTAACAGCCGATAATGATACGAAGTCGCAGGCAAGCATGACTACTCGAAGTGCCGAAGGTGCTATTAAATGCAGTAAAGTGGAATACGAAGCGGCGAAAAAAGCGTATGATATCAATAACAAAAATTTCAACCAAAATTTAGTGGTTACGGTACCCGTTCCATTTGATTCTGTTAAAAAAACGTTTACCGTTTCATTCGATTCTTTTAAAAGTCCTTTTTCATTTAGAGATGCGGCAAATCAGGTTATAAAAGATCCGGTAAGAAGCTATAATATCATTATCGTAAAAGAAAGTAAAAAATCCTTCTTTACGATTTCTACTGCCGAAGATTTACTGCGCAATTCTTCACAGTATTTTAGAGTTCCTACGCCATCAAATCCTGATCAGGAATTAAAAGCTGTGATTGCCATGGAGAATTTGTTAGACTCAGACAATCAAGCTATTGTACTAGGAGAAAAATATGTTGCTTTTTTACTAATCCAATTTACAGAAGATTACAAAAAAGAAATCAACACATTTGACGATTATCTTTCTGTGGCATCTGAATCTTTCAAATTAACGCATACGTTACACAAAGCTGACAAACCTGTACGTTCAAAAATATACGATTACGAGTTCAAGGTTAAAAAAGATGCTTTAGTAAGCGATAAAAATATTGATTACAGATTCATTCTTCTGCCTTATCCAGATGATTTGTTGACGAATGAAGATTTAACTACGCTGGAAGATAAAACCGAAATTTTACAGCTAAATGAAACTATCGAATTATTTGATAATGAAATTAATAAGCTGAGTCAGGAAGTAGATAATTTGAATGCCAACATTAAGCATTTAACAGCTGAACTGGCTAAGGATCCAAAAAATGCAGCTGCAAAACAAAACCTTTCGAATTTTAAAAATTCATTGGCAGAAGCAAATACAAGACTTAGTACTGCCAAAAATCAGCAGAAATCTAAAAAAGAAGAATTAGCAGAAGTAGAGAAAAATTATCCAAAACCAATTCAAAACAGCGGTGCTTTCTTCTTCAACCTAACTCTTGCCGAGAATGTTCCAGCGGGAAGTTACATCTCTGCCGTTCCCGCTAAAGGTGAAAAAGCAGAGAATGCTTCATTCGACACCTATGATGTAAATATTGATGGTACAACAACGGATAATTTTGGAAATCCATTAGTGGATCAAAAACAATATATTCCTGTAGTTCTTTCCTATTTCAATGGCAATAAAATTAACAGTGCCCAATATTCCAACAATCTTTCTGACTGGGAAAACACAGATCTTATCACTTACAATTTAAAATCATAAATAATTAATATTCTAAAAATATGGAAGCTTTATTATTAACTCCGATTTCAACAAAATATGGAATTACCGAAAAGAAAAAATCTGAAATAGATGCCTTAACAAATCAAGTTATAGATACAACCGCAGAAGTACAGCAGCAGCAAGCCATTGTAACATCGCTTGTAGAAAAATCACAAAGATACCAAGGATATTTACTTACTGCAGAAAACAACCGTACACATGCTTTGAGCAATAAGGCATTGGTCGATCAGGTTGTTCAAAACGCTTACAATCTGGCTTATAACTCAGACATCACGTTTAACAAAATGATTTTGTCATCAGCAAGTACTTCGATTGTTTCTAGCAGTATCAGTCAGCTTATTAACCAATTAATTTTTTCTGTAGAATTGGTAAATAAACTGGCCAATCTGGTAGTTCGCAAAAAAGCATTAAATCCCTTGATTTCTGATGATCTGATTGCTAGACTGGCTTCAGCGGGAACAGATGCTAATAATGCCGTTGCGCTTACACTGATTGCTTTAAAATCGACAGTTGCGGCTGAAGCTTCTGTTTTAGAGGCTGAAGCAGTAATAACACTTGAAAACAAACAAGCTGCAAAACTGTATGAAACCCTTACAGGCGAAAATCATGATTTAGCAATTTCTACAAAACCTGTTTCTGGAAATTCACTACAAGCCCTTCTTTACAGAGCCTACGACAATGCTAAAGAAGCGTATGAAAATGCCAAAATAGCAAATGACCAGACGAACAAACAGCTGAATATTGCCAACACTAATTTGAATAAAGCACAAATTAAATTACAGTCTTTACAAGCAGCCCTAGCAGCAGCAAACGCAGCGGCTTTGGCATCTTAATTAACTCAAAATGTCCATTGTACAGTCCTCTGTACAGTGGACTTAAACTCACTAATTTTAAGTTTATGGATCGTATTTATAAAAATTTCTACAGACAATTTTACTTAAAAACAGGAGGATTTATACCCACAAAACCCCTAAATCAAAACCTGTTTCCGGGAGATTATTTTCAGATCAAAAACGGAGAAATCGTTTTACTGGGAAACTTATATCGCAATTCGATTGTAAACTCTCAGGATGTTGATTTAAGCGGTACGATACCACAGAATAGCGCTAATTGGAGTTTTAGCGATGGTATTTCAAAGCCGTATTCGGGAAGAGGACATGGCCAGGCTCCTATTGACGGGCAGTTTGAATTCAGCCGTCAGATATTGGCTTTTGCAAATCCGGGCAGTTTTATTTTTAAAGCAGAACAGCCCGAATCTGTAAAAATTAATAACTGGAACGAAATTCAGCAATCCCTGATTATAAAGCTTACACAGTCTATTTATTCGTTTAGGGAATTGTATGTCGTGACCGAAAGTGCCACAGCCGCCAGCACTACACTTGCTATTGCAGGAGAATCTTCTGCCGAACTCGAACTCGCAAGCGATACCGAAAATTTTGGTCTGGCTGATCTTTTCGGACATTCAAATACCAAAACGATACAATCCAAGGACATCGATTATTATCATCACGAAACCAAACGAAAACCGGCTTATTTTAAAGCTAAAAAACTGATTGTTCAAGAGGAAAAAATTTCCTATTTCATTAGTGATTTTATCAGCAGAAACAATCATTCTTTTGAATGGACAAATGAACTTTTCAATTCCCATTTTGATAATACGGTCGAATTTAATTCAGAAAGAATACTGCAAAACGCACAAGATCATCTTCTGGATATGATGCAGTCGAATGAACTAAATCCAAATACGGCACTACTCTATTTTAAATGGGCAAATGCAAGTCTGGATGACATTGAGAAATTATTTGAAGGGTATGGAAACTAATCAAAATGTAGCTTCGCTGTATGCCGAAATGGATTGGCTGCAAAAGGTTATCGATCAGGTAATCTGCAGTTATCTGCTTCAGGAAGGTCATGAAAACCGATGGCAGGATATTCCCATGCCTGATGGGTTTGATGAAGAAAACAGCGCTTACCACCAAAAATTAAACGAATGGAATCTTAATCTGTACGAGCGCCTTTGTCTGGCCCTTGTTCTGGCTCCTCAAATACGACCTGAAATATTGGATATTTTCTTCAGTAAAAATGCCATGTATGATCGTGGGTTTACGGAGTTTGGAGGTGTTGTCAGCAAAAATCACAGCGGTTTTTTACCCACGGGACAAACTTTTGCTTTTTTAGCAACAGCTGTCGATCCTGAACTACGTGTTGAAATGCTGCAAGTGCTTCATGCATCAAATATTCTAATAAAAGAGCAAGTTATATTTCTTGAAGCTTTGGAAGCAAATGTTCCGCTCTTAAATCAGCTGATTTCAGTAAACGAGCGCTGGCTTCAGTTTTTCCTAACTGGAACATTACCACGTTTGGAACACAGTGTTTCATTTCCTGCCCAACAGATTTCCACCAAACTCAATTGGTCTGATTTGGTATTGGAAGATCATATCATGCAGCAAGTTCTCGAAATCGAAGCTTGGCTGAAATACGGTTCTGTTTTAATGAACGAATGGGGACTTGACAACAAGATAAAACCAGGTTACAGAACACTGTTTTATGGACCGCCCGGAACTGGAAAAACGCTGACTGCAACCTTATTAGGCAAAAGCAGTGATCGCGAAGTGTACAGAGTAGATCTTTCGATGATTGTCTCTAAATATATTGGTGAAACCGAAAAAAATCTTTCGAAAATATTTGATACGGCTCAGCATAAAGATTGGATTTTGTTTTTTGATGAAGCGGATTCTCTTTTTGGAAAAAGAACACAAACCTCATCTTCAAACGACAGACACGCCAATCAGCAGACGGGTTATTTGTTACAGCGGATTGAAGATTTTCCGGGAGTTGTTATTCTGGCTTCCAATTTAAAAGAAAATATGGACGAAGCTTTTTCGAGAAGGTTTCAATCTATGATACATTTTACGATGCCTGCAGCCGATGAAAGATTGCTTTTATGGGAAAATGCATTTTCAGGCAAATGCCAGCTTGATCCTGCTATTGATCTGGAAAATATAGCCGAAAAATATGAGCTTGCCGGAGGTGCCATTATTAATGTACTTCGATACTGCGCTTTGAAATCCATTCAAAAAAATGAAACAATTGTAACCCTTCCCGTTTTAATTGAAGGCATCAGGCGTGAATTTAAGAAAGAAAACCGAACTATAAGTGTCACTCAAATGAACTGATATGAGAAAAACGGATGATAAACCTGCATCAATGGTTTCTAAAAGGCATTTTTATTCGCATGAAATAGAACTGAAACTAGGGAACTGGAAGAAACATTTTGATTTTAATTACAGAAGCACTGTAATCGTAATGGCCTTAAATCATTTCATAAAAGAGCATGAATTAGTCGTAAACGGATATTTAATTACCACCAAAAGTCTTTTTCTAATTGTAAAAACAGAAAAAAAATCAATTGACGAATTGGTCGAAAAAATCGAGCTTCATATCGCTTTTCTGTTAAAAAAATACGACAATAAGTTTACCAATTCAATTTCTAAAGATGATTTTTTAATCGAAATGGAAAACATATTGTACACAGTTCACCAGCCGCTTTTCAAATTAAAAATGATAAAGAGTCATTATTTAATAAAACTTATTACTGGACAAAAAATCGATATTCCGTATTACGATCCAGAACTTGAATATTTAAAACTGCTTATTAAAAACCATCCTTTTTGTTCTTCAATTGATTATTCGGGTGCTTTGGGGCCTGTTGAAGTTACCTTACTTGATGATTAGATTGAAATAATTTACTAACTATTAAAAGAGAAAAAATGGAACCGTACCAAAAAAAGACCGCATTGAGCAATTCTGAAGTTACAGCAGCAAACGCTTCGAACACCAATTCCGCTTCAGTACAATTGAAAGATAACAGACCCGAATCTGTAGCCCAATTTACAAAGGTGCATCACAATCCTACCAAAAAGAAATATATTCCTAAAGCACTTGGAAAGAAACAAGTTGCAGATTCGGCCGCCGCTCTTGCTATAAAAAAAGCAAGTCCAGTTCCAATTAGTAATAAAGAAGCAAGAAGACAAGCTCAGGGAAAATAACTTAAAGTATACTAAAATGGCACTACAGCACCAAAAATCATCCGAACAAAAATCATCTATAACTGCTGCTAATACAGACAGCGGTGTGTCGGCTGTACAATTAAAAGATAACCGGATGCAGTCTGAAGTGCAGCAAAAATTAAGTAATACATCTTCTGAACCTATTCAGAAAAAAGAGAACAAAACGGGTCTTCCGGATCATTTAAAATCAGGAATGGAAAACCTCAGCAATCAAAGTTTAGATCATGTAAAAGTGCATTACAATTCTTCTAAACCTGCAAAGGTACAAGCTTTGGCATATGCACAAGGCTCAAACATTCACATTGGGCCAGGACAAGAAAAGCATCTTCCGCATGAATTAGGTCATGTTGTACAGCAAATGGAAGGTCGGGTAAAACCAAACACAAAAGTTGACGGTATGCCGGTAAACAACGATGCGGGACTTGAACAGGAAGCTACCAATATGGGGAATCGGGCTATTCAGCGTGCAGCTTCTCATTCCCAAAAAAATGTAAATCCTGTTCAGGCAAAAAAATCAAATCCAGACTATACAGCACAATTTCAAAGCATGGATCATCTCGGGATTCCGGGTGTTAACTATGCGGTAATGAACCAAAAGAATTACAACCAGTGGCAGCATACTATTCAGGCAAAATCGGCTCTAAATGGTGTTCAGCATAATGGCGATCAGGTTGTGGTAACTCAGTTTCAAAATTCAGACGAGGTAAAACAGTTTTTTCTTCCCAATAAAGTAGTTGGTGGTCTGGTAATTCTTGAAGGAATATTGTCATTGGCTGCTGGAGTCGCGCTTCTTGTAATATCGCACGGAGCGGCATTTGTCCCGGGTATTGCAGGAATCTCTGTTGGAGTTGCAAAAATTGTCCGTGGTGCCCTTACCATTCATGGAGGTGATAAACCTTCCCCTAAACACAAAGCCGCAATAGACGCGCTTCGTCTTTTTGAAGCTGCTGTAGCTTTAACCGCAGGTGCTATAGGAATGAATATTCCAGGAATTATATTTGGAGTCGCGAAAACACTGCGCTCATTGCTTCACATTTTAATGGACTGCATGGATAAAGATAATCCATCTCTTGCTTATAAAGTTTTCAGTGGCATTGCTTCTGCACTCCATTGGATTGAAGTTGCTGCTGGTTTTGCATCAGGAAGTATTGATGCGCACCATGCTGGAGCAAGTGAAATTGCAACAAAAGCCATTACGGCGACAAATAGCATGAGTGTTTCTACCTCTAAAATTGTAAGAGCTTCAAATCAAACTGCTGGTGCGGTAAAAACCGTTAGAAATAAATCTCAACAGGCGCCAGACATACATTCACCATTACTTGAATAATTTATTGATTTATAATAGCATTAAACAGTATGGAACACATTCAAGATATCAGTGAAAATAAAATACAATCCGTTTCGGCAAGTCTGAATGAAAAGGCTATTCAAAAAAAAGGAAGGATATTGGAAGACAACCGCCCTGCTTCTATTTTACAAAGAAAAGCCAACAATACCGGACTGCCCGATAATTTGAAATCAGGTATCGAAAACCTCTCTGGTCATTCTATGGACGATGTAAAAGTGCATTATAACTCAGACAAACCGGCTCAGCTCAATGCACATGCGTATGCACAAGGTTCTGATATTCACATTGCTTCCGGACAGGAAAAACATCTCCCACACGAAGCTTGGCATGTTGTACAGCAAAAACAAGGACGTGTAAAACCAACCTTGCAGATGAAGAAAGGTAAAGTAAATGTAAATGATGATAAGGGTTTGGAAAATGAAGCTGATGTTATGGGAAGAAAAGCTACTCAATTTATGAATTTACATGAAAAAAACTCGAAAACAAGTTCATTGATACAAAAGCATCCAGATTTACTTAAAACGACTCAAAGAGTTATAATATTCCAAAGAAAAATTACGGATAATTTAATAAAACAAAAAATAAAAAGTCATTATGCAACCCGTAATGTAGATCCAATAGTGCTAAATATACTTTTAGAGGATGCTTTTGATAACACAAATAGTTATGAAACCGCTATCGAAAGAATTGATAGAGGAATCATGCATGACAATGCTATGACTGCTCCAGATAATAACTCTGCAAGGAAAAAAAATACTAATAAAAGAGCTAATATAGATGTTAGTGATACTCGTGCTAGACCTTCTTTTGAATCCAGTGTTCCTGAAATGGAAACATCAGAAGATGAACTAAAAGAAGAATGGAATGAATCCAATACCACAAAATTTTATTCAAAAATCAGGGGAATGTTAAAAATTGCAAGAGATCCAGATCATGAAAATCATAAAGAAACAAAAGAGAAACTAGATAAACTTATAAATGGATACAAACAACATGATTCTGTAAAGAAATTAATTGATGGGGCTGTAAGAGTAAAAGCTACAAAAGCAAAAGGCGCAAGTACAGGAACTGGCTTAGATGAACTTTTCAAAACTTCAGAAACTATGAAATATCTTGAAATGTCCTATCGTCCTCCAAAAGATATGCAGTCTGTTGCAAAATTCGATGGAGAGGAGTTTGACTGGATGGATGCACAGGAACAAATAAGACTTTCTACCGAGTTTATCATTTGGGCAGGTGATCTCGTTGAAGAGATTTCAGGACATACAGGGACATTTCAAAAAAAATATAAAAGTAATTGGATGACCCAAAAACAAGCTGTTATGCATGAAGTAAGGGATGATGCTATATCAAAACGAAGTAATCCTGCTACTGGTATCGTCGAAGCTGTTTCCACTCATTTAAGAATAACGGAAAACGTAGAAGGTCTTGTAAAAGAAAGATATAAAGGTCCAAAAGCTTCTGAAGCGTTAACAAGTGATGGGCATTCTGTAGATGAAAGATATGACGAAATATTAAAGGATCTACAACGTCATCGAAATGTATTGAAGAGTTATATTCAAGATTTTAGAAAAAAAGCTGTTCCTACAGGAAACTCTTCACCATTAATTGCAAGACACGGAGGTTTGGATTATTATCCTGAATCCCCAATGCAATATAGTGAAGATGAAGAGCCAGTGGAAATAAAAAAAACAGGGAAAGTAAATGGAAATCCCTTATTCAACTTGGCTTCACAATGGCGAAAAACTCATGGCACTCCATCAAAATCTATTCCTCCAAAACCTGTAAATCCAGCAATTGCAGAAGCAAGAAAATTTATCAAAGAAAATTGGAGTTCAAAAATGGCTACAAGCATTAACAAGTCCGCAAAACTACAGGCTAAAAAGCTGGGAGAAGATGCAGATCCAGATGAATTCGATAAAGTAATGATTATGAATTATATTGCAAAAATAGAATTGCTGGACTCTAAAGATGGTTTACCCGAAATAATTAAAAATCTAAAGGCAGAATTGGATAAGCTTTCATAAATAGATGCTGTCGAATTACGACATTATCAGGAACAAATACGAACAATCTAAGTGGTTATCAATCTATTGAAACTGCTTGCCAGGATTTCCCTAATACTTATAAATTTTATCACTACCCTGGTAAAAGATATACCAATATAACTAACATCCGTAATTTAGCTAAAGCACTTGTAACAGGTCTACATTAATCAGTTTCTACCATTCTACTTCTTCGTAATAAAAGCAATATGAGCCGGAATATTTCCAGCGGTTGTTTTCCATTTTAATTTTCCATCGGGAGTAAAACAATAGATATATCCTGTTACGACATAGTTTTGAGCATCAGTGATATATATTTCTTTGGTTTCGGGATTTACCTGAAGTCCATACGGAATCATTATTTTTTTGTCGGTACCATCAGTAATAATTTTGTCCGTTACGATTTTCTTGGTTTTAGTATCTAAAATCCCATAACTCACTTTGTTGCTTCCCGTTAAATAACTCCATGATACACTGTAATAATACAATAGATCATCGACCAAACAAGTTCCCGAAACGGGAATATCAAGCTGCATTTTCTTTTCGTCGGTTTTGGTATCAATTACAAAAAGATTTGACGGCGTGTTGTAATAATCTCCTCGTGAACTCACATAAATATCTCCCCTGCTGTCAATCTGCATGCTGTACAAATTAATGCCAACATCAATTTTTTTAATCTCAGTAAAAGTTTCAAGATCGATTACCGAAACGGTTCTGTCGTAATTAGGAACACGATAGCCACCCGAATTGGCCACATACAATTTTCCGTTATGCACTACCATTTGTTCCGGCTGATAACCAACGGTAACTTTACGTTTTATTTCTAAAGAAGTAGTATCAATTTCGGCTACAAATCCAATTTCGGCATTCGGATCAATCGCTACTGGACCTGAATACGAACTTACGTAAGCCTTGTCTCTGTAAAAAGTAACATAACGACAATTGGGAATATCGATTTTCTTAATTCGCTTTGCAGTCCACTTTTCAAGTACTTCAACCTTATTCGAACAGTTTATAACAGCATACACTTTGTTACCATAAATTTTTATATCATTACCTACATCTCCCAGCTCTTTTACAACCGACGGATTTCGTTCTGAATACACATCTGTGGTATAATTTCCGGTTCTATAATTAAAAACATCAAGGCTGGCTCTGTTCATTCCCATATTGCCTTCATTGAGCAGATAAAATCCCTCAATATTTCCATCACTTCGTGGAGCCGCCACATTCGTATCTGAAGAAAGAAAAATCGTTTCATCTTCGCGGCACGAAACCAGATTAAGGATTACAAAAGCGCTTAGTATTATTTGTATAAGGTTCTTTTTCATAATTCGATACTGATTATAAATTTGAAGGTTCTGCCCGGCATCGGATAATTGTAAATCACTTCATATTGCTGATTGAAGGTATTGTTCACTTCCACGGCAGTATTCAATTTGTATTTGCTGAAGAGGAAAGATTTCTGCACAGCCAAATCGTGAGTGTACCAAGGCTGAACTTCATTTACTTTGATATTATTGACATTTCCGTTATACCGTTTTCCAACGTAAATAAAACTGTAATTAAAATTCCATGTTTTGTATCCTGCATTCAAAATTGCCGATCCGCTGTGCCATGGTGTATAGGGAATCTGGTCGCCATAAGATGAGATTTCTAAACCAACAAATTTTGTAAAATCACGACTTTCAGAGTATGTATAAGTAAGATTGGCAGTAAGATTTACTTGGTCAATATGGGCTGCCGCATTCAAAACTGTTTCGATTCCCTTACCTCTCACCTGCCCTATATTGGTCATCATCCAGCGGAAAAGATTTCCGGTTGGTGCAGCGACAATTTTGTCTTTGGTATTCGTGTAATACGCATCGGCTTGAATTGAAAGTCTGTCTAAAAAACTTTCTTTAAAAGGCAGGTTATACGTAAAACCAACATCGTACTGATTCATATATTCCGGTCGTAAAGTACTGGAACCAATCATTGTATAATACAAATCATTGAAAGTAGGCATTCTGAAAATGCGTTTTGCAAACGCTCTTAAATTAAAATCATATTGCTTAAATGGTGTATAACCCAGAAACAAAGCAGGCGTAAATTCGGTTTTATTAGGCGGTTTTGCATTGTAACGAACTTCTTCGATTACACGAGTACCCACAACGCTTCCAAGAACTTTAAATCCGTCATATCGATAGGAACTTGCCAATGAAAATAATGCAGTATAACGCTGTGGAAAAGAAAACTGAGTTTGAATTCCCCTTCTGGTGGCATTTAATTTATTGTATTGCAAATCAGTGGAAAGAGAAACATCCCAATTTTCTAAAATACTGTACATGTTTACTGCCGAAAAATACACTTCCTGCTGATAATAACTATCGTCAGATTGCGCTCCTTCGGTTACAGGTTCTCCTAAAACTTGTGTGGTATCTCTAGCGATATAATGAGTGTAATCGTATGCGTATTTACCTCTGATTTGAAATTTATATTTATCGGAAACATCTTTCGTTAAAAAAGCCTGAGTAAATAAATTCTTGTCAAACTGTCTGAATCCATCTTTAAATTTATTTTCTACAATAGCACCCGGCGCTCCTCTTTCAGAATCATAATAATACACTTTGGCATCCCAAGAGCCATTATTAATTTTTCCATAAAGTCCAGATTCAAAACGAAGCGCTTGTATATCGCTGTTCCAACGCGTTGCTGTAGTGTCATAAGCCGTGCTTCCGTCCTGATTTTTTCTTTTGTATCTAAATTTATACTGACCATTTGATTTAATAAATTCAGAGCTGACACTCATACTTACATCATCGCTCAGTTTTTGTTCCCAACGCAAAGAAGGATCATGGTAATCAATTGACATAGTTTTGTAACGAACGAGCAGATTTGATTTTTTGCTTCCGCTGAAAACAGGTCTTTTAGTGCGTAAATAAATTGTAGATGCCGCTGAAAAGTCTTTTGCCGACTGGAAAATTTCACTTTTTTGTCCGTTATACATCGTAAGTGATTCCATATCGTCTAACGAATATTTCCCAAGATCGGTTACTCCATTCTGTGCATTTCCAAGCTGAATACCATCATAAAAAACACCCACATGATGCGTACCCATATTACGTACATCAACAGTTTTGAGTCCGCCCACTCCGCCGTAATCTTTTATTTGTGTTCCAGCAAAATAACGAAGCGCATCTGCCACATTATGAGCCGACAGATTTTCGAGCAAAACACCCGAAAGGCTTTGTACAGGAATAACTTCCTGATAGGGTTTCGTTTTTAAAACTACTTCTTTTAAAACCCGAGAACTATCAGCCGACGTTTGAGAGTGAAGCAAAACAGGAATCAATAAAATAAAAGCGGTGAAAAAGGTTTTCTTAAAATTGTACATCATTGTTGAATTAAACCAACTTTCTGATGATGATGATATAAAAAACCATAGAAAAGAATCCCGCTGTATATCAGCCGGTAATTTCTTTGTTTTCCACTTCATACCACGAAAGTTTTAAACTATATGATTCTGGCAGGTCTCCTGACTTGTTCCATCTTTAAAACAGCCTTCTCATCCGCGTAAGCGAACAATGGCATAAGTGTCGTTTAAAGACGTAATAGAACTTACAGTAGCGGGTCTGTTCAGGAGTTACACCTGATTCCCTTTTAACTATTCTTCTAAATAAAAAATAGACCAAAATCTGGAGCAAATATAGGGTTATCTTTTAAAAAACGTTTTACTATTTCCACTTTCCTATCGTTTATTTATGTAGAATCAAAAGAAATTTTGAAAGAGTCCAAAATACCGTAAAAGCAGGCATTTCCGTAAGAAGTTACATAATTATCATGTCTAACAACCTAAAAACATGGGAATTATGTAATAATTTAAAAAAATACTGTAAGAATTATACGAGTTTAAATTTTATATTTGTTAAACATGATTTCCAAAGAAAGGTAAAATCTGTAAGATTAGTAATCTTTATGAGCCTTAGTCTAAAAACATTTAAATCGTTTTTTTAAAATATGCCCTAACATAAAAAATGAAAAATGAAAAGAATTATATGCCTAATCCTCTTGTTTTCCCTTTCCGTTTTTTCTCAGACTCCGCCGCCGCCTGGTTTACCTAATCCTCCAACGGGGCCTAATCCACCGGGACTTCCCATAAATGAACTGGAAGGAATATTATTTGCTGCCGGAATCCTATTCGGCATTTTTGTCCTTAAAAAGAAATATAAAATTAAGCTTCTAAAAAAACCATATTTCTAAGCCTTATCATCTCTACTATCTAAAGTATATTCTAAAATAAAAATGAAGTTTATGAAAAAAATTACATTCCTTTTTATTCTGATTTCCATACAAGCTTTTTCACAAATATATGTTGGCGCAAGCACTCCTGTATACGTTCAAAATCAGGTTTTGTACGTGGGTCAGAATATAAATCTCGCTGCTAATTCAAATCTGTATCTGCGAAATCTTTCTCAGCTTGTACAGGGAACCACTGCTACTTCAACCAATTCCGGAACGGGAACCATATCGGTTTATCAAGAAGGAACTTCAGATAATTTCGAATACAATTATTGGTGCTCTCCAGTTGGTATTAACACCTCATCTACCGGAAACAATAACTTTGGAATTACACTTCTAAACAGGCCTACAACTTCTACAGCGTCTACTCCTGCTACAATTCTGTCATTAGGAAATTATGATGGAACCTCAAATCCGTTAGCGATTGCCTCGTATTGGATTTATAAATTGACCAATGCTAATAATTATTCGCAATGGGTTCAGGTAGCGGGCAATACAACAATTGCGCCTGGAGAAGGTTTTACCATGAAAGGAACCAGCGGCTCAGATGCTACAAATCCTGAAGGAAGCGGTGCTAATAATCCCGGAGGAACTGGTGCTCAGAGATATGATTTTAGAGGAAAACCAAACGACGGAAATATTACCGTAACTGTGGGCGCTTCCAATGCTTCTACCCTTACTGGAAATCCTTATCCTTCTGCGCTTCATTTAAATGCCTTTTTATTAGATCCGCTAAATAGTGCCTGCACCGGAATCGCCTATTTTTGGGAACAGGATAAAACTGTAAATTCACATTTTTTAACAGCTTACAAAGGTGGTTACGGAAGTTATTCTCCGGGATCGTTAGGTTCAAATGGTATTTACGTTCCTGCCACTTTTAATACTTACAATCCTGACGGAAGTGTGAATACTACCGGACCATCTTCGGGACTTTCGATTCAACGAAAATATTCGCCTATCGGACAAGGTTTCGTAATAAACGGTGTTATAAACGGAACGGTTACTTTTAGAAATTCATATCGTATTTTTTACAAAGAAGGTTCAGGATTGTCGCAGTTTAACAAACCTGCAAAAGATAAAACTACGGCCAAAACCACTTCTAAAAATACCGAAAATGAAGCTGAAGAAGAAGTTCAGGAAATTCCTCATATTCGAATAAATACCATCATCAACAACCAATTTACAAGACAGCTTGCATTGGCTTTTTTACCAGAAGCCACTGATGGGGTTGACAGAGGACTTGATGCGCTCAATATGGATTCGGCACTTCCTAATGATGCTAACTTTTGGCTGGAAGGAGGAAATTATATCATACAGGGAGTAAATTTTGATACTTCTAAAAGAATTCCACTTATTGTAAAAGCAGAAACAAGTTCTACTTTTAAATTTTCTGCTCCTATAGTTGTCAACTTTGACAACACTCAAAATATTTACCTCTACGATGAATTGGATTCTTCGTATCATGACTTAAAAAATGGAAGTTATGAAGTTACAGTTGCTCCTGGTGTATACACTGACCGCTTCAAAATTACCTTTACCAATTCTACACTTGGTGTTGGTGAAGCAACGAAATCAAACTTCTATATTAGTCAAGATAACACCAATCAGGTTTTAAGAGCTTCAAATCCTGAATCTACAAACTTTAAATCGTTTAGATTATACGATATGCTTGGTAAAGTGGTATTGTTTAAAGACAATCTAGGAGCCGAACAAAACTATGCGTTTTCTACATCTGGTTTAAGCGACGGAATTTATATCGCCGCCTTTTTAACTTCAGATAACGAAAAGATATCACAAAAGATAATTATTACCAATTCAAAAAACTAACTATCAAATACAGCTACAACCTTAATCGACCTATTAACTAATATTAAAAGCTATGATAAACCAGTATATACCTAAAGACTTCAAAACATTCCTAGCATTCTTTTTCATTCTTTTTTCATTTGCATCTCATGCACAAATCGGAATTGGAACTGTAACTCCAAATGCAAGTTCTGTATTGGATATTACTTCTACTACACAAGGAATGCTTACACCACGTATGACCACGGTTCAAAGAACTGCAATTGCTACTCCTGCAGACGGATTATTAGTTTATGATACCGATTTAAAAGCTTTTTATTTCTACTCCTCAGGAACCTCTTCATGGGTGGCCATTAACAGCGGTGTTAGTCCTAGATTAAATTTTAAACGTATTAAAAGTACTGATAATTTAGCCGTAGTTCTAGCAGCAGAATTGGCGGCGGGCGGAGGATCAAAATATGTTCTGAATACCAATACACTGTATGAAATAAACGGTACCATCGTTTTTAACTTTCCAATAGATCTAAATAACGCTTATATACAAGGTCTTGACCCAAATGAGGATGTAATTTTTAGAGCTACCGGAAACATTTTTGAAGGTTCAACGGGCGGAGGTATTAAATCAGTTACGCTTCGTGCTGCAACAGGAAGCGTTTTTAACCTTAGCGGTGCAGCAACAGAAAACCTGATTTTTAGAGATTCTGTTGTAGCCAATTCAGCCAGTGTGGGAACCGTTTCTGGATTTGGTTTGGTATTTCTAAGTATTATTCAATATACCGGAAACACAAATGGTATTACGTATAATAATATCACACAATTACTCTTAAGCAATTTAGGCTGGTTCAGTAATAATACCGGAACTTACGAAAAATTAACCGGAACTTTTACATTAGTAGAAAAACAAGGAGGTTTCAGCCAAGTTGACGGTACAGCAATTGGTTTTGATGTTTCTACCAGCGGATTAAGCATTACCGGAGATGCTGTTCTGGAATCAGTAGTTTTTACAGGTTCAAATACAGCTGGATATGTAAAAGGATACACCACAGGATCATATACAGGGTTTAATTTCAACAACAGCTGGAATGTTAGATCTGCTGGAATCCCAACCGAAAGTGATGCCAGTGCGACAGGAGATTTCGCAATGGACTATCCTGTTGGTAATGGACTTTCAGTTGCTTTCAACACTGCCAATCCTAGTGATATCGTAAAAGTAGGAAGCGGAACACCTACTACCACGTATTCTAATTTATTTAGATTTACAACTGATGCAGCAAACAGGCTTAAATATCTAGGAAAAAAGAAACGAATCTTCCAAATTACAGGATCTATCTCTTTTCAAGTACCTGCAGCGGGAACCTATATCATTTATATTGCTAAAAACGGAAGTGTTTTAAGCCAGTATAAAATATATGGACGAGGTCAGGCAGTCAATGATATTGTCGTTTTACCTTTAAATGCAGGAACTGAAATGGTTAATGGAGATTATATTGAAGTGTATGCACAGAGATATACCGGAACCACAGGAGCGATTGTAGTTCCTAACATGACGATTACTATCAAATAAACGTATAAAACGCTATAAAAACAAAAGGCTCAATTCATACGAATTGAGCCTTTTAAATTTTCCCAAAAAAATGATACAATTCTTCTTTTCAGAAATATTTACTGAAAAGCTGGTCTTAAAAAGTGACAAACTTTGCGCCTAAACTAAACCATCTTGAAGGAAGCGGAATTACTCCTACTTCATAATAAGTGGCATTGAATATATTTTGAGCGTCTAAGAAGATTGTAAATTTCTTGATGGACTGGCTTACTCTAAAATCATTAATCCAGTAAGATGGTCCGGTAATTCTCTCATTAAAACGAGTAGCAAACAATATTGATAAATCTCTGTATTGGTAATCAATTGTATTTGTTACTTGATGTTTTAAAGACGAAATCAAATATTTTGAATAAATCTCTGTACGAGAGCTTTTAAAATCCGAATCTAAATACGAATATCCTAAATTGATATTCAATCTTGAATCTCTTGAAAAATCAATTCTGTATGTCCCACGAAGATTGATTCCGTTTGTGCTTAAATCTCCGGTATTCTGGCTCTGCCATGGCACTGTTGTGAGATTACGCATCCAGTCGATATAATTGGTAATTTTTCTATAAAAATAATTCGCATTAAAAGTAAATGTCTTTTTATTGTATTTAAATCCAATTTCGCTCTGAAAAGCATTTTCAGAATCCAAATTAGCATTTCCAATGTTTCCGGTTTGTTTTAAATACAAATCCGTAAAAGATGGAATTCTCTGGCTTGTTCCTACATTTCCAATAATTTTAAACGAATCTGTGATTTCATAACTAGCATCGATTCCCGGATAAATCTGCCATTTGTAATCCGAATTATAATTTAAATAAGTTCCCAGATTAATATTTAATCTTTCGAAGAAACTTGTTCTGTATTCCGCATACAACCCTACGTTTTCTCGGTCATGATCGCCAATATTCGACGAATGAATATCTTCGTTTCTAAACTCTGCACCAAAACCAATTTCACCTTTAGACAACTTCACTGTTGAGTTCAATTCAGCTGCAATCGAATTGGTGTAATGCTGGCTTCTTCCCACATTTAAATTAGAATTACCTAAATAACGGTAATCATCATAATTGTAACGGTAACTTACTCTCGGCATAATTTTCCAGCTGTCTGTAATAGAATGTCTCGATTGTAAATTCGCAAAAGTAGTTTGCACTCTTTCTGTAGAGTTTTTATCACCCGGCGCCGCATAAAAAGCATTCGCACCAAAACCATTATTAATATAACCTGCAGATCCTAAAATTTCATTAGAATCATTAAGCTGTACATTTCCCTGATAGAATATCTTATTGTTTTCAAAAGCCGTATTGTAGCGGTATCCGTTGCTTTTATCATGAGAAGCAAAAATAGAATGCTGTTGTTTTTCTTTCCCTAAAACTGCTCCTGCCTGAACGCCTGTTCCGTAAAAAGTATCTCCGTTTCCTTCTGTATTCTTTTCAAAATTAGAACCGGCATACGTACTTACTAAAATTCCAGAATCGGTAGGCTTTTTGGTAATGATATTAATTGCTCCCGTTAAACTGTTGATTCCGAAAGTTCTTGCTGCTGGTCCGCGAAGGATTTCAATTCTTTCGATCACTTCTACTGGCAGCGGCAGGTTCAGCATATTGTGCGCTGTCTGCGAATCGATTACTTTAGCTCCGTTTAAAAGAACAACAGTTTGCTCAAAACTTCCTCCGTCTACGCTTATATCGGCTTGACTTCCAAAAGGTCCTCTTTGTCTAATATCTACTCCGTTTGCATATTGCAATACTTCCTGAAGCGTTCTTCCCGGCAGTTTTTTAATATCGGCACTCGAAATCACATATACATTTCGGTTTTGTTTTGAAATTGGCGTACTGAAACGGTTTTCATTAATTATAACTTCATCCATTTCGGTAATGGAATCTCTTTTGGTCTGTGCGTAAAAATTAGTACAAATCACTGTTAAAACAGCAATATAGATTTTTTTCATCTTGGTTATTGTTTTTTTGGCAAAAGTAGTACCTTGCCGTACTAATCAAGTATACCAGTTTTATAATTATGGATAGTCCGGTTGAAATTCCTTTTAAAAGCTTTATTCAGCTTAAGCCAGAAGAAAACACTGCTCTTTACCTACAGATCGTTTTTGAGTTTATAAAGGCTATACAAACCGGATTTTTACCCGAAGGAACCAAACTTCCCGGAACCCGTATTTTATGCAAAGTACTAGCCGTCAATCGAAATACTCTAATCAAAGCTTTTCAGGATTTGGAATCACAAGGCTGGATTGAAACGCTTCCCAACAAAGGAACTTTTATTTTATCGCAGCAAAAGCAAAAAAATAAAACCGATTTTATGGCAGCAAAAGAAATTACGGCAGAAACCAATATTGGCTTCAGCTTTCAGCGTTCCACTATTCTTGAAAATCCAACCGAAATAAGCAATCTCCCGTATCAATTCAATGACGGAATGCCTGATTTACGTTTAATGCAGACCGATGTTCTGGCAAGATTATATGTTTCGAAATTAAAAAGACGAAAAACATTCAAAGCGTATGAACAGATACAGCTTCGCTCGCATTTAAATTTTAAAACGCATTTTTCGAATTATCTCAATCTTACACGCGGTATTCGCATTTCGACATCAAATCTTCTTACGACCAGCAGCCACGAAATTGCTTTGTATCTTGTGACCAAAGTGCTTATTGCACCCGTCGACAAAGTAGTTGTAGCTTCTCCGGGCTATTATATGTCAAATATGACTTTAACCAATACTGGAGCACAGATTATTTCTATTCCTGTTAATGAAGACGGAATCGACACCAAACGTTTAAAAGAAATCTGCGAAACTTCTGTTATTCGGGTTTTATACCTCACTTCGAGTTACCATTATCCCACCACCATTCCGCTCAGCGCTAAAAAACGAATGGAAGTTCTGGAACTTGCAAATCAATACGGATTTGTAATTTTAGAAGACGATTATGATTTTGATTTTCATTACGATAATAATCCCGTTTTGCCTTTAGCCGCTTTCGATTCTAACCAGAAAGTGGTTTATATTGGTTCTTTTGGGAAATCGCTTCCTTCGGGTTTCAGTTACGGTTTTGTCGCGGCACCTTCTGAATTTATTAAAGAACTCGAAAAACATCAAAACATTCTCGAACCTGGAATCGACGTCTTAAAAGAACAAGTTTTAACCGAATGGATTACCGAAGGAGAAGTGCATCGTCTTTCTAAAAAAAACAAAAAAATCTACAAAGAGCGCCGTGACCAGTTTATATCCATTCTCAACGAAAAACTAAACGGCAGTATTACCTTTAAAATTCCACCACGCGGACTGGCAATCTGGGTCGAATGGCTGGATCATTTCAATCTGATTACGTTTCAAAAAGAATGTTCAGACAAAGGTTTGTTTTTGCCTAAAACCATATTGTATCAAACCAAAAATCTTACTGCCACTCGTTTAGGTTTCGGACATTTAGAAAAAGAAGAAATGGAAAAAGCGATTTCTATTCTAAAAGAATGTCTTGAAATAATCACACACTAAGAAACTTGTTTAGTAATTTTTTTTTTAACACATAGAAACATAGTATAGTTTAAAACTTAAAGGATGTTCGATGATTCTATATCTTAAAATTAAATTTGTTGAGTTTATATACTGATAATTATATAATTACAAAATCCAATAGTATAAAGTAAACCAACCTTACTGAATTAACTTTGACTTAGAGTTAATTCAAAAAAAGGCATTTTATGAATTTATATACTATTATACAGCTAATTATAGTTTCAATCGGTGCTACAACGGCTATGACTTTGTTTAGTTATGCAATGTCTAAAAGCTTTAGAGAATTGTATAAAGAACCGGTTTTACTTGGCTATGTTCTAAAGAAAACTCATATAAGCCTTTCCGAAAAATCTCAAAAAACTTGGGGGTGGTTGATACATTACATTATAGGTTTTCTATTTGTTGTGGGATATCACATAGTATGGGCTAAAGATATTGTACCAATTTCACCATTAGGTGCTATCCTTCTGGGAGTTATCAGCGGTGTAATTGGTATAATCAGCTGGGTATTTATGTTTAAATTAACCTCGCAGCAACCCCCAATTGACTTTAACGGTTATTATATTCAGCTGTTCTTTGCCCATATTATTTTTGCTATTGTAGCCACTTTGCTCTACACTCTATTCTAGTAACGTTTTTAATACGAATTCAGCTTATGTCACTGTCTAAATACCAACAAAAAAGAGATTTTAAACAAACCCGCGAACCAAAAGGGGAAATTGAGAAATCAGCAAACGAATTGATTTTTGTGGTGCAGAAACACGCCGCATCGCATCTTCATTACGATTTTAGGTTAGAAATGGATGGTGTACTTAAAAGCTGGGCTGTGCCAAAAGGACCGTCAATGGATCCAGAAGTAAAACGTCTGGCTATGATGGTAGAAGATCATCCGTACAGTTATAAAGATTTTGAAGGCACGATTCCTGAAGGAAATTATGGTGCCGGAAATGTGATTGTTTGGGATAATGGAACGTATACTTCTGATGAAAAAACGGCTTCAGACGAAAAGCAGTTATTAAGCGATTTAAAAAAAGGGCGTCTGAGTTTTATTCTAAAAGGAAAAAAACTTAAAGGCGAATTTTCATTGGTCAAACTTCATGGAAAACAGGAAAATGCGTGGCTTTTGATTAAAAAAGACGATAAATACGCTGATTCGGATATTGATATTTTAGAAAAAGACAAATCCGTTATTTCGAAAAGAAGTCTGGAACAATTGGAAGAAAAATCCAAAAAAGCAGCTTCAAAAGCCGAAAAAACTACCGCAAAACCAGTTGAAACAACATCTGCTAAAACAAAGACCAGCAAAAAATCTGAAAAAGCCGAATTTTTAAAACCCATGCTTGCTTCTGTAAAAGAAAAACCTTTTGACGATGAAGAATGGATTTTTGAAAAGAAATATGATGGCTATCGAACTATTGCCGTTATTAATCGGCATGAAGTAGAATTATTGAGCAGAAATGAAATTTCATTTAATGCGAATTTCAAGCCCATTGCCGAAGAATTAAAAAAATTAGATCATACCGTAGTTCTGGACGGTGAGGTTGTAGTAGAAAATGATGCCGGAAGAGCCGATTTTCAACTCCTTCAAAACTATATGAAAACTGGAATTGGAAACTTAAAATATTACGTTTTTGATTTACTCAATTTAGACGGAAATATCATAACCGAATTGTCGCTTTTAGAACGAAAAGAACTCCTGAAGATTCTTTTTAATAAATACGATTTTTCGAATATTCATTATTCTGAACACACGATTGGCGACGGTATTAAACAGTTTGAAAAAGCCGCTAAAAACAAAACCGAAGGAATTATTGCTAAAAAAGCCGACAGCACTTACACCGTTAATAGAAGAAGCAGCAATTGGGTGAAAATAAAAACAGCCAACGAAGAAGAAGCCATTATTATTGGAATTACAGAACCTAAAAATTCCCGAAAATATTTTGGCGCCATTCTGCTTGGACAATATGATGGCAAAACGCTAACATATATTGGAAAATGCGGTACGGGATTTACAGAAACTGTTCTTAAAGACCTTTACACGCAGCTTAAACCGTATTTTATAGATAAATCTCCGCTTAACGAAAAAGTACCTTTACGCGATAAAATTCAATGGGTTAAACCGAAAGTCGTTTGCCAAGTGAAATTTTCAGAATGGACACAAGACCAGAATTTAAGACATCCGGTTTATCTCGGAATCCGAATTGATAAAAAGGCAGAAGAAGTTTTTTTATCCTCTCCAAATCAAAACAAAACACAACTCAATCCTGAAGAAATGATAGATTTAAAAGACCATAAAACGGAAATCAAAACAGAAAATGATTATGATTTAAAAGTAGGAAAAACAGTTCTGCATCTTACCAATCAAAACAAAGTTTATTTTCCGAAGGACAATATTACCAAAGGCGACATTATTCACTATTATGATGAAGTTTCTTCGTTGATTCTGCCCTATTTAAAAGACCGTCCAGAATCGATGAACCGCTTTCCTAACGGAATTGACGGTCCTAGTTTTTATCAGAAAGACGTTGATGTCGATAAGATTCCGTCGTGGCTGAAAACCAAAAAAGTCTTTTCAGAATCGAATAATGCCAATATTGATTATTTGATCTGCAACAACAAAGAAACATTGCTTTATATGGCCAATTTAGGCTGTATAGAGATGAATCCGTGGAACTCTACTATCAAACATATTCACAATCCTGATTGGCTGGTTATTGATTTAGATCCTGCAGATGATGATTTTACAAAAGTTGTAAAAACAGCTCTTGTCGTTAAAGAAGTTTTAGACGAACTGGAAACCGAATGTTTATGCAAAACTTCTGGAGCTTCTGGACTTCACATTTACATTCCGCTTGGAGCGCAGTATGATTATGACTCTATTAAAATTTTAGGCGAATTAATTGCCCAGGAAGTCCAATCTCGAATTCCGGATATTACTTCGATTGAACGAAGCATTAAAAAGAGAAAAAACAAACTGTATATCGATTTTCTACAAAACCGTCGCGGACAAACTTTGGCAGCGCCTTATTCAGTGCGTCCAAAACCAGGTGCAACTGTTTCAACTCCGTTGGAATGGAGCGAGGTGAATGATAAACTGCATCCTTCTCAATTTACCATTAAAAATGTGCTGAAACGTTTTGAGAAAAAAGGCGATTTATGGACGCCTGTTTTATCAAAAGGTGCCAATATTAAAAAGATCATTCACAAATTAGAAGAAAATCAAAACGAATTAAAATCCAATTAAGAGGATTTTTTCTTTTTCGTTTCAAGACTAGCTTTTAACATCGACATTAAATCGTCGTTTTGTTTGTGAACAACTTTCATTTTTGGAGCTGCTTTTTGTGGTTTTCCTTTGGCTTTCTTTTTAATAATATTCAAAAGTTTAGCAGTATATTCGTCTTTAAAACCTGAAATATCAAATTTCTCAGTCAGCTGATCGATTAATTTTTCGGCCATATCCATTTCTTTAGTTGATTTTTTAGACATGGCAGGCAATTTTAATTCATCAGTTCCTCGAATTTCCTGTTCAAAACGGATTCTGTTTAAAACAATTACATTTTTATACGGTTTTAAAATCGCCAGACTTTCCTTGTTTCGCAATACAAATCGCGTAACCCCCACTTTTCCAGAAGCTTGCAACGCATCGCGCAATAAGCCATACGCATTCATAGCACCTTTGTCGGGTTCAAGGTAATATGGTTGTTCGTAGTAGATACTTTCGATTTCTTTTTCGAAAGCAAAACTTTCAATATCAATAGTTTTGGTTTTTATGGCATCTGCCGCTTCAAAATCAGAATCTTCCAGAATGACATATTTACCTTCTAAATTGTAGCCTTTTACGATATTGGCATAATCAACTTCTTTTCCTGTGTTTTCATTGACACGTTTGAATTTTATATTCGCATGGTCTTTTGCATCCAGCATATCCATATCAAGACTGCTCTCCTGCACTGCCGAAAACATTTTTATAGGAATATTAATTAATCCAAAACTTACTGAACCTGTCCAAATTGATCTCATATCTTTTTCATTTTAAATTACTTATAAAAATAAATCACATTAAGAGATTGTACTTTATAAGATCTTTGGAATGTTTTATAAAATAAGAATCAAACCAGGATCGTATTTTCATTTCAGTATAGATTTGTTTGAAGTATTTTTCAACTGCCTCAATTTCTTTTTTCTAAAGTGTTCTAAAGATAAGTAACCCTAAAATGAAAAATGGCGCAGTATTGCGCCATTTTTACGTATGTAGAAATTTCAAAATCTATTTTTTGTCGATTTTGTATAATCTTCCTTGATCGGTTACAGCATATAAAGCACCGTCTCCTCCTTGTGTAATATCTCTAAAACGCTGGCCTTCGCTGGCAAGAAGTCTTTCCTCACCTACTACTTTATTATCTCTAATAACCAGACGCGCAATGTGCATACCGCTAAGAGCACCAATGAAAAGGTTGTTTTCCCATTCAGGTACGCGATTACCACTGTAGAATGTCATTCCGCTTGGCGAAATAACTGGATCCCAGTAATAAACAGGCTGCTCCATTCCTTCTTTCTGCTGAATCGCATCACCAATTGGCTGTCCGCTGTATTCAATTCCATAGGTAATAGTCGGCCATCCGTAATTCGTTCCAGATTTTAAGCGGTTGATTTCGTCACCACCTCTTGGTCCGTGCTCACTTTCCCAGATTTCTTTTGTTACTGGGTGCATCGCTAATCCTTGTGGATTTCTATGTCCGTACGTAAAGATTTCAGGTAATGCTCCTGCCGTTGGAAAAGTTGGATTTCCAGATGCAGGCTGACCATCTTTTGTAATTTTTATTACTTTTCCAAGACTAGCTGTTAAAGATTGTGCTAAAGGTCTTGTTTGTAAAACCGAACGTTCTCCAGTACTTACTACTAAATTCCCGTTTTGGTCAAAAAGAATACGTCCGCCATAATGCAAATCACTTGGATTAGCGGGACTTGAACGATAAATTACAGTTGCATTTTCAATTGTTTTTTCGTTTGCTGCTAATTTACCTTTTGCTACAGAAGAAATATTACCACCCGCAACAGCTTCTGAGAAAACCCAGTAAATCATTCTGTTTGTTGCAAAATCAGGATCAAGACATAAACCTAATAAACCACCTTGATTCGCAGGATTAACAGCAGGAAGTCCTGTAATAGGTTCACTTACTACTCCGGCAGTTGTCACAATACGCATTGTTCCCGTTGTTTTTTGAGTCACTAAAAGACGACCGTCAGGAAGTACTTTAACGCCCCACGGACTTGTTAATGCAGAAGTTATAATTTCAGCTTTATATTCGGTATTAGTGGTCATACCATTAATTCTGGTTTGTCCGGTAAATGCAGGTTTGTATTGTGTATTTGCCTGACCATTCTCAACTGGATTGGTTACAGTACCTCCACCGTTTTCTGGATCTTTATCGTCACTTGAACAGCTAAAAGCCAGTAAGGCGCTCGAAAGAATGAAAATGTACTTTAATTTTTTCATAGCATTTATTATTTAATTTGGATTTATTCTAACAAATATCTAACTATTAAAACGGAAAAAAATTACATAATTTAAGGAAAGACTTACAGAATTATATCTCTTACACTAAAAAAGCCCTAAATAATCCTATTTAGGGCTTTCAATTATGTTTAAATAGCTAAAGGTTAATCCCAAGTATTTGTTTTGGAAACCGAATATTTACCAGCTCCGGTAAAGAATAATGCGATCGCTCCAAACAGATAAAGCATTAGTAATTCGTTTGCATATCCGCCGTGATCACTAATTGAAAAAATGTCCTGAGCATGTGCCACCGCAACGGCAACAATACAAGTAATGGCTAAAAGAACGGAAGCAATTCTGGTTCTGAAACCTAAAAGAATTGCAATTGGTGCTAAAACTTCACCAATGTAAACAGCATATCCAAAAGCGCCCATATTCTCTACAAGAAAAGAAATACCATGCAGCAGTTTTGCTATACCGTGGAAAAGCATTAATCCACCAACGCTGATGCGTACCAGCAACAATCCAAGATCTGTGTTTTTTGAAATCATAACAATCGGGTTTAAGTTTATGTATAAATTTGGCCTATAAAGCGACTAAAATACATAAATTTAATTACGATACAATTAGATTATTTAAAATTATTCTAAATAATTAAATACAACCTATCACAGAGCAGTTTATTAAATTTAAATTAGAACTTAATCGCAATTTTTCCAATCGTTTTTCCAGATTCCAAAAGTTGATGTGCGCTTTTCAAATTGGCAGCTGTAAATCCGTTTAAGGTTTGATTTAAAGTCGTTTTTAAAACACCTTCGTCAAGTAAATCTGCTACTTTGGTTAAAATATAATGCTGCTCGATCATATCTTCGGTTTGAAACATCGAACGGGTGTACATCAATTCCCAAGAAAACGAAACGCTTTTACTTTTTAATTTTGTTAAAGCAACTGGTTCACTGCTTCCCGTAATCGAAGCGATATGTCCTTGAGGTTTAATTAATTCCACCATTGTATCCCAATAAATGTTGTTGTCTACAAAATCCAGAATATAATCTACATATTCAAAACCAGCTTCACGAACAGAGGAAATTAAATCTTTATGGTTTACCACAAAATCGGCTCCTTGTTTCTGGCACCATTCAACCGTTTCAGGACGAGATGCTGTTGCAATAACCTTTAAACCAGCGATTTTCTTTGCCAATTGAATGGCAATCGAGCCTACTCCGCCGGCACCGCCAATAATCAAAATTGATTTTCCTTTGTCTTTTTCGGCGCTAATTCTGATTCGGTCAAATAAAATTTCCCAAGCTGTTAAAGCAGTCAACGGAATTACCGCTGATTCTTCAATACTCAATGAACTTGGTTTTCTACCCACAATTCTTTCATCAATAATCTGATATTCGGCATTACTTCCTTGCTTGGTAATATCTCCGGCATAATAAACAGGATCGCCCACTTCAAATAAAGTTACTTTTTCGCCTACTGACTGAACAATTCCAACAGCATCCCAGCCTATGATTTTTGGAGTTTCCAGAACTGTGTCTTTTGCACTGCCCTGACGAATTTTAAAATCGACTGGATTTACTGAAACTGCATCAATTTTTACCAATAAATCGTGCGCGCCCGGCACTGGTTTTGAAGTTTCAAATTCAATAAAACTTTCCTGATTTTCTATGGGTAACGAGATTTTAAATCCTATAGCTTTCATATATGTATGTGTTTTTATTTTTAATAACAAAACAAAGATACAAGCTGTCCAAATTTTAAAAGTGGTATAATTCAGTACTATATCGGTACAAATTCGGCAGTTTGTTTTGTTTATTATCTACTTAAATATAATCTCGCAAAGACGCAAAGTCGCAAAGTTTTTTATTTACAACGCTCAAAAACTTTGCGACTTTGCGAGAACATTTAGCTTCGATATAAAAGCTTAAAATTATGCTAAACCAATATTTCTTTAAATTTGCAAAACAAAACTTCCAAAAGAATGATTATCAGAAAAGCCAAAAAATCAGACTCAGCCCAAATTGCGCCAATTCTATTACTTGCAATGGAAGATATCATTTATAAGTTTATTAAAAAAGAAGATTACGCTTCCGCGAAAGATTTCCTGCAGCACTTTATTGAGCAGGAAAACAATCAATATTCCTACCAAAACTGCTATGTCGCTGAAGCTGAGAATGAAATCATTGGTGCTGTAAACCTCTATAATGGTTCTGATTTAGAAGTATTACGAAATCCGATAATTGAATATGTCCGAAAAAATTTCAATCCCGATTTTGATCCTGAATTTGAAACCAGAGCTGGAGAATTTTATATTGACTCATTGGGCGTAAATCCCAATTATCAAGGAAAAGGAATTGGTTCAAAAATTTTGAGGTTTCTTATTGACGAATTCGTACATAAAAACAATCATGTTTTAGGATTATTGGTTGAAGAAGATAATCCGCTGGCCAAAAACTTGTATCTAAAAATAGGTTTTAAAGTGGTAGGCGAAAAAACATTAGTTGGAAAAAAACTAGAGCATCTACAGATAGCTTAAAAATAGAATCTTTTCGATTTTTATTCTGATAAAAAGATCTTAAAAAAAACAAAACAGACTAAAGTCTAATCCTTACATTTGATTTAAAATAAACGCTAATGAACCGCCAAGTATTCGAATCTAATTATAAAAAACTGGGATTTCTGATTTTAAATCAAGAAACAGTCGACGAAATTAATAGTGACGATTACAAAGCGTACATCAAAGTACTTTATTTACCAGAAGATTATCTGATTACGATTGACTTTAAACAATATCAAACCACAAGTCCTTCCCTTTTCTTTATCAACAGCAATCAATACCTTCAAATTACCAAAGAAGGAAAAAAGCAAGGTTATTTCATGTACTACAATCGTGATTTTTATTGCGTGCAGATTCATGATGCCGAAGTGGCTTGCGACGGATTATTATTCAATAATATTTTTGAAATGCCAATGACTGTTCTTCCTGAAAAAGAAGTTGTTTTTATAGAAGGCATTTACGATCAAATTCAAGAAGAATTTGTTTCGCCCGATTCCTCACAGGAAGAAATGATCCGAACGTATTTAAAACAGCTTATCATAAAAGCAACCCGAATCTGGAAAGTACAACAGCTGGGAGTTTTAAATGACGAACCTTCAAAAGAAGTGGATTTCTTCAGAGATTTCAGCCGATTGGTCGAAATTCATTTCAGAAGCAAACACACCGTCGCCGATTATGCCGAAATTCTAGGCGTTGCCCCCAAAACGCTTTCTAATAAATTTAATCGTTTAGAGCTTTCGCAGCCCAACGATATTATTAAAGACCGCATTATTCTGGAAGCAAAACGACTTTTGGGATATTCTTCTTTAAGTGTAAAAGAAATTGCTTACCAGCTTGGATACGAAGATCCGGCTTATTTTAACCGCCTTTTTACAAACAAAGTTGGCGACACTCCATCTAATTTCAAGAAAAAATACCTTCAAGGGAAAAATGTACAATTAGAATAGACTTTTGTCTATTTTTCAAGCCTTACTACCGCCATATCTTTGTCCTATCAAATTATAAATGATAAAACACTAGATATGAAACGTAAAGCACAAGCCGTTTGGAACGGTGACATCAAAACTGGAAAAGGAACTCTGACTACAGACAGTACGGTATTAAATCAAACTCAATATTCTTTCAACAGCCGTTTTGCCGATGGCATTGGAACAAATCCTGAAGAATTACTGGCAGCAGCACACGCCGGCTGTTTTACCATGAAACTAAGTCTAGATTTGGCGACAGCAGGATTTACTGCCGAAGAATTAACTACACAATCTACCATTACCTTAAACGAAGGGAAAATTACACAATCACTTTTAGTCTTAAACGCAAAAGTTCCCGGCATTTCTGAAGAAGAATTTTTAAAAATCGCAAAAGGTGCCGAAGAAACTTGTCCGGTAAGTCAGGCTTTTTCGTTTGAAATTGTATTGCAGGCAAACCTTATTAACTAAAAATCAAATAATTAAATTTAAAACATAACATCATGAAAACAATTAAATCAATTCAAAGAAGTATATTTATAGTAGCATTATTAACTTTAAATACCGTAATTATGGCACAAGAAAGACCTTTTAAAGGACAAAATGACCCAGAAATTTTTACAGAAGTAAGAAGCTTTTTAAATGCATTAAATTCAGGTGACGTAAAACCTCTTGAACAATTATCAGTTGCCGATGCTAGAAATGTTTTGGTTGGCGCACAAAAATCAGTGCAAGTAGATTATTCAGGTATTGAAGAATCTGAAAAAATAATTTCTCAAAATGGGTTAAAAGTAAAAATTCACATTACTAAACCAAAAGGCGCTAAAGCAAATGCACCTGTATTTATCTTTATTCACGGCGGAGGCTGGGTTTTAGGTGATTATCCAACTCACAGAAGATTAGTAAGAGATTTAGTCGTAGAAAGCGGTGCTGTAGCGGTTTTCCCAGATTATACTCCTTCTCCTGAAGCACAATATCCTGTTGCCATCAACGAGATTTATGCAGCAACTCAATGGGTAGCCGAAAATGGAAAAGAAATTGGTGTAGATGGTAAAAACCTTGCGGTAGTTGGAAACAGTGTAGGTGGTAATATGACGGCTGCTATTACTTTAATGGCAAAAGATAAAAAAGGACCTCATATTAAATTACAAGTTCTTTTATGGCCTGTAACCGATGCCAATTTTGAAACTGAATCTTATAATTTATATGCTAACGGACGTTTCTTAACTAAAAACATGATGAAATGGTTCTGGGATAATTATTTACCTGACACTGCAAAAAGAACCGAAAAATATGCTTCTCCTTTACAAGCAAGTTTAGCAGAATTAAAAGATTTACCTCCCGCTTTAGTGCAAACTGCTGAAAATGATGTTTTAAGAGACGAAGGTGAAGCGTATGCCAGAAAACTAAACGAAGCCGGAGTTCCTGTAACCTTAACTAGATACAACGGATTGATTCATGATTACGGACTTTTAAATCCAATTGCAAATGTTCCCGCTGTTCAAACAGCAGTACAGCAAGCAGCAATTGTAATTAAAACTACCTTGAAATAAAACTTTTTTCAGACAATCAAAAAGGGACGGATTTATCCGTCCCTTTTCTTTCCCAATATTTAAAATAGGATTCTACTTTTAAAAGAAGTTCGTCGCCATAAATTCTTATTTTGATACTTCCAAAAAAATAAAAAACAAAAAATCCAGTCACAAATGTAAGGCTTCGGGAAACAGTAAAAATCATTAGAAATAGTGATTTTTACTTAAGTCATTCCTTGTTTAAACTGCTTTTATAATCCAAATCCTATACATAAAACAATTTGAAGCTTATAATGTCGTTATTAAAAATACAATCCATTTTCCACTCGGTATAAATTGAATTTAAAGAGTGGGGAAAAATTAAATACCACTGAATAAATTACTTTACAGAATGAAAAACATAACCATATTAGAAGCAGGTTTAATTTTAAGAATCGTTTTAGGAATCACAATGCTCTCAGCCGTAGCTGACCGATTTGGAATTTGGGGCGCACCGGGATCTACAGGTGTTGCATGGGGAAACTGGGAAAATTTTGTAATCTACACACAAACTCTTAATTCTTTTGCTAACAAAGCAACCGCGGAAATTCTAGGAGGCATCGCTACTTTTTTTGAAGTTTTACTGAGTCTGCTATTATTATTGGGTTTCAAAACCAGAATCGCGGCTTTAGGAGCTACTATTTTAATGTTTCTTTTTGCATTCTCTATGGCCGTTTCCGTTTCGGTAAAAGCACCTCTTGATTACTCTGTTTGGACAAGTGCCGCAGCAGCTTTGTTACTGGCAAATATTGGAAAAACATCTTTTGCTGTTGATAATAGGATATAATTTTTAGTTTTCAGTCGCAGTATTCAGTTTTCAGTTTTTAGTCACAGTACGCAGTCGTGGTCTTTAAATCGAAATTAAAAATTTAATATTGAAAACTGTCACTGAAAACTGTCACTGAAAACTGAGACTGAATACTGAGACTGAATACTGAGACTAAAAAACCATAGTCATAAAAATTTTTAAGGTTTTATTAAGGTCATAATTTTTCTCAAAACAGATATGTATTCGTAAATTAGCCAATACAAAAACATATCTTAAATGACAGTACTTACTTTTACCCTGATTATGCTGCTTGGGGCTTGTTTAGCCGGTTTTATAGGTTCATTATCAGGTTTAGGAGGCGGAATTATCATTATTCCACTCCTTACTATTATTCTTGGTGTCGATATTCATTATGCCATTGGTGCAGCTTTAGTTTCAGTTATTGCGACTTCTTCGGGTTCTGCAGCTGCTTATGTAAAAGAAGGAATTACCAACATGAGACTTGGGATTTTCCTCGAAATCGCCACTACTATTGGAGCCGTTTGTGGTGCTTTACTTTCTACAATCGCTCCAACTTCATTCATCGCCGTTTTATTCGGACTTACGTTAATTTTTTCGGCTATTAATTCGCTTCGAAAGAAAGAAGAACATATTGTATTAGAATCGAGTCCGCTGGCCAAAAAGCTAAAACTTGAAGGCACTTACCCAACGCATGACGGCGAAGTTGTAAGCTACGGAACCAAAAATGTAATTGGCGGTTTTGGTATGATGGGAATTGCCGGTATGATGTCGGGTTTATTAGGAATTGGTTCAGGAGCTTTTAAAGTTATCGCAATGGATAATATTATGCGTATTCCGTTTAAAGTTTCTACCACTACGAGTAATTTCATGATGGGAGTTACCGCAATGGCGAGTTCTGTAATTTACATTCAAAAAGGATATATCGAACCTGGAATTTGTATGCCTGTTGTGATTGGTGTATTGTTTGGAGCTATGGCTGGAGCGAAAGTTTTGGTAAGAACCAATCCGAAAAAATTAAGAATCTTTTTCGCATGCCTGATTTTTGTATTGGCAGTTAACATGATTTATAATGGACTTAATGGAAAAATCTAATAGTATGCAGCACGAAAAATTTGGAGAAAAAGATTTTCAAACCATTATTGGAAACTTATTACGATACGGTGTCTGGATTTCATTATCTGTAGCTTTTATTGGCGGTATTATTTATTTAATGCACCACGGACAGGAAATTGAAGATTATTCTGTTTTTAAAGAAAATGACCGAAATATATTTGAAGTAATTTCAACCGTTATCAGCGGTGTAATTGATGGAAGCGGTGAATATTTGATTTTCTTCGGAATTATATTATTGTTTTTAACTCCTGTATTCAGGGTTTTGCTTTCCTTGTTTTCATTTATGCTTGAGAAAGATTACCTTTATGTGGTTATCACCATAATTGTAATCCTGATTATTATAACGAGTATTTCATTTGGTTTCTCACATTGATAATTTTAGATTTTAGATTGCGGATTTTAGATTGTAGATTTTGGAATTTGGAATTTAAAAAATTTGATATTGTCATTGAATTGTAATTCGGTATTTAAAAAATTGAAAATTTGATCATGGAAATAGGAATAGATAGTTTTGCTTCGGCAATGTATGGTGATAATAACACTTTGAGCAGTGTTGACGCAATGGAACAGCTTCTTCAAAGAATTGAATTTGCAGATCAATGCGGACTTGATGTTTTCGGAATTGGAGAACATCATAAAAAAGAATTTCTGGATTCGGCAACTGCTGTGATTTTAAGCGCGGCTGCGGCTAGAACCAAAAATATACGTTTGGCAAGTGCTGTAACCGTTTTAAGCGCAGCTGATCCAGTACGAGTATACCAAAGTTTTGCCACATTAGATTTAATTTCAAAAGGAAGAACCGAAATTGTTGTCGGACGTGGATCTGCAATCGCGGCCTATCCCCTTTTCGGATATGATCTTAAAGATTATGATGCGCTTTTCAAAGAAAAATTAGAACTGCTGTTGCAGATAAGAGATAACGAATTCATTACTTGGTATGGAAAATTTCGTCCAGAATTGAATAACCTTCCCGTTTATCCAAGAGCTTTACAGGAAAAAATGCCTATTTGGCTTGGAGTTGGCGGTACACCCGAATCGTTTATAAGAGCCGGAAGTTTAGGATTACCTCTAATGGTGGCTGTTATTGGCGGACAAACACATCGTTTTAAACCTTTAGTTGATTTATATCGTCAAGCAGGACAAGCCGCTGGTTTTAAACCGCACGAATTAAAAGTCGGATTACATTCGCCAGGATATGTAGCTGCTACAACCGAAAAAGCTGTTGAAGAATACTACCCAGGTTATGCGGAACTTTGGACTAAACTAGGTTATGAAAGAGGCTGGCCTCCAGTAACAAAAGGCAAATTTGATGGTTTAATTGATGATTTAGGGATTCTAATTGTGGGAAGTCCTGAAAGAGCAGCCGAAAAAATCCTGCGCCACAGCGAAGCCCTTGGTGGCGTCGACCGATTTACTTTCCAGATGGATAATGCTGGATTGACACATTCACAGTTAATGAATGCAATAGAACTGATCGGAACAAAATTAATTCCGTTGATTAAAAAAGGGTAAAATAGCGTTCAGCTTTAGCTGCCTAAATGAATCGAAAAGAAAAAGGCTTTAGCCAAACTGGTACTAGTTTGGTTAAAGCCTTTTTTAATTTTAATTTTAATTTTAATTTTTAGTGAAATTTCTATTTCAGAAACTAAAATATAACTTGTAAAAAGGCATAATAAAACCAAATCTGCTTACCTTTAACTTCGAATTTTTCAATCGAACCCAATCTAAAACAGTATGAATAACACACAAAACATCCGCAAAGTAGCTATTGTGGGCTATAACCGAATTCCATTTGCAAGAGCTAATACTGCCTATTCTAATGTTGGAAATCAGCAGATGATGATCGCCGCTTTAAACGGACTTATTGACAAATACAATTTAAAAGGACAATTGTTAGGTGAAGTTGCTGGAGGCGCTGTAATTAAACATACTTACGATAATAATTTAATACGAGAATGTGTAATGAAAACCACTCTTGATCCTGCTACTCCAGCCTGCGATTTACAGCAAGCTTGTGATACGGGAATTGAAAGTGCTATTTACATTGCCAACAAAATTGCTTTGGGACAAATAGATTCAGGAATTGCAGGAGGTGTCGATTCTATCAGTGATATGCCAATTGCTGTTAGTGAAAAACTGAGAAAAATTTTACTGGAAGCCCGACAAGCAAAATCATTAGGTGGAAAAATTAAAACATTTTTAAAACTTCGTCCAAAAGATTTATCGCCTTTAGTGCCTCGTAATGAAGAAACCCAAACGGGACTTTCGATGGGTGGACATACTGAAATCACTGCAAAATATTATAAAATTTCAAGAGAAGATCAAGATCAATTTGCTTTAAGAAGTCATTTAAATCTGGCAAAAGCGTATGATGAAGGCTTTCTAGATGACATGATCACACCATTTAACGGACTCGAAAAGGATAATAATTTAAGACGCGATAGTACTATTGAAAAACTAGCTAAATTAAAACCTGCTTTCGATAAAGTAAACGGAACGCTTACTGCAGGAAACTCTACTCCATTAACTGATGGCGCTTCGTGCGTACTTTTAGCCAGCGAAGAATGGGCGAAAGAACGCGGACTTCCTATTTTGGCTTATATCACTTTTGCCGAAATCGCAGCTATAGAATATGTCAAAAATCAGCAGAATCTTTTATTGGCTCCGCTATTTGCTGTGTCTAGAATGTTGGAAAAAGCCAATCTAAACCTTCAGGATTTCGATTATTATGAAATTCATGAAGCTTTTGCCGCACAAACTTTGGCCACTTTAAAAATCTGGGAAAGTCCTGAACTGAGTGCCGAAATAGGTTTAAAGAAAACTCTAGGCACAATTGATCGTGAAAAATTAAATGTAAAAGGAAGCAGTCTCGCAACGGCCCATCCATTTGCGGCAACTGGAGGCAGAATAATTGGTGTTATATCTAAACTTTTAAATCAGAAAGGTTCTGGCAGAGGTCTTATTTCAATTTGTGCTGCCGGCGGACAAGGTGTTACTATGATAATTGAAAAATAGAATGAATATTTTACAAAAAATTTTGGGAACAATTTTTCCCCCTTACAAATTCAGCGTTAAACGAAAAGAGCAAAAAATTCTTTTTAACGCCATAATAAATGCTTTACCAGAAGATTTTTCAAAAGATGTATCTTTAATAAAAACACAAACAAAAAATAGTACTTTTTTTGATTTCGGGAAATGGGATCTATTTCCTGAATTTCAATATGTTGTTATGTTTTATAAAAATGAAACCTACTACAAGTTTAAAAAAAGAGGAAACAATTTTAAAATTTCTGGTCTAAGGATATTTTCTAAATTAACGAACAAGTTTGAAGAAATTGAAATTTTGATTCAAGATAACCTAGTTTCTGGTTTAAAGATCCAGAATTCTCATTACCACTTAAATGAATTTAAATTATCGTCTATTGATAACACAAGCTTTTCAATTAGTCATTTTGAATTCCCGCCAAATGATATTGATTATTTCTATGATAATTTAGATAACCAGCTGAAAGAGAAATTAAATTATAATGAATTATTTGATATTGATTATAACGGCAGAACATTTTATGTTATTTATGATTTAGAAGACGGAAATTATATTGCAGTTGATAAAAATCACTCTGTATATTCTTTAGTTCATGATGCTAGACCTGCAATTCAGAAAATGAATACGACATTTCTACAAATTTTAAATGAAATTGAAACCAATCAATTCAATATAAATGATCATCTTGAGTCAAGATACAGAACATAAACCGTTTAAAACAAAAAAATCCCAGTTTTTAAAACTAGGATTTTTTATATCTATTAAAAAGCAAATTCTTCAACCGAAGATAATGCTTTTGGAAGCGCATTTTCGGCAAAATCAGGAATCGCAGTTCCTTCCACGCGGAATGTAGTTACATCAGTCATTCCTAGAAAACCTAAAACAGTTCGCAAATACGATTCCGAGAAATCGTAGCTTTTATACGGACCTTCAGAAAATATTGCTCCTGAAGCGATCGATAAATATACTTTTTTATCGGTTACTAATCCTTTTGGAGAACCATCGGCATAACTGAAAGTCTTTCCTGCTCTGGCAATCTGATCAATCCAGCCTTTTAAAACTGCTGGAATTCCGAAATTATATAACGGCACACCAATTACGATAACATCAGATTCTAATACATTTTTTATCGCTTCATCTGAATATTGAATAGCAGCTGTCTGCTCAGCAGTATGGTTTTCTTCTGGAGTATAAACGGCACTGATATGCAAATCTGTTAAATATGGCAGAGGTGTTTTAGAAAGATCAAGAGTTTGCACCACACTTTGGGGATCTGTTTCTTTCAGTTTTTCGATAACAGCATTCGACAACTGATTACTAAATGAAGTATCGCCTTTGGTGCTGGTTATTATTTGTAGAATTTTTTGGCTCATAATTTTATATTATTTGTTTTACGACACAAACTTATTTACATTTACTTTCCATTTTATAGTACTATCCTCAAGGATAGCGCTATCCTCTAAGATAGTAACGCAGAAAATATGAATACAGAAGAAGATTTACTAAACGAAATTGCAGTAAAAGAATGCAAACCAAAAGAATGTATGGCCGCTTTACTGCCAGTAAGAGATGCATTGGAGATTTTAAGCGGCAGATGGAAGCTTCCTATCCTGATTGCACTTTCGGAACGACCAAAACGGTTTAAGGAAATTTCAAAAGACATAAACGGAATCACTGATAAAATGCTATCCAAAGAATTGAAAGATCTCGAGATCAATAAACTCGTTACGAGAACCGTGTATGATACATTCCCTCCTACAGTTGAATATTCGAGAACTGAACATAGTAAATCACTAACGAATGTTATTATGGCCTTAAAAGACTGGGGAACTTTACACCGAAAAGAGATTATTGGGAAATAGTTTTTTTTAAAGTTGCGAAGTGGCTAAGATGCTAAGTTTTTCTTTGCTTTTGGAACGAAATTTTCCAAAAGAGACCCTGTAAACTGTTTAATCTTTTAAAATTTACATGAAACAGAAACTCTAATTAAACACTACAAAACCTTTACAAAAAACTTCTCATCCTGTAGTAGTGTTGCTCTAAGGAAGTTTCTCATCTTAATTAAAAAAGATAACACTTTAATTTTAACATATTATACAGAAAAAGATTAATTTTGATTACCCAAATCTTTAAAAATTCTGAATAATTATGAAAAAAAAACTACAATTTAATTTCAGGAAGACAAAATTAATTTACCTCACATTACTTCTGACTTTACTGATTTCATCACAATCTTACAGCCAGTACATTACTCAAAATCTTGCTCCAACTGCTGTAATTAAAGAAGGACTTGCCTTAGAACAATCATCAGACGGCAGAATTTTCATTGCAGAAAGAGGCGGTATTGTAAAAGTATTTCAAAACAATGCTGTTTCAACTGTATTTACCGTAAACACGGTTACGGATAATGAACAGGGATTATTGGGAATTACCCTTCACCCTGACTTCGCAACAAATGGTTACATCTATGTATTTTATTCCATTAATGATGGCACTGTAATCCGTCACCGAATTGAACGTGTTCAAATTGACAACACCAATCAGGTGGTAAGCAGACAGGAAATTTTGCTTTTAGAACCCATTGGAGGCGGCTTTCACAATGGCGGTGATTTAAAATTCTTTAACGGCTATTTATACGTTACTGTTGGAGATAGTCAGCAGAACACAAATGCGCAGGATTTAGACACGTACAAAGGAAAAATTCTTCGTATTACCGAAAACGGACTTCCTGCTCCTGGAAATCCCTATTACGGAAGCGGTTCTGTGCAAAGACAAAGCATCTGGGTGTATGGTTTTAGAAATCCGTGGAGATTGGTTGCCAATCCAAAAGCGAACAAATTATTTGTTTTGGATGTTGGAACTTCTTGGGAAGAAATAAACGAAATCAGCAATCCAACAATCCGTAATTATGCTTGGGGACATCCACAAGGAGGAGACGGAAAACAAACCGAAACCAATTTATTTACCAATCCTATCTTTACCTATGCAACAGGAAGTATTGGAAACGCTTTAACAAATGGTGTTTTGTACAATCCTGATGTTCCAAGATACCCAAACATGGATGGTAAATTTATAATTAAAGATTTTGTTCGAAATGCTATCAGATATTTTGATCCAAATATTGCAGATCCCGTTTCGACAGAATTTTACTCAGCTCCGCAGCAGCAAGCTTTAGGTATGATGTTAGGAAATGACGGCTATATCTACTATTGCGCTTATGGAAACAATGGTTCTTTAATCAAATTGGATTATATCGAAACTGCCGCTCCAACAATTGTAAATCATCCGCTTTCTCAAAGTATTATGGAAACCAATCCGGTAACTTTTACCGTTTCGGCAAGCGGAACTGGTCTTACTTACCAATGGTTGTTTAATAATAACCCAATTAATGGTGCGACGGGAGCAAGTTATACTATTGCTAATGTAACCAATGCAAATGCCGGCGATTATAAAGTTGTGGTGACTAATACAGCTGGAAACATTACCAGTAATCCAGCAACGTTAACGGTTACACCATTTAGCAATAAACCAACAGTATCAATCGTTTCACCGCTTCCAAGTTTAAAATGGAATGCTGATGATTTAGTACATTTTGAAGCTACCGCTACCGATGTTGAAGACGGAACTTTACCTGCAAGTGCTTTTTCATGGAGTATCGATCTTTTCCACGAAGACATTCCGGGAGCAGGACATTCGCATCCAGGTGCAAGTCCGCAAGGTGTGAAATCAGGAGATTTTACCGCTTCTAATCAAGGAGAAAAAACACCAAATGTCTGGTACCGATTTACTATAAAAGTAACGGACAGTAACGGATTAACAGCAACAGATTTCGTAGATATTAAACCGAATTTGGTTGATGTTACAGTGACTAGCTCGCCGGTTCCGCTTAATTTAGAATTCAATCAAAAACCTGTTACAGCACCTTCAACCAAACAAGTAGTTGCTAATGCAGCTTTACAAACTTTAAATGCGCCAACTCCGCAATATATTGACAATATTCGTTATGATTTTGATCACTGGAGTCAAGGCGGAATGGCCAATCAAACCTTTAAAGCTCCTGCAGCCGGAACCATAACGTATACTGCTTTTTACAACGCAACGACCTTACAAAATGCACCTTATCAAGGATTAGTTGCTCAAATTCCGGGAATTATAGAAGCTGAAAATTACGATGTTGGTCCGGGAGCATTTCTAGACAAAAACGGTGGTGGTGACACAGCTTACAGACCTGGCGACGGCGTAGGAACTGAAGCCTGCAGTGAAGGCGGATTTAACTTGGCTTATGTTGCCAAAGACGAATGGTTAAAATACACTGCCAGAGTAAATACAACTGGAAATTACACAATTAATTTACGTATTTCAACTCCATACAACACGCGTAAACTGCATTTAGAAGTTGATGGAGTAAATGTAACCGGAATCCTAAACATTCCAAATACGGGAGGATTTCAGGCATGGCAGACCGTTGCTGTTCCTAATATTCCTTTAACGCAGGGCGATCATGTTATTACCTTGTATTTTGATGAAAACGACATCAACATTAATAAAATGGAATTTGTGTTATCAGGAAACAATACTGCTCCTGTTGCCGATTTCGAATTTAGTCCACAAACAGGATGTATTAATGCTGATGTAGTATTTACTTCAGTTTCTGTTGGTACAGTAGACAGTTATACATGGGATTTTGGTACAGATGCACACCCTGAGACTGCAACTGGAGCAGGACCACACACGGTAATGTTTTCTACGGAAGGCACTAGAGAAGTTTCTTTAACAGTGACCAATTCTAACGGAAGCAATACTAAAAAGGTGAATTTTACGGTAAACAATTGTAATCTGGGCATCGAAAATCCGAATGGAGAATCGAGTAAAATCATTGTGTATCCAAATCCATCAAAAGGAATATTCCACTTGTCTAAAGAGCAAAAATGGACGATTTATTCTGTTTTGGGAGCAAAAATTAAAGAAGGTTCAGGAAATATCATTTCAATTTCTGAACAGGCTGCTGGAGTTTATTTCTTAAAAATAGACGGAAGCAGCAAAGCAATCCCAATTAGTAAACATTAAAGTTTCAATCCAATCAATAAAAAAACTCGCTAAATTGTTTCGATTTAGCGAGTTTTTTGATTTTGGATTATACCGCAAAATAAGGCGTTAAAATATCTTCAAAATTGTAGAGTCCTTTTTCTTTTTCTTTTAGATTTTCGGCTACAAAAATAACCCCGTTTCCAAAAGCTTCTCTCGAAATAGATTCGTGTATGAGTCGAACCGTTTGATACGGAAAACCAAAGATGACTTCATGTTTTCCAACGATTCCTCCTGCCCTAACCGAATTGATTTTTTCTTTCTCAATATCCAAAGCTTCGGCAATTTTTACAGCCGTTCCAGAAGTTCCTTGTTTCGTTTTAAAATGTTCTTCATTTACTTCAATATCGACCCATGGAGCAATTTTCTTTAAAAACTTAGCGGCAAATAATAAATAATTTACTCCAAGTGTAATATTCGGCGACCAGAAAACTGTTGTTTTATCGGCCAGTTTTTTCAATAATTTAAGCTCTTTGTCTTTGTAATGAGAAATCGCCGAAATGATTTTGACTTTCTTCTTGGCAGCAGTTTCTCCGTACGTATAAATTCCTTCGTTTGAAGAAAAATCAATAATGACATCAACTGGATGTTTTTCTAATAAATCTTCTACAGAAGTATGAGAACTCGAATAGATTAAGCCGGGTTCATCAGACTGGATTCCAAAAAACTCGGGAACTGATCGGTGTTCCAAAACATTGCTTTGTCTTAAAACCCATTCAAGGCTGAATTTTTTATTTTCTAATAGTATTGAAGCTACTGATTTTCCAGTTTTTCCGAATCCGATTAATCCTATTTTCATAAGCGTATATTTTTTTAAGACGGGCAGAAACCCAATTAGAAGAATTGACATTTTTAAGAGAAGATTCAATCAAAAATTACCATTTGAAAGTCTTGGCAAATGTCCTATTTAGGTAAAAATAGGAAAATTATAACAGGATTACCAACAAAAATGGCTTTATATAACAATATCAAAAGTCGTTAACAAGATTTTTTTGGCTAATTAAAATCAGCCTTTCAAATTCTGTTAGTTTAGAATCATCAAAAAGTAATGTTTTGCAGCTAAATTTCTACAGCAGTTTTTAATGACACATTTTGTTTGTAATATTTTAAAAAATTACCATTAAAAAAAGGATTTCATAATATACAACTAAAGTTATTTTCAGTAGATTTATCACCTGATACCCCAAATTAATATCAGTAAATAATGGCTTACAATAACAATGAATTACTTCGTTTTTTAGACGCTCAAAACAAATTGTATTTAACAGCTCTAGACGAAATTAAAAAAGGTAAAAAACAATCTCCTTGGATGTGGTTTATTTTTCCACAGATAAAAGGAATGGGATCGAGCGACACTTCTAAATTCTACGAAATTAAAAATGCCGATGAAGCAATTGCCTTTTTAGAGCATCCTATTTTAGGAAAACATCTAATTGAAATTACTTCTGAATTAATTAAAAAAGAAGAGGAAAGCGTGAATGATATTTTTGGAACTCGTGATGTCGAAAAGCTAAAATCCTGCATGACATTATTCGCGAGCGTTCAAAACAATCAGCCTGTTTTTCAAGAAGTTATTCATAAATATTTCGACGGCTCGTCTGATTTTCACACACTGCAACTATTGTACAGTAACCTGTAAAACGGTTGTATTGGCAGGGTTTGAGCTGGCTTTATAAAAAAATAAAGCCCTTTTTTACAGCATTTCAAAAATAAGATATTTATATTTGCAACGCTGTTGCGTTTATTTTGTTTATATAAAAACTAAAATTCTGCACAGAAATACCACCGAATGAAAAGAAAAATTGTAGTAGTGAATTTTGTTATGTCTTTGGCAGTATTGTTTGCAATGCTGTTTCAGACTGTTCATTCCTATGAGCATGTTTTTAAGCAGTTATTCGAAAAACACTGTGAACACAAAAATCTTTCTGGACATACACAAATAACACACAGTCATACGACCGAGAATAATTGTCCGATATGCCATTTTGCGTTCAGTACTTTTATTCCACATTCTTTTCAAACTTTTTCATTTCATAAAATAACGGCCGAAACTACTGGTAAATTTTTTTATGCCAGCTTTTCTGCAGCCTATTTCAAAGGGAGTCTATTTGCCCTGAGAGCACCTCCTGCGATTTAATTCAATCACATAATTCTAAGCAAAAATATTAGATGCATTCTTTGATGTGTCCCATCCTATTTTTGACTATTACTTTTTTATTCCAACACAAAACAAAGGCCTTAATCTCTTAATGCCTGAAGTTTCTATTTGTTTTTAAATCACTTATATCCAAATATTTATGCTTACAGCAACAAATCTGACCAAGAAATATGGCGATCATATCGCTTTAAATGCCCTGAACTTAACTATAAACGAAGGAGAAATCTTTGCCCTTTTAGGTCAGAACGGCGCAGGAAAAACCACTACCATTAATCTTTTTCTCGGATTCATTCAACCTACATCGGGAGAATTAGAAATCAACAATATATCCGTTACCGAAAAGGTGCAGGAAACCAAAAAACATGTCGCTTATATTCCAGAAACCGTAATGCTTTATCCTAATTTGACCGGACTGGAAAATCTTAAATTTTTCTCTTCTCTGGCTGGTTTCAAATATTCAAAAGGCGAGCTAACTTATTTTTTAAACAAAGCAGGTTTGCAAATTACCGCACACGATCAAAATCTGGGCGGATATTCAAAAGGGATGCGTCAAAAAGTGGGCATCGCCATTGCTATCGCTAAAAAAGCAAAAGTATTATTGTTGGATGAGCCAACGAGCGGACTTGACCCTAAAGCTTCAAATGAATTTTCGCAGATTTTAAAAGAACTTTCTGCTGATGGAACGGCCATATTAATGGCAACTCATGATATTTTCAGAGCCAGAGAAGTAGCTTCTCACATTGGCATTATGAAGCAGGGAAATTTAGTAACGGTGATCGAAGCAGATAAAATTTCGGCTAACGAACTTGAAGATTTGTACTTACAAACGGTTTAAGATGAAAAATATATTCTCTATCCTATTTTTAATAGGTCTTGTAAATCAGGTGCAGTCTCAAGAAATCAAAGGAAAAGTATTTGATGCCGCTTCAAAAGAAAGCCTAATAGGTGCCTCCGTTCAATTGTTAAATTCTGATCAAAAAGTGAAAACGGATCAAGACGGAAATTTTAAACTTGAAGGTCAAGGAACTTTAGAAATAACGGCTGAAGGTTATAAAACCATGCAAGTTAAAACCGCTGAGTTTTTAAATATTGCTTTAGAAATTGATCGTAATGAACTGCAAACAGTAGAAATTGTGGGACGATCGTCAAAAAAATACAACAGCGATTATTCGTTTGCTGCTACAAAAACGGCGACGCTTAACAAAGACATTCCGCAATCCATTTCTACTGTAACCAAAGAACTTATTGCTGATAAAGCCGCATTTTATCTGGCCGATGCTGTAAAAATGTCCAGCGGAGTAATTCCAGCCAGTTATTACAATCAATATACCATTCGAGGAATCAGCCAAAATGAAGAAGGACAGATCATTAACGGAATGCGAACACGCCAGTATTATTTTCTTCAGCCTTTAACAAGTAATATCGAACGTGTTGAAGTTATAAAAGGTCCGTCGAGTGCCACATTTTCCTCTGTCGATCCGGGCGGAAGTATCAATTTGGTTACGAAAAAACCACTTTCTGTTGATCGAAAAGAAATCAGCATGAGTGTGGGCAGTTTTAGTACACTTCGAGGAACACTAGATTTTACAGGACCTTTAAATGAATCAAAGACACTTTTATACCGCGTAAATGGAGCTTATCAGCAGGCAAAATCATTTCGTGATCTGGTGAACAATAAATCGTTTCTACTCTCACCCTCTTTCAGTTATATTCCGAATGAAAAAACGGCTATAAACACTGAATTGATTTTAAGTGACATGACTGGAATTCTGGATCGCGGACAACCTATTTTTGGTGCTGTTGCCGGAAAAACAAGTTTAACAAAAACTCCAATTAGTTTAAATCTGGGTGCTCCGAGTGATTTCTTCAAATCAAAAGAAATGATCCTAACCACCAATTTTGCACATAAATTCAACTCTAAAATTGGATTTAATGCTACTTACATGAAACAAACCTGGACAGAAGATCTTCAGGAACATCGCACTACAAACGCTTTTGCAGTTGATATGAACAATCAGCCTGTTACCAATCTGGCAATGATGCAATTTGTACAGCGTCAGCAAAACTGGGATATTGACAATCTGAGTGCCTATTTTAATTTCGATTTTAAAACTGGCAAACTCAATCATAAATTATTGACAGGCTACGATTTAAGCAGCTGGAATAAAAACAAAGGAGGCGGACAAAATGCAGCAAGAGGTTATGTATTAAAAGACGGAACGGTGGCCAGCTCTTTTGTATTGGCAAATGCTTCTAACTATCAAACCGTAACTATTGATGGGGTAACTATGCCCAAACCAAATGTCGAATATTTCAATTTAAGTAATCCAAAATATACACTTACAAGTCCTGAAGATTATATACTGAATGTGCGAACAGCGCTTCCATCAGCGTTAACTACCACAAATGCAATTTATATTCAAGATCAGATCCAGTGGGAAAAATTCACTTTTTTATTGGGATTACGAAACGAATGGTTTGAAGATATTACCAACTACGAAACCAGTAATGAATTGACCGTTAAAAAATCGGCATTGCTGCCAAGAATCGGAATTACGTATGCAGTTAACAGTGCTGTGAACATTTACACCACTTATTTAGAAGGTTATCAGCCGCAATCAAACACCGTTACGTTAATGCCTCAAACGGGTTCGCTGCCGGGCGGAAGTTTGTTTGATCCGCTTGAAAGTAATTTGAAAGAAGTAGGTATTAAAACCACATTTTTAAACAATACGATGAGTTTTAATGCTGCTTTTTACGAAATTAACCAGCGCAATATCTTAATGAACGCCAACGATCCTGTTAATCCAGATTTGCTTGTAACACGAGGTGCCGAAAGAAGCCGTGGTTTCGAATGCGATTTAGCAGGTTATATTACTCCAGACTGGCAGATTAATGCTTCGTACAGTTATATTGATGCCGAAATCATAAAAGACAGCAACCCTGCCTTAATTGGAGCCCGAAAGCAAAACACGCCAAAAAACAGTGCCAATTTATGGACGCGGTATAATTTTGCCGGAGATTCTGCTTTAAAAGACCTCGGAATTGGTTTTGGAATTCAGTACCAGAGCAGTAAAATTCCTTGGTTTACACGTGATTTTACACTTCCAGATTTCACCATTTTTGATGCTGCTTTGTTTTATAAACCCAGTAAAAGTAATGTGCAAATTGCTTTAAACGCTGGTAATTTACTTAACAAAACCTATTGGTTAGGCGCACAGAATTATTTACGATTATTTCCGGGAAGTCCAAGAAACGGAAGCCTAACGGTAACTTATAAATTTTAAATCGTTGGGGTAAACATTTTAACACATAGCTATGTGAATTTATACAAGTGAAACGCCTTTTTTAAAATCTTTCAAAAACTATGTTTCTATGTGTTTAAAAAAATTAAACCAACAGATAAATTTTAATTGATCATGAAATTATTACAAACAGAAATTCTTATAGCCCAACATTTTAAAAAATCTGTATTTAAAAATTCGGCTGTATACATTATAACCCTCTTTATTGGCGTACTGCTATTGTTTGCCGCTTTTTCCGGCTGGGATAATTACAAAAACCAAAACGAAACCAGCGAAAAATACCAGCACGAATCACGTGAAGACTGGTTGAAAAATCCCGATAAGAATCCGCATAGAATGGCACATTACGGAAACTTTGCTTTTCGTAAAAGCACTTCTTTAAGTGTTTTCGAATTTGGAATGGAACCCTTTTTTGGAAATGCTATTTTCTTGGAAGCACATAAGCAAAACACAGCCAATTTCTCTGAAGCTGGATTTTCCAATAGTATGCTCCGATTTGGTGAAATCAGCACTGCAATGGTTTTACAGATTTTACTGCCCTTGCTTATCTTTTTTTTAGGATTTAATGCCATTGCTTACGAGAGAGAAAACGGAACCTTAAAACTTCTTTTAAGTCAGGGAATCAGCTGGAAACAGCTTTTATGGGGTAAAATACTCGGAATCGCTAGTGTGATTCTGATGCTTTTTATTCCTATTATAATTGTTTTGCTTTTTATTTGGCTGATGCTTCAAAACTTTACCATTTCGGCAGATGAAACTTTCAAAATGATCTTATTTATTGTATTTCATTTTATTTATCTGATGTTCTTCTGCGTAATTGCTATTCTGGTTTCTGCGTCAAGCAAAACTTCAAAAAAAGCATTAGTTTCTTTAATTGGAATCTGGTTGATATTGACTATTATTCTGCCAAGAACCACCCAGGCAATGGGCGCTTATTTGTATGAAGCTCCTTCCAAAGTAAAATTTGGAAGTGATATCGAAAAAGACATTCTGAAACAAGGCGACAGCCACAACCCAAATGATGTTCATTATAAAGCTATAAAAGATTCTCTGCTGCGTGTTTACAAAGTCGATTCGGTACAAAAACTTCCTTTTAATTATTCCGGATTTATTATGACAGAAGGCGAAAAAATAAGCTCGAAAATTTACAACCAACACCTTGAAGAACTGCTGAAAGTGTATGCTAAGCAGAATAGCTTTTCAAAAGCGGTTTCGTTCTTAAATCCCTATATCGCAATGAAAAATGTATCGATGGGATTATCCAATACAGATTATGATTCCTACATCGATTTTCAAAAACAAGCCGAAATATACCGCTATAACATGGCGCAGAAAATGAATGCGTTACAGGTTAAATACATCAGTAATAAAAAGCCGGGTCCGAATGACAAACCACTCACCATTGGCAAAGAACATTGGGCTGATGTAGAAGAATTTCATTATGAACCAAAAGGAATTACAGAAGTTTTAAAAACAGAAATACTATCCATCATCTCGATCATACTGTGGATTATTATTCTTTTTGTCCTTATCCGTTTTGCTTCCAAAAATCTTAAAGCAGTTTAATTATGTTACAACTCTTATTTAAAAATTTTATACGCTCAAAAGGAACCAAAATCGGATTGCTTTTTTTACTGATTATTGGTTTTATAAGCTTGTTAATCGGGCATCAATTTCAAGAAAAACAAGAAAATAATATTGCCGAAACAGCCGCTTATCAAAAAGAACATATTGCTCGAAATGCCAATTTTCATAAAGACGAAATGGGGCTATTGTTGTACTACATCAAATTTTCTCTAGTCAATAAAACGCTTCCAATAAACAGTTTGTCAATCGGACAGCGCGATGTAAATCCATCAATTCAAAGTGTTACCATTCGCGGACTCGAAGGTCAGAAATACGATTCGGAGCTTAATAATCCGAGTAATCTTCTCGCTGGAAATATCGATTTTAGTTTTGTGCTTTTATACCTCTTCCCTCTCTTGATTATTGCTTTTTCATACAATATCATTTCTGAAGAAAAAGAATCTGGAACTTGGAAAATTGTAGCCACACAAAGCCCTAACACATTTTTGTACATTTTAAAACTGTTTTATGTCCGAATCCTAAGTTTAACTGCACTTGTAACGGTACTGCTTTTAACTGCCGTTTTCTTTCTTAAAATTCCAATTGATCAATCATTTCTAATCTTTTACGGAATTGCTGTTTTATACATCTTATTTTGGTTTGCAGTATGCTTTTTTATTGTTTCGCTTCAAAAAAACTCCAATTACAATGCAGTTATTTTATTAACCATCTGGTTGTTTTTAATCATTATTGTTCCCGCCGCCGTAAACACTTATATCGTGAATAGATACAAAGTTCCAGAAGCTTTGGAACTAACACTTAAACAGCGAAATGCCTATCATGAAAAATGGGATACAGATAAAAATGAAACCATGGAGAAATTCTATAAACATTATCCACAGTTTCGATCGTATAAAATTCCAGCAGATAAAGAATTCAGCTGGCTGTGGTATTATGCTATGCAGCAAATGGGTGACGACGAATCAGCAGCGGAATCAAAAGAACTAGAAACTAAACTAGAACAGCGAAACCGTGCCGGAGAATTGATTGCACAGTTTATTCCAACGCTTCATACGCAGATTCAATTAAACGAAATTGCGAAATCTGATTTACAAAACCAGCTTTTATTTTTAAAAGAAACAAAAACTTTTCATGAAAAAATGCGTTTGTATTTTTATCCCAAAATCTTCAATAATGCTTCAGTAGATCAAGAAAACTGGCAAAATTTTAAAGTGAAAACTTTTACTGATTCAACAAGTGTAAGTGTTCTAAAAGCCTTTTTACCTTTAGCAATTTTAATTTTTTTACTGATTGGTTTTGGATGGCGGAATTTCGTAAAAAACCGTTGAGTTTTTTTTCAAACCACAAAAATAATCCAAAGGTTTGCAAAGTTTTGATAAAACTTTGCAAACCTTTTTTAGGCTGAAACCAACAAATTTCAGTTTTAAAGAGATCAAAATTCATTTTTAAAATTTATCGCAAAAACTTAACATATGCAGGTGTAACTTGAATTAATATTTTACTATTTTAGCAAAATTTTTGAAAAAACATCAACAAAAACAGTATTCGAACAAATTTAAATTAATGAAAAAAGTACTTTTAATAAGCATATTGGTGCTTCTTGTAATTTATGCATTTAGAGAAATCGTATATCAGCCTTATTTGTGGAAAAAAGCGATGCTTACACCAGAACATAAACTGCAGATAGGCAGTTTTCTTTTCAGCAAACAAGTGGGTTCTAATGGCAGTCAGAGTTCAGAAAAAAAATATTTTGTTTTTAAGGTTACCGAAATCAATGGTGACTATGTGCGACTTTCGGTTGTACGGCAATTATCTGAAAAAGGAAAACCAAAATCTTCTGATTTTTCAATGACCCGAGAAACCTACCGAAGCTTAAAACATACTATCAATAAAATAACGGTAACAGGAATTCTTCGCGAGGATTTATATAAAGAAGGAAATGGTACTACTTTAAATGATTATCTGATCCATAAATATCCGGATTTAAAAAGATCCCGTTATTATTATGAAGAACTTCCAAAAGAGGAAACAAATATTAACTCGCCCGTAAATTACTTTAGTCTGGTTTATTCAAAGGAAAAAATTATAGAGAAAAGAAAACTTATTCCGTATGTCATTAGAGAAGGACAAACACCGGAATTAGCCAAAGAACTCTCTGAAAGAGTCAGTTTAATTCTCAATTAAAATTTAAACTCCCAATTCTATAATTGGGAGTTTTTTTTATGCCTTTCTCTCATTATTACTTCATCTTTTGACTCATTTTAAACCTATTCTGAATAAAATTTTTCAAAACCTTCAATAAATGCATTTTATTTAGAACTAATATAAATAAACTTTTATATTTGCCGCTTTCAGGGCAGAATGAAGTAGTTTTTAAAATTTACTTAATATTGCTTTTCCAAAAGTAAATTTCGTTTAATGAACCATAACCATAGTTTCGAATTAAATCTTTTCCATTCCTTTAAAGGCGGAGACGAAACGGCATATGCGTTTTTCTACGATAAATATTTTAGGAGAATCCAATCTTTCAGCTTTCAGTTTATTTACGATCAGGACGAAGCCGAAAATCTGGCTCAGGAAGCTTTACTACACCTATGGCAGAACAGGGAAAATATAGAATCTATTAACGGAATTCAGGCTTTCCTGTTTACATACGCCAAATCAAAATGTTTGAATTTAATTCGTCACAAAAAAGTGAAAGATAAATTCAAAAATGACCTCTTAAACCACAAAGAAAGAGAATTGGATATCGAAATTTTAAATTCGATACAATTCGACACTTTAGAATTAACCGAATTAGAACGAATTATTCAACAATCTATCAGCGATTTACCTCCAAAAACCAGAGAGATTTTTATAAAAAAACGCTTTGAGAATAAAAAAAATGCAGAAATCGCCGAGGAACTAGGAATTTCTTTAAAAGCTGTTGAAGCCCACATGACAAAGGCTTTGAAGATCTTAAAAAGCAAATTATCGGATTATTTGTTTTTAATTTTTATACTTATTTATAATAATTAAGCATAAAAAGATAGGGTATTTTAATTCTGAGGTGTACTTATAAATGGTGAGAAGTTTTAAAACTCAGATATGACATCGGAAATACTACATAAATACCTTTCTAACGAAGCTTCAGAACAAGAAGTTCAGGCACTTTTTGACTGGATAGAAGCATCGGAAGAAAACAAAAACCAATTTATAAAAGCAAAGAAAATCTGTGCATTGACCACACTTTCTTTGGATGCATCAATTGAATCGGCACCAGTAATCCAAATGAAACCCAAAAACAAAATCAAAAGGTATGCACAATATGCTGCTGTGGTTTTAGTGTTTGTAGGATTAGGAACTTCGGTTTATTTATTTAACAGCAAATCAGAAACTTCAAAAGAAATTGTTCTGGAATTGGGCGACGGCCGTCTGGAATATTTCTCAGGGAAAAATGAAACCGCTTTGTTAAATGAAAAAGGTGATTTGATTGCAAAAAAATTTCCGACTGAGATTATCTACTTTGGTAAAGTTCAGGATCAAAAGGTGATTTATAATACCCTTTCTGTTCCTTATGGAAAACGTTTCAAACTTAAACTTTCAGATGGTACTATTGTGAGTTTAAATGCCGGAACAACATTACGTTATCCAGAACAATTTGGCATTAATGGAAATCGAAATGTATACTTAACCGGTGAAGCATTTTTTGAAGTTGCCAAAGACAAAACGCATCCGTTTATTGTGCATGCAAATCAGGCTGACATTGAAGTTCTGGGAACCACTTTTAATGTGAGCGCTTATCCTGAAAATCCGACAGTTAACAGTACATTAATTGAAGGAAGCATTCAAATGTCGGAAGCCGCAAATCCTTCAAATGCCATTCTGCTTACGCCAAATCAAATGGCAACGTGGCAGAACAATTCTAAAAAACTGATTTTAAAAGAAGTTGACCCAGCCCTTTATGCTGCCTGGACAAAAGGCGAACTTGCTTTTAAAGACACTCCGTTTTCTACCATTGCCAAAATTATTCAACGTACGTATGATGTTGAGATTATCAACGAAAATTCTGATTTGGCCAGACAGAGTTTTACAGGTACCATTAAAATCAGCGAATCTAGTGTCGAGAACATTTTAGAGCTGCTAAAGCGTGACACGCCTTTTAATTATTCTATTACACACAAAACCATAACCATTACCAATCCTCGATAAATAAATAAACATGACATTTACGATACCACCCGTTTTAAGAAAAATTCTGTTTTTCTTAGCCATTCTCATATCTGGTTTTAAAGGATTTTCACAAAATAAATTAATTACCATACACGTCAAAAACAAGCCTATAAGCCTAATTATCAAAACTATTGAAGAACAGAGTGACTTTAGGATACTTTATAATACACGAAAAATCAATGCCGATCAGCTGGCGGATTTAGATGTCAGTAATGCAACTCTTGAAACCGCTCTAACGCAATTATTAAAAGACAAAAACATTTCGTTTTACATTCAGAAAAAACAGGTTTTATTGACCAGCTCTGCTCCTGCTGATTCTTCTAATGCTACTTCACAGGAAACGGAACGATTCATAAGCGGAACGGTGTATAATGCAAAAGACAAACAACCGCTTCCGGGAGCCACAATCCGTATTAAAGGAACTGGAATGGGCGCTGTTACGGATTTTAACGGAAAATTTGCATATCAGTTAAAAGGAAATAATATTTCTAATATGGTTCTGGAAGCTGGTTTTCTAGGAATGGAAACACAATATCAAAAAGCAGATAACAAGAAAGATTTTGTTTTTTACCTTCAGGAAGCTACCGATGAGCTAAATCCTGTAATCATTACTTCTTCTTACGGAACTACCAAATTAAAAGAAGAAATCGTAGGAAGTATTTCAAGCATTACGGCAAAAGATATTCCCGTACAGCAGGCTTCTGAAAGTGTCGACAAAATGCTGGAAGGACAAATTGCGGGAGTTTTGATTGAAAATACTTCTGGTGTTGGTGGTCCGGTTAAAATTAATGTTCGCGGACAAGGAACTTTAAAATCTTTAAGCGGTTCTATTTTAGGAACCTCTACGCAACCTTTAATTATCATCGATGGTGTTATTATGACAGAAGAAGTAGGAATCGATAATGACTTTTTTAACGGAAAGGGAAATACCGCAGAAGCTTTTTCGAATCCGCTGGCGATGATTTCTCCAGATAATATTGAAAGTTTTACGGTTTTAAAAGATGCTGCAGCCGTTGGTATTTATGGAGCCGATGGTGCAAATGGTGTTATTTTAATTACGACTAAAAAGGGAAAAAAAGGAAAAGCCAAATTCACTTTTTCCAATCAGCTTGGAGCATCAACAGCAATCAATCAAATTAAATATTTAAACGGAGAGCAATACAATGAACTTCGAAATGATTATTTAAAAAATACAACTTCGGGTTATGTTCCTGTTCCTTACAACGGCATCAATACCAATTGGTTTGACTTATTGAATAATTCGGGTATCTACAACAAATATAATTTTGGTGTTTCGGGGGCTACTTCTAAATTTTCATATCGTACTAATTTGACATATTTAAATATCGACGAGCCGCAATTAGGAAATGAAACCCGACAATTTAATGCAGGAATAAATTTAGGCTACCGTCATTCAAAATGGGATGTAAACCTGTCTTTAAATCCGAGTTATATTAAAAAAGATGCGCCCAATATCTATTATGATTTTGCTTACCTTCCTATTCTTTCCCCATACAATGAAGACGGTTCATATTCTTTAATGGGATTAACAGGACCAACAGGAGGAAATCCGTTAGCGGCTATCGAACAAAATAAAAACGAAACCGAAACTTTTGGCATTTTAGGAAGTCTTAATTTAGGTTACGAATTCAATAAAAATATTAGATTTCAAACTCTATTCGGGATTGATTACAAAGACAAAGTTCAAGATCGCTATTTTTCGGGAGAAAATGAAAGCGGAAGAACAAGCGGTTCTTTTACCTTAGACGGAATTACTTATCCAAATTGGGGAAGACGATTGTTGAACAAACGTAATTCTACCAAATGGAATTGGCAGGGACAAGCACTTTTCAATAAAGAAATAAACCCAAATAATACCATTGATGGTGTTGCTGGTTTTGAACTTTCTCAGGAAAAAACAAACTTCAATTATGAGTCCGCAATAGGTTTTGTTAATCCAAATTCAATTAACAGAATCCAAGATGCTTTACAGGACGATAATTTACAGACTCCGTTAATCGACGAATCAAAAGCCAAACAAATTTACAGCAGCGATATCAATTACAATTCGCGTGTTTCGTTTTTTGCACAGCTTAATTACAATTACAAAAAGAAATATTATGTATTAGGAAACTTCAGACGTGACGAAAGTTCTGTTTTTGGTAACGATAGCAATGTTGCTTTAAACAGTGGCGCAGGTCTGGCGTGGGTGGCCAGCAACGAAAACTTTTTAAAATCAAGTTCGTGGATTGATTTCTTAAAATTAAAAATCAGTTACGGTTCAACCGGAAATTCAAGAATTGGTTCTTACCGTTCAAAAGGTTTGTACACCATTTCTCAAAACGGATATAACGGTAACATTGAATCTTCTCCCAGCGTATCGCCAAACGGAAAATTAAGCTGGGAAAAAAACACCAAATTCAACACGGGTTTCGATTTTAATATTTTTAATGCGATCGAAATGACATTAGAATATTACTATGATGATTTAAGTGATATTATTGCAAGCCGTGAAATCCCGTCTGAAAACGGATATGAAAGTGTACAATTGAATGCTGCCAGCATGTACAACAAAGGTTTCGAATTTAGCACCAGAATTAAATGGTTTCAGCATGGTAAATTTAGATGGACTTCTTCTTTTAATATTTCTACTGTCGATAATAAAGTAACACAGTTAAAAGGTCTTGGAAGTGATTATTCGACAGCAAATCTAGCCCTTGCACAAAAAATTGGTTACAGCACCAGTATTATTTGGGGTGTAAACTGGGTTGGTGTCGATCCGGCAACAGGACGAGATTTGATTAAAAAAGACGGACAGGTTTATGATGCCGCAACATATGCCCGATTATTTTCTGAAGCGGACTGGATTCCAATTGGTGATTCTCAGCCAAAAGCTTTTGGAGGATTTAATAATACTTTCTCTTTAAACAACAGCATTACTTTATCGATTACAGGAGCTTTTCAGTTAGGCGGCGATAAATTAGTATCAGATCAGATTATTTCAAAATACAATACCACTTCAAACCGAAACATGTCTGTAAACGCTTATGATTACTGGAGAAATCCAGGCGATATCGTTTCTCAGCCAGCGCCAAGCAATAACACTCTGATTGCCAATATGAGTAAGTATATATACGATGCTACGTATGTAAAAATCAGCAATATCAATTTGAGTTATAATGTACCCGTAAAAAATACATTTTTAGATTCTTTGACTGTTTTTGCAGATGTATCAAATGCTTTGTATTGGTATAAAGAAAAAAGTCCTGCGGGAAGGAATGGCATTAGAGAATTCAGTTTTACGTATCCACAAGCGAGAACTATTTCATGTGGAATTAATACAAAATTTTAAGAAAATGAAAGACATTAAAAACATAATCCGATTAACATTTCCGATGCTTTTTACTGTTGTTTTTTTGTTCCAAAGCTGCAGTGATTTTTTAGAGCAGGAACCTGGCACCCAGATCTCGATAACAGAACAGTTAAAAACAAAAGAAGGATTTCTTCAAGCCATTTACGGTTTGTACTCACATGTAGAAAGCAATTTACGAACAGAGCGTTTTGCCGTTTATGCTGATTTACAAGGCGGAAATTTAAAATTTACACCATCGTTATTAAGTACAAAAAAAGGCGAAATTAGCGTTCCATCTGTTATTAGTAATATTTATTCATTTGACGATCAAGCCGAAGAATCTAACTTTAGTTCTTTTTATGCTACAAGTTATGATATTATCAATCAGACCAATCTGCTTTTGGAATTTGTAGATGCTTTGCCTGATGCTACTGAAGCAGAAAAAAATCTAATCAAAGCCCACGCTTTAACCATTAGAGCCTATACACATTTTTTGTTGAGTGAAGTTTACAGCCAAAACTACGGTTATACTGAGGACGCTTCACATCTGGGAATTGTTTACAATACACAATCCATTACAAAAGGCATTCAATATCCAGCCAGAGAAACCGCTGCCAATACATATGCGTTGATTATCAATGACATCGAAACGGCATTGCCTTTGTATTCCAATACGGAACTTTTAAACGGGCCTGCCTATTCGTATTTCAACAGCATGAGTACAAAAGCTCTTTTAGCAAGAGTGTATTTGTCTAAAAAAGACTGGCAAAATGCTTACGATACTGCAAATGATGTTATTACCAATTCTGGTGTAACACTAACAAATGCTGCTGATTATATTTCGCAATGGGAACAATCGGATCTGCCAATATCTGAAGTTTTATTAGAATTCTCGATTCCCAAAAATGCTGCAGGAGATGTAGGAGGCTCACTTTCATCTATATTTGGTTATACGTCTGAAACCAGTTATAACAGTTACGTAGCTTCCGAAGATTTATTAAATCTATACGAAAGCACCGATTTACGTCGACAGTTATTTCTGCAACAGCCGCTTTCTACTTTAGTGGAAGGCAATCAGGTTAAAAAAGATTATTATTTTACCAAAAAGTTTCAAGGAAATGCCGGATATACTGCTTTTAGATTAACCGAACAATACTTAATTCGTGCCGAAGCTGCCATAGCTTTAAATCGTTTGGAAGAAGCAAAAACAGATATCAATACCATTCGTTCTCGTGCCAATGCTACTGCACTTAACAGTACTGATAACTTAAACGAGATTTTATTTTTAGAGAGAAGAAAAGAACTTTGTTTTGAAGGACATTTATTCTTCGATATTGCTCGAAACAAAAAAGATGTTACCCGAAATGACGGCTGTATTTCTCTTAGCTGTGCCATGACTTATCCATCTTTAAAATATGTACTTCCAATACCAAGACGCAACATTAATCTTAATCCAAACCTAAAACAAAATGAATCGTATTAAAATTTTATCTCTTTTAGTGGCTGCTGCAGCTTTGTTAAGCTCTTGTTCAAAGGATGATTACAGATTAGATTCTACCGTTGATCCTTTTGTGAGATTCAATTTCTTAACCACATCAGCAGGAGTTCCATTAGAATATCCGGCTGTAAGTACTTCAACTGTTCCATTGAGTAGTTATGAAAATAAATCTGTAAAGACTTTAAAAATTCCGGTTGCGTTAACGCATACCAATTTAAAATCGGCTGTGAGTGCGAGTTTTAGCGCAGTATCATCTTCAAATGATAATGAAAGTTTTACCGTAAATCCAGTTAACGAATTAGTGTTTCAAGGAACTAAATTAACCGATACTATTTTTGTTTCTTTTAATAAACGATGGACAGAAAATCAAAGTATTACTTTAAAACTCGAAACCATTTCTGATCCAAATATTCACATTGGAAATCTAAATACAACCTATCCAAACAATAGTTTTAAAATAGATTTAGGAACTATCGCCACTAATTACACTTTTCCAGTAAACCGAATCGTAATTAAAGGTGAAGCTGGAGAAACGGTTGATTTTAAAGTTAATTTCCCAAACGGTTTTTTCCCATCTGAAATTGATAATCTTGAAATATTCAAGTTTCTGGACGGATTCAATTATTCTTTAAGCCACGATCCTTATGGCGATAACAGAAGTTCTATTACCTATCATTTAACTCTTTTAGAAAGCATTCAAAATGATGATGTCTATTACGAATCTTCCATTTCACTAGTTAATACAGGAAATTATACCGCTACAGGAAACACCATCCTTCAGATTGTGAAACCTATTAAATCAACACGTGATGTAAATGCAAATCCAGCTTCTAAATTTTATGATTTAAGCAATCAGTTTTATTTAACGTATGGCGAAACTTGGTTTGACAAAAGCGGTACCTGCGCTTGGCAGGCATACAATGCTTTTACATTTCCGGTGGTAGTCACAAAAGATCACGAAAATGCCATTTTGTACAGCGATAAAGGCACTACAAATCCAAATGATGATGTTTATCACGATGCCTTCAGAATTGGGTTTAATGTGGCTTCTGGAACCAATACAACAAATTCATTCAACTTAAAAAGATGGTTTTCTAACGAAAGTACAACAGCAGCAAACTCTCCAGGATTCAATATTACATCGGCATTAGAATTTTTCCCAGCAAACGGAAACAGCAAAACCGAAGGAAATGTATTAGTTATTCCACAGTATATAACCATTACAGGAACCAACAAAAACAGTCACAGCATTGCGATATCAGGTTCGGGAACTTACAAAGAAATCAGTTCAGGATTATTTGAAATTACCTTTGAATTAAAACTGATGAATGAAGAACTTTTTGGCGGAACCGTAACCGCACAATACAGAATGTATAACAACAAAACCTATCCAAAACCAGCCGCTTTAAGCATTGAATGTCCTAAAGAAGTTGCACTTTAAAAAAGTTTCAAGTTTCAGGTTTCAGGTTTCACGTCTCGCAATAACTTGAAACCTGAAACTTGAAACGTAAAATCTGAAACATCAATAAAAACCAAAAACGTAAAACACAAAAAAATTGAAAAAACTAATCTTCCCTATTCTTTTCCTGCTAAGCTTAACGGCTTATAAAAGTGTGGAAAATCCTGATTACATCGATATTCAGGAATTACGAAAATTGTATTCAAGCGGAGATACATCGAAATGGCCGGCGGCACAATTACATGAAAACATCGATAAATCGAAATTTGAAGATATCGGCGTACTACCTGCTGTTCCGTATCCTGCATATAACCCGTATTCGAAGGAAAAAGAAAGTCTGGGAAAGATTTTGTTCTTTGACCCGAGATTATCACAAAGCGGACAAATTGCCTGTGCATCCTGTCATAATCCAGAATTGGGATGGACGGATAATTTAACCCGTTCTTTTGGCCACGACCGTCAAACCGGAAAACGCAATTCGATGACGATTTTAAACTCGGCATATGCCACTTCTCTATTTTGGGATGGACGTGCCAAAAGTTTAGAAGATCAGGCGCAATTTCCAGTTCAGGATCCGTTAGAAATGAATGAAAAACTGACAATTGCAGTTGATAGAATTGCTAAAATCAAAGGCTATAATTCGTTATTTACAGATGCTTTTGGAGATAAAAAGGTGACTTTAGAGCGTATTCAATATGCCATTGCCACTTTCGAAAGATCGATTAATAGCCCGAAAAGCAAATTTGACCAATTTGTAAGCGGAAAATCAGATATCTATACAGATCAGCAGGTAAAAGGCCTTCATTTGTTTAGAACAAAAGCGCAATGCATCAACTGCCATAATACGCCTTATTTCAGCGATAATAAGTTTCATAATGATGGCCAGACTTTATTCGGAACTAAAAATGAAGATTTCGGACGTTATAATGTAACCAAAGACGTAAAAGATATTGGCAAATTTAGAACGCCAACAATCCGCGAAGTGGTAAATACAAAACCGTGGATGCATCACGGACATTTTCCAACTTTATTGGATGTTGTTGAATTCTACAATTTAGGAAATCCATCTCCTGTACAAAAGAGATATCTAGGAACAGCAAGAGACACCTTAATTCCCAAAGCAGATCCAATGCTAAGAAAACTAGACTTAAACAAAGAAGAAATTAGTGATTTGCTGGCTTTTATCGAAACATTAAGCACACCAACCCGAAGAATTATAATTCCTGAAATGCCCAAATAATTTAGTTGATGATTTGCATTTGCCCCAAAATCTGCAAATTTATTAAGCCCATTTCTTGTTGTGAAACGGGCTTTTTTGTTTAGAAATAAAATCAACAATTTGCAATTTGATCTCAATTTGTAAATTATAATCTGAAAAGATTTTTCGATAATCTTGCAACAAATACGGTTTGTTTTTTCATAGCTTTATTACATAATTTAAGACACCGTTTAATGCTAATCAATAATTATTTACTATTCTTTTATTGATACATAAAATACCGCTGTAAGCTTTGGTATTACTGGCATTTAGTACATTTGTCTATCACTCAAAAGAAGCCTCTTCTTTTACAAAATTTATAGTTATGAGAATAGATCAGATAGAAATCAAAACAAACGATATTCAAAAAACAAAAGCTTTTTATCAAAACCTTTTTGGACTTTTCATTCTAGAAAATGATCAAAAATCGATAACGTTTCAGGCCGGAACTTCTATTTTAAAATTTGTTGAAGATCCTGGCTTTAATTCTATATATCATTTTGCTTTTAATATTCCTGCGAATCAGCTTGAAGAAGCCATTCAGTGGTGCCAAGATAAAGTTGATTTAATTGTTTTAGAAGATGAAAGTGTTGTAACTCATTTTGAAAACTGGAACGCGCATTCGATTTATTTTTACGATCACAATGGAAATTTACTGGAATTCATCGCCCGACATGATCTTAATAACGAACAAGTTGGCGAATTCAACTCTGCTTCCATTTTAAACATAAGCGAAATTGGTATTGTAACCGAAAACCCTCTGGAACTGGGAAATCAATTAATCGAAGAACACGGATTACATTTCTTTTCTCAAAATACAAATACAGAAAAATTTGCCGCTATTGGCGATCATCACGGTCTATTAATTTTAGTACAACCAACTCGAAATTGGTATCCAACACAAATTCCCTCAGAAAGCAATCCAACCGAAATTACATTAGAGAATGATGAAAATATAATTAATCTTAAATTTTAATATTCAAATGCAATATATTTACCAAGTGTTTCAGATTTAATAAAATATCATAAAGTAAATAAATCAAAGAGTTTTGAATGAAGAAATTATTTAAACAAATCATTTTATTGCTGATTTTCACAAGCAATTTTGCAAACGCACAATTACAAGATTTGATTTTACAAAAGATAATTGATAATAAACTTATTGAGCCAAAACAAATACAAGATTTTGAAAAAAGTCAAAATCGACTACAAACAAAAAACACCACTTCATATTTGTATGGATTATTTCAATGCGAATATAAAAGTACAACCGGAAATTTCTTTTCTGAAATAGGATCAAACGATATTTTTGATTCACAAAAACTAACTGAAGAACAACAAAAAAAAGAAAACGAAAATCTTACTGATTATCTTTTAAAACTTAAAAAATGTGAGCTTCTTACAGAAAAACAGAAGCAGTATTTTCAGCAGAAAATAAACGATAATTCGTATAGTTACAAACTTCAATTTATCAGTGACATTACCTTTAAGGCTTTCAAAGCCGATTATATGGCTCCACATAAACTTAAAGAGTTTGCAGATCATCTTAAGGAATATAGAATAGTAGACACCAAATATCAAGATCTTATTACTGCGATAGATGAGGAAAAAATAAAGGAACCTATTGATTTTCTTCTTTACTGCGAAAAAGCTACAATTATTGATCCTAACAATTATTCCAATAAACCCGAAGAATATTTAGAAGCAATTCATAAACAAACGGCTTCATTATTACCAGAATTGGCTTATACCGATTTTGAATTTAAAATCATATCAGATGATGAAATGTCTTCTGGAGATAGCAATTTTTTAAATTTTATAGTTTCTATCCGATCTAATGGAAAAGTTTATAAGCAAAAAAGTTTTTATAAATACAATAAATTATCTGAAAACGATTTTTTTGAAAATAAAATAGATTATCAAAAGTATTATCAGATATTCAATAAAATTCTTAATGACTTAAATTTTGCCTACAGACTTCATGTAGTTCCTGTATACAATGAAAACAAAACGAATCAAATTTTTGGAATAATGGCTTTAGATAAGGAACAAGGAAAAATTCTGTCTGAACGAATTTCTTATATTATGCCTTATTCGGAAGATTTTAAAAACAAACCAACAAGTCAAGAAATTGAAAATGCACTTGAAGAGTTTACTAAAAATGGTTTATTTTCAAACTTAACAGCTGATGAAATTGAGCGAGGAAAAGAAGTTGTTGCAGAAATGGATATTCAGGAAAATAGTGAAATTGTTTCTGCTTTTCCAAATTTAATTTATTCGTTTGATACAGAACTTGGAAACTTAGAAGATCCATACGCAGAATTAGTGAAAGAATTTGCAAAAATCTCTGATAATGAATTCAATCCTTCTGATATTTCTAACCAATTTGACTTTCCAAAAAAGAAAAAAACAACTTTAAAATTTAAACTGGGAAACAAATCTTATTCTAAAACTTTAAAAATAGATAACGATTGGATTGATTTTAATTTTTTTGATTTCATAAAATCTGTTGTAAATGAAAACAACTTAAAAGGTCAATTTTATAAAATTTATACAGGAGATCAAATTGCTAAAATTGTATATCTCACCAAAAATCAATATAATTATTTCAGAGCAAATAAACTTCTTTTATTTACAGATTGAGTAGAAGAAGATTTAATTTCCTTCTGCTAAAAATTTGCATTAAAACTTCATTCTCTGAATCCTTACCGCATTCAAAATTGCTAACAGCGCTACACCGACATCTGCAAAAACAGCTTCCCACATAGTCGCGAGCCCACCTGCTCCAAGAATTAAAACAAAGGCTTTTACAACAAAAGCCAATATAATATTCTGCCAGACAATCTTTTTCGTTTGTTTTCCAATGTTGATTGCCATTGCAATTTTGCTTGGTTTGTCATCTTGAATTACAATATCGGCGGTTTCGATTGCGGCATCGCTTCCTAAACCTCCCATTGCAATTCCAACCGTACTCAACGCAATTACAGGCGCATCGTTTACACCATCGCCCACGAATGCAATTGTTTCGTTTTTGGCTTTAATTTCGTTGACTTTATTCACTTTATCTTCTGGAAGCAGATCTCCAAAAGCTTTTGTAATTCCGAGTTTATCAGCTACAAACTGAACCACATTCGATTTATCACCGCTGAGCATCGTCAGTTTTACACCTAAAGAATTTAGTTTAGAAACGGTTTCTTTAGCATCTTCTTTAATTTCATCGGCAATTGTTAAATAGCCCGCAAATTTACCTTCGTAAGCAATGGTAATTGTGGTGTAAACGATAGTCGATGGGTCAATATCATACGAAATATTGAATTTATCGAGAAGTTTAAAATTACCAACATACAATTCTTTTCCGTTGTAAGAGGCTTTTAATCCGTGTCCCGAAATTTCTTCAATATCTTTCAATTCAACCGAAGAATCGATTGGTCCGACATGATTATGAATCGCTGTTGCCACTGGATGCGTGCTTCGACTTTCTAAAGCGTTAACCAGTTTTAAGATTTCGCCTTTATCAAAATCAGATTTTATTATGACTTCCTGAACTTTAAAAACGCCTTCTGTCATAGTTCCAGTTTTGTCAACCACTACATTTTGGATTGTCGAAATACTATCTAAAAAATTACTTCCTTTAAATAAAATTCCGTTTTTACTTGCAGCGCCAATTCCTCCAAAATACCCCAGCGGAATACTGATAACCAATGCACAAGGACAAGAAATAACTAAGAAAACCAATGCTCTATATAACCAGTCGCTAAAAACGTAATTGTCCACGAAAAGCATCGGAACTAAGCAAATTGCAATTGCCAAGTACACTACTATTGGTGTATAGATTTTAGCAAATTTTCGAATGAACAATTCTGCTGGCGCTTTTTTGGTTGTAGCGTTTTGTACCAATTCCAGAATTTTAGACAATTTACTATCGTTGTAAGCGGTTGTCACTTTTACTTCGGTAATTGTATTTCCGTTGATCATTCCTGCCAGAACGGTTTCACCTTTCTTTTTAGTATCAGGTTTACTTTCTCCTGTTAAAGCTGCAGTATTAAAGGAAGCCGAATCCGATAATAATTCACCGTCTAAACCTAACTTTTCCCCTGCTTTTAGCTGAATAATCGCTCCAATCTGGACATCTCTGGCCTTGATTTTTACTGCAACATTGTTTTCTAAAACATGAACCTCATCAGGACGTTGATCCAAAAGACTTTTAATGCTTGATTTTGCTCGGTTAACCGCCATTCCCTGAAAGGTTTCTCCAATGGTATAAAACAACATAACCGCAACACCTTCTGGATATTCACCAATGGCAAAAGCTCCAATTGTCGCAATACACATGAGGAAAAATTCCGAGAAAATATCTCCTTTCACAATACTTTCGTACGCTTCACGAAGAACTGGAAGCCCAACGGGAAGATACGCAATCGCATACCACACAATTCTAACATATACTGTAAACCAATCCTGCGGAATATAGTTATCAAAACCAATTCCGATTATCAGTAAAACAAAAGATATAATCGATGGCAGAAACAGTTTAAAAAGCCCTCCTTCTGCATTGTGTTCGTGGTCGTGTCCTCCGTGATCGTGTCCATCATTATCAGAATGTGCAGGTTCGTCATGAGAGCAGCAACAGGTAGGTTTGGCTTTACTTTTTGTGTTTTTTACTTCTTTATCTTGATGTATCATTTTGAATTTCAAGTTTAAAATTTCAGGTTTAAAGTCTCTGAAACTTCATTAAAAATTATGTCCTAAATTTAATCAATTTCTGTCGATTTTTTTGCCACGAAGACACAAAGACTCTAAGTTTTTTTTGTTTCACGCAGATTAAAAAAGATTTAAGCTGATTATGCAGATAATTTTAAATTAAATCTGCTAAAATTTGCAAAATCTGCGTGAAATAAAATCTTTTCAAACTTTCTATCCCGATAATTTTTGAAGTGTACAAAATTTCTTTTTGAATTGCCTCCAGCTAAAGCTGGAGGCAATTCAAAAACTTTGCGTCTTTGCGTCTTTGCGAGCATATTTGACTCCAGCAAAAAAACTAAGCATCTTAGTATCTCAGAACCTCAGCATCTTCAAAAAAAATCAATGCGTATGCTCTCCTCCGCCCTTCATTGCAGAAAGCAGATAAAAAGCACCTTTCGTCACAATTTTAGCATTGAGGGGAACATCATTTACAAACTTAACTTCGGTAAAACCTAAATCAGTTGTTCCTGGAATTACTTCTATTGCTTTAAAATGAATTTCCTCTTCGTGGGCTTCTTCTTTTTCTCCCGCTTTGTGATCGTGTTTTTCTTCAGCATGTCCCTGTTCCTGCATGAAAACGAAATATTTATCAGCATTTCTTACTACGGCGTCTTTTGGCAACGCCGGAACGGTCGCATTCACAATATTAATATTTGCCGAAACGTACATTCCCGGAATCAATCCTTTGGCATCAGCTGGATCAATTTTAGCATGAACAGCAACGGTTTTACTTTCGTTAGAAAAAGATTTATTAATTCCGAAAATCTTTCCTTTAATCGATTTATTGGACTGATTTGTTAATACGAAGTCAATTACCTGACCAATCGAAATGGAACCTAAATCTTTCTCATATACATTCAAATCCAAATGCATCTGGCTGTTGTCGACTACTTCAAAAAGCGAAACTCCTGTATCGGCAAAAGCGCCTTTCGCTATATTGATTTTCCCCACATAACCGTTTATTGGCGAAACAATTGGCACTACCGAAGTTGTTCCTTTTGTATTGACATGCAAAGCATCCAGCTTATTTTTTGCAGCCTGCGCACGCGCTCTTTCTGCTGCTAGTTTGGCTTTTACTTCTTGAAAAGTCTTTCTCGGATTCACATTTTCGTCGCTCAACGTTTTCTGACGATTGTATTCCAATTGCAGATATTCCACATTCGCCACAGCCGATTGGTAATCTTCCTGCATTCCGATAACTTCCAGATTTTGAATAGTGGCCAAAACTTTTCCTTTGTTGACATAGGTTCCTTCCAAAACAAAAATGTCTTTTACCGTTCCGCCAATCAAAGTCGAAACTTCAGCCGAATTTTGCGGAGGAACTGTAGTGTAGCCATTTGCCTTGATGATTTTATTCAGGTTTCGGTTTTCTACCATACCCGTTTCAATGCCTACAGTTTTGTATTGAGAAGCCGTTAAAGCAACTTCTGTCGTTTCTTTTTCTTCTTCCTGCGGCTCTTCGGTTTTCTTTTCATTACAGCTTTGAGAGGTAACCGCAAAGAGCGCTAAGAATACGCAAAGCACACCAAGTTTTATTCCCTTGCGCTCTTTGCGCTTTTCCTTTGTGCTCTTTGTGGTTAAATATTTAGATATATTTTTCATTTTTAATTTATTTTTAATTGCTCTTAATGGTTGGAAATTGAAGTTCGATTGCACTTTGATTGTAGCTGTGCGTTGCCTCTGCAAATTGCTTTTTAATATCAATTGCCTGATTTAGAAAACTGATATACGACCAATAACTCATATCGCCATTGGCATAACTTTTCTGGGCCGTTTCAATAATCTGATTGGCATATTGGGATCCTTCATTTTGAAAATAAGCTAAATTTTGCTGCTGTTTTTCGAAGTTATTTTTCAATTCTTCCTTTTGCAGATTCAACATCATTTTGTTCTTATCTAAAGCCAATTGTGATTGTGAAACACTAATTTCAGCCGCTTTTGCTTTGGTTGTATTCACACCTCCAAAAAGTGGAATCTGCAATCCTGCCGTAAAACCTTGAAATAAAGATTCTGTATTAATGGTTTGCGCAAAATAACCTAAACCTACTTTCGGTGTACGCAACGCTTTAAAAGTTCCCGCTTCTTTTTGATAAACCAAAATCTGTTGCTGATACAAATCGGTCATCAAAGTCTCGGCTTTTGTATTATCCTGATTTTCTATAAAAGTATATTGTAAAGCGGTATTAGAATCAGGAACAATATTTTCATCGGTATGAATAAAAAACTGCAATTGTTTTTGATAAATGGCCAAATCATATTCTAACTGTAATTTCTGCGTTTCAATTTCCTTTACCTTGGCTTTGGCGCTGATCACTTCAATGTTGCCGCTTTCTCCTGTTTTAAAACGCAGTTCGGCATTCTTTAAGAATTTCGTGTAAATATCATTCAATTCTGAATTGAGTTTCTGAATCGAAACGCCATACAAATATTGATAATAGGCCAATGTCACCGCTTTTTCGATTTCATATGAAGACAAAGCTTTTCGTTTTTCAGCCAATTTTGCCAACTCTTCCTGCAATTGTCGGTTGGCTTTTGTGATATTTCCTAACGGAAAAAACTGCTGTACTGAAACATTATGATCGTAATCGGCGCTATTGAACTGACCGCCTTGATACTGCACCTGCAATGGATCGGGCTGAAAAGCGGCTTTTTTAAGAACAGTTTGTCTTTCGATTTCTTTATCGGCTATTTTTAAGTCGATGTTGTTTGATTTGGCCAGTTCTATTGCTTTTTCTAAGCTTATTGATTGTTGGGCAAATGTTATAGTGCTTCCTAATAGAAATGCACTTAACCGCAAAGTTCGCAAAGGTTTTTTCGCAAAGTTCGCAAAGGTTTTAAACTGTATTTTATATATTGAATTCATTCTTTTTCTTTTTAAAATTTCTTAGCGTTCTTCGCGTAAATCTTTGCGAACTTTGCGGTTAAATCCACGCTCAAGCAATAAATACAAAATCGGTAAAACGATTAAGGTCAATAATGTCGCTGAGAGTAATCCGCCGATTACTACTGTGGCTAATGGTTTCTGTACTTCTGCTCCGCCGCTTGTGGATAATGCCATTGGCATAAATCCTAATGAAGCTACGGCAGCGGTCATTAAAACAGGACGTAAACGTGTCTTGGTTCCGATAATAACTCTTTGAAACGCATCTGAAATGCCTTCTGTTTTTAATTGATTGAAATACGAAATCAGTACAATTCCGTTTAAAACGGCAATTCCGAATAAGGCAATAAAACCAATTCCAGCCGAAATGCTAAACGGCATTCCTCTCAGCGAAAGCGCAAAAACACCTCCAATGGCCGATAACGGAATCGCACTAAAAATAAGCAATGCTTGTTTGACGCTTTTAAAAGTGAAATACAACAAAACTAAAATCAATCCTAAAGCAATTGGTAAGGCAACCGAAAGTCTTTGTGAAGCTTCAATCAGATTCTGAAACTGTCCGCCATAGGTTACGTAATAACCCGCAGGAAGTTTAAAACTTTTGTCCAGTTTTGCCTGAATTTCTTCAACAACGCTTTTAATGTCTCTTCCGCGGACGTTTAATCCAACGGTGATTCTTCGTTTTCCATCTTCGCGGCTAACTTGTACAGGACCTTGTTCATATTCCACAGAAGCAACTTGAGAAAGCGGCACTTGCTGGCCACTCGGAAGCGGGATAAACAAATTGCTGACATCGGTAATATCGCCTCGATTGTTTTCATCCATTCGTACCACCACATCAAATCGTTTGCTTTCGTCGTAAATCTTTCCTGCAACCTCACCTGCAAAAGATGAACGGATAATCTGATTGATGTCTGAGATATTCAGTCCATAAAGCGCAATTTTATCATAATCGTATTTGATAGTAATCTGCGGTAATCCTGTTACTTTGTCGGCTTTTAAATCACCAATTCCGTCGATTCCTTTTATTTTCGAAATTAATTCCGTGGCTTTTGCATCCAGAATCTCCAAATCATCACCAAAAATCTTAATCGCAATATCAGATCGGCTTCCTGTCATTAATTCGTTAAAACGCATTTGGATAGGCTGAGAGATTTCGATATTCGCTCCTGGAATAATTTCCATTTCTTTTTTCATGGCATTGGCAATCTCTTCCCAATTGCGGTATTTACCTTTCCATTCCTTTTTGTCTTTTAGAACAATAATCAAATCCCCGCTTTCAAGAGGCATTGGATCGGTCGGAATTTCACCACTTCCTATTTTGGTTACAATAGTTTTTATTTCGGGAAATTTAGCTTTCAGAATCTGTTCGTATTTGGTGGTGGTTTCAACCATCTGCGAAAGCGAACTTCCTGTCATAATGGTGGCATTAATTGCCAAATCGCCTTCTTCGATTGTGGGAATAAATTCGCCTCCCATATTTTGGAAAATGAAAAACGCTAAAGCGAATAATCCAATGGCAACAGAAAGCACGACTTTTTTAAATTCTAAAGCTTTTTTCAATAACGGCGTATAGTGACTTTCTAACCAGACAATCATACGGTCGCTGAAATTTTCTTTGTGTTCTGTTTTTTTCGAAAGAAACAAAGCGCTCATCATTGGAATATACGTCAGTGAAAGAATAAAGGCACCTATAATGGCAAAACCAACCGTCATTGCCATTGGTTTAAACATTTTACCCTCGGTTCCAATCAAAGCTAGAATTGGCAGGTATACTATTAATATAATAATCTCACCAAAAGCGGCACTATTCCTAATTTTTGACGCTGAATTGTAAACCTCAACATCCATTTCTTCCTGCGTCAATTCTTTTTTGTTTTTGAATTTCTGCAGATGATGCATCGTGGCTTCAACAATAATAACAGCTCCATCGACAATAATTCCAAAATCTATCGCGCCAAGACTCATTAGGTTGCCGCTTACGCCAAAGGCATTCATTAAAATCACGGCAAACAGCATCGCTAACGGAATAACTGAAGCTACGATTAATCCTGCACGAAAATTTCCTAAAAACAGAATCAGGACAAAAATTACGATTAATGCTCCTTCTAACAAATTCTTAGCAACAGTTTTAATAGAATTATCTACCAGTTTTCCTCTGTCAATAAAGGCTTCTGCTACGACTCCTTCTGGAAGGCTTTTATTGATTTGTGCCATTTTTTCGTGAACACGATTTACAACGGCGCTGGAGTTTTCTCCTTTCAGCATCAAAACCAATCCAGAAACGATTTCGCCTTTTCCGTCTTTTGTTGATGCTCCATAACGCAATGCTATACCTTCGCGCACCTGCGCTACATTCCGAACCAAAACCGGCGAACCGTTTCGGTTTTTGACTACTACATTTTCAAGGTCTTTTACGCCTTTTGCCATTCCTACACCGCGAATGAAATATGTGTATTGATCTTTTTCAATATAAGCGCCTCCCGTATTTTGATTGTTTTTTTCTAAAGCATCAAAAATTTCGGTAATCGTAACGCCTAAACTATTCAGCATATTGGGATTTACGGCAATTTCGAATTGTTTTAGTTTTCCGCCCCAAGAACTTACTTCGGCAACACCTTTTATTCCCTGCAATTGCGGAATAATAATCCAATCTTGAATGGTTCGCAGTTCGATTGCGCTGTATTTGTTTTCGTAGCCTTTCTTCGCATATACGTCATATTGGTAAATTTCTCCAAGTCCTGTAGAAATAGGTGCTAATTCGGGAGAATTTACATAATCTGGAATGTTTTCTTCGGCTTGCTTTAAGCGTTGGAATATCTGCTCGCGCGCCCAGTAAATATCTACATTGTCTTCAAAAACAACGGTTACCACTGATAATCCGAAACGAGAAATACTGCGAAGTTCTATGACATTTGGAACTGTTTTTACAGCTCTTTCTAAAGGATAGGTAATTAATTGTTCGACTTCCTGACTGGCCAATGTAGGTGCAGTCGTAATAATCTGCACTTGATTATTGGTTACATCTGGCAGTGCATCAAGTGGTAATTTTTTAAGTGAATAGCTTCCCCAAGCAATAAGCGCAAGGGTAAACAATAGTATGACGAATTTATTTCGGATACTAAACTGAATGATTTTATCTAACATTTGAATCTATAATGACGTGAGAAATTAGACAATTAAATTGCCTGTAAACGTGTGGAAAGTCCACAACTCTCTCGCCCGTTTTCGATCTTTATCGAACAGGCTAAATCATTATACTATTTGAGGGGGCTGCCAAATACTTCCGTAGAAATTGGAAATAAAAACAGAATTGTAATTGGGTAACGAAATTGAAATTTGATTGTATGTTTTAGGAAATTCAAAACTTAAAGGAGTTTGATAACTTAAAACCTGCGCTCCGCAACAATTGCACACACAAAATGGAGAACATAAATCACTGGTTTTATCATGCGAGTGATTGTCTTCTGAAGCAAACTGAGCGGTTTTATGCATAGCGCTGTTTACTTCCATATCTGCACAAGGCATATTGGAAAGTGCCAATAGGTAAATTGATAATATGATTGTTATCCATTTCACAATAACAAAAATACTACATATTCTTTTACAAAATAGAAATCGACAATAAAATGATTTTTCTTAAAAGAGGACATTATCAAATAAAACTACCTGATTTTCTTTTTGTTATATTTTTAGTTTCTGAAAAAAAATCTTAAATGTTAAGATTTTTTACTTAACTTTAACACTAATAAACTCATTATTTCTTCAGTTTTAATTTTAAAATCAAATTTTTATACACCTGTAAAACAAGAATAAGCCGACATTCCCTCAGAAAAATTAGTACACATTTATTTTACGCAGTCCGATTAATTAATTTTAAAAACACTCAGACAAATGAAATGTAAACCACTAATATCAGCCTTTTTATTCTTATACAGTTTTCAAATCTCAGCACAAGTCTACACCGAGAAGATTGTGGGAGAAAAAAATAAGCAGCTCAAAGACAGTCTCAAAGTTGCCGATTATCCTTACGCACTTCCCATTTGGGGCGAAAAAGTGGCCAAAAAAGGATATAAACTTCCCTACTCTGCTGGTCTTTCGTTAAATTATTTCTGGCAGGATTCTGAAATTGTAATCAGTAATCTGCAGGTGGGCTTCAACAATGGTCCTATGCATAATTTAGACGAAATTGTTCGTTTTGATAAATCTTCTGTTGAGGCGGGAGCCCTTACTATCCGACCAGATATCTGGCTGCTGCCTTTTTTAAATATTTATGGTGTTTTTGGAAAGTCGAATCCATCTACTAAAATTAATGCAGGAATCTATATTCCTGATGCTGATAATAATTGGTCTGAAATTGCCAATTTCAGCACAAAAGCTAATTTCAGCGCCACTACATTTGGTCTTGGTATGACCCCTACTATAGGAATTGGCGGCGGATGGCTTGCACTTGATATGAATATGGCCTGGACAGATGTTGATGCTTTAGATAAACCAGCGTTTTCGTATGTATTTGGTCCAAGATTAGGAAAAACCTTCAAACTCCGTAAACCAGATCAAAATGTTGCTTTATGGGTTGGTGGTTTTAGAGTTCATATTTCGGGGAATACGAATGGAAATATCAATCTTTCTGATTTGGTGGATTTATCTACTGCTCAGGCAAAAGTAGATAATGGTCTGGCGAAAGTTTCTGAAAACCAGCAAAAAGTCGATACTTGGTGGGACGGATTAACGCCCGCAGAACAAAAAAATCCCGCCAATGTTGCGAAACACAATACGGCCAACCGTGCTTTGGAAAGTGCTGGAAATTTTCTGTCTACTTTAGATGGTGCTTTAAGTACTGCTAATTCTTCATCGGTACAATATTCGCTTCAAAAACGCCCGAAAGACATGTGGAATTTTATTGTTGGATCGCAATATCAGTTTAACAAACATCTTATGTTCAGGGTTGAAGCTGGTTTTCTTGGAACACGTACTCAGGCTTTAGGCGGTATACAATATCGATTTGGATTATAAATTTTGAAAGATGAAAAAAGGTCTACTCGTTTTGATTTTTCTGTTTGGTTTGAATCAAGCCCAATCGCAGGTTTTGATTTCTTTGATCTTTGGAGATAAATTGAATTCGCCTTTTTTAGAATTCGGACTGGAAGGCGGTGTTAATTTCTCTGATATTTATGATATGGAAAGTTCCGGCAGTAATCCAGGATTTAATCTTGGTTTTTATTTTGACATTCGTTCTAAACAAGATCCTGCCTGGATGATTAATACGGGTGTTATTGTAAAATCGCCAATGGGAGCACGTCATATTCCGATGTATTCTTTAGATAATACGAATTTGGACAATACGTTTGCCGGAGGAACTGTCAACAGAGAAATTCGGTATTTTAATGTTCCTATTTTAATCAAGCATCAGTTTAAAAGCGGTGTTTTTGTAAAAGCAGGTCCTCAAGTTGGACTTCTTGCGAGGGCTTTTGATGAATTTAAAGTCGAAGTTGACAAAGATGATGTGGTGTACAAGAAAAACATCCGAGATCAAATTCGTGTTATTGATGCCGGAGTTGCTTTTGGAACTGGATATCATATGAATGTGGGCAACGGATTAAACATTACGGTTCAATATTATTACGGATTGGTTCCGGTAATGAAAGGCGATGGACCAAATGTATACAACAGATCTTTTTATTTAACCGCTGGAATTCCTATTGGAAAAGGAAAAGCTGCACAAAGAAGAGCTGAAAAAGAGGCTGGATTAAACAAAACCATTCTCCCAGAAGATGAAGATCTGAAGCCTAAAAACTGATTTTAGTGATTGATAGAATTCAGGAGATTCAATATTTCATTGTTGTTTAGAATAAAATCAGGTGTTGTAAACAAAATGGCGTTATTGGGCATAAAAGGCATGTCTGCCACAAGGGGATTCTGGACTATAATTTTTCCTCCGTTTGCCTGAATCGCCTTTAAACCTTCTGTACCATCGGTATTTGATCCTGAAAATAAAATTCCAACTAAACTGCTGCCATATATTTCCGCAGCCGATTCAAACGAAACGTCGATACTTGGACGACTGTAGTTTATTTTCTCTGAAATATCAAGCGCCATTGTTTCATCTTTTTCAAATAATAAATGATAATTTGAGGGCGCTATATAGACAAAACCTGCAATAAGCAGTGTTTTGTCTTCTATTGGTTTTACAGCCACTTTAGATTTTAAAATAAGTAATTCTTCTAAAGTCTGGTCGTCTGTACTTTTGCGGTGCAGAACGATTACAATGGCAAAATCGTTTAATTTTTTTAACCCTGGTAAAATCTGCATTAAGGCATTTAAACTTCCTGCAGATCCTCCTATTATAACTAATCTGCAGTTTTTTATTTTATTTTCCTCCATATTTTCTCTTTTTCAAATTGTTTGTATTTGGCTGGAGAAATAGAATACTTTATGGTTTCTTTTGTGCCTAAGGCCAAAAACCCTAAAACAGCTAAACTTTCATCAAACAAATTAATAACCCTTTTTTGAAGGTCATTATCAAAATAAATTAAAACATTACGGCATAAGATCATATCAAATTCATTAAACGATGTATCTGATACTAAATTGTGCTGCGAAAAGACCATTTTTTCGGCCAGTTCTTCATTAAATTTTGCAATACCATAATTGGCGGTGTAATAGGAAGAGAAGTCTTCCTGACCGCCTGCATCGCGATAGTTTTGTGAATATTCCTTCATCATTCTGAGCGGGAAGATTCCTTTTTTGGCGGTTTCTAAAACCGTTGCATTAATATCGGTTGCATAAATTATGGATTTATGCAGTAATCCTGCTTCTTTAAGCATTATGGCCATCGAATAGACTTCTTCGCCTGTCGAACAGCCAGCATGCCATAATCGTATAAAAGGCTTGGTTCCTAATAGCGGTAAAATTTCATTTCTGAGAATGGCATAAAATGATGGATCGCGAAACATTTCGGTTACATTAACCGTAATTTCGTCAATCATTTTTTTATAATATTCTTGGTCAGAACGAACTTTTGACAGGAATTCATGAAAATGGGTAAATCCATCTAAATGATAAACTCTGTTTACACGCCTTTTGAGTGAAGCTCTGGAATAACTTCCAAAATCAAAACCGTAATATTCGTAAACCTCATTAATAAGCGTTTCAAGCTCAATATCCTCAATCATAGTGTATTTAAATTTTACTTAAAATAAGCAGTAATTTATCAACATCAACCGGTTTGGAGATGTATTCATCAGCTCCGGCTTCCAGGCATTTTTCTTTATCGCCTGCCATGGCCTGAGCCGTTACTGCAACTACCATTGTTGATTCTCTTGAAGGAATTTCTTTTATTAACGGAATGGCTTCGTAACCATCCATTTCGGGCATCATCATATCTAACAATACAGCATCGATCTGTTCATTAGAATTCAATATTTTAAGGGCTTCTTCAGCACTTATACAAGACAAACAATCGTACGATTTTACACGTAAGGTGTTTTCTAAGGCGAAGATGTTTCTGGAATCATCATCTACAATTAAAATCTTCTTTTTTTCCATAATGAGACTTATTAATTTAGTCTTATTTTGCCACAGATTAACGGATTAAAATCGCGATAACCTGTGGCTATTTTTTACTATCTATTGTTTGTTTCTGTACTATACTTTGTCATACAGCCACACTCGCAACAACGATAATAACTGGTCAACATCTACTGGTTTGGTAATATAATCTGAAGCTCCTGCTTTAATACATTTTTCCCTGTCTCCGGTCATTGCTTTTGCGGTTACGGCAATTAACGGTAAGTTTAAAAATTTAGGATTAGCTCTGATTTTCTCAGCTGTTTCATATCCGTCCATATTAGGCATCATCATATCGAGCAGAACAATATCAGTATCTTCATTATCATTTAAAACTTTAATGGCTTCTTTTCCATCAAAAGCGGTAATGATATTCATTTTAAATACTTCTAAAGCTTTGGTTAGCGAATAAATATTACGAACATCATCATCAACAATCAATACTTTTTTCTCAAAAAGAATGTTGTTTAACAGATTCAGTTTTTTATGTCCGTCTATTTTATCTTTTCCTTCTTTTTTATTTTCAACTAAGTGCAGGAACAGAGAAACCTCATCTAACATTCTTTGGTACGAATGAGCAGTTTTTACAATAATAGAATCGGCATATTTTTTAATTTTCACTTCTTCTTTCAAGGATAAACTTTTTCCTGTAAAGACAATTACGGGAAGGTTTTCAAGTCCTGGACTTTTCTTAACGCCATCGAGAATCTGGTACGCATGTTTATCTGGAATTCCCATATCGAGAATTACACAGTCAACATCTGTTTTGTTTAGAGATTCCAGACCTTCTGAAACTTCACTTCTAATTTCAGAGTTAATATTATACGTTTCTAAGAAGAAAGCCAGCGCTTTTGCGTGTTTTGGGTTGTCTTCTATAATCAGTACTTTTTGTGCCTCTTTATTAATAATGTGTTCGATTCGTAAAAACACATCTGGAATTTTATCGAAAGCCACTGGTTTGTCTAAGAAATCTACAGCTCCTTTTAGCAAACTTTCCTGTTTCAATTTGTGTGATGACATAATGTGAACCGGAATATGTTTGGTTTCAGCATTATTTTTAAGTTCTTCCAATACTTCCCAACCACTTTTTACAGGAAGTTCGATATCGAGTAAAACACCAACAGGTTTGTACAATAGGGCAAAATTTAAAGCGTGGTCACCTCGCACGGCAACAATTCCTTTATATCCTTTCTTTTGTGTAAATGCCAAAAGTGATTTGGCGAAATTAATATCGTCTTCTACAATTAAAATAACTTTGTCGCCTGCTTTTACTACATTTCGGTCATCTTCAATTTCATCAGGAATTATAGCGCTTATGTATTTTTTAGTTTCTTTTACTTCTGGTTCTTTTTCAGGTTCTACTTCTGTAAAATCTGTTGGAGGAATTTTTTCATAGTTGGCTTTTGCCAGTGCCGTTCCATAAACCGGCAGACATAATGTAAATGTACTTCCTTCATTTACTTTACTATGCAGTTCGATTTCTCCTTTAAGAAGTTTTGCTAATTCCCTGCTGATTGAAAGTCCTAATCCCGTTCCTCCGTATTTACGTTTGGTTGAACCATCGGCTTGCTGGAAAGCTTCGAAAACCAGCGGTTGTTTTTCCAGCGGGATTCCGATTCCGGTATCTTTTACAATGAAACAAATAATTTTATCATCGTCAGAATTTACTTTTATTTCCAAAGAAACTTTTCCTTTTTCGGTAAATTTAATAGCATTCGAAATCAGGTTTTTGAGAATCTGTTCCAAACGCATTTTGTCTGTTTTAATAACAATTGGCGCTTCTTTCGTAATGATTTCAAATTCAATTCCTTTTTCTTTGGCAACAAGATTGAATAAGTTCCAGAGTGTTTCTGTAATTTCTTTGGTCGAAACATCCAAGTATTCCAGTTCCATTTTACCGGCTTCGATTTTAGATAAATCTAAAATTTCATCAATTAAGCCCAATAAACTGTTTCCTGAACTTTGAATCACTTTGGCAAATTCAATTTCTTCGTTGTTCATGCTTTGGTTGTTATTTTCAGATAACAATCGGCTTAAAAGTAAGATAGAATTTAAAGGTGTTCTTAATTCGTGCGACATATTCGCCAAAAACTCTGATTTATAACGCGTTGTCAATTCCAAAGCTTCTGATTTTTTCTGGATTTCGTTGTTTTTTTCTTCCAGTAAAACGCTTCTTTCAGACAATTCTTCATTCGTTTGCTCCAGTTCTTCCTGTTGTACGCGTAATTCTTCTTCAGAAGCTTGTAATTTTTCGGTCTGCGCTTCTAATTCTGCATTTATAGCTTCAAGTTCACTGTGTTGTATTTTAAGTTCTTCAGATTGTGATTTGGTTTCTTCAAGAAGTTCCATAACACGTTTTCTATTTTGAGTAGATCTAATAGCGATTCCAATATTGTTGGATACTGTTTGTAAAAACTCTAAATGAAGATCTGAAAATCCGTAAATGCTAGCCAATTCAACCGCACCTTCAATTCTATTATCTAATAATGGAAATGCAACAATATGAGTTGGTTTTACCTGACCCAAAGCATAATTGATCTGAATATCGTCTGAAGTCAGTGTTTTTAATTCTAATAATTTTGCAGAACTAATGGCCTGCCCAATTAAACCGTCGCCTTTTTTAATACGTTCTCTGGTTTTGCTTGGTATATAACTGTAACCTCCTGCTGCTAAAAGTTCATCGCCATCCAGTACATATAAAATTCCCGCACTGCTGTTAGTATAATTGCACAAAAATTCAATAACATCTTTGGAAAGCTTTTGAAGTGTTTTATCGCCCAGCATGGCATTGTTGAGTTCTGCAACTCCTTTTTGAAGCCATTCTTTCTGCGAAAGCAGTTCGAAAGAGCTTTTTAGTGAAACTCCCATCGTGTTGAGTGATTCTGCCACACTTCCAAGAGCATCCGATTTTGTATCGTCTATACGTATATCGTAGTTTCCTTTTGAAATATTAAGTGCAATTGAACTTATTGCTTCAATTCTCTGAGCTGTTTCTATATCTTTTTTCTCTAGTTCGTGCTGTAAAACGACTCTTTCGTTATAGTCCTTTAAGATTCTGGTTAAGAATATTATCGAAATAAAAAAAGCTATAAAAAATGCTACAGCAATTAAAACCAAACTGTATGTTCCGTAACGCTCTGAATTGGCATTTCGTTCTGAAAGAAGATTTTGTTCGGTAGCTTCAATTCTTTTAATAATGACACGCATTTCGTTCATCATTCTTCGGCCTTCATTCAAATCAAAGATCAATGTTTCTTTGCTTAATCTTTTTTTAACAATTTGGTTATTAAGATATTTAAAGAATCCGGAACGCATATCTCTAAGTTCCTCCAGTAGTTTTTGCTGTGCAGGATTATCTGAAGTAAGTTCTTCAAGTTTGTCAAAATACGTTTCGGTTTTAGCCTGAGATTCTGTAAATCTATCCGCAAATTGCTCATCGCCAGTCAATAAATATCCCCGCATGCTGGTTTGCGCCTCGGTAATGATTGAAGAACCTTCATTTAAATTATAAATAACATCTTGGGTGTGATTGACCCAGAAGTTACTATCTAATAAACTTTTAATACTGATATACGAAGCGATCGAACTAATCGTAAGCACCAGCAGTGAAACTAATGAACTAATCAGAAGGTTTCTTTTAAAATTATTATTCATAATTGGTTAAGTAAATTTTTATTCATATTTTAATGGGAGAACGATAATAAAGCTGGCGCCTTTGCCAACCTCGCTTTTGGCTGTTATTAACCCGTTGTGTTTTTCAATGATTTTTTTAGCGATGGCAAGTCCAATTCCGGTTCCTTCGTAAGTCTGGCGGTCGTTAAGACTTTGAAAAATAACAAAAATGCGGTCGAGATAGATTTCATCAAAACCAATTCCGTTGTCTTTTACAATAATTCTGCAATATTTCCCTTCCGGGGAAGTGGGACTGTCAAACGATTTGTCGAGTATTAACTCTGAAGTAATTTCAATTATTGGAGGTTCGTCTGCACCAGAAAATTTTAACGCGTTTCCTATCAAATTCTGAAAAACTTGTCGCAACTGACTCGGAATACTATCAATCGTAGGAAGTTCTGTAGTTTTTACAATTGCATTTTTTCTTTCGATTAAATAATCAAAATCCGAAAGCACTTCCTGTAAAACGATATTTAAATCTGTAACTTCGGGTTTTACCTGCGCCGAAAGTCTGGAATACGCCAGAAGATCCGTTATCAGCGTCTGCATTCTTTCTGCCGATTTGATGGTTCGGTTTACATAATCAACTCCTTTTGCATCTGCGGTAAGATAAAGGTCTTTGATTATTTTAATAAAAATTTGAATTTTCCGAATGGGTTCATTTAAATCATGAGAAACTACCCAGGCAAATTGCTGAAGCTCGTGATTTTTTAATTCTAGTTCTTCATTTTTTAAAACCAGTTCTTTGGTTCTTTCTGCAATTTTGATTTCAAGATTGTCTTGTGCTTCTTTTCTAATTTTAATTTCTTTAGAAAGCAGATCTTTTATCCCTTTTAATTCATTTTGCTGTTCGTAAATTTTAATAAAGGTTTTTACTTTCAGCATCAGTAAATCGGTATCAACGGGTTTGGTGATGTATTCGACCGCTCCGGTTTCGTAACCTTTGAAAATATATTTTTTCTCAATATTTAAAGCCGAAAGAAAAATTACAGGAATATCCTTTGTTCTTTTATTACCCGAAAGAATTTTAACCACTTCAAAACCGTCTAATCCTGGCATCTGCACATCCATGATAATAAGACAATAGTTTGTCTTTAAAATCTTTTTCAGAGCTTCTTCTCCCGATTCGGCAGTATCTACATCTATGTTATGCAGTTCTAATGTTTTCTTTAGGGCAATAATATTGGCCTTTATATCATCTACAATTAATACCATTTTTTGGTTTTGGGATAATTTTTTAATGAATAAATATCTCTCCTTTTTTTATTAATTTTTTATTAAAAAATGTCGGACAAACTTTCAAATTTATAAAAAAAAGGTAGAGACGCTTTTTAACGAAAAGCAAAATTTATTACATAATTCCCATGTCATGCCTTAAAATTAGGTGGAATGAATGAAAGTCAGCTCATTGTAAAATCTGGGTTTTACAACTTTGTTAACAAAACATAGCCTTTTTCTTTCTTTTCGTTTTATTGAGCTAATCTTAAATTTATTCCGGCTCCTTTTTCTATAAGACTTATCTTAATTTTAATAATCCATTAAATGCTAAAAATTGAAATGTCATGGAAAAAAGAAAGACATTTCCGGAACAGAAACAAGAACTTCCGGGAAACGAATATAAAATGAATCCAGAACCAGAAATTATTCGTGAGAATTATGCTGGAAGCGGTAAACTTTTTGGCAAAACAGCTTTTATAACCGGAGGCGACAGCGGAATTGGGCGTAGTGTTGCAGTTCATTTTGCCCGTGAAGGTGCTAATATTGCCATTGTATATTTTAAAGAAGATAAAGATGCCCGCGATACCAAAGAAATGGTTGAAAAAGAAGGACAGCAATGTTTGATAATAAGCGGCGATTTGAAAGATGAGAAATTCTGTAAAAGCGCCATAAAAAAATGTATTACTACTTTTAAAACCATAAACATTCTGGTAAACAATGCCGCCATGCATGTCCCACAGAATGATCTTGAGAAAATAACTGCAACGCAATTGCACAAAACATTTGAAACCAATATTTACCCGTTTTTTTATATCACCAAAGCGGCACTTCCTTATTTAAATGAAGGAGATGCGATTATCAATACAAGTTCTGTAACTGCATTTAGAGGCAGTGAACATCTAGCTGATTATGCCAGTACAAAAGGTGCTATTGTAAGTTTTACAAGATCATTATCGTCGATGTTATCCAAAAGAAAGATTCGTGTAAATGGTGTGGCTCCTGGTCCTATCTGGACGCCATTGATTGTTGCCAGCTTTGATAAAATTTCTGAATTTGGAAAAGACAATCCAATGGGAAGAGCCGGACAACCTTCTGAAGTTGCTCCTGCGTACGTATTTCTGGCCTGCGAAGACAGCAGTTACATTACAGGACAGTTTATTCATGTAAACGGCGGCGAATTGGTTGGCGGTTAATTTTGATTTGCCACACAGACACAGACACATACAATTTCATTTAAACATTTATGTTTCACAGAGTCGCAAAGTAAATTATAAACTAAAAAACTTAGCCTCTTAGAACCCCAGAACCTTAGCAACTTTAAAAATGAATTACATAGACATCATCGGTTTATTTGCTGGAACATGCATAACACTATCAACAATTCCACAGATTTTAAAAGTTTGGAGAACTAAAAAAGTGAAAGATATTTCGCTTAAAACATTTAGTATCCTGACATTTGGAATTTTGGTTTGGATCATTTATGGTATTTTGAAAAATGATCTTCCAATTATTATTACCAATAGTGTTTCACTCTGTTTAAATCTGCTGATGATTTATTTTATTATTTATTACGAGAAAGAGTCTTGAGTAAGGTTCTGAGATACTGAGGTTCTGAGATACTGAGGTTCTAAGATGCTAAGATTGAACTGATTTGGCTAAGACTTCGGTTACTGATCTTCATATTCAAACTTTAAACAATAAAAAAAACAGCTTCTTTAGGAAAAGCTGTTTTTTTCGTAATAGTAGTTATATATTGTGCTTCTTAGCTAGCTAATTTTTGATTGTATGGTTTTAATGTCCAGTGGTATTTTGATTTCAATAATTTTGGCAGATTACGTCCGGCATATCCTGCTGCAGCTACTACTTCTGCAAAATTCATTGTTGACAATTTTTTAATTTCATCGATTTGTCTTCTTGCGATATTGATTACAGGCGTAAAGGTTTTCAAATAATTAAAACTGTGCTGTTCAATTTCCATTTCGACAATGTTGTTCAAAATGTTTTTTCTTAACAAAGTTCCTTTGTTTCCTTTATTGGGTACGGCATTATATTCCTGAAGCTTTTCATTTATTTTTGGATTTCCTTTCCCCACATAAATGTAGTTTCCTGAATCGTTAGTAAATCTTTGTCTGATTTGAGAAACCAGTTCTGTATTTTTACTTTCCATGGTTGGCATTCCCAATAAAGTAAATTGAATACGTTTGTGGCTTTCAAAATACAAAACACTATTAATTACAGATGAGTTATTTAAAACTGCCGACTGATTTTTGCTTAACATTTTTCTGTCGCCGTTTGCTCCAAAACTATGGCTTACGTTTCCGTTTTCACAATACACAAAAAACACAGGAGAATTATGATTTGATTCAATGCTTAAACTTACTTCTTGATGAAATTCAAGATCAAAATGCATAAAAAGCACTTTGTCATCAAAGCGAGTTCCTTTAATAGAACCTTTTGTCCATTTTGACTGAATATCCAATTTGTATTCATTACTCCTAGTGGTAAGCGTACCGCTGAAGTTTTCTTTAAGATCGTTAAAGACAGCATCAAATCCGCCTGTATTTATGTAAAGTTTTTTCATTTTGCTTCGAGTTTTTAAAAAGTGTTACTTCTTATTTTGTATACAAAATCAACATTGGTTTTATCCTCATTTTGTATAAGTCAAATTTCGTACTTCTTGCAAACCAAAACCTTATACAATTTCAATCAGAAATTTCATAATTTTTATTTGGTGAGGAATAGAGGTTTAAAGCCGCAAAGGTTCAGAGTTTTTTATTCGTTCGTTTATTGTGAATAATCAAAAAAGGCTCAAAAGCCATTAAACAACCTTTGAACCTTTGAACCTTTGCAACTCTGTAACCTAATAAAAAGGAAAAACAGCTGCTCCAGATAAATCTGAAACAACTGCTCCTCAGCAAAATAAAAATACTTATCTATTTTATTTTAAGTAAGTTCATTAATGTCTGCATTTTTTGAATAATTTTTCTTTGGTATATCTTTAAAGAATTCGGCTTCCTCTAGGTCTGCTGTTGGGCCATATCCTAATAAATGTGTTCCCTTCTGCTGATCTTTAGTTTCAATTACGTATAAAATTGACATATCATCAGGATTGCTCATGCCTTCATATCGATGATGGGCTACGATATAGATTTCATCAGGTTTATACCTATATTTTGTTTCAGAATCTATCAGGCATCCATCTTCAAATAAGTAATTTCCAGTATACCCTTCATCTTGATATTTCTTTATATAATCTGTTTCGTGTTTTTGTTCTTTCTTCATGATTCGGTTGCTTTTAGTAGGTTAGAATCTTTGTTTATTCAAAGTTCTTTATATGAGCTTTATAAAATTAACTCAATAGATTTAAATGTTACCTCATTCAAAAAAGGCTGAGAATACAAAATTTATTTTTTATTAATTTTAATCTTCGGTTGAAAACTTCACTTACAAGTCCTATATTTATTACAAATTTCAGTTTCAATCAGAAAGAAAAACAAATTTTAATGAACAATACTAATCACGATTTCTTAGCTAAAGGAGGCGAAATGGGTGAATTAACCCGTGCCAAAAATTGGAGCGAAACTTCTGTTGGGCCAGTCGAAAGCTGGTCACAAAGTCTTCGCACCACGCTGGGAATTCTTCTAAATTCAAAGTTCCCTATGTTTCTATTCTGGGGACCTGAACATACTTGTTTTTACAACGATGCTTACCGCCCAAGTCTGGGAAAAGATGGTAAACACCCCGATATATTAGGAAAAAATGGCGCTCAATGCTGGCCGGAAATTTGGGATTTTATTGGACCGCTTATTCAAAATGTAATGGATACCGGCGAACCCAACTGGCACGAAGACCAATTAGTACCCATTTATAGAAATGGAATATTAGAAGATGTTTACTGGACATTCAGTTACAGTCCCGTAATTAACGACGATGGAAAAATTAACGGGGTTTTGGTCGTTTGTACCGAAACAACAGACAAGGTAACTATTCGAAAAAATTTAGAAGAAAGCGAAAAAAAATTCAAAAACATTGTAAAACAGGTTCCGCTGGGCATTGTAATCTTGAAAGGAGAAGATTTGGTTGTTGAAATGGCCAATGAAACCTACTATCAAATTGTAGACAAAACCGAAGAAGAAACCCTTTACAAACCTTTATTTGATTCTGTTCCCGAAACCAAAAATATTGTTTATCCACTGCTTTCTAAAGTCTATCATGAAGGAACGCCATACTTTTCAAACGAACTGTTAGTGACTTTAAACCGCTTTGGACAATATGAAGACTGCTATTTTAATCTGGCTTTTCATCCGCTTCGAAATGAAAATGCTATCGAAGGCGTTATGGTAGTAGCTTATGAGGTTACAGAACCTGTAAAAGCAAAACATTTTTTAACCGAAAGCGAAAAAGCGTTTAGGAATCTTGTCCTGCAGTCTCCTATTGCTATGACCATTTTTAAAGGAAAAGAATATATCATTGAACTCGCAAATAAAACCATGCTAAATGATATTTGGCAGAAAAAGAAAAGCGAAGTAATTGGCAAACCTGCTTTAGAAGTGTTTCCGGAGCTTTTAAATCAAAAATATCCGCAGCTGCTAGACAAAGTATTATCTGAAGGTAAAATCATTCAGGAAAACGAAGCTTTAGCCTATATTGATATTCGAGGAAAATTAAAAAAATATTATCTGGATTATCAATACACCCCTTTGTTCGAGCAAAATGGGGAAATTTCAGGCATTATGATTACGGTTACAGATGTTACCAATAAGGTTTTGGATCGAAAAAAAGTAGAAGAAGCCGAAGAAAGATCCCGTTTAGCCTCAGAAGTTGCCGATATTGTTACGTGGGATTTGAATATTCCAACCCAAGAATTGATTTATTCGGAAAATCTGCCGGCTCTTTTTGGTTTTAAAAAAGGCCAGCGATTATCTCGTCCGCAGATTCTTGAGCACATATATTTAGAAGATCTCGCTGTAATTGAAAAAGCTTATGAAGAGGCATTAAAAACGCATATTTACAAATACGAAGCACGTGTTATAAAAGACGATGGAACTCCAACATGGATCAGGGTGCATGGCAGAATATTCTTTGATGAAATGAAGAATCCTGTCAAAATGCTGGGAACTGTAATTGATATTACCGATGAAAAAATCAGTCAGGAGATTTTAAAGAAAAGCGAAGAAAAATTCCGCCTTCTGGCTGATTCGATGCCTCAGTTTGTATGGACAAGTGATGCTATGGGAAATCTGAATTATTTCAGCCAATCACTTTATGATTTCTGCGGACATACCAAAGCAGATATTGAAAAGAATGGCTGGCTGCAAATTGTACATCCTGATGACCGCGAGGAAAATATTAACCGCTGGATGGAATCGATAAAAACTGGAAATGAGTTTATGTTTGAGCATAGATTCCGTCGTTATGATGGTCAATACCGATGGCAATTCAGCAGGGCAATGCCGCAAAAAGATGCTGAAGGAATCATTCAAATGTGGGTAGGTACAAGCTCTGATATTCAGAATCAAAGAGATTTTACAAATCAGCTTGAAAGACAAGTTCATGATCGTACTGAAGAACTAGAACAGAAGAACAAGGATTTGATTGATATGAATATAGAACTGCAGTCATTTGCATATATTTCGAGTCATGACTTACAGGAACCTCTGCGTAAAATTCAAACCTTCGCAAGTCGTCTGGCTGAACTAGATGACAAGAATATTTCAGAAAAAGCCAAATCATATCTGGAACGCATCGAAGTTTCTGCCAAAAGAATGCAGACGCTTATTCAAGACCTTCTTACCTATTCTAGAACCAATTCGGCCGAAAGAGTTTTTGCAAAAACCAATCTGGATGAAATTGTCGAAGAAGTGATTATGGATTTCTCTGAAAGAATCGAAGAAAAAAATGCCATAATCGACCATCATCCTTTAGGAGAAGGTACTGTTATGCCTTTTCAATTCAGACAATTAATGCATAATTTAATTGGAAATGCCTTGAAATTTTCAAGGAAAGATGTTCCGCCGAGGGTTGAAATAAAAGCGCGAAGAGTTTTGGGTAAAAAACTGGGTTTTAAAGTTCAGTATCCCGAAAAAATATATTTCTGTCTGCGTATTTCCGATAACGGGATTGGGTTTGATGATGAATACAAAGAACGCATTTTTGAGGTCTTCCAGCGTTTAAACACTGAAAGTGAATTCTCAGGTACCGGAATTGGACTTGCGATCGTAAAAAAGATTGTAGAAAACCACAAAGGCATTATTAAAGCGCACAGCGAAAAAGGCCAAGGTGCTACTTTTAAGATCTTTCTGCCAGAATTATAAAAAAAACACCAGATTTATTTTCAGCAATAAATCTGGTGTTTTTTCTACAATTTCGTGTAGTTATGTTTTATATACAAAAGTTCTGCTGTCTGGAATAAATTCTTTCCAGTTTATGGCGATAGCATATTCTATCGACTTTATAATATCCTTCATTAAAACGGGTTTGGTAATAAAATAATTCGCACCTAGCGCTAGACATTTTGCTATTATTCCGGGTTCGTTTGAGGTTGAAAAAATAACCACTGGTATGTCTTTATTTTCTTCTGAACCTTTGAGTTCGTGCAACACATCGAAACCATTTTTTCCAGGCATATTCAAATCTAAAAAGATCAAATTAGGCCTGGGCGAATAATTAACGGCATTTAAAAGTTTTTCCCCTCCCGAATAGGTTTGTAGATCAACCTGCTGCGACAACAATTCGACCGCATCTGAAAAAATGCTTAAATCATCCTCATCATCATCTGTGTAGAATATTGTTAATTTTTTCATGAAATAGTGGGTTTAAACTTGTTTTTCTGTAAAGATAGTCTAAAACAGCGCTCAAACAATACATTTTGTTTAAAAATTCTGACAAACCCATAAATTGAAATCTAATAATTTCTAATTATAATTCTATAATTCATTTTATTTTAAAAATGCAAACTTTGTAAAAGAAGATTTTCAAACCTATAGAAATCAAATATTTATATCACAATATTTTTAAAAAGATAAAGTCATGGGAGATCATAAAGACCTTACAGAAGAATTAGCAGTCAGCAAAGTAAAAGAACTGGCTGAAAAAATTAAAATATGCATGTTTTGTACCTACAATAACGAAAACAAACTGCAGTCTAGACCAATGTCTATCCAAGAAGTTGACGAACTGGGACAATTATGGTTTTTATCTGACCGAAATAGTGGTCAAAATGCTGAAATTACCATGAATCCTCAGGTAGAATTATTTTTTGCTGAGCCACACGACAAGTTTTTAACGCTACACGGAACGGCTTCGATTTCATACGATAGAGCAACAATTGAGAAATTATACGACCCTATTGTAAAAGTCTGGATGCCAGGCGGAATAGATGACCCAAATTTGAGCGTAATCAAAGTAATTCCAGAAGATGGTTATTACTGGAACAACAAACACGGAAAAATGGTTGCCATTGCAAAAATGACCGCTGCCTTTGTAACCGGACACACTATGGATGACGGAATTGAAGGAAATTTAAAATTATAATACTTACCACTTTTTGTAACCGCAAAATCAGCAATGGTTTACGCATGGTGCGCTGGGATTTTTCTAGGTGCTGTGCGGTCATTTCGCTGTTGATTCTGCGGTTATTTTTTTTATTAACCGCAAAAGAACACTAAGTTTTACGCAATGTTCGCTACGTTTTTATTTAAACTCTACGTTAAATCATTAACTTCTTCATCTCCAATGCATTCAGAATTCCAGCTTCGCTTGCAGTATTATTAAAATACAAAAATCCTGATTTTAAACAAATTGCATTTTTTATTTGAAGTAATTCTTTAGATGAATAACTAGAGTAAAACAGCTTTGGGGTTCCATGTAAACGAATATAAATTAACGGAAATTGTGTGAAAATTGTTTGTGGTAAGTTCGGATAACTTACACTGCAGAAGGTAATGCCGTTTTTTAAGAAAATCTCCCAGACTTCCTCATTCCACCAGCTTTCATGGCGGAATTCAATTACATTCTTAAATTTTAAGTCTAGGTTTTGCACGATAGTATGCAATCGTTCTGGCGTAAAAGTATAACTTGGCGGAAATTGAAATAATACACATCCCAGTTTTTCTTTTAAGCTCAATTCGCATACTTGATAAAATTCCGAAAGCAGGTTTTTGCAATCCATAAATTTCTTGATATGGGTAATTTCTTTGGGCGCTTTTACCGAAAAAATAAAATTTTCAGGCGCTTTATTATACCAATTTTCAAATATTCGAATGGTCGGAAACTTATAAAAGCTTCCGTTGAACTCATAGGTGTTAAAGTACTGGTAATAAAACTGAAACATATCCTTACCTGCCATGTTGTCAGGATAGAAAATTCCCTTCCAATAGCGATTATTATAGCTGGAACATCCTATTAAAATTTTATTTTTCATATGTGAAGCTGCTGACAGTTGGTACAGAAAAAACTACGTCGCTTTTTCTTCCCTGTCTGTTTTTTAATGAGTGGTAATTGGCATCGTTTACACTCTTTTTTGGTATGAGCGAGCCAGTGTTTTTTAAGTTCGTTTTTCTTTTTCCAGTATAAAAATTCAAAACTGTAAATCGAACATTCGGCTATAATTTCATCTAACTTTTCGGGCGGGATTTTACCAACTAAAGATTCAGGATGCACATAACATCTGTACAAAACTTCGTTTTTGATAATATTTCCTACTCCAGAAAAAATATTCTGATCTAAAATAGCATCGCAAATCATTTCTTTTGGAATCTTTTCAAGGCTTAGTTTTGCTTTTTTGGGATTCCAATTTTCGTTTAAAACATCCTCACTCCAGTCATAATATTGATTAATAGGACCCTCCAGAATCTTAACGGAACAAGTATAAAAATTAATTTCACCACTAGAAAAGCCTAAATGCAACCTTGGTGCAATATTGTTTTTTTGCTCGTTAATTCGGTAAGTCCCAAACATTAGAAGATGGATTTTTACAGTAAAATCTTCAAAACAAATCAGAAAATGTTTTCCCCAGGTTTTAAATGATAGGATTTTTTTATCTTTCAAACGTTCTAATTCTATCGAACTGTTTCCAGAAACTTCAATTACTTTTTTACCTGCAAACTGCTGTACTTCTTCTTTTAATATCAATATTGATGGACCTTCGGGCATAGTTTTTTATTTTAATTTTTAAATGAAAAAAGTGCAGCTTCAAACTGCACTTTTTCCGGGATTTATTTTTCTTTACTCTGCTTCTGCAGCCTCAAGGTTTACGGCATTTACAGCAACTTCGGTCAATAATTTGTCAGCTCCTTTTTCTTCGTCAAGAGTTTGTTCCAATAAAGTAGCCACATCTTCTAATCCAAGTGTTTCAGCAAATTGTCGCAATGTTCCATAAGTAGCAATTTCGTAATGTTCGATTTTTTGGCTGGCCGCAATAATTCCGGCATCTCGCACTACTCCAATTTCAGTTTCTTCTAGAATACCTTTTCCTTCTTCAATTAAACCTTCCATGGCATCACATTTTTTTGCAGTTGGTTTTTTCCCAATAATTTCAAAAACCTTTTCTAAACGGGTTACGTGTTCTTCAGTTTCAGTTAAATGATTGTTGATGGCATCAATTAATTCTTCTGAAGTCGCATTTTTAGCCATAGTCGGCAATGCTTTTGTCAATGCTTTTTCTGCCCAATAAATATCTTTTAGGCTTTCTTCAAATAATTCGGTTAAACCTGCCGCAGCATTTGATTTTGGTTTTGTAACTCCTCTTTTTACCGTTTGTTTCGGTGTGGTTTCTTTTTTACTATCAGTAGTTTTCATGGTAATAATTTTTATGATTAATATTCTCAAAATTACTTCTATAACAAACCGAAACCGTTATAGGATTTGTCAATTAAATTGCATTCTAAACATCTGTTAATTATAGAATTACATGAAATAATTCTATAAGAGAAACCGTAATTTTCAGAAGTAGATTTGTAAGTATATAAACATTAAAACTAAACGTCATGAATACTACCGATAATAAAAACAGAACTTTTATTAGAGATCCGAAAAATCCAGATACTGATAGAAACACCAATATGAATGAGGAACTTTATGATATTAATGACATGAAGGAAACCGATAGTAACGAAGAAGCCATTAATCGCGGTTATACAGTACGAAATGGCCATAATCCGAACAAACCTAACCCTGAAGAGGATTCCGTGCGTTATGAAGATGATTTGGATGATTTAAGTGATGATTTTCATTCTGAAAAAGATCTTGAAGACAATGATAATGATATTTACGAAGTTGAACTTGAAGATGAAAACGACTTAGATGATGAAGATGAATATATCGAAGAAGACCTTGACGAGGATTTAGATAATGACGAATTTGACAATCCTTCTGACACCTTTGCCAATGATTTTAATGAAACTGAAGATGCCTTAGAAGACATCGATGATGAAGAGGAAGACGAAGATTACGAGGAAGAAGAAATCGAGGAAGAGGAAGAAAACAACGATTATGTCGAAGATGATGTTCAGGAAGAAGAGGATTATCCTGATAATGATCCTAGAAAATTCTAAAATAAAAAAACCGTTAATTGCTTAACGGTTTTTTTATTGTTTTTAGTCTCCAATAATACTTAATGCTGGAATGTCGTCCATTTTTTTCAAACGTTCTGCCAAGCCTGCCCTCGCCTTTTGCAATTCGATTTCGGCTCGACCTAATTCTTTGTACCAGTCTTCATTTCCGGTTGGCGAATTTTCAAGCTTTCGAACAATTTCATAAATTTCTCCTTCTGCTTCCATTACTTTCAAACGTTTGTAATAAGTAAGGCTTTCTGTCATATGTGCCAAGGCAATCATTGCCGTCAAAAACGGATGATTGTTGGTAACATTCACATCTTTTATTTTTCCATGTTCCAATTCAACTTTTAAGGCAAAAGCAAATTCTTCCATATTAAAAGCCCTGTGTCTGCTATCTGGATTTAAATACGCTTTTATGGCTTCGACATTATTCATTGTCGAAAGATCAACATCAGTTTCTCTAGAATCCAGTAAATCTTTGTAAACCACATTGGCAATTGCTGTGTCTTCTGCAGTTGTGGGATCATTTTCAGGATTTTCAAAATCTCTAACTGACCAATCCCAATTATCTGGATGAACGGGTTTTATGTACTTTTCACAAAAATCTGTAACATCCTCTTTTAAGCTTACCATAACCTCATCTCTTTTGACATAAATATCTTGATAAGCGCCACTTTTTGTTCCCATAATTTTGTAATTTTTTAAAATATAAACGACACATTTACCGAGATAGATGTGTCGTTTAATTTGTTTTTATGTATTGATTTTCTGTGTTATACGCTTCTTCTTCCACTGATAAGTGAAATAATAAATAACACTAAGAAAATAAAGAATAAAATTTTTGCTATACTAGCGGCTCCGGCAGCAATTCCACCAAAACCAAATATTCCTGCAATAATTGCCAGAATAATAAATATGACTGTCCAACGTAACATAATAAATGATTTTTAATTAAATAATGATTTTGTTTGCTCATTTCATGCTTTTAAAGAGATGCATGAACTCTTATATATTTAAACCAAACTGATTTGATAATTCTGAATTAGTTCTGCAAAAGCACTTTCGCTTGGCGAAAAATACTTTTTGGTACTTCGGCTTCTTTTTACTTTATCGAAATACTGCTGAATGGAACCATCTTCATAAGTTGTAACCAATAAAGGGTGTACATAATAATTCTTGCAGACATTTCGAGTATTTCCGAGTGCTTCAGCTGTGGCGTCGTAAGCGGTTAGAATGTTCTTTTTGATTTCTTTTTCGTCTGATGTAGTTCCTAACTCCATCAGATTTTCAAAAAAGACAATCGATGCAGCCCAGGTTCTAAAATCTTTGGCGCTGAAATATTCTCCTGAAATTTCATGAAGATATACATTGACCATGTGGCTGTCGAGTACTTTTCGCTCGCCGTTTGCATCGTAATATTTAAAAACTTCCCAGCCTGGAATTTCTTCACAGCGGCTCACCAGTTTGATTAATTGTTTATTTCGTGTGGTAATCGTATGCTGTTTTCCTTTTTTACCAATAAACTCAAATCGAAGTGTGTTTTTATTGATATTGATATGACGTTTACGAAGTGTTGATAGTCCGTACGATTTGTTGCTTTTTGCATACTTTTCGTTTCCGATTCTGATATGCGTTTCTTCCATTAATCGGATAACAAGCGCTATAACCTTGTTTTTAGTCCATTCCTTTTGTTCTAAATCCAAATCGACTTGTTTCCTTATTGAAGGCAGTTTTTGTCCAAATTCGGCGATTTTATAAAATTTAGTTTGATTGCGGATTAAATTCCATTTTGGATGATAACGGTATTGTTTTCTGTTTTTAACATCAAGTCCAACTGCTTGTAAATGACCGTTTGCCAAATCTGAAATCCTTACATTCTCCCATGCTGGAGGCAATACTAAACTGTTGAAACGTTTCAATTCACTTTTCTGTTTAATACATCGTCCGTTTTTTTTGTAGACAAAACCATCTTCACTTTTACATCTTTCGATGGGTAAGTTTTGATTGTTTACATAAACTAATTCCAGTTTTTTAAGCACCAAATGTGGTGTTTTAATAAGCTGTTGCGCTAGTTTATCATGAGATAGTTTTGCCTGCATGGTATTATACAATTTAAATTCTAATTTTTTCGTAACGATTCTATAAGTCCCTTTTTGTTCATGTAAGAACGTCCTTTTATACCTACTTTGCTAGCTTGTTTTAAAAGTTCGTCTTTTGTCCATTCTTCATAAGGCTTCGCTTTTCCGCCTTTCTTTCCAGCATCTGGAGTATTAGCAATACGAGCTGATTTCTCTTTGCTGTATCCTTTTTTTACCAATGCTTCATATTGTTCCTCATTCTTGATTCTTGGATCTGGCATGACATATTAATTTAGTTTGACATTCAGAAATCTTGATATACCAAAATTCCTCAAAAAGAAGGATTTTCCTGTTATAGAATTTTGCTTATAACTTTCATAGTTTTTAGTTGGCGGTTTTAGCAGTTCACAGTCTATAGTTTGAAAACTGAAAACCAGACTGAGACTGTAAAATAAAAAATCCCGACTCGTAAGGAATCGGGATTTTTTAAATCAATTGAGTTATTTAACTATTCTGTATAAGAGATTTGAATTGAATCATCTTTTTTTGAAGCATCCCAATAAACAAAAGGTTCAGCTTTTTTAATTCCTGCAAGATCCTTTTCAAAATTATTCTGATAAGTGACCAAAGTTTTAACATCTTTATCAGACATTTTAACAGCATTTTCATTGAAAACTATATTTCCAACATATAAGATTTCTCCTTTGTTTACTTTAAAAGGGATTAAAAAACCATTTACATTGTCAGTTCTTTGAAGAAGTGCAATACCACTGTTTGTAAAAAGTCTAATATTTGATATTGCATATTCACCTTCTGGTTTTTCAACTGCAAAAAGATAAGTAAGACCATTGTCTAAATCTCCTTTGTGTCTCATTCTTGTAATTTGTGCTGGAGAAAAATGCACTTCTTTTGAATATTTTCTAGCAATTTTAGGATCAGTTGATTTATAACTTATCAGTAAAAAATATCCATTAAACTTCGCTTTTTCTTCTGGAAAGGTAATTGATCCGAAAATCAGCCCATTGTCTGTTTTCTTGGGATTATAAGTCATTTTCTGAGCTGTCAATGTTGATACCATACAAAATGAAATAAAAACCGATAAGAATAAAATACGAGTGAAAAATTTAATTTTTGAAGTAGTTTTCATAAAGTGATTTGTTTTTGATGCTTCGAAAATATAAAATATTATCATATAAATACAATCCACTTCGTTGAAGAAACAAACTTACTTTTTTATCAAAAATTTAATCGCATTTCACCTTTTTAAGACCGCCTTTCTTTTGGTCGTATTCAAGACAGGTTTTCTTCACCAAAATCATTTTATTATTGGCTACTTTATATTCAGCATCCATTTGACTTGCGCCTGCACAGCATTGGCTATGCTCGTAAATCCTTCTTGTCTTACTGTCAAATTCTAAAGAACTGCCGCTAAAACTGCTTTCGAAATATTTTCCTGTTTGAGGATTATATAAAAAATACAAGCTTGTGCTATCTGGCCCAGCCGTACCGCCTTCGTAAACTGAAAAATCAAGAATTCCATCAAAATTATAATCATCAATACTGATATTGTTTGTTCCTAAAAGCTGGCATTCAACATTAAATTTCTGGATTAATTTGTCGGTCTTTTTTTCGATGATTTTAACCGCTGTTACTTTTGCTTCGAAATCGTCTTTGCTTTTAGAGAGAACCACTTTGAAATATTTATCTTTAAACGAAACGGATTGTAAAATTTCTTTTCCGCTCCAATCTATTTTTTTATCATCTTGAAGATCAAAAACTCTATTTAAGATGATTTTTAATTCTTTACCCAAATTGTCTTTCCATGTTCCGCTTAATTGGTTGCTTTTTGCATTGTAATTTTGAAGGATGAATTTGGCACTTTGTTTTCCATTTTTATCTTTTTCGATTAATGTCAACGTTTTTCCGCTTAGTTTGGCATCCAAAGCAATTGGTGTATCAAAATTAGAATACATATAAACGGCGCTTCCTACTCCATCAGAATAAACATCGGTAACCAACTCTATTGGATATTTATCAATAAAGCCTGTGTAACTTATTTGGGCTGATGCGAGAGTTGTTGTAAGGAAAGTAAATAGTAGTGTTATGCTTTTCATTAATACTTGTAAATAGGTTTATTTCTTTTTTTCTTTTTGCGGATAATTTCTTGTTCATCTTCGCTTCTCCTTCTTTCCCTCTCTTCCATATCTTTTTTATACAATACATATGACATTCCAGACAAAGCCAACATTACAAAAAGAAATAACAAATGTATCGTTTCCATTCAATGTTCCCCCAAGATGCACCTCTTTTAGAATAGGTCATTCCTGAAAAAGATATGTCTAAAACATTCATTATTTAATCCAACTGTTATTAAAATTAAACATGCAAATAAGCATAATTTGTAAAAGTCTTTGAGTATGGTTTGGAGTTTCAAAATTGAATTACGAAAATAGCTTTTTGAGATTAATTCTGAGAAAAAGTCAGATACAAATCATATAACAATCTATAATAATCCTGTAAGATATTCTTACAGCTTCTAAATAATTTTACACTTATAACATTAAACTATTACAATCATGAAAAAGATATTATTAGCCGGTAAAGCGATTTTAGGAGCAGGACTTATTATTATATTCCTAAATTCTTGTAAAAATGAAACGAAACAAGAAGATCCAAAAGAAGTAGCAGAAGATGCTAATGAGGCTAAATTTGACACTATTGACAGTAAAGAAGATGACTCTGAATTCTTGGTAGATCAGGCTGAAATTAATTTAGCTGAAATCGAAATCGGGAAATTAGCACAGCAGAAAGGTACAGATCCTGAAGTGAAAAAGTTTGGTAAAATGCTTGTTGATGAGCATACAAAATCAGCTTCGGAAGTAAGTGCTTTAGCAAAAGCTAAAAACTTTACTTTACCAACTTCATTAACCGAAGAAGGTCAAGATGAGTATAAAAAATTAAATGAAAAATCAGGTACAGATTTTGACAAAAAATTCGCCGATATGATGATCGACGGACATGAAAAAGCGATTAACAAACTTGAAAAAGCTTCAAAAGATGCAACAGATCAAGATGTAAGAACTTGGGCTTCTAACAATATCGCCAATTTAACAGCGCATTTAGAACATGCTAAACTGTTGAAACAAAATTTGGACAAAAAGTAAAATAAATTTAATTGGTTATTATTTATTTGTAAGAAACCCCTCAAGAGTTGAATTGCTTGAGGGGTTTCGTTTTTATATACTTTAAGAGTTATTACTAAATTTGCAGCTTAGAATCGTAAAGCTTCTAGATTCTGTAAATACTCCTCATCGGTTACACTTTCAAGCCAAGTTCCATGACCTTTGTTTACTTCTGTAACAATAGTGATATGTGAGTATTTTGTTTTTGGTGTTGCCCCATACCAATGTTCAATTCCAGGCAGAACGGTAATTACTTTTCCTTTTTCAATAAGATTAATCTGTCCTCCTCTTTCCTGATAATAGCCAACTCCATCAGTAACAATAATTAACTGAAGACTTGCATTAATGTGCCAGTTGCTTCTAGAGCCCGGTTCAAAGGAAACTTCTTTAATTACAGTATTTTCAGGATGAATATTACTGGTCTGCTTTTTATATGACACTTCACCTGTCATATAAGTGTTTGGAATTCTTCCTTCTTCGGTCACGGCGGTGTTATGTGTCGACATAATTTGTAGTTTTTAAGGTTAATAATTTATTTATAAGCTTTTTGTAATTTTTTTCGATATAATAATCAGAACGTCGAATCTCTTTTAGTAAAGGGATTTCTATTTAATTGATTCTTAAAATGATCTCTATTTTTTCTGTAAACAGAATTTAAAACCAAACTATAAAGCTGAACATCGCTTTTGTGAAGTTGTTGTTTAGTCTTTTAAAAACTGATACAAGGAATTTTATTGTTTATTTCGGGAACAAATGTAGTGTAATACTCCAATCCAGAAATAACAATATTCAAACAAAAAATTATGAAATTGAAACAATTTACATTCTGAGCGATTTTGGAACCGTTCCTGTAAGTCTTTTAAAGTAATTATTAAAGTAACTTGGATATTCAAACCCCAATGAATACCCAATGTCCGAAATACTCCAATCCGTATGCTGCAATAAGGCTTTGGCTTCTGTAATAATTCGATCCGTAATATGAGCAGTTGTGGGTCTTCCTGTTACTTCTTTTACAGAACGATTTAAATGATTTACGTGAACCGAAAGGCTCTGCGCATAATCCTGCGGCGTTTTTAAACAAAGCGGCTGATCTTTGGTTTCAATTGGAAATTGTCTTTCCAGCAGTTCTAAAAACAAAGATGTTATGCGAGATGAAGCATTTTTATGTCTGAAGAAATTCTCCGACGGCTGCATTTTCATCGATTCATGAATAATCAAATTGATGTAATTGCGCATCAAATCGTCTTTGAACACATAATCAGTTTCGTATTCTTTGATCATTTTTTGAAAAAGCGAATCGATAAATACCTTTTGTTCAGGAGTTAATGAAAAGATTGGCGTTCCTCCTATTTTAAATAACGGCGATTCGTGAAGCGTTTCGGAGCGATCTTTGGCTTTTAGGAATTCTTCTGTAAAAACACACGCATACCCTTCATATTCCTGAGAAATAGTTTCCCATGAATACGGAATTATTGGATTACCGAAAAAGAGAATTGTTCCGTCCGTTTCTATTCCGCGATCCGCATAATGTATACGGCTTTGGCTGGTATTGATGCAGATTTTGTAAAAATCCCTTCTGCTATACACCGGAATTTTACTAATATCATCATTCAATTTATAAACTTTAAAACCTTTCAGCATTAAATCTGAGGAATTAAAATCGCAGTTCTGATTATCCATTTGATTATTCATTTGACAAAGTTATGAAAATCAAACAATACTTTTATTTTTTTGTTTTAACGTATTTTTAATTTGAAAGAAGAAAACTTGTAAAATTATACCAATCGGTATATATTTGCAATATCAATTTAGATCATCATGAGTAAAGCAGAAAGAACCCGACAGTTTATTATCGAAAAAACAGCCCCTATTTTCAATACTAAAGGGTACAGCGGTACTTCTATGAGTGATATTATGGAAGCAACTGGACTTTCAAAAGGAAGTATTTACGGTAATTTCGAAAACAAAGATGAAGTAGCGATCGCCGCTTTCAGATTTAACATCAAAAAACTTATTGCAATTTTTGATACTGAAATCGACAAACAAAAAACTTTTAAAGACAAGCTTTTAGTATATCCCAGACTGTATTCTGATTATTATAATTTGAGAGTCACTGCAGGTGGATGTCCGATTATTAATACTGCAACTGAGGCCGACGACACACATCCAGTTTTGAAGAATAAAGTGGAAAGAACCATTCTAGCCTGGAAAGACAAATTGATTGCTTTAATTGAAGGTGGAATTACTTCTGGAGAATTCAAAGCAAAAAACATCAATCCCGAAAGGACAGCTTTATCTATTATTGCTACTATCGAAGGCGCCATCATGATTGCCAAAGTAACCGGAAATTTATCTCACTTATCTTCCATAATGGCTGCTGTATCTAAAACTATAGAAGACTTAGCATAAGAGTAATCTTTAATGATTACTTTTTTTATTCCCAAAAATATACCGATTGGTATAATAATTAAAATCTAAATATCACATTACATGGAAACAAAAACAAGATTACAAGTATTACAAGATTACATAGGCCGTGAATTTACGGTTTCACCCTCACCTTTTATGCTTTGGATGAACCCGATTGTTCTTGAAGCAAAGGAAAATGGTGTCGCATTTCAGTATATAATCCGTGAAGAAATGTCGAATCCAGTGAAAAGTCTTCATGGTGGCGTAACCGCCGCTATTGCTGACGACTGCATTGGTGCGATGATGTTTTCGCTGGATGAAGAAACTTTTTATACCACGATAAATCTTGTGATAGATTATTTTACTCCTGCTTTTGTTGGTGATACTATTATTGCCAGAAGTTCTATGGTGCGAAAAGGGAAACAAATGGTGAATGCACAATGTGAAATCTGGAATCATAATGAAACCCGTTTGATTGCCAGAGCTACTTCTAATCTTTTAAAAACCAATTTGGTAAAAAAAACGCTTCAATAATTTTTACAACTGATTACCAGAATCCCTTTTTTTTATCTTTAAAAATATACCGATTGGTATAAATTAAAATTATGACACCATTAATTCGTAAACTACTCATATTTACTGTAATCCTTGCTGCGATTATGGAATTAATCGATATTTCGATTGTAAATGTGGCGCTTTCGCACATGAGCGGTAATCTTGGTGCAACGCTCGAAGATACTTCTTGGGTAATCACAGCGTATGCCATTGCCAATGTAATTATTATTCCCATTACAAGTTTTTTGAGCGGTAAACTCGGAAGACGTAATTATTATATTGGTTCGATTGTTTTATTCACTTTCTGTTCTTTTATGTGCGGACATTCGTCTAATATCTGGATGCTGGTTTTCTTCCGATTTTTGCAGGGAATCGGCGGAGGCGCTTTATTATCAATTTCGCAGGTAGTTGTTTTCGAGCAGTTTCCAAAAGAAAAACAGTCCACAGCTGGAGCATTATTTGGTGCAGGAGTTTTTATAGGTCCAACGATTGGCCCTACACTTGGCGGATATATAACTGAAAACTACGACTGGCCTTGGATTTTCTTAATCAACATTCCAATTGGGATTTTTGTTGCTATTTCGTGTTACTTTTTGCTTCGCGAACCAGAAATAAAACCACCAACTGCAAAAGTCGACTGGACTGGGATTGGTTTACTGGCTGTTGGCGTAGGTGCTTTACAAACGGTTTTAGAACGAGGCGAAGTCGAAGACTGGTTCGAAACCCGATATATTGTTGTATTAACCGTAATTGCTGTCACTACCCTGCTCTTCTTTATTTATTGGGAATTATCAATTGAAAATCCCGTTGTAAATCTTCGGGTTCTTAAAAGTAAATCCTTAAGTATCGCAGCCGTTCTGACTTTTGTAACCGGTTTTGGAATGTTTATTTCTATTTATATAAGTCCAGTAGTGGCACAGCGTCTTTTGAGTTTTTCTCCGTATCAAACAGGATTGTTACTTCTGCCCGGAGCTATATTGGCTTTAGTCGCCCTAAAAATATGCGGTACTTTGCTTCAAAAAGGCGTTTCTCCTGCAATTGTTATTGCTATGGGATTTATCATTTTTATTTACTTCAACTGGCGAATGTCGGGAATAACGTTAAATACCAGCGGTGCAGAAGTGGCTGCTTCGCTTATTTTCAGAGCAATTGGGATGGCTTTACTCACGGTTCCCTTAACCATGCTTGCGGTTTCTTCTCTTGAAGATAAAGATGTTGGACAAGGCGCCGCACTTAATAATATGATGCGTCAGCTGGGTGGTTCGTTTGGTGTATCGATTATCAATACATACGTCGCCCATAGATTTGCCGAACATCGGAATGTATTAGTTTCAAATGTAAATCCAAGCAATATTAAAGCTATGGATCGACTGAACGCTTATATCACGTATTTTCAATACAGAGGATTTACATATAATGAAGCACGCGCTAAAGCTTTAAAACTTATGGAAAACATTATTCTGAAACAGTCTTCTCTGCTCAGTTATCGCGATGCGTTTTTCTTTGTAGGTTTGTTTTTTATTGCGGCGCTGCCGTTATTATTATTTGTGCTCAGCAAATCCAAAAAACCGCAGACCAATCTGGTTATTTCGGATCATTAAAATCAAAAAGCAGTAATCTGGCATTTTAAGATTACTGCTTTTTAATTATTTCTTAAACCCCATATTTAAAGTTCCCGTTTTTAAACCGTTAGCGAAAGCTGAAAGAATAACCTCTTTTGCATTTTCTTCTTTTTGGATAATAATCTGAGCATATCCATTAAAAAGCTTTCTTTTCCAAGGTTTGGCAGGCGTTATCACTTGAATAATTCCAGGATCTGTATTCATAACGTCCCAGTCTTTTATTTTTTGTAAAGGTGTTGCGGCAATATAAATTGCGTTTTTACCTTCTTTTAAAACTGTAAAATCCAAAACATATTTCTGAGAATCTTCAGCACTTGGATTTATTAGGTGTCCGTTGACAAAAACTACTGTTTCAATTCCTATTTTCTTATAAAAGAAACTCACCGTATTTGAAGCCGAATACTTCTTTAAATCAAATTCTCCTCTATAAATATGCGATGGCGCTTGTTTTTTATAATCACGGTCTTGAAAAGCTGTAATCCATTCATTTTCTGGATAGCTAGATAATTCATTTGGCAAAGATGCCGATGTACCTTTCTGTTCCTGAAAATGCGTTATAGAAACCAATTCAACATCATCCAGAAACTGATCTTTTTCTAAAGAAGTTGGATCGCCATTTCCTACTCCTAAAATCTTTCCTCCTTTTATTGAAAATGTAATTTCATCATTTGCAGTAGGAACATGTAAGCCGTTTTTATCGGTAACCTCAACCGTAACAACCTTAACATTTCCTTCTGAAAGATTTTCTTGGTCTGTTGATAGTTTTATGTTTTCAGCTTTTCCAGTTGTTTTTTGAACTTCGGTTAAAATCTTTCTTCCGTTTTTATATCCAACAGCTTCTAAAGTTCCGGGCACATACTTTACTTTCCATTCTAAATGACTGTTGATTTCCATCTTCTTCTTACCCAGACTTTTTTTGTTTAAGAAAAGTTCCACTTCATCACAATTCGAATGCACCCAGACCTCAATTTCTTTGCCTTGCATTCCGTTCCAGTTCCAATGCGGCATGATATGCAAAACAGGTTTGTTTGTCCACCATGATTTCAAATAAAATACGTTGTCTTTCGGGAAACCGCAGACATCCATCATTCCAAAATAAGACGTAACCGACGGCCAGCCGTACGGAGTGGGTTCGCCTCGATAATCAAATCCTGTCCAAATGAACATTCCTGCCAGGTAAGGTCTTTCGGCATAAAACTTCCAGCCTTCTTCTATACTATAAAATGTCGGACGTGGTTTTCGATCATAAGCACTTTGATAATGTTTGGCATCATCTGTAAAATAAATGCCTCTTGTAGCAAAAGTCGAACCTTCTTCTGTCCCCATTCCCGGCTGATTTTTAAATTCATTTCTATGGGCATCAATATCTCCGTTTCCGAGATAATTATATCCCATAATTTCAACCACAGATGAAATGCCGCTTTTAAACCCGCTGCTGATTCCAACCGTTACAGGTCTTGTTGAATCAATGCTTTTGGCAAAATCCTGCATAACATTTGTAATTCTTTCGCCCACAATGTTACCTTCTATATTCCATTCTTCGTTTCCAACTGACCAGCAGAAAATACTTGGATGATTTCGATCGCGTTTCATCATTCGCTCCAAATCATTCAAATGATAATCGTTAATTCCCATTAAGCGCGTTTCGTCTATAACCAGCATTCCCAGTTTATCGCAGGCTTCCAACAATTCGGGTGTTGGCGGATGATGCGAACAACGATACGCATTCGAACCCATTTCTTTTAGTTTCTGGATTCTGTAATATTGAATTTCATCAGGCAGAGCCGTTCCAATTCCGGCATGATCTTGATGATTGTTGGTTCCTTTTAATTTTAAAGATTTTCCATTTAGAAAAAATCCTTTTTCAGCATCAAATTTGATTGTTCTAATGCCAAAAGAAGTTTCATAACGGTCTATTATTTTCCCGTTTTGTTTTAATTCTGTCACTAATCGATACAAATTTGGCAAATCAATATCCCACAACTTCGGATTGTGAACAATCAATTTTGATTTGTAATTGGCTGATTTATAAAACTCAGGAACCGTTATACTTTCAGAAGTATTTGCATTTTGTTTATCCGAAGCATCAAAAATAGTCTGAATCACTTCGACTGAACCTTTGTAATTTCCTTTATTTTCAATTGTAATTTCGGCTGTAACTTCAGCATTATCAGCTTTAACTTCAGAAGTTACATACGTTCCGTTTAACGCAATATGAACTGGATTTGTTTTCTTTAAATATACGTGTCTGTAAATTCCAGCACCTTCATAAAACCAGCCTTCTTCCATAGAGGCATCGGCACGGACCACAATTGTATTTTCTCCTCCATAATTAACATAAGCCGTTACATCATATTCAAATCCGTTATAACCGCTTTGTTCTGTCCCAAGGTAATAACCGTTGAAGAAAACTTTTGAATTTCTAAAAACGCCATCAAATTGCAGGGAGATTATTTTTCCTTTATCAGTTTCTGGAATCGTGATTTTTTTTCGGTACCAGCCAATACTTTTTTCAGGAAAACCTTTTCCAGCCATTTTAAATCCGTGGCTGAAACTTCCGTTTTCGCCAAAAGGCTGTTCTACTGCCCAATCATGAGGGAGATCAAGCTTTCGCCATGCGCGGTCATCAAAATCTTTTGACGCAGGTCCGTCTCCAAAACCGGTTTTCGTCAAATAAGAAAAATATCCTTCAGCGTGTCCAAAATCTTTTTTGGTATCGTATAAATGTCCAAATGAAAAACGCCAGTCTTTATCAATTACAATCCATTCCCGATCTGATTTATTCTGGGCAAAAGTCAGGTTGTACATGACAATAAAAAACAGCGTAAAGATTTTAGAAACTATAATTTTCATAAAAGTGGTTGGTCAGTTAGAATGTTTAAAAAGATAAAATTAAGCTATAAAGCCGGTTTAAATTAATAGTATTTTGTCAAAACACTCACACTTACTTTATTTTAAGGGGTAAAAATGAAGGGCAAAAATTTAGAATCATTCTATTGGCTATACTTTTTAAAATAATTTTCTTTTGGTGTAATTTTATATTAAATTTTTAAAAGCAGAGAGAATATGAGTGTTATTAAAGATGAAAAAAAGCTTCTGAACACCATTAAACGAATCGATGAAAAGATCGATAAGATTAATGATCAAAAGATAGTTGCCTTTTTTGAATCTCTTGGATTAACAGAAAGAGAGGACGTTCCCAAGAATTTTCTGGACTGGGAAACGATTCTTATTATCGTTCCCGACCGCCACATTTCGCATGAACTAAAATATTATAAATTCTCTATATCACGACTTTTTTTCGTAACCAATCCTTATGCCGACAAGATTCATATTTATGATTTTGACCAATGGAAAAGCGTTACGCGAAATAAAACTCAATTTCAAATTAGGGAAATGATGAAGACGAATTTTGGCGGTGTGAAAAACCTATCCAAAGATCAAGACTAAATCAAATTATTATCATGAAATGGATCACACGGGAAAGGCCCAAAATTGACAGAATTGCGTGCCCTTGGCTTATTAAAAAATTTATCGATTCTGAGGCTGAATTCCTGTATGTTCCTTTCGATGATGTTCTCAATAAAGCAAAGGAACTAAATGCCGTTCCGTTTGATATTCCAAATGTAGAATACAGTCATTACAATGAAGAGTGCACCTTTGACTATATTGTAAAAAAACATCAAATTACAGATCCTGCTGTTTTAATAATGGCAAAAATTGTTCGTGGCGCCGATACAGATCGTCATGACCTTGCAAAAGAAGCTGCTGGACTCTGGGCAATTTCAGCCGGATTAGCTCATAATATAACTGATGATCAAGAACTTCTTGAAACTGGATTAAAGCTTTATGATGGGCTTTACAGCTGGGCTTCTTATTTATACCATCAAAATCATCTTGAAAATAGTCCTTTCGAAAGTCTGCTTCAGGAAGTATACAAAAAGTTTCTTTCTGAAAAGAAATCCAGTAAAAAAACACCTTCGTGGGTCAAAGAACTCAAAGAAATTATACAGGATCAAATCGATACCCAGTTTAATTTTGATCTGAAAAAGATTTCAAATGATTTAGAATTAAACCCATCTTATTTATCAAGAGAGTTTTCAAAGTATTTTGAAGATTTAAATTTTGGTGAATATGTTCGTAAATTACGAATTGAAAAAGCGATCAATTTAATTCAAAATTCGGATCTTACTTTAACTGAAATTGCTTATATGACAGGATTTTCAGATCAAAGTCATTTTACCCGAATATTTAAACTTCACACTGGAAAAAATCCTTCTTCATACAGAAAAAACGCTTCAAAAAGTAAACCAGATACAAAAGGTAAATAGTGTTCTATTTACTGAAGTTGTAAATATATAGCTTTGTTTTACTAAACAAAACTATTTATGACTACCAGGCTTTTTTATTTATTGATCTTATTTGTTTCAGCAAATATGTATTCTCAAACAGTTTATCCTAAAATAACGGGATATTTTGGCATTATGCATCCTATTGTGACTGTTAGCAGTGAACAAACCAATGTAAATTTTCGAGATTATTATGCTGTAGGTTTTCCAACGGGAATTAATATTTGGAAAAATCAAAAAATAGGATTTTCATTTGAAGTAGTTCCTAATATTAAAGTTCAAGGCGACAGCGATAAAGTAACCAACTTGTTATTTCACCCAGGTGTTTTAGTGGCATTGGGAAATGGTTATACCTTTGCTGGAAGAGCTGCTTTTGAAAGCGGCGGAAGATATGGAGTAACGCCTGTGTTTAATAAAACTATTATCAAAAGTGAAAGCTGCAGTTATTATGCGGCGATTCCGCTTCCAGTGCGTTTTGGCAATGATCATCCAACTTCGTTTACAGTTGGTTTTCAATTTGGGATCGCTTTTTAAATTCCCCGAATTTCAAATTAGAAAATGTTGAAGACAACTTTGGCGGATTTAGGAAACGAACACGGAAACAAGTAACTAAATTTAAAAAATTAAAGGCCCATTTCTTTATTGATTTGGGCTTTTCTATTTTCTCGTTAATCCTAAAACTAACCTTTTTGAATAAGCTCTTTTACTCTGCCAAAAACAAATTTTGCCTGCTCATCATAAATAATCATATCAAAATCTTGTGTTCCTTCAATAAAATTTCCTTCCTTTTTGGTATCTGCATATACTTTTTGAAAAAACTGATCTCGTTTTTTAAGCCATGCTAATTGTTCTTTCTTTAGCTTTGATTGTTCTTTTGAACTCATCTTAGCTTTAAGATTTTTATACGATACATTCAACAAACTATCAGACTGATTGTAATACTCAAGAGCACAATTTCGCATATTGTTACCTTTATCCAGACACTTTTGGTATTTTGATTTTAATTTATAAATCGTTTCAAGCGTCTGTGAATTTGATTTCAATGAAATAAATACCAACAATACTAAAAGTGCTTTTTGAATCATAATATCTTAATTTAAGTATTCGTAAGATTTTTTCATATTAAAAAAACAAAAATATATAAGCATTAGCTAGCTTACACGTAATAAATTTATTATTGTGCTAATTGATTTTGAATCATATCTTCTAAAGCTTTCCCATGGATATTCTTTGCCAGGATGATTCCGTTTTTATCTATCAGGAAATTCAAAGGAACTGACTGCAGCATATAATCTCCCACAACTGGTGAAGTCCAGTATTTTAAATCACTTACATTTGTCCAAGGCAGTTTCCCTTTTGCAATTGCAGCTAACCAAAGCGGCTTTTTTGTATCCATAGAAACACCATAAATCGATAATTTGTCAGGATAAGCATTGTGCAGTTTTAATAATAAGGGCTGTTCTTTGATGCAAGGTCCGCACCATGAAGCCCAAAAATCAACTAAAACCAGCGAACCTCTTAAAGAAGAAAGCGCTACATTTTCTCCCTTTGTATTTGGAAGATCGATTTCTGGAGCAATATCACCAACATCGACACCTATAACCTGTGCTTTTGAACTGGTGATCACACAACATAAGAATGCTACGATAAGTAAAGTTTTTTTCATAATTAAGTTTAAAATTAGATTATAGGGCTGAAATTTATCTCTCGTAAAGTCGCAGAGTCGTCAAGTTTTAGATCTAAGTTTGAATTATTCGGCTAAAGCCTTCCTCTTTTACTCTTTTTTAACCTCCAGCTAAAGCAAAAGGCAATTCATAAAAACTTCTTGACTCTGCGTCTTTGCGAGATTATTCTAAAAACAAATATAAAATTTTCTTTGACAGAATTCCTTGACCTGCGAAAACTTTCTTCTTTCTTCTTTACTCTTTACTCTTTACTCTTTACTCTTTACTCTTTACTCTTTACTCTTAAAATTATCCTAAATATTTTTCTCTTAATTGATATATCGGGAAAAGTCGATATATTTGCTTCATGGAACCGATAGAAATTTTTAAAGCATTATCTAATAAGTCCAGATTGCAAATGCTGGAATGGCTAAAAGAGCCTGAATTAAACTTTCCGGGACAGCTTGAACATGCCGGATTTGAACATGGTGTGTGTGTTGGACAAATTCAAGCCAAAGCCGGTTTAACACAATCCACAGTATCTGAATATCTCTCTATTTTACAGCGCGCTGGTTTTATTGAAGCCAAACGTGTTGGACAATGGACGTATTATAAACGTAACGAAGGTGCCTTTGAAGCACTCAGTAAATTAATTCAATCTAATTTGTAAAATTACTATGAGTACAAACAACCTGTTTTCACCATTTAACTTAAAAACGTTAAATCTGAAAAACCGAATCGTAATGGCGCCAATGACGCGCTCTTTTTCTCCTAACGGAGTTCCAACTGATGATGTAGCCGCTTACTACCAAAAAAGAGCGGAAGGCGAAGTTGGATTAATTTTATCTGAAGGAACTGTTATTGACAGAAAATCTTCTTCTAATGATGCGAATGTTCCTCACTTTTATGGCGACTTAGCTTTAAGCGGATGGAAAAAAGTAATTGATGGAGTTCATGCTGCGGGCGGAAAAATGGGACCGCAGATCTGGCATATGGGAATTATGGACAATCACCATTCTGGATGGGTGCCGCCTGTTCCATTTGAAGGTCCGTCTGGTTTAAACCGACCTGATTTTAGAAATGGTATTGCTATGTCTGAAAAAGATATTGAAAATACTATTTTGGCTTTCGGAAAAGCTGCTGCTGATGCAAAAAGATTAGGTTTTGATACCATCGAAATTCATGGAGCGCACGGTTATTTAATCGACCAGTTCTTTAGAGCCGAAACGAATTTGCGAGACGATATTTACGGAGGAAAAACACTTCCAGAACGTAATCGTTTTGCTATTGAAGTCATAAAAGAAATCAGAAAACAAGTAGGAAATGATTTCGCCGTAATCATGCGTTTTTCTCAGTTCAAACCTTCAGATTACAATTATAAACTGGCTAAAAATCCACAGGAATTAGAAGCTTGGCTTACTCCTCTTGTTGATGCGGGTGTTGATATTATTCACGCTTCACAACGTCGTTTCTGGGAACCAGAATTTGAAGATTCTGATTTGAACTTTGCTGGATGGGCTAAAAAAGTAACAGGTGCACCAACTATTACAGTTGGTTCTGTTGGACTTTCTGGCGATTTCTTTGGTGCATTTGCAGGAGAAAGCTCTCAACCTACTTCATTAGACGAATTAAACAGACGTTTCGACAGAGGCGATTTTGATTTGGTTGCTGTGGGAAGACCTCTTTTATCTGATCCAAATTGGGTGGCAAAAATCAAAGCTGGAAAAACTAATGAATTAAAAGGTTTCAGCAAAGAAGCTTTAGGACAATTGGTTTTGGAATAATTTTTTTAACATACAAAGTTACAAAGGTTCAAGGGACAAAGTTTCTACATGGACTTTAAAAAGTAAAGGGATAACAATTAAGTTTATCCCTTTTTTGAATATCTATAACTAACAAAATTAGAAATTCAATATTTTTATTAAGGTTCAGAGTTGCAGAGGTTCAAAGGAACAAAGATTGCCTTTGCCTCTTTGTCCCTTTTAATTAACTATTTTTTGAAATTTATTCTGAAGCCATTTACGAACTGGTTCGTCATATAATTTTAAACATAAATAAGCAAGAACAATACTGGCAACTAAAACACCAATTCCTACTCCGTATCCTTGATTTATAGTTACTTTATTATCTACAACCCAAGCCGTAAACCAATAAATAAGTGGATAATGTGTAATGTAAATTGGGTATGAAATGTCGCCTAAAAGTTTACATACTTTGTTTGAGAATTGGCTTTTAATCTGACCGCCTGCTCCAATTGCCACAATAATAGGAAATACTAGAATAATGCAGAATGATTCGTATAGACCATTCATCCACAAAGTATTTTCATCTCCAAATCTAGGAAGTGCCAAAACAATTGTGATTAATATACTGCAAATCCAGAATGCGCCTTTTATATGAATCAATTTTCCTAAACGAGATAATAAAACTCCAGCAAAAAACGGATATAATAATCGGGTAAAGCCAACATTCATTTGCGCTATGTTCAGCGACCAGCCTCCTATCACATCTCCTTTGGGTCCAAAAACTGTATAGTTAATTAACAGTCCGGCAAATATCAGCACAAAAACTGATAATACTTTGTTCGAAAATTTACGGAAAAACAGGGCGTACAAGATGTTTGCAATATATTCGAAAAAAAGTGACCATGCCGGACCATTTAAAGGATGCATTTCGCCCCAGCCTCTAATTTCCATAGAAGGCGGAATTGGCAGTAAAGTAAAACCAATAATCATGGTTAAAATTACTTTCCAAACCGGCATTGCAGCAATCTGAGGGAATAATATGTCTGATGCTTGAAAATAGTAAAAGAGAGCCCCAATGATCATTCCAAGGATCACCATTGGTTGTAAACGAATCAATCGGCGTTTGTAGAATTCCCATTGCGTCATGTTTCCCCAGCGGTCATCATAGGCATACGCCACCACAAATCCCGATAAAAGAAAAAAGAAATCAACAGCCAGATAGCCGTGATTGATAATTTGTATAAAACGGTTTCCGCCGCCAAAAGCTTCAAAAATATGAAACGCCACTACTAAAATAGCCGCAACTCCGCGCAGACCGTCTAGAATCTCGTAATGTTTTTTAGGTTGAATATTCATTTTGGGTTGATAGTTTATTGTTGATGGTTGATGGTTGATAGTTGATGGTTTATTGTTGATGGTTAGTCAAGCAATTTTTAATTTTTAATTTTTAATTTTTAATTTTTAATTTTTAATTTTTAATTTTTAATTTTTAATTTTTAATTTTTAATTAAAACAATTACTGATGATTTTTAAGCCATTCTAATCTTCTTTGGTCTGGTAAATGCTTTACGGTGAAGTTTTCGAATTTTGCTTCAAAACCTTTTCCATCAGGAGAAGCAGCCATTAATCCTACCATTACTGGTTTATTATCTTCTAAAGGTGCATTTCTCGTCAAAATGTAGTTTTTATCATCCAAAGAATAAAAGACCTCAATAGCATCTAATCTTCTAACTACTTTAATCCAGATAAATGGAGGTGCTTTTTCTAAAGTAGTAACGCTCCAATCGCTTTTTTCATGTGTTACAACTGTACTCACATTGAATTTTCCATCAACAAACTCTACTCCTGTTTTAATGTAGTTTTTTTCATCTGTACGAATCATTAAACCCATCTGGTCAAAACGAGCAATATAATTTCCGGTTAGTTTTACTTTTGCTTCAAATTCACCACCATAATTCGCATAATAAAACGGAGCATCGTCTACTGTAAAACCATAATGCGAAATTCTCCAGTAATCACTATTTGCAGTAACATTCATAATTAGGGCATTGTTTTTAATTTCCCATTTTTCAGGTTCATTGAACCACTGCATTTTACTTAATGTCTGCGCTGAAAGATTTTGAAATAAAATAAAGATTGTACTCAGTAATAGTATTCGTTTCATGATATGTTTTTTATGAGATTGATGATATTAAAAATATTTTACTTCTAAATTAAACGATAAAGCAAAGCTGCAAATTTTACACTTGCAGCTTTACAACCAACCAAATTTAGAAATAATGAAATTTATTGAAGTGAGAATTCCACTTTAGATTTTATGTCTGCAGAAGATGCTCCGATTACTGCTTCAAAAGCTCCCGGTTCAGCAACCCAGTCGTGTTTTTTGTCATCGAAGAAACTTAAAGCTGTTTTATCGATTGTAAAGGTTACTGTTTTTTCTTCTCCTGCTTTAAGAGCTACTTTTTCGAAACCTTTTAATTCTTTTATCGGACGTGGCAATGAAGATTTTAAATCACTGATATACAACTGAACAACTTCTGATCCGTCACGGCTTCCTGTATTTTTAACAGAAACTGAGAATGTAATTTTATCTCCCGCTGTTATTTGTTTTTTATCAGCCGTTACTTTTCCATAAGCAAAAGTCGTGTAGCTTAAACCGTGACCAAATGGAAATAATGGTTTGATTTTGTTTTTGTCTGCCCAACGGTATCCAACAAAAATTCCTTCGTTGTATTTTACGTCATCTCCACCTGGAAATTCTCCTAAAGCGTGAGCTCCGTTATCGTTTAATTTTACTGGGAAAGTGAAAGATAATTTTCCAGAAGGATTCACATCTCCAACTAAAACATTTGCTAAAGCGTTTCCAGCTTCAGTTCCTAAAAACCATCCTTGAACAACTCCTGGAACTTCTTTAATCCAAGGCATTGCAACAGCATTTCCAGAGATATTTATAAAGACAATATTTTTGTTAACCTTTGCTAATTCGCTGATTAATTTATCTTGACCATAAGGCAGGTTTAATTCTTTACGATCGTGACCTTCGTCATCCTGATTTGGACTTTTGTTCAAACCTCCAATGAAAAGAACGATATCAGCATCTTTGGCAATTTTTAAAGCTTCTGCAGTTAATTCAGCCTGCGGACGTTTTTCTTCTAAGCTTACTTTTGCTACAACTCCATTATAGTTACTCGTAGGATCTCCTACGTACCCTCTTGCGTAAACAATTTCAGCTTGGTTTCCAATTCTTTTCTTTAATCCTTCAAGAGGTGTGATTTCGTATCTTGCTTTTAGAGAAGAACTTCCTCCTCCAACTGTCATCATTTTGATAGCATTTTCACCAATTACAGCAATCTTTTTCGTTTTAGAAAGATTGATTGGCAGAATGTTATTGTTGTTTTGTAATAATACAATTCCTTCTTCGGCAATTTTACGACCTGCTAAAGCGTGTTCTTCTGTTCCAAAAGATCCAAACGGACGGTTTCTGTCCATTGTAGTTAAGAAAGCCAAACGAAGAATGCGACGTACTTTTTCATCTAATTCTTTAGTTCCAACTTCTCCTTTTTTAATCATTTCAGAATATGGTTTTGCTAAATAATAGTTATCATAAGCATTGCTTGTTCCCCATGAAAGACCATTTGTCCAAGAACCAAATTCCATATCCAAACCATTGTGAATAGCTTGTTTCGTATCGTTTACTCCACCCCAGTCAGAAACCACGACTCCTTTGAAGCCCCATTCTCCACGAAGAATATCGTTTAACAAATATTCGTTGTGGCAGCACTGCTGACCTTTATATTTATTGTATGATCCCATGATAGACCAAACTTCACCTTCTTGAACCGCTGCTTTAAAAGCCGGAAGATAGATTTCGTATAAAGCACGATCGTCTACGATTACGTTTACAGAGTTACGGTTTGTTTCTTGATTGTTTAATGCAAAGTGTTTTACACAGGCAGCAACCCCGTTTGATTGTACTCCTTTAATATAAGGAACTACCATTTTGGCAGCCAGGAACGGATCTTCTCCCATATATTCGAAGTTACGTCCGTTTAATGGGCTTCTGTAGATGTTTACACCAGGTCCTAATAATACGTTTTTGTTACGGTAACGCGCTTCTTCACCAATAGATTTACCATATAAAGAAGACAATTCTTTGTTCCAAGTTGAAGAAAGTGCTGTAAGAGCTGGGAAAGCAATACAAGAATCGTTTGTCCATCCTGCCTGATCCCATTCGTCCCATTTTACTTCAGTACGAATTCCGTGAGGACCATCTGTCATCCAGTTTTCTGGAATTCCAAGACGTTTTACACCTGGAGAACTAAATTTAGACTGCGCATGAATCATGGCAATTTTTTCTTCGGTTGTCATTCGCTTAAGCGCATCCTCTACACGCTCACTAATTGGCTTTTTATCATCAAGATAAACCGGAACTTTATTTTGTGCATTCAATCCGAATGAACTCAATAAAACTAAAACAACGATTGTTTTAACGTTTTTAAACATAACTATTATTATTTATTTTAAGCATTCAATATCGATAAAAGTACTAGTGGTCAGAAGTACCTTTTTATAATATTGTAAAACTAAAACGTTATCGTACATGTTACATTTTTGAACGCAAAAAAGTAGTGATTTAAAAAATTAAAATATTGATTTACAATTACATAAATAAAAAAAAGCACTAAAAAAAGTAGTGCTTTTAAAATATTTTTCTAGGATTTCAATGCCATAGAACCTATTTTCATGACCATTTCTTCGAAATCATTTCGCGAAACTGCGGCTTTATTTCGACCTCGCGTTCTATAATTGTAAATTGTGCTTAAAGAATAACGAAGAAATGCCGCTATCTTAACGCTGTCTGTAATTCCAAGTCGGATTAAGGCAAAAATTCGAAGTTCGGTATTTAGCAACTCGCCTTGTTTTAAAACAATCTGCTCTTCGGGAATTAAAAGGGCATTAAAATCTTTTACAAAAGTGGGATACAAATTCAAAAAGATAATATCGAAGTTTTTGTAAAGTTCTTCGAGTTCATTATCTACTAAAGTGGTTGATTTTAATATTTTATAAATCTCATCAAACTGTTTTGCCGTCGCTTTTTTATTTAAAATGATACGGTAATTCTCTAGTTTGTTGATGTAAGTCGAGCAAAGACTGAAAAAATGCGCAATGTATTCTTCTTTAACATGATTAGATTCAGATAATTGCGAATTGGTTTCCTGAAGCTGCTCATTCGTTTGGGTAATGTCTTTGTTCAATTCAGCTAGTTTCTGGCTTGTTTCATATAATTCGCCACGAATTCTTGAAACCTTTTTCATTTGTTTGTAAACATAAATTACCGCAGCTACTAAAAAAACCGACAATAAACTGATACACAACAAATAAAGCTGTAATTCGGTTTTTCGCTTGGCTTCTTTTTCTAAATAAACGGTATTGATAATCGAATAAACTTCCGACATTAAAAGGGTTCGAAACTGCACATTACAATACAAAGCATCTTCAATTGCCGACTGTGTAAGCTTATACGCCATATCAACATCTCCTATTTCGTAAAAAACCAACGCTAATTCCTGTAATGAGGCATTATCTTTATTGGCATTTTTAAGATCTGAAGTGGCCGAAAGTGCGTAATATTTCTTTCTAAGTTCCAGGTTATTAGTCGCTTCATTAATTTTTCCCAGCAAATAGGTAATCATCGCATATTGCGGATTTTCTTCGGGAGTAACTTGCAATAGATCTTGTAATTTCTTCTGCGTGTTATTAAATTTTTTATGGAATATATCCTGTTGAATGCGGTTTATTTTATAATCTAAAGATTTAGGGTCTAGAATGGTAAGCAGTGAATCTCTGTATTTGATGATTTGCTGGCGGTATTCTTCATTGTAACTATTAGCCGCGTAATGTTCAAAAAACTCTCTGTATGAAATATAATAGGTTGGCAGTAATTGTGCAGAAAGTGTTTTTTTATTGATGCTTTTCAGAATGGCTTCAGATTCGCGGTATTTTCCTGAAGATGAATATAAGGTGACTAATTGCAGCCGAGCCAAAGTTAAAAGGTCTTTATTCTGAAGTTGTTCAGCAATATTGATATTTTTTTTTACATATCGAATCGCCGAATCTGAATTGAATTTCTGATATTCTAAGTATAAGGTTTTGTTGTAATTGTACTCCTGCTCTTTGGTTAAAGTTTCAGATTTTATTTTTTTAAAGTTTAAAATACGTTCTTCTTTGAGTTTAACGTAATGCTGTTTGTTTTTAATAGCATTGTTTAATTTATCCAAAATAACATCTTCGCTATCCAATGCAAAAACTGGAAAGCAGCATAAAAAAGCACAAAGCAGTAAAAGGTGGTTCTTCACTGGAAAAAAGATAGATAGTTTTTGAGCAAATATATAAAAAAGGTTCTGAGGTTCTAAGTTACTATCCCAATAGTGATGGGATTCAGTTTTTCTTTTGGCCACGAATTACGCCAATGAACACAATTTTTTAAAATCTTAAATTAGTGAGAATTAGTGCAATTCGTGGCAAAAAAAACTTTTTAGCAATTAGCAATTGGCGCCGCTAAACAGCTTTCGGGAATATCAAAAGCATTTACAAGAGCAACCGCATCCGGACGAATGTCCCAACATAGCTGATTAACCATTTTTCGGATTGCTTTTGTTTTCACGGCTTCCATATAACCATCTTCCAAATACCAAGCTTTATTTTTTTCCAGTTGAGAAAGAGCAAATAATTGATATAATCGGGTTAGGATTTGTTTTGAATTTTCGTCTTCAATAGCTTTTAAAGCTTCCTGAAACTGTTCTAAAACAATACGTTCCAAATAGGCCTGCGCCACATCAATCATTTGATGCTGTACAACATTGAAGGCATCATAAGCTTCTAATCCGCCATCAACTAATTTTTTGATACGTCTGGCAGCAGAAGCTAATATTGTTTTTTCTCTATGTACGAATGCCTGTAAATGGAATTCACTGTCCAGTAAATGTTCGTCTTCTGTTCTTCTGGTTGCAATTGGATTTTTTTCGGCAAGAGCCGTTTTAGCATTTTCATATACATAGTTAATAATGCCTAAAGATCCCATTTCTCCAAATGATTTTCTAAATTCAGACAAACGGTTTTTTGCTACCAATTGCATTAAAACGGTATTATCACCTTCAAAAGTGGTGTAAATTTCAGTATCATTTTTCAAGGCGTCAATTCGGTTTTCAGATAAATATCCTTTTCCTCCGCACGCTTCACGGCATTCCTGCAAAATATCTCTTGTGCTCCAAGTTGAATATGATTTCATACCGGCTGCCAAAGCTTCGATTTCCTGCATTTCTGCTTCGGTTCTGTTCAAAAATCTATTGGTTAAATATTGAAGCGCAAAATGGACTGCGTAGGTTTTCGCCAAATGTGGCAATAATCTTCGCTGATGCATTCTGTAGTTTAAAATCGGAACTTCTGATCCGCCTTCAGGTCCGAATTGTCTTCTCTGGTCGCTATAGCGAATGGCAATTGTTAAGCCTGATTTGGCTGCAGCCAAAGCTGATCTTGGTATTCCGATTCTTCCTCCCACCAAAGTTCCTAACATCGTGAAAAATCTTCGATTGTCACTCGGAATCGTACTTTCGAATTCTCCTTTTTCATTTACTGAAGCAAAACGATCCAGCATATTTTCTTTTGGAATTACAACTTTGTTAAAACTTATGGTTCCGTTATCAACGCCGTTTAATCCCATTTTATGACCGCAATCTCCAATCGTAACTCCGTTTAGAACATTTCCTTCAGTATCACGTAACGGCACTACAAAGGCATTTACCCCATAATCATGACCGTCAATAATAAGTTTTGCGAAAACAGTTGCCATTTGTCCGTGAACTGCAGCGTTTCCGATATATTCTTTCTGGGCGTTTTTATTTGGCGTGTGAATGACAAACGTTTGATCTTTATGATTATAAGTTGCTGTGGTTTCCAAACCTTTTACGTTTGATCCGTGATGAGTTTCGGTCATGGCAAAACAACCTGGAAGTTTTAATGAACCAATATCTTTTAGATATTTTGCATAATGTTTTTCGGTTCCAAGCGACTGAACGCTCATTCCCCAAAGGCCAAATTGTACTCCAAATTTAATCACTAAACTCAGATCATGATAACTCAGCGTTTCCATAATGGCAAAATAATCTTCTACATTTCCCCCTCCGCCGTATTCTTTAGGATAAGCCATATTTCCTAAATTTTCATCGGCTAGAATTTTACACCAATTGTAAACTGTTTCACGAAATACATTAATATCAGTCGATGTTTCATATGCAAATTCTGGTCGGGAAATAACCGATTTTACTTTTTTAATAATTGGCGCTTCTTTTCCATCCAGAAATTCGGTGATCTTTTTTATATCGAAGTTCTTAGAAGTCTGTGAATTGGCTGTAAACGAACTTGCTTTTGTTTTGAAATTCTGAAGTGCTTCTTCGCCTAAAATCCCAAGATCATTTTCTAATTTTCTAAAATCGGCTTCAATTGGCCCTACATCCAAATCATCTCCCGAAAGTGCGTTTGCAATATCAAAAATGGATTTTATAGAGGATTTATCTGCAATACTTTTTTCAATATCCTGTTTCCATTGTGTCAGTTCATTTCGCGAAGGCGGATTTGCAATATCTACTTTTGAAAGCAGAAATTCTTTTTCATCATCAGACAAAGCTGGCAATGAGTTGATAAATCCTTTTAAAGTGACAAATTCCTTATGCGTCAGTAAATCATCTGACCACACTAAATAAAATAACGGAGTAAAGGCTTGAAGTTTGGTATTTTTCATAAATATTTGATTTGGATAATTTTTATCTGCTACAGATTTTTCGCCACGAATTCACGAATTTTTTCAATTTAAATTTTAAAGTAATTCGTGAATTCGTGGCGAATCTTAAGACAAAGAAATTAATTCTTTTAATCTGTATAATCTGTGGCTTTATTTATTTTACTGCATAAAAAAACAGGAATGAAAAATACTCATTCCTGTTTTAAAACCCTGTTAAGATTCTCGTAATTTTATACCTTAAACCAATAAAAAATACAAGATTAGCTATTGAGAATCTTTAGACGACAGGATATATTTTTGCTTTATGGCAAAAAGATGATGTGAATTAAAAATTAACACGGCAATAAATACTAATGCGTAAGCTGCAATTTGTAACGGACTTATATTTTCTTTAAAGAAAAAAGCAGCCAGCATAAAAGCAATCATCGGATTGATATTCAACAACATTCCCACAGTTGAAGAATTGATTCCTGAAAGTGCATACAAATTGAGAAATAACGGAATTATAGTAAAGACAATGGCAATAGTTTCAATGAAGAAATAAAACCTGAATTCAGTTGGCACTGGTCCGCTGTATGTTGGATAAAAAGGCAATAAAACCAAAGCTGACAAGGTAATGTGAAAAGTCAGCATGATGAATTTATCAAAACCTTTATTTATACGCTGGCTCACCAAATAACACGCATATGTAAGTCCGATAATGATTCCGAAAAACATATCCATAATATCAGCATACGACAAAAGCAGAATCCCCAATATACTTAGACTTACCGCCAGCCATTGTGTTTTCACTAATTTTTCTTTTAATATAAAAAAGGCTAGTAAAGTGGTTAAAATCGGGCAGACCAAATACGCCAGCGATGCAGCTTTTACGGTTACGTGATTCATGGCATAAATAAACGTAAACCAGTTTGCCATCAAAAAGAAGCTTCCGCCAATGTTTAGCAAAACTGCTTTTTTCTTTTCGGGAGCAGAAAGTGATTTGAACAAAACTACTGTTTCTTTTATTTTGTTTCTTTTGAATAACAAAGCAATCAAGAGCATTAAAATACTGCAGCTAAAAACTCTGTAAAACAAAATATCAATTGACGCGTAATCATGAATTGGTCGTAAAACCAGACTGAAAAATCCCCAAGTTGTAAAGGCGGCAATAGCGGCTATATAGTATTTTGTTGTTTTCACGATTTGTATCTCTTTTTGATGTGACAAATTTCTAAAAAATAAAATAGCAATACAGATACAGTTTTTGTAAATTGCAGCGTAACAGTTTTATTTTTTATGAAGAATTCGACTTACTTGTATTTGCAGTTTGCTGATGTTATTGAGAAACAGATAAAATCAGGGCTTTTAAATGTTGGTGACAAACTGCCTTCTATTAGAGAAGTATGTGCCGAAACGGGTTACAGCATGAGTACTGTAAGCAAGGCTTATTATGAGGTAGAAAGCAGATCGCTGATAGAATCTCGTCCGCAATCTGGTTATTATGTGAGTAATATTTCGGCGCGAATTATTACAGAACCTTCTGCGAGTTCGCCTGTTTTGAGCGTTGAAAACATTGAAAGAGAAGACTTAATTGATTTGGTTTACGGCGATATGCGCGCCAAAGATGTTACAATGCTTTCGCTTGGTTTTCCTTCTAATGAATTACTTCCCATTGCAAAGTTGAATAAAGGAATGGTTCAAGCTATGCGTCAGCTGCCCAACAGCGGTACGAGTTATGAGGAAATTCAAGGAAATAGTAATCTTAGAAAAGAAATTGCGCGCTGGTCATTTACTTGGGGCGGTTCTTTAACGGAAGAAGATATTATCACTACTCCCGGCTGTATTTCTGCAATTTCCGATTGTCTGCTGACTTTAACCAAACCGGGAGATACGATTATTACCGAAAGTCCGGTGTATTTTGGTATTCTTCAATTGGCACGATCTCTCGGATTATATGTGATGGAACTACCAACCAATATGACCACAGGAATCGAACTGGAAGCGGTTAAAAAAACGCTGGCTTCTAACAAAGTAAAAGCCTGCGTTTTGATGAGTAATTTCAGTAATCCATCAGGAAGTATGCTGCCAAATGAGCATAAAAAGGAAATTGTACGATTGATGGAATTTTACAATGTTCCTTTAATTGAAGATGATATTCACGGGGATTTGTATTTTGGCACCAGCCGTCCGACGAATTGTAAAACGTATGATGAAAGCGGCATTGTACTTTGCTGTAGTTCGGTTTCTAAAACGCTGGCTCCGGGATATCGCGTGGGATGGGTTTCTGCGGGAAAATTTAAAAAAGAGATTTTGAGAACCAAATTGTATCATACGATCTCCTCTCCTACTATTACACATGAAGTTGTGGGTGATTTTTTGAAAAACGGACGTTACGAAAATCATCTCCGAAGAATCCGGCAGATTTTAAATCGAAATTGTAATAATTATATCAATACCGTTTTAGAATCTTTTCCGGCAGGAACAAAGGTAAGTCAGCCGCAGGGCGGTTTTTTCCTTTGGGTTGAATTAGATCAGAAAATCGATACGGCTTCATTGTATCATTTGGCTATGAAACACAATATTAGTATTGCGCCTGGAAGGATTTTTTCTTTTCAAAATCAATTTTCAAATTGTATGCGTTTGAGTTTTGGTCTTCCGTGGACAAACGAATTAAGAAAGTCCATTCAGACTTTAGGGAAACTGGCTGAAAAACAATTATAAATAAAAAAACTGGACAGTACAACTACTTACTGTCCAGCCAACAATTAAAGAGACCAAACTAACAATTATAAGACGAAATAGGCATCTTTTTCGACTTTTTTAGGTTCCTCTTTCAAATCAAATTCTTTCAGAATATCAAACTCACTTTGATACTCGTTAAGCATTTGTTTGATGTTTTTCTCTATTGTATTTGCTATAGCAGTTACAGGCGTATCGGTTGGTCGGTTTTCAAACGGATCTTGCAAATGAATCGCCATTCTCTCGATCAAAAAGAAAGCACCTCCAATGGCAGTAATCAATGGAATGGCAAACCAGCTCAACACACTTGTTAATCCAAAAGGCAGTAAAAGGATAAACAGACACAATGTTAATCGAATATACATGCTGTATGTGGTTGGAAAAATCGTGTTTTTAATTCGCTCACATTTTCCCATTTCATCACACAATCTTGATAGTGTATTGTCAATTTCTACCTGCTGGTAAGTATTGATGCGTTTATCATTTAATGCATTTCGTAAATCTCTGGCGTGCAGCATTAAAATAGCATTTGGCACGTTTTGATGATTTTTAATGTATTTGATTTCTTCTTCACTCATCAAACCATCTAGAGGTTCTACAGCATTTTTATTTCGAAGAGATTGACCTAAACTATAACACCATGCAATTTGTCTTTTGGCAAAATTTTCTTTGAATTCACTGGCTTCCACAGAAAAATCAGGGTCTTTATAAAAGGTCAATACCTGACGAATTAATGTTCTTGAATCGTTTACGACTGCTCCCCAAACAATTCGGGCTTCCCACCATCTGTCATAAGCCTGATTGGATTTAAAGGCTAACAATAGCGATATAATGGTTCCAATTATAGTGGGAATCGCAATTGGAATATCAACAGGAAGAGTGATAAAATAGTGATGAAAAATTTCAAACACTAAGGTATAAGCTAATACAAGTACTATTTCTACTTTAATTTTCCCGAGAACGTACTTCATTGGTATTCTTTTCTTTAATAACATATTATCGGTTTTAAATTAAATTAATATTGCTGTTTAAGTGTTAGTTGTTAGTGATTAGTTGTTAGTTAGTTTTTACTTAAAAAATCAAAAAACAGAATATCGCTATGCGGTATATTCACTTTTCCACTTTTACTAATTACTATTCACTTTTTACTTTTTACTATTCACTAAAAGACTTAAGCCATTTCTTCATACAATGAAAGAACCGGAAGTCCGAGTTTTTCATTGATATTTTCTTTTTTAACTTTTTTGAATTTGATTTTTTCTCCTTTACGGGTTTCTACTAAAAGGTCAATTTCATATTTAGAAATCGCTTCGGATAAATAAGGCGCTAAGGTTTCGTAATTATCATCAATTTTAGAAGTCTGGCTTACGATTTCGTATGAGAAATTCTCATTTAAAAACTGCTGAACATCTTTTACGTGCATATTGGCACTGCTGTTTTCGATGTAAAGTGCTTTTGTAAAGTGTTCTTTGAAATGTTCGCTTCCTAAATGCAGGATCGGACATTTTTGATTTCCAGCCAATTGCACTAAATATTGATGAATGCGCTTGGTTTCTTTTTTATAAGAATGCGTCAGGATTACCAATTTTACAGAGAAGTGTTCGATTATTCCTCTAAAAATAGGCGATGAAAGTCCGTATTGATTATGAATTTTAATTCTGCAGTTTTTAGTATGATTAATCATATATCTGCAGGTTTCTAACACTTCTTCTTGGCTTTTGGTAAGTCCTGTGCGCATTTCACGCAGGAAATTAGAAGCCGAAAAAGCATCTGGTGTTTCAGAAACCATCATTAAAACAATTTCGCAGTCCGATTCTTTGGATTGATTAATCGCTGATTTTACGGCAGAAATTGTATCATCTTTTAAAGTTGTAGGTATCAGGAAATTTTTCATATGTATAATCTTTTAGTTTATACATACAAAATAACTACCTGATTATTAGAAGGGTATTAATCTAAAATTAGAATTTTCTAAAATTAAACATTAGAATTTTTAATGTTGGCTTTCTTGGTACTGGTTTTCTTGAAAATAATGGTTACAATCGTTCCTTTATTTTGTTCGGATTGAACTTGTATTTCACCATCGTGCATGCGAATTATTTTAGAAGCCAATGGAAGTCCCAAACCATAACCAATATATTTGGCCGCAATTTTTCCTCTAAAGAAAGGTTCGTACAAATGCGGAATATCTTCTGGTGGAATCCCAATTCCGATATCATTAATAGAAATCTTAATCGCTTCCTGATTCGCCGAAAGTGTTACAAAGACTTCGTTGTTATCTGAATATTTTACGCCATTGGTAATAATATTATTGATGGCAAGTTCTAAAAGTGGTTTATTGCATGGAATTAAAAGCAGATTAGAATCGTTTGGCGCAAAATTCAATTTGATACTCACACGGTTATCAGGAAAAATTTTATCCAAATCTGATTTTACATCCAATAATAGTTCATCAATTCGGGCAATGTCGAGAACTTGTTTATTTCCATCATAACCGGTTTGGGTTAGTTTTAATAAACTTTCTGTCAAATTCCCTAATCTTGATGCTTGGCTGTAAATATTCTGAAGAGATTCTACATATTCTTCTTTTTCACGTTCTTTTAAAAGCATAATTTCAGCTTCGGCAATAATCGTGGTTATAGGCGTTTTTAACTCGTGTGAAGCATTATTGATAAAATTGGCCTGAATCTCAAATGAAGTTTCAAGTCGGTCAAGCATATCATTAAACGTCTCGGTTAAATCTGAAATTTCATCGGCATTTTTTACTTCTGGAAGTCGGTTATGCAGATTTGAAGCACTGATTCGGTTTACTTCTTTTGTAATTCTGGCAACTGGATTAATCACACGTTTGGCTAGAAAACGTCCTAAGAAGAAAGCGAGCAGTATAAATCCAATTCCTCCAAATAATAATATTTTTACAATATAAACGGTTGTCGTCTTCCCTCTTCGGTCTCGGGCACCAACAATTACAATATATTTCTGATTGCTTTCTGTAAAAACCTGGCCTAAATAATATTTGCTGTTGACTTCGAAATAATCCTTTCCAGTTTTTAGAATATTGGTATAGAATTCATTCGGAAGATTAAGTTTTGTATTGTAATCAAAACTATTGGCGCTGTTGATTTTCAGCACATATTCTTCTTCCTCGATAAGTTCTTCAAGTCCGTTTTTCTTAAGATTACTGTAGTATTTTATTTTTTCAGGATCATTCTGAAAATGTATAGAAGCAACAATTTTCGCTCGGTCTTCGAGTCTTTTTAAGAAATGGTAACGGTTATTTTCTCTAAATAAAACGAATACAATCACACTCAATAGCAAGGTACTAAAGGTAGATAATGCTACATAAGTGAAAGTAATTCTTTTTCTAATATCCATTTTATTGTTTTATAACATAACCTAAACCTTTCATGGTATGAATAAGTTTGGTGGTATACGGTTTATCTATTTTTTTTCTCAGGTAAGTGATATAAACATCGACCACATTGGTGTTCATATCAAAATTAATATCCCAGACATTATCCAAAATCTGATCTCTTGAAACAATTCTTCCGGCGTTTTTTCCGAGATAATACAGTAATTTGAACTCTTTTGCCGTTAAAATAATAGGTTCGCCGTCTCTTTTTACAGTTTTGGCACGTCCGTTTATTTCTAAATCACCAATAGTAATAACGTCAATTTTATCGGTTTCCTGATGTGCTCTTCGGTGTAAGGCATTAACTCTTGCGTCAAGTTCACCAAATTTAAAAGGCTTTACCAGATAATCATCAGCACCAGAATTAAGACCGGTTACAATATTTTCTGAAGTTCCTAAAGCAGTTAAAAGCAAAATAGGCACAAAATTCTTGCTGGCGCGAAGTCTTCTGCAAATTTCGATTCCGTTAATATCCGGTAACATAACGTCTAAAACGACAACATCAAAGTTATAATTGTGGATCATCTCAAGGGCAGTTTTGCCATCGAGTGCCACGCTTACTTCGTTATTATTTTCTGCAAATCCTTTACGTAAAATCGACAAAAGATTTGGCTCGTCTTCGACTATTAGTAACTTCATTTTAATTTGTATATACAACAAAAATAACGATTGACTAGAAAAATAGTATTCTAATTCGTTATAAATTATGATTTAATTATGAACAATTGCGACATCCACAATAAAAAAAGCAGCCAAATAGCTGCTTTCAAATATTATCTATGAAAAATTTCTAATTCTTAAAATTAAAGCTCAAAACAGCTCCTAAACCAAACTGAAAAGTTGACACATAATCTTCTACTCCAACCGGCCCAAAAGATGTCCAATAATAACTGTTTCCAACCGCAGCCGACATCGATTCGAGGTAAGCATTTATATTTACAGAAACTAATGAAGCGGTTTTGATTTTAACTCCGCCTTTTACATCCCAGGCAAAATAAGTTCCACTACCACTTTGAGGTGTTTCAACAATTCCGACACCCGCACCTGCACCTAAATAAGGAAGCAGATTTGATCCTGTATCAAAATAATGCGTATAATCAGCTAAAACATAATTAAAAGCACCTTTGTCATCACCTGCATTAAGCTGATTTCCAGCAGGACCATAAAAGGGTATTTTGGTATCTGCCCTTAGATATTTTACCTCAACCGAATTGTTTGTTGAAAAGAAGTACTCAAATCCTGCACCGTATTGAAAACCATCTTCTACTGTTGCACGATAACCATCATAATCAAGGTCGTCTGAAAAATTATATCCACCATACAAATTAAGTGAAAAAGACCTTGCATCCTGAGCCTGCATTCCCATCACCGATAGGAATAAAGCAACTAATAAACTGTACTGTTTCATAAATTGATTTGTTTGAAAGTTAAATGGTAAACCAAATTTAAGTATTTTCTTTCAAATAAATCATTTACTACAATATAATTTTCACATAATCAATAACTTATAAACAAAATAGAATCTCATAAAAACCTAAACAGGTTATCATGAGTGTATAGTGTGATATAATACAAATTATAGCATATTTTATTTTGTAATAAATTTAGGATGGATCAAATTTTCTAAAGAATATATTTCATCCCATTTTTCCTGAGTAATCAGTTTTCTTTCAACCACCGCAATTTGATGTACACTTTTGTTTGTTTTTAAAGCTTCTCCGGCTATGCTGGCACTTTCTTCATAACCAATAATTGGATTTAATTGGGTTACGATTCCAATACTATTCATAACCATATTGTAACAATGATCAACATTTGCTGTAATACCGTTGATGCACTTATCAATTAAAGTTTGAATGGCATTTGAAAGATAGTCCAATGAAGTGAACATGGCAAAAGCAATAACCGGCTCCATTACATTTAATTGCAATTGTCCTGCTTCCGCCGCCATTGTTACCGTTAAATCCTGACCTATTACATAAAAACAGGTTTGATTTACGACTTCTGGAATTACTGGATTTACTTTACCCGGCATAATAGATGAACCTGGCTGACGTGGTGGAAGGTTAATTTCATTAAATCCGGTTCTTGGTCCAGAACTTAACAATCGTAAATCGTTACAAATTTTCGAAATTTTAACCGCAGAACGTTTTAAAGTTCCCATAATCTGTACGTAAGCCCCAGTGTCGACTGTTGCTTCAATTAAATCTGGAGAAAGCGTTAACGGAATTCCAACTTCTTCAGCCAGATATTTTACACAAAGTTCGGGATAACCTTCAGGAGCATTTACTTTGGTCCCAATTGCAGTTGCGCCCATGTTAATTTCCAGCAATAATTCCTGAGCATTTTTTAAACGCTGAATATCTTCGCCAATTGTTGTGGCATACGCTTTAAATTCCTGTCCTAAAGTCATAGGAACTGCATCTTGCAATTGCGTTCTTCCCATTTTTAAAACTTCCTTAAACTCCTCGCCTTTTTTAGCAAAAGCTACTTCTAAGCCTGCAAAAGTTTTAATAAAGCTTTCCATTTTTAAATACAAAGCAATTCTAAATGCCGATGGATAAGCATCGTTTGTAGACTGAGAACAGTTTACATGATTATTAGGATGAAGAAAATTGTATTCTCCTTTTTTATGACCTAAATATTCCAGTCCGATATTGGCAATAACTTCATTGGCATTCATGTTTACAGAAGTCCCTGCGCCGCCTTGAATCAAATCGCTTACAAATTCCTGATCAAATTTACCTGCAATTACCTGATCGCTTCCGTAACAAATGGCTTCTGCCAATTTTGGATCAATCGCATTGCAATCTTTATTGGCTAGAGCAGCCGCTTTTTTCACATAACCTAAAGCCTTAATAAACAAAGGTTCTTTTGAAATGGGAATTCCGGTAATGTTGAAATTTTCTACCGCTCTAAAAGTTTGGATTCCGTAGTACAGATGATTGGGAATTTCTAGTTCTCCTAAAAAATCATGCTCCTTTCTTGTTGGTTCCATATCGATAATGATGTATTTTAAACTTAAAAATAAGTGTAAAGCTACAGCATTTTATGCATAAAAAATGTGAATGAAATCAAAATGATTTATGATTTAAGAGGAATATTTTATGGTAAAGTATTACCTTTTCGGTCTCAAATATTTATCATTTTAAACTTGAAGAAACAGCACGAATATTTTCTTGATAAAGAATACAATAGCATTATTTACGCAAAAGAAGATCTGAATTTTAAAGATTTTGAAGGCTGCGTTTTTAATCGTTGCAATTTCTCTGCGTGTACTTTTCTGGCGGTTACTTTTATTGATTGTGTTTTTAATGATTGTATTTTCAACGAAGCCAAAATTAATTACGTTGCTTTTAGAACTGCAGCTTTTAACCGATGCGAAATTAAAGACGTTAATTTTGCCATGTGCGATAAATTGATTTTTGAAATTGGTTTTAACGATTGTATTCTGGATTTTTCGAAGTTTTATACTTTAAAACTAAAAGGAACAATCTTTACCAATTGCAGTATTATTGCAGTCGATTTCATGGCTGCCGATCTTACAGGCGTCATATTCGACAATTGCGATTTGTACCGCTCCGAATTCTCGAAAGCCATTGCCAACAAAGCCAATTTTAAAACGAGTTATAATTATACTATTGATCCATCAAAAACTAAATTGAAGAAAGCCGTTTTTTCTTTGAATGAAGTGAAAGGATTGTTATTTAAGTATGATGTAATTGTAAAATAGCTTCCCCAATAAATTAAATCTGCTTCCCCATCACATAATCCTCCATCAAATAACCGTTTCCAATTTCTATATCAACTGTTTCTTTAATTTCGAAACCTAATTTTTTATAGAAGTTCAAAGCGGTATTGAAGCGATTCACGTTTAGTAAAAGCGTTGCAGAATTGTTTTCTAAAGCCATTTTACCGATTTCATCAAAAACCATTTTACCGAAACCCTTCCCTTGTGTTTCTGGCAGAAGATAGATTTTATGAATTTTAGTTATCGCTTCATTTTTATAATTGTGCTCAATCCCGATAAAACCAATTACGGAATCAACATCTGAGATTAAATAAAACAACTGCTCTTTATTCTGAATCTGCTTCGAAAGTGTTTCATCAGAATAAATTAAATCTAACATATACTCCAATTGTTCTTTCGTTAGGATTTCTCCGTACGTAATGGGCCATGTTATATGTGCAATCTCTTGAATTTTGGCAATATCTTTAAGAGCTGCTTCGGTAATTTGAATCATATTATTTTGTAAAAACTTGATTTTCTTGTTCGCTTACGCGGATGAAAGTGGTTCGTTTAGTTAATTCTTTTAATCTTGAAGCTCCAACATACGTACAAGTGCTTCTTATTCCGCCTAAAATATCCAAAACAGTATGAATGACGTCTCCTTTAAACGGAACTTGAACTGTTTTTCCTTCGCTTGCTCTGTATTCAGCAACGCCGCCAGCGTGTTTGTCCATAGCAGTTTTCGAACTCATTCCGTAAAATTGTTTGAATTTTTCTCCATTTACTTCAATCAGTTCTCCTCCGCTTTCGCTATGTCCTGCCAGCATTCCACCTAACATTACAAAATCGGCAGCAGCGCCAAAAGCTTTGGCAACATCGCCAGGAGTTGTACAGCCACCGTCGCTTATGATGTGACCGCCTAATCCGTGGGCGGCATCGGCACATTCTATAATAGCAGAAAGCTGCGGATAACCTACACCTGTTTTTACACGCGTTGTACAAACAGAACCTGGTCCAATTCCGACTTTTACGATATCAGCGCCAGCTAATAAAAGTTCTTCTGTCATTTCTCCTGTCACAACATTTCCGGCAATGATAATTTTATCTGGATATTGTTTTCGGGTTTGCTGTAAAAACTGCACAAAATGTTCTGAATAGCCGTTTGCTACATCAATACAAATAAATTTCAGTTTTGGATTTGCTGTAATAATCTGTCCGATTTTTTCAGAATCTTCTTTTCCGGTTCCAGTACTTACTGCAATATAATTATAGAAATCTGGATTAACATCTTTAAGGAAATTGTTCCATTCTTCTAAAGTGTAATGTTTATGAATCGCTGTAAAAAGCTTTTCTCCTGCCAAAACCTTAGCCATTTCAAAAGTTCCTACAGTATCCATATTGGCTGCCATAATCGGAATTCCTGTCCAACTTGCAGTGCTGTGCAAAAATTTGAAATTCTGTTCTAAGGACACTTCCGACCTGCTTTTAAGTGTTGATCTTTTAGGTCTAAACATTACATCTTTAAATCCTAATTTTAAATCCATTTCAATTCTCATAGTTCGAGATTTTGGTTACTCTCAAATTTACGGAATTTTAGGTTTTAGATTGTGGATTTTAGATTAACAAAAAGCTGAACTTTTAAACAATTTGAACGCTGATAAAAGTGACAAACTTGAAACTTCAGATTTTGAACGCTGATAATACCGATTCACTTTCGCGAAAGCGCGGATTAAAATGGATTTTTATTTTTAAAATTTGATATACTTTGTACGGGCTACGACTTGGCTAAGCCTGACAAACTTGAAACTTGAAACTTTAAACCTGAAACAGAACAATCAAAAAAACTGAAAACTGCGACTGCGACTGAACACTAAAAACTACCCGTGAATCGTCTCACCTTTTCCGTAATTAGTAATAATCGATTCTTCAAAAGTCAGCCATTCTCTCCAGCGTTTTTCAACGTCGATTCCTGTTCCGTATTTACGTGCGTACGTAATGAAGGTAGTATAATGCCCTGCTTCGCTTTCCATTAATTCTCTGTAGAAAAGTGCTAATTCTTCGTCTTTAATATTTTCAGAAAGTACTTTGAAACGTTCACAACTTCTGGCTTCAATCATTGCAGAAAAAAGCAATCGTTCAACCAGACCAGAAACACGGCTTCCGTCTCCGCTTCTTTTCATGTATTGGTATAGTTCGTTTACGTAATCGTCTTTACGTTCGCGTCCTAGTTTCAATCCTCTTTTGATAATGATATTGTGAACTTGCTCAAAATGATCGATTTCTTCTTTGGCGAGAGCCAATAAATCTTTTACCAAATCCTGATGTTCAGAGTTATTGGTAATAATTGTAATTGCGTTTGTTGCTGCTTTTTGCTCGCACCAAGCGTGATCTGTCAAGATTTCTTCGATGTTTTTCTCAACGATATTTACCCATCTTGGGTCGGTTGGCAATTGTAATCTTAATACGCCCATCTTTTAATTTTTTGTTTGTTTTGTTTCAGGTTTATTTTGTTTCAAGTTACTCTTAAAGCTAAAAAAGTTTAAAGTCTTGTAACACGTTTATTTTCGCGTTACAAAACTTTAAACTTGAAACCTTAAACTTTAAACTAATTAATATGCAAAAATTGGTCTTTCGCTCATTAATTCGTTTACTTCTTCAGCAACTTCTTCGATAATATCTTCATTTGTATGATTAGATAAAACTTTATCGATTAAAGCTACGATAGTTTCCATATCTTTTTCAACTAAACCACGAGTTGTGATTGCAGCTGTTCCAACACGAATTCCAGAAGTGATAAATGGAGATTTATCGTCAAAAGGAACCATGTTTTTGTTTACTGTAATTTCAGCTTTTACTAATGCATTTTCAGCTTCTTTACCAGAAATGTTTTTGTTTCTTAAGTCAATAAGCATCATATGGTTATCTGTTCCGCCAGAGATAATGTTGTAACCTCTTTTTACGAAAGCATCAGCCATTGCATTTGCATTTTTCTGCAATTGCATTGCGTAAGTAAAAAACTCATCTTTAAGCGCTTCACCAAAAGCAACTGCTTTAGCAGCAATAATATGCATTAAAGGTCCACCTTGATTTCCTGGGAAAACAGCTAAATCTAATAAAGATGACATCATTCTGATTTCTCCTTTTGGAGTTGTTAATCCTTGTGGGTTTGGGAAATCTTTCCCCATTAAAATAAGACCTCCACGTGGTCCTCTTAATGTTTTGTGAGTTGTGGTAGAAACAATATGGCAATGTGGAATTGGATCACTTAATAATCCTTTTGCGATAAGACCTGCTGGATGAGAAATATCAGCAAATAAGATCGCTCCTACACTGTCAGCAATTTGTCTGAAACGAGCAAAATCCATATCACGAGAATAAGCAGAAGCTCCTGCGATAATTAATTTTGGCTGTTCTTTAGTTGCAATTTCTTGAATTTTATCGTAATCTAAACGACCCGTTTCAGCATCTACACCGTAGAAAACTGGACGGTATAAACGTCCTGAAAAGTTTACTGGAGAACCGTGAGTTAAGTGCCCACCGTGAGATAAATCGAAACCTAAAATAGTATCACCAGGATTTAAACATGCATGGTAAACAGCAGTGTTTGCCTGAGAACCTGAGTGAGGCTGTACGTTTGCATATTCAGCACCAAACAATTCTTTTGCTCTATCAATAGCGATCTGTTCAATAACGTCAACTACTTCGCAGCCTCCGTAATATCTTTTGCCTGGATAACCTTCAGCATATTTATTAGTTAAAACAGAACCAGCTGCCTCCATTACCTCATCACTTACAAAGTTTTCTGAAGCAATAAGCTCTAATCCGTGAATTTGTCTTTCTTTTTCTTCTTGTATAAGATCAAAAATTTGTTCGTCGCGTTGCATTTTTTCGTTTTTCGTTAATTTCCTGCAAAAATACAAAAAAACGTTTGTCAAACTGCTAGATTATGATATATTTGACATGTAATTTTTCAACAAATAATTAACATTAAACATGCCAATAACCGCCAACGATACCAGTAGAAAATCATGGTTAGAAGTACCTCAAAATAGTGACTTCCCTATTCAAAATATTCCTTTCGGTGTATTTCTTACCAAAGAAAATGTCGTGACTGTAGGAACGAGAATTGGCGATTATGCTATAGATTTAGGGGCTTTACAGCAATTAAACTATTTTGAAGGAATCGAATTAACCGATGATATGTTTATGCAGGATACGCTGAATGATTTTATTTCTGACGGAAAAAAAACATGGCGTTTGGTTCGAAATCGTATCGCTGAGATTTTTGATGAGAACAATCCGCAGTTAAGAGATACAACAAAACACCGAGATATTGTGATATTTAAAATTGAAGATGTAGAAATGCAGCTTCCAGTTTTAATTGGTGATTATACGGACTTTTATTCTAGTAAAGAACACGCTACAAACGTAGGTAAAATGTTCCGCGATCCAGAAAATGCTTTATTGCCAAACTGGCTGCACATTCCGGTTGGATATCACGGAAGAAGTTCTACAATTGTGCCATCTGGAATTCCGGTTCACAGACCTATGGGACAAACTTTGCCTGCTGGACATGACACACCTGTTTTTGGTGCTTCACGTTTAGTAGATTTCGAATTGGAAACTGCTTTTATTACAACCGACGTAAATGTAATGGGAGAAAATATCCCAACTTACGAAGCTGAAGATTATATTTTCGGAATGGTTTTGTTAAATGACTGGAGCGCGCGTGATATTCAAAAATGGGAATATGTGCCTCTTGGTCCATTCTTAGCTAAAAACTTTGCCACTTCAATTTCTCCTTGGATCGTAACTATGGATGCTCTAGAGCCTTTTAGAACAAAAGGACCTAAACAGGATCCATCCCCACTGCCTTATTTACAGACAAAAGGAAAGAAAGCTTTTGATATTCACTTAGAAGTTTCATTAAAACCGGAAAATCAAGATGAAGAAACTGTGATTTCACGATCCAACTTCAAATACTTATATTGGTCAATGAGCCAGCAATTGGCACATCATACTTCAAATGGATGCCGTGTGAATTCTGGTGATATGATGGGATCAGGAACTATTTCAGGACCGACTCCAGATAGCTTTGGTTCTATGCTGGAATTAACGTGGGGCGGAAAAAATCCTATTACGTTAAAAGATGGAAGTGAACGTAAATTTATTGAAGATAACGACACTGTTATAATTCGCGGTTTCTGCGAAAATGCCGAAGTAAGAATTGGTTTTGGAGAAGTTTCAAGTCAATTATTACCTCCTTTTATCAGACAATGAAGTGAAGATAAATCTTCTGAAGAGATATAGAAATAAAAAAACCTTGGTCATCGCCAAGGTTTTTTTATATTTTATTTGAATCTCGCAAAGTCGCAGAGACGCATTTCTTTTAAACCATATAAGTGATACAAGAAAATTTAAGTTTGAATTAAATGAACTCATATCACTTATATATGGTTTTATTTTTTTTAATTATGCAGGAATCTGCTGACTCAAACAGTGTAAAGTCCCAAATCCCCAGATAAAATCAATACAGCTTATTCCAATTACTTCACGATCAGGGAAACATTCTGCTAAAATATTTAAAGCCACACGATCATTACTGTCATTAAATGTTGGTACTAGAACACAATTATTCAAAATCAAGAAATTAGCATAACTTGCTGGTAAACGTAAATCTTCAAAATCAACACGCTTAGGCATTGGCAATGCTACAATTACAGGAGATTTTCCATTTTCTAATTTTGCATTTTGCAAGCGTTTCAAATTGTCTTGTAAAGGTTTGTAGTTTGAATCGTTTTTATCAGTTTCAACAATCGTAACAATTGTATCTTCGTTTACGAATCGGCATAAATCGTCGATATGTCCGTGTGTATCATCACCTTCAATTCCGTCTCCTAACCAAATTACATTGGTAACTCCAAGATATTCTTTAAAAACAGCTTCGTAATCTTCTTTGGTAAAACCTTGATTTCTTACCTGAATGGTTGGGTGCATCAAGCATTCTTCAGAAGTCAATAATGTACCTTTTCCGTTTACATCAATCGCTCCACCTTCTACAATTACCGGTTTTCCTTTATACGTTACCTGAGTTAAAGGAACATCAATAAAATCAGCTACTTTACCTGGAACAAATTTATCTAATTGATAGTTTTTATATTTTGCCCATCCGTTGAAGTTAAAATTTAAAGCTTCTCTTTTTGTACCATTTTTTACAATAATTGGTCCAGAGTCGCGCATCCAGCTTCTGTTGGTTTTATGAATGATATAAGAAACATTTTTAAGATTTACACGAGCTCTTTCAAGCATATCGTTTACTTTCTCTTTTAGTTTTTCATCGGCAACTACCAAGAAAACAGTTTCAAAAGTAGCTACTTTTTTTATGAACTCTACAAAAGCCCATTGAACGGCTTCGTATTTTCCAGGCCAGTCGTTACCATTGTGCGGAAAACACAAAACAATTCCTTGCTGCTTTTCCCATTCTGCTGGAAATCTTCTATTATTTGTTGACATAAATACGTTCTGATTTAGAAAGTGCAAAGATAGTCATTCGGCAGGATTATAAAACAGCTCAATAAAAAGATATCACATTTCACCCAAAATATCTTATAAAATTTAAGTTAAAGATTAAATAATACAGCCTTAATATTACACCCAAATCCCATAATTACTTTTGGCAAAAACTAAAACACAATCAAAATGAAGAAATTAAGCATTTCATTATTTGCCGCATTATTAATTATGGCAAGCTGTAATAATGATGACAATTCTAAAAATGACGAACAACCAGAAGCAGTTGTAAACGAAAATCCGGGAACTTTTAAAGAAATCGGTTCTATTACAATTGGTGGTGAAGCTGCCGCCGAAATTTCGGCTTACTGTGAAAAAACAAAAAGATTATTTACAGTAAATAACAGCGGTGTAAACCAAATTGATGTTATTGATATTGCTGATCCCACAAAACCAATGAAAATTGGTAAAATTGATTTAGCAGCTTATGAAGGTGCCGCAAACAGTGTTTCAGTTTTTGACGGAAAACTCGCGGTTGCATTAGAATCTACTAGTAACAAACAAGGAAACGGTAAAGTATTAGTTTTTAACACTTCAGACTACAGTTTGATTAAGCAGGTAACCGTAGGTGCGTTGCCAGATATGGTTACTTTTTCTCCAGATGGAAAATACATCATGACTGCTAATGAAGGTGAACCAAATACCGATTATTCACAAGATCCAAATGGAACAATTTCAATCATTGAAACAAGCACTTACAGCGTTACAACTTTAGATTTTAGTTCGTTTGCAAGTCAAGCAGAAGCGTTAAAAAAAGATGGGTTCAGAATTTCAAAATTTGCCAAAACTAGTTTTGCTCAAGATATCGAGCCAGAATATATTACTATTTCTGATGATTCTAAAACAGCTTGGGTAACTTTACAAGAAAATAACGGTGTCGCAAAAGTTGATTTGACTTCCAAAACGATTACTGCTATTTATCCTTTAGGTCTAAAAGATTACAATACGGCTGAAAATGCTATTGATGTAAGCGACAGCGATAACAAAATTGCATTTAATCCTTGGAAAGTAAAAGGTCTTTATATGCCAGATGCTATCAGTCATTTTACAGTAAACAATACTCCTTATTTTGTTACTGCTAACGAAGGTGATGCAAGAGAATACAACGCTTATTCTGATGTAAAACGTATGAAAAACATGACTCTTGATGCAACTGTTTTTCCTGATGCGGCAACTTTAAAATTAGATGGTAATTTGGGAAGATTAAATCTTGTTGCCGATATGGGAGATACTGATGGAGATGGAGATTTAGACCAAATAGTAAGCTTTGGAGGAAGATCATTCTCAATCTGGAATGGAAACACAGGAAAAATTGTTTACGACAGTAAAAATGATGTTGACAAAAAAACTAATGAATTAGGAACTTATGATGATAAGAGAAGTGATGATAAAGGTTCTGAACCAGAAGCCGTAGTTTCTGTAAAAATGGGCAATCAGAATATTTTATTTGTAGGACTTGAAAGATCCGATGCTTTTATGGTTTATGATGTCACGAATCCAATTTCTCCACAATATTTACAAACTGTTAAAACGGGTGATGCGCCAGAAGGAGTTTTATTTATTCCAGCTTCAAAAAGCCCAACTAAAAGAAGTTTATTAGTAGTAAGCAGCGAAGGTGACGGCTCTGTAAAAATTTATCAGCCAGATTTGAAATAACCAAATTTCACAAATTCAAAAAGGGTAAGATTTAAATTTTACCCTTTTTTTATGCAAAAAATCAAATTTTAATCACCACATTTTCAGAATTATAAGCAAAATAGTGGAAATTATGTAAACGAGGTTACAACACATTTCCAAAATACGGGGTCTACTTTTGTCTGAGTTAAATAAAAATGAATAAATTTTGATATCATGAAAAAGAAATTAGTATCAGTATCCCTTCTTCTATTAGCGCTTACTGCAGGTGCTCAAAATATGGCGACTACATCAGCAAAAACAATTGTTGATCAACCTGAATATAATAAATGGTCTATTGAATTAAATGGAGGTGTAAACAAACCAACTAGAGCAATGACTGCAGGTTATGCTACAGAATCTTTAAATTTCTTTCACGGAGATTTAGGTGTTCGATATATGTTTAATCCAAAATTTGGGGTAAAATTAGATGTAGGTTACGACCAGTTTAAAGAGAAAAAAAATACTCCTGATTTTGAAAGCCGTTATGTTAGAGCCAGCTTACAAGGAGTTATTAACGTAGGACGTGCCTTAAATTTTGAAACTTGGACAAACACTATCGGTATTTTAGCACATGGTGGTTTTGGAGTTTCACAAATTAGTACTGAAACTGGTTTTGGAGGTCAAGATTACATGGCACACGGAATCGCTGGTATTACCGGACAGATTAAATTAAGCAACCGAGTAGCTTTGACTGGTGACCTTACGGGAATTATTAACGGAAGACAAAACTGGAATTTTGACGGAATGGGTAATACTACTACAGGTTCTTTTGATGGTATTCTTTTAAATGCTTCTGTTGGTTTAACCTTCTACTTAGGTAAACACGAAAAACATGCTGACTGGGTTGGCGAAGAAGATAGAATTGGTGAATTGGAAAAAAGAGTGGACTTAATCGAAACTGGTCTTATTGATTCAGATAAAGATGGTGTTGCTGATTTATACGATTTAGAACCAAACACAATTGCAGGTGTTGCAGTTAATACAAAAGGACAATCAATTGATAACAATCAAAATGGTGTGCCAGATGAGTTAGAAAGCTATTTGGATAAAACATATGAAAAGAAAGGCGCTGGATCAGCTACAAACAATACTGTTGAAGAATTAATCAACGGAGGTTATGTAAATGTGTACTTTGATTTCAATTCTTCTAAACCAACAAACGCTTCTTTATCTGGGGTTGATTTCTTAGTAAAATACCTAAAAAATAACCCAGGAAAATCTGCTGACATTATTGGATATGCTGATGAAATTGGAAGTTCAAACTACAATGCTGAATTGTCAAGAAAAAGAGCTGAAGCTGTGAAAAAAGTAGCAATAAATGCGGGAATTGATGCATCGAGACTGAATGTAATTGCTAACGGAGAGGATACTTCGGTTAACAAAAATTCTAAAGAGGCACGTCAAATCGTGAGAAGAGTTACTTTCCAAGTGAAGTAATATAGATATAAAGCTAAAAATAATAAGAAGAACTGTTTCAATAATGAGGCAGTTCTTTTTTTTGTTTCAATAAAACTACTAAAGAGCTTCAGAGAAGCGGAATATTTATAGAAAATATTTGCGTATATATTAAAAAAGCTCTAGCGGAGCGACATGTTTAGATATATCGCTCCGCTGGAGCTTTTCATGTGTATTTATTGAAATTCTATAAATATTTCGCTTTTCTAAAGCGTACAAAAAAAGAGCTGTCTTTTTCAGACAGCTCTTTTAAAAATTATGATAAATCTAAATTATTTATCGATTGCTCTTTTTGTAATATCACCAAAGGCATCAATTCTTCTGTCTCTGAAGAATGGCCAGTTTTGACGAACATTTTCTTGTAAATCCAAATCAACCTCAGCGATTAGAATTTCTTCTTTATCATGAGAAGCTTGAGCTAAAATTTCACCTTGTGGGCCAGCGATGAAAGAGGCTCCCCAGAATTGAATTCCTTCGGTTCCATCGATGTATTTTTCAAGACCAATTCTGTTAGCTGCCGCTACGAAAACTCCATTTGCTACAGCATGACCTTTCATAACGTTCATCCAAGCTCCATATTGGTTTTCTCCGTATTGTTCTTTTTCTTTTGGATGCCATCCAATTGCTGTTGGGTAGAATAAAACTTCTGCACCTTTAAGCGCTGTAATACGAGCTGCTTCTGGATACCATTGATCCCAACAGATTAAAGTTCCAACCGTTCCTTTTTTAGTTTCAATTGCCTGAAAACCTAAATCACCTGGAGTAAAATAGAATTTTTCATAGAAATGCGGATCGTCTGGAATATGCATTTTACGGTATAAACCAGCTTCAGTTCCATCAGCATCAATAATATAAGCACTATTATGATAGATTCCTGCCATTCTTTTTTCGAAGAAAGGAACGATAATAACTACTCCTAATTCTTTTGCCAATTCACTGAATGCAATAAATGAAGTACTATAAAGCGGTTCTGCTAATGCAAAATTATCTACATCCTCGCTTTGGCAGAAATAATGACTGCTATATAATTCAGGAAGTAAGATCACTTCTGCCCCTTGACTTGCAGCATCTCTTACCCAGCTGATACATTTTTTAAGATTATTTTCGGCAACATCATTCAGGTTTAACTGAATAACCGATATTTTATATTTTCTTTTCGCCATGACATAAAATTTAGAGTGCAAAAATAGTAAATTTTAAAGGAATGGCAAAGCCAACACTCTTCAATCCAGATAACTTTAAAAACATAGTTACAAAAAGTTTGTAAAGAATTTATGCTACTAAAAGCTAGTCAAATATCTTTCAAAACAAAAAAACATTTTACAGAAATAAGTTCTATAAAATGTTTTATAAAGTATGTCTTAAAAAAATTACTGAATAACAAGTTTCTTTACTAAAAATTCAGTTTCAGATTTTTTAAATTTAATTTCAAAAGTTCCTTTTGACTGTGGTGAAAATGTATAAACTGTATGTAGAGCCGTTGGTGTCTCATTACCACAAGTTGTAGGATAAGTTACTTCTATCTGAAATCCTTCTTCTTTTCCAATTGATATATTTCCAATTCTATCAAATTTACCACATGCATTGTCTACAATAAACGATATGTCATAATTAATATCAACTCCTACTTTTCCAGTTTCTGGTCCGCTGATTGCTGTAACATTTGCCGCTCTTGAAATGGTTTGAGGTGTTTCTTTTCCATTGTCATCACTACTGCATGAAAGCAAAGAAACTGCTAAAAACAGTATTGTCAAAACTGATTGTAATCTAAAGGTTTTCATATAAATTTATTAAGTTCATTATTATAAAGATGAGGCTAAATTACAAAGGTTGCGTAACAAAACACAAATAATTTCATATATTTTTTTCACTTTGCTTTTAAAATCAAAACCATTTTACATCAATTAAAATCTCTGTAAAATGGTTTATAAAAAACAAATCAACTCAATAAACTTTATTCAATCACTACTTTTTGAGTAAGGAATTCTGTTTCTGATTTTTTGAATTTAATGTCATAAGTTCCTTTTGCTGTCGCTTTAAATTTGTAAACGGTCTTTTTTGGATCTGGAACTTGTTGTATACAAACTTCGCTTGGGTATTTTGCTATTACTTGTAATCCTTTTACGGCACCAATGGTTACTTCAGAAATTTTGTCAAATTCTCCACATGCATTGTCAACCACAAAAGTTACTTCATAACTTAATTCATCGTTCACTTTTCCAGTTGCTGGTCCTTTAATTTCGGTTACTAAAGCAGCTTTTACATTTGGAACAACTGGCTTCTCATCATCGTCATTACTACATGACACAATTGAAATTGATAAAAATAATACTACCAAAATTGATTTTAATTTAAAACTTTTCATATAAAATAATAATTAATTGTTAATTACTATGAAGATGCAGTCAATTTGCAAAGGTTGCTTTTATGAAATGTTAAATGATTTTACAAAAATCTCAACCAATTGTAAATCAAAAGTTTATTTTTCAAAATAAATTTCATAAATAACGATATTTCTTACAAGAAAATAAATTTCCTTACTTAGCCCAGATAGAAACGGCATCCTTTTGCGGCCTATAGATTACTGCGAGAAAGCCGCAAAAGATATAGTGAATAGCGGGACAAATGGTAATTTTGGAAACAATTAAATCCTGCAAAAAAAAACACCAGCCTCTCGACTAGTGTTTTGTATTATTATACGGCTAAAGTTTTATAGTGCCGATTCTTTCTTTTTGAAAATCTTTTTAAAGAGATTAACCAACGCTAAGACAATAAATCCAATGATAAGTCCTATTGCAAACTCTTTGATAATCGAAGGAAAATTTGGTAAAAGATGATGGAAAAATTCTATGTTGTGAACGAATAATCCGCCGGCAACTAAAATTAAAGCAATAGTTCCAATAACAGTTAAAGCTTTAATCACTTTTGGAAGTGCTTGAACTAATACATTTCCAATACTTTTCAAAAGGCTTTTCTCTTTTTTACTGCGTTGGATCATCTTAAAACCAACTTCATCCATACGCACAATAAGCGCTACAATTCCGTAAACTCCAATTGTCGCAATGATGGCAATGATTGAAACAGTAATTATTTGAGAAACTAATGGCTTTCCGATAACGGTTCCTAAAGCGATGATCACAATCTCTACAGAAAGAATAAAATCGGTTACGATTGCAGATTTTACTTTTTCTTTCTCTACAAGCAAAATTTCTTCTTCTGTAAGAACTTCTTCTGTAATCCCTTCAGATTCTTCGTGTGCATGAGGAAAAAAGAACTCGTAGATTTTTTCAGCTCCTTCGTAGGCTAAAAACAATCCTCCTAAAACCAAAATTACCATAATAGCAATAGGAAAAAATGCACTTAACAAAAATGCAATGGGCAGGATAATGATTTTATTTAATAAAGAACCTTTACTAATTGCCCATAAAACCGGCAATTCTCTTGAAGAAGCAAAACCTGAAGCTTTTTCGGCATTTACTGCTAAGTCATCGCCCAAAATTCCGGCTGTCTTTTTTGCAGCAACTTTACTCATTACTGCAACATCATCCATAATTGCTGCGATATCGTCTAATAGAGCGAAAAAACCTGAACCCATTTTTTATTTTTTTTTAGTGATGCGAATCTAGACATTTTGCGTTAATCTTCCCAATAATATCATGGCTAAATTTGCTCTTTTATCTCTAATTCTAGAAATGAGGTTTCTAATTACATTGTCCTAAAAGAACCCATAAAATAATAAAAACGATAATCGTTCCGAAACATCCTCCTCCTAATTTTTTAGCACCGTAACCGGCCAGTAATCCTCTAAATATATTATTCATAATAGTTTGTTTTAATGTTACTGTAAATTTGAGAATTAAGCCGATAATTTGATTTATAATACTTTTCGAAAATCTTTCATTATTCACGGGTATACATAAAAAAACACCGGCATTTCTGCCAGTGTTTCTTTTTTTAAATAAGATGTATATCAGTTTATTCCCCTACTATTTGTGTTTGATTTCTAAAAACCAATTTTCCATCAAAAGCATCTAACAAAATAATGCTGTCTGTTGTGATGTTTCCCGCCAAAATTTCTTTTGACAACTGATTTAGAACTTCTCTCTGCACTACACGTTTTACAGGTCTTGCACCAAACTGAGGATCAAATCCTTTATCAGACAAATAGGCAATTGCTTCTGGAGTTGCATCCATTGTTATGCCTTGCTGTGCCAGCATTTTGGTAACACCTTTTAACTGTAAGCCTACAATTCTTGAAATATTATCTACTGTAAGCGGTGTAAACATTACAATCTCGTCGATACGGTTTATGAATTCCGGACGAACTGTTTGTTTCAACAATCCTAAAACTTCGTTTTTCGCTGCTTCTGTTGCCGCTTCCACACCACCTTTTAGGTTTTCGAATTTCTCCTGAATTATCTGGCTTCCCATATTAGAAGTCATAATGATAATCGTGTTTTTGAAATCCGCCAAACGTCCTTTATTATCTGTTAAACGTCCTTCATCTAACACTTGCAATAAAATATTAAATGTATCTGGATGCGCTTTTTCTATCTCGTCTAACAAAATCACAGAATATGGTTTTCTACGAACCGCTTCCGTTAATTGTCCGCCTTCATCATAACCTACATATCCAGGAGGCGCACCCACTAAACGGCTCACACTATGGCGTTCTTGGTACTCACTCATATCGATACGAGTCATGGCATTTTCATCATCAAAAAGATATTCTGCCAATGCTTTTGCCAATTCGGTTTTACCCACTCCGGTTGTTCCTAAGAATAAGAATGTTCCAACAGGTTTTTTCATATCTTGCAAACCGGCACGGCTTCTGCGAACGGCGTCACTCACTGCTTCTATCGCTTCTTCCTGACCCACTACACGTTTGTGCAATTCGTCTTCCAGATGCAATAGTTTTTCTCTTTCTGTCTGAAGCATTTTGGTTACTGGAATTCCAGTCCATTTTGCAACCACTTCTGCAATGTCTTCTCTAGTTACTTCTTCTTTTATTAAAGAGTTTCCAGATTGGAATTCCTGCAATTGTTTTTGCAATGTTTCCTGACGTTCCTGCGCTTCTTTTATTTTTCCGTAACGAATTTCGGCTACTTTTCCATAATCACCATCACGTTCTGCACGTTCTGCTTCATACTTAAAGTCTTCAATTTCATGTTTTACTGCTTGAATTCCGTCAACAATATCTTTTTCAGATTTCCATTTGGCAAAGATTTCGTTGCGTTCTTCTTTCAGGTTGGCCAATTCCATACCTAAAATCTTAAGCTTGCTTTCTTCTTTCTCACGTTTAATGGCTTCGATTTCGATTTCCAACTGCATAATTTTACGATCCAAAACATCTAATTCTTCTGGTTTTGAATTGATTTCCATACGAAGTTTAGAAGCCGCTTCGTCCATTAAGTCAATCGCTTTATCTGGTAAGAAACGATTCGTAATATATCTTTGCGAAAGTTCAACTGCAGCAATAATGGCTTCGTCTTTAATTTGAACTTTATGATGTGTTTCGTATTTTTCCTTGATTCCACGAAGAATCGAAATAGCACTTTCAGTATCTGGCTCGTCGATTAAAACTTTTTGGAAACGTCTTTCAAGCGCTTTATCTTTCTCAAAATATTTTTGATATTCATCTAAAGTTGTTGCTCCAATCGCTCTTAATTCTCCACGAGCCAAAGCTGGTTTTAAAATGTTCGCCGCGTCCATTGCGCCTTCGCCTCCACCCGCTCCAACAAGCGTATGAATCTCATCAATGAACAAAACGATATCACCTTCTGCAGCTGTAACTTCTTTGACAACCGATTTTAAACGCTCCTCAAATTCTCCTTTGTATTTTGCCCCAGCAATCAAAGCTCCCATATCTAATGAGAAAACAATCTTTTCTTTTAAATTTTCTGGAACGTCACCATCTACAATTCTATGTGCTAAACCTTCTGCGATCGCCGTTTTACCTACTCCAGGTTCACCAATAAGCATTGGATTATTTTTCGTTCTACGAGTTAAGATTTGCAGCACACGACGGATTTCTTCATCACGGCCGATAACTGGATCTAATTTTCCTGTACGCGCTAATTCGTTTAAGTTTTTAGCATATTTATTTAACGAATTGTATGTTTCTTCTGCAGAAGCTGAAGTTACTCTTTCTCCTTTACGTAATTCTTCAATTGCCGCTTTAAGACCTTTTCCTGTAACTCCTTGATCTTTTAAGATTTGAGAAACTTTACTTTTTGATTCAAAAATGGCTAAAATTAAATGTTCGATCGAAACGTATTCATCGTTCATTTTTTGTGCAATAATTTCAGCTTCATTTAAAGCTTTATTAGCGTCTCTTGAAAGCATAATTTCACCACCAGAAACTTTTGGAAAATTCTGAATTGTGGCATCTAAAAGCTGTAAAAACAACGGCACATTTACGTTTAATTTTTTCAAAATAAATGGCGCGACGTTTTCATCAACTTCAAAAATAGCTTTGAAAATGTGTTCATTTTCAATTTGCTGTTGTCCATTTCGCTGTGCTAATTGTTGCGACAACTGAATGGCTTCCTGCGATTTAATAGTAAATTTATTTATATTCATATTTTTTCGATTTATGATTGATCTTGTTCTTTGTTGTTTTATAAGATTAAAGTTAGGATTTATTGAGATACATTTTTAACCCAAATCATTTAACTTTGTATTGCAATAAGACAAATTATATTCCACAGTATAAAATCAGACAAAACGGCATTAAAAACAGTTTTCTAGCTATTTAGAAATGCCAAAAAGTCACAAAACAAGCCAAATATGAGTTTTTTAAATTCAATCTTCGGAAGTTCAGAGAACTCAGAAGCATCAAAAAATAAGGTAAACTGGACAGAATTAACAGATATTCTTCAGTTAATGGAAATTGAAGCTATTTCCAACGAAAAGCCAGTTGTAATCTTTAAGCACAGTACAAGATGCAGTATCAGTCGTATGGCTTTAAAACAATTTGAAAGAGAATATGACCTTGAAGGTGTTGTAGATGCTTATTTTTTAGATTTGATTCAGCATCGCGATATTTCTAACGAAATTGCCAATCGTTTTAATGTACATCATGAATCACCTCAATTGATCTTGATTAAAAATGGAAAAGCCGTTTATAATGTTTCGCACAGTGATATTGATGCTGAAGCATTAAAAGAAAAAGTAGCGTAATTAAAAAAAACTTTATGGATGTTCAAACGGCTTATCAAAAAACAATCATTTTTGCGACTCTTAAGCATTTAGAAAATAATCAGACCATTGCAGATTCAGAACTTCCTTATGTTATTCATTTGAGTAATGTTGCTATGGAAATTTTGATTGCATCGCACAATACAACACACTTTGATTTGCTTTTTGCTACTCAGGTTGCTTTGTTGCATGATACTTTGGAAGACACCAATACTTCTTTTGAAGAGTTAGAGCGTGAATTTGGAATTGAAATCGCTGAAGGTGTTTCGGCTTTAACCAAAAGAGAAGATTTACCGAAAGAGGAAAAAATGATCGACAGTTTAAACCGAATTTCAAAACTTAGAAAAGAAGTCTGGGCCGTTAAATTAGCGGACCGAATTACCAATCTTCAAAAACCACCTAAAAGCTGGGATGATCTCAAAAGAAGAAAATACAAAGAAGAAGCTAAAGTTATTCTTGAAAAATTAAAAGGCGGCAACGACTATTTAGAAAACCGACTAAAAGCAAAAATTGAAGAATACGAACAATATCTAGACTAATTTATTTTTGTGAAATGTGAAATGTGAAAAGTAAGATGTGAAATGTGGTTTTTAATCACTCAAACTTTCATCTTACTTTTCACTTTTTACCTCTTTCTTCTTTTATCTCTCCTCTTTCTTCTTTCCTCTTTCTTCTTTCCTCTTTCTTCTTTTATCTCTCTTCTCAAAATCTCAATCGTCTAATAACTTCCTCCAGAACCACCACCACTAAATCCGCCATCGCCAAACTCCATTGGAGAATTTGTTTTAATTTCTGGTTTTAAACCTAATGTTGAGGCAACAATTAGTGTTTCTGCATTTAAGAAAGTATTCGAATGATGTATTCTATCTGGTTTGAAAGTTAATCCGCTTTCTTTGTTTTTTAATTTTTGAATGGATACATAAGCAATTCCAAACATTACAAGTCCACCAATGGTCAAAGCTGCTTCAGCCGGTAAAACAGAATAATAAAAACGGATGGTAAAAACCGTAAATGCAAACGCACCAAAACTAATCCAAAGCATTATTCTATCTTTTGTCTTAATAGCTTGAACTAAATAAAGCACAGGAACAATACATGTAAAAGCATAAAAGAAATAAGCAAACGGGATATCTTGTCCCGGTTTAATATCAACACTCAAAAGTTCTGCTGAAAGTTCTCTCACTACCAAATAATTACAAGAAAGATAAAATAAAACCAGGCAGAAACTGTTAGCTAATACAAATGCGTTATAATGATAAATTTCAGTCAGATTTTTAATTTTCTTTTTAGTAAAAAAATAAAATCCTCCGGAAAAGAGCATTAATGCGAAAGGCATAATCGTTTTTCCTATATCACCAATTTCATATAAACCGAAGAACAATACTGCAGTTGAGGCCAAACAAAAAACAAGTATCGACATTAAATGCAAATATCTGTAATAAACCAAAAAAGAAGTAACAGCTACTACAACAGCCAGCCCAAGCGGTATGGAATTATAACTTTCGGTAAGAATCATGTAAGCTCCACCAGCATTTAAAATAATACCGAGAATAAAAGCATCATCTAATCCATGGCGGTAATATTTATTCTTGGCTAACATTTCTGCTCCTGCAATACCAATTCCTAAAAAAATAAAACAAGAAATACTAAAGAAAAATCTTTCTGAAAAGGAAGTGCTGCCAATTAGTCCAATCATGGAAACTGTTCCACAAATTGAAGAATACAAAAATGATCCTAGTAGAAAGAAGCCCAAACGCACCAATATATTATTCTGAACTTTAAAAGAAGGGAGTTCTTTTTTAATTATTTTCTTTTGCTCTTTACTTATAAAACCTGCACTTTCAAGAGAATAAGCTTCTTCGATTAAAGCCAGATTATTCAATAAATTTTTATCGTGTACTATCATTTGGCTATTTCTTTATTGAAGTTTTTAATCAGTTTAATAAACATTACAATCGATCCTATAAAATAAATTGGCAGCAGCATGAAGAACAGCACCCATATCTCATCAAAATCGGCATGCTCGAAAATTCTAAACAAGAAAATATTAATTCCGATATACGCATAAATAATCATAAAAACGTATAAAGAAATTGCTTTAAGCTGATAACTTATTTTATAAAAATAATAAGATGATCCCGCTAAAATGAGAGCAAAAAGAATCCATATCAATTCGTCTCTGTACATATTACTTATCGAAGCAATACTTATAATATGCAAAGCAAAAGTGAGATAGACTAAGGTAAAATGTGTTTTTAGCTCAATTTTAAAACTATAAACCGTCCATAAAATAAGCAAAACTCCCAGCATTATGGCTGAATAACTTAAACTTGGATTGGCATAGAAATCATTATTTCCTTGAAATATTTCCTGAGGCGTTACAGAAAAACCTATATAGGCCGCCAAACCGGTTATGGCAATAGTCAAAACGCTTCTGTTATCGAAATAATAAGCACAAAAGAAACTAACTAAAGTAGGCACCAAAGTTGCCAGACCGTAATGCGTTCCAAAAACCTCGTATTGAACCTGTAAGTATCCAATAAAAATACACGTTAAAACATTGGCAATTAAAACCAGATATTCTAAAAACGGACTTTCAAATTTGGTTTCTGTTTTTTGAAAACCCTGCGAATTTTTAAAACAGTAATAAAAACAACCACAGGTTATTACAAACAAAATAGCAAGTAAAGCGATGTGCCCAATACTGTCAATATTATCGTAAATAAGAATTCCGACTCCCGAAGTAAACATCAAAACCGAAATCGAGAGCAATAGTTTTAATTCTACATTTAATGAAAAGATATTTAAACTTCGATAATTTTTAATTTCCTGAAGTTGATTTTCAGTAATCATTTTTTTATCGAAAAGATCTTGAGTTAGCTGTTCGTCAAATTGCGTCATATTTTCTTAACTTAAAAATAACCATTTCTCAAATGTATAGAATTAGGTCGAATTTTCTTAAAGTATAAATACTTATTTTAGAGAAATAAAAAAACCGATTTGCATCATCTGTACAAATCGGTTTTATAAAATTGAATGTAAAAAGCTTTAAAAAGCAGCTTTCATTTTATCTTTAATTGCATCAAGGCATAAATTATTAATACTGCCTTCGTGCGTGTGTTTGGTTTCTTTTGGAGATTTGTATGTTCCTGCTTCCAATTGTTCTGCAACGGCTTTATACGCATCTCTAAACGGCATTCCAGCCACTACCATTTCGTTCAATGTATCAACTGTAAATAGATAATCGTATTTTTTATCTTCTAAAATATGATCTTTTACGGTGATGTCTTTTATGGAGAAAATCGCAATATCCAGACAAGCTTTCAAGTTTTGAATCGCTGGAAACAAACCTTCTTTTAAAAGCTGTAAATCTCTATGATACCCGCTTGGCAGGTTATTGGTAATTAAAGTGATTTCGTAAGGAAGCGCCTGAATCTTATTGCATTTTCCTCTGATTAATTCGAAAACATCTGGATTTTTCTTATGAGGCATAATGCTTGAACCTGTTGTAAGATGTGCTGGAAGTCCAATAAAATCAAAGTTCTGGCTCATATACAAACAAACATCCATTGCAAATTTTGATAATGTTCCCGCAACGCTTGTCATCGCAAAAGCAACTGTTTTTTCTGCTTTTCCACGGCTCATTTGTGCTGCAACGGCATTGTATTTTAAAGTTTCAAAACCTAATTCCTGAGTGGTAAAAGTTCTGTTGATTGGAAATGAACTTCCGTAACCCGCAGCAGACCCTAACGGATTCTGATCTACAATTTTTGAAGCTGCGTTTAGCATTGTAATATCATCAATCAGACTTTCTGCATAAGCCGAAAACCACATTCCGAATGAAGACGGCATTGCGATTTGCAAATGTGTGTAACCTGGCAACAATACATTTTGATGTTTCTCTGCTGATTCCATCAACAAATCAAAAAGTGTTTTTACCTGTTCTTTTATTGCTTTTAATTCGTCTTTTAAATACAAATGAACATCTACTAAAACTTGATCATTACGAGAACGCGCCGTGTGGATTTTCTTTCCGGCATCGCCCAATTTTACGGTCAGCAAATATTCGATTTTAGAGTGAACATCTTCAAAACTGTCTTCGATTTCGAAATTACCCACTACGATATCCGCAATGATTTCGTTTAACGCATCAACTAAAGAAGTCGTTTCTTCTGAAGTCAATAAACCAATTTGCCCAAGCATTTTAGCGTGAGCGATTGAACCTAAAGCATCGTATTTTGCTAAAACCAAATCCAGTTCACGATCGTTTCCAACGGTGAATTGCTCGATTTGCTTATCTGTTGGTATTCCTTTTTCCCAAAGTTTCATAGTTCTATTTTTTTTGCCACGACACGAGCGACAGCGAACTGGCGAAGCAATTCACGAATTATTTTGTTACTATCTAGACGAAATATTAATTCGAATTAATTCGAAAAAATGATCGCAAAGATTTGAAAAAACAATTCGTGAATTCGTGGCAGTTTTCTTTTCTTATAATTTGAAGAAACCGGTTAGTATTTTAATATACAAATCAACTCCTTCTACAATTTCGTTTACAAAAATAAATTCGTCTGCTGAATGCGAACGTAATGTTTCTCCTGGTCCTAATTTTAAAGACTGACAACTTAAAACCGATTGATCTGAAAGCGTTGGAGATCCGTAAGTCGTTCTTCCTAAAGCAATTCCTGCTTGCACTAAACCGTGTTCGATTGGAATAGACGAAGCATTTAAGTGCATTGATCTTGGGGTAACTTCGGCATTTACATTTGCTTTTACTACCTCTAAAATTTCAGCATTTGAATAACGATCTGTTACACGAATATCAACAACCAAATCACATTCTGACGGAACCACATTATGTTGTTTTCCTGCATTTATTTGCGTTACGGTCATCTTTACAGGACCTAAAACATCTGAGATTTTGTCGAATTTATAGTTTTTAAACCATTCCATTACTGGAATTGATTTATATAAAGCATTATCATCGTTTTGATGCGCCGCATGGCTTGCAGTTCCTTTTACTTTTACATCTAAAACCAAAAGACCTTTTTCTGCAACCGCTAATTGCATTAAAGTGGGTTCGCCTACAATTGCACAATCTAGTTCTGGCAAGTGTTTTAAAACGCTGTTTAAACCATTTTTTCCGCTGCTTTCTTCTTCTGCCGAAGCAACGATAACAATATTATGTGATAAGTTTTGGTTTTCGTAAAAATGTACAAATGTAGCCAATAGCGACACTAGACATCCTCCTGCATCATTACTTCCTAAACCGAATAATTTCCCGTCTTTTTCAATTGCCTTAAACGGATCGTTGGTGTAAGCTTGATTTGGTCTTACGGTATCGTGATGTGAGTTTAATAAAAGTGTTGGTTTGTTTTCGTCGAAATATTTATTGAAAGCCCACACATTGTTGTTTTCTCTCTTGAATGGAATTTCATTCTGATTGAACCAATTTTCTATTAAAAGAGCTGTTTGATCTTCTTCGCTTGAAAATGAAGGGGTTTCAATAAGGCTCTTTAATAAACTAATTGCTTCTTGGGTAAGCGTATCTATATTTTTCATTTTAATAAGGTTCAAAGGCTCAAAGGGACAAAGCAACAAAGTTTTTGAGCTTTCCTATGACCATTTTTACTTGCGCAAATTTATTTAAAATACCTTGTGCGCTCTATTTTTTTGCCACTAATTACACGACTTTTCTCAAATTGTTTTTTTTGTCTCAGATTTAAAATCAAAATAACTTTTTAATGCGTTACTAAAATTATTTTCTCTTTTAACAGCAGAAATTAATGTCAATTTTGGCAACATTTTTTATAGTGTAATCGTTGTATGCGGAACATCTGAGTTCTGAAGCATTCTATGATGCCCAATTTTGATTTTCTGAACACCTCGAGATAAGCTATTGAAACAGTTATCCAATTTTGGGATCATTCCAGAATGGATTACTTTTTCTTCTTTTAGTTTATTGTATAATACTTCGTTGATTTCTGTAATCACAGAAGAATCATCTTCTGAATCCATCAAAACACCTTGTTTTTCAAAACAATATGTTAGCGTTACATCAAAAACTTCAGATAATGCAATTGACAATTCGCTTGCAATAGTATCGGCGTTTGTGTTTAATAATTGTCCGTTTTTGTCGTGTGTAATTGCACAGAAAACGGGTACAATTCCAGCTTCTAATAAAGTAGCCAGTAATTTGGTGTTGACTTGTTTTACATCGCCAACAAATCCGTAATCAATTGTTGGGTGATTTCTTTTTGTTGACTGAATTAGATTCCCATCAGCTCCAGAAAAACCAACTGCATTATTATCTTTTGACTGCAATTGCGCCACAATATGCTTGTTGATCTGACCTGCATAAATCATTACCACAACATCCAGCATTGGAGCATCTGTAATTCGGCGTCCGTCAATCATCTGCGGAACCAATCCAATACTCTGCGCCATCTTTGTAGCCGATTTTCCACCGCCGTGAACTAAAACTTTGTATCCTTCGATTTTAGAAAAATCAGTTAAAAATTGTTCTAATTCTGCCGGATTGTCAATGATGTTTCCACCAATTTTTATTACAGTAACTTGCTTCATGAGGTTCAAAGGTTCAGAGGAACAAAGGGACAAAGTTTAAGTTCAGCATGAAAACCTCTGAACCTTTACAACTTTGAACCTTTGCACCCATAAAATTATATTTTTTTAAGAATCTTCTGCAACACTAATTGTGCAGAATACGTTCTATTATTTGCTTGTTCGATTACGATTGAATTTTCTCCGTCTAAAACTTCATCTGTTACGATTACGTTACGACGAACTGGAAGACAGTGCATAAATTTTCCGTTATTCGTTAAAGCCATTTTTTCGGCAGTAACCGTCCAATTTGGATCGCTGTTGGTTACTTTTCCGTAATCGTTGAAATTACTCCAGTTTTTAACGTAAACGAAATCAGCGTTTTCGAAAGCTTTATTTTGGTCGTATTCGATTTTGCAGCCTTTTGTAATCTCTGGACTTAGTTCATATCCTTCTGGATGTGTGATCACAAAATCCATATCTTTTTGCATCTGCATCATTTCTACAAATGAATTGGCAACTGCCTGCGGCAAAGCTTTTGGATGCGGCGCCCACGAAAGCACTACTTTTTGTTTGTTTTTATGTCTAGGTTTGAACTCTTCCATTGTAATTGCATCTGCCAGCGATTGTAATGGGTGACGAATAGCGCTTTCCATGTTTACAATTGGCACTGTAGCATATTTCAAAAATCCTGAAATTAATGTTTCAGCATAATCTTTTTCTTTATCTACCAATCCGGCAAAAGCACGGATTGCGATAATATCACAATATTGAGAAACGACTTCTGCCGCTTCTTTAATATGTTCTGAAGCGCCAGAATTCATTACCGCTCCGTCTTCAAATTCTAATGTCCAGCCTTCGTTAGTAAAATTCATTACCATAACGTTCATTCCTAAGTTCATAGCCGCTTTTTGAGTACTCAAACGCGTTCTTAAACTCGGATTGAAGAATAGCATTCCTAAAGTTTTGTTTTTTCCTAAATCTTGATTTTTAAGCGGATTCTTTTTGATTTTGATCGCTTGTTTTACCCATTTTGATAATGAGTTGATTTCTTTTATTGAGATATAGTTCATTTGTTTTTTGCTTTTTTAGTTGTTTTTTCCGCCACGAATTCACGAATTATTTTTTTCAATCTTTGCGATTATTTTTTTTCGAATGAATTCGAATTAATATTTCGTTTAGATAATAAAAAGAACAATTCGTGAATTACTTCGTCTATTCGCTATCGCTCGAGTCGTGGCTATAAAATTTTAGTAAATGGAATTTCGTCTTTTAATGCATTCAAAATAAAATTGTCATTTAATCCGTTCACAATCCAGGTTTCTATGTTCGCTGCTTTTGCAATTCCTGCTGCTTCAATTTTGGATTGCATTCCTCCTGTTCCGTGTGATGATTTTGACTCTCCGATTTCTTTTTCGAGCGATTTTAAATCATTTACCAATTTTATGGTTTCCGGAACTTCATCATGAATCGATTCTTTGGTATAAATTCCATTTGTATTGGTTGCAATTATCAGAATGTCAACATTTAAAAGAACTGCCGTTAAAGCTGCTAATTTGTCATTATCTCCGAATCGAATCTCATCTGTCGCAACGGTATCATTTTCATTGATAATCGGAATGTAATTGTTTTTAACCAATACATTAATGGTATTTACAATGTTTTTTTTGGTCTGTTCTTTTTCAAAATCAGAATAAGAAAGCAAACACTGTGAGGTATTTAATCCTAAATCTTTGAAATTCTCATTGTAAATCCGCATTAAATGAGGTTGTCCGATAGAAGCTAAAGCCTGCTTTACAAAAACATCTTTATCTTGATTATCCAGTTTTACAAATTGCTTTGCTGCCGCAATTGCTCCTGAACTTACGATTATAAATTCATATTCGTCGTTTAAAGCCGCAATCTGCACTCCAAGATCTTCAATCTTTCCCCGCGAAATATGATTGGTTTCTTTGGTTAAAGTATTACTTCCTATTTTTAATAAAATTCTCTTTTTACCCATGTTTTGTTTTTTAACCGCAAAGGGCGCAAGGTTTTTTGATTTTGTTTGTCTATATAAACGCTAAGTTCGCAAAGCTAAATGTTGAAAAAATTCCAAAAATTAAATCCCAAATTCCAATTGAATATCAATGACAATATCAAATTCAAAAATCACTAATTCACAATCTAAAATCTGAAATCTACAATCTAAAATTATCTAATTGACACATTATCTAATTATCTAATCTGCCCCTCTCCGTACACGTACCATTTATTGGTTACCAAATGCTGTAAACCGATTGGTCCTCTTTGATGAAGTTTATCTGTACTGATTGCTAATTCTCCGCCAAGTCCGAATTGTCCGCCGTCTGTGAATCTTGTTGATGCATTTTGGTAAACCGCCGCTGCATCTATCGATTCCATAAACTGCTGCGCGGCTTCACTATCTCTTGTAATAATTGCTGCAGAATGACCTCCACAGTATTTATTAATCATATCAATAGCATGATCTTGAGAATCAATAGTTCCGATTACGATTTTATAATCTAAAAATTCTTCGTACCAAATATCTTCATTCTGAATTGTTTTGGTATTCTCAAAATTCTCTAACGATTTATCGACAATTACTTCCACTTTTGATTCAATCAAAGCTTCGATTAACATTGCTGTAAAACCTTCAAAATTTGGAAGTTTAGAACAGATCAAAACTTTATCTAAAGCATTACAAGCCGAAATTTTAGCCGTTTTTGCATTTAAAATTACTTTTAAAGCCAAATCGGTATCGGCATCTTCATGAACGTAAACAAAATTGTTTCCGCGTCCGCTTACAATTACCGGACAAGTCGCATGTGCTTTTACAAACTCGATTAATTTTTCTCCTCCTCTCGGAACAATTAAATCTACTTTTTGAGTTGGTTTTTCTAAAAATGCCTGAGTTTCAGTTCTGTTATAATTCAGATATTCTACCCAGTCTTTTGAAACTCCGTTTTCTTCCAGAGCTTTATGCCAAAGGCTTACAATCTTTAAATTTGATTTTAGAGATTCTTTTCCCCCCTTTAATAAAATCTTGTTTCCAGATTTAAAAGCGATTCCACCTGCTTCGATTGTAACATCTGGGCGAGATTCGTAAATAATTAAAATGGTTCCGAAAGCTGCGGTTTTATTCACTACTTTGATTCCATTATCATGAGTAAAATGAAAACGCTCAATACCAATGGGATCTTCCTGTGAAGCTAACTGATTCAATGACAAAATCATTTCATCAACTTTTTTATCATCTACTTTCAGGCGTTCTTCCATCGCTAAATCTGAACCGTCGTAATCGCTAAGATCTTCTTGATTGGTCAAAATAATCTGATTCCGCTCCTGTTCGACTAGCTTTGCCATAGTCCGCAAAACCGCATTGCGTATTTCAATTGATAATGGTTTCATTTTTTGGGTTTAATTGGTTAATCGTCAATTCGTTTAATCGATTAACCAGTTAAACGATTAAACGAATTAACAGTGTAAGTCAAACTTAGTTTTTAAGCTCTTCTAAACTTTCTTTCAACGCTTTTACAAACGTATCAATATCCGCTTTTTTCACTGTAAGAGGCGGTAAAATTCTCAATAGATTTTTATTGTTTGCGCTTCCTGTAAAAATGTGCTTTTCGATAATTAATTTCTTTCTCAAAGCAGCTACGTCAAAATCAAACTCCACTCCAAGCATTAAGCCTTTTCCTTTTACTTGTTTGATTCCGTCAACTTCTTTGATTTTTTCTAAGAAATATTCGTAAACTTCATTTACATTCTTTTGTAAATCAAGCTTTTCAATTACATCTAAAACTGCAATTCCTGCTGCACAAGACAAGTGGCTTCCGCCGAAAGTAGTTCCTAATAATCCGAAACTTGCTTCGAATTTTGGAGAAATCAAAATTGCTCCAACTGGAAAACCATTCCCCATTCCTTTTGCAACTGAAATAATATCAGCGTTGATTCCGTGGTGTTGGAAAGCGAAAAATTTCCCGCTTCTTCCATATCCTGACTGTACTTCGTCTAAGATTAAAACCACATCGTGTTTTTTACATGCTTGTTCTAAAGCCTGAAAAAATTCAGTTGTTCCTTGGTCTAAACCTCCAACTCCTTGGATTCCTTCAATAATTACAGCAGCAACATCTCCTTTTGCTAATTCTGCTTCAACCAATTCGATTTGGTTTAAAGGTAAAAATGTTACTTCTTGCTGTGCATTTATTGGTGCAACAATCTTTTTGTTATCTGTAACCGCAACGGCTGCAGAAGTTCTTCCGTGGAAAGAATTATGAAAAGCTACAACTCTTGATTTTCCATTATGGAAAGAAGCTAGTTTTAAAGCATTTTCATTCGCCTCAGCACCAGAACTGCATAAAAACAACTCATAATCTTCTAATCCTGAAAGCTTTCCTAATTTCTGCGCTAATTCAACCTGCAAAGGATTCTGAATTGCATTTGAATAAAAACCTAAATGATCAAGTTGATTTTTAAGTTTTGCTACATAATCCGGCTGCGTGTGTCCGATAGAAATCACACCATGTCCGCTGTATAAATCTAAATATTCTACTCCTTTTTCATCGATAATAGTACAATCAATTGCTTTTACTGGAGTGATGTCGTATAATGGGTAAACGTTGAATAAGTTCATTTTTTGAAAAAAGTTAAATGTTATTTGTTAAAAGTTAGAAGTTCAAATACAATGCGATAAATGTCAACTAAAAACTTTAACTTAAAATTATTTGTAAAAGTTTTATGAAGTGTAGATCTAGACGTTTAACATCTAACTTTTAACTTCATACTTCCACTAAAATCCGCTTGGTTTCAAATGTAAACCTGTGGTTTCTTCCAATCCGAACATTAAATTCATGTTTTGGATTGCTTGTCCTGAAGCACCTTTGGTTAAGTTATCTATAATTGATGTTATGAGAACCCGGTTTCCTTTTTTCAATAAACTAATAATACATTTGTTCGTTTGCACAACCTGTTTCATGTTGATGTTGGTTGTTGTAACGGTTACGAAAGGCTCATTTTTATAGAATTCTTCGTATTTTTCAACTAATTGCTCCAAACTATCATCGCATAATGTGTAAAGCGTTGCAAAAATTCCTCTTGGAAAATCTCCTCTATTCGGAATAAAAAGCAATTCGCTGTCAAAATCATCCTGCAACTGAACCAAACTTTCTGAAATTTCGCCTAAATGCTGGTGTTCAAAAGCTTTATAATGCGAAAAATTGTTATTTCTCCAACTGAAATGAGAAGTTTCTGAAAGACCTACGCCTGCTCCTGTGCTTCCTGTTGTTGCATTAATATGAACATCGTTATTCAACAAATTGTGTTCTGCTAAAGGCAACAAAGCCAACTGAATAGCTGTTGCAAAACAACCTGGATTGGCAATATAATTTGCTTTTTTAATTTCTGCTTTGTTGATTTCTGGCAATCCGTAAATGAAATCCTTTCCTTCGAAATGAGCATCTTTATTCAATCTAAAATCATTTCCTAAATCGATAATTTTAGTATGACTCGCAAACTGATTTTCTTTCAAAAATGATATCGATTTTCCGTGACCTAAACACAAGAAAACAACATTCACATTCGGGTTGATTTCGGCTGTGAAATTCATTTCAATATCGCCCATCAAATCGTGGTGCGCTACAGAAAGTGGTTTCCCAGCGTTTGTTGTACTGTAAACAAAATCGATGTTTACTTTTGGATGATACATTAAAATTCTGATGAGTTCTCCGGCCGTATAGCCCGAACCACCAATAATTCCGACATTAATCATGGTCTAATTTGTTTACAGATGAGAAAATATTTTGAGCATTTCCTAAAATCTTAATAAATCCTTTTGCATCTTCAGATGTCCAAGCATTGTTCATTTCGCCATACTGACCGAAACCAGTGTTCATCAAATCATTTTCAGATTCGATTCCGTCAAGCGAAAAATGATATGGTTTTAATGAAACTGTAACCGTTCCATTTACTGTTTTTTGAGTGTCTTGCAAGAAAGTCTCAATGTTTCTCATTACAGGATCTAAAAACTGACCTTCATGAAATAACATTCCGTACCAGTTTCCTAACTGTTCTTTCCAATATTGCTGCCATTTTCCTAAAGTATGTTTCTCTAATAAATGGTGTGCTTTGATGATGATTAATGGTGCAGCAGCCTCAAAACCAACTCTTCCTTTAATTCCGATAATCGTATCGCCAACGTGAATATCTCTTCCAATTGCGTAAGCGTTTGCTAATTTTTCAAGCGCTACAATATTATTTGATGGTTTATCTGTTTTTCCGTTTAAACCAACTAATTCTCCTTGCTCAAAATGAAGCGTTACTTTTTCTTCACCTTCTTTTTGCAATTGCGAAGGATAAGCTTCGCTTGGCAATGGCTGTCCTGAAGTTAAAGTTTCTTTTCCTCCAACACTTGTTCCCCAAAGTCCTTTATTAATAGAATATTGCGCTTTTTCCCAAGAATAGCTAACACCATTTTTTTGAAGGTATTCTACTTCTTCTTGTCTTGACAATTTTAAATCTCTAATTGGTGTAATGATTTCGATTTCTGGAGCAATAGTTTGGAAAATCAAATCAAAACGAATTTGGTCGTTTCCTGCACCTGTGCTTCCGTGTGCGATTGCGCTTGCTCCAACTTTTTTAGCATATTTTATGGCTTCAATAGCTTGAAAAACACGCTCTGCACTTACTGATAATGGGTACGTATTGTTTTTTAATACGTTTCCGAAAATCAAATATTTTATAGCTTTATCATAATATTTATCTACGATTGTCAAGTTTGCGTGTTGCGCACTTCCTAACTCGTAAGCTCTTTTTTCAATAGCTGTTAATTCTTCAGCAGAAAATCCTCCTGTGTCAACAAGAACAGTGTGAACTTCGTATCCTTTTTCATTTTTTAAATATTTCAAACAATACGAGGTATCTAATCCTCCGCTATAAGCTAATACTACTTTTTTCATTTTTTATAATTTAGGCTAATACTTTCGTATGTAGCAGTTTGAGATTTCTTTTGATTAAATTTTGAATAAAAAAACAAATGACAATATTTTGTTTAAGAATAAAGCTTGTTTGATTTTCTTCAATCTGCTTAAAACAGCCTCGTTAAAAGGATGTCTCGGCGGATTTTTTTGTTTTTCCTTTGGATCGTATAACATCCCTGTACAAAGGCACATTTTATTTTCTTTGCTTTGCAAAATTGGGAAATTGGTACACGTTTTACAGCCAGCCCAAAAACTTGGATCGGTTGTCAATTCTGAGAAAGGAACTGGTTTGTAACCTAATTCAGAGTTGATTTTCATAACCGCTAAACCAGTTGTAATTCCGAATATTTTAGCATCTGGATATCTCTTCAACGAGTATTCAAAAACTTTCGATTTTATCTTTTTTGCCAAACCTAGACTTCTATAATCTGGGTGTACAATTAAACCAGAATGTGCCACGAATTTTCCGTGTTCCCAGCTTTCGATATAACAAAAACCTGCAAATTTTCCATCGGCCAGAGCAATCATCGCATCACCATTCGACATTTTTTTCTGAATGTACTCAGGAGTTCTTTTAGCAATCCCCGTACCTCTTAGTAAGGCAGATGATTCTATCGTATCGCAGATTTCTTGTGCGAATTTGAAGTGTTCTTCCTGGGTAACAACAATAGATATCTTCATTTCAATTATTGAAGTTAGAGTTAAAAATTAAAGAATGTTGTTTAGTTTGAAATCCAGAATTGAATCCAATAAAATGTAGTACAAAAAAAGTAACATTCTTAAAATCAAATAATTGATAAAGAAAAATTACAAAATAATAAATACTTTTAGGATATGTTTGTCCAATGGACAAATTATGTGATTTCAAAATGAAAAATGGATATGAATAAATATACGGTTATAAAACTCAGTGGATACTATAGAGATAGTGTCCGTACTTCGGGAGAAGTAATCGGTGAGTTTGTCCGTGACAAAGAAGTTATATGTAAACTTATTTTATTCATCGGTGCAAAAGTACACCTTTTTTTAATTTACAAAACAAAAAAATAAAATTCTAACATTTTTTTAATGGAATGTTTGTTTTTGAAGAGGCTAAGATTCTAAGTATCTAAGGTTCTAAGGTTTGTGTATGACTAAAAAATGTAAACCTAAAAACCTAAAACATGAAACTTGAAACCTGAAACTTAAAATATAAACAAAAAAAAATCCCAAACCCAACAAAAGTTGGAATTTGGGATTTTCAATATTGTATTTTTAATTCTTATTTCTTAGTGAATGGAATTGTTTGTCCATTTCCTAAAATAATCATATCGAAACCAGTTTTAGCTTCATTGTATTTGAATTTCAAACCAGCTCCTTTAGATTCAAAAGTATCTTTTTCATTTGGAACTGCTTTTACAGCAAACTTAGGAAAATCAGTAATTTCAACACTTAAAGTACTGTTTTTCTCTGTAACTTCAATGGTTAATGGTGCTCTGTTGGTTACAAATGTTCCCACATAACCATCTAAAATAACGTCTTTTTCAATTTTACCTTTTCCAGCTGTCCAAACATTATTTGATTCGTTATTATCTGGGAAAGCATGATCTGGATCTAATGTAATACTTTCAATTTCTTCAGTTGAATTATGCTTGAAAGACCATTCTGTATTGCGCTGCCAGATTTCTACAGGAAGATTAACTCTTGTAACTTTTCCGCTTTTTGTTTTTACATCCAAGACAATCGGCATAGGCATTTTATCAAAATTTTCAACAGTAATAATAACTCCTTTTGCTGGGTCATTTTTCACATATTTAATAGAATTGATTCCTTGGTCAAAACGCCAGTTGTTTACAAACCAGCTTCTCCAGAACCAGCTTAAATCTTCTCCAGCAACGTTTTCCATACTTCTGAAAAAGTCATCTGGTTGTGGATGTTTGTATGCCCAACGCTGAATATAAGTTCTAAAAGCATTATCAAAACGCTCTTTTCCTAAAATTTGTTCTCTTAAAATGATTAAACCTGCACTTGGTTTAAAGTAACATAACATACCAATATTAGCTTCCTTCATATTATCAGGAGAACTCATAATGGTTTCTAAGTCAGGTCTTGTAAATGGTTCTGCCTGCTCATGTAAATTTGTTGGTTCTTCTTTATATTCACCATTATTAAATGCCGCAGTACTTAATGAGTTGATGAAAGTATTAAATCCTTCATCCATCCAGCCAAATAATCTTTCGTTTGAACCCACAATCATTGGGAACCAGATATGTCCAAATTCATGATCTGTAACTCCCCAAAGGTCTTGTCCTTTAGATTTCCATCCGCAGAAAACAATTCCAGGATATTCCATTCCGCCTTCATTTCCTGCTACGTTTGTTGCTACAGGATAAGGATATTCGAACCATTGTTTAGAATAATGCTCGATTGAAGCTTTTACGTATTCAGTAGAACGCCCATAAGCGCCGCGTCCAGCACTTTCAACTGGATAAGCTGACAAGGCTAATGCTTTTTTACCGCTTGGAAGGTTAATTTTGGCTCCATCTAAGATAAAAGCAGCTGATGAGGCCCAAGAAAAATCACGTGCGTTTTTAATTTTATAATGCCATGTTTTCTCTGTCCCTGAATTTGCGTTAGCGGTTGAAGCAACTTCTTGTTCAGAACGAATTGTCACCGTTTGATCACTATTAGAAGCCTCTTTATATTTTTTGAAATGATCTGCAGAAAGCACTTCCTGACCATTTACCAATTCACCTGAAGCTACTACAAATTGATTAGCAGGAACGGTTAATTTTACATCAAAATCACCATATTCTAAATAAAACTCAGAAGCTCCTAAATACGGTGGAGTATTCCAGCCTCTTACATCATCATACACGCACATACGCGGGTACCATTGTGCAATTGTGAAGATTTTTCCATTTTTAGTTTCCAAAACTCCCATTCTGTCTGATCCTTCAAACGGCGCTATGAAAGAGAATTCGATTTTAACTTTTACCGAACCTCCTTTTGCCGCTAATTCCTGTGGAAGGAAAATCTGCATTCTAGTATCTGTAATAATATATTTTGCTTCAACTTCTGTTTTGTTTTTTGCACCAGAAATAACTTTTACAGACTTTATTTTGTTTCCACCATCAAAAACTTGTCCTTGCGCTCCATTACGGCTTCCTGTCAAAGGCACAACCGCATTTCCTCTTGAATCGTCTTTAAACAGGTTTTGATCTAAATTCAGCCAAAGGAAACCTAATTTATCTGGACTGTTATTGGTATAGGTAATTTCGTCTGTCCCCACAATTTCATTTGTTACAGCATTTAATTTTGCCGTAATCTGATAATCAGCTCTGTTCTGCCAGTATTCTACTCCTGGCTGACCGCTTGCTGTGCGCGTAGAAGTTCCGTTTTTAGTGTAAAAATGCGGACCAAATGCATCATGGTAATTGTAATTATTAACTGGATTTGATGCTGTAGCCGACGGAGTTTGCTGCGCCGAAACAGATAAAATCCCAAAAAATAAAGCCACGGTTAAAATGGCTTTTACAGAATGCTTTTTCATATTTTTTAGCTATTTATGTAGCAAATTAATGAAAAAAAAAGCTATCAGCAGAGAAATATCTAAGCTTAAATTTAATTTTAGCAAAATTTTACCAATAAAATAAATTAAGCGTTTTTCTTAAAAAATTAAAAATTATTAAAATATCTTTACATCACTTAAAAAACAATTCTCTTCAATTCTATTATTTTGAACACAACAATATCAAATTCAACACTTAAAGCTTCAATCAAATCGGCAGGAGCTGAATTATTTTCTTTAAAAGACAATCAAAACAAGGAATATATTTGGGAAGGAAATCCCGATTTTTGGGGCAAACACTCTCCTATTCTTTTTCCTATTGTGGGTACTTTAAAAAACAATACCTACACCGCTAATGGCAATGAATATGAGCTGTCAAGACATGGTTTTGCAAGGGATATGGAATTTCAATTGGTTGAAAAAACAGAAAACAGCGCTGTTTTTTCTTTACAATCAAATGAAGAAACATTAAAAAAATATCCATTCAAATTTGAATTGCAGCTTATTTATACTTTAGAAAATACTTCATTAAAAATAGAATACGTAGTAATTAATAAAGGTGATAGTAAAATACCTTTTTCAATTGGTGCGCATCCGGCAATAGCACTTCCGGAAAGTTTTGAAAGCTATTCTTTTAAATTCGAAAAAGAGGAATCTTTAAAATATAATTTACTGGAAAATGATTTGATTTCGAATAAGACCGAAACGCTGAAAACAACCGAAAATGTAGTTCCCTTACATTATAAACTTTTCGAAAATGATGCTCTTGTTTTTAAAACATTAGAATCGAATTCATTGACAATTCTTGAAAATTCAAAACCGTATGTTCAAATTGATTTTGAAGATTTTCCGAGTTTAGGAATCTGGACAAAAGATCAGGCTCCTTTTATTTGTATAGAACCTTGGTTTGGATATTCTGACACTGCTGATAATTCAGGAGATTTATTTCAAAAAGAAGGTATTCTTACTCTAGAAGCAGATCAAACATTTAACTCACAATTCAGTATCAAAATTTTATAAAATGCTAGAATTCAACTTTCACCCATTTCCTGTCATCGAATCAGAAAGATTGCTTTTAAGAAGAATTACGAATGATGATGTAAATGAAGTTTTCGAATTACGTTCGAATCCTGAAACCATGAAATACATTCCAAGACCATTAGTCAAAAACAACGATGATGCCTTAGCGCATATTGAAATGATTGAAGAAAAAATAAATTCAAACATTGGTATCAACTGGGGAATTACACTAAAAGGCGATTCGAAACTTTTGGGCATTATTGGTTTTTACAGAATGCAGCCAGAGAATTACCGTGCCGAAATTGGATATATGCTTAATCCTGATTTTCATGGAAAAGGTATTATTCCTGAAGCTGTTCACTTATTGATACAATATGGTTTTAAAGATTTAAAATTGCATTCTATTGAAGCTGTAATCGATCCCGAAAACCAGGCCTCAGAAAAGGTTTTACAAAAATGTGGATTTGTGAAAGAATCGCATTTTAAAGAATCTGAGTTTTGGGAAGGAAAATTTCTCGACAAAGTAGTTTACTCGCTATTAAATAGTTAGATTAATTATTTTATTTAAAAATATTTTTTTTCCTGTTAAAAGAAGTATTGAACAATAGTAAAAGGCTTCGTTGCGTTATATTTGCAACCGAAATAAATTATCCTCAGCATAAAAATACCATGAAAAAACTATCCGCCTTAATTGTTCTTTTTATATCGATTCAATTACAAAGCCAGACTTTCGTAAAATTTAATGGCGCTACTGCTGCAATTTTAATTCCTAATATTGGAATAGAAACGAGTATTGGTGAAAAAACAACTTTTAGTGCAGATGTAATGGTTTCATTCTGGGAAAGCTTTAATGGAAATAATCCAATGAAATTCATCACTGTGACTCCTGAAATCCGTTACCATTTTAAAGAAAAATACAATGGATTTTATGCTGGAGCACACATTGGTGCTGATAAATATGAAATTCAAAAATGGAACTATTGGGACACCAACAAATACGAAGACGGTTTTGGATACAGAATTGGTGCCACTGTGGGTTATAATTTAAAAATAAACGATAAATTTTTACTTGATATTTTTGTTGGCGGTGGCTGGCACCAAGGCTTCTATCATGGCAAATATAATGATGGAACACCAGGAAGATATGAAACAGCACCAAACTGGAACAAAAGCGGTGAATGGCTTCCGTATCGTGGCGGGGTAATGCTTTCTTATAAATTGAATTAATTAGTATTCAGTTTAGGAAGTGTTTTAATATACAGATTTTCAACTTTTTTGCGCGCCCAGTCTGTTTTTCTTAGAAACGTTAAACTTGATTTCACACTCGGATTTGAATTAAAACATTTTATTGGAATTAATTCTCCCAAAGTATCAAATCCATAATATTCAACGAGAGTTTCTACAATTTTCTGAAGTGTAATTCCATGTAAGGGATCTTTCGATTGATTTTGCATATTTTTATTTTTTAAATAATAGTAAAAGACCGTATTTTTCAATACGGTCTTCTTTTTCGCAAAATTACTAAAATAGAATTTTACTGTAATCAAATAAAAAATGAATTAGAATATAAACTTAAATCCAACTGAAATTGGAGAAGTTAAGTTTGGATTGCTTCCACCTAATGCTGTATTATAATAAGAATCCACATTAGCAACGTGCGCTAATCCAAAATTTGTAACAGTTGTTTTCTCACCATTCTCTGGCTTTAAAGTTGTAGATGTGAAGTTTGCTAAATCATAAGAAAACTCAACAGAGAAATTCTTTGTAACAAAATAATCAAGACCACCAGAAACAGATAAACCAACTTGGTTTACTTTTAAGTTACTTTCCTTTTCTTTTCCAGTTATAACTGGTATTGCTGCCTGTCCGAAGAAATACAATGAACCAGCCACATTCCAATATTTCCTAACTAAAGGTTGAAAAACAAATAAATCTGTTTTTGCTAGTGTTTTAATATCTGGACTTCCTGTTGAATACCCATCTGATTTAATATTAATATAACCAATTCCGGCTCCAACGGCAACGGATGGCGTAACAAACGTACCAACTATTGGCAATACCGATATGCTTGTTCCTTTAATCTCTCCGCTTTTGGTCTGCTGATAACCGAATTGAGAAGTGGCGAACCAAGCTCCTTTTAGTCCTTGTGCTGAATCTTGGGCTTTAGCGGTTAAACCCATTAATACAATGCTGACTAATGTTACAATTTTTTTCATTATAAATTTGTTTTTGAAATTATACGACAAACTTATGAGGAAGCTTTTCCGGCGAGGATGATTAAAATCATAGATTAAAAAAAATCTTTAATTATATTTAAGCACGTTAAAGTTTTGCAATTTTCCTTACTTTTGTAACATGTTAAAATCAGTCAATATACTTAATAAGAGAGCTCGTTTTGATTACGAGATTATCGACACCTATACTGCCGGTATTGTTTTGGCAGGAACCGAAATTAAATCTATCCGTTTAGGAAAAGCGAATATTACCGAAAGTTTCTGCGAGTTTAGTAACAATGAACTTTTTGCTATTAACACTTACATAGAAGAATATTCTTTTGGAAATCAATTCAATCACAGTTCACGAAGCGAACGTAAATTGCTTTTAAACAAAAGAGAATTAAAAACTCTTGCCAGAAGTGTTCAGGCAAAAGGTCTTACGATTATTCCTCTAAAGTTATTTACTAACGAAAAAGGTCTTGCCAAACTTCAGATTGGTCTTTGTAAAGGAAAGAAAAACTACGATAAACGTGAATCTTTGAAAGAACAAGACACGAAACGTGATTTGGACCGAATTAAAAAAGCATATAATTAAGTTTATTTAAATCTTACAAATTTCTGTTAATCAATATTTTATAGTTATTTTTACTACAAATAATAACTGTAAATATGAAAAAGTACTTAATTTCCTTACTTGTAATTCTGTCATTTTCAAATTGTGGCAGTAATACCGCTATAGTTAACAGCTGGCGAGATCCAAAATTAACCGTAGCTCAAGAACACTTCAAAAAAGTTTTAGTGGTAGTGCTGGTTAAAGACGAAGCTTCACGTAGAATTGCCGAAAACAGAATTGCAGCCAGTAATCCTGTATTTAAAACTTCCTATCAGTATCTAAACGAAGCTAAGCAGCTTACAAAAGAGCAGAAATTAAAAATCCTGCAGGATGAAAATTTTGATGGAGTCGTTACTATGCGTTTAGTAAGCACCGAAAAAGAAACCACATACGTTCCTGGTACTTACACAGGAATGTATTACGGAGGCTTCGACGGACTAGATACAGGTGTGTATGGATATGGTTTTGGAAATTGGTATGGAATGTATGCTCCTAATTTCTACGATCCGGGATACTATCAGGAAACCACCTATTATATGGTTGAAACCAATGTTTTTTCATTGAAAGAAAACAAACTAATCTGGACAGGAACTACAAAATCCGATTATGTAACAGATATAGGCCAAACTGTTGATGCCATAATGCAAGCCGTTGTTAAAGAAATGAGAAAAGACGGTTCACTTCCTCCAAAATAAAAATATCAAAAAGCAGTATTTCAAAAATACTGCTTTTCTTTCGCTTAAAAAATTGACTAAATTTGTCAAGACTAAATATTTCATAAAATGAAATCACTTTTAAAAAATGCTAGAGAACAAAAAGGTTTAAAAACTCGTGAATTGGCTCAACTTACTGGAATTGATCAGGCTTTGATCAGTAAATTTGAATCAGGTACTCGAAAACCAACTAAAGATCAGGTTACGAAACTTTCGCAGCTTTTAGAAATTGATTATGAAACTTTGATGGTAGTCTGGCTTAAAGAAAAGATTCTTTATGAAATTGGTGATAATGAATTTGCTTTGAAAGCTTTACTTCTTGTAGAACAAGAAATTCAGAAAAACAAAAAGGAAATTGATTTTGCAATACTATCTTCTAATCAAATCATTTTAGATGAAATCGAAGCATTAAAAAATCAACTTCAATCTTTTAATCATTTTGAATTACGTCAAATCTCCAAAACCTTAGAATTGGAATTTATTTTTAAAAGTATTCATTCAAATGGAAATTCTCTAACATTAGAAGAAACAAAATCAGTCATTAATGAAGGAACTACCATTTCTGGAAAAAACATGCAAGAACATCTCGAAGCAATTAATTTTCAAGAAATAACGACTTATATAAAAGATTTAAGTCAAAAGAAAACTGGTTTAAGTGAAAAAGAGTTTCTTTCGATTCATAATTTAATTTTCAAAGGAATTAAATTCGAAAATGCAGGAAAATACAAAAATGATCCGCTGGTTTCACGAGAAATGAATTTACTTTTTAATTGGTACGAGACACATAAAAACAATCTTAACCCAATAATTCTGGCGTCTGAAATATATTTAAAAATCCTAGACATTAATCCTTTCGAAAAAGGAAATCTTCAAATTGCAAACATAATAATGAACTGGATTTTACTTCAAAATAATTATATTTATTCTGTGGCTCAAAATGATAAAAATAGACCCAATGAATATTTTTCTGCCTTAGATGAATACCAAATCAAAAATGACAAATCTGTTTTCATAAATTATATTCTTAAAATCGAAAAAGAAAACCTTATAAATGCAATACAATTGAATGCAAAATAAAAAAGCCCGTATGAACGGACTTTTTTATTTAATTTTTATCTTCTAATAAAGGAACAAATCTAAATTCTCCAAACTCATGTTTTTCAAATTGAGTTTCATTCTTTCTGATTAATAAAGTCATAATCTGAACATCTTCTCCTAATGGAATAACCAACCTTCCTCCTATTTTCAATTGCGCCATTAAAGGCTGCGGAATGAAAGGCGCCCCTGCTGTAACTATAATGCTATCAAAAGGAGCAAAATTTGGAAGTCCTTTATATCCATCCCCAAAAGTAACGTGCTTTGGACGAATGTTTAATTTTGGAAAAAGATTTGACGTTGTTTTAAATAATTCATTTTGTCTTTCAACTGTATATACTTTAGCACCTAAAGCAAACAAAACAGCCGTTTGATAGCCAGAACCCGTTCCAATTTCCAAAACTTTATGATCTTTCTTAACCTCAAGCAATTGTGATTGAAAGGCAACCGTATAGGGTTGTGAAATCGTCTGCCCTGCGCCAATAGGAAATGCTTTGTCCTGATAAGCGAAATCTTCAAAACTTGAATTCAAAAAAAGGTGTCTCGGGATTTTTTTTATCGCATCCAAAACCGCTCTATCAGTAATTCCTTTCTGCTCTAAAGTGGTTACTAATTGATTACGAAGTCCTTGATGTTTGGCAGTATCTTTCAAAATAAGTAGGTTTTATTTTCGCAAAAATAAGAAACAAAACAGGATTTCAAATATTGATTTTTAAATAATAAAGTGTAAAGTCCGAAGTCAAAAGTCAAAAGCCATAAATTGTCAGGCTGAGCGAAGTCGAAGCCCTTTGTGTTTTAACTATACGCCCTTCGACTTCGCTCAGGGTGACAAGTCTTAAGATGAAGATAAAATTTACGACCAACGACAAACAAATAACGATCAATAACACACAACTAACAACTAACATTTCACAAATCACAATTCACAATTACCTAAATTCATTTTCACGTTAAACAAATAAATTATATTTTTGTTTAAAATACATTCTCATGTTAAAAGTAGGAGTTTTAGGTGCTGGTCATCTTGGTAAAATACATTTACGCTTATTACAACAATCTGACAAATACGAACTAGTTGGATTTTACGACGAAAATCAAGAAAATGCCGAAAGAATCTCAAAAGAGTTTGGCTATAAAAACTTCAGCACAATTGCAAAACTCATTCACGCTGTTGACGTGATTGACATTGTTACTCCAACACTTTCACATTATAAATGTGCAAAAGTGGCAATCAAATCTGGAAAACATATCTTTATTGAAAAACCAATTGCCAACACTGTAGAAGAAGCTGAAGAAATCATTGCTTTGGCCAAAGAATACAATGTAAAAGGACAAGTAGGTCACGTAGAGCGCTTTAATCCTGCTTTTATTGCTACAAAAAACATGATCGAAAATCCGATGTTTATAGAAACACATCGTTTGGCCGAATTTAATCCGCGTGGTACAGACGTTCCAGTGGTTTTAGATTTAATGATTCATGATATTGATGCCATTTTGAGTGTTGTAAATTCAAAAGTAAAAGACATTCACGCTAGTGGTGTATCCGTAATTAGTGATACTCCGGATATTGCCAACGCTAGAATAGAATTCGAAAACGGATGTGTAGCCAATTTAACTGCAAGCAGAATTTCATTAAAAAACATGCGTAAGTCACGTTTCTTTCAAAAAGACGCTTACATTTCTGTTGACTTTTTAGAAAAGAAATGTGAAGTCGTACGTATGAAAGATGCACCAGAAGTACCTGGAGATTTTGATATGATTCTTCAAAATGCCGAAGGTGTAAAAAAACAAATCTATTTTACTAATCCAGATGTAGAGCAAAATAATGCTATTTTGGACGAGTTAAATTCATTTGCCGACGCAATCAATAATAACACAACTCCTGTTGTAACGCTTGAACAGGCAACTGACGCATTGCGAGTGGCCTATCAAATTATTGATTGTTTTAATAAATAAGTAATTTTCAAAAAAATAAGTTAGCCACGAATTCACAAATTAATTAGTGAATTCGTGGCTAAATCATAAAAAAAATATCTCTCAAATATGAAAACAATAGCTGTAATTGGAGCAGGAACTATGGGTAACGGAATTGCGCATACTTTTGCACAAAGCGGATTTACTGTAAAATTAATCGACGTTTCTGAAAAATCATTAGATAAAGGAATGGCAACTATTGCTGCCAATTTAGATAGAATGTTATCTAAAGGTACCATTACTCAAGAAGATGTTACCAAAACAATTACCAATATTATTACGTATACCGATATAAAAGATGGTGTTGTTGGAGTTGATTTAGTTGTTGAAGCAGCAACTGAAAATGTAGAGCTAAAACTAAATATCTTTAAACAATTAAACGAATATTGCTCGCACAATACCATTTTAGCAACTAACACTTCTTCTATTTCAATTACACAAATTGGAGCTGTTGTAGCACATCCTGAACGTGTTATCGGAATGCACTTTATGAATCCGGTGCCAATTATGAAATTAGTTGAAATCATTCGCGGGTACAATACAAGCGACGAAGTAACTAAAATCATCATGAACTTATCTGAAAAATTAGGTAAAGTTCCAGTTGAAGTAAACGATTATCCTGGATTTGTAGCAAACAGAATTTTAATGCCTATGCTAAATGAGGCAATCGAAACGTTATATAATAAAGTTGCAGGCGTTTACGAAATTGACACGGTTATGAAACTAGGAATGGGACACCCAATGGGACCTCTTCAATTAGCTGATTTTATCGGTCTTGACGTTTGTCTAGCTATTTTAAACGTAATGTACGACGGATTTAAAAACCCAAAATATGCTCCTTGCCCACTTTTAGTAAATATGGTTAGAGCTGGAAAATTAGGCGTTAAATCTGGAGAAGGTTTTTATGATTATAGCGAAAGCAAAAAAGCAGAGAAAATTTCGAAGCAGTTTATTCTTTCATAAAAGAGAAATATCATGTCGATTCAATCGAATTTAAATACAATTCAAGCAACTTTACCTGAACACGTAACTCTTGTGGCCGTTTCAAAAACAAAACCTGTTTCCGACTTGATGCAGGCTTACGAAGCGGGTCAGCGAATATTTGGAGAAAACAAAATTCAGGAAATGACTGAAAAATGGGAACAAATGCCAAAAGACATTCAATGGCATATGATTGGACATGTTCAGTCGAATAAAGTAAAATTTATGGCACCGTATGTCAGTTTGATTCATGGTGTTGATAGTTTGAAATTATTACAGGAAATCAACAAGCAAGCTTTAAAAAACAAGAGAGTTATAGATTGTCTTCTTCAAATTTACATCGCTGAAGAAGAAAGCAAATTTGGTTTGGACGAAAAAGAACTGAATGAACTTTTAACTTCTCTGGAATTTAAAGAATTAAAAAATATTCGTATCTTAGGTTTAATGGGAATGGCTACTTTTACCGAAGATCAAAACCAAATAAAAAAAGAATTCACACATTTAAAATCTATTTTTGACTCTATCCAAAAACTACAGATTGTTGATTTAAAAACAATTTCAATGGGAATGTCTGGAGATTATCAATTAGCCATAGAATGCGGAAGCACAATGGTGAGAATTGGAAGCAGCATTTTTGGCGGGCGCTAAAATTCAAAAATAGTTAGACGCACTGCAGTGCGCCTCTACACCAAAAACTGAATACTAAAAACTGAGCACTAAAATTTGTACGCGATACTAGACATAGAAACCACTGGAGGACAATTTAATGAAGAAGGAATTACCGAAATCGCCATCTATAAATTTGATGGACATGAAGTAATTGACCAATTCATCAGCCTTGTTAATCCTGAAATTCCGATTCAGCCTTTCGTAGTAAAACTAACCGGAATCAATAATGCTATGTTACGTTCTGCTCCCAAATTTTACGAAGTCGCAAAACGCATTATCGAAATCACTTCAGATTGTGTAATTGTCGCTCACAATGCCTCTTTTGATTACCGAATACTTCGTACAGAATTCAGACGTTTAGGCTACGACTTCGAAGCTAAAACACTTTGTACCGTAGAATTAGCAAAAAAACTAATTCCAGAACAACCTTCATATAGTTTAGGAAAACTAGTGCGCGCACTTGGAATTCCAATGGCAGATAGACATCGCGCCAGCGGAGATGCTATGGCTACTACAAAGCTTTTTAAAATGCTTTTAGAAAAAGATACCGAGAAAACTATCGTAAAAGATTTTATAAAACTCGAAGTTGAAAAAGGAATCGCTCCTAAATTTTTAGACATTTTAACTCAAATGCCAACTAGAACCGGCGTTTATTACATTTATAACGAAAGTGGTACTTTAATTTATATTGGCAAAAGCCAAAACATCAAAAAAAGAATCAATCAGCATTTTACCGGCATAACCACTAAAAGTAAAAGAATTCAAGCCGAAGTTTTTACCATAACTTATGATGAAACTGGAAGCGAATTAATTGCACTTTTAAAAGAAAGTCAAGAAGTAAAAATCAACCGCCCGAGATACAATCGTTCACAAAAGAAAACCGTTTTTCCTTTCGCCTTATATGCCGAAAAGGATACAAATGGATACATTAATCTAAGGCTTGAAAAAGCAGATGGACGTAGAAAAGAAATCGCATCGTTTGTTTCTTTACAGGAAGGCAAAAATACCCTTTTCCGATTTACGGCAAAATATCATTTGTGCCAAAAATTAACGGGTTTGTATGAAACCAAAAAAGAATGTTTTCAATATAAAATTAAAGAATGTGACGGAGCCTGCATTGGCGAAATCACACCAGAAGTTTACAATTTAAGAGTACAGCAATTCATAGCCGAAAATAGTTTCGAAAACAAAAATATGGTCTTAATCGACAGAGGCCGAAATGTGAACGAAAGAAGCGCAATTTTAATTGAAGACGGAACTTATAAAGGATACGCTTATTACGATTTAAATTATCAAATCACCAATATCGATATTTTAAAAAACATCTTGATTCCAATGCAGCACAATCGTGATGTAAAAAATATCATTCAAAATTATATCCGCAAAAGCAAGTCTTTAAAAATACTTCACTTTTAACAAAACAAAACTTTCATTATCTTTAAGGATATGAAAAAGAAAAAATCACAATACGAACTCTTCAGAGAAAAGGTCAAAATTATTCTATATGGAACCAATACTATATTAGGACGAATGTTCGATTTGGTTCTTTTAGGTTTAATATTACTGAGCGTTTTATTAATAATGCTTGACACTGTTCAGGGGATCAGTTCCAAATATCATTATCAATTGTGGATATGCGAATGGGTAATTACGATATTTTTCACTATCGAATATATTTTGCGAATAATTTCCATCCAAAAACCCGTTAAATACATTTTCAGCTTTTACGGAATAATCGATTTACTAGCGGTTTTACCCATGTATTTATCGATATTTTTTCCAGGAGCGAGTATTTTATCAATTGTCAGAGCATTGCGTTTCCTTCGATTATTCAAAATTTTGCATCTTCCTCAAATTTCACATCAATCACTACAATTAAAAGAAGCTATTGATGCCAGCAAAGAAAAAATTCTCGTTTTTATTTACTTCGTTTTAATCAGTACCATTATCATTGGATCAATAATGTATTTAGTGGAAGGTAAAGAATCAGGATTTACAAGTATCCCTATGGCAATTTATTGGACAATTGTAACCTTAACAACAGTTGGTTACGGAGACATTTCACCTCAAACTCCACAAGGACAATTTATTGCAGCATTGGTGATGATTTTAGGTTACGGAATTATCGCAGTACCAACCGGAATCGTAACTGCCGAATTTGCCAAAAAAAGTCTCAATAACAATTCCGTAAACACTAAAAAAACTTGTAAAAAATGTCAGGCACAAGTTCACTTCGATAGTGCTAAATATTGCCACGAATGCGGAACAGAATTGTCTAATAATTAATTTATGAAGCTAATCCAGCTGTACATTGCAACTCCTCCTTATCTTTGTTGTTTTTTAAAGTCATAAAAGGAGCTTCCGCTGGTCGCTCTTTTATTTCAAAAAAACAAACAAATATAAGTCCGGGGTTTCCATTTCCATCTGGGCTAAAAAATATGAAATACCTAATAACAATCGTCGGACCTACAGCTATCGGGAAAACAGCCCTGAGCATTGCTTTGGCACAACATTTTAAATGCGAAATTATTTCCTGCGACAGCCGTCAGTTTTTTAAAGAAATGACAATTGGAACCGCTGTTCCAAGTCAAGAAGAATTAAACGCTGCAAAACATCATTTCATTCAAAATAAATCCATTTTCGAAAACTATACGGTAGGTGATTACGAAAAAGAAGCACTTTCAAAACTAGAAGAATTATATCAAAACGATGATTTTGTAATTCTAATTGGCGGATCAGGTTTGTATGTTGATGCCGTTTTAAAAGGTTTTGACGAATTCCCTGAAATCGCACCAGAAGTTCGCTTAGAAGTAAATTCCAATTACGAAAAATTCGGAATCGAATATCTTCAGGAACAATTACAAAGTTTAGATCCAGATTATTATCAAAAAATAACCATTGAAAATCCGCAGACATTACAAAACCCGCAGCGAATGATGCGTTTTGTAGAAGTTTGCATTGGATCGCAAAAACCTTATTCTTCATTTTTAAACTTAAAGAAAAACAACCGAAACTTCACTCCTATTTTAATTGGTTTAGACGCCGAAAGAGAAATAATTTACAACAGAATCAACCAGCGCGTAGATATCATGATGAATGAAGGTTTGCTAAAAGAAGCAGAAACGCTTTATCCTAACAAAGAGCTAAATGCTTTACAAACTGTCGGTTATAGAGAATTATTTAGTTATTTTGACGGAGAATTCACTTTGCCTTTTGCAATTGAAGAAATAAAAAAGAACACACGAAGATTTTCAAAAAGACAATTAACTTGGTTCAAACGAAACGAAAACACCAAATGGTTTGATTATGCGTTAGATAGAAAACAAATCATAAATTACATTGAAGATAAAACAAAATAATATTTTCTCTTTGTTCTATATTCTTTGTTCTCTCCTCCAAAAATCTAAAATCAACAATCTAAAATCTAAATTTAGAAATGCCAATATCACCAAATTTCACATCCGTTTTAAGTAAAGACTGGGAAATCAATTTCACACAGTGTACACCAAACGGTTACTTAAAATACACCGATTTATGCAATCTTTTACAATTAACCGCAGCAGCGCATTCTGAAGTTGGCGGAATCAGTTTTACAGATATGCAGGAATTTGATCAGGCTTGGGTTTTAAGCAGAATGCGTGTCGAAATAACGGCTTTACCAAAATGGCAGGATGTTGTAACGGTAAAAACATGGATTAACAGTCTTGAAAATTCACGTTCTGTTCGTGCACTAGAAATGTATGTAAACGGCAAAAAGATTGTGGGAAGCGAAACGTATTGGGCTGTTTTCAATACCAAAGCACGTCGTCCAGAAGCTTTGGCTTTACCTTTTGAACATTTTGAACTTTTCCCAGATCAAAGAGCAACTATTGAAGGTTTTTCTCGAATCAACATCAATCCTGAAAAAGAATCTGTTTTTGAAAAAACCGTTTATTTATCTGATTTAGATATTGTAAATCATGCTAATAACGTAAAATACTTAGAATGGTGTCTCGATCATGTTGATGCAAAAAGAATTTTGAAACAAGAAGTAAAAAGTTTTGAAATGAACTTTTTAAAAGAGCTTTCTCTAAACGATCAAGTCGTTATTCACGAAAGTGATAATGAAGATCATTCTGCAACAACTTTCAGTATTACAAAAGGAGATAAAAATTGCTTTGCATTAGAATTGCACTGGAAATAAATTACGTGATTCCTGCAAGATTTTTAAAACCTTGTATGTCTATTATTTTATAGTGATCTTCAAATTTAATTTTTAATATTAAAACTAAAAATACCTACAAGGTTTTAAAAACCTTGCAGGAAATTGGACCCAATAAAAAACGATGCAAATTGCATCGTTTTTTATTAAAAATCATTTCGATTTCTTTTTAGAGTCTTTCTTCTCTTTTTTAGGCTTCTTCTTTTTCAACAAATCAACTTTGTCTTTAATTCGTTTTTCAACATCGCTAATTCCAGTGTCATAATCGTGCTGAATAGAATATAACTTTGCTTGTTTAATTACTTTCAAAGCTTCTTTAAATTTATGCTGAACCTCTAAAAGAATGGCTTTCTTTACAAAAATTACCGACTTATTAATTCCTTTAATAGTTAAAGCAAAGTCAATTAATTTTTGAGCTTCTTCGTAATCTTCGTTTAAAATTAAAGTCTGCAAATAATGTGGATAAACTTCAAAAGCATGAATATTAATCGCTAAAGCTTCCTGAAAATAGGATTTAGCTTCTTCATAATTCATCAAATGTTCAGCCTGAATTCTTCCGTACAAACACAGAACCATTGTATTTTTCGAATCATAAGAAAAAGCATAATCCAAAGATTCAATAGTTTCTTCAAGCGAGTACGGATAATTATCTAAAGCCTGAAAAAGGTATTTATCAATTGTTTTCATTTCGTAAATCATTTTTTAATTTCTGACGAGTTCCTTTGTAACTTTTCTCCACTTTGTTCTTTTTAAAATCACTTCCAGTAAAAACTCTCACAGGATTTCCACGCTGCACATTAAGCTGATTTTCCCATTGTTTTCCCACATGATTTTTAAGCTGAAGCAATTTCTCGTCTTCTAGTTTTTTAATTAATCTTTCTGTTGCCAGTTTTTTGTTCTGATGCTGCGAACGGCTGTCCATTGCTACAACGGCAATTCCTGTTGGAATATGAGTCGCTCGAATCGCAGAACTCACTTTGTTAACGTGCTGTCCACCTGCTCCAGAACTTCGCATAGCTTGATACTGAATATCATTTTCCGAAAACAAACTGTTCTTTTGCTGTTCGATTTCAAATATGCCGATAAACCAATTTTTGCGTTTGTGCATTTTTCTAAACTGGCTTTGACCAATCCATTGAACGGTTCCTATCCAAGAATTCACAAACTGATCTGCATTTTTTCCTTTTACTGCAATCGAAGCTGTTTCCACCGTTCCATTTTCAGTTCCTGCTTCTCTTTGTAGTAAAACTGTTTCCAGTTGATGCTCCTGCGCTTCTTCGAGTACTTTTTTAAGCACTTGGGCAACCACCCAAGTGCATTCTGCAGGTCCGCGACCCGCTGTTATTTGAATTATTCTTTCCATTTCTTTAAAATTTTGAGCAGCTTTTCTCTGTTTTTTGCTGCTTTTACAAATTGCGGCAATCTTGCCACTAAACTTGATGTATAATTCACTTTTGAATTTCGTTCTCTTAAACCTGCATTAATATATCTTTCCAAATAATAAATATGATCCAGATTGTAAGCCCAAAAAATCTCGTTATCAAACTCTTTCTGAAACCAAAGTGGTAAGTTGTACCATCTTTCTCTCATCAATCCTTTCTCAAATTTTGATTCTTCTATAATTTCTTTTATTTTAGTTTTTCCTTCTTCCTGAAAATTACAATGTGGGCATCTTGTTTTATAAATCAAAGATTTCTTTTTGAAAGCTTGTGACTCAAACTCATATGATTTTCTGCAATTAATACAATATCTTTTTCCGTAAGCAACATATTTTATAATTGGCTGCCTAGGTTTGGTAAAACAATGTTTACATTCAAAAGACATTACTTTACATTTACCACATTTACAATCTTCTGCAGGCTTTTTTAAAATAGATGCCTTAGATTCACAATTTGGACATTTAACGAAAATCTCATCATTAAAACTTCCTAAGAACTTATTTTCATCCTGAAATCTTTCCATAATCTTTTCCATTTTTATCGATCCATTCTAACAATTCTAGGTGTAAAAGTTCCCAAAACTTCAACTAATTCCGTTTGGTTTGCCATTACTTTTGTGATGTCTTTGTAAGCCATTGGAGCTTCATCAATATTACCGCCGATTAAAGTCACGTCATGTTTTTTCAATTCTTTGTTAATCTGACTTTGTGTAAAACTGCTTTTACATTTTGCTCTCGAAAACAAACGTCCAGCACCATGCGAAGCCGAATTCAAACTTTCTGCATTTCCTTTTCCTTTCACAATAAATCCTGGCGCTGTCATCGAACCCGGAATAATCCCAAGCTGACCTTCGCCTGCAGGTGTTGCTCCTTTTCTGTGTACAATACATTCTTGACCGTTTACCATTTCTTTCCATGCAAAATTGTGATGGTTTTCAATCGTAACCACTACTCTTTTTCCAATCGCTTTAGCAATTCGTCTGTGAATATCATCATGACAGGCTTTTGCATATTCTCCTGCTAAATTCATTGCCAGCCAATATTCCTGACCATCGTGTGTATTCAAATCTAGCCAAGCTAAATGCTGCACATTTTTGGGTAACGGACATTGTTTAGCTGCCAGATACGTGTAATGTTTGGCTATGTTAGCACCCAATCCACGAGAACCGCTGTGTGATAAAACGGCAAAATATTCTCCTTTTTCCAGTTTCCATTCGTTCTCTGGATTGTCAATTTTAGCGATTCCGAACTCTACGAAATGATTTCCTCCACCAGAACTTCCCAATTGCTTATATGCTTTTGGTAAAAGATTCTTTAACAACGGAATGTCTTGAAATTCGCTTTTATGAAAAACCTCATGATCGACTCTAGACGATTGCACTTCGTTCATTCCGAACTTTGTATTGTCTCTTAAAATGGCTTCTAGTTGATGTTCTCTTCCTTTAAAATGAGAAGCTGGTAAATCAAAAATTGAAAGGCTCATTCGGCATCCAATATCAACACCAACTCCATATGGAATAACCGCATTATCAGTAGCTAACACACCACCAATTGGCAGACCGTAACCCGAATGCGCATCTGGCATTAAAGCACCAGCAACCGAAATTGGCAGTTTCAAAGAATCATATAATTGAAATTTTGCCTGCTGGTCGATTTCATTTTCACCGAAAATGGTAAAAGGCGATCTCGTTGTTTTAAGCTGATGCATTCTTACTTGGACAGGTTTGATTAAGCCTTCGGCAACTTTTCCCCACGTTCCGTTTCCTTCATATTTTTCAGGATTTAACAGCACGTCTTTTGCTTCTGTTAGAATAGATTCTTTTTTTTCTCTTTTTCTATATCTGTTTATCTGCCCTAAGGCGATATTTATTGAATTGTTCTTTGGAAAACCTAATTTAATCAGGTCTTTTCCAGTTAGTTTATTTCCCATGATTTTCTATCATTTCATCTGCATATTGCTGATACAAAGCATGCAGACTTTTATTTTTAATTGGATTTTTCTCTTTTGGGTTTTCTTTTCTATAAAATTTCCAAGTATTAGAATATCCATTAACTAATCTGTTTATTTTTTCTCTTAAATGATGATTCACAATATAATTTTCAATAAGTTGAATTTGACTTTCTAAATCCGAATCGACCATTTTGGTGTGTGTTATCATATATGGACTAACACGAAGTACATATCGCCAAGGCTCATTAAATACATAATGAATTCTATATTGTTTCCAGTTACTACACCAGCGCTCTCTTCTATAAAAATGCGCTTTTTCTTTTTCGGTCAATTCTAACTTTGAACTTTTCCATTCCCATTCTGAAAATTCTTTTACAGTTTGGAATTTTTCAACATAAACATATTTTCTTTTTCTCTTTTTCTTTCTTTTAAAAGCTTTTTCAGATGAAAACTGCCATGTATTTATTTTTTCCAATAATTCTATGTAAAATGGAGCTTCGCTTGATTTGGCAACATCATCTCTTAATTTAAAATTTCGCTGCCAACCTTTTTGATAGGGTACTTCGAGAGGAACTAACGGCAAATCACGTCGTTTGTTCCAAAGTTCTTTTTCAAGTTTTCTTAACTGAATTAATTGTTTATCAAAATCTTCCTTTACTAATCTTTTCTTTTTTCTTTTACTTTTAAAACGAGTGCATAAAGCATACTCATCTACCGTATAATTTTCCATAAAAAATTATCGTGCATTAAATTAATAGCCAAAAAGGCATACCATTTTATCCTGACGGATAAATACTAAAAATCGATGTTCGGGAAAATTTTGAAGAGTCTAGAATAAAAAAAAAGCCCGAAACGTATTGTCTTCGGGCTTTTTTATATATCTAAAAGTATATTTCTAAGATTGAAATAAGCCACGAAGAATTGCTTCACCAAATCCATTTGGTGTAAAGCTCTGAGATGTCAATGTAAGTACAAACACTATTTCTTCGTTTTAAAGGGTTACTAATTTTTTCGTGTGCAAATATTCAAAATACTTTTTCGATTTTCCAAATTATTTTTAAGAAAATTCATCAAAATAAAAATCCAGTATAGCTAAACCGTTTTCATAATTAACAGTAAGATTTTAAAAATCAATACATTAAAATCAAAAAAAGTTCAAAAAATATTTTCAGTTAATGGCATAAAAAAAGCCCTGATTTCTCAGGACTTATATATTTTTCGGTGAATTAATTATTCAGAAACTTTGCTTTTTACCACTAATCTGAAACCTTCTCCGTGAATGTTTAAGATTTCAACATCTTCATCAGATTTAAGGTATTTTCTTAATTTAGCGATGTACACATCCATACTTCTTGAAGTAAAGTAGTTGTCATCTCTCCAGATTTTTGTTAGAGCTAATTCTCTCGGCATTAAGTCATTTTCATGAAGAATAAGCATTTTAAGCAATTCATTTTCTTTTGGAGATAATTTAATTGGCTCTTCATCTTGGAAAGTCAAGAATCTTAGTTTTGAATTTAAGTGGAATTTACCAATATTAAATTCAAATTGTACTTGTTCAGCTTTTGTATCAGCAGATTTTCTTTGAATGATTGCTTTAATTTTCATTAAAAGAACTTCTGAATCAAAAGGTTTATTTAAATAATCGTCTGCACCAGCTTTGTATCCTTTTAGCACATCTTCTTTCATAGATTTAGCTGTTAAAAAGATAATTGGCACTTCACTGTTCTTCTCTCTAATTTCTTTGGCCAAAGTGTAACCATCTTTATAAGGCATCATTACGTCAAGAATACATAAATCATATACGTCTTTCTTGAATTTTTCGAAACCTTCCATACCGTTTTTAGCTAAAGTAACTTCAAAGTCATTTAACATTAGATAATCTTTAAGAACTGCCCCGAAATTTAGGTCATCTTCTACTAAAAGTATTCTTTTGTTAGTATTTTCCATATTTTAATTTATTAATGGTATTTTTATTATAAAGGTGCTACCTTTTCCTTTTTCGCTTTCTACATATACTTGACCGTTGTGGTCCTCCACGATTCTTTTTACATAAGCTAATCCTAAACCATGTCCTTTTACATTATGAAGGTCACCGGTATGTTCTCTGTAAAATTTCTCAAACACTCGTTTTTGAGCTATCTTACTCATTCCCAAACCATGATCTTTTACTTTTATCAGAATCATGTCTTTTACATTTTCTGTAAAAATTTCAATTTCCGGGGTATCAGGAGAATATTTTATAGCATTTTCTAAAATATTAACCAATACGTTTGTGAAATGAACTTCATTAATCAAACAGGTTGTTCTTGCTGCGTTATAATGTTTTACAACTGTACCTTGTCGGTCTTCCAGAATTAAATTTACGTGCTCGATAGCGTCGTCAATTATATCTGTAATTACTGTAGGTTCTTTAGTTATATCAAGTTCTCTTTTTTCAAGTTTTGAAATACGCAGTACATTCTCAACTTGTGCATGCATTCTTTTGTTTTCGTCTCTTATCATTTGAAGGTAACGATATACCTTTTCCTTATCTTCAATTACTTTTGGGCTTCTAATTGCATCTAACGCTAAGTTGATAGTAGCAATTGGCGTTTTAAACTCATGCGTCATATTATTAATAAAATCGGTTTTGATTTCAGAAATATGTTTCTGACGTAATAACTGATTTAATGCACTTGTGTAAGCCACAATTATAATCAAAGTAAAAACTATTGATAAAATAGTGATACTCAACAATTCAGACAATAAGAACTTCTTTTTGTTTGGAAAAGTAATATACAATTCATATTTACTGTTTCCTTCATTATCCGTGAATACGGGCACTTGATAACTTGCATCTTTATCGTAATGGAAATTATCTGATTTAATTTTCGTTGGCAAACCATTATTTAGTACACCAAACTCAAATTTGGTTTTTACACCATATTCAGCTAATTCTTTTTTTAATAAACTTTGCAATTTGTCTCTAGAAACTCTTTCTTCAATTGGAAGTACATCAGTAAAATCTTTTACTGCAATTTCTCTCTGAACTTTACTTAACATTTCTAAGCTTCCTGATTTTTCGATTTTTAAATCTGGAATAACACTTTGACTTAAAGAGTTCTGATCGATTAAATTGTTGTTACTGTAAACTTCTGTTACTCTTTTTGAATTGAAGCTTTTAAACCTGTCACTTGAAAATTTTTTGTTAAATAATGAATTATTTATACCGTAATCTTCAGATGATAAGGTGTTTGAGTATACTATCGTTTTATTTGTTTTTGTATTTCTCTGAACATAATAAACTTCAAGCAGGTCTTCTTTTTTGGGGTCTTTGCCTGTACTTTTTTTTAGATTATTATAATCAACATAGTAGTTATACAATTCTTGTTTTTCCAATTTATCGGCAACATTACCAATAACCTGTGTAACGTGGTATTTAAACTGTTCGTCGTTATTTTTGAACGAAGAATTGAACCAATATACCTGCACTAGAATTATTCCTATCAAGGATAAACTCATCAGTAAAACAAGTACTCTAAAAAATAATTTATTCATCGAAACAAAATTAATATTTTAACAATATACTAAATAATACATTAACCAAATATTAACATTTAAGACTGATTTTGTTTTATTTTCAAAATTTTAAGAATTTCAACAACTTCTTCTCTAGCAATTTTAAGATTACTGTTATTAATAACAAAATTGCTTAAAGAAATTCGTTTTTCGTCATTCCACTGCATTTTCATTCTATTTATGACGTTTTCTCTTGTGGTATTGTCTCGTTTTAAAACTCTTTCTATCCTTATTTCTTCCGGTGCTGTAACCGTTATTATATAATCGCATTCTTTATATCTTCCGCTTTCAAAAAGTATTGCGGCTTCATAGATCACATATTCATAGCTTTGATGTTCTAAAAGCCATGATTCAAAATCTTTTTTAACAGCCGGATGTACTATCGAATTTAATCTAGCGAGCTTATCGGCATCTTTAAATACTATTTCAGCCAGTTTTGATCTGTTTAAAACATTATTATCAAAGAGCGACTCTCCAAAAGTTGTTTTAACGGCTTCAATAATCTCTGCAGACTGCATTACCCTTTTTGCTCCATCATCAGCAATATAAACGGGAATTCCCATTTCGTTAAAAAAACCTGCAATAGTCGTTTTACCACTTCCTATTCCGCCGGTTAAGCCAATAACTTTTGTCATACTATATTTTAAAAAACATACGCGGAAATGCTTCTTGTGGTTTCTTCTTTAGTAAAATAATTTTTACATAAGATTCCAGAAAACCAGTTCCGTAACCATAAAATTGTTTCCAGACAGCAATGACAGACAAATAACCGATTTTGATGCTTTTATTTTGAATACTTGCTGTAAGAAAAATTATAACGAAATATACAAAATATAATTGTAATAAAATATCAATATTAAAAATTAATAGTAAAAAAGCTAATAATAACCCCAATATAAATGCAGTTGGAAAGAAAAAAGTAAGCTTATTATGTTCTGGATACCAGCTGTTTAAAATAGGCCTTGCGATGCCAAATTTCTTAACTTGGATAGAGAATTTTTCCCAGTCAATTCTACGTTTGTGATACACATAAGCCTCAGAAAAAAGACGTGTTTCAAATCCCAGATTCCATAAACGAATAGATAAGTCAGGATCTTCACCTGGATGTATGTTTCCAAAACCTTTAGAAACTTCAAAAGCTTTTTTTGAAATCCCCATATTAAAGCTTCTTGGCTGGAATTTATTGATTTTTTCAGATCCTCCACGGATTCCTCCTGTTGTTAAAAACGAGGTCATCGCGAAATTAATCGCTTTTTGAATGCTTGAAAAACTTTTAAGCGCTCTGTCTGGACCTCCGAAACAGTCAACGTATTTTTCATTTAACGCTTTTCGCACTTCACTTAAATAGTTTGGCGGAATAATACAGTCTGAATCAAAAATGATATAATAATCACCTCTTGCTTTCTGCATTCCGAAATTTCTTGAATCTCCCGGTCCTGAATTTGGTTTTACATAATAGGAGATATTCAATTTTCCCTGATAATTCATTACAACATCTTTACAAGGAATTGTCGAACCGTCTTCTACAAGAACAATTTCAAAAGGTTCATCATAATCTGATTTTGTAAGGCTCTCTAAAAGTTCATCAACTTCATCCGGACGATTATACACGGGAATAATTAAAGAAAAAATCATAACGGGAATACTGTATTTAATGGTATATTTTTAATGTGAAAAAATTTTAACAAAGATATAGTATATTCCACAAAAAAACCATCAACTTTTGGGTTGATGGTTCTTTGTCTGTAAAATTTATTTTTTATTTGATACTTTCGATATTTACTACTTCGTTTGTATCGGCTTGATAATCTACTCCAGCAAATTCAAATCCGAATAAATTAAGGAAGTCGCTTCTGTACCCTGCTAAATCTCCAATAGCTGGCAATGTTTCTGTTGTAGCTTCTAACCATAGTTTAGCCACTTTTTCCTGAACATCTTCACGCATTTCCCAATCATCAATTCTGATTCTTCCTTTTTCATCAACTGGAACTTCAGAACCATTGTATAATCTGTCTTGGAATAAACGCTGTATCTGTTCGATACAACCTTCGTGAATTCCTTCTTCTTTCATGATTTTATATAAAAGAGAAATATATAACGGAATTACAGGAATCGCAGAACTTGCTTGAGTTACTAACGCTTTGTTTACCGAAACATAAGCATTTCCACCAATAGATTTTAGAGAATCAGCAATTGTAAATGCAGTCGCTTCTAAATGATCTTTTGCGCGACCAATAGTTCCTTTACGGTAAACTGCTTCAGTTAATGCAGGTCCAATATAAGAATAAGCAACTGTAATAGCACCATCAGCCAATAAGTTTTCATTTTTTAAAGCTTCAATCCACATTGCCCAGTCTTCGCCTCCCATTACTGCAACTGTATTTTCGATATCTTCTTCGTTAGCGGGAGCGATAGAAACTTCAGAAACTTTTCCTGTGTGAAAATCAACTGTTTTATTACTAAAAGTTTGTCCAATTGGTTTTAAAACTGAACGGTGCGTTACTCCAGTATTTGGATTGGTACGTACTGGTGAAGCTAAACTATAAATTACAAGGTCAACTTGCCCTAAATCAGCTTTTATTAAATCAAGAGTTTCTCTTTTAATTTCATTAGAAAAAGCATCTCCGTTGATACTTTTTGCATATAAACCAGCTTTATGAGCTTCTTTTTCGAATGCAGCAGAATTGTACCATCCTGGAGAAGCCGTTTTTCCTTCTACAGGTGGTTTTTCAAAAAATACACCAATTGTAGCAGCATCAGATCCAAAAGCGCTTGTAATTCTTGAAGCTAATCCGAAACCTGTTGAAGCACCAATAACTAATACTTTTTTTGCTCCGGCAATTGCACCTTTTGATTTTACATATTCAATTTGATTCTTAACATTTTGTTCAGCTCCCTCAGGGTGGGCAGTCAAACAAATGAATCCTCTCATTCTAGGTTCTATAATCATCTTGTAATTTTTTGTATTATTTGAATTTTAGTTTTAATTTTTCAAAAATAGACATTTTATGATAAACTCTTTTCATGTTGGCAGCCATATTATCAATAAAATTTGGGTTTAAAGCATTTTTTTGAGCGGCTTTATACAATCTGTATGACAGGATATAATCCCCTTCATATTCCGCAATTCGGGCTAACTCACTGTTATACGAACAGTAATCAGCATTTTCCAGCGTTACAAATGTATGAGCAATATGTTCTTTGGCTTCTGAATATCTTCCAATATCAACCAGCAAATATGTGTAATTTAAATATGAGGCAGGATATTTAGGATCAAATTTCATTGCTAATTTATAATGATAAATTGCTTTGTCATAATTACTGAGTTTATTATAATGAATCCATCCTAAATGGTTGTGTGCTTTTCCAAAATCAGGATACTGCGCCAAAATTTCTTCTAAAACTTCTTTCGCTCCTGCGGTATCGCCTTCAGAAATTAATCCATCGGCTTTTATAAACTGATTTTCATAGAAACTTAAACTTTCCATAATTATTTTTAGTTTAACAACTCTTTCGCATGATTTAATGCCGAATCAGAAATATTTGCCCCCGATAACATTTGTGCAATTTCAATAATTCGGTCGTCTTGCGATAAAAGTTTTAATTCTGATTGGGTATCGTTATCAATTGTTGATTTAGATACTTTAAAATGTGAATCTCCTTTAGCAGCAATCTGCGGAAGGTGTGTAATGGCAAAAATCTGCATTGTTTTACTCATTTCTTTCATGATTTCGCCCATTCTAATTGCAATTTCACCCGAAACTCCTGTATCAATTTCATCAAAAATTAATGTTGGAAGTTTTGAATATTGAGCCAGTATTGCTTTTACTGCCAGCATAATACGAGACATCTCTCCTCCTGAAGCTACTTTTTTCAACAATCCAAAATCACTTCCTTTGTTGGCCGAGAATAGAAATTGTAATTCGTCTTTACCGTTTTGGAAATACGTATCAACAGTAGTAAGTTCAATTTTAAAACGAGCATTTGGCATTCCTAAAGTTTCTAATATCGCTATTAATTTATCTGATAAAACCGGAATTGCTTGTATTCTGCTTTCATGAATGACACCTGCCAATTCATTTAATTCATTTTCTTTTTGTTCAATTGATTTAGATAATGTTTCGATTTCTTCTTCAATATTATCCAATTCTAAAAGTGTATTTCCTAAATCGGCTTGAATTTGAAGTAATTCATCAACTGAATCTACATGATGTTTTTTCTGCAAATTAAAAATCAACTGCAGTTTCTGACTTACCAATTCAAGTTGTTCTGGATCGTTTAATAATTTTTCTGAAGAGTTTTGAAGTTCTTTAGAAATATCATCAAATTCAATAGAGAGACTTGTTATTCTTTCAAACAAACTTTGGTATTCTGTTGAAAAAGGAGCAATTTTCTGCAGTGCGGTTTTGATTTCATTTAAGTTATGAAATACACCAAACTGTTCTTCATTTGCAATCGCAAGAGATTTATCAATTGATTCTTTAATGATTTCGACATTGTTCAGCTTTTCATAATCAGCTTCAAGTTCTGCTTGCTCGCCTGATTTTAGTTTTGCCGAAACTAATTCATTCAGTAAAAAAGTGTTGTACTCTTGTTCTTTTCCAGAATCACTTTGTTTTTTAAGAAGTGCATTTAATTTCGACTTCTCTGATTTGTAAATTTTTAATGATTTCTGATAATCCGAAATGGTTTCGGCATTATTAGAAATTGCATCGATTATTTTAAACTGAACACTTTCATCTGAAAGTTCTTGTGTTTGCTGCTGTGAGTGGATATCAATTAAAAAGAAGCTTAAATCCTGTAATTCCTGAAGATTTACCGGACTATCATTTATAAAAGCACGCGATTTTCCAGAAGGAAGAATTTCGCGTCTAATAATAGTTTCATCTTCATAATCAAGATCATTGGCTTGAAAAAACTCTTTTAAATTGTATTTAGAAATATCAAATTGAGCTTCTATAACGCATTTCTCTTCTTTATTCTTTAAAGAAGTTAAATCGGCTCTTTTTCCTAAAACAAGTCCGATTGCTCCTAAAATAATAGATTTACCTGCACCCGTTTCACCTGTAATTATCGAAAAACCTTTTGAAAAATCTATAGAAAGTTTTTCAATAAGTGCATAATTTTTAATTGACAGTGAAGTGATCATAAAGGATAAATAAGATAAAAGGGTTATAAAGAAAATTAAAAATCAAGTATTTAGAACTTAATTTGTGACCATTTAGCTGAATTTAAAGGCGAAACTTTATTTAAAACATCTGTAAGGTCAGTAACAGGAATACTTGGTCCTCCTGAAAATATAGAAACGATTTCATCTGATTTTGCATCAAAGAAAACGCGGGTCAAAAATGCATTTGGTCTTACTGAATTTACTTTTGCAACTAGTATTATTGCATTTTTTACTTTTTCTTTTGATGATTTTAAGTCAGCAGTCATTCCATCTAAAGCGGTATGATAAGCAAACATAGTCTGACGAATATCACTATACATCGGGGAAAGCATATCGTTTATTAAATAATAACGGTTTTGAAGTCCATCTGTTTGTGTCCATCCTTTAAAACCGCCTTGCTGGGCTACGTTTGCAATATTCTGAGCTGTTTGAAAATATTGGTCTCCTCCTCCCATTTGAAACGTATCCGCATCCATCCCTAAAATTATATAGCTGTAAAATGATACAACTGATATTAAATTGGATTCAAAAACAGTTGGGTTGAATAATAAAGGTTCATATTCTGTATAACGGAAGTTAAAATCTTTATCATTAAAATTTAAAACCGGTGACGAATAGGTCGAATTAAAAATCAATCTTGAAGACTGCACTTGAATAGTTCCTGTAAACTGGTCTGAACTATAAGAAGACAATGTGATATACATTGAACAATTGATTCGCTCATTTTGTTTTAAGGAAGAACCTGTCCAATCTGTTTTATTAACAAATTCTGACAGCGAAGTCTGAAGTGTTTTAAAAATCTGCTGATTGGCATTTGGCAATCTTTCAGTATTAATAGTTACTGTACAATTTAACTGTTGCCCCTGGGTAAAGCCAAAAATAAAGAATACTAAAAATGTAACTATCTTATTCATATCAACTATGTTTTATGAGTGAAGCTTAATTCTACTAAGAATTTATAAATACTGCTATTTCGAAAAATGCAAAATCAGTCTGCTTAAAATATCGACTGCAACTAATTCTTTTGTTTTTAATTCCATTGGTTCGATTTTAAAATCTTTATCAATAAAGGTCACTTTATTGGTTTCTTTTTTAAATCCGGCACCTTTATCTTGTAAGGAATTTAAAACAATCAAATCTAAGTTTTTTTTCTGAATTTTCAACTTAGCATTTTCAATTTCATTTTCAGTTTCCAAAGCAAATCCTATTAAAAACTGCTTTTCTTTGATGCTTCCTAATGAAGATAAAATATCTTTTGTCTTCTCTAATTCAATTGAAAATTCACTTGAATTTTTCTTAATCTTCTGTAAAGCAACTTCTTTAGGTTTGTAGTCTGCTACTGCGGCTGCCGCAATTGCTGCATCAGCATTGTCAAAATGCAAATGACAGGCATCATACATTTCTTGCGCTGAAACTACATTTATAACTTCGATAGAAGGATTTTTAACTTTTAAATGAGTGGGTCCCGAAACTAAAATTACATCAGCTCCTAGATTTGCCGCTTCATTAGCAATATCAAATCCCATTTTTCCTGAAGAATGATTTCCTATAAAACGTACTGGATCTATAGCTTCGTATGTTGGACCAGCTGTAATTAGTATTTTTTTTCCCTTAAGTGGAAGTTTACTTTCTAAATCTGCTTCAAGAAAAGCGACAATATTCTCAGGTTCAGCCATTCGGCCTTCGCCAGATAAACCGCTTGCTAATTCTCCTTTTTCAGCTGGAATCATACTATTTCCAAATTGTTTTAAAGCTGTAAAACTAGAAATAGTAGAAGGATGCTTATACATATCCAAGTCCATTGCAGGAGCAAAATAAACTGGACATTTAGCCGATAAATAGGTTGCAATTAAAAGATTATCACAGTTGCCGGTTGCCATTTTAGATAAGGTATTGGCAGTTGCAGGAGCAATCAGCATTAAATCTGCCCAAAGAGCGAGTTCAACGTGGTTGTTCCATACGGCATCTTCATCATCCTGATTAAAGAAACTGGAATGTACGGGATTTTTTGATAAGGTAGATAACGTAAGCGGGGTTACAAAATCCTTAGAAGCAGGTGTCATTATCACTTGGACATGTGCACCTGCTTTGATAAAAAGTCGTACTAATGAGGCTGTTTTATACGCTGCAATTCCACCGGAAACCCCCAGTAAAATCTTTTTCCCGTTTAAAACTGACATTATACTATACTATTATTTGTTTGAATTTCTGTGGTAAGTTTTACCGTCTAACCATTCTTGAACTGCTAAAGCATGTGGTTTTGGTAATTTTTCGTAAAATTTAGAAACTTCAATTTGTTCTTTATTTTCAAAAACTTCTTCAAGACTGTCATTGTAAGTCGCAAACTCTTCTAATTTCTCAGTTAATTCTTTTTTAATTTCAGAATTAATCTGGTTTGCTCTTTTAGCCATAATGGTAATTGCTTCATACACATTTCCTGTTGGCTCTTCAATAACTGTTTTATTGTAAGTTATTGTATTAACAGGAGCATTCGTCTTTTTTAAATCCATGACTTTATTTTATTTAGTAAATTTTTGTAAATCTGTTTCAACTCTGGCATTCATTTCGTCTGCCTCTTTTTTATATTTTGTATCGCTTTTAAATTTCAACAGATTAGCGTAAGCTGTTTGTGCCACATGTAAACGCTCTTCCATTTTTGATGGCACACTGTTTATTGCTAACTTGTATGCTGAATCGTATTTATAAAACAATGCATCTTCTTTATAAGGTGTTCCTGGAAAATCAGCAATAAAATTATCAAAAGCTACTAAAGCAGATTTATAATCTGAGATAGTATTATATCCTTTCGCATTTTCGTATGCTTTCTTTTCTAGTTTTCCATTTAGCACCTGAACTGTTTCATTTGCTTTAGCCAGATATTCTGAATTTGGATAGTTATCTATAAAAGCCTGTAATTTCTCTAGCGCTTTTACTGTATCTGCCTGATCTAAACTGTAAACAGGAGACAATTTTGAATAGCTGTAAGCTCCCAAGAAAGCTGCTTCTTGTACTTTTTCGCTTCGTGGATATCCCGAAACAAAGCTTTCAAATTGATAACCGGCTAAATAATACTGTTCTGTCTTATAATAAGACTGTGAAAACATGTAAAAAAGTTTTTCCGCCTGAGGCTTACCTCTATAAGAAGGTGCTAATTGTTCAAAAAGACGTATTGCTTTATTGTACTTTCCAGCCTCATACATCTTTGTCGCCACTTCAAACTTTGCTGCTACGTCTTCATTTTTTAATGCCTTTTGGTAATCACTGCAAGAGCAAAAAAGGACAACAACAATTAATAGAGATACTACTTTTTTCATTTTCTTACTTTTATTATGACTTCTAAGACTTTACACCAAAGAAAATCACACCGAAGTTTCGGTGGCAAATTTAGTTATTAATTTAGCGACTGCAAAATATTTTTTTCGTGTACAAAAATACAGAGTCTTTTACTTATTTTATGCTGTTTTTGACGAACTCATTTAATCGTTCTGCCAAAGATTCGTCTACAGGAACCAAAGGCAGACGTACTGTATTATCAGCTATTCCCAGAGCTTGGAAAACTTGTTTTATTCCGGCTGGATTTCCTTGTTCAAAAATCATATCGATACAATCTGATAAAAAGTATTGTGTTTTAAACGCATCAGCGGCTTTTTTATTGAGTCCCAAACGAATCATTTCTGAAAATTCTTTTGGAAAACCTTGACCAATAACCGAGATTACTCCTGCTCCACCCGCTAAAACAATAGGAAGTGCAATCATATCATCTCCTGAAATAACTAGAAAATCTTTTGGTGCGTCTTTAATAATTTTAAATGCTTGTACAACATCACCTGCAGCTTCTTTAATCGCTACTACATTTTTAAAATCATTTGCCAGACGAATTACTGTTGAAGGAAGCATATTACTTGAAGTTCTTCCTGGAACGTTGTATAAAATTACTGGTACAGGAGAAGCTTCTGCAATTGCTTTAAAATGCTGATAAATTCCTTCTTGTGTTGGTTTATTATAATAAGGGGAAACAGAAAGTATGGCTTCAAAAGGAGAAAAGTCTCTGGTTTTTAATTCGTCAACCACCTGCATGGTATTATTGCCGCCTACTCCAAGAACTAATGGTAATCTTCCCTTATTTACTTCTATAACGGTATTTATAACTAATTCTTTTTCGTCTTGCGTCAGGGTTGCATTTTCTGCTGTTGTTCCCAAAACCACAAGATATTCAACTCCTCCGTCTATCGAAAAATTAACGATTCGCTGCAACGCTTCGATATCTACTGAAAAGTCTTTTTTAAATGGAGTTACAAGCGCAACACCTGTTCCTATTAATGATTGCATATCTTTCTTTATAATTTACTTTATACTTTTTAAATACTTGAACAATTCAGAAACAAATAGTTTGTATTCTTCCATTGCCGTGTTAAACATCCATCGGTTTAATCTAGTGTTCACAGATGAAAAACCAACTTTAAATCTGGCTTTTGATTTGCTTGTTACCATCATTAAAGCAATGTTTTCTACATCATAATAACTTATCAAAAGGTCAAATTCGGTTTCGATAAATTCTTTTAAAAAAGGTTCTGTCAGTTCTCCTTTCCAATTGATATTTTTTTTACCAAATGTAGGTTTTGAATAGGTTTTCTTTTTTTTGAATTTACGTCTGTACGCAATAATTTTTATCTTTTCGGGTGCAATTCCGTATGATACCAGTTCTTTTATTAACGCTTTTGAATCTCGAAATTTACTTTCATCGACCACTAAACCAATCGTTTGTATATTACTTGTAAAAACTTCATTCTTGACATTATTCAGATTATTTTTTAATGATTTTTTTACAAAAAATTCCTTTATATAATCTAAAAACATAGTACTTTTACGAATTACAAAATTAATTATTTAAGCCGCATTTAAAATGGTAAAACTAAAAAAGTATAACCGATTTTTAAAACTTTTTGTTATATTCTTAACAGTATTTTCAATATTTTCCTGCAGTCATAAGACTTACAATGTAACTAAGGTAGAAGGAAAACAACTTCCGGTAACACAAAACAGTGCCGAAACTCCTGAAATTGAAAAGTTTATTAAACCATATCGCGATCATATCAATAAAGATTTAGACAGTGTTCTTGCTTATTGTCCTGAAACGCTAGATAAAAGTACAGGAAAATGGCAGACTACGATTGGAAATCTAATGGCCGACGTTACTTTAAAACAAGGTAATAAGGTTTTTAAAATCAGAGAAAAAAAGGAGATTGATTTATGCTTTTTAAATCATGGCGGAATTAGAGCGATTTTACCAAAAGGAAATGTAACAACAAGATCTGCATTTGAAATTATGCCTTTTGAAAACAACATGGTTGTGCTGGCTTTAAAAGGAGAACAAATTCTAGAAATGACTGCTTATATTATTAAGGAGAAAAAACCTCATCCTTTATCTGGCATGACTTTTACAATTGCAAAAGATAATACTGCCAAAAACATTTTAATACAAGGAAAACCTTTTGATGTTAACAAGACATATTATGTTGCTACAAATGATTATTTAGCTAATGGCGGTGACAGTATGTATTTTTTCGCAAAAAACATACAGAAGTATGATATGAATTATAAACTGCGAAATGTATTAATTGATTACTTTAAAGAAGTTGATACTATTCCAGTGCCGAGAGACATCAGAATTACTGAAGAATAATTTACACTTAAAAATACAAGCGTTTTACGCCAAAAACATACCAAATGAAAAGAAGAGAATTTATCGAAAAAACTGCTGCAAGTACCGCTTTATTAAGCTTAGGTTTATCATTGAGCAGTTTTGAAAGTAACGATAACGAAATTAAACATTTAACGATTCTTCACACAAACGATGTTCACAGTCATATCGATCCGTTTCCTGCTGATGATCCTCGTAACCCAAATATGGGAGGTGTTTCTCGAAGAGCAGCTCTTATTGAAACTATCCGTCAGGAAAATCCAAACGTACTTTTATTAGATGCCGGAGATATTTTTCAAGGTACTCCTTATTTTAATTATTACGGAGGTGAACTTGAATTTAAATTGATGAGCATGATGAAATATGATGCTTCAACTATAGGAAATCATGATTTTGACAACGGACTTGACGGTTTATATGCTCAAATGCCGCATGCGACTTTTGAATTCATTTGTTCTAATTATGATTTCAAAAACACGGTTATGAATGGTCTTGTAAAACCTTATAAAATTTTCAATAAAAACGGTATTAAGGTTGGAGTTTTTGGTGTAGGAATCGAACTTCAGGGATTGGTAGACAAACAATTATACAAAGAAACGGTTTATAATAATCCTGTCGAAATCGCACAAGACATGACTCGTTTATTAAAGAAAGAGGAAAAATGTGATTTGGTAATTTGTCTTTCTCATTTAGGTTATAAATACAAAGACGATGCTTCTAAAATTTCTGATTTAAAGTTTGCCGAACTGACCCAAGATATTGATTTGATTATTGGCGGGCATACGCATACCTTTCTGGACAAACCTACAATTGTAAAAAACAAAGCCGGAGAAAATGTACTGGTAAACCAAGTTGGCTGTTATGGAATAAATTTAGGACGAATTGATTTTTATTTTGACAGCAATAAAGCTCACACTAATCAGGCTAGATCTATTATTGTATAACTATTCTTTTCTTTTTTCTCTTTGCTTTTTCAAGGAAATATTCTACCATGAAATAATAAGCTAAGATTTGTGTAATGTCTTGTATTAATACTAATACAACGGAATAGGAAAAGTATTGGTTGAAGATATAGAATATATCAGACAAGATGTAACTCATCATCATAAGAGACATTAAAAGCGTAATAAACGTTCCTTTCGTTATGTAACTTACAAACGAAAAGTAGCTTATTACGCTTAAAACTATTCCGTAAATGACATATATAAAATTATAGTTATCTAGATTGTCAAGTTTCATTGCCAAAACTGAAATCAACAGATATACAATAAATATTATGACAATTGATACGGGAAGAATATCTTTCTTTTTGAGTTTTATTTTTTGATGTTCTGTAATAAAAAGTCTGAATAATAACAAATACACGATCAGAAAACAGATGACTCCGCCAATTTCTGAAATTTCGACATCCATTAAATCAAAAACATTCCCTATAAAACAAAATAAAAAAATTAGACCTTCAATTTTTCTTATTTTAAATTGCCTGCTGATTAAAAAATAAATAAATATCGATGGCAGGACAATTGCTTTAGAATAGGTAGCAAGAAAATCTTGTTCTGTCCAATCAAAAATAATTGTCAACACCAGCGCTAAAAAAAATAAAATCAACGACGGTTTATTCGCTTTCATTTAGTTTAGTTATAAATTCTTCTTCAGACAGAATAGGAATATTTAGTTTAGTTGCTTTTTCAAGTTTTGCAGGTCCCATATTATCTCCAGCCACGACAAAATCAGTTTTGGCAGAAATTGAACTTCCTACTTTACCTCCGTTGTCTTCAATAGCTTTTTTGAGTTCGTCTCTCGAAAATTGTGCAAAAACACCAGAAACCACAAAGGTTTTACCCACAAATTTTTCGGTTGCATTTGGATTTACTTTTTCTACGATTTCAAATTGAACTCCATAGTTTTTAAGCCTTTCGATGATGATTTTATTTTCTTCATTTTCAAAAAACTCGATAACGCTTCTCGCGATTCTTTCTCCAATTTCATCAACAAGAATTAAATCCATTAAAGAGGCCTGGCTTAAGGCGTCGATATTTTTATAATGTTTAGCTAATTTTTTGGCAACAGTTTCTCCCACATAACGGATTCCTAAAGCAAATAATACGCTTTCAAACGGAATTTCTTTAGATTTCTCAACACCGTTTACCAGATTTTCAGCTGATTTTTGTGCCATTCTTTCCAAATGTAGAATATCTGAAACTTTCAATTCGTATAAATCAGCATAATTGTGGACTAAATTGTTTTTAAAAAGAAGCGCTACGGTTTCGCCTCCAAGTCCTTCAATATCCATTGCTTTTCTAGAAATATAATGCTGGATTCTTCCAATAATCTGCGGAGGACAACCGTAAAAGTTAGGACAATAGTGATTGGCTTCTCCAGCGTTTCGAACTAATTCAGTCTGACATTCTGGACAATGAGTGATGTATTGCGTTACTTCGGAATTTTCAGGACGTTTTTCTAAATCTACAGCAATGATTTTCGGAATGATTTCTCCTCCTTTCTCAACAAAAACGGTATCGTTTAATCGGATGTCTAATTTTTGAATTTGGTCTGCGTTGTGAAGCGAAGCTCTTTTTACAATAGTTCCCGCAAGCTGAACAGGTTCTAAATTAGCAACAGGTGTGATTGCTCCTGTACGTCCAACTTGATATGAAATTGATTTTAAAACAGTTGAAACTTGTTCTGATTTGAATTTATAAGCAATTGCCCATCGAGGTGATTTTGCAGTATATCCTAATTCTTGCTGTGAATGAATGTTGTTAACTTTTATCACAACACCATCGGTTTCATAAGGTAATTTATGACGATGAACATCCCAGTAATCAATAAAATCGAAAACTTCCTGCATATTATTAGCCAGTTTTGCTTCTGCAGGTACTTTAAACCCCCATCTGCGCGCTGCTTCTAAACCTTCAAATTGTGTGGCAAATGATAGATTGTTTCCTGCTACGGTGTACAATAAACATTCTAACGGACGTTTGGCAACTTCAGCACTGTCTTGTAATTTAAGACTTCCAGATGCTGTATTCCTTGGATTTGAATAGGGTGTTTCGCCAATTTCTATCAATTCCTGATTCATTTTTTCGAATCCGGCATAAGGCAGAATAATTTCTCCGCGAATATCGAATTTTTCAGGATAATCTCCTTTTAATCGCAACGGAACTGATTTAATGGTTTTGATATTATTGGTTACCTCATCTCCTTGAAATCCGTCACCACGCGTTACTGCCTGAACCAGTTTTCCATTTTCATATGAAATACTGATTGAAGCACCGTCGTATTTTAATTCGCAGGTATATTGTAGATTAACATTTCCTAAAACACGCTGAATTCTGTTTTCCCATTCGAGTAAATCTTCTTTTGAATAGGAATTATCAAGAGAGTACATTCTGTACTGATGTGCAATAGTTTTAAAATTCTTGGTAACAGCTCCGCCTACACGTTGCGTTGGTGAATCTTCATCAAAAAACTCAGGATGTTTGTTTTCTAAATCCTGAAGTTCTTTCAGTTTAATATCAAAATCGTAATCAGAAATGGTGGCATTGTCTAAAACATAGTAGTTGTAATTATGCTGGTTAAGTTCGTCTCGTAATGCCTGAATGGTTTCTTGAATATTCATAAAATATTAAAATAATAGATATTGCTGTTAAAATAATGAATCTCAAAATTAGGGTATTTTTATTGAAAAAATATTAATAACCCAAAGTTTTGTAAAAATCAAAAATCAGACAGCAAATGCATGCTGCCTGATTTTCTCCTTGTCCATTATTCTTAAAAAAGAATTTAAAAAAACCAACTTCCAAATGGTTTCTACGTTCTATATTTTCATGTTGATAATCAAATTATTAGCATGCAAATATAGTACTATTTTTGAATAATGATAAAGTCAGAGCGTCTGTTTAATAAATGTTCTTCTTCGGTACATTTCACTCCATTTTTGCATTTGTTGATCAGGCGGGTTTCGCCATAACCAATTGCACTTTCGATTCTTGAAGCATCAATACCTTGAGAAAGAATATAATCTCTGGTTGATTTAGCTCTGTTATCTGAAAGTTTTAAATTGTAAGCATCTTTTCCACGAGAATCGGTGTGCGATTCTATCTTAATTCTGATGTTTGGAAATTTCTGCATAATGAAGACCACTTTGGTCAATTCTTCTACAGCTTTTGGTGTAATATCATATTTGTCATAATCAAAATAAATAGGCTGAACATCTACCATTTCTACACCTCTTTTTTTGACTACTAAGTCATCATAGTTGCTGAGTTCGAAATTAATGTTTGGAATTTCACCTTCATTTTCTTTTGTCGTTTGCACTGATTTTTCGTCGCTGCTGTAATTGGGTTTGGCAGCGATCATGTTTACCATTTTATTACACGGAACTGTAATGGCATATTTTCCTTCATAATTGGTTTTGGTTTCGCCCAATACTTCTTTAAAAGAATTGTACGCCATAACGGTTACATCAGCCAACGGAAGTTTTGTTTTTCTGTCAACAGCTATACCAGATATATTTTGGTTACAAACGGGTTTCCCTTTTACAAAGGAATAAATATCATCGTCGCCCTTTCCTCCTGCTCTGTTAGATGAAACATAACCATAACTATCTGATTTATCTACTATGTATGCGAAATCATCTTTGTTACTATTTATTGGCGCACCTAAATTACGAGGTGTAGAAAAAGTTCCGTCAGGCAGAAATTTACTTTCATACACATCTAAATCTCCAAGTCCGTAATGTCCATCTGAAGAGAAATAGAGCATTCCGTTTTTAAAAAATGGAAAAAGATCATTCCCAATTGTATTAATAGTAGCTCCCAGATTTAAAGGCGAACTCATTGTACCATCATCAGCAATTTTAACAACATACAAGTCGGTTTCCCCATAACCGCCCGGCATATCTGATGCGAAGAAAAGCCATTGTCCATCATCGCTCAAACATGGATGTCCTACTGAATAGTCTTCACTATTAAAGAAAACACCTTGTGGATTTTCAAGTTTGTTATCAACGATTGATCCTTTTATAATCTGGAAGTTATTTATTTTGTTTCCATCTACAACCAATTTGTTTTTCTTTACAATATTAGTGGTGTAGTACATGGTTTTTCCGCTAGGGTCAAAAGTAGCCGTTGCTTCATGATATTTGCTCATTACATTTGGCAGAAACAAACTTTCATTAAATAAACTACCATCAGCCGGATTTCTTTCAGACAAATATAAATTCAAGAAAGGCTGATTGTTCCAAGTGTACAATTTCTCACTGAATTTCGTCGTATCTCTTGCAGAAGTAAATACAATCTGTTCTTTATAAAAAGTGGTTCCAAAATCAGATTTGCTGGTGTTTATGTCCAGATTTTTAATCTGATACAAAGGTCTGGCTTTCGCAAGGCTATCCAATTGTTTTTTCTGAGCTACATAACGGTTGATCTCTTTTTGATCTCCTTTTTTATTGAGATATTCCTTGGTCACTCTATCAGCTTCATCATAATCCATTACTGCTTTCATGGTTTGAATGTAACGCAGATAGTAAATGTCTGTCAAGTTATTTCCTTGTACTTCGTATAATTTTCTATACCATTTAAGTGCATTTCGTGCATCGGAAATAAAATAATACGAGTCTGCCGCATTTTTTAATGTTTGAGCCGATGGGTTTTTGATATGCTGTAAACATTCCTCGTAGGCTTTTGAAGCATCAGTGTAGGAATAGTTTCTAAACAACGCATCGGCTTGCTTTAAATTAGTCTTTTGAGCAAAACTAAACGTAATGCTCAAGACTAAACTCAGGATATATATTTTTTTCATACTTACAATTTTTAGAAGAATCGAGGAGATTTGATTTTGTTAGCGCCTTTGTTTAACGAATAACGTAAAATGAATTCGTGAGTACCATCATTGTACTTGTTTAACTGGCTAACTGTATAATCGAAAGCATAACCTAGATAAAAACTTTGCGATATTTGAAAACCTGCTAAGATACTTATCGAATCATCTGTTCTGTATGATCCTCCAATAACAAATTTTTCAGCAATCATAAAATTCGCCGATACATCAGCAGTGAGCGGCGCACCACTTACTGCTTTTACTAAAAATGCTGGTTTGAACTTCAAATTTGGGTTCAAATCAAAAACATAACCTCCCATTAAATAATAATGCAGACGATCAAAGTCTATTGATTCCTGAACATCATCATAATAATCATTTCGGATAAAACTTGGAATTGAGAAGCCTAAATACCATTTTTCGGTATAGTAATAAACACCCGCTCCAATTGCCATTTTCATCTGATTGTCGATATTCTGATTCAGTAAAACATCATTACTGTTGTAATATCTCCCTTTAGACCAGTCTATGTTTAACATACGCATTCCGGCTTTCAAACCAAATGCTAATCGTTTTTCATATCCCAGTGGTAGTGAGTACGAGAAATTTCCATCAAGATACAGTTCGTTTGACGGACCTATTTTATCATTTACAACACTTAGTCCTAAACCAATTTTTTCATTGGTAAGAGGTCCGTGAATTGAGAACGACTGTGTTTCAGGCGCTCCTGAGATTCCTACCCATTGTGAACGATGTAAAAGAGTCGCTTCCAATGTACCGGTAGACCCGGCATAAGCCGGATTTACCGCCATTGTGTTATACATATACTGTGTATATTGAGGGTCTTGTTGTGCACTGACACAAATTGTGATAAAAGAACATATTAGAATGAAATACGTTTCTAATGGTTTTATATATAGTTTCATAACGATACTTATTTAATTTAATTAATTAGATGATTAACAGAATGTTTATCTCATGATAGATAACCATCCTTTTTTAACCGTTCCATCTCCAATGGTAATCACATAAAAATAAGTACCTGTTGGCAGCATGTCTCCTCTATTAACTACTCCGGATACATTTGCAGTTCCGTCCCAATCGTTTTCATAATGTACTTTGCTGTACACCAGTGCACCATATCTATTAAAAACTTTCAATTCATTATTAGGATATGATTCGATACAATCTATTCTGAATAAATCGTTGGCGCCATCATTATTTGGCGTAAACTCATTGTAAACTGTCAAACAAATTGGTTCTACAGAAGCCATAGCAGAGTTATTTGTTGTATCTAGATCTAAAGGTGTTGAGATTTCGATAGTAGCAACATTTTGATAATTTCCGCTTGGCAGTACTTCTGCAACTATTGTAAGTGTTACACTTTGTCCTGCATTTAATGTTGGGATTGTCCAAAGCTGAGTTGATTGATCGTAAGTTCCTATTGATGTACTTGCACTTATTAGGTTATAACCGCTTGGCAGTAAATCACTCACAATTGTGTTTATGAAACCTCCTTCTCCAACATTGTTTACTGTAACCGTAAAGGTAACACGGTCGCCAAAGTTTGGAGTTGGATTATCAACTACATTTGTGATAGTCAAATCAGAACAAGTAGCCACTGTAACATTCAGGAATTTAGTGGTAGTCTCATCACAATTATTTGTGTAAGTTACCTCAACTCTACCCGGACCAACATCTGACCATGAAATTGTTGCAGATCCGTCGTTGCTTCCGCCTCCTGAAGTAATGGTTCCGTTTGTAACAGACCAAACATAATTTGATTTACCATTAGCTATAGAATAAGTTACCCCTTGGAATACACATGGTGTATCGTCTGTTGTGGTAAGCTGTACTAAAGCATCGTTTTCGAATGTAATGGTAATGGCAAGTCTTGCTGCACTTTCGCAACCATTTGTAGTATTACTAAGCGCTGCCGCATAGTAAGTAGTTGCTGTAAGTGGTGTATTGGCTGCAAGTGGAGTTCCACCGGTCGCAGCTGCATACCATACTACATTTGGTTCATTTACAAGAATATTAGCAAGAGTTGGCAATGCTGATAAACAGAATGTCTGATTTGCATTTGGTGTTGTAATTACTCCCGGAGTGTTTACACTTACTGCAACTGCTAATCGTACTGGATTCTCACAATTTGTATTGCTTGCCACAGCACCATAATAGGTTCCTGTTGTTAATGCTGTTGAAGCCGGAATTGCTGTTCCTCCTGTTGGAGTGCTGTACCAGATTACATTAGCTTCATTTACCTGAATATTTGCAATTGTTGGATTAGCTGTAGAACAAAAATCCTGAGTGGTATCTGTTGTTGTTGGTGTCGCACTTGGATCTGTTACTGTAACAACAACTTGTAAACGAGTTGTGCTTTCGCAGCCTGAAACAGGATCTATAATGCTTCCATAATAAGTTCCACTAGTTAAGGCCGTTGTTGGCGCAATTGCTGTTCCTCCTGTTGGAGTGCTAAACCAGCTTACGTTACTTTCATTTACTTGAATACTTGCTATTGTTGGATTTGTTGTTGAACAGAAAGTTTGAGATGCATTGTTAGTTGTTGGATTAATTGTATTTCCAACGGTAACTGCTATAAGTAATCTTACATTACTTTCACATCCTGTTACAGGATCTTTTATAGCTCCGTAATAATTTCCAGTTGCTAATACTGTTGTAGATGCCAATGCTGTTCCACCAGTTGGAGCAGTGTACCACACTACATTTGCTTCATTCACTTGGATGCTGGCAACTGTAGGCGCTGTTCCTGAACAAAACGTTTGTGCTGCAGCATTTGTTGTTGGCGTTACAGGATTACTAACATTCACTGTTACTGATAATCTTACAGCACTTTCACATCCTGTTGCCGGATCGCTGATCGCTGCAAAGTATGTTCCGCTTGTCAAAGCTGCTGTCGGAGCAATTGCGGTTCCGCCTGTTAAGGCTGTGTACCACACAATATTTGTTTCATTAAACTGGACACTGGCAAAAGTCGGTGCATTCACTAAACAGAAATTCTGTGTGCCTGCGGTTACTAATGTCGGTGTGCCAGGATCGCTTACGTTAATCGTTACCGATAATCTTACAGCACTTTCACATCCTGTTGCCGGATCGCTGATCGCTGCAAAGTATGTTCCGCTTGTCAAAGCTGTAGATGAAGCGATTGCTGTTCCGCCTGTTAAGGCTGTGTACCAGACAATATTTGTTTCATTAAACTGGACACTCGCAAAAGTCGGTGTATTCGCTAAACAGAAGTTTTGTGTGCCTGCGGTTACTAATGTCGGTGTGCCCGGATCGCTTACGCTGATCGTTACTGATAATCTCACGGCGCTTTCACATCCTGTTGCCGGATCGCTGATCGCTGCAAAGTATGTTCCGCTTGTCAAAGCTGTTGCTGGAGCGATTGCGGTTCCGCCTGTTAAAGCTGTGTACCAGACAATATTTGTTTCATTAAACTGGACACTCGCAAAAGTCGGCGCATTCGCTAAACAGAAGTTTTGTGTGCCTGCGGTTACTAATGTCGGTGTGCCCGGATCACTTACGTTAATCGTTACCGATAATCTCACGGCACTTTCACATCCTGTTGCCGGATCGCTGATCGCCGCAAAGTATGTTCCGCTTGTTAAAGCTGTTGCTGGAGCAATTGCGGTTCCTCCTGTTAAGGCTGTGTACCAGACAATATTTGATTCATTAAACTGCACGCTCGCAAAAGTCGGCGCATTCGCTAAACAGAAGTTTTGTGTGCCTGCGGTTACTAATGTCGGTGTGCCCGGATCGCTTACGCTGATCGTTACTGATAATCTCACGGCACTTTCGCATCCAGTTGCCGGATCGCTGATCGCTGCAAAGTATGTTCCGCTTGTAAGCGCAGTAGTTGAAGCGATTGCGGTTCCTCCTGTTAAAGCGGTATACCAGACAATATTTGTTTCGTTAAACTGGACACTGGCAAAAGTCGGTGCATTCGCTAAACAGAAATTCTGTGTGCCTGCGGTTACTAATGTCGGTGTGCCCGGATCGCTTACGTTAATCGTTACTGACAATCTCACGGCGCTTTCGCATCCTGTTGCCGGATCGCTGATCGCTGCAAAGTATGTTCCGCTTGTCAAAGCTGTTGCTGGAGCAATTGCGGTTCCTCCTGTTAAAGCGGTATACCAGACAATATTTGTTTCATTAAACTGGACGCTCGCAAAAGTCGGCGCATTTACTAAACAGAAATTCTGTGTGCCTGCGGTTACTAATGTCGGTGTTCCCGGATCGCTTACGTTAATCGTTACTGATAATCTCACGGCACTTTCGCATCCTGTTACAGGATCACTGATTGCTGCAAAGTATGTTCCGCTTGTTAAAGCTGTTGCTGGAGCAATTGCAGTTCCGCCTGTTAGGGCTGTGTACCAGACAATATTTGATTCGTTAAACTGGACACTCGCAAAAGTCGGTGCATTCGCTAAACAGAAATTCTGCGTACCTGCGGTTACTAATGTTGGTGTGCCCGGATCATTTACTGTTACGGCAACCAGTAATCTTACTGAACTTTCACAGTTTGTTGCTGGATCTAAAATAGAAGCATAGTAGTTTCCTGTTGCTAATGCAGTAGTGGAAGCTAATGCTGTTCCTCCTGCTGCTGCGCTATACCAAACAATTGAACCTGTTGCTGGTGCATTAACTTGAATACTCGCAACTGTTGGAGCATCTTCTAAACAGAATTCCTGTGAAGCATCTGCTGTTGTTGGTGTGCCTGGATCATTTACTGTTACGGCAACCAGTAATCTTACTGCACTCTCGCAGTTTGTTGCTGGATCTAAAATAGAAGCGTAATAATTTCCTGTTGCTAATGGTGTGGTTGAAGCGATCGGAGTTCCTCCTGTTGCTGCGCTATACCAAACAATTGAACCTGAAGCAGGAGTGTTTACCTGAATACTCGCAATTGTTGGAGCATCTTCTAAACAGAATTCCTGTGTTGTATCTGTAGTGGTTGGTGTGCCCGGATCGCTTACGCTGATTGTTACTGATAATCTCACGGCGCTTTCACATCCTGTTGCCGGATCGCTGATCGCTGCAAAGTATGTTCCGCTTGTAAGCGCAGTAGTTGAAGCGATTGCAGTTCCGCCTGTCAAGGCTGTGTACCAGACAATATTTGATTCGTTAAACTGGACACTGGCAAAAGTCGGCGCATTCACTAAACAGAAATTCTGTGTGCCTGCAGTTACTAATGTCGGTGTGCCCGGATCGCTTACGCTGATCGTTACTGATAATCTTACAGCACTTTCGCATCCAGTTGCAGGATCACTGATCGCTGCAAAGTATGTTCCGCTTGTAAGCGCAGTAGTTGAAGCGATTGCGGTTCCTCCTGTTAGGGCTGTGTACCAGACAATATTTGTTTCGTTAAACTGGACGCTTGCAAAAGTCGGTGCATTCGCTAAACAGAAATTCTGTGTGCCTGCGGTTACTAATGTCGGTGTGCCCGGATCGCTTACGTTAATCGTTACTGATAATCTCACGGCGCTTTCGCATCCTGTTGCCAGATCGCTGATCGCTGCGAAATACGTTCCGCTTGTAAGAGCTGTTGCTGGAGCAATTGCGGTTCCTCCTGTTAGGGCTGTGTACCAGACAATATTTGATTCGTTAAACTGGACGCTTGCAAAAGTTGGTGCATTCACTAAACAGAAGTTCTGTGTGCCTGCGGTTACTAATGTCGGTGTGCCCGGATCGCTTACGTTAATCGTTACCGATAATCTCACAGCGCTTTCACATCCTGTTGCCGGATCGCTGATCGCTGCAAAGTATGTTCCGCTTGTTAAAGCTGTTGCTGGAGCAATTGCAGTTCCACCTGTTAAGGCTGTGTACCAGACAATATTTGATTCGTTAAACTGGACACTCGCAAAAGTCGGTGCATTCGCTAAACAGAAGTTTTGTGTGCCTGCAGTTACTAATGTCGGTGTGCCTGGATCATTTACTGTTACGGCAACCAGTAATCTCACGGCGCTTTCGCAGTTTGTAGATGGATCTAAAATAGAAGCATAATAATTTCCTGTAGCTAATACAGTAGTGGAAGCTAATGCTGTTCCTCCTGTAGCTGCGCTATACCAAACAATTGAACCTGTTGCTGGTGCATTAACTTGAATACTCGCAACTGTTGGAGCATCTTCTAAACAGAATTCCTGTGAAGCATCTGCTGTTGTTGGTGTGCCTGGATCATTTACTGTTACGGCAACCTGTAATCTTACTGCACTCTCGCAGTTTGTTGCTGGATCTAAAATAGAAGCGTAGTAATTTCCTGTTGCTAATGCTGTGGTTGAAGCGATCGGAGTTCCTCCTGTTGCTGCGCTATACCAAACAATTGAACCTGTTGCTGGTGCATTAACCTGAATACTCGCAACTGTTGGCGCATCTTCTAAACAGAATTCCTGTGTTGTATCTGTAGTGGTTGGTGTGCCTGGATCATTTACTGTTACGGCAACCAGCAATCTTACTGCACTCTCGCAGTTTGTAGATGGATCTAAAATAGAAGCGTAGTAATTTCCTGTTGCTAATGCAGTAGTCGAAGCTAATGCTGTTCCTCCAGTAGCTGCACTATACCAAACAATTGAACCTGTAGCAGGAGTATTTACTTGGATATTAGCCACAGTTGGCGCATTTACCAAACAGAAATCTTGTGTTGTATCGGTAGTGGTTGGTGTCCCTGGATCACTCACAGTAACTGTAACTGCTAAACGAACACTGCTTTCACAACCAGTAACGCCATCTACAGCTGCTGCATAATAGGTACCACTTGTTAAAACATCTGTCGATGCATAAGCAGTTCCTGCTGTTGGTGCATTATACCAAACTATATTTGATTCATTTACTTGAATACTCGCCACTGTTGGAGCATTGATTAAACAAAAATCCTGTGTGGCATCTGTAGTCGTTGGTGTATTTGGATCGCTTATTATAATTACGGCATCTTGCAAAGTTCCTGCAAGATTTTCGCAGGTATTTAAACTAGAAACAGCTACATAATAGGTTATTGGACTTACTGCTTTTGTTAATCCCACTGCAGTTAAAACTCCAGCTGCATCTATTGTATAAGTTACACCACTTATTACTGAACCGTTTGTTATTGGTTGTGTTCTATTAGCATCTAAATACCATGTAAAAACAGGATTCGTCAATGTTGGCGCTGTTGGTGTTAGCGAAGCTGGAACACTGTGACAAACTGTTAAATCATCAACTAAAATATCATTTACGGTTGAAGGTGGCAAGATGGTAAATGTAATTTGTTTTCGATCTGCTTCTGCAGTGGTACAAAATTCATCTGAGGTTACTCCCACATAATAAGTATAAGTTCCCGGAAGTAATCCGTTTACGACTAATTGAGATGTTGTTTCTCCTGGAATTAATTGGCTTGTTGTTCCGTTAAAGCTATACCATTGGTAAACTGGATTGGTCAAAACTGGAGTTCCGCTTAAACCTGTAGCTAATGTTACAGTTCCAGAAGGCGAACAAATTGATGTATTTGTTCCTCCGTTTAAAGTAATATTATTTAAGGCATTTTGAGGAGCTGAAGCTTTTACTTCTATTGTTACTTCTCCTCTTGCATAAGTTTCACAACCGTAACGTACCGGCTGAATATAATATTTATAGACTCCGGTTGTTAAAGTTTCTGGAACTGTATATGTAATTCCCGTAGCAACAACATTACCGCCAGTTGGCGCATCGTACCAGAGATAGGTTGAACAAGCTTCTTCTGGTATCTGCAAGGTGACATCTGTTCCTGGACAAACCGTAATTTTATTGTTAGGATCACCGCCTATAATGGCTGTATTAGCAACTCTTTCTACAGTATGAACTCTTAAATATTCTAATACGCCTGCTACTCCTCCAAAACGAATTCTTACTCTGTCGTATGATTCTGAAGGAGAAGAAACAAGAACCATTGCCATTGTATTACCCGGCAATAATCTTAAACTTAATAAGGTACTGGTATTTTGAATAGGCGCCCCAACAGCTACATTACCTAAATAACGTTGAATGCTGAATCCTGTTAGTAAATTTACATCTAAAAGTGTTGCTGGTTTAGAAATTACAATTCTTAAAGTATCTGTTACTACAGATGGCGTTTTAAATTGAACTGTTAAATCAGAAGCTGCTAAAACTCCAGCGCCACTATACATTGTGGCAAATGTAGTAATATCATTATCTGCGATATTCCAAGCATCGCTAACTCCTACTGCAGCAGTAACTGCTCCAACAGGAAGTCCTAAATCTGTAGCTCCATAAAAAATATCCTGAATATCACCCGGAGTACAAGTTACAGTTGGAACTGATCTGTTATAATGAGCATCAAATACTTTTGTGTTTTGAGCAACACTTGCAATTGAAGCAGATTGAATTCGGATTCCATCATAATCTTGCGGTCCTGAGGCATTAGAAGGAACAAAAGTAAATTCATACGTATTGTCTCCTGAAACTAAATTCAATAATGAACCTGAAACCGACTGTAAGGTTCCAATATCAACTCCGCCTATTGTTCCAATTACTGATAAATTTTGCCCAACAGCTAATAAACTGTATTCTGAACCTAATTTAATGGTTACAGGAGTTCCTTTTGCAATAGTTGATGGCCAAGTTAAATTCTGCCAAGTAGTACCAACTCCTAAAAGTCCAACACCAGTTGTAATAGTGGAATACGTTTGTGGATCACCATCAACTGCATTTGCACCATCTGTAACAGTTCCAGTAACAATCGAACCAGATGTTTGTGCGTTTGCATATACTCTTTCTGTTAAAGATTGACAGCTGTTAGGATCAATTACATTGATTACTTTAGTGGTCGTAGTAGAACAGATTCCGTCATTTGCTACCACAGTATACGTATAAACTCCAGGTGTATTTAAAACCCCTGTTGTAAATGGAGGTCCAGCAATAGGATTACCCTGCGGATCGAACCATGAAATCGCTGCTGTTGAAACTGCAGATAAAGTAACATTAGAACCTACACTTACAGATTCTGTAGGATTCGTTACCACTAAATTTGGCAGTGCATTAATCGTAACTGTAACCGACTGCTGAACAGAAGGACAAGTTGCAGTATTGCTTTGTGCCTGAATCGAATAAACTCCACTAGTTGTGATATTAGCAGCAGCATCAGCGGTTATTACATTGTTTGAAGCATCAAAAAATGTATAAGTTGTATTGGCGTCATAATTAGTGATTGCATTTACTAGATTAGCACTTCCACAACCTGCTAAAGTTGAATTTACGGTTAAAACAGTTGTAGATGGAAAATTAACTGTTACTTGTTTTAAAGTACCGTTTACATTTTCGCAAGTTCCACCATTTAAAGCCGAAATATAATAATTATAAGGTGTGCCAGTAGAACTTAAACCATTTATAGTTAGCGCTCCAGTTGTAACATCTTTGTTAAATGTTACTCCCGGCTGACCTGCAACTACTGTTCCAGTAATAATTTCCTGTGTTTTAGCCTGATCTGTATAATATTTAAATGTAACTCCTGCAATGCTAGATGATGGTGCTAATACTGCTTGACCAGCACAAGTAGCTTCGACTGGAGTTGAAATTAAAATATCAGAGTCTGTTGGAATTGGCAATACAGTAACCGTAACCGCTTGACGTAAACTATTCTCACATCCGGCACGGGTTCCTTGTAAATAATAAGTTGTTGAAGCAGTTAATGGTGCTGTTGGATTTACAGCTACAATACTTCCTCCTACTGGTTCATCATACCAAGTAAACGTTTCTGTTCCTGAAGCAGCTGCTGTTAACGAAGCTGTTTGTCCTGCACAAATTGGTGCTGCAGCTCCTGTTATTACAGCATTTGGGAATCTATAGGCTGCCTGATAAATATATAAATTACTTAATAGAGTAGCGACACCTCCCAATCTTACTTCTACACGGTCAAATGGTGCTGTAGCAGTAAAACTGGCTTTAAATTTATTTCCTGATAATAATTGAATATTCAATAAATTATTATTTATTGCTGTTCTGTCATTATTATAAGTTACTCCGTTGTAAGTCGCAAGCGAAATATTAGATAAAGCACTAATATCAAGAAGTCCACCTGGAACCTCCAATTCAACATCAATAATATCTCCTGTCTGACCTGGGTTGGTAAAAATTAATTGCTGCTGAATATATCCTCCTACACCAATTGGCACAGTAAGTTGTGCATATGTATTGATATCACCATCAACAGAATTATTTGGATCAGTATCTGTACAAAGAGCACATAATAATCCATCTGTTGATGTTATTTGTGAACTAGCTTGTAAACAAGTGCTTGCACTCGCGATTACTGTTACCGTTACAGCTCCTCTTGTTAAATTTGTACAACCAGTCGCAGTAGTCACTGCTTCTACATAATACGTTTGATTATTGGTTAATATTGGTGTAGTGTATGTTGTTGTATTTGATGCTAAAAGTGTACCACCAGTAGCTGCACTATACCAATTGTATGTAACTCCTGCAACTGGATTTGAAACTGCCAATGTAGCACTTTGGCCAGACTGAATAATTACATTTGAAGATGCAAAAGTTGGTACCGCTGGTAATGGATTAACCGTTAAACTAACTGTAGTACGAGTTGGTGCGGCACAAGTTCCTATGACAGCTTCAACGTAATAATTTGTATTGGCAATTAAAGCTGGAGTAGTAAATGAAGTTCCCGTAAATAACAAAGTTCCCCCTGTTGCAGCATCATACCAATTATAAGTAGTTCCTGCAATCGGGGCCTGAACGGTTAAAGTTGCCGTCTGGCCGCTGCAAATTGTTGTTGGCGATGTAGTAACCGTTGGCGCTATAGGATTATCTATCAAGATTTGCACTGGATTTCTTTCACTATTAACACAGCCATTTCTTGTAACTTCAACGTAATACGTTGTCGGAACTGTTAATGCTGGCGTAGTAAATGAAGCAGTAGAAGCTAATGAACTTCCTCCCGTAGCTGCACTATACCAATTAACGGTTTCTCCAACTGCAAGAGCTGCGGTTAAAGTAGTAGATTGTCCACTGCAAATAGTAGTATCACCTGTAATTGCTGGTGCTTTAAATCTATAAGTGGCTTGATAAATGTCTACAGTTGTTAATACGGTCGCTAATCCTCCCAATCGTATTTCCACACGATCAAAATTTGCTCCTGCCACAACACTTGCTTTAAAACGGTTTCCCGACAATAACTGCAATGTTACTAACGGATTATTAATAGAAACACGATCATTGTTGTAAGTTGCTCCATTGTAAGTTGCTAAACTTACAGCTCCTAACAAAGATAAATCCGCTAATCCGCCTGGTAATTCAAGATCAACATCAACAATGTCTCCGGCTTTTCCCGGATTGATAAATTGTAATGTCTGTTGAATCCATCCGTTGATTAATCCAACTGGAACTGTTAATCTCGCTGCTGTAGCTGCATTAGCATCTACTGAATTATTAGGATTAGTAGAACTACACAATACACACAATCCGTTTTGAGCAGTCTGCTGACTGCTTGCTTCTAAACAACTTCCAGCAAATGCAGGCTGAACAGTTACCGTTACTGGAACTCTCGCTGCACTAACACAATTTCCATTAGAACTCTGCGCTTCAACATAATAGGTTTTTGAAGCCGTTAATATAGGTGTTGTATAGGTTGTCGTATTGACAGCCAATGCTGTACCTCCTGTAGCTACATCATACCAATTAAGCTGCACTCCTGCTTCAGAAGTTGCAGCACTTAAGGTTGCATTCTGACCAGATTGAATAGTAACACTTTGTGTTAAAACAGTTGGTGCAGCTGGTACAGCCGTAGAAACCACATTCACCTGTGTACGTGTAGGACTGATACAGCTTCCTATTGAAGCTTCAACATAAAAACTAGTAGTTCCTAAAGAAACCGTTGGTGAATATGTATTTCCTGAAGCCAAAGCTGTTCCTCCTGTTGGTACAGCATACCATGAATAAGTAGTTCCTGGAACAGGATTTAAAACAGACAACGTAGTCGATTGTGTCGCACCTGTAGAACATATATTGGTTCCTGTAGTATTAATGGCCGGTGCAATAGGATTTGAAACATTTAAAACAACAGGTACTCTGACATTTCCTTCACAACCTGCTTGTCTGGTAATTCCAATATAATAAGTAGTAGAAGCAGTTAACGCTGGAGTTGTAAAATTATTTCCAGTTGCTAACGCTGTAGTAGACGTTGCTGAACTATACCATGCAAGAGTAGTTCCTGCAGCTGGTGTTGCAGTCAGACTTATTGTATTTCCTGAACAGACCGTTTGAGTTAAACCATTTGTTACTGTTGGCTGTGCAAACTCTAAACGAACATCGTAAACTCTCAAGCTTACTAAAAGACTTACAAGTCCTCCTACTTGAATCTGAATTTGATTCGTGTCGCCTGTTACAGGAAATTTTGCCACCGCAATTGTATTTCCATTTAATAGGTTAAGATTCAGCAGCGGACTATTTAAAGGCACACTTGAACCTACATTTGTACCCGAAAATTTGCCCTGTAATGATACATTGGACAATAATCCAAGATCAAGCAAACCGTTTCCGGTACCAAAATAAATGGCAATTTGATCTCCTGCCCTTGCTGTTTGATTTAAGGTCATTGTTTCTTCTACGAAACAACCTACTCCAACAGCGTTTGTTAGAGTTGCAAAGGTCGTCAAGCCAGCACTATCATAAGCGTTGGCTGGACTATCAACATTTAATCCCACACACAATAATCCACCTTCACTATTAGTCTGCGACACTGGTCGGCAGAGTGTTTGTGAAAATGCATTGTTGCATAGCAGAAATAAAAATAATAGTCCTAATAATCTCTTCTGAAAGCTGAGACTACAAAAAGTAAAATTTTTTTTCATAATTTGGAAGATTAGAAAATGGACAATAAAATACCTCTTGCAATAAGCATATATGCTTACACAATTAAAAAAACATTAAAAAACAATTTAGTTACACTTTAAAAACAACTATATAAAGTTGTCCAATATGCCGCGCATATTGACGAACTGCTTTCATCCTGATTAAATGAAAAACAATTCAGTTTTAGGAATACTGATCTACATCAATTTTCCAAGAGGAATGATTTGGGTTAATTTTCATAAAAGAAAATTTAAAGTTTGGAGGGTTTATATGTCGAAAATAATATTTAAGGCCTACCCATTTTAAAAGTTGATTACTCTTCTAAAATTTCATCTGTTATAAAAACATCATGAATTAAATATTACTTGAATTTTTGTCAGGCAGAATGTAAACCTGATCATTCAGCAACATCAACAGTATCGTATATAATACTTTTGAGGCTGAAATTTAAAAATGGATAACTTTTCAAAAAAGCTAATCATTATTGAAGGAAAATCAAAAGGAAGAAGAAATCTCGCTTTCTTCAAAATAATAAAAAATAAAGCTAGAATAATATGAAGAACTATTGCAAACTTGATAAAAAAAGTAACTTTCAGTTCCATAAGCAGGCGTTTTTAAGTTATTATTTAAAATCCGATTTAATTATAATGAATGCGTATATTTTATTTTTAGTAATAGTTAAAAACAAATCTGTTTATTGGGCGGAAAACTTTGTTTAACTTTTCTATTCTAAAATTAAAAAAAACAAAAAAATAAAACAAGTGTAATTTTCCTATATTTTTTTCATTTATAAAATCTCAAACAATCCAGAACCCCAGTAAATATAAGAAAAAACAGTAATTTTAAGCAGGAAAATAAAACGTAAAAAAATTACTAAAATTTTAGTTTTTTTATGTTAAAATTAATTTTTGAAAGTAAAATACTACAATAAAAAGAACTATAACGATTGATTTTTAACAGTTTTGTAAGAATAAAATGAAAATAGAATTCATTTTAAACCAAAATCTTAAAATTTTGAATAAAAATAAAAAAACGAGTAGAAATACGGGCTTTAAAAAAGAAATAACTATAAACAAAAGTTAAAAACACAAAAAAAGATAAACAACTTAACACCAGTCGTTTATCTTTTTACTGTATTACTTAAGCTACAATTTTATAATTAAGATTCTAAAATTGTATTTATTTGAGTGAATAATTGTCCGTCACTTAAAAAAGCGCCTTGCTTAATAAGTTCAAAAATAGAAACATTTCTTTCTTCAGTAAATACCTTTTTACCCACTTTCATTTCGATATTTTCTGTAAACATATTATCGCTCAGCCACTGCAAACCTTCTTTCGTTAAAAAGTCGGTTTCAGGAACTAATGACTTTAGCACTATAGATTGGACATAAGTATCAAAACATTGAAATAAAAAAATATGATTTTTTGAAAAATGCTCCAAAAACTCAGCTCTTCCTAAAACGCCTTCCCATATTAAATCAGAAAAAATATCTAATTCCTGCTCTGCAACTTCAGGTTTATTTACTTTTAGTAAATCCCATTCTGCTTTATCAATTGCCTGTGTTGCTAAAAAACTGGCAAATTCATTATGCAGTTCATCAAACTGTTCTTTTGTTAATCTTGCGTACTTCATATCATTGTGAGGACCGAATTTATCTCGTTCCTATTTATTAAAATTTAAAAGACTAGATTGCTTTGTGCAATGACATCAAAAAAAAATCCCGATTTGCATCGGGATTTTAATATAGATTTTAAAACTATTACTTTTCAGCAACAATTTCGTATGGTAATTCAACGATTACATCTCTGTGTAAACGAACTGTAGCATTGTATTTTCCAATACGTTTTACAACACCGCTAGTGATGAATTTTCTATCGATAGCATTTCCAGATTTCTCTAAAGCTTCAGCGATATCGATGTTAGTGATAGAACCAAAAAGTTTCTCTCCACCAGCTTTTGCAGTAAGTTTAATTTCAAGAGCTTTTAAAGTTTCAGCTAATGCTTTAGCATCAGCAACAATTTTCGCTTCTTTGTGTGCTCTTTGTTTTAGGTTTTCAGCTAAAACTTTTTTAGCAGAAGGAGTTGCTAAAGTAGCGAATCCTTGAGGAATTAAAAAGTTACGTCCGTAACCTGGTTTTACAGATACTACATCATCTTTAAATCCTAAGTTTTGTACGTCTTGTTTTAAAATAAGTTCCATGTTGTTGTCCTTAAATTTTAGAAGTTAGGTTCTGCATAACAGAAACCAGCGACTAGAGTTTTTAATTATTTTAATAAATCGGCCACGTATGGCATTAAAGCTAAGTGACGAGCTCTTTTTACAGCTACAGAAACTTTTCTTTGGTATTTTAATGAAGTTCCAGTTAAACGACGAGGAAGAATTTTTCCTTGCTCATTAACGAATTTCAATAAGAAATCAGCATCTTTATAATCGATGTATTTGATTCCTGATTTTTTGAAACGGCAATACTTTTTAGTTTTGTTAGTTTCAATGTTTAAAGGCGTTAAATATCTGATATCTCCGTCTTTTTTTCCTTTTGCAGATTGTTCGATTGTAGACATAATAATTACGCTTTAGTAGATTTTAATTTTGCTCTTCTTCTCTCAGCCCATGAAATAGCATGTTTATCTAAACTTACAGTTAAGAAACGCATAACTCTTTCATCACGTCTGAATTCAGTTTCAAAAGCTACAAGAACTTCTCCAGCTACTTTGAATTCGAATAAATGGTAAAAACCACTTTTTTTGTTTTGGATTTCGTAAGCCATTTTTTTAAGACCCCAATCCTCTTTCGATACCATTTCAGCTCCTCTACTAGTAAGAAATTCTTCAAATTTCGTTACTGTTTCCTTCACCTGAACCTCAGATAAAACGGGATTTAAAATGAAAACAGTTTCATAATGATTCATAAATAAAAAATTTATTTGTTAAAATTGGGTGCAAAAGTAATCATTTAATTTATATATCCAACACATTTCTCCTTTTATTCGTTTAAAAACAAAAAATCGCCGTCGATTTTAGTTTTTTCTATAAAAAAACAATACATTTACTACTGCTATCCTGAATTTATATAATTTTAAATGTTATGAAACTAAACTGTGTTGTTGTAGATGATAGTTCTATACAGAGGACAATTATTGCAAAATTAGTTAATAATCACCCAGGTTTGCACTTAATCGGGGACTTTTCTAATGCAATAGAAGCAAAAAGTTGTATCTCATTAAATAATATCGATTTAATATTTCTTGATATAGAAATGCCTGTTATTAACGGTTTTGACTTCCTTGATGGTTTAAAATCAAAACCGCAGATTATATTCATTACTTCTAAAGCCGAATATGCTTTAAAAGCTTTCGACTATGATGCCACTGATTACCTGCAAAAACCAATTGCGGTCGATCGTTTTAATGCTTCTGTAAAAAGAGCTATTGATATGCACCTTCTTAAAAAAGAAGTAAAAGAAGAAGAAGGCGAACATATTTTCATTAAAAGTAACCTTAAAAAACTAAAAATCTTTACAGCAAAAATCAAATGGATCGAAGCTTTTGGGGATTACGTAAGAGTGGTTACCGAAGATGATAGTAATTTGGTGCTTTCGACCATGAAATCATTTGAAAATGATTTATCGAAAGACAAATTCATTCGTGTTCACAAATCCTATATTATTAATATCGATAAAGTAGAACGCTTTAACAGCAAATTTGCCGAAATCGGAATTACCAAAATTCCGCTTAGCCGAAACAAAAAAGAAGATTTAGTAAAAGCATTGTCAACGTCGTCTTAATTAATAAAAATCGACGTTTACAACCACTTTTACAGCTCTGTATTGAGCCACAGCCTCAAAACTATTCAGCATTTTCTGAATAGTTTTTTTAGTATTACCTAAATGCAGGTTCTGAGGAATCTTAATTAAAATAGTCCTTATATATTCGTTTCGTATTCTGCTTATTGCAGGTTCTTCAGGTCCTAAAACCGGCATTCCTAAGTTCTGGCTTAAAACCTGATACAGCCACATCGATCCTTCTTTTAATTTCTCATAATCACGATGTTTTAAGGTCAGTTTTATAATCCTAAAATAAGGTGGATATCTATAAATCTGTCTATCATACAACTGTTCCTTGTACATACCTATATAATTATGGTTTGTAACCTGCTGGATTGTGTTGTGGTTTGGATTGTAGGTTTGAATAACTACTTTCCCTTGTTTTTCTGATCTTCCAGCTCTTCCCGCCACTTGTGTCATCATCTGAAAACTGCGCTCAAAAGCTCTAAAATCAGGGTGATGCAGCATATTATCTGCATTCATAATTCCGACCAGACTTACATTATCAAAATCAAGACCTTTTGCCAGCATTTGTGTGCCGACCAAAATATCAATTTCTCTGTTTTTAAAAGTATCGATAATCTTTTCAAAACCAAATTTGCCTCGCGTTGTATCTTGATCCATACGAGCAGTTTTCGCCTTAGGAAAAAGCACAGCAAGCTCCTGCTCTATCTGCTCTGTACCAAAACCTTTTGTCGTTAAATCGATACTGGAACAACTATGACAATTAGTTGGTTTTGCAATAGAATATCCACAATAATGACAACGAAGCTGGTTTTTAAATTTATGATATGTCAAACTCACATCACATTGCTGGCAATGAGGGACGTGCCCGCAAGTAAGGCATTCTATAATAGGAGAATATCCTCTCCTATTTTGAAACAGTATCACCTGCTCACCTAATGACAATGCTTCGGCAATTTCTTCTATTAAAAGATCACTAAAATGCCCTGTCATTCTTTTTCTGAAGTGCTTATCTTTTAAATCAACCAAAACAATTTCAGGCATACGAACGTTTTTATAACGTTCTGAAAGTGTTACCAAACCGTATTTATCAGTCTGGGTATTAAAATAAGTTTCTATACTTGGTGTTGCAGAACCTAATAAAACTTTGGCATCATGGTAATTTGCCAAAACTATCGCTGCATCTCTTGCATGGTATCTTGGCGCTGGATCGGTTTGTTTAAAAGTCTGCTCATGTTCTTCATCTACAATTAACAATCCCAGATCTTTAAACGGCAGAAATAAAGCCGACCTCGCTCCTATTACAATTTGAGCTTTTTCAGAATTTTCGAGTGTCTGTTTCCAAACCTCAACTCTTTCATTATTACTGTATTTCGAATGAAAAACGGCTACTTTATCACCAAAATGAAGACGCAGACGCGAAACCAATTGTGTAGTAAGTGCAATTTCAGGAAGCAGATACAAAACCTGTCTTCCTGTCTGCAGATATTCTTCAATTAATTTTATATAGATTTCGGTTTTTCCACTCGAAGTTACACCATGAAGCAGGCAAACTTCTTTTTCAGCAAAACTGTTTTTTATTGCTTTAAACGCATTTTCCTGAGCATCGCTTAATTGGAGTTCTTTTTCTGATTTTTCTCCATTAAAACTAACCCTGTCGTGCTGTAAAAAATACTCTTCGAAAATTTCTTTTTCAATTAAAGCTTTTATAGTGGCCGGAGTCGCATTTGAAGCTTCAGTTAGATTCTTTACAGTAATTGGTTTCTTTTCAGAAGCGCTAAGCTGAAAATACGTTAGAACAATTTCCTTTTGCTTATTAGCACTTTTTAAAACCTCAAGCAGTTCCTGTAAACCAGTATCAGATTCATACTTAGTATGCAATTTCACGTAACGCACTAATTTAGGCTTGTATGTCTCTTTTATTTCTTCTTCCAAAACAATAATATCTTTAGATATCATTTTTTGAAGAATTGGAAAGATATTCTTTTTATTCAGAATCGAAACAATATCCTGAACTCTCAAAGAACTCTGATGCTGCAGGGCTTCATAAATTAAAAATTCATCATCGGCAAGTTCAGAATCATTTACAAGAGTATCGGGTTTTGTTGTGACAATAGTTTCACTTTCTAGCAATAAACCTGTTGGAAAAGCACCACGATAGACATCACCAATACTGCACATATAATAATTAGCGATCCAAAGCCAATGTTTAATTTGCTCTGCAGTTGCTATTGGTTTTTCATCAATAATCTGATGAATTTCTTTAGCATCATATAATGTAGGTGCATTTTGATGAATATCTAATACCAATGCTGTGTACATTTTACTTTTACCAAAAGGCACTACAACGCGCATTCCTTTCTTTATGAAATGAAATTCAGCTTCAGAAACACGGTATGTAAATGTTTTAGCTAACGAAAGCGGTAAAATGACTTCAATAAAATGCATCAAATGGTGGTATATGAACAGGCAAAAATATTACTTTCCAGTTTTTGGGGAACCCTTTTTTGAAAGATTATAATCCTGAACCAATTTTAAGGTATGATTTATAGACTTACTGGTTGTTCCGCCTTCATGTCCCGGAATAACATATTTCGGATTCTTGAATTTATACCGAACTTTTTTAATTGATTTTTCCCATTCTTTCACATCAGAATCACCCAAATACCCCAAATCTTCGGCTTCGGCACTTTTTATAAAACAAGCTCCGTACAATATTTTCTCTTTATTAAACCAAACCACAATATTATCTGGCGCATGTCCTTTTCCTGGATAATACACTTCAAATTTATGATTTCCAACTGTAAATGTGGTATCGTTTGGAAGTACAAATTCAGCTCTTGGTTCTTTTTTTTCTTTAAGGATTTTGTCAGTTAAATTTCCTGAATAAGTTTTGATTCCTTTTTTTCTATAAAAATCCAATCCGCCAGCACGATCGTCATGCGAATGCGTCGCAAAAACCATAACAATATCTTTATTGTGTTTTGTTTTTATACTGTCGATTAAAGGTTCAAACTGTGTTTTATCCCATGGAGCATCAAAAAGCACAACCCCTTTATCTGTAACCAGATACAGAGCATTGGCAGAAATTTTCACTCCATTATAATCATTATAGGTTTTATAAACATAAAAGTCACCCGTAAGATGACTTATTTGTAATGGCGAATTCTTAGACTGTGCAAAGCTATTTGAAGCAATGACCAGAAATAAAATTATCGATACTAATTTTCGCATTAGTTGTTATAAATTTAATTTTTTACTCTTGTCCAGTATTGGGTTCTTCCCATTAAAGAAATTCCGATATATCCACGAAGTTTTAGTTTATCAGCAGACTCTAATGAAATATAGCATTTGTATTTTTTGCCATTTGTAGGATCCAAAATAGTTCCTCCATTGTATTCTGATCCGTCTTTTTTAAGACCGTTAATGATAACCATTCCTAAAATTGGCTTATTTTTTTCTGCTCCTTCGCATTTTACACAAACGTCTTTTTTATGGCTTTCACGTGTAATTTCTACCACTTTACCATAAATTTTTCCTGACTTTTCATAGATCTCTACTACAGACTTTGCTTCTCCTGTTTCATCATCGATTGTTTTCCATTTTCCAATTACACTTTGGCTTTGCATGGTCAAGGCAAAGAAGAACACTCCGATAGTTAGCATCAAATTTTTCATATTATTTTTCTTTTTTTTGTTTTAATTTTCTGATAGAAGCGTTCAATTCGAACCCTAAAAGCAGAATCATACAGTTTATCCAAATATAAAACATTAGAATTAATAATGTCCCAATAGAACCATAAAGTTCATTATATTTTGAAAATTTTATAACCCAAATCCCAAAAAAGAACGAAGATATAACAAATAAGACTGTGGTAAAAACAGATCCAATGCTTATAAAAGGCACTTTATTATATTGTTTTGTACCATAACGCAATAATATTGAAGATGTTATCAAAATCATTAAAACCACAAACAAATATCGTCCCAAAATAATCAGCGGAATGCGATCACTTAGAACATCCTGAATGATTGTTTTTTGAATAAATACCTCAAAAACGACAATTATTGCTACTGTCACAAACAATATAAAAGTCATTATTAAGGAAATTGCGAGCGCAACCAGATATTGCCTGAAGAAACCACGTTTATCAAAAACGTGTTTAGAAGATTCGAAACCGCTCAGGATTCCGTTAATTCCGTTCGCCATTAAAAAAATCGAAAGCAAAAATCCCGATGATAATAAGCCCGAATGACTATTATTTAAAATATCACTGATGATTTTACTAATGGCATCAAAAGTATTTGGCGGTACATTCTGCTGCACAAATTGCAGGAAGTCATCTTGAAAATTTTCTATCGGAATGTACGGAATCAAGTTTAAAATAAAGAGTGCAAAAGGAAATAAAGCCATGAAAAAGCTAAAAGAAACTGCGCTGGCATGATATGAAAATGCACCTTCAAGAATTCCTAAAGTATACATTTCGAGTAAATCATACAGCGAAAAGCCTTCCAGCCAAGGTAGTTTTATTCTTTTAAAAAGTCGGGCTATAGAACGAACCACAGGTATTTTCTCAATCCGATCTTCTATCTCTTTCGACATATTTTTTGATTTTAGATTGTTGAGTTTGGATTATATAAATCAACTCATAAATGTATAACTCAAAATTTATAGCTCCATTAAAAAGCCTTTAAACTCAAATCCATGTTGTAAACAGAATGCGTTAAAGCTCCTGATGAAATATAATTTACTCCGCATAAAGCATATTCGCGGATGGTTTTTTCGTTGATATTTCCTGAAGATTCCGTCTGGCATTTATTGCCAATCAATTCTACAGCAGTTTTAGTATCTTCATAATTAAAATTATCAATCAGGATTCTGTGGACGCCTTCGCTTTGCAAAATCTCTCTGATTTCGTCTAAATTTCGAGCTTCAACAATAATTTTTAAATCCAGATTGTTTTCTTTTAAATATTCTTTTGTTTTAGCAATGGCACGTGTAATTCCACCTGCAAAGTCAATATGATTGTCTTTTAACATTACCATATCGTAAAGCGCAAAACGATGGTTCTCTCCTCCACCAATTTTTACAGCCCATTTTTCTGCAGCTCTGAAATTTGGAGTGGTTTTACGAGTATCCAATATTTTGGCTCCAGTTCCTTCCAAAAGCTGTACGTATTGATTGGTTTTAGTAGCAATTGCAGACATTCTCTGCATCGTATTCAAAACTACTCTTTCGGCTTTTAAAATAGATTGTGAACTTCCAGAAACTTCAAAAACAACTTCGCCATATTCTACATTCGTTCCATCTTCAATAAAAGTTTTTACTTTCAATTTTGGATCTACATATTCAAATATCATTTTGGCAAGTTCAACACCAGCAATTATTCCTTGGTCTTTTACCAATAATTTTGCCTGACCGTGAGCGGTATCAGGAATACAGGCCAGCGAACTATAATCGCCTGTACCAACATCTTCTCTTATGGCATTGCTTATCAAAAGTTGTAATTCTGCTTGAAATTGAGCTTCGCTTATCATTTTTCTATTTTTAATAATATGCTAAATTAGGACATATTTTATGGATTTAAAAGTTTCCTTTCTGCGAAAAGTATTTTAAAACATTAAAATTTTCTTTTTTAACCATTAAGACATTAAGAAAATTAAGTTCAAACTTCTTAATGCTAGTTTAATTAAACGATCAGCTTTAAAAATTTCTTTTAAGCAATCTATTGATTAAGAAAAATTAAGCTCAAAACCTTAATAAACTTAATGCCTTAATGGTGAAAAAATAGAAAAACATTAAATATCTTTGATACTCAATCATGCAAAATTTATGGGATTAATTAAAGATATTTATTCAGTTTCTTTTTACGAAAAATTTGGTCAGGCTGTTGCCGAAGTGCATCCTTCATTCAATAAACAGAAATTTATTGAAGCCATTTACGAAGGTGATTTTGTGCAGAAAGAATGGAAAGAACGAATGAAACATACAACTGTTGTGCTTCATCAATTCATGCCTCAAAATTTTGCAGAAGCCGCTTCTTTACTTGATAAAATTATCGAAAACTTAAAGAGAAATAGCTTTACTGATGGAAATCTTGCTTTCATCTTCTTTGCCGATTATATCGAAATGTACGGTATAGATGATTTTGAAACTTCGGTAAAAGCATTTGTTTCTATAACACAATTTATAAGCTGTGAGTTTGCTGTTCGTCCATTTATTTTGAAATATAAAGAAAGAATGATCAACGAAATGATCAAATGGTCATTACACGAAAATCATCACGTTCGTAGATTAGCAAGCGAAGGTTCGAGACCGAGATTACCTTGGGCAATGGCGATTCCGTTTCTTAAAAAAGATCCTGCATCTATACTTCCTATTCTAGAAAATCTAAAAAATGATCCATCAGAATATGTTCGCAGAAGCGTTGCCAATAATTTAAATGATATTGCCAAAGATAATCCACAAATCGTACTTGAAATCGCTTCACGATGGAAAGGTCATAGCAAAGAAACCGATGGAATTATCAAGCACGGCTGCCGCACTTTATTAAAACAAGGACATCCTGAAATTTTAGGTCATTATGGTTTAGAAAGCACGAATATTGAACTTTCGTCTTTTGAAATCAAAACACCAAAAGTAAAAATTGGAGATTATCTGCAGTTTCATTTTCACTTAAATAATAAAAACAAAGACCCCAAAACAGTTCGCTTGGAATATGCCGTTCATTATAAAAAAGCAAAAGGACATTTGGCAAAGAAAGTCTTCAAAATCAGTGAAAAAATCTATCATCCCAATCAGTTAACAAAGATTGAAAGAAATCAATCTTTTAAATTAATTACAACACGTGTTTTTCATACCGGAATCCATCAATTATCAATTATTATTAACGGGACTGAAAGTGACGTTTTGGAGTTTGAATTGACGGATTAAAATTTAAATTCTAAAAAAGACATCTAATCAGTGTTGTCAGACTGAGCGAAGTCGAAGTCACATTTGCTGAATCACTTTGCGGGACTTCGACTTCGCTCAGCCTGACAAAAGAACACAAATATTTCAAAATCAACAATTTGAACAAATTAGACATTTTCCTTACTTTTATAATACCAAAACAACTTTTCTTAATCTAAATTAAGTTACAAACAAGTATTGCTATTGTAATTTTGTTTTCAAATCAAAATAATATCACATGTCAAACATCAGTTTAATTATCGAAGAACGTGCTGCCAATATTGGCAATTTTATGGTTGGTAGATTATTGCCTTTCCGTGAAAAAAGAGCCGTTGGACCATTTGTATTTATCGATCATATGGGACCTGCTCATTTAAGTGACCATGAAAATATGGATGTTCCTCCGCATCCGCATATTGGACTTTCAACACTTACTTTTTTATTTGAAGGAAGTATAATGCACCGCGATAGTTTGGGAACAGAATTAGAAATAAAACCAGGCGCAGTTAACTGGATGACGGCTGGAAAAGGAATCGTTCACTCTGAAAGAACTCCTGAATATTTAAGACATTCAGATAAAATGCTTCACGGATTGCAGATTTGGGTGGCACTTCCAAAAGAATTGGAACAAATGGATCCGAATTTCACGCATGTTGAAGCACAAGATATTCCAGCTTGGGAAGAAAACGGAGTTTCTTTCAAATTGATTGCTGGTGAAGCTTTTGGGAAAAAATCACCAGTTCCAGTTTATAGTCCGTTGTATTTTATTGAAATTAAAAGCAAAGAAGCGCAAAAAATTAATATTGGAAAAGATTTATTTGGCGAAAGCGGATTGTATATTTTAGAAGGAAGCATCAAAAGCGGCGAACATGTTTACGATCCAAAACAGATATTAATTACAACCGACAGCACACTTTGTGAATTTGAAATTTCCGAAAATTCTACAGTTTATATTTTTGGAGGACAGCCGTTTCCTGAAGAACATTTTATCTTTTGGAACTTTGTTTCTTCGGATAAAAACCTCATCGAAAAAGCAAAACAAGATTGGACAGCTCAGACTTTCCCAATAGTTCCAGGCGAAACTGAATTTGTACCATTACCAGAACCAAGAATCAAATAATTATGGATACTGTTTCGGCAAAAATAGATACACGTTTGTATCGCACAGAAATCACTTCTGCAAGTGGAAATGTTTTAATTTCAGATGAACCTCAGCAATTAGGCGGAAAAAATTTAGGTTTAAATCCAACTGAACTTTTGGCTTCTTCATTGGCGTCTTGCACATTAATTACTTTACGAATGTATATTAATCGCAAACAATGGAACGTCGAAGAAATCAATGTCAAGATTGATTTTGAAAGAGATTCAGAACGAAATTGCACCTCATTTACCCGAAGAATTGAAGTAATAGGCGAAGTTGACGACGAGCAAAGACGTAGATTAGAGACGATTGCAAACAGTTGTCCAATTCACAAAACATTGACAAATACAATCGAAATCAAAACCACATTAATATAATTATCATGGAAATTCAACAAACAAACGATACAAGAAGAGGCTCTTTTGACGCTATTGAAGACGGAAAAGAAGCTGGAAAAATGACATACACTTGGGCAGGAGATTCAAAATTCATCATTGACCATACAGAAGTGAGTCCGGAATTTAATGGAAAAGGTGTGGGTAAAAAACTGGTTTTAGCAGCAGTAGATTATGCTAGAGCCAATAATGTGAAAATTATTCCGCTTTGTCCTTTCGCGAAAAGCGTTTTCGATAAGGTCGAAGAAATTCGTGATGTACTTTTCTCTTAAGGGACAAAGTCACAAAGGTTCAAAGCGACAAAGGTTTATTGTAGAGACGCACTGCAGTGTGTCTTTCTTTTTTAACCGCAAAGAGCGCAAAAGGATTACGCAAAGTTCGCAAAGTTTTTTATACAAAGCTCTGCGAACTTTGCGTTTATACCAAGTCTACCTTGTAACAAAACCTTGCGAACTTTGCGTTAAAAAATCACCGCCGCAATGCGTTTACATAACGAATGTTCCAATACGTTAGACGCACTGCAGTGCGCCTTTTTTATTTAATTTGCTATTACTCATTTATTCTAAACTTTGCCCCTTTGTTACTTTGCAACTTTGAACCTCAAATAAAAATCGTATATTTGCGCGTAATTTAATCTTAGAGTATGACAAGAATAATTACACTTTTCTGCATTTTTATAGCACAAATTGGCTTTTCTCAATCAGCTGAGAGTTATTTAGAAAAAATCAGAAATAATGAAGCTCTCTTAACCGCTTTCTTTCAACAAATGCCTAAAGGAGGCGATTTACACCATCACTTTTCAGGATCTGTTTATGCAGAACCGCTTTTAGAAAGAGCAATTGCAGAAGACTTTTATCTGAATCTTGAAACTATGGCGGTTTCTAAAACCAAACCCGAAAAAGGAAACTGGGAAAACTTTTCATCTCTTGCAGCCAAAGGAAAATTAGATTATTACGAGCAGCAAGTCATACAAACTTGGTCGGCTAAAGATTATAACGGCGTTTCTGTACCTTCTGATGATTTGTTTTTTGATTCTTTTCAAAAATTCGAACCTACCATCAGCGGTCATTTTGCAGAAGGAATGCTGGAATTAAAAAAACGTGCTATCGCTGAAAATGTTCTTTATATAGAAACGCAGTTAAGTACAATTCCGTGCGATATGAACGTTTCTGATTTAACAGATTTCAACTCGAAATTACGTCAAGCAGCAGATCAAAAAGACGAAAAAGCGGTTCTTAAGCTTTTAGATGAATTATACAAATCGCTTCAGAAAAAAGATGCTAAAAAATATGCTGATAATTTCAATACCAATTTCTTAGCAAAACTGCATAAAGATTTAAAAATCGATGATGAAAAATTCACCATGCGTTATCAAAATTTTGTGCTTCGTTTTATGGAACCAGTAGATTTATTCAAAAATCTGGTCATTGCTTTTATTTCGTCAAGCGAAAGCAAACTAACGGCTGGTGTAAATATTGTTTCTCCAGAACATGGAAAAACTTCTATGAAGGATTACTGGCTTCACATGGTAATGTTTAAATATTGCCACTCAAAATTTCCAGATGTAAAATATACGCTTCATGCGGGCGAATTGACCTTAGGATTGGTTGAACCAGAAGAATTAACCTGGCATATTAATGATGCGATTTATATTGCTGGTGCAAACCGAATTGGTCACGGAGTTGATATTGCTTACGAAGCCAATTCATATGATTTGCTGAAATATATGTCTGAAAAGAATATTCCGATTGAAATTAATTTGGTGAGCAATGAATTCATTTTGAAAGTAAAAGAAAACAGACATCCGTTTACACTTTACAAAGAATTTAATGTGCCAATTGTAATCAGCACTGACGACGCGGGTATTTTAAGAAGCAATATGACTGAACAATATGTTTTACTCGCAAAAAGATACCCTGATGTGAATTACGAAACGATAAAAAAATACGTTTATAACAGCATCAATTACAGTTTTATTCAAGATGCTTCGGTTAAAAAACAATTACTAAAAGATTTAGATAGTCGTTTTAAATCTTTTGAAGCCAAGTTTTCTAAAAACTAACATTTGTTAATCTGTGCGAAGATTGCACGCAGATTTTACAGATTTAAGCTGATGATCGCAGATTTCTTTTATATTAAAATATCAAAAATAAAATCTGCCTAAATCTGTAAAATCTGCGTGAAAAAAAATATATAAAATATGATTTTAGAAGGAGCATTTCTTTATGTAAAACCAGAATTAGCCTCTCAATTTGAAGCTGATTTTGCGAAAGCAAGTCAATATATTTCTTCAATTGATGGATATTTAGGGCATCGTTTGGAAAAGTGTCTGGAAGTTGAAAACAAATACCTTTTATTAGTGGATTGGAACACATTAGAAGATCATACAATTGGTTTTCGAACTTCTAAAGCGTATTTGGAATGGAAAAAGATTTTGCATCATTATTACGAGCCATTTCCAATTGTAGAACACTTTGAATCTGTTTTTGAAAATAAAAAACAATAATTAAAATTAGCTTTTCATAAAAATTGAAACACATAGAAACATAGATTTTTTATTGTTTCTATTTAAGTTTACATAAAAAGCAAGCTTTAACACATAGCTATGTGCATTTAAATTAGTGAAGCGCCTTTTGCAGATAAAGTAAACTATATTTCTATGTGTTTAAATTAAATTCATGGCAAAAAACTTAAATAATGAACATCAAACTTCTCGCCATAGGCAAAACAGATAATAAATCGCTTCAAACTTTGATTGACGATTATACTAAACGTTTGTCATTTTACATCAAATTTGATTTGGAAGTTATTCCAGATATCAAAAACGTAAAAAACTTATCTGAAAGCCAGCAAAAAGAAAAAGAAGGTGAACTTATTCTTTCGAAACTTTCTGCCACAGATCAATTGATTTTATTAGATGAAAATGGAAAAACTTTTTCAAGCGTTGGATTCTCTGAAGAATTACAAAAGAAAATGAATTCTGGTGTCAAAACTTTGGTTTTTGTAATTGGCGGCCCTTATGGCTTTTCTGAAACTGTTTATAAAAAAGCGCAGGGAAAAGTTTCGCTTTCGCTAATGACGTTTTCACATCAGATGGTACGTTTATTTTTCATCGAACAATTGTACCGCGGATTTACGATTTTACGAAACGAACCTTATCATCATCAGTAATTTAAGTATTCAGTCGTAGTTTTTAGTATTCAGTATTTTAAAAAATGAATTCTACTGGAAGTTTATCCAGATTATAAGTCACATCTTTTTGAAGTAGAATTTTATATTGAATGTATTCTTCATAACTCATATTCTTATCGAATAAAAATACCAAATTTGGGACTCTGTCAAATTTTATACTGTAGAATTGTTTCAGTATTTCTGAAATTTTAATTTCTTGATTTCCCATAAAAACCTGTTGTTTCCCTTTTTTAAAGTACACAACAAAATTTCCTCTTTCAGGTCTATCCATTTTATAAAACACTTTCGTAAAAGGCAGAAATGCCAAATTCTTCCCAACAGAATCTGCATATGAATAATAGTTTTCAGATTCCTCGTTTTGATGCATTTTTTCATTTCGCTTTTTTTCCTGCATTTTAATTACCTCAGGAATTACGAGTTTCAAAGGCAAACGTTTGTCTATGTTGAAAATCCAGTTCGTTGAAATAATAGCGCTTTTCCGGTTTAAATCTGCGATTGTATCTTTTCCATCCACTTTAAAAAAGAGGTAAATTGGGGAATGATCTTGTACATATTTTACAATTGAAATGTTTGATTTTGGCAACAATACGTCTTCTTTTTTTGCACAGGAAAATAGAAGGCAAATTATAAGTAGAGAAAGGTATTTCATAAAAAAGCAATTTAATTTTAAACACATAGAATCATAGATTTTGGAAACTTACAGAAGACGTTTCACTTACATTAACAAACAAAGCTATGTGTGGAAACTTGTTTCTTTCAATCCTTTTAACACAATAAAATCTATGTTTCTATGTGTTAAAATAATAGACATTAAAAATCCGTAGTTAACTTTCCAAACAAAGTAACACATTCCACGGCTTCTTTCACATCGTGAACTCTAAGAATTTTGGCGCCTTTAGTTAAAGCAATTGTATTTAGGAAAGTGGTTCCGTTTAGAGCTTCTTGAGGCGCAATATCAAGTGTTTTATAAATCATTGATTTTCTAGAAATTCCTGCTAAAACTGGTAAATCTAAAACATTGAAAAGTTCCATTTTTTGCATTACTTCATAATTTTGATCGGTTGTTTTAGCAAAGCCGAAGCCTGGATCTAAAATCAAATCGTTGATTCCTAAACTTCTCGCTTTTTTTACTTTTTCAGAAAAATAAAAAAGCATTTCTTTACTAATATCATCATATTGTGTCAAACTCTGCATTGTCTGCGGATTTCCACGCATGTGCATCATGATATACGGAACGTTGTAATGCGCAATTACGTCAAACATTTTTTCGTCTAACTCTCCTGCCGCAATATCATTTATAATCGCCGCGCCGCTTTCTATACTCGCTTTGGCAACTTCTGCTCTAAAAGTATCAATTGACAACAAAGTTTCCGGAAAATGCTTTAAAATCAATTCGATTGCCGGAACAATTCGGTCAATTTCTTCTTGTTCCGTTACAAACTCTGCGCTGGGTTTACTCGAATATGCCCCAATATCGATGAAAGCTGCGCCTTCAGAAAGCATTTTATCAACCTGCGAAAGAATTTCGTTTTCGTTTTTATATTTTCCGCCGTCAAAGAAAGAATTTGGAGTAACATTAAGGATTCCCATAACTTTAGGAATCGACAAATCTATAAGTTCTCCTTTACAGTTAATTGTCATTGTATTGTTTGTTTTATTTGTTTCAAGTTTCAGGTTTAACGTTTATCCCGTTAACAATTTATTTAGAAAAACTTGAAACCTGAAACTTGAAACTCTTTAATTTTTCCTTATTTTTGAAGAAATTTTAGCAAATATACAGCATATAAATGAAGAATACTTCCCAAGAGTTTGATAATGTAATCGCAGTCTGCCGAACTTTGTTTATCAATAAAATGAAAGATTATGGCAGTGCATGGAGAATTTTAAGACTTCCATCATTGACAGATCAGATTTTCATAAAAGCACAAAGAATTAGAAGTTTACAGGAAAATGAAATCCGTAAAGTTGATGAAGATGAAAAAGGAGAATTTATCGGAATCATCAATTATTCTATTATGGCTTTGATTCAGTTAGAATTAGGTGTTGTTGACCAGCCTGATCTTGATGTGGAAAAAGCAACTGAATTATATGATGCTAAAGTGCAGCTTACCAAAGATTTAATGGAAGCCAAAAACCACGATTACGGTGAGGCCTGGCGTGATATGCGAGTAAGTTCTTTAACTGATTTAATTCTGCAGAAACTCCTTCGCGTTAAGCAAATCGAGGATAACAAAGGTAAAACATTAGTTTCTGAAGGAATTGATGCTAATTATCAGGATATGATTAATTATTCTGTTTTTGCTTTAATCCTTAATCCTATTACGAAATAAAATTTCAAAAAATAAAATATCAAATTCCAACTTTAAAATTGGTTTTTGGGATTTAAAAAATTTGGAATTAAAACCCTAAATATTTGTCATGAAAAACATCATTACTCAATTTTCCCGATTATTTGTCGGTGTATTATTTATTATTTCTGGATTAATAAAATTGAATGATCCTGTTGGATTTTCATATAAACTGGCCGAATATTTTAGTGAGCCGGTTTTCAATTTGCCTTTTTTAGAGCCGCTGGCTTTAGGATTAGCAATTTTTTTAGTAATTCTAGAAGTCGTTCTGGGTGTTATGTTATTAGTAGGTTATAAAGCCACACAAACTATCTGGGCATTATTACTTTTAATCATTTTCTTCACGTTCCTTACCTTCTACTCTGCTTATTTTGATGTAGTAAAAGATTGCGGTTGTTTCGGAGACGCTTTACACTTAACGCCTTGGCAGTCATTTGGTAAAGACGTTATTTTATTATTCTTTATTTTGATTTTATTTATCAATCAAAAATTAATAAAACCTTTATTTTCAAATTCAAAAACTAATCTTGTCGTTTATTTAAGCGTTGTTCTATCGGCTTTTATGGCGTATTGGGTTTTAAATCATAATCCAATTAAAGATTTTCGTCCGTATAAAGTTGGAAACAACATTCAGAAAGGAATGGAAATTCCAGAAGGCGCTCCAAAATCTGTGGTGGAAATGATTTTCATTTACAAAGTAAACGGAGTTGATAAAGAGTTTACTGAGAAAGATTTAATGAATATTCCAGAAGGCGCTACTTTCGTCGATCGTAAAGATAAAGTTATTACAGAAGGTTATGTTCCGCCAATTCATGATTTTACGATGACAAAAGATGATGCTGATCATAAAGATGAATTGCTTCAAGAACCAAAATTAGTGATTTTTGTAACCTATGATTTAAGCAAATCGAAACCAGAAGGCATGAAAAAATTAGCTAAAGTTACAGAAGATGCCAAAGCGAAAGGCTATAAAGTTATTGCCATGACCGCATCTGGAGCTGATGAAATCGCAAAAGCTAAAAAAGATTACAATTTAAATGTAGATTTTTACTTCTGCGACGCAACTACCCTAAAAACAGTTGAAAGAGCCAATCCAAGCATTGTGGTTTTACACAAAGGAACTGTAGTTCAAAAACTTCATTACAACGATATTGATGATTTAAAATTATCTGATACAGCATATAGTCTTTAATCGAATTATAATATCAATAGGCGCCGAAAACAATTTAGTTTTTCGGCGCTTTTCTTTTGTAAACTATTTTCAGCCAAAAATGCTAAATTTCATTTATAAATAATATTCCTACATTTGAATAATAGCAGAATAAATTTTATTCAGACAATAAATTTGTAATGAGTCATTGCTAAATATTCATATACACAATAGAAAACTTAGAAATTAAAATGCCGCCTATAAACTCGATTAGTCAAAATTTAAATACATATTCACAATGAAAAAACACTGCCATCTAATTATCCTATCTTTTACAATTTTATTTAGTATTATAAGTTTTGGGCATAAAAAAAATAACGACCAATCTTATATATTTTTTCTTCATAATAAATTTGTTGAAGAACATAATTTGAACGAATTTCACCCAGAATATGGAAAAGCCGAATACAATGAAATTTTAAATTCTTTTAGAAAAGATAATTTTATTGTTTTAAGTGAAATTCGAAGCAAAAATACTAACGTTCCAAACTATGCCAAAAAGATTGTAAAGCAGATTCAGGAATTATTAAAAAAAGGTGTTGCACCTAACAAAATAACGGTTATTGGAACATCTAAAGGCGGTTATATTGCACAATATGTTTCAACGTATTTAGCCAATCCAAATGTAAATTTTGTTTTTATTGGCTGCTTTAGAGATGTTGATATTGAGAAAATTCCAGATATTAATTTCTGCGGAAATATTTTGACAATTTATGAAAAATCAGATATTTATGGTGTTTCGGCAATAAGAAGAAAAGAAACTTCAAAACTGAAAATCAATCATTTTAAAGAAGTTGAACTAAACACTGGTTTAAAACATGGATTTTTGTTCAAAGCATTAGACGGCTGGATTGTGCCATGCAAAAAATGGGCATCGGGAAATTATGATTTGAATTAATCAAAATCTCAAAAAAAGTCTTCAATAATTATTTTTATTGAAGGCTTTTTTATTCCAAATCTGACGTTTTTTTCTCTTTAAAATTCTTTAAAATGCTATTTTTTTGACATCATTTTCATCTTCTACAAAAATCATTTTAAAAATAAGCCGAATTTCAGACCAACTATTACGATTTCATTCCTCTTTTTTAAACCAAAACCGATTGTTTTGTTATAAAATAAACGTCTCTTCAAATTTTGTTAATCTACATTTGGCTTTCAATTTGTTTGTTTAACTTTGTTCGCAGCCATTTTTTAATGCTCGCAAAACACAATTCAAAACGTGGAATTTCAAATTCCGCTATAAATAATTTTTGACATAACTATGAAACAAATTGCTTTAGCTGTAATAGCATTTATTACTTTTTCATGCTCTCAAGCTCAGAAAACCAGTTTTTCAAAAGAAGCTTTATCTGAAAAATTATTAGGAACTGATGATAGTCAGACTACTTTTAAAAACATTTTAAAAAAATACAAAGGAAAAACATTAGTAATCGAAGTTTGGGCTTCTTGGTGCGGCGACTGTGTAAAAGCAATGCCGAAATTAAAAGAATTACAAGCTAATAATCCTGATGTTTCTTACCTGTTTATTTCGGCTGATAAAACGGCTGATAAATGGAAAGCAGGAATTGAAAAACACGAATTAAACAAAGGCGATCATTATATGATGAACGACGGGATGAAAGGTCTTTTTGGAAAAGCAATTGACTTAGACTGGATTCCAAGATACATTGTTATCGACAAAACTGGGAAAATTGTTTTATACCGTGCTATCGAAACTGATTTCGATAAAATAAATGAAACACTTAAAAGCTTAAAATAAAATCAATTTAATGGCAGTTCTTAAAATGCCGTTATTTTGATTTACGTCATTCAAACAAAAAAATTAAAAGAATAACAAAAACTACCAAAATGAGAAAATCGATTGTTGCAGGAAACTGGAAAATGCATAAAAATGCAGCTCAAACTGAAGAATTATTAAACGAGTTAATTGCTAAAGTTCCAGCAAAAACTAATGCACAAGTAATTGTAGCGCCAACTTTTGTAAACTTACAAGCGGCAGCTGCAAAATTAAAAAACACAACTATTGGAGTTTCTGCTCAAAACGTTCACCAAGCTGAAGGTGGCGCTTTTACAGGAGAAATCTCTGCAGATATGTTAACAAGCATTGGTGTTAACACCGTAATTTTAGGTCACTCTGAGCGTAGAGCTATTTTCCACGAAACAGATGCTTTAATCGCAAGTAAAGTAGATACTGCTTTGAAACATGACATGACAGTTATTTTCTGTTTTGGAGAAGAATTAAAAGATCGTCAATCTGGAAATCACTTCAACATTGTTGAAAACCAATTACGTGATGGTGTATTCCACATTGCAAAAGAATCTTGGTCTAAAATTGTTTTAGCATACGAGCCAGTTTGGGCTATCGGAACAGGAGAAACTGCTTCGCCAGAGCAAGCTCAAGAAATGCACGAATTCATTAGAGAAACTATCCGTAAAGCTTTTGGAGGTGAAATCGCTGATGAAGTTTCTATTTTATACGGTGGTTCTGTAAAACCAGAAAACGCTAAAGAAATCTTCTCTAAACCAGACGTAGATGGTGGTTTAATTGGAGGTGCAGCTTTAAAAGCAGATGATTTCTTGGCTATTGTTACAGCTATCTAAGATTTTAGATTTTAGATTTTAGATTTTAGATTTTAGATTTTAGATTTTAGATTTTAGATTTTAGATTTTAGATTTTAGATTTTAGATTTTAGATTTTGAAATCGCTATATAAAAAAAGCGTTCGCTGTGCGAACGCTTTTTTTATTGATACTACAACTCAGTTTTAATTTTTAATTTTTAATTTTTAATTAAATAAATCAATTAATAAACGACGACAATAACGGACAATCGTATTTTTTGAAAATTGACGTTTTACTATAAACTGAATAAAAATCACGAAGTTCTTTTCCAGCTTTAAAAGCAGGTCTATTGTCATCGATAAAATCGGCGTAATATCCATAATAATTACATTCGAAAATCATTAAACTTGCCATTGCCTTTTCGTTGTTGTTTTTGGACATTTTTAAGGCTTTTTTATAATACAATTTCGCCATTTTCAAATTGTAATAATTTTCGTTTTGGTATTTCTTTTCATTGGCGGAGTTGTCACCGTAAATGTAATCTACATAAGAACTTCCAGAAGTCCAGTCGTATGCGCTCATCATCCAAGAGTTTCCTAAATACGAAACATTAAAGTAAGCATGCGCTAATTGCAGGTTACTAGATGCTGTATTTTGTTTTTTCAGCTGAATCAATTTGGCAATAAAATCTGTTTTATTGAAGTGATAATCGAATTTTCGCTCTTCCTGTTTTTGAAGAATTTTTGGCGTAAAAGGATTTTCATTCAAATAATTTTTATACTCATAATTCTTATCCCAAAAATCCTTCGGCATGCTGGCAAATGTTTCGTAAGCCAATTCCAGATTATTATTTCTGAAAGCAATGGTTCCTTTTAAATCTTTATAATAATTTACATCAGAAGCAATGGTTCCCGTACAAAGATATTTTTCAAAAGGTGTTTTATCATCTTTCTTCTGCAAAGCAATTAATCGATCTATATCTTCTGTAGTAGCATGACGATCAAAATAACCAATATAACTATAAAAATAAGGACTGTCGTAAACAGAATATCCACCTTCATTTTTAATATCAGATTTCATGTTTAAGAGACCTGCTAAAACAGTATCCCCTTTTTTGTAGAATTCGTCACTTGCAATTCGATATAAACTGTATAAGTTTTTAAACAATCCATTATCTTTTTCTGCCAAATTTTCAATTGAATTGAAATACGTATAAAGCTGATTTTGTACTTTTTCGTTCTTCAAATCATCTTGTTTTAAAGAAACTAAAGCCAATAACATGTTCTTCTGCATTTGTATTGATGAATTAGCATTTGAAGAAATCATAGCAGTATATTTCTTTCCTAAATCTATTTCATCATTCAAAAATAAAATTTGTGCAATTGCTGCACTCAAATAGTCTCTTTGCTCGCCAGAAGTTTTATCATGAATACTAATTAGAAAATCCCTTACTTGTCTTAAATAAAAAATGTCTTTGGTGTAATTTTCAGCTTTAGCTTTGGCATAATTATCATACCAACTCATACTATCAAATACAACAGAAGGCGTTCCATTATTTGTATATTGCGGTGTTAAAAGCCAGTCTTCTAACTTATTAATTTCTCTACCAATCAAAAAACTCAAATACAAACTATTTGGATTGAGTTCGTGTATTTTTTTTAGTGTTTCTAAATCTGGTGCTGGATTTCTAAGACTTTCGATCGTTAGAATAGCGCTTCTTTCTGCATCGTTTTGAGCCAACGCTAAAGTTTCATTTTTCAGTTTCCAGTTATAATGCTGTAAAACAGCAAATGATTTTTCTTCGCATGAAACGAATACTTTGCTTAAAAGATAGTTCTGCATTGGAAAATCAGTAATACACAAAGCTCTGTAATACAATGCCCAAGGTTTCAAAATGGTGTTTGATTCTTTAGTAAAATAAGTATCATACAATTTGATTACCTGGTTTTTATCTCCGGCATAAAAACTAAATCTTAAATATAAAAACGCATATCGCTGTTTCAAAAAATCATCTTTGGCAGAATTTATTTTTTTATCAAAACTTCCTAAATCAGGTAATGCATGGTTTTGATTTCCATATCCAATATTTCCCCATGATTCCCATTGTACTTCTTGGCTGCTGCTGTATTCTATTTTCTTAGCAAATACAATATAATTGAGATAAGCTTTGTTTTTTGACTTTAATAATGCCTGTATAAAAGTATTTTTAGGAAATGCTGTTTGTAATGTTTTATTTTCAAAAGCACTTTCAATCAGCTCAGAATTTGTTTCGTATAAAATAGTATAAACATCTTCAGGTTTAACAGTTTCTCCTAATTTTTTCTGCCATTCTTTACAATTTACATCCCAATCGATTGTAGAAATAGTATTGGTAGAATAATACAAGTCTGCCGAATAATAAAACGGCGTGAGTTTAAAAAAACCTGCTCTTTCTGCTTTAAACAATGCTAAACGAGAAGTTTCGGGTTCTACACTCCATCCGCATGCAGACGAAAGCTGAAAAACCAATAACAAAAACAAACTGCTAAAAACTTTCATAGTATTTGGATATATTTTCGGTTCCATAATCTTTAATGTATTTTTTATCAAAAGAGAAAAACGTTATTTTCGTCTGATCGTCAATTGAAATTTTATTTTTTATAATCGAAATCATTTTTTGCAATTCAGCATCAGAAATTTTCTCTATTCTGATTTCGTCTCCGTTTCGCAAATAGGTTCCGCCAACCAAAATATCATCTTGTAAAAGGTATTTATCATTGTCAATCTTCTTAAACTTATTCCTATTGTTGATTATATCTTCATAATCAGATAAAATTCCTTTAAACTCATTTCCCCTAAAGACAACTGCCCAGCTGTATAATGGCAAAGCAACATCCAGTTTTAGTTTATAATCACTATGGGTTAAATATTGTTCTAATTCTGTACTCGTTCCTATTGAATTTTTAGTCTGAAAATCATCTGGTTTTGTGATATTATAGCACATCAGCAATCCTTTATCAACTGGCGGAATTCCTGCTTTTGTGGCATATTTATACTGCCATAAACGAATCGTTGCCGCAATTTTAGCATTAGGAAACTGATTTTTGACTTTATCCAATAAATAAAAATAGTTCTTCTTTGATTTTTCTGTCCAGTCGCAGTCTATAAGGATCTCTTTAAAATCTAATTTTAATTTAGCCAATTCAGCAGATCGCACTGAATCATAATTTAATGATTTATAGTTTTCCTGATTATAATCACTTCTTGTATAAACAATATTTGATGCTTTTCTTTGAGCCTTACTCTCGAGCATTTTTTTACCAATATCCTGCACGCGTTTCGCAATTCTAATAGCAAGACTATCCAGTTGTTTTTTATTGGTATTCAAAACAACATCATTTGCGATAAAAATACTAGGTGTAACTTCCGGATTGCTTTCGTTTAGTTCTATATTTCTGATTGTGGCCACTGGAAGTGCTTCTTTGGAATATGGATTCCAGTTTACATCAAAAAAACGGAGATATAAATGTTTTACACCCATTTTATGAATCAAAGAATCATCTTCCTGCTGAAAGTACAAATCTGTTTTCCAGTAACAAAAAGACCGAACAATATCATGTTCTTTCACACAACCCATTCCGTTTAAGATAAGAAAGAGTAAAATAATAAGCATATTCTTCATAACGTGAAAATTCCTATAAAAGAAGATCAAAGTTAGCATTAATAATTTCCAGTTTCTGATTTATTTATGAACAACTTTTGCATTTGATTCATACCTTTGCAAAAATTTTTTTTATGTCAAATATATATTTAGGATATCACTTTACGATAGAGCCAAAAGAATTTGGATCAGAAATTTTAGTTGCTGAATTGGGCGAAAAAGCGTTTGAAAGTTTTACAGAGACTGAAAACGGAATTTCGGCTTTTGTGAAGAAAGATTTATGGGACGAAAATATTCTCGATGATATTTATATTTTGCAGTCTGAAGAGTTTAAAATTGAATATACAATTGAAGAAATCGATCAGGTGAACTGGAATGAAGAATGGGAAAAAAACTTTGAACCTATTGATGTAGATGGAAAATGCCATGTTCGCGCTCCTTTTCATGAAAAAACAGATGCTGAATTTGATATTGTAATCGAACCTAAAATGAGTTTTGGAACTGGTCATCACGAAACCACTCATATGATGATCCAGCATTTATTGGAAATGGACGTTAAAGGTTTAAAAACTCTTGATATGGGATGCGGAACTGCCATTTTAGCCATTTTAGCCGAAATGAAAGGCGCAGAACCTATTGATGCTATCGATATTGACAATTGGTGTTACCTCAACTCTATCGAAAATGCAGAACGCAATAATTGTAAACACATCAGCGTTTATGAAGGCGATGCAGCATTATTGGCAGGAAAAAAATACGATTTGATTATTGCCAACATCAACAGAAACATTTTGTTAAACGATATGCAGGCTTATGTAGATAGTTTAAACCCAAAAGGAATTATTCTATTCAGCGGTTTTTATGAAGAAGATATTCCTTTTATCGATGCTTCATGTACTGAAAAAGGCTTAACGTATGTTAAAAAGCTTCAGCGAAACAACTGGGTTTCATTAAAATACGTAAATTAGTATAAAGGAATTACAACAAACAAGTACAAAAACTTATAAAAAATGAGTACTAAAGAAAAAGTAAAAGAAAGAGTTCGCGAAAAGCAGGCTACAGTCTTCAATAACGAAATTGTTCTTTACAACGACGATGTAAATACTTTTGATCACGTTATTGACACACTTATGCGTGTTTGTGACCATACTCCTGAACAAGCAGAACAATGTTCCTTAATTGTACATTACAACGGAAAATGCACTGTAAAAACAGGTCCTATCGACAAATTAAAACCGCAATGTACACTTCTTTTAGAAGCTGGGCTTAGTGCCGAGATTGTTTAGTTTTTGAAAATATTGTAAAAAGCATTCTATTTTATTCTATATTTGACATAAATAGAATGCTTTTTTTATGGAAGAATACGGAAAGATATTAATTATCGCAATGCCGGTTTTTTTAGCCCTAATTATTATTGAAAAAATATACGGCATTTATAAAAAAAACGACACTGCTCCTTTAATCGACAGTGTATCGAGCATTAGTTCTGGAATAACCAATTCTGTTAAAGACGTTTTAGGTTTAAGCGTTACTTTTCTTTCCTATGAATGGATGGTTTCCAAAATTGCCATTTTTCATCAAGAGCCTAGCGTTATATCTTACATCATTGCTTTTTTTGTAATTGATTTTTACGGTTACTGGAGCCATAGATTTGCTCATCAAATTAACTTTTTCTGGAACAAACACGCGATACATCATAGCAGCGAAGAATTTAATCTGGCCTGCGCACTCCGCCAGCCTATTGCTAGTTTAGCCAATTTATTTACTTTTTTACTGATTCCGGCTGCTCTTCTAGGCGTTCCTGCTTCTGTTATTGCTATCACTCTTCCACTGCATTTGTTTTTACAATTTTGGTATCATACAAAACATATCAAAAAATTGGGATTTCTAGAACACATTATTGTTACGCCTTCTCATCATAGGGTTCATCATGCTATAAATCCCGAATATTTAGATAAGAACCATTCACAAATATTTATTTTTTGGGATAAATGGTTTGGTACTTTTCAAGAAGAATTAGACGATGTTCCTCCTGTGTTTGGAATCACTAGACCTGCTCATACATGGAATCCTGTAAAAATTAATTTTCAGCATTTGACTTTATTGATTAAAGATGCCTGGCGCGCCGAAAACTGGAAAGACAAACTCACAATCTGGTTTAAACCAACAGGATGGCGTCCAGCAGATTTCGATGAAAAATATCCAGTATACAAAATCGAAAATGTATTTGATTTTGAAAAATATGGTACCAATAATTCTAAAAAACTTATTTACTGGTCGGTTATTCAGATTTTGATAACGCTTTTATTTGTGAGTTATCTGTTTGATAATATTGCCACAATTGGTCTTCCAAATATATTTATCTATGGATTTTTTATTTTGATAACCATCTACAGCAATTCTGAACTTATGGATAAAAGCCGATATGCCATATTTTGGGAAGGTTTTAGATTAGTATCTGCAATTGGTATTATCACCTATTATGGTGACTGGTTTGGTTTAAACTCAATTTTTCATTTAAGTAATTATATCGTTTTAAGCTATTTAGTCTTGTCGTTTTTGATAAGCATTTACTTTGTAACAATTGATTTCAAAACCAATCAAAACCAAACCAATCAAAACCAAACCAATCAAAACCAAACCAATCAAAACCAAACCAACAATGAAAAAAAATCTTTTCTTTAAAATCTTTACAGCCTTTAGTTTTCTCTATCTGCTTCTTTTATTCTTAGGACACGAAAATTTTGATTATTATTTAAAACCCATATTAATACCTTTATTGACAATTGGTGTTTATTTTAATAAAAAATTTGCAACTCGAAAAATTCTTTTAGCCGCCCTATTTTTCTCTTGGATTGGCGATGTTATTTTACTCTTTGCTGATATTTCAGAAATCTATTTCATTATTGGGTTAGTTTCTTTTCTAATTGCTCATATCTTGTATTGTGTTCTTTTTAATCGTCAGATAAAAGAAAGAGTTCGAAAAAACATCTCTTTTTTTGTTGTAGGAAGCATTATCATTGCAGGCTATTTAATTGCAATGCTTTCTATTTTACTGCCTTCTTTAGGTGATTTAAAAATTCCAGTAATCGTCTACGCTTCGGTTATTTCAATAATGCTTTTGTTTGCTTACAACGGACTTTTGATCTGGCCGAAACCAGCAAATCAACTCGTATTTTTGGGTGCTTTGTTTTTTGTAATTTCAGACAGCATATTGGCTGTCAATAAATTTTACAATCCTCTCTGGAAAAGTTCATTTTTTATTATGCTGACTTATCTTGTGGCACAATATCTGATTGTAACAGGAATAATCAAACTAAACCGAAAAGAGAAAGACTAAATCAATTTTTACAAGTTTTAAACTGTAATAAAAATTACTTTAACTCTTGCTGTTTGCGATAAAAAAACCTTTTACATTTGTAAGACCAAAATAACCTTTCTACCATGAAAAAAATAATCGTATTCCTTGTTTTATTAGTTACGGTAACTTCTTGTATCAGCACAAAATCTACTTTAAAAAATGTTGATGATAATGCGCCTGATTTAATTTTAAGCAGAAATAACACGTTTGTAATTTCACAATTCAGCAAAGACAAAAAATACGGATACGATCCTGATTATCCCGTAAATATATTCTTCAGAAATACTAGAAATGAAGCCGAAAACGAAGTACGTTTTTTAAATGCATTAGCGGGTCCAAATGGTGAAAAAATTACTTTTAAACGCTTAGAAACCTGCTGCCCTTTTCCAACAAAAAGAAGCGACATGGGAGCTGGATTTTTAAATGTTTACGAATTAACTTGGGAAGGACAAAAAAAGCCAATAACGCTTTATTTAAATGTATATGAAAAAGGAATTTTAATGGTTCCGATGGGATTGAGTCTGAAAAAGGAATAAGAAAATATTTAAATATGTTGGAAATTACGCCATTTATATTAATTCTTGTACCGCTTGTATTGCAGTTAATAGTGGGGACTAAGTCTATTCAGCATAAAAATTCATTAAAGTTTGGCAGAATCTCTATTATTACTATAATTTCTCATATAATACTTTCTTATATCGCTTTCAAAATTTCCGATTATAATTTTACAAAGCAATACGAACAATATCCAAATCCAGCCAGATGCGGCATGCCTCTTTTAGGAATTACCATGGCCTGTTTCTTTTTACTATGTGTCCTTCTTATGGTTATTTTAATTCAATTTTTAATTAAAAAATGGAGGAAAGAAAAATTATAGTTAGAGAATCGTAAAACAATCCTTATTAAAAAAGAAAGAAAATAACTACATAATTAACTTTATGAAGTCATAAAATAATCTTAAATCTTCATCTGAAACTCATAAATCATAACTACCTTTGCATTGCAAAAAAATAATTTTATGAACTTACAACATATTCCACAAATCAAGCATACTGAAAGCGGGAATTTCTTTTTACTGGCGGGACCTTGCGCTATTGAAGGAGAAGAAATGGCGCTTCGAATTGCTGAGAAATTAGTTGGTATTACCGACAATCTTCAGATTCCTTATGTGTTCAAAGGATCTTTCAAAAAAGCTAACCGATCTAGAATTGATAGCTTTTCTGGAATTGGAGACGAAAAAGCCTTAAAAATTTTAAGAAAAGTTTCAGAAACCTTTCACATTCCAACCGTTACTGATATTCATACAAACGAAGATGCTGATATGGCTGCACAATACGTTGACGTACTGCAGATTCCTGCATTTTTAGTTCGTCAAACAGATTTAGTTGTTGCAGCAGCCAATACTGGAAAAACAGTTAATCTAAAAAAAGGACAATTCATGAGTCCAGAAAGCATGAAACACGCTGTTCAAAAAGTACTGGACTGTAACAATGAAAACGTTATGGTAACAGACCGCGGAACCATGTTTGGCTACCAGGATATGATCGTTGATTTTAGAGGAATTCCTACTATGCAGCAATATGCATCTACCGTTTTAGACGTTACACACTCATTACAGCAACCAAATCAAACCGCTGGTGTTACAGGCGGAAGACCTGATATGATTGAAACAGTGGCAAAAGCAGGTATTGCAGTTGGTGTAGATGGTATTTTTATCGAAACACACTTTGACCCTGCAAATGCAAAAAGTGATGGTGCTAATATGCTTCATTTAGATTATTTCGAAGGCTTAATGAATAAATTAGTTGCTATTAGAAAAACCGTTAACTCATTCTAATAATTATAATACTTAAGTTCTTTGAAAACAAAATTTTTATTTTTCTTACTGGCTTGTGTTTCTTTAAACACATTTGCTCAGGAAGAAATACCTGTACAAAAATATACTGCTCACAATAAAGGAAAATTCTTTATTATGTGGGGCGGTAACAGAGATAGCTACTCAAAATCTGATGTAAACTTCAGAGGTAAAGATTACAATTTCACGGTTGAAGATATGAAAGCTCATGACAAACCAAAAGGATGGCATGTGGATTATATTAATCCGGCGAATATGACTATTCCGCAAACCAATTTGAGATTGGGATATTTCTTTAGTGATCATTACAGCGTAACAATTGGTGTGGACCACATGAAATATGTAATGACACAAAACCAAATTGCAAACGTTACTGGAAACATCAATCTACCTGCAGACGATCCTGCTCATATTTACAATGGAAATTACAACCATACGCCTGTAGATATGTCTCAAGGTGGAGCTCAAGAAGGTGGTTATGACAATGGTGTTACACCTCCAAACGGTCCTGCTTTTTTAATGTACGAACATACAGATGGTTTAAACTATATTAATACTGAGGTTTCAAGATTCGATGATATTTCAAAAATATTTCGTCTTCCTAATATTGATAAAGTTCAGATTAACTTAACTGAAGGTCTTGGAGCTGGAATTTTATATCCTAAAACCAATACTACACTTTTAGGTAAGGAGCGCCATGACGATTTTCATACTTCTGGTTACGGAGTTTCTGCGAAAGCAGGTTTAAATGTTACTTTCTTTAAGCACTTCTATATTCAAGGTGAATTAAAAGGCGGTTATATCGACATGAAAGACATTAGAACAACGGTAAGCAACGAAGATAAAGCTTCTCAGCACTTTTATTTCTTTCAGAAAATTGTGGCTGTAGGCGGTATTTTTAGAATCTAAAAGTCTCAAAAATATATTCAAAAAAAATAGTTATCATTTATTTGGTAACTATTTTTTTTATTATTTACTTTGTAACTCAAAGTACTTTAAAAAACGCTTTATGAAAAAGAATAAATATCTATTTCCACTCATAACCTTTATACTAAGTTTTGGATGTGCCTGGTTTGTGGCCATAAAAGTTTTTCCTAACAATCCATTTACAGGAACAAAACCTGAAAAAACAGTTGCCAGCAAGTTTAAAGACGGTGATCTTATTTTTCAAACTTCTGAATCTAAGCAATGCGAAGCCGTTCGTATTGCAACCAATTCGAAGTTCTCACATTGTGGAATTATTTATAACCTCAACGGAAAGTGGTTTGTTTTTGAAGCTGTTCAACCCGTAAAACTAACTCCAGTGGAAGAATGGATTCAGCATGGGAAAGGAAATAAATATGTGGTTAAAAGATTAAAAGATGCTTCAGTTTTGACTCCCGTTGTTTTACAAAAAATGAAAGACTATAGTCAGCAGTTTGATGGTAAAGAATATGATGCCTATTTTGAATGGACAGATAACCGAATGTACTGTTCTGAATTAATTTGGAAAATCTATAAAAATGCTGGAATTGAGTTGTCTAAACTGCGTGAAATGAAAGAATTTAATTTGGAAGATCCTAGAGTACAAAAGATATTAAAGGAGCGTTATGGAAATGATATTCCACTGGAAGAAAAAGTGGTTACTCCTTCTGATATTTCGGATTCTAATTTATTAAAAACAGTAATCGATACCTACTAATATCCAGAGGATAAAAAAGCTTATTTTATCATAATTATGCCTTTTATGTCTCATTAAGCTTTTTAAATCAAAATACTTTTGCAGATAATTTAAAAAAATTTAATCATGGGACTTTTAGAAAAAAGAGCAGTAAAAGAATATCAAGATAACAAGTATAATGCATTGGTATCAGAAATAAATCAAATTGCAGGTTACGAAATTGAATTTGATGTAAAGTGGGACACACTTGCCGTAAATGATCATTCTCATTTATTTGAAGAAGGATTTACTAAGGTTTATTTCATGCCCGTAATAAATGCATTGAAAGAAATTACTAAGGACGATCTTGGAAAGGAAGCACTTAAAGAAACATTAAAGAAAATTATTGTGAAAAATGAAGAAGGTGTTTCTTATTATGAAAGTGCCTATTCATATTCAGAAAAGGTATTAACTATAGATCATGAACCTTTTACCAACATGGATAATGTTTCTGATCGATCTAATTTTTTAGTTGAATTTTTATCTTCTAAAATGTAAGATGGATTACAATAGAATGCAGCAATTTTCAGCCGCGGATAAATTTAATCTTCTTGAATATATATTAGAGAAATCGCCGGATACATTTTTACAAATTGTTACCGTTTCGGGAAGGAGTTATAATGTTAAAATTCTAAATATAAGTATCACAAAATACAACAAAGAGAATATTGCTTTATTTGGGTTATATACAGAGAAATGGATTTTCGATGATAATATTTTATATATTCCAATACACGCACTAGAATCAATTGTAATTTCAGGTGCACATGATATTGTAGATATTTTTTCACTAGGAACAGTTGTATCAAATGTATATGAGACTTCTGGCAAACTGGAAGTATTGAGAACATTTAAGGATTTTGGAGATCAAATACTCGAAAAATACAACATGCCAATGAGCATTACTGCTATGGATCTTCCTGAAGACGGCAAAATATTAAACAGGCTTATTAAACTTACGCATACTATACTGCATGCCGTTATGAATGTTCTAGGAGATAATGATGCTTTGGCTATTTGGAAAGAAAAAGTTAATGTTACAGGTGTTTCATTCAAAAATGATACTACTTTTAATATTGATATGAAAAACAATACATTGCTAACACTGCATTATCCATTTTTCGATATTAATTATAAAGAAATTAATCAAAATGAATTGACGAGTTCTATAAAAGAATATTTAGAACTTATATAACATAAATATTAAACAATAATTTATATAAAGCTGGTCTTTTACAATTCTGGCTTTTTATTCAGTTTTTAACTTTGAAATTCAAAGAACTTTTTAAAAATTATTTTATGAGAGATTTTCTAATTGAGAAATTGTATGAATGTTCTAAAAAACCCTATCAAAAATATTTCAAGAAAAATGAACCTTGGGATATCGACCAAGCTTCTTTATTACATTATCCGGAAGGAAGCCTGGGTTTTGGTCTTGGAAATTTTCTAAATAGAAATCATTTTGATATTCAGGAAAAACTGGAGGATCACGATATTATCCATGTTTTAACGAATACCGGAATTTCGGTTTATGAAGAAATCGGAATGCAATATTATCTCTTAGGAAATGGAAAGAAAAGCTTGTATTTGTTTTTGGTGATTGCCTCTGGAACTATTTTTTATCCGAAGAGGATGCATTATTTCATTCAGCAGTATAAAAGAGGAAAAAAGGCGCTTCCGTTTCATTATCTCGATTTTTCAAAAATGCTTTTTATACCTGTTCAAACTATTCAGCAAACTTTTAAAATTTAAAAATCATGAAAACAATTCATAAACCATTTCAAGAAAAACAATCTCTTGAATTAGCTTTAGGAACATTCGTAATCAGTACGATTCTGTTTATGCTTTATAGTATTTCAAACGAAAAATCGATTGTTTTAATTATTGCTTGGCCGTTTGCATTGTCGGCTATTATTGTTAATTCGATTATGCTTTTCCATTTAACCGAAAGATTTATACATCTTCCAAATTATCGAAAAGATATTGGTTTCAAGATTTTGATGGTTCTTTCGAATATACCTATCACCTTTTTGTATTATTTGGTTGTAATGAAATTTTAAATAAAAAAAACCGCGAATAAACTTCGCGGTTTTAAATATCTTTTATTCAGGATTTTAGTTTGCTGCTGGAAGCGTAATCCCGTTTTGATCTAACAAATACATCAAGGTTGTCATGGTTGCTGCTCCTAATTCCAGCTCTCTTTTATTGATAGCATCAAATTTATCATTTGCTGCATGGTGATAATCGAAATAACGTTGAGAATCTGGTTTTAAGCCCGCTTTTACAATCGCTTGAGACGTTAAATGACTAATATCTGAACCTGCGTGTCCAATTGTAAAACTGTGTACTAAATAAGGCTCAAAAAGATCTTTATATCCTTGGATTTTTTTCAAATTAACATCATCAGCTTCAATTGAAAATCCTCTTGGAGAAAATCCACCAGAATCGCTTTCTAAAGCAAAAATGTGGTTTTCTTTATTTTGTTTTGAGATTTCTTCATACTTCGCACCACCTTTTCCTCCGTTTTCTTCATTCATAAATAATACTACACGAATTGTATTTTTAGGCTTGTAATTTAAGTTTTTCAAAATACGGATTACTTCCATGCTCTGCACCACTCCTGCTCCATCATCGTGAGAACCATCAGCTAAATCCCAAGAATCCAAGTGACCACCCACTACCATAATGTTTTGTGGTGTTACAGTTCCTGTTAACTCTCCTACTACGTTATATGACAATGCATCAGGAAGCGTTTCGCAAGATTGTTTAAAATAAAATTTCAAAGCAGGATTTACTTTTAAAGATTTACTTAATAATTCAGCTCCGTTGGTACTGATTGCTGCTGTTGGGATATATTGCTCTTTTGGAAGATCGCCATAGCTTTGCGCTCCTGTATGAGGAAAATCATCTAAACGTAAATTCATTGAACGAACAATTGTTCCTACAGCTCCTAATTTAGCTGCTTCTTTTGCACCAGCATATCTTTGATCAACACACGCTCCGTAAGATGTAAAAGTTTCGATATTTTCAGGGTTCATTGGTCTGTTATAAAACACAATTTTTCCTTTTACTTTATCTGCTCCAAGCTCATTTAATTCTTTTATTCCCTGAACTTCGATTATTTCTGCTGTAAGTCCTGTTTTTGGTGTTGCAACAGAACCTCCTAATGCGCAAATAGGCACTGTAGTTTTTACTTTTCCGTCAAGAATGTAGGCTGTTTCTTTTTCCCCGCGAACCCAGTGAGGGACCATTACTTCTTGTAAATATACTTTATCTAAACCTAGGCTTTCTAATTGTCTCTTAGTGTACTCAACTGCTTCTACAGCACCTTTTGATCCAGATAAACGGCTTCCAATATCATTTGACAAATATTCAAGCCAAGAATAACATTTAGCTTCGGTTAAAGCTTTCTTATAAAATAATTTGATGTTTTTTTCATCATTTGACTGCGCAAACAATGTCAATCCGTTTAAAACTAAAGCAGTTAAAAGAATCGTTTTTTTCATAGTTTTTATAACATTTTGGGTTATGTTCCGTTTTACCGGCTTATTTCACAAAGAAACAAAAAATATAAAGAACTGTCAGAGTTTTTCCACAGGCTTTTCATAAAAAAAGCCCTTATTACAAATCCTTCAATTTGCAATAAGGGCTTTTAAAAATTCAATAAATAAAATTTACTTTATTTCTATAATCTTATTTTTTGTACCGATTCCGTTTTCATTAAAAGGCTCAATAGTAAAGTAATATTTCGTTCCTTTATCAAGACCTCTAAAATCATAACTACTGTCTCCGTAAACCATAATGCTATTGTATAATTTATCTGGTGAAATTCCGTAGTAAATATTATATCCAACAGCATCATTTTGCTTTTTCCAAGAAATCATGGCGTTGCGTGAATCTGCTTTATTTCGGTCAACTTTAAATGCTGCAACGGCTTTTGGTTTCGCGGCCAATCCATTACCAAAAACTCTAAAATCAGATACTGCAAATAATCCAGATGCGTTATGAAGATTTACCATTTTAATGTAACGTGCTTTTATTGATTTTGAAAGCTCTACATAATCATGTGGCGCATCTTTATCATTTTTAGATTTATCAACCACCAAAGTCCAGTTTTGGGCATCATCAGACATGAAAATTTGATATTGATAATAAATGTCCATTGCTTTATTATACTGTGCAGCTTTATGATCGGCATAGTTGATTTGAAGCGCATTGATTTCCATCTGTCTTCCTAAATCCATTTGAAGCCATTCACCAGGATTGCTAGTTTTTGCCGACCAATACGTTTGAATGTTCTCATCTGTTAGATTTTCTGGCCCGTAACAGAATTTCTCATACACTTTTTTTCCTCCGTGATCCATTCTGTGGGTTTCCACTTCCATACATTCTTCCGAAGAAGAAACGGTTACTGGTTTTTTATACGAAAGCAGCATCCATCCAGAAGAAGCCCCTTTTGTCTGGTCGCGCTGAGATGTTGGCAATACAATTGGAAAATCTCCATAAGCTGTAATAGAATACATTACATCATCTTTGTCGAATCCAGCAGGAAACATATCTATACGACGTTCAAAACGGTCTTTTATAGAAATTTTACATGTTCCTGTATTCCAATAGTTTCCATAATTATCTGCAAAAGTATTTCCATGCCCAGCTCCAATTACAAATCCACCCGGTTTATACGACATCGGATTGTGTTTTTGATAGGTAAATGGCCCTAATGGATTATCGCCAACATGAACTCCATTTGCATAGCCTTTAAATTCGGTTGCTGGCGCTCCGTATTGCATGTAATATTTCCCGTTATGTTTTGTCATCCAAGCTCCTTCAATGAAATTTCCCCACGGTGCAGGTTCCATATCGTTATTTGGTCCAAAACGTTCCCATCCGTGAGCTGAAGGATCTAAAATAGCCACTTCTTTAATTTGTCCGTAAGGTTTTTGAATATCTTCTACTTCTGTTGCTTTGTACAAAGTCGCATAATCGGCTTGATTTCCTTTTGGAAGCCAAGTTTTGTAATCAACTTCTACTCCAACAAGCGGTAATTTTCCACTTGAACCGTAGTACATATAGACTTTTTTGTCATCATCTTGAAAGATTGCTGGATCCCAAGTTGGCAGCATTGCTTTGTCTACGTGGCGAGTCCATCTTCCTGATTTTGGATCGGCTGTTTTCCAGATTGGGTGATCTCTTTTCCAAGTGGAACCCACATAAAATAAAGTATCATTTACTACCCAAGCCGCTGGAGCACATTGATCGTCATCGCCCGGTTCTCTCTGAAAACTTCCGTAAACGAAATTCCAATCTGACATATCTTTACTCCAAAAGAAACCAGCCTGATTCGTTGCAAACAGATAGTATTCCCCTTTATAAGTAATAATTACAGGATCGGCGCTAGAACGACGGGATTCAGGAATTCTGTTATGATTAAATGTAGTGTAATTGTACCCAATATTAATTGGATTACAATACGTTGTGGCTGGTCTGCTAGGATCAAACCATTCTGTTTTACTAGAACTTTGTGCTAAAATACTGCTTCCGAAAAGCATCGAAAACAATAGCATAGGTGTAAATTGCTTATATATTTTTTTCATGGTAAGAATGTTTGTAAAGTCTGAAAGTTTATTTTTTTGCTTTTAATCTTTCACTTAAAAGTTCAGGTTCGTTTGTGGTAATGTAATTGAATTTCTGATCGATAAGCCAATCCATAACTGCAGCATCATTAACTGTCCAAGCGTTCAAAAGAATTTTATTATCCTTTGCCTCTTTTATCCATTCTGGATGCTTTTGAAAAACGGAATAATGAAAATCTACGCCATTAATTTTATCTGCCTTTACTTCTTTTGGAGATTTATTTCCTTCTAAATATTGTAAAGATGTTTTGGGGTCAATCTCTCTAATTTTCTTTAGAATATCATAATCAAAACTGATGTAGCAGGTATTTTTATTGGCTTTTAATTTTGTAATGGTTTCGACTGCTGCTACACCGGTTTTTTGTCCTCTTTCTTTACTGATTTCTGAAGGTTTAATTTCGCAGACTAAAAGTGTGTGTTTGTTATTTCGCATTCCTTCTGAAATATACTCATACAGTGTTGGAAGTTTTTCTCCATTAGAAAGTTTAAACTTTATTAAATCTGCATAATTCGTTTCTTCAATTAGCAATTTGTTATAATGTGCATCGTGATTAATGACAAGCGAATCATCTGCCGTTCTCCAAACATCAAATTCTGAACCTGGTAGTTTTAAATCAATCGCATGTCGTAATGATGCAATTGAATTTTCAGGAAGATTATTCTTTTTCCATGCGCCGCGATGTGCTACAATTGCATTCTTTTGTGCCTTACAAGATGAAAAAGCAATAAGGCATACAGCACCTAATATTTTAAAAGTATTCATAATAATCTGTAGTTAAAAAATTACAAAAAAGGTTCATCTGTTTAAAAAAAAGCCCTCCATATGAAGGGCCTTTAACTAATCAATAAACCAACTATTTAGTTAACTCAAAACTAACTTTCTTATCGGCGTTTGAATTTCCTCCTACGAAGATATCGAACTGCCCAGGCTCTGCTACGAATTGTAAATCAGAGTTATAAAATTTTAAATCTTCAACAGTAATATCAAAACTTACCGTTTGTTTTTCACCTTTTTTAAGTGTTATTTTTTGGAAACCTTTTAGTTCTCTAACTGGTCTTGTTACAGAACCTACAACATCTCTAATATATAATTGAACTGTTTCTTTTCCGTCAAAATTTCCAGTATTTGTTACATCAACTGTTACTTTCAATTTTCCAGAAGCATTCATTTTATCAGAAGAAATTTTGAGGTTTGAATAATCAAAAGTGGTGTAACTTAAACCAAATCCGAATGGAAATAAAGGCTCGTTTCTTTCGTCAATATAGTTTGATCTGAATTTTTCGAATTTCCCTTCTGTGTTAGAAAGCGGTCTTCCGGTATTTTTGTGTGCGTAGTAAATTGGCAATTGACCAACACTTCTAGGGAAAGTTGAAGTTAATTTTCCTGAAGGATTTACATCTCCAAATAAAACATCAGCAATAGCATAACCTGCTTCTGTACCAGCAAACCAAACGTTTAAAATTGCAGGAACTGTTTTTTCTTCATCCGTAATTACCAATGGACGTCCGTCAAATAAAACTAAAACAACTGGTTTTCCTGTTTTTAATAAAGCGTTTAATAAATCTTTTTGTGCTTGAGGAATACTTAAGTTTGTACGGCTGCTTGATTCTCCACTCATTTCTGCAGATTCTCCTAAAGCAGCAACAATAACATCTGACTGCTCTGCTACTTTTAACGCTTCTGCTAATAAATCTTCTTTTGAACGAGCATCACGATGTAATGTTTTTCCAAACATTGTTGCATTCGTTTCAAAAGTTTCATCGTAATCTAAATTGCTTCCTTTAGCATACAAAACTTTAGTTCCTGCTCCTGCAACTTCTTTAATACCTCTTAATAATGAAACAGCATTTTCCATTCTGGTAGCTACACTCCAGGTTCCTGGCATGTTTTCTTTAGCATCAGCCAATGGTCCGATTAGACCAATTGTTCCTGATTTTTTAAGTGGTAAAAGCTGATTTTGGTTTTTTAATAATACTAAAGACTGTGCGGCAATTTCACGTGCCTCTTTACGGCTATCAATTGTGAAAATTTCAGTTTTAGCTCTTTTTTCGTCACAATATTTGTATGGATCTTGGAATAATCCTAAATCGTATTTTGCTTCTAAAATCAATCTAACAGCATTGTCGATTGTTTCGATTTTCACTTTTCCTTCATCTAAAGATTTTTTCAAAGTTCCTAAGAAACCTTCTCCAACCATATCCATTTCAACTCCTGCATTCATCGCTAGAGCAGAAACTTGCTGCAAGTCTCCCATTCCATGCTCGATCATTTCAGGAATACCAGTAAAGTCTGTTACCACAAATCCTTTGAAACCCCATTGTTTTCTTAAAACATCTGTCATTAGCCATTTGTTTCCAGTTGCAGGAATTCCATCAACTTCGTTAAAAGAAGCCATTACAGATCCTACACCAGCATCAACAGCCGCTTTGTAAGGAGGAAAATAATCGTTAAACATTCTTATGTGACTCATATCTACTGTGTTGTAATCACGTCCCGCTTCTGGAGCTCCATATAATGCGAAGTGCTTTACACAGGCTAAAATTGAGTTATTTTTAGAAAGATCGTGCTGCTGGTAACCATTTACCATTGCTTTTGCAATCTGGCTTCCTAAGTATGGATCTTCTCCTGAACCTTCAGAAACTCTTCCCCATCGTGGATCACGAGAAATATCAACCATTGGAGAGAATGTCCAGTTGATTCCGTCTGCACTTGCTTCTTTAGCAGCAATCTGCGCACTTCTTTCGATTAAGCCCATGTCCCAAGTACAAGACAATCCTAGTGGAATTGGGAATGTTGTTTCGTAACCGTGAATTACGTCCATTCCAAAAAGTAACGGAATTTTTAAACGGCTTTTTTCAACCGCAATTTTCTGTACTTCTTTGATTTTCTGAACTGATTTAATGTTGAACAAACCGCCCACTTTACCTTCAGCAATATTTTTTGCCACATTTGAGCTATTCGCCTGCCCTGTGGTAATATCACCAGATGTTGGCAGGTTTAATTGACCCAATTTCTCGTCTAAAGTCATTTTTGACATTAACTCCGCCACAAATTCAGACCTTGGTTTAATTTTCACTGTATTTTTAGAAGGCTTTTTTTGAGCGTAACCCAAAACAGCACATCCTAAAAAAAGTAAGACTAATTTGTTTTTCATTCTATTTTATTTATTTGTTTGTATTTGTTTTCTTCTGCTGAAACATCCAGTTGTAAATCTCTGGATTGTCATAGACTCTTGTCCAGCTGTCATGATCTGCATCATCAAAAATAGTCAGCTTCACATCTTTTGCATTGCATTTTTTCAATTCGTTATAAATTGTAATTGCGTAATTCACATTGACTACATTATCTTGTAATCCGTGAAAAATTCTGGTTGGAATATTGGCTATTTCACAAGCTTTTTCTAACTGAATTAAATCTACAAAACCAGCGACAGGTACGTTTGCGGCAAATAGATCAGGATGTGCAAAAGCCAAATTCCATGAAGCCCAGCCTCCTGAGCTCAAACCAGTAACATATATTCTTTCTGAATCAATTTTATTTTCTTTCTGAATTTTTACTATCAGCTGATAAATAGATTCTATATCCCAATTTTCATCTTCTTTGCACTGTGGAGCCAAAACATAAGCATCTAATTGATGCGTTTTTAAATATTTTAAAGGACCGTGAATTTTGATCTTTTCAATATCAGTTCCTTTTTCTCCATCCCCAGAAATAAAAACAATCATTGGTTTTTTCTCGTTTGTATTTGCAGGACGATGCAATGCATAACCCAACTCATATTTAGACATTATGACTGTATTAATTTTTCCTGTCGTTTCGGTTTGTGCCGATACAATCATAGAAAATAATAGAAATACAAATGCCATTTTATTTTTCATAGAAACTTAAATCCCGTATTTACCAGACTTAAATCCAAGTTTTGTTAAACCTTGTTTTACTTCTGGTGCGTTCATAAATAATTTCCACAACAAACCTGTTCTGTAGTTTTCAATCATTACCACTTCTGGGCCTTGATCGATTGCTAAGTATCGTTTTGCCACCCATTTATTTCCTAAACTTAAAGCATCATAAAAACCTGCATCTCCCCAAGTTTCCTGCTTATGATTGTCATATAAATTGCGAATTAAAGCCATTGATTCTTTTGGCGTATACACAATTGAACTGATTGCTGCTGTTGGCGAAATCACACCTTGATCATTGCTTGGCATGTGCGCATTGTATCCGATAGAGCCATCAGGGTTTCTAGAATAAGATGCTGTTAATCCCCAATAATCTGGTCCGTAACCTGCATTTTTATTCGGATTTTCAACACAAAACTGATAATTGATTTTGGTTTGATTTACGTTTAAATCCCAGTAGTTTGCATACTGATCACTCAATTGATTTGGATCTAAACCTACATAAGAATAATGTGCCCAGAATAACGGACCTCCAAATTCTTCTGCACCATTGTGCTTTAAAATAAGAGGGATATTATATTTTGTTTTTGAAGAAACTATGCCTCCGCTTCTCGCCCATCCTTCATGATACGCTTTTGCCTCAATACTGTGAGTTGGCGAAGACGCTGCCATTACATATGTGATAAGGCATTCGTTATATCCTTGTAGTGGAAAGTTCATCTCCCAAGCATAACTCGGAGACCAGTGCCAATATAAAACATTTTTTTGATTGGTATACCATTGCCATTCGACTCCTTTCCAAAGTGCATCAAATTTTTGAGCGACCGCTTTTTCTTTTTCAGAACCATCTTTAAGATATTCACGAACGGTAATCATTCCTGCAACCAAAAACGAGGTTTCAACTAAGTCTCCTCCATTATCTTTGGTTCCAAAAGGTTTTACTTTTCCTGTATTTCCATCAATCCAGTGTGACCATGCTCCATGAAAACGGTCTGCTTTACCTAAAAAGTCTGCAATTTTGTTAAGCCTTTCTACTCCTTGTTCTTTTGTAATATACCCTTGCGACATTCCTGAAACAAGTGCCATTAATCCAAATCCTGAGCCACCAGTTGTTACGATATTAGAATCGTTTTCAGGATAAATTCCATCTGGATGATAACGTTCTCTAGCTAAACCCGAATTTGGTTCTGCATAATCCCAGAAATATTTAAATGTTTGTTTTTGAACGGCATCTAAAAGCTGCTCATCGGTTAATGCAACAACGCCAGAAGTATTTTCTTCTTCATTTCCTTTCGACTTATCTACATTTGATCCACAACTAAAAAAAGTAAAAGCTAAAAATAAAACTGAAATTCTAATCATTATAAAAATTTAATATTGAATAAATAATCACTTCCTTCAAACTATCGAAGGAAGTGATTTTAAAGATTTAATTAGTAACCAGGGTTTTGAACTGTTACTCCTCCTGATTGCTGAACAACTGTAGCAGGAATTGGATACAACTCGTGTTTACCAACTATAAATGTTTTTCCATTAGGGAAAGCTGGGCTTACATCTGCTTTCATCGCAGCTTCCGCTTGTCCAGTTCTTACAAGATCGAACCATCTATCATGCTCAAAAGCAAATTCTAATCTTCTTTCTTTGTAAATTGCTTTTCTAACATCTGACTGACCTGTAGCTGGAGTGTCACCTAGACCAGCTCTGTGTCTAATCTGATTAATTAAAGGAATTGCTTCTGAAGTTTGTCCTAATTCATTTAGAGCCTCAGCTTTCATTAAAATTACCTCAGCATATCTTAAATATCTAAGATTTACATCTGTAAATTCTTGGTTATAAAATGCTGATGAATACGCTTTATAATTATACATTGGGTTAGAAACTGTAGATGCTACTTCTCTACCATCGTATAAAACTGATCCTCTAAAAATAATCGTTGCTGCTCTTCTTACATCTCCTGCTTCATAAGCATTAGCAAGCCCTTGAGATGGTGTATTGAAACCCCATCCCCATCCTCCAGCACCTCTAGGCGCTTGAGATACAGTATAGTTTCCGATTCCGTATCCTGGAGAAGAAGTTCCTCCAATTCCATTAATTTCAAAAATTGATTCTGCACCAAATTCTCCTTCTTTTTTATATTGTAAAGAATAGTCCGAAACTAAAGAATAACCTGTTACTTTATCACAATTGTCAATTACTTTTTGCCAATTTTTTTGATATAAATTAACCTTAGCCAATAAAGCATAAGCTGCTCCTTTAGATGCACGTGCAACGTCTGTTCCACTATATGATGATTTTAATGGTAATGCTTGTATAGCATCATTTAAATCTTGCTCGATAAAAGCATAGACCTCAGCTGGAGTTTTACGAGTTAACTGCATGATTCTATCGTCATCATTTCCTGGAACTGGTAAATGGTCTACAATTGGAACTCCACCATATCCTTTAACTAAAGTAAAGTACATAAATGCTCTTAAAAATTTCGCCTCTCCTTCTAATCTGGTTTTTAAAGCAGGAGTTACTTGTGTAAGCTTTGGAAACATCGCTAATGCTTGATTTGCTCTGTTGATACCTGCATAATTATAATTCCAAATACTACTGAAAGATGGTGTTGAAGAATTAAAAGTTAACGCATCTAAAACATCTTTATCAGTACCAGTATCTCCGGGATCTGAACCTTTATCGGCATCATCAGTCATAATACTGGTAACCCCGTTCCAAGCAAAAGAAGACATGTCCCAAGATAAAAATATATTATAAACTGCATCAACCATTGAGGTTGCACCTGCATCACTATCTACTAAAGCAGGATCGGCAGGAATATTTTGTGTTTGATCTACATCTAAAAATTCATCTGAACATCCAGATACAAACAAACCAGAAAGTATAAAAAGTGATATATATAATCGTTTCATGATATTAAAATTTTAAGTTTGCACCAACTACAAATGTCTTTAACGCTGGATAAGCATCTAACTCAACTCCTTGAGTACCTGTTACTAACTGACCATCTCCTAAAACTTCAGGTGAGAATCCTGAATATTTTTGAGTAATGAAAGGGTTCATAGCATTTACATAAATTCTACAGTAATTAATGAAACCTTCTTCTTTTAGAGGAAGCTTATATCCTAAAGTAATGTTATTGATTCTGAAGAAATCTCCAGATTCTAAATAATAGGTTGATGCAACTGGAACCTGATTAAATGGTGCTGGATTAGTACCTGTAGTGTTGGTTGGAGTCCACATATTGTTTAATAAAGAGGCTTCAACATTTTCTCCATAAAAACGCTGTGCTTTTTTTCCGTTATAAACTTTTGATCCACCTACTCCATATCCGTCAACAGAAAAGTCAATGTTTTTATAATTTAATCCCACAGTAACTCCATAATTAGAAGTCGGTAAAACTGAACCTACATATTTTCTGTCTTTAGTTTGGTCTAAAGCTCCTTGAGGCACTTTACTTCCGTTTGCTGTATAGTATAACATTTGTCCGTTTGCTGGATCAACGCCGGCATACTCATACATATAGAAACTTCCTAAAGGCTGTCCAACTGATGTATTATCAAGTATTTTTGTAACCTGACCATTTCCTAATGAACCACCATTTACTGTTGCAATTTGAACATTTTTTAAACTAGCTAGTTCATTTTTATTGTGAGAAAAATTTCCTCCTATCCAGTAACTTAAGTTATCTGTAATTTTGTCATCCCAACGTAAAGCGATTTCAAAACCTTTATTAGTTACTTCACCAACATGTGTTGGAGATTCTAATGTAATTCCTGATGTAGAATAAGGCTTAACATTCAAAATAGCATTGTTAGTATTTTTACTATAAATATCAAATGATCCTTTTAATCTACTATTAAACAATTCAACATCTAAACCTGCAGAAGCTTCTTCTACAATTTCCCATGATAAACTTGGGTCAATCTGAGAATTGATAGTTGTTCCTGAACCACCATTATAATCTACTCCAGATGTAAATGACTGGATATTTAATGGCACTTTTTGGTTTCCTAATTTACCCCAAGAACCTCTCAGTTTTAATAAATCTAAACCTTTGATATCAGATAAGAAACTTTCTTTTGTTACAATCCATCCAATACCCATTGATGGGAATGTACCCCAACGGTAATCACTTGAATAATTTGAAGAACCATCACGTCTTACAGTACCTGTTAATAAGTATCTGTCCATTAATTTGTATTGAAAACGAGCAAAATAAGATGCTAATCTAGATTGATTTTCGTTTACAGCTTTATAGGTAGTAACGCCTCCATTTTGTGCATAGGCAACACCATCAAGTCCCCAATAATTACTATTAGGATTTACATTCTTAATATCAGCAGTCGTTTTAGATCTTGTACCTAAAACGTTAGCTTCGATACCAGCAGTAACTTCTACATCGTGAATTTCTCCAAAAACCTTATTATATGTAAAATAATTAGATAAATTCCAATTGAAATAATCGTCTGTATTTCTTGTTAATGTGTTTGTATTCAAACTTTTTTTGTCGTAAGCAGATTCTACTCTACTTGGATCAGCTGCTAACCAAAGACCTAAATTGTCTACAAAATTATATTGCTTATACGTGTAATATTCTCCATTAAATTGAGATGTGAATTTCAATGACTTGATTATATCCCAATCTAATCGTAATCCACCTTGAAGCATAACCGTTTTTTGCTGCTCATTATTATAATCTAAAGCAACAACAGGATTACCAACTGAGTTAAAAGAATCACCTGTTTCACCAACAACACCATTCAAAATAAATGGTACTCCATATTTTCCGTCAGGGTAACGTACAGGAACTAAAGGTGATTGTCTGTAAGCTGATGTAAATGCAGACATCGGTTTTGGTGTGTTTTTTATAGAACTAACACTAAAATTTTGGCTAATTTTAAGTTTCTCAGAAATTTTGTACTCATTATTACTTCTAAAAGTAGTACGTCCATATTCAGTTCCTTTCAAAATTCCTTCTTCTTCGTAGTTTCCTACACTAAAAAAGTATTTAATATTTTCTCCCGATCCAGAAAGAGATACATTATTTTGAGTATACACTCCTGTTTTTGTTATCTCATCAAACCAATTTGTGTTATAAAGCTGATTTTGAGAAAATCTACCAGCAGGAAACTGGCTGATAAACGCTGCATTATTATACTGAATGTATTGGTCAGCATTGGCCATTTTTACCTTTTTTAGAGGTGATCTAAAACCAGCATAACTGTCAATATCTACTACAAGTTTTCCTTTCCCTGTTTTAGTAGTAATCATGATAACCCCATTAGCACCTCTCGTACCATAAATAGCAAGCGCAGAAGCATCTTTTAAAACTTCATATGAAGTAATATCATTTGCGTTGATATTATTAATATTATCAGTAGGCATACCATCAACAACGTATAATGGACTTCTTCCTCCTAATGCAGTACCAACCCCTCTAATAACAATTGAAGGTGTACTACCAGGGGCATCAGAAGTAGCTACTTGAACCCCAGCGGCTTTACCTTGAATAGCTTGAGAAGCGTTAATTACTTTCATTTTGGTAATTTCTTCAGATTTAATAGAACTTACAGCTGAAGTATTATCCACTTTTTTTCTTGTACCGTACCCAATAACTACAACTTCTTTTAATTCAGTATCACCTGATTCTTTTAAAGTAATGGTCATTGGTGCGGCAGTTGCCGGTACAGAAACTGGATCAAAACCTAACATAGAGACTTTTAATATGTCTCCAGGTTTTGCATTGATTGTAAAGTTTCCGTCGAAATCTGCGTCTGCAGTGGCTCTAGCATCAGATGAAGCGATTATCGCTCCTGGAATTCCCATTCCGCTACTGTCCACTACTTTTCCTTTAATTGCTTGTGCCTGTCCGGACACATATGCCGGAAGCATTATTAGCACAAATAAGCTAAAAATAAAATTTTTCATACAGTTTGTAATCGTTTAAGTTAGTAGAGCCAAATTAAGCAATTACAACGTTGTAGTACATCATTTACCACTACAGCATAGCTACATCATTATGTTAAAATATAATTACAAAAATTTGATAATCAAACAATTAAATGTTAAGAAAATTTCATTAACATAACGTTATGATGTAGTAATGATGTATTGGAATTATATAAAAAATGGTATCGAAAAATATAAGATCATCAAAAAACAAAATCAAATCTTACAGACTTAATAAAAACTTTGACAGGTTTTCTTCTTGATTAAGTCCTAATTTCTTTCTGAGACGATATCTGTGTAATTCTACACCTCGAAAAGAGATATTCATCATAGGGGCAATTTCCTTTGAAGAAAGATTCATTTTTAGATAAATACATAGTTTTATATCCTTTGGAGTTAGGTTTGGATATTTTTTAGAAAGGTTTACAATAAATTCGTTGTGAATTTGATTCAGATTCGTTTCAAATATTTCCCACTCATGTTTATTTACTTCATTTATCTTAATAGCTTTTTTGATTTCACTCTTCAGCTTACCAAAGTCTTTTTCAGAATCTAAAATATTTTGAATCTTATCAATCATCTCAGTTTGTTTGGCAATTGATAACGATTTACCCGCTACTTCTGATGATTTTGTTTGAAGTTCTAATTCTAAAATATGTTTTTCGTATTCCTGACTATTTAATTCATTTTCTTTTTTCAATTCCATTTCCAGAATCTCACGCTGATGCTTCAATTCTTCAGCTTGTAATTTCAATTTTTGAGTATAACGAAGTTTATTCCATTTATAATAGAAGAATAATACCGCTGCAATTACTAGAAGATAAAGCAGAATCATCCAAAATGAAAAATACCAAGGTTGTGCCACTTTAAAATCAAAACTTGACACTTTATCATAGTTTGCGCCATCATGTTTGTAAATCACAACAGAATGAGAACCGCTGCCTAAATTGTTTAGTACAATTGAACCATTTGTTATAGGAATGTAATTTTTATCTTTATTGATCTGATAAAATAAATTAGGTTTACTTGCTCCGTAAATTCCTGATATTACGTTTATTTTTAATTCGGTGTTGTGCTTAATTTTTCCTTCATCAGGCAGTAATTCATGGTTATTATAAGCTTCTACTTTTACCCCTCTATTTTGTCTGTTGATGTACCCAAGCTGAAGTGAAATAAAACCATCGTCAAGGTTCATTAAATAATGATTGTTGCTTCTAAAAATTCGCAGATTTTCATTAATTAATTTTCCTTTGTAATATTTCTCTTGAATAATATTCCAGATAAATTTTCCATCATGAGCATAGATATGATATAAAATTCCCTCTTGAAGAACTAAAAAATGATCTTTGTCGATAGCAATGACATCTGAAATGTTTTTGAAATTAGAATTGAACAATTCATTTTCTTCCAATTTATTTGAAAGCGAATTAAATGTGTACCAAACGTTATTTATGAGAAAAAGGATTTCGTCTCGAAACTCGAAAATTTTAACGCCAAAATCATTTTTAATTTTGCTTTGCTGCGTAATGTTTTCTATTTTCTTTGTCTTGTAATTATCATCAAGTAATACTCTGTACAATCCGCGATAATTATCGGCCGCCCAAATTTCGTTTTTCTTATTTTGAGCTACGTATTTAATGGGTTTTGTAAAATCATTAATTACTTTACTTTTTTTAAAATCTGAAGAATCGTCATAAACCAAAATACCGCTGTAAGTTGATTGAAAATAAGTATCATTAATAATGCTTTTTGAGAAATTCCATCCTCCGCTTACATTATTAATTTTGGTTAAGGCTCCGTTTTCATAGCAGAAAGTTCCGTCATTATGACCAATAATATATTTGTCATTTATTTTGGTAATATTCCAGCCTTGTCCCTGCGTATTGGGCATCATTTTAAAATTACCCGAATCGAATTCGAAAATTCCGTGATTTGATGCAATTAGATATCCTTTCTTCGTCGTTGCAACAGAATATACAGAACCTAAAATCCCAGAATTATCATAGAAAAACGAAATTGGTGAATTTACCTCGACATGGGCAATTCCGTTATCGAGTCCAAGCCATAAATCTTCTTCTTTATCAAAACCAATACTTAAAACCGAATTGTTCATTAAAACATTATTCCTATCAATATTTTTATAGGAATTTGTTTTAAAATCATAAATAAAAACGCCTTTATTTCCAGTTCCCACAACGAGTTTATTGTTTCTGATAAATTTGGCAACATTGATTCCGTTTGATTTTAAGGTTTCATTTAACGGATTATTCCATGCTTTTAAACCATTTTTTCCGACAATAAAAATCCCTCGTTTTTGTGTAAAAATGTACGTCTGTCCATCGTGCTTTTCGACAGCATGCACAACTGTATTTTTTAAATTATCCCACCCTTTCGGATTTGAAATTTTAGAACCGTTCATTTTAAACAATCCTTTATTTACAGAAGCTACATACAAATCCTGATCTACTACAAAACAGTACGAAATTAGAAATGGAAATTTTATTTTTTTTATATTTTTTCCATTATAAATGAAAACGTCGTTAAAGGATTGAAAGTAAAGTGATTCTTTGTATCGGAAAATCTTCCAGATTTCTTCGTTGTCTTTTTCGTCAAATAAGCGGAGGTTTTTAGTAATGGAAACATAGTTCATTTTACCATTTTCGCGTTTCCAATAGCCAAATTCTTTATACGAACCTGAATAAATGCGGTCGTCTTCAATTAATATGGATCGAATAATGGTTTTATTAGGAAGTGCGTATTTTTCCCAAACCACACCATCATACCGAAGCAGATAGTGGTTATTGGCAAAATACATAGCTTTATCTTTTCCCTGCGCGACATTCCAAATCTGGTTGTCACCTTGGTAATCTGATTTGTTGTAATTTTCAACGAAAGGAAGTAATTCTTGTGCTTGAATGTGAAAAGCAATGAAAAAGAAGAAAACTGATTTTAAAAGTATCGATTTCAAGATATTCGGATTTAAATCCAAAGATACTCACAAATATTGAATTTTCGGCTTTAAAAACATGATTGGATTTAGCTGAAAGAGATCATCAGTAATGTTAGAACACCAATTAAAAAGCATAAAGGAGCAAAATAACGAGTATCGTTTTGTCCGAATTTAGTATTTTTTATTTTTTTGAAAAAGCCAAGATATTTAAAATCGCCAATTGCTCGTACCATAAATATAGTGGCTAAAATCCAAAGTCCATATTTCTCAAGCCATAAAGGTAATTCGATAAAAATGATATTGACTTTTATTAAATAAAAAATACTGAAACCAAACAAACCAAAAGCAACAATCAGAGTAGATCGTATTCCAGGATTTCGAGGCGGAGTTTGAGCATCTGGAGTTGGATACACACCTTCAGTTCCCCACTTTCCTCCAAAAGCCCAGTAAAAATGGAGTAATGAAAGAAAAAGAAATACTAAAAACAAAAGTACTGCAATGATCGTTGCCATTGTTTGAGATGTTTTTAAAGCTTATCGGCTAATAAATGATATACTTGATTGGCAATTTCGTATTCTTCATCTGTTGGCACAACCAATACTTTTACAATAGAGTTTTCAGAATTGATTTCTCGTAATTCTTTAGAACGAATTTGATTTTTTGATGCATCTATTTCAATTCCAAAATAATCCATATCAGTACAAATCAAATTACGCATAAAAGAAGAATTTTCACCAATTCCTGCAGTAAAAACAATAGCATCTAAACCGTTTAAAGCTGCTGCATAAGCACCAATCGTTTTTCTGATTCTATACGCATTCATTTGCAAAGCCAGCTTACAATCTTTATTTCCCTTTTCTGCTTCTGCTTCAATATCACGTAAATCGCTGTAGCCCGTAAGTCCAAGCATACCACTTTGTTTTAGTAAAACAGCATTAACCTCATCTGGAGTATAGCCTAAATTTTTAATCATGTAAAAAACAACAGACTGATCGATATCTCCAGCACGAGTTCCCATAATCAAACCATTTGAAGGCGAAAATCCCATTGAGGTATCAATACATTTTCCGTCTTGAATAGCTGCCATACTACAGCCGTTTCCTAAGTGAATGGTAATTATTTTAGAATTGTTTTTTAAGTAACTAATCGCCTTTTCAGAAACATATTTATGACTCGTTCCGTGAAAACCGTAAACACGTACTTTATTTTCGGTTAAAAGATAATTTGGAATAGCATATTTATAAGCTACTTCAGGCATTGTTTGATGAAAAGCAGTATCAAAAACCGCAATTTGTTCTGCCGAGCTGAAGATTTCTTCTGCTACATTAATTCCTTCTAAATTGGCAGGATTATGCAAAGGTGCCAATTCAAAAAGCTGCTTAATTTTTTCTTTTACTTTATCATTAATTTTTACGGTATCACTAAAATCGCTTCCTCCATGTACGACACGATGTCCAACAGCTGCTATTTCTGAAGTTGATTTAATTACGCCTTTTTCAGCGTCTAAAAGCATATTGGCTACTTTCTGTAAACCTACTTTATGGTTCGGAATCGCAAGTGTTTCTTCGTGAGAAGCTGCTGTTGTTTTAAAGGTTACATTTGAAGTTTCTAAACCAATTCGGTCAATCATTCCAGAACAAATTACTTCGTTTTCCGGCATTACCATTAATTGATATTTTATTGAAGAACTTCCTGAGTTTATGATAAGTATTTTCATTTTTATTTAAAGGTACTAAGATGCTAAGTTTATAAGGTGCTGAGTTTTTAATAAACTCAAACTATTTTTTAATTTTTAATTCTCAATTTGTAATTGAATTTACATTCCCTGCGCTTGGATCGCTGTAATAACTACTGTGTTGATAATATCATCAACAGTACAGCCACGACTTAAGTCATTTACAGGTTTGTTCAAACCTTGTAACATCGGACCGATGGCTAAAGCTCCAGTTTCTCTTTGAACGGCTTTGTACGTATTATTTCCTGTATTTAAATCAGGGAAAATTAATACACTTGCTTGTCCTGCTACTTCAGAATCTGGCATTTTGCTTTTTCCTACGCTTAAATCTACCGCCGCATCGTACTGAATTGGACCTTCGATTTTTAAATCCGGTCTTTTTTCTTTTACGATTGCAGTCGCTGTTCTCACTTTATCTACTTCATCGCCTTTTCCAGATGATCCTGAAGAATAGGAAAGCATGGCAATTTTTGGTTCAATTCCGAAAGCTAAACTTGATTCAGCTGATGAAATGGCAATTTCTGCCAATTGTTCTGCTGTTGGATTTGGGTTAATAGCACAATCTCCAAAAACCGAAACTCGATCTTCTAAACACATAAAAAATACAGAAGATACTACAGATGAATTGGGTTTTGTTTTAATGAACTGAAGTGCCGGCAAAATCGTATGTTGTGTAGTGTGCGCAGCGCCAGAAACCATTCCGTCCGCGTGACCTTTGTACACCATCATAGTTCCGAAATATGAAACGTCTTCCATTAAATCCCTTGCCATAGTAATACTTACATTTTTGGCTTTTCTAAGCTCGTAATATGTATTCGCGTAATCTTCATAAAGCTCCGATTCTTTCGGATTGATGATATTTACTTTTGAAAAATCCAATGTAATTCCAAGTTCAAGAACTTTACTTTCAATTTGTTTTTTATCTCCAATAATCGAAATATCAACTACATCCATATCCAATAATCTTGAGGCCGCAGTAATAATTCTATCATCATTCCCTTCTGGAAGAACGATATGTTTTCGATGCTGTTTCGCTCTTTTAACCATGTTGTATTGAAACATTTTTGGTGTCATACCTTCTGCTTCAAAAGTGATTAATCTTTCCGATAAAGCGTCGTTATTAACGTATTTTTCAAAAGTGGTTATTGAAGTTTCAATTTTATGGGTGTTGTTGGCATAAATCTCAGATTTTATCGAGCCAATTTTATTAGTTATGTGATACGTTCCGCCGTCAACCGTGATAATGGGCACAATGGCAGAAAGTCCTTCGATAAGTTTCAAAATACTTTCTTCTGGAACAATATTTCCTGTTAAGATAATTCCCGAAATAGTTGGGTAATTTACTGATTCATTGGCTTGTAAAGCTCCTAAAATGATATCCGAACGATCGCCTGGTGTAATTACCAAGGCATTATCATGAAGGTGAACCAAATAATTATGAAGCTGCATGGCTCCAACGCTGTAATGACCGATTTCGTTATTGAGATAATTTTCTCCAAACAAAACTTTTGCATCCAATACATTTACAATTTCCTGCATGGTTGGATTATTCAAAGTGGATATTAACGGAATTGTATTTATCAGAACATGTGAAGGCAATGTTTTCTGCAGACTATTGGTAACCAATTCAATGTTTTCAGGTTGTACTTTATTGGCAAAAACCGATAGTACTTCAACTTCTTTTAATTTGAAAGAGTCGTATACCAAATATAAACTGTCTAATAATTCTTCAAGCGTTTTACCAACACCTGAGCCTACAATAATAGTTGGAATACCGAGATTTTTGGCGATTAAAACATTTAGATCTAATTCAATAGAAGTTCCTTCTCCGGTAAAACTCGTTCCTTCTACTAAAACAAAATCAAAACGCTCTTCGAGTTTTTTATATTTTTCGATTATCGTGTCTAAGACCTCTCCTATTTTTCCTTTATTCTTTTTCTTAATCAGCTTGCTTTTGGTTATTGCATACGCATCTTCAAATGCTATATCAAGGTTAAAATACGACAAAACAGTTTCGATATGATTGTCTACCTCACCATCTACAAAATCTTCGATTATAGGCCTGAAATAACCTACTTTGGCCGTTTTGCCAATTAAAATACTCATTAACCCGAGTGTTATAATTGATTTACCACTATTTTGGTCACTAGTGGCTATATATATTGCTTTACTCATAATTATTTATATTTATTCTAAATAACAAATTTATACAAAATCAAAATTCCTTATAGACAAACAAAAGTTAAAACCAGCGTCGTTTTTTGAAATATATGATTAGGGCTATTACCAACAAAAACATGATACCCATAACTACAAAATATCCGTTTTGGGTTTTAAGTTCAGGCATATTTTCAAAGTTCATTCCGTATACTCCTACTATAAAAGTAAGTGGAATAAATATTGCTGAGATAATCGTCAGCGTTTTCATGATTTCGTTCATTTTTCGGCTTTGTTCCGAAAAATAAAAGTTTGATGCGCTTTCTAATGCGCTCATGTCCGATTCAATCTGTTCTAAAAGTTCCAAACTTTTTTGATGAAGTCTGATAAAAAAATTAAATGTTTCTTTTTGAATTAAGTCGTTTTCATCTTCATCATCTTTTTTCGTTTTAAGATAATACAATGAATCACGGAGCGGAACAATAGAACGTTTTAAAAAACTTAAGTTATCACGGTGATTTTCAATTTTTTCTAAAACAATTGGTTTGGCATCCATTTTAGTCAAATTGATTAATTCTTCGATTTTATCTTCTTCATCTTCCAGCGTAATATAGAAATTTTCCATTACGGCGTCTAAAAGCAGATATAACAAATAATCCACTTTTTTGGTTCTCACAATTCCTGCATGCGTACGGATACGTTCACGGATATGGGTAAAGAAATCGCTTCGTTTTTCCTGAAAAGAAATCAAGATTCCATCTTTCAGAATAAAGCTGATTTGTTCTACACTAATGTTATCTGAATATTCGGAAGGAAGCAGTGATTTTATATTAAAAAACAGTACATCCTGCTGTTCTTCTAATTTTGTTCTTTTGGTTGTATTTAAAATATCAGCCAATAAAAAATCATCCAGTTTAAAATGCGATCCTATGGTTTTAATGAGATTAATATCGTTTAGACCGTGAATATTGAGCCAATTGTTTTTGGTGTAATCAAAACAAGAATTTAAAGCTAGAATGGTAAACTTATCATATTCGACAACATCTGCATCGTTATACACAAAAAGCTGCATCTCGGATTCATGTTCTTTGTGAGCGCCAGTATACTCTAATGTAATGTGTTGCAGCTTGCGTCCTTTTTTGTATTTGATCTTTCTCATTGATGAAAATTTACAATAGTAATATTACGAAAAAGAATCTGAATGGTAAATGACAATTGTCAGTTTGTGGAAAAGCTCCAAACAAAAAAACCGAGTCATTTCTGATTCGGTTTATTTTGGTATATGTGAACAATATCTATTTTTAATTTCTAAAAGCTTACCATACTTCTTTGCAAATGCTTGTTTCAAATTGTTAGTTTCCGGACTTGAAAGTGGGTTTCGAGAACTAACTATAAATGCTAATCTTTTCTCTTTAGGAATTTTAATTATAGACGATTCAAAAACTGATATTGTATTTTCAATTTGACTTAAAGCTTTCTTTACATCTTTTCCTTTTAATTCTACAAAATAAAATTCATTGTTAGAATGTCTAATAAAACCAAAATCACATTTTTGAAGTTCCTGAGAAGAAATCAGACAATTATCAATTTCAATCCTAGTAAAATCTTCATTTGTATTGATTTCAAATTTCATATTATTTTCAGAAGCTACTTTACTTTTTGAACAACAACCTTGATTTGCTTTAATTAATTCATCAAAATTATTGTGCATATCGTAACTCTGTTAATTTATCAAATTCTTCTGAAATTATATCTGAAACTGCATCAATTGCATTTGTATCTATACTGCGGAATTCTTCATTTTTGATTGAATATACTTTTCCATCGTTTCGTACTTCATACACAGAAATATCATCATAATCGATCCATTTATTTTCTGATACAATTGAATTTATTTCTTCTTTTAAATCTGGATGTTCATCAAAAGTATTTTTTGCTAGAATCAAAGTATCTAAAGACGATAGAATATATGGACTATGAGTTGTCATTATAATCTTATGTTTTGTATTACTTACCTTCAAAATAAGATGATCAATCAGTTTTTTTTGTTTTATTGGAAATAGATTCAGTTCTGGTTCTTCAACTATTAATCCTTTATTATAATTAAAATCAACATCATTTATTTTTATTTCATAATCTATAACAAGCAATAAAGGAATTAAAGACTGAATACCACTAGAAGCCTCACTTAATAAAACTTTTGCATTATTAACTAAAACTTCATCTATTCCTTTATCATAAGAATAATCTAAATTAAAACTCTGATAGCTCGCTTCTCTTATTTCATCTCTAGCGACTTCATACTTAGCAGCAAAATCCTTGTAGCATTCAGGTAAAGCAACGTTATTAGCTAATAGACCAGAAAGAGAATTTCCTACCAAAGAAAATAAAATTCTTTCTGCCGGAACATAAGTCGAATTTCTATTCTTTAAATAATGATTTATTGAAAACTTAAAAAAATTTTCTTTGTTAAAATCTATTAATTTTGAAAAAAAAGAATCATTCGTTAATTTATCTAATTTAGTTTTAACAGCTTTAAGGTTATTATTCTTTAAATCTTCATCTTTTAAAACAATATCATCACCTACTAATTCACATAATATTACATCTTCATCAATATACTTAATCTCGCTTGAATTTATATCAAAATTTATATTGTATCTTTTTAATTCAGTTTTAATATTTATCTTAATTGATTCAGTTAGTGATAATATTACAAAACTATCCCTAAATATAGAAATCAACTTAGCCAAAACACTTTTCCCAGTGGAAGTATCCCCAATAAACACAACATATTTAGTCAAATTTATTTCTGCCTCTTTTATCGGTCCAAAATTTTTAACTATTAACTTTTCCATCTTTTATTTTCTAATTACAATGTAAATATAGCAAAAAAACCGAGCCATTTCTGACTCGGTTTTATATTGAATTGTAGAGACGCACAGCTGTGCGTCTCTACGAGTAAATTATTTTACTTCTTCAAAATTAACATTCCACTTATATCAATACTTTACGAGGCTATGGTACAAATATGGTACAAAATAAACTTAATTTATTTCTAGAAAGTTGGCAATGAGTAGAAAAAACAAAAGTACTAAATAAAAAGATTTTTACGCGTTTCTGAATTATATTAGACCAAAACTCTATTATTTTTAGAAGGTTATTTTATAATACTCCAAAACAATTTAAATATCCATAGAAAAACATATAAATTTTAATCAATTACCCGCTCAGTTCGAAGAGTTATGATTTCCGCTTTAGATCAAGCACAGATTTATATCGACTACCAGGTGTTAAAGGTGGAGCCGGAGACTCCACAAAAACCCTTGTAAACAATTACATTACAAAGGTTTATTTTTTCAGGTGCCATTTTAGGTGCTGAAATTGGTCTGATAAACTCCGCAAATAAAACCAGAATCACATTTGATTTAGGTAAAAATAGTTGTGTTACTATCCTTGATTTACTAATACAAAAGCAATTTTTTATTCAATTTTAGTTTGAATTCAATTTGAATTTGGTTTATAGAAAAGCTAAAAGTCTTTAAAAAAAAACTACCAAAACTTTACTCCCCTGCCTTTTTTAAAATGACTTTTCCTTTTTAACTTTTTATACGTATACAGGGGTATCATATCACACCTAGACATTTCTTATTCTCAAAATATAAGTTGAATTGTATTTACGGTTTTCCGTATAAGAAATAAAAAATAAAATGCAATATTTGAAATCATGAACCAGAGTAGATTAAAACTTAAAAGCTAACTAACTAACTAACTAACTAACTAACTAACTAACTAACTAACTAACTAACTAACTAACTAACCTATCTAATATTATGGAAAATAAAGCTACAGAGACGGTAAATTATTTTGACCATACACTCCTTCAAGACAAACACTATTTCAGTGGATTCTTAAATTTAGCAGAAAACAATATTGATACAGTTTTTCGAGCTTTTGCAGAAAGATATAAAAAAAAGCAAGAGTCTATAAATAAAAAAAAACAATTGGATATAATCGGTTTAATAAATGAATCTTTTTCCGATATTATTCCCGATGCAGAGTATAACGCTCGTTTTGATTTCATAAAACTTTATTTCCCTGTTACTGGTTTCATCGAAAAACAGAATAATAGTCGTGAGTATTTTAGAGAAAAATTAATTGCACTTGTAAAAGCTATAAATAATCTAAGAAACTTTTACAGCCACTATTACCATAAAAAAATCAATTTTGAATTAGAATTTTCTGGGTTCTTTGATTTTTTAGACCATATATTCCTTGATACCGTTTCAGAAGTTAAGAAACACAAAATGAAAGATGATAAAACAAGGCATTTGCTAAGCAAGAATTTATCGTCAAATTTAGGCCTCCTTTATAATCAAAAGAAAGAACAGTTACAACAATGGAAAAAAGAAGGAAAGAAGGTTAATCTAGATGAATTATCCATAAAAAATAGCGTACTAAACGATTCTTTTTTTCATCTCATATATAAAAAAGATCAGATCAACCTTGCATATAGTGCTAATTTTAATGGTATTGCTGAAAACGAAATCACGATTTCACAAAGTGGATTACTCTTTCTGTTAAGCATGTTTTTGACAAAAAAAGAGAGTGAGGATTTACGAGCAAAGGTTAAAGGATTTAAAGCGAAATTTATTAAATCAGATGATCTAAATAACAGCATTAAGTTTATGGCAACGCACTGGGTATTTTCGTACCTAGCTTTCAAAGGTAATAAACACAGATTAGTGAGTCAATTTCAACAAGAAAATCTACTGATTCAAATAATCGATGAATTAAGCAAAGTCCCGAATGAAGTTTACGTAACGCTTGATAAAGAAAAGCAAAATAGTTTCATTGAAGATATAAATGAATATCTTAAAACGGGAAATGAAGACCTAAGTCTTGAAGAATCTACGGTTGTTCATTCAGTTATCAGAAAACGATATGAGAATAAATTCAACTATTTTGCCCTGCGATATTTGGATGAATTTGCAGGCTTCCCAACACTTCGGTTCCAAATTCACTTAGGAAATTTTGTGCATGATCGCAGAACGAAAGATATTTCGGGTACTGTTTATAAGGCTGAAAGAGTTGTGAAAGAAAAAATAACTCTATTCAGTAGATTAACAGAGGTTTCTAATTTAAAATCTCATTATATTATAAATAAAAAAAATACAGATGATGAAACTGGTTGGGAGATCTTTCCAAATCCATCATATAATTTAGCAGCGAATAACATCCCGATTTTTATCAATCTACAAAAAAGTAAAGTTGAAGAAGCAGGAAAACTTTATGGTAAACTGATTGAGGTGAAACGTAAACAAGAAAAAATAGATCATGAAAAAGGAAAGCAAAAACAAGTAAGAAAAAGTAATAAATTAAACAAAGAACAAATCGCCCAACTTATTGATCCCAATATTATTGATAAAGAAAAAAATATTTATGTTGGCGCACCTCTTGCTATGCTTTCTTTAAATGAACTGCCAGCACTTCTTTACGAATTGCTGTTCAAAAATGTATCAGCTGAAGTTCTTGAAGACAGAATGGTGGCTAAGTTAGTTGAACGATTTAAAACAATCCAAGATTATGAACCGTCCCAAAATTTGTCTACTTCTTTTATAACAAAGAAACTGAGAAAAAGTTCACAACAGGAGAGAAACGATACTGAAAAAATAGTCAGAGCTGCAAATAGAGAGATTGAAATTACAAACCAAAAACTAGCTATAATTTCTCAGAATAGAAAAGACACAAAGAATCGAGATCATAAACGAAAATACGTTTTTACAACTCGAGAATTGGGAATTGAAGCCACCTGGTTTGCTAATGACATAAAAAGATTTATGCCAAAAGAATATCGAGAACAGCTGAAGGGATATCAGTTTGCCCAAATTCAACATTCGCTATCTAAATTTGATCAAAATCCTAATGAAGTGGTAGATATTATATCTTCAATCTGGAATTTTAAAGAAAATCAATCCGATTTTAGCGAATGGATGAAAGTTACATTGTTGAAATTTAAGAGTTTTGATAAAGCATATGAAGAATGGCTTAAGAGAAGAGATGGATATTTTAAAACGATTGCTGATAATCTATTGAGTTACGAATCTGATCCCAAAAGATTAAAGCAATTTATTAAGCAGCAACATATATTTGAAATTTTCAAAGAATGGCTTTATAAAATTGAATCTACACAGGAACAAATTCAAAGACTTTTATTGAGTCCTTTGGTTTTCGCAAGAGGAATTTTTGATGACAAACCAACATTTATAAAGAATGTACACGTTAATGAAAGTCCTGAATTATATGCAGATTGGTATCGATACACGTATGAATCTTCACATCAATTTCAAACATTTTATGACTTAGAACGCGATTATAAAGAGTGGTTTGATTCTGAGAGACTATTGGATAAGGAAGTGCTTAAAAATGAAAAAGAATTAAATCCAGATGAACAGTTTGCTAAAGTTAAATTAAAGCAGGATTTAAGAATTAAGCGGATCAAAACGCAAGATTTATTTCTTAAACTGATTGCCGAAAAACTTTATAACAATGTATTCAATACTAATGTAACTTTAGAACTTAAAGACTTTTATCTAACTCAAAATGAACGTTTAGAAAAGGAAAAAGAGGCTTTAAAACAAAATAATAGAAAGGAAGGGGATACTTCCCAAAACATAATTAAAGATAGCTTTATCTGGAGTAAAACCATATCTTTTAATTATAGAAATGTACATGAACCAGCAGTTAAATTAAAAGACTTAGGGAAATTTAAAAATTACCTTAAGGATTCAAAGGTTCAAAAACTCCTAGAATATGATATCGAAAAAATTTGGACGAAACAGATGCTCGATGATGAATTATTCCTTAAAGCCAATTCATATGAAACAATTAGACGTGAAAATCTTTTAAAATTAATTCAAGATTTTGAAAGGAAAATTTTAGGTTCAAGAGGATTTAATGGTCATAACCATCCGTCTGATTTTGAACAAAAAGGTAATCCACATTTTAAATGTTATGTAGGAAATGGCATTTTAAAAGCTGTTGATTCATCATATATAGAAGATGTTGACTGGTTATTGGGATTAGATGAAGTTACTATAAAAGAAATTACTACAGAGACAATTAAAGAGAAGCCAGAACTAGTTCAACTTAGCTATTTATTGATTTTAATTCGTAACAAATTTTCTCACAATCAACTCATTGATAAGAAATATATGGAGTATTTGACAACGTTAATTGAGGTCAATGATGAATGGACTTATAGTCAGACTATACTTGAGTTTGTCGAATTTGCAATAAAAAAATTATTAATTAATTTAAATGCAAAAATCGATCATTGAAATATCTATTTTATATTATCGAATCGTTTATTTTTAGACAAAAATAAAGTGTAACCTCTAAAATAATGAGCTGACAAAATAACTGTTGTTTCAGTTCTTAATTTGAAAGGTAAAAACAACATTCCTAAAAAACTCCATTGCCTACGCTCCGTTGTTTCAGTTCTTAATTTGAAGGGTAATAACAACTAAGTTTTTGTTTTACTGAAGAAATTGAATGTTGTTTCAGCTCTTAGTTTGAAGAGTAAAAACAAGCTATTTGTTTTTTAGCTGATTCGGTTAAAAGTTGCTTAGTCTCTTAATTTGAAGAGTAAACGCAACAACATTCTGTTTTAGGTTCTGATAATTATTGTTGTTTCAGTTCTTAATTTGAAGGGCAAACAAAACAACACTGGATGTTAGTGTTGCGAATATTCCGTTGTTATGACTGCTCTTAAATTGAAGAGTAAAAACAACATTTGCTTAAGAAGTCGTAAAAGTCTTGCTGTTATTTTAGTTCTTTATTTGAAGGGTAAAAACAACAATTGGGTCTATGTACGTTGTTAGGTCTTTGTTGTATCTAATTTTATTTTGAAGGTTAAAGACAACAACAGTTTGGTTTAGCTTTATCGTTTCGGTTTTAATAGCTCTTAATTTGAAGATTGAACACAACTTGATTCAGTAATACTGAATGTTTTTTCTAGCTGTATCAGCTCTTAATTTGAAGGGTATAAACAACTAGTTTTACAATTTATCTAGGTCTGCGATGGTTGTTTCAGTTCTTAATTTGAAGAGTAAGAACAACTATAATTATTTAAGTTTTTGGTTATAACGAGTTGTTCCTGCTCTTAATTGAAGTTTAAACACAACTTAATTGTAGTTTAATTTCGTTTTGATAAGTTGCCTCTCCTCTTAATTTGAAGAGTAAAAGCAACCGATATATAAGAACATGTGCGTATTCACTTAGGTTGTATCATCTCTTAATTTGAAGGGTAAACACAACGGCAATGACTTAAAGACGCATCCATGTTTTGTTGTTTCTGCTCCTAATTTGAAGGGTAAACACAAAATAATTTTACTTTTTAGCTATTAGTCTTTGGTTGTTCCTGCTCTTAATTTGAAGAGCCAAACACAACAATAAATTTGTTTTCTCCTAGTAGTTAACTATAACAAAGAAACAATTAACATGTAAATAAAAGTAAGAAATGGTTGTAACGGTTAGGTTGAAGAATAAACACAACTTTGTCAATGCATTGAAAAAATCTATCAGCTGTATAAGCTATTTTTTCAAAGGATATAAACAATTGATTACCATTATATATGCTTTCAAAATATCATGGGTCGAATCTAATTTACTTTATTTAAATCAAAATAAAATTTTTCAAGAATTATCTTTTATGTTTTATATATCAGAAGATATCAATGAAATCTCTTTCTTTATGATTGATATTAAAACCAAAAAAAACAATAGATTTACTGATCTAAAGGCAGGCAAGTTTAGAATATCAAAAGCTTGTTATTAAATGGCAAAAGTTAATTATTATGGCTACAAAAGCACACAACTTTGAATTAACTATTGATAGTTTGGCAAAAATTGAACCCATACTTCCCAAGCTAAAAAATTCTGTTGTATCAACACAAATAATTAGATGGTTAGAGAATTTTAATTCTGAAGATGTTGAATTAGCCAAAGATCTATTAATGGTTTTTGAATATATTCCTTTTAATGAATTTATGTATCGATTGAATGATCAGCTGAAAAAAAATCTTGATGATATCCCTCGTGGTGAAAAAATTCTAATCGTTCCATTTGGAAAATTTGGAAAAAGCGCAACATTAGTTACATATCCACTTAAAAACACACCTGAATATGCAAAAAGACTTGATGATTGCACCTTTCTTCAAATGAGGCGAACGCATTTGGATTGAATGGTGAACAATTTCAATTATACTAATTGAAAAAACAGTAAAAACACCTAATTGTAAATCATATAATTACAATATATTTAACCCTATATTTCAAAGAAAAAACAAAAACTGTTAGGCAGTTTTTTTAACATCAGCATTCTTATGTTTTATTAGTAAGGCAATAATTAAAACAAACAATTATGAGAATTGGAATAATAGGAATTGGAAGCTTTACCCTGGAATTGGCTATTAGATCGGCAGAGGCCGGATACTCAGTTACGATACACAATCCAAGAGGCAACAGTCTTATAAAGGATGTCATTGGAAAAATAGGTTCAAATGTGAAGTCAGGCTCCCTTGATGAGGCGGCACAGTCGGAACTGATTTTATTATTTATCCCAAAAGATGATCTAGAAAATATAATCAAAAACCTTCCTGATATGTCTGGAAAGGTAATCCTGCATACCAGCGGACTGATTTTTGATCCGCAATCTCTGTTGTCAGGTATTGCGAATGCCATGACATATAAAATTACTGCATCCCTTCTTCCAGAGGCAAAGGTTGTAAAATTATTCAATCCTGTGCAGATCAATGCAAACCATAGGCCGTACCAGGACAAAGGTAAAGAAGAAATATTTTTTATAGCAGACCATTCAGATTCAAGAAACTGCGTAAGGAGTTTTTTAAAAGCATTATCCTATACTCCAATGGATCTCTCAGGAAAACTCCATCTCAACTATTCACAGATAAACCAGAAAGTGCATTTCAACCCGTTTTCGTCCAGCCCATTTAAAAACACGCTTAATTAGTCGACAGAGTTCAGCGCTTCTGCCATTTGAAAAATAAAGAACATTTCCAAATAAAAGCAGCATCGAGCCTTTTTTGTATCTGCCTTTTAAAATTTACAGCTGCCACCAACCTAAAAAAACATATATGAAAAAAGAATACTTCATTTTTTATGTAATACTCTCTCTGCTTGTTTTAAAATCTAATGCTCAAGAGCAGTCCAATCCTGATAAAAAAGTTCCGGTTATAATTCCATACTTAGGAGAAAAACTAATAATCAAACCAAGTACCATTGAGCAACTGAAAAAAACAGCTTTGATCTACAGATATGAGATGGATGCGCTTCTTATTGATTTAAATACAAGAGACAGCACAAGCGACAGAAAAAACTACGACAACGCATTAGAATTCAAAAAACTAATTTCCGGCAAGAATATAAATTTAGTCACTATATTCAATAAGAGAGTGGCACTAAAAGAGCAGGTATTCTACAACAACAAAATGCTTAATATATTATTTGCAGATGAAGTGGCTTCATACGCCACAACTTCAAGCGATTTATCACTTAATAGATATTATGCCGGACTGGATTCTGATGACGGTTCCCTTTCATTTTCCATGAATTACAATTCCAGAGAAGACAATAAGCTGAAGCCTTTAAGATGGCTGCTGAGTGCAGGCTTCAAAGCAACTTCTGATGAAAAATTTGCCACAATATTTAAGAATGGAAAGTTTGAAAACAACGATTTAGCAGTTACCGGAAAAGTAACATTGATTGGAAATGGCACAATTGTGTTCAGTTCCTCAGAACGTTCAAAAGAAAAAAAAGATACAGACCAAAAGAAAGACTCACTTGAAAAGTTCGTATATGAACCGAAAACTACACCTAAACCGGTATACAAAAGAACTGAAATCATAAGAAACTTCAGGAGAGAGCTCCTTGTACACTATGAAGAAAAAATAAGACAATATGCAGAAAATGATTATTCCAAAGATCTCGACAGCCTGAATCTGCTCTTTAATAAAGACTACAATCAGAAAGAAGACATTAAGAAAAAAACAGAAGAATTCATCGAATCAAAATATGTAGATTATTATGGCAAAATTGCAGATGAAGAAATCAGCTACATGAAAAAAAACAAACTTTACCGCAGACTTAGCAGCTTTTGGTTCACTTTTGATTTTAACGCTCCGATTGGCGAAAAGACATATACTACTACAGCGACAAAAGAAAGTCCAGCCACTTCAGAGATCAAATTCTACCAGCTTAAGGCAAACCTGACCAGTACTATATTTTGGAAATTTTCAGGCAGGCAATCTCTATATGCCACCGGACGCCTATCTGCTTTTAATAATAATAATATTATAGCAGATGAAATAAAAACGAGCACTTTTCAGACCATCTACACCCAGTCCCCCAACCAGCAGGCAATTGTAACTGAAGACAAGGATGTTTATGTACTGCCTTCAGGATACCAGAATTTCGTTACTGGAAGCGCAAAGATGGAAGTTGTTTACTTCGTTCTAGACTGGATCGGAATCAGCCCGGCTGCAGAAAAGAACTTTGGCCAATACTATCATCCCATTAATTTGAAAATCGGGATACCATTAAGCTTAAAAGATAAAGATGGAAAAGCCAGCGTGAATCTTGAGCCCCAATACAAAAGAGTCAATAATACGGACCTATACGGCATAAGCGCAAGTTTCTTTCTCGGCAAATTTTTAAACTAATATATTTCATTATTTTTAATCAGATTTTCTAACAACCAAAACAATAAACCATGACAATGTACAGAATATCGGGAGTCTGGAAAGATTCCAATAACATCATTACACATTATGCATTTCACAGCGTAGGCGAAAATTCAAATTCAAGAGCCATAAAGAAATCCAAAACGCAGGCGATAGCATTGCTGGAAACCGCTGGCAACAGTGCCACCACCTGGGTCTGGAGTTATACTTTAGCGAGATGGACAGTAGGGGAAACCGTTCAGGTTGTCAATGGCGCAAGCGGAAAATACCTAAGATCAAATCCCGATAACAAGCTGACCGATAATTTAGCCCATCTGATAGATTTTGACTGGATTGCGCCTTGATACAATGCTAAAAAATCCTTTTAGCAGCAATTCATATTAATCCCTAAAAAACATGCAAAAATACCTTGGAATATTAAGTTCTGATTCACTGAACAAAGACGGAACAGTCATTACATTTGAAGCCCTTGAAAGTGGCATTGCGGAATCGGCTCTTAAAGGCATGCCTTCACTGGTTGACCATGATTTCCACAGGCCTCTGGGCTGGATATTCCCTTTCGGGATATTGATTGAGCCAAAAATAAGCAAAACCGTCGGAAGCTTCAATATTTGCGAGAGTTCTGAAGACACTGCCTTAATCCATCCCAAGATACAGAACTACTGGCAATATGTCAATTACAGCTCCTGCAAAGACCATATTGATGAATTTAAAATGCTTCTGGGCGAAAACTTTTCTGCCGAAGGGCAATTTATTCACAAGGGGGCTGTCTCTTACAGCTTGCAGGGTATAACCTCAAAAATATTTCCAAAGCTTTTTTCCAATACAGACAAATCCGGGCTAGTCTACCTGGATGAGTTGCTGGCTGATTTTGAATATGCCGGCATGGGGATTTTCAAAAGCCGAAGCGGTGATTTCTGCCTGTTCTGCCATCAGTTTTTCAGCAGGAACCTTTCCCTTTTAAACAACTTCAACACCTATTTCATTGACGAATTCATGCGTCTGCATTCCAATAAGGAGATAAAGCTCAGAATTGCCATTGATCCTGACCTTATCGGATTATCCAAAAGCCTTAGCGGTTTTCTGGAGCACGACTGGTGGTGGGGTCCGAAATTCAATGATGACATATCCAGCCTTCCCAATGAGGTGACCAGATACCAATCCAGTGAAGAGCAGAAGCTCTACAACTGCATTCTGGGCACTGAATTCTGGTGGAAAACTGATGATGGTGAAAAAACCTTAGAAATAGAAGAAATCCGCGAGAGGCCTTCTTACGGACTCGGCAAAGATGTATATGGATGCCGATATATCCACTCCATTTACGACAATGAAAAAAAAGAATTCAATCATTTTGACGGAGCAGTCAGAGTTTACAGCGAGGATCAGATTTTAGACCGCTGGGAAATCAACATCAATAAAGCAGGAAAAAACACTGATTATACAAAACTTTTCAGGATAGATGGAAAACTGGAACTTTCCGATTGGAAAAAATTGTGCATCCTTTATTACAAAGGAAATCCGCTCCTGTTTGAATATTTCGGGGCAAAGGAGGAATATGACAATCTACAGAACCCGGCCGAAAGCCTAGACGGGACAGCAAAATATCTGCCTGGCAGAATTGAAGTTCAGGATGGCATAAGACTATTTGCTTCCTACCATCATAAGGAGCATGAATACGGCACTTTCGAGAGAAAGATTATCCATCCCGATAGAATAACAAGCAAGAATGGCGATTCGGTCAACGTATTAGAATATGATATAATTGAAATCGAAAAATGCCTAAAAAGAAAAGGTGGCAAAATAGATTATCCTGATGATACCAGCTTTATAAAGCCTTTCGACTTTTACACCAACTATCCTATCATAGTGCATGGTTCAGAGAATACGCCAATTTTAGTGCAGGATACTTTAGAAGCCTTTAAAAGCATCTTTAAAATCCAAAACAAGTCCATGAACAAAACCATTGCCTTCAGCATCGGATGGGAAATGCAGGATTTTGAGATGAGGCTTTCCGTATTTGGAAAATCATCTGAAATTGCCAACTGGCTTGAATCCTTTGATGCCATCCCTGCCGATTACGAGAATTTCAGAACATGGCTTGCTGGGCAGCGTAAATGGATTTACAGCAATTATAAATATCAGGAAAAGGATTATTCGCATCTGCTGAAAGACGACGGGATATTCTATATCAACCGAAAAATCATAGATCATGAAATGATTTCTTTTCCAGACGAAAATGATCAAAATCTTTTTGAGATAAGCACTAGCGCAGATCAAAACCTACAGAAATTTATTGAAGACGGATCTGTATTACCTTCATATGCAGGAATCATAAAAAAAGCATCATGCTCCAGAACAGGATTGAACTATCTGACTTCTTCCACCTCAAAATATCTCGATGATGACGTCAAGATGAACATTGAAAAAATTGAACTGGCCACTTTCTTCTGGACCGATCAGCAAAACTTTTAAAAAATATGCAAAACACCCCCACCTGGTTCAAAGTTTTGAACCACTTTTACGAAAATGGCTATTTTCACAATGGCCTTACAATCCCTTTTCTTCTGGGCACGTCATTGGTGCTCGATACTGAAAATGTAAATTTATCGGTGGAGGACTTCGTCCTTCAGGCAGCAGATGGTTCTCTGCCTAAAAAAATATCCGTGCAGCGCTGCCCTGCAATCGGCGAATATGTTTTTGGCATTATTGACAATGAAACCATAAATTATCCCTTCGGTAAGGCTATAGCAAAGGAGTATGAAAATATCTGCATCACCGACAATTCCTTTTCAGAGATCCCAGACATCGCAGGTTTGAAAAATTTGCTTTCCGATAGGTATCAAAAAATGTTGGATGACGCTCTTTTTTCCAAGAATCTGGGGAAATGGGGAGACTACACTGAAAAGGACCTACTAAGAATAAAAGAAACAGCAGTCTGAAAAACACAAGAAATAAAATGACCAAACAGGATCTAGAAATAATTGACAATCTTTTAAAAAGGACAGACGAACTGCCCGAAATATTGCACCTGAGAGCTGCTGAACCAGGGTATGAGTTTACCGAACAGGACAAGGCGCTACTGCTGGAGACCTATCAGAAATTGGATGACATCCTTAAAGAAGCCGCCGCTTTTATAAACGTAAAATTTCCTGGAAGGCAGGATTACATCCATGGATGGAATAAAATTGACTTCGACGCCAAAATCGGCGATTTTAAAATTGCAACCACTGACCGAGAATATATCAAACAGGCTTGGAGAAGCGGAATCTTTGATCTGAAGGGACTTCTGAAATCTTTGCGTAATGAAACTGTACTTCTAATCGGCTCTGAAAGCGAAACTCAAAAAAAACGTATTCTTTCAAAAAGCCTGCCTTACATAGAAGTGCTTTCATGGATAGCAGGCATCATCGGTACAGCAATCGCTTTATATGCCGTTTTCAAGTAGAACATGTAGAAACAGAAAAGCTGACTTATATTAAAAAAAAGGCGCTACAAAGCACCTTCATCTACAAATGAATAATAGGTTTCGGGAGTAATGATTAGATGATCCAAAAGTGTTATATCCATAATTCTGCCCGCTTCTTTTACTTTTCTGGTTATCTGCATGTCAGCTTCAGAAGGCTTTACCTGTCCTGAGGGATGATTGTGGATAATAATCAGCGATACGGCATTTGCCTTAATAGCTGCTGCAAAAATCATCCTAATATCAACAGAAGTGCCGGCAATACCTCCTGAGGATACTTCGTACATCCCCAATACCTTATTGGACTGGTTCAAAAGCAGGATTTTAAACTCTTCGAAAAATTCGATTGTATTGGGATTCCAGCATTGGAGCGCCAGCTGGTAAACTGATTTAGAACAGCTGATATAAGGTCTTTGTGAGGCTTTCACTTTTGTCTTGTAGACCAATTGTATTTCTATCACCTGATTCCAGTTCTGAAGTGTTTTTGACGTTTCCATGATTTCTTAAGTTTAAAGATTAATAATGGAACCTCAGCCGGGAATGAGAAAGCGAGCGAAAAAAGCAACGCAATAAAGCAGGCTTTTCCGCCCGCATTTATGGGGGAATTTTTTTCTGCGAACCGCCTTTCCTTCCCGAACTTTGTTTCAAAATTAAGCCTGAACCCTGAAACAATATCACCTTCAAGTGTCTGCGCCGCGGAATTCCACAAAAAAGCCGAAAACTAAATTTCGGCTCTTTCTTCTTTTTTGTTTTTTATGCGCTTTTTAATCTGATAGAGGTTCTGATGCAGCAGCTTTAAAATCTGCTTATGGTGCGGGGAGACCCTATTTTTGTCTCCCCTGCACTGCAGAACTTCAAGCGAGGGAAGCGCCACCTCTATGGTCTCCACTGGCTTGTTCTCAAATCTAGCCGACAGGATAAGGGAGTTTCTCTTTTTGTAGTATTCATTGGTAAATACGCAGTGGCGGAGCATATCGCCCTGTTCAAGAAAATCATTCACGCTTTCCATCACGCAGATAGAAAGATTCTCGCGCGTGAACTCCAATCCGAAAAACTGCTTCTTCTGCTCTTCATAGCCAACCTGCGCCTGCTGTATTTCTTGGCGTAGCTCTTTTATATGCTGACGTCTTTGGATTATGCGTTTTCTCTCCACAAGCCTGTCGTGCACCTCTTCCAAATTCTCAGGGCATACCAAACCGGCATTATTCAAATCCTTTTTGAACCATCTGAGCAGGGAAATGTAATCTTCCCAAAGTGAAAAGTCCTTTACCTTGTAAGCGTTCTTGGCGCAGGTTTTGACTGCCTGCCAGTTCTCCCTAATATTCTGTGAGTACGAAACTAAATAATAGGCAAGAAAATCGGTCTGTCCTGTCTTTAGAAGCGTCTCAGCGTGCGAATCTTTTAAAAGGGCAGTAAAAAGAATTTGCGGAGCGATACTGTGAAAACTTCCTTTGAATCCGTTTCTTTTCAAAACGGAAATCGCTTTTGAAGACGGATAGACTTTATAAGGATTGATACGGAATTTGGGAGAACCCTCAAAACTTTTCGGGCGGATTTCCAAAGGGGAATAGTATTTCCATGCATCATAGGCTTTTGAAAAAACATTGGTACCGAGAGAAAGCGTGCGCACCTCCCCTTTCGCGTTTATCCAATGCTGCATTACTTCTTTGTGGAAATACGCCGGCATGCAGTTCTTTTTCATATTCTTGTGCGAACAGATGATGCGCACCACCTGAAATCCACCGCATACATCCAACACAGCAAAATATTCTATTTCTTTGAAATGCACCTGATTGTACTGGTGCATTTTCAGCTTTCCATTACACGCACTGCAGTTGATGTACTTTTGGCACGATGCTTTCTGTGCATCAGGCTTCCAGGAGTGTGCACAGTCAAGGCAGTGGAATTTCCCTCTTGAAAGCACGCCCCATTTAATGAAAATATTTTTCTCTGCCCAGACCTGCATTTTTTGCGTCACAGGTGCAAGTGTCTCGCTCAGAGCCGTAATCTGCTTTTCGATGATGGTTTTCGGTATCATAGGTCAAAGAGTGTCAAGGTTTTCGATTCGGCTTTGGGAGCAATAACTGCCGCTTTTACTACGGCAGTATTCTGCGGAACTTCTACAACTGAAGTAAATAAATCAGCCTTTGCAGGCGGACTAGCCACTACCGTGCAATTAACGGGCTGTGGCTGTCCGATGCTGTCATCGGTGTAGTATTTGACCGCCATGTCAAATATTTCCTGATTGTCAAAGGCGCACAGTCCTGTTTTTTTCACCTCGCCGAATATGTAATTGCAGCAGCTTTCCAAGTTTTTGGATTCCTTGGCGAAGTCCTTTGCAAAGACAGCATCGGCAAGTACGGTCTGATTGAGATAGTTTTCTATAGCGTTCTTGAAGTTTTCTGAAGCTTTCATAAGGGAAGATTTAAGACGAAACAAAAAGATTATTCAAAAGAGGTTCTGTAAATGTCATAGCAGTACTCCTCAAAGCAGAGCCAGCACATAAAGGTGTAGTGAGGCAGACCGTATCGGTCTTTTACCGCTTCCCCGAGGGAATCTTCCATTTCTTTTCTGATGTCCTCCAAATCATCCAAATGTTCGATGTAGAATTTTTTACAGTCGGCATGATAGATAAATTCTGAAATCATACCGCTGATGCATCCGATTCTCTGCATGTCTTCAAGGAATGCTTTGAGCTGCTGTTTTTTTGTTCCGTCATAAGACTGCATTTCCAAAAGGACTATCTTTTGGAATGCATCGTGAACATCATACTCGGCATATACTGATTTTTTCAAGGCTTTCATAACTCATTTCTTTAGGCTTGTACATTTGATTTGGATTAGAAAGGCAAATCGTCTGGCTGTTCCTTTTTGTTCTTTTCTGCAGGAGCTGACTGCGTCTGCAGGGCTTGCGCATCTGAGACAAACACCAGTATTTTGATGCTGCTTGTGTGAAAAGTGAGGCTTGCCACGGCTTTTCCCTCCGAATTGAGATAGGCGTTCACTCCTACAGGTCCGTAGAGTTCCACCATTGCGCCTTTTTTGAGCCACTGCGCAACACCCGAGCTGAGCCAATAGGAACAGTCTATGTAGGTGACTATTTTTGTTGTTTCCGTACTTCCTTTGGCTTTGTAAGTATCGTTGACTGCTATAGAGAAGTTTACCACCTCCCTGTCTTTGGCTGTTTTGGCAACAACCGCATCCCTTGTCAAACGTCCTGTGATTTCCATGATTTCTAAATTTTAAGTGATTACTTGTTTAAAAATTCTTTTCCCCTGCCTTTCCCAAAAAATTGTTTTCAAAAGAAAAAACGGAAAAAAAGAAAGCGGCAATAAAGCGGGCATCAAGGATACCGAGGGCTATAAGTCCCGAAGGGCGGCAGCGCCGTTATGCGCCTGCAGGATCCGGTGCACGCTAACTTGGCTGCCTTTTTATCCGTTTCGAATGGAAACAGCCCTAGTAATCTCTTCATTTGGAAAGCTTACCCTATCAATAAATAGAAAACAAGAGATAAAAGCACAGGGAAAACACGAAAAAGCTAAAATAAATCTTACTTTAGCGGTATTGAAAATCTATTCCCCAACCACTAGAAAAAAAAACTGTGAAAGAGCTGGTAAAAGAAAAACTTCAGATAATAGAAGACGTATGGAATGAGTTTATCTGGGACAATAAGTTCTGCAGAAACCAGATCAACTTTTCACCAGATGCAGAGAGCAATTATTTCGGTGATATCCTTGGATATTTCCAAGATACATTTGATATTATATATGAGAAAAAAAACAGTGCAGTGCATGCTGAGAATTTTGCCTCGCACATCAGTTTTCTTCAGGCCATATACGTCCAGCAGGACTTCATCGAAGAGATGCTGATTCTTTTTAAAACCGGTAAGGTCAAAGGAGATTTGAAAGAGGACCCGAATTATGCCTTAAACAGAGAAATCCGCAATGAGCTTGTGGGGCATCCCTTCAGGAAAATAGGAGACAGAGTACTGTCCACCACTGTATTTGGATATGAGCGTTCTCCCGATACGATAGCCTATTTAAGATACCACTCTGATAATGATTTCAAGTGCGAAATAATAAAAGTAAAAATTGAAAATATCCTTGAAAGGCATACCGCTTTTCTTGAATTCTACTTCGATCTTATTATTAAAAACCTAAAATTAACAGCAGGCAGATACCGGGATGAGCTGGAAGAGGTTAAAAAAAAAATTGAAGAGGTTTCTTTCCAGTCACTTATTAAAATACTATTGCAGAAAATGAAACCTTTTCTGGAAAATACAACCCTTTATGATGAAAAGTCTATTCTGGAAATATATGAAAAAAGAGACCAGCATGAAAGATATGCAGCTGTTTATGACTCCTTCCTAAGGGATTTAAAAAAACGGATTATCCAGCTGCAGGAATACAGCACTTCGGTATTCAGCCCAGCAGTGTTTTCCGATGACCATATTGAACTGCCTCTTTTTGACGATGAAGGCAACTTCATCCCTATGCCTAAAAATGTTGTCGTTAAAGCTGCCAAAGCAAATGAAAGCTGTCATTATGAACTGAGCAAGCTTTCAGAAAAAAATCACAGAAACCCAATGAGTTTTGAGCATTTCAGCAGCTGCATAAAAGCAAAATGTAGCGACACCACAGTGTCTGATGAGCTTGATAGGATGAACGATTATCTGTATAATGATTTGGAATACTTCTGCTCCTATAAATTAATCAAAAGAATTTTAAAGCAGGATTGAAAAAAATAAATGGAACTCCTTTTAACAATACAATACCAAACGCATTAAGACGCATACCCCTTTTAATTGAATGATATATGGATTTAAATGATATTAAAAATTACATTGAAAATAAGATTGAAGAAAACTTAAATCTAGATTACAAAGCTTCAGGATCACTCCAAAAATCAGATGCGAAAACGAATGAAATTTCCAAAGATGTTTCCGCTTTTGCCAATTCGGACGGCGGTATTATAGTATATGGAATCAAAGAGCATCAAATCAACAGGCATCTGCCAGACAGTATAGATCCTGTTGACCGCAAATTAATTTCCAAAGAATGGCTCGAACAAATTATTCAAAGCAAGATACGTCCCAGAATTGATGGAATCATAATACATTCGATTACTGTTGACGAAAATTCAGATCAGGTAGTATATGCCGTTGAGATACCAAAATCCAACACTGCACACCAAGCACATGATAAAAGATACTACAAAAGGTTCAACTTTAACTCCGAACCGATGTATGATTACGAAATCAGGGATGTACTAAACAGAACTAAGGCTCCTATTATTGATATAGAATTAGAAATAATTAAAACTACCCGAGAAATCAAAAAACCATTTGGTCTTCCCGAGTTCACTTTTGGGCAAAATGGGAAAGCTGTTAAAGCGCCTGAGCCAGTTAAAGAGTATAAAACACAATATACGTTGAGAGTCTATGCTAGAAATACTGGAAAAATATTAGCCAATTATTTAAATGCATATCTTAAAATTCCGGAGATACACTTAACAGACGATTATGAAAACCAAAACGGAATTACCAATTTATTTATGGAAAATACAATACGAGATATTGTAGATTCTAAATGGGTAGCCGATATCGGTGGCGGATACAGCATTCCGAAATACGGACCTTCAAGATATGACCCGATACTTCCAACAAGATCGTTAATGCTAAAAGATATTAAAATACAGGACTCGGTATTTGACTCTGATATAGATCTGGAATGGGTTGTCTACTGTGATAATGCAGAACCGCGAAATGGTTCACATAAAATATCGAACATTAAAATATTTAATGAATAAAAAGAAGCAACAAACAGTTCGTGCTCTAGGAGTTAATCCTATTTAAAAACATTTTTTAGAAGTTTAAATAAATTTTAATTTTCTAAAAAACTAATATAAAATAACCTGACTGCAATAAAACTGTGCAGCCAAATTAAACTTAAGCTACCTTCTCTGGTTATATACTATTTACTTTAAAACCTTTAAAATTCAGATCATTGAAAATGCGGCTTTCATTAATGAAAATATCAATATCTAGTAAATTTAAAAATCGTCGAGTTTCCATTATGTAAAGGCGCAAGGTAAGTTTCCAGCCTGTTTTTTAATGTATCATAAATATAGTCCTGCATAGGTATATCATGATAAATATTATCATCGTAGCTTGAATTTGACGCTACCACCTTAAATATTTCTCCGTTAAAATCCAACGTTAAATCCCTTAGAGAAAATATCTCACGCAAATATAAAGGAGATTTTTCAGAGGAATTAAAGATATCTATCTGCTGTTTCTTATTCTCTCCCTGATTCTTCAAATAAATAAATTCTACACCCGGAGGATTGTTTCTATCTTCAGCATTCATTGCAATATTTACAATAAGCCAGTCAAAGTAGGAAAAAAAAGAAATCTGTCTCTGAATAGCTGGAAAATACTCAGTAATAAAATCATCATAAAGTCTTGGCAGATTTTTAAAAATTGCTCTTAATGCATTTTCTACCTTTGGTTCATCGTAAACCTCCCAAAAAAAGTAGGCTCTTTTTGCTGGATACACTTTTACAGGATACTGCCTGTTGACAGTCATTTCGTTTATATTCTGCAAATGAATTATCAGTTCCCAAATATATTCCAGATTAAATTCAGCGGAATATATTCTGATCTTAGCCTGCAGATTCTGATTTTCTTTGATTCTTTTGCGGACTTTTTTGATAAGTTTTTTAATATCGCGAGGAAAAAGATGCCACCTAAAAAAATCGATATCAAACTCTTCATCTGTCAAATCGTTCGCATTCTCGAGAAACTCCTCACAGACAAACGGTATAAAGACATTTAGAGCAAATTTTATATCTTCTATTTTATAACTGTCCGATTTTTCTATACCTGTAAATTCATAATTTTTATCCAAGAATGCCACGATATATTCATTGGCCACATATTTATTTATTGGAAGAAGCATACGGGAATCTACAATCTTTTTAAGGTTCTGAATAATATAGCCATATGCATATTTTTCAGGGGTATATTTAATCGGATTAGTTTTATTATGCCTTATATAATTAATAGCATCTTTTAATCTCTCTGTTGCTTTTGGATTAATCTCTTTTATCTGGATATCGTTGGTTGTATAGCTTATAGGGTAAAAAGAATAACTTAATACATAATCTGAATAAACGGAATATGCAATTCCAATCTTCCAGCAGTCGGGGTAAAAAATTTCTTTAATTATAATAAAATCTTTTTCAAGTAAATTATTATAATAGTCCAGAAAAAAATGAATTTCCTTAAAATAGTCCCTGTCAATTCCTAGAGCAGGATTCGTTAATTTTTTTAGTTTTTCATGCTCAGACTTCATATCATCGAGCTGCGCAGAAACACTGTCAAAATTAATAAGTCTGGTTTTATAATCGTTGATTATATCCAGCCAATAAGGAATATACGAAGCATCCGATTTCATTATAACATTCGTTTTTGGAATATCAATATTTACAGAATTGGCTTTAATTTTATCTTTTATAGAATACAGGAATTTTCTGCTGATATGAATCCAATATGCTTTCTCCTCAGCTGCATCGACAACAATTAAAAGCACCGGCAAAATATTGTGCTCGCAATAGGCTAAAAATTGTAATTCACATTGATGCTTTGGTTTTTCAGTCTTACTTTCAGGCAAAAACTTTATCTGTACTTCCAGTTTGCCCAAAGGCTGCTGTTTTCCGTTGACTATTTCAATATATCCATCTATATTCGGGACTTTGTCTAAAACGCTAATTATTGGTTTTAATCTGCTTTTATCCAAAATATGCACTAATGTGGCCACAGCATCCATTTCCGGAGTACTTGTTTTTGGATAGGGAGCCGAATCTGCATTTATAATATTGCTGTGCATCTTTTACAAATTTTATCTGGTTATTGACATCGATGATCTATTTTGAATTTTCTGCGTCGCAAATTACTTAAAAAGACAAACATCTTTACAATAGTTATAAAACAAATAGAGAATTTCAGTATTAAAATCTAAGACTTCAATAACTTAGCATATGGAAAATCAGCAAAAAACTATTTTTTTATTACCAGATGTGCCATGGCCGGATCATTCAGCAGTCTTTCCATTTCTGAATTAATAATATCCTGGACATCCTGTTTAATCTGCAGATAATTCCGCTGAATCATATACTCATCAATTTTGCGGACCGATGGGATTTCTTTAAAACTTTCTTCTTCTTTTCCCAAAGAATCATGATCATTAATAATTTCGCTGTGAAAAGTTTTGAGTTCAATTTTACAGTCGGGATTATCGGCTACCATGCCCACAAATTCTCCCGAACTGAGTGCTGCAATTTTAGAAGGAGGAACTGCAGATTCCAACTGTTTGGAACGGCTCACTGATGTGTCACTGCTGTTGATTGAAAGGCTTTCCCTGTCCTGCAGAATTTTGCCAAAACGCTCCGATAACTGCTTGGAGGTATCACCTGTTACCTGCCCTGAAATGATGTTTCCTGTAATATTCATAATTACATCTGCCTGCTCTCTTCCGTAGTCCTTTCGAAGCTGGCTGAAATCCTGAATGCCCAAACACGTGGCCACTTTATTGCTTCTAGCCGTCGCTATAAGGCTGTCCATATTATTGAGATAAATAGTCGGAAATTCATCAAATATCAGGCTGGATTTGAGCCTGTCTTTTTTATTTACCAGCTTTACCAGCCTGTTTACATACAGAGATAAAACTGCTCCGTAGATCTGTATCTTCTGCGGATTGTTTCCCATGCAGACAATCTTGGGTTCGTCTGGATTATTAATGTCTAAAGTGAAATCATTACCTGACAGCACGTAATACAATTGAGGAGAAGACAGACGTGCCATAGCAATTTTAGCTGTGCCAATCTGACCCTCCAGCTGGTCATTTGCCTCCTGTAGGTAAGCACTTATAAAAGGATTAATCAGCACCTCAATTTCCTTTTCTGTCCTAAGTAATGTAAAAAGATTATCGTAATCTGCCTGCATAAGTTCAATAACATGCGGCAGGGTGCAGAATTCCCCATCATTATACTTCCTCAGATACCAGATTACAGCCGATAAAAAATTAATAGGCGACTCCACAAAAAAGTCTCCCTGCTTTTTAATCCATTCTCTATTGAGCCCCATCAAAATAGTTCGGGCCGATTCCGATGCGTCTGTTATATCTTCCATTCCTTTTGGATCTAAAGGATTGCATCTGTGCATAATTTTATCAAAATTTATAAAGTAGCATTTGGGAATTATTTTATAGGCCCCTTTATTTTTTTCAAAAGTATTGTAGACAATTTTGGAGAGATCATCATATTTGAAATCATAGACAAACATGCTGAATCCTTTCTGTATATGCTGGGTTATAACATGCCTGATGACAAAATAGGATTTTCCAGAACCGGGACTTCCTAAAACCAGCAATCCCCGAAATGGGTTGATAATATTAATCCAACTTTTTCGGATCTTATTTTTCAAATAATAGCGGGCAGGAAGGTTAATGGAGTATTCATTTTCCAAAAGCCTTTCTTCCTGAGGAAAAGTTTCATTCTCTTTATTAAAAACGTCTCCATTCTGAAATTTTGTTTTTATTATTCTGGATAATAAAGTTCCTCCTGAAAGCATCATTAAAAACCCCAGAGATGTTACACTAATATAGATTCCTGCTTTGTAATCTCCATTAATCGGAAGATAAAAAACAACCACTGCGGCGAAGTAAACTAACAGGCCGTTGACAATATAAACCAAAGCTGTTCTGTAATTCATCTTCTGGTCTTTTTTCCCTTTTGCGCCAATGAGGGAAACTGCCAATAGCAACAGTGAAAAAAGTTTTGATTTATGAAAATCATCAAAAAGTCCAGTTTTGGAAATCCTGCTTATTATCTTCTCCATGATTTCACCTGCAAGATGCCATTGTACAAAAGCTTCATAGCAGTAAAAATAAAAATGCAATACCAGTATAATGACACTGATTAATCTTGTCATATCCAGTATTTTTCTCAGCGCCTGTTCATTCTCTCCTGTCTGCATAGCCATTTTCTTTAGATTTATAAATTATTAGAACGTCTTCTTACTCTTTTCTTTTTTGATGCTTTTTTAAGCTGATTTGGAACATAAAAAGTATCATTTTCTATTCTTGTCAATACTTCTATTATTTTTTGAACAGCTGATTTAAAATCCAGCGTATTCATCTCAAGACGTAAGTCATCGAAAAAACTTTGTTTATCGGTTTCTGTATAAAAAACGCCGCTAGATTTAAATGCTTCATATATAACGGGAATTCTATTTCCTACTCCCTTTTCAAAAGACAAACCGCAGCGTTCTTCTATCTGTTTGGCACTGTACTGTTTTCCCAAATCACTTCCGTTTAAAACACATTTTGAAAGGTGATCCACATAAGTAATCCCATAAAGTTGCCCCAACTCACTTTTTCTAAAAACCATGTCTATTCCTTCCTTTCCTAGCTGCATAGCTAAATCAGAAAGCGAAATGCTTCTGCCTAAAAGTATCAGGTCAACAGCATTAGCAATTCTTTTCTTTTGGTATACAGTTTTATTGTTTTCCTGAAACTTATCGTGCAGAAATTTTAACGTCGGTTTATTATAAAACTCACTTGCTTTGAGCGGAACTCCTATCGGTTTTCCATTTTCGTCCAGCGTCCTGTACAACAGACCATTTGTTTTAAATATCCTTGAATTTTCCTCTCCCCTGTCTGCCCTTACATTATACAGTCCCAGAACTGCATTCAGTTCAGAGAGGCTTTTATATTTATATGCCGAAAGCACATGATCAAGAACCGACTGTACAGCTCTTTTTGATTCTGTCTTTCCATATTTAATCTTTGAAAGCACAAGAGGTCTGATAAACTGATCGGTGCCCCTTTTCTTTAGCTGCGCCTGAACCAGACCAAACGTTTTTTCTATCTCTCTGCGTGCGTCTTCTGACTGATTTCTTCCTATGTTCTGCATATCTATCCTGCTTCCGTCTTCTCTTATTTTTATGGAGACAAGATGCATGTGCGGATGTCCCGCATCATAATGTCTGTATATCAGATATGGCTGATTTCCAAAACCTATTTTCTGCATGTACTGTTCTGCTATTTCAAGCATCTTATCATTTGATAATGCAGATTCTGAAGGATCAAAATTCAGTGAAATATGCACGCTGTTCCTCTTTACATTTTCATTAAGTGAATTCTGTTTCAAAAGCCTGTTAAGCTTCATTGCACCGGTTAATTTTGCAGCTTCCAGAGGATAATTCCCTTCCCCGATAAACTCTGCAATTCCTTCTTTGACTTTATTTTCATTGTAGTTAAAAATGTTATGCACAGAAGATCCTGTTTTGATTACAGCAACCATTTTTCAGTGATTTTTTGGAAGTGAATTTTAATTTCCTCCACCTTCTCCAAAAGCATTTTCCGCTCGAATTGAGAATTTAAAATCCATGTTTTAAACTCCGGAATCTGTCTCAGGGTATGCAGTTTTTTCACAGACTGATTGAAGTTGTTTCCAAGCGAGTGAAGTTCGCTTTTGAGCTTTATAACCTCAGCCATAAAGTCATCAAGAGACTCGCTTCGATACTTGACTGTAATAGGCTTATTGAATAAATGCATCCGGATGTAATCGCTGAGTTTTCTGCAGGTGCTGGCTTTCCATTTCCGTTCTATTTTCTGATACTCTTCAGGGGTAAAACGAAGTCCTACAATCCGTGTTCTGTTTGAATTTTCCTTTTTCATCATCAATCATTTTCATTACTTTTTCAATCTCTTTTAGCCTTTCAGTTTCACTGCCTACGAGTTCCGAGTATAAGGCAGCAAGATTCGGTTGTTTAACAAACGGACATCTTGCCGATTGCAGGAACGTGGCAATCTTTCCGCTTTTATAATACTAGGCAGTAATTTAGCTTCTTAAAATACATATGATAATAGATTCCAGCAAATTGCTAATTTTTGAAATCACAGCCATGTAGTATTTTAGCATAACGAAAGTAAGCAAGACATCTTGATTTCACCTATCATGGTCATATTATGTCCATGACAATTACAATGGCGCTTTATATCTTTACAGGAAGTTATTATTAATCTAATACGTGAAAATTATGCTGACAGAAAATGATGTAGCCAAAGTCTTTGATACTATTTTAAGTATTCCTGGCATGAATGAACCAGTGAAAATCGATCTTAAGATTTCGCGCAAAAATGTACTTCTTTTAAACAATGTGATAGAGAGAGGATCATCACTTGATGGTGAACTAAAATCATCCGCCTTTTTAAGTATTATTCCTGCAGAGAATCTTCAGGAATTGAAGCTTCTTGGAGAGGAGTTCCTTCAAAAAGCAAATCTAAATGAGTTATATGAAAAATTGAAAATCTTTAACGGATCAGGCAAGTAAGATTCATGTAAAATTTAAAAATTAAAAGGCACCCGAAAATAATTTTTCATGGTGCCTTTTTCTGTTTGAAAGAATTTAACTCATAATCAAGTTAACATTTAACTACGAATGAATGTTATTAAAAAATACCAGCCTGTTTTTGGTAACAATTACGCTATCAAATCATTATAATTTTGTAATACAAATTTTCCAAAATACTTAAAACTGCTTTGCTAAATTATAAATGAACGTACAAAGCTTAAGATTAAATAAACAATAAACCTTTGCAATCAAAGCAAAATTTAAAAACAGCAAACAATGAATCTCAGACCTCAAATAAAAAACACAATTATTGAATTTATATGTCTTCTGTTCGTGCTTCTTTTTGTTTATGCTTCAACAAATAAGCTGCTTGATTATGAAAATTTTCGCGTACAGCTTGGCCAATCTCCTCTGCTCAGCGCATTTGCATTTTGGATCTCTTGGTTAGTTCCGCTTCTCGAATTAATAATATCTTTTCTTCTGATTTTTCGCTCCACAAGAATGTGCGGATTATTGCTAGCTTTTAACCTCATGATAATGTTTACTGTATATATTTTTATAATTCTCCATTACAGTTCTTATGTTCCATGTTCCTGTGGAGGAATTCTGGAAAAGATGAGCTGGAACGCTCATATGCTATTCAATTTTATTTTCATTGCATTAGCTGTTATCGCTATTGTGCTGCATAGAAATAATGATAGCAAGATTAAAAACGCTAAGCTGACAGCAACTTCGATCAAAACGATGATCTTATCATCCTTCTGCAGTGTATTGACTGTTGTAATCCTTTACATATGCTCAGAAAAGATTATGCATTACAGCAATCCTTTTCAAAGAAGATATCCTAAAAATACCGCTGTAAATCTTCAGCAGATTGATTTAAAATTTAATTCATATTACATTGCCGGATTTACTAAGGGGAGATTGTATCTTGGAAATTTCAGCAATCCGCAGATTCTGACTTCTTTTGACAATAACCTAGGTAATAAAAAAATTGTAAAAATTAACTTTGATCCAGGAAATATTCCTTTTCAAAATGTTACGCTGTGTGTTAGGGAAAACTATTTTTATTTAAAAGACGGAATGGTTCCTGCACTTTTCAGAGGCAGCATCAAAGATTGGACAATCAATACTCGTCTTAACGAAATGCCGTTTTTTACGCAGGCGGAGCCAATAGATAGTACAACAATAATATTTAGGAATAACAGTGGCAAAAATATGTCAAACAGACTTGGAATATTCAATTATGAGAAAGAAAATAAGATCACTTATAAAGATTCTCTTCTCGAGAAGCAGATCGATGGTATTTTTGATACCGACGGGCTCTTAATGTATAGCGAACACAACAGAAAAATAATCTACTTATATTATTACCGAAATGAGTTTGTTGTTGCGGAGAAAACTGGAAAATTAGTCTATAAAGGTCATACCATCGATACCACTACAAAAGCAAAAATAAAAGTCACCACTGTAAAAAAAGGAGCTGGAAAAACTATGTCAGCACCACCTTTCATCGTCAATGCACATAGCTTTGTTTTTAAAAATCTGCTTTTTGTCAATTCGAGGGTAATGGGTAAATATGAAGATAAGAATACATGGGAATATTCCTCTGTAATTGATATATACGATATCAGCAAACAAACCTATCTTTTCAGTTTTTCAATTTATAATATTGACGGGGATAATTTAAAATCATTCATTGTCGATGGCACATATTTATACGCACTAATTGGAAATAATCTAGCGGTTTACAAGCTAAAGGAAAACATACAAAACGAATTAAAAAGCTCAGAGATTAAGCTGAGATAAATTATTAAATCATACCGGCCGGTTTCAGGAAAAAAAAGATCGAAAACCTGTATAATAAAGTAGATCATTGTTTAATGTAATTTTAATTATTATGAAAACACTTTTTAAAAATGTACTGCCGATTGCCGTTGTTGCACTGGCAGTATCTGGTGCCTTCGTAACCACTTCGATGCAAAGTGCATCAAAGGTTTTGGTGCCAAAAATTGGTTATCCACGAGATAATCAGGGAAATTGTATACTTAATTTGCCTCAGAATTGTAACACATCACCTAATGCTTACGTTTGTTACGTAGGCGGCGGTACAAGTGGAACACAGGCATACGGCCCGGCACAAAACTGTCAAGAGATATTGTTCCGCAACCCATGATTTTGAAATTTTTAATCCTTAAAAAAGAGAATGCCGTTCAATTGAACGGCATTCACATATTTTATTATTGGTAATTATTCCATTGCTTTTTTTATCCACGGATAATTTTTCTTATCCTTAAGATAATAATCCATCCATTGGATGACCTTCTCAGTAATATCCTTTTGGTTAACCTGTTTCGATGGCACATGATTTTCACCAGGATATAAAAGCAGTACACTTTTTTTTCCTAGTCTCCGCAGCGCGAGATAGTATTCTATGCTCTGTCGCCAGTCTACCTGAGTATCTTCTTTCCCACTCCACATTAAAAGAGGCGTCTCCAGATTCGTGATCCATTCAAGCGGAGAATTTCTATCAAAGTCAGCCGGATTTTCAAACGGAGTTTTTCCGCTTAACCTCCATTCTTCAGTTCCGTAACGCCACATATCTGGCTTTGAATTGTTCCATCCCATAGTCAGATAATGGCTTCTCAAATCCGTGATTGCTCCGCTGGCTACAGCTGTGGCAAACATTTTAGTTTGATTAACTACAAACAAAGTCTCGTAACCTCCGAAGGAATGTCCCAGCAAAGCAATTCTTTTGGAATCAATTATTCCCATATCGATAATTTTCTGAGTTCCTGCAGTTACGCAGTCTAGCGTTGATGGTCCAACATTTTCGCTTTCATGAATAATATCGGGAAGAAATACAAAATATCCTAGTGAGGCCAAGACAGAAGGATTAACTCCGGCATCATTGTAGGCTGTCGGATTTTGGTATTTATGCAATTCCTCTGACTGCTTTTCATAAATACTAACGATCATCGGATATTTTTTTTTAGGATAGTAATTTGCTGGATAGTATAACACTCCTTTTAGACTTCTTTGTTTTGAGTTTTTAAAATTTATAAGTTCGCTTCTTCCCCAATAAAACATTTTGTGATGTTCATTGCTTTGGTAAATTATTTTTTCCTCTGATGATTTTTTCGTAGAAATCAGTCTGGGAGGCAGATCAAATTTTTGTTCGGTGACAAAATATAACTTTTTATTGGCGCTATAGTTTATATCACTAATGTAAGAATTCCGGTAAATAATCGGCTGCAGTCCATCTTTCTTATTCCAGCTGTAATAACCAGTCTTCCCATCATCGCCTTCAGCCTTTAAAAGCAATCCCTTTTCCAGATCTATATTCGGTATAACAAGTCCGTTATACTTAAATTCCAGACCGTTTGTGTTTGGGATTGCAGCAATTCGGAATCTAATTTTAAGCTCCCGTCCGCGCGTCAGCCGTCGAGATTTTTTTCCATCTGGGGTTATTGCCCAGATATCAAATTCATCATAAAGAAGGATTTCCTTATCGTCCTTGTTCCATGCTGGATTTCCAAATGTGGTTAGAGGTTCAAAAACACGAAACTTTCCTTCAAAAGCTGTTCCAGTCCTCGAGGTAATATTGGTGTGGGATTTCATTTTTGAGTCATAAATCCACCAGTTTCCTGCATTGAAATAAGCAATATACCGGCCTTGAGGAGAGCAGACCACATCGTAAAATACTGCTGACTGTTTTTTTAGTATGAGTTCTTTAAAACCAGTCTTGACATCCATAATATAAAAGTCGCGTGGTCCCTCAGCCTCAAACTGGGGTTCATATTCCTGCGGATTAGATAAAATAGCATGTGAATTGTCTCCTGTCAGCATTACATGAGGCAGAATATCTGAAGAAATCGGTAATACAGATCCTGTAAAAGGCCGCCACACCATTAGCTTTGGTTGTTCATGAAATTTTCCGTAATTCTGCTCCTCAGGAAAAACCCATTTATCATTGGTATTCCAAATCTCTGCATTGGACTCTTTAACGGTTTCGGCAGCAGTTCTGATTGCCATTTTAAAAAATACCATTTGCGATTTTTCAGAAACAAGCAATGCGTTTCCAGACTTATCGCTTATCTCCATTTCTTTCGATATGGAATTTTCAAGTTTTGGATTCAGTTCAAATAAATCGCCTGATTTCAGCGAATAAAAAAGAAGACAGTTAACAGTTTCAGAAGCGCTTTTAGAATAAAATGCCACCGCTTTTGAGTTTTGGCTCCAGGAAAAATTATCAAAATAATCAGCGCCTTCAGCAATTATTTTTGAACTGCCGTCTTTATGAAGATCCAGAAGATTTACATAATTGGTTCCAGATCTAAATGTGCAGTAAATCAGAATTTCTGTGTCGGGACTCAGTGAGAATTTCTGGACTTGCGCGATTTCTCTTGTTTTTCCCATCGGAGTATAAATCAGTAATTTATTTTCTTCAGCCTGCTGCATGATCAGTTTGTCAGCTGTTTCAGAATATGTGTAGTTTGGCAGAACATTAAACCTTTCACTCTTATGATTTTTAAGATCGACAATATGTAAAGCCTGACCTGCATAATAAACGAAGTGATTATTTTTGGTGAAAAGTGCCTGCCGTCCGGACGGAAAAGAAAAAACTGCATTGGTGACTGTACTTTTAACAAACAGCGTGTCCGCTCCATTCTGATAGGTCATATTAAAGCATGCCCACTTTTCATCAGGTGATATTTTACCGCTTTCCATATGGCCCCATAGGGCATAATCAGAAAAAGAAAGATGTCTTTTTTGTAAAGCCTGCCCTCTCAAAGGGCAGACTACTAAATACAAAAAACAAATTAAAACTAAAACAGGTATTCTAAAAAATTGGTGTTGTTGCTTATAAGAATTAAACATAACTATAAAATTTAATATCCAGCATTCTGAGGCCCTAGATCGGGGTTCGTTTTGATTTCATTTTCGGGAATTGGAAACAGCAGGTCATCAGTGTTCCAGCCAGGTTTGGATAAGGACAAGACAGCATCAAGTTTTTTGAAGCGCTGGAGATCGAAGAAACGATGGCCGCATTCTGTAAAAAATTCCCATCTTCTTTCCTGAAGCACTGCATCGAGAATCTCATCCTGAGTCTCAGCCGTTGTATTGTTCAGTCCCGCGCGACTTCTAATAACATTTAGATCTTCTTTTGCACCTATCAGGTCCCCCCATCTGGCCCTCGACTCAGCTCTTATAAGGAATTGCTCTGCAATTCGGAAAATGATAGAATATTCTTTTGATGGTGAAGTGTAGCTCTGCTCCTTATATTTATAGGCATGAAACCAAGACTCGCCGTTATTTGTGACTTTCCTAATCCAGACTGATCTTCGAAGATCCTGTGCTGAAAAAGACTCCACAAGCTGAGAACTCAAGGAAGCAAAAGAAGGCGGTCCCTGATCAAATATGAATAATGTTCCCTCAGAGGTATTCTGTCCTGGCTCGGCTGGCTTAAGCTGCCAGATTGTTTCTGCAGAATTCAGCAGAAAGACGGCGTCTATGGCAGAAAGCGAATATAGTGCGCTATTATTGATAATGGATGACGCTTCATTTGAAGCCTCTTGGTAGAATCCATTCTCAAGATAAGTTCTTGACAGTAAAGCCTTGACACAGTATTTATTGGGACGCGTTCTCTCGATCGAACTGTATGTTTCCGGCAAAAGCTCAACAGCTTTTTCAAGATCTGTAATTATATAAGTGTATATTTCCTCCACGCCGAGCCTGCGGGCTTTGCTGTTAAGCCGATAGTCTGTGCCAAATATGTAAGGAATACCGCCAAAAAGCTTGACCAGATAAAAATGCGACAGTGCACGAATAAACAGTGCTTCCCCTAAAAGCTTCTTTTTGTCCTCTTCGGCAATATTCCTGCTGGCCTGAAGTCCCTCAATTACTGCATTAGCGGCGTAAATCTGATTATAGCTGGAATTCCAATACTGTAAAACATTTCCTGATGACGCCAAGAGACTATTGTTATAAAAATCAATACTTGGATTGGATGGTCCTCCATAGGCAGTTAATTCATCTGCATAGTTTCCCAACTGGTTTGATAGTCCGGTATAGGAACCATTGAGCGGACCGGCATCTCTAATTTTAGCATAAATGTCTGCCAGAGCCGCATCTGCAGTAGAGTAGCTGTCAAAAACTGCCACATTAGAGAGCTGTGATTTTGGAAGATCAACTTCTACAAATGAATCACAGGCTGTAAAAAGCACTGCTAAACTGCAGATGCTTATGAATTTAATTAGTGCTTTCATGATGATTTATTTAAAATGTTAGTTGCACAGAAGCTGAAATTATTTTTAAAGGAGGAAGAAATCCGTAGGTTATGAATTCCGGATCCCCATCTTTGTAATTTGTAAAAGTCAAAAGGTTCTGCGCCTGCAGCATTACCGTACAGCTTGACTGCTGCAGTTTTAAAGGCAGCTTATACGAAACTGCTATATTTTTCAGTCTGATAAAAGACGCGTCGGTTAAAGTAGCATTACTGTCATAGAAATAATACTGGCCCGCTGCCGCCGCACTGTTCTGCCCTGTCGTGAAAATTTGGTAAGGCGCAATATCTCCGGGATTTTTCCAGCTGTTGGTAATGCGTTGCTGCTGGTTGGCCATATTACCTGGTGCCCCCATTGGATAGATCTGGTTCTGCTGTTTTACGAACTGGAAGAGAAAGTCAAGTTTCCAATTTTTATATTCAAACTGGTTCTGAAAACCACCAAAATATTTAGGATTTAAGTCTGCCGCATACTGTCTGTCTTCTGGGTACGTGATTTTTCCATCTTTATTTAAATCCTCGTATTCGTATATGCCTGTCTGCTGATTTACTCCTTTTAATTTATACATGAGATAAATATTCAGCGGACTTCCAATTCTATATTTTTGGCTGTAAGAGGAACTCTCCAGACCAGGAAATCGCAGAAGCTCGTTTCTGGAGGCAGTTACGTTAAAACTGGTAGTCCACTTAAAGTGCTCTTTATTGTAATTAACCGTGCGAAGGGTAAACTCCAGTCCCCTATTCTCAACAGTTGCCGCTAGATTGGCCTGCAATGTTGGAAACCCAGTAGTCCCCGGCAATGGAATACCAACAAGCTGGTTAGAAGACCTGTTCTGATAATACGCTGCCGACAATGAAATACAATCTTTTAGAAATCCAAGTTCAACAGCCATTTCCAGCTTTTTATTGATTTCCCATCCAAAATCAGGATTAAAAAGTCTGGAAGGCTGAAGTCCTATGACTCCGTCGTAGGCTACACCGGAGCTTGAATAAGTATTTAGGTACTGATAGTCTCCAATCTGATCGTTACCCGTCGAGCCGTAACTTGAACGGAGCTTGCCAAAACTCAGCCACGAACTGTTTTTTAAAAAGTTCTCTTTAGAAAAAATCCACGCTGCCCCTACTGCTCCAAAAACTGCAAACCGGTTGCCCGGACCAAACCTGCTTGATCCATCGCGTCTGGCAGTCAGGTTCACTATGTATCGCTGATTCAAATTGTAATTTATACGTCCAAAAAATGCCTGGTACTTATAATCGCTTTCGTCATTCCCAAGCACAGCAACGTAATTAGCGGCAGCCAGATTATATATCAGACTGTTTGAACTGAATCCTCCTGCATAAATATATAGATTACTGCCCGACTGCTGTTGAAAAGTGGCACCTGCCAAGATATCTAAGACTCCATTTGATATGTTTTTCTTCCAATTTATCTGTGGCTCAATAATCCATGATGATCGCTCTGTATTATTTGTATAAAGTGATGAACGCATACTGCTGACATTGTAAATAGGATTGTACAAGGTGGAAGGCATCGTTCTAGTTTCTAATGTGGTAAGAGTGGAATACCCGAAACTGCTTTTCACAAAAAGATTATTTGCGAGCTCATACGACAGCAGGGTGCTTGCAAGAAAATCTTTTGTTTTCGAATTGAATAGTGAATTATTATTACTAAGCGGGTTCTGCCACGTTGCGTTCTCCCAGTTTAGAGAACCATCCGTATTGTATAATGCCGGCGCATTTGGAGGTAAAAATCTGGAAAAGCTTGAATAATCTTTTGACGGCTGATTATTATCCTGAACAGTATAATTAGCGGACAGCGTTATTTTAAACTTTTTATCCTCAGAGCGGTGGTTAATATTCAGCTGTCCTCCACCGCGAGAGTATTTAAAATCGCCTGGAAAAACAGTGCTCTGGCTGTTGTAGCTCCCATTGAATATAAACTGGGTGTTTTCGCTGCCCCCTGAAATACTGCCTTGGAAATCGTATATATGAGCTGTTCCTCCCAATAATTCCTTCTGCCAGTCGGTGTCCCGGTTTTGATCCCATGTCCCATTTATATCATAATCAGCTTCACCAAATGGAATTCCATCGTTAATGAATGCCTGTCTTCTCATATCTAGGTACTGTTTCGTATTCATTAGTTTTAGAAATCGTGTCACAGTGCCTGCTCCTGTTGAACTTGTAAAACTGAAACTAGTTTTTCCTGCTTTCCCCTTTTTTGTGGTAATGAGAACCACTCCATTTGCTCCGCGAGATCCATAGATGGAAGTCGCATCAGCGTCTTTCAATACCTCTATGCTTTCTATAGTATCTGGATTAATACTGTTTAATGGACTTGTTGAGGATTGAAAAATGGTAGAGGTTAAAGTAGAACCGATCGGTTCCGAAGAATAGGGCACTCCGTCAATAATATAAAGCGGTGAATTCGCATCTGCCCGAAGGCTGTTCTGCCCTCGGATTTTAATATCGAAACCACCGCCGGGAACTCCGGAGGACTGGGTAATGCTTACCCCAGCCATCCGCCCCTGCATGGCTGCCAAAACATTTGTGACAGGCTGGGTATCTATATCTTTCGAGGTAATCCGGGCAATGCTCCCCGTCCGGTCACTTTCCTTAACGGTATAGTAGCCAGCATTCACCCGGACTTCCTTTAATGTGGTTGTATCGAACTCCAAAACAATGTTTATTTTGGACTGTGCTGAAACAGGAATAAGTTTTGTTTTAAAACCTATAAAAGAAACTACTAGAGTATCAGTTGTACCGGCGGAAATCGCGTAGTGACCTGTATAATCAGTAATCGCAGCGGCATTGGGTCTGCCTTTAACAGCAAGTGTTACTCCAGGAAGCGGAGAACTTCCGTCCGTGATAACACCATGAACCTGATTCTGTTGAAAAAAAGAACTGAAACTCCGATTAGAATTTCGGGCTGAAGAAGATGAGAAAGAGAATATCAGTGCCATTAAAAACAGGCAATAAAGTGCTTTCCCTTCCTTGTAAAATGAAAAATAATTCATAATATTGGGATTGGTTAGTTAAATGGTATTTGATTAGCTACGGTCCTCTGCTCTAGTTTGGTCGCTGTCGTAGAGGGCCATTTTTATGCATTAAGTAAACGGCTTAAAGTAACATAAAGAAGATTTTTTTGTTTAATACACAGGCAATGAATGTTAAAAGTTCAATTTATCCAAAGGTTGCGAAACTTGGAAAAAAAATATTTCTGCTAAGAATAAAAGGAGAGTTAAAAAAAAAGCGTGGAACTCAGCCTAAACGTTTCAGAGGTACTGGTATACCTTACACACGAATAAGTGAGCCCACGCCAATGACGTGAGCATCTTACTTATCATCTCGTGTGTTAAAAATTACCAGTTTTCTGAAACGAGATTCTAAGCGAATGCTTCAATATTTTTATATGAAGAATCGCAAAAATACAATCCTAATGGATTGAAAGCAAATATAAGAAAATTATTCTATCGTTTGCTATCGCAAACGATTTTTTTCAACAAATGAACTTATTTTGTTAATATAAACTAACAAATTGGCTACAAATAAATCTACATCTTTAGAGCTTAAAGGTATGCTTTCCAAAAAGCATATATGTAACTTTATTGCCAAAAAATGGATAATTGACAAAAAAGACGAAAATGGAAAAGATATTAGTTTTACATCATATGGTAATCAATGTGATCTTGTAACTAGCACTATTTCAAAAATTGCAAGTGATGAAGGATATAATATTCCTATAAATACATTAATAAAAATTTTACGCAAAGAAGAGATGACATTGTCTCAATTCTTCATAGAATGTGAAAGGGAGTATTTCTAACTAAAAATAAATCAATAATAAGAGATGCCAATTGGCATCTTTTTTATACCCCAAATAATTATATAGTAATAAAAAACACTATTGCAATTCTTCCTATACTTTTTAATATCCCTACATTACTTGTAAGAAGCATAGCAAAAAACTAAAAACTGTGAAATAATAAGCAAAATCAAAAAAGATTTTTTAATAACTAAGCTTTTTATTACATAAATTCGTTTTATCAAAAAGAGTTTACTGATTAGTAATGTAATATAATTATTATGAATTTTGATAAATCAGAGTTTACTGTGATTACTTTAGCAATTAGTATTTTAATAATCTGTTTTGTAATTAGATATGCAATTAACAAACGTAGATTCAAACGAAGAGGTTTTGGAGGATTGCAGCAATTCAAAAATTATGAGCAGGCATGGTTACTTATATTAGTCGAAAAAACACTAATGGTTTTAACTTTGATACTAATTTTGACATCTATTATACTGATACTAATGGTTGTTCTTTTTTGATATAATCAAGTTCCATCTTTTAAAATTTTATAATTTTAGATGTCTACACTGCTGTCTTTTTTATTTATTAAAGGTCAAAAAACACGTATTTATACGTTAGGCTTTTCATCATCAAAGAATTATTTTGCACATTTTTAATGACAGAGATTATGGAAAACCGTACAATAAAACAAAAGTACTTTTGTATGTTTGATTTTGAAATTTCGACGATAGCATAAAGCCTACTAAAATAGAATTTACTCAAGCAATTTTATTTCTTAAATAATAAATTGATAATTATTTTTTTTAGCAAACTTAGGAATCTAACACAATTTTTATAGATGAATAAAGAAGAACAATTAAGAATTGATTCTTGGAACAATTCAATTCAAGCTTTTGGAAAAAGTTACATTTTCAGTAAAAGAGCTCAATTTTATAGCAATTGGAATAAATTTCTAACAATAATGGGAATCGTTGTTCCTCTCACAATTGGAGCTACTGCATCTGGATACGGATTTGATTCTAAAATTTTAAAGAATACAATTGCTATATCAATTCCTTTATCAATCATTCAACTAATAATATCAGCTTTTGCACTTGTAAATAATTGGAATGATAATTTATCATACTCATTAGAAGCTGTAAACGACTACAATAGCTTGTCAGATGGATTTAAAAAATTAGGTAAAAATCCACCGGAAAATTATAATGAATTTTTAAAATCGTTTGAAATATTAGAGACAAAAATGACTTCAAGGTCAGAAAACGATGCTAAATACAATATAAAAGAAAGAGAATTGCGTAAAGGCATGAGATATGCCCTTCGAGAATTTCAAAGAAAATGTGTCGGTTGTGACAAAATTCCAATTTCAATTACATCGACAGATTGTGAAGTATGTGGAAATTATAACAGAAGTTTAATACATAAAATTTTATTCCATGGATGAAAAAGTAAAAAGATTATTAAAAGTCTACACTGAATTAGACTATAGTCAAAGAAAAGAAGTTAGAGAGTATATTGAAAATTACGAAAAAAAAGATTTTTCAGAAAAAAGAAATATTAGTGAATCTTTAAACAAAAGTCTAGGTCCACTAATGACAAATGTTTGTGCTTACTGCGGCAAATAATAACTGCCTATTACACTTAAAATTGACTACTTCCACTTGCGGAAGAAATTGCAAATTTTAGTGAGAATTAGAAAAAGCATAAACAAAAAATACATTTTTATGTTTTTTAATTTATTAGAATATAAAAATACAAACTAAACTTATGACACAAATTACTATTAAACAAGTTGAAAACGCCTTTGTACCAGCTCGAGAAATTTCTGATCCAGAAAAATTTTCTGGTCGTGAAACTTATGTAAAAGATGCGTATCTGGCATTAATTGCAGATGGTTCGAATATTGCAATCGTTGGTAATCGTGGAATTGGAAAATCTTCTCTAGCTAGACAAATAATAAATATAAGTCAAGGTGATAATCGTTTACTTGACAAGTTAGGTATTTACTCTGATGAAAAACTTGACTACCTAAGTATTTACTATGCGTGTGGTAATTCAATTACTAACACTCAAGAATTGCTTGAACGTCTTTTAACAACAAGAGAGTGTTTTTTAGAATGGATTTATGAAATTCCCACGGCAACTAAAGAACTTGATAAACTAAATGGTAATTTAAATATTGGTATTGCTTCCGTAGGCGGTGATGTATCCTCTGAAAGAACTACAACATCAACAATTCAAAAACATTCAATCGAAACAATTTTTCATAATGTGATTTCTGATTTACTCAAAGCGAAAGTTGCGAAGAACGGTGTTTTAATTGTCATTGATGAATTTGATCAGATAAAGGACATATCTGGATTTGCTTCATTCTTAAAATCCTTAGCTACTAATACTCCAGGATTAAAGTTTTGTATTGTTGGAGTTGCTCAAGATATTCAAAATCTGATGAAGGAGCACGAAAGTTCTGACAGATTATTTGCAGGGAGTGTAATAAATCTACCAGTAATGGGCAAAACCGAATTAAGACAAATCATAATAACCGGAGAAAATAGTATTAATAATTTAATAACATTTTCGGAATCTGCAAAAGATAAAATTATTGATCTTTCACAAGGTCATCCCTATATAGTTCACTTAATAGGAAAACAAGCTTTCCGGACTGCGTATTTTGACGGAAAATATGAAGAACTAGATGAAAATTATGTAGAGAATATACTTAAAGCAATCGCTGAAAAAGAAGCCGATCCTGTACTTGAAGGAAGATATAAAAAGGCAGTTGCTTCCTCGCAAGCACGAGAAATTGTATTAAAGGCTTTAGCCAATTATAATGGCACTGATAACGAAATATTCACTACTGAAGTTTATAAAAAAGCCATTGAAAAAGATGTTGATAACCCCAGTCAATATGTTGGACATTTAGTTACTAACGATTATGGAAGTGAAGTTATAAAAGTAAGAGATAAATACTATCGTTTTAAAGATAGTCTATTTCAGACTTATGTAAAAGCTCGACCATCAATTTACTAAAATTATCAATAAAGATATCCCTTTGTATTTTGTCAATTGACATAATGTGATGTTATTTTTTGTGCTTGTATGTTTTCGAAAAATCCAAAAATAGGGCTCATTTAATTATAAATCCTCCAGATTATCCGAACACTAAGTAATATTTTAAAAATCCATATAGAAGAATATCTTTATCAGTATTTAACATCCCATTCAGATTTAGATATTCATGCAATCGGTAAAGTAATGTCAACTGTTGACGGGCAGGATAATGACAACGTTGAAACCGCATGCGCTGACAAAATAAATTTGTAGGAGTCAGGTTGCCAAATTCATTAGATCATGATTTTGACGTTTGCTACGACAACTAAAATTATATTAAACTAATAGTGCTTAAAGAAATTAAACTATGCATAAATAAGATCTTTCTGGGAACTTAAAAAGCTTAACAGATAAAAATTTTGTTATCAGCGAAGATGAAACTAAGTATTTAAATTCTTGGACAAATTTAGCAATGCAGATTTTGGAAGCGCAGTATTCGCTAGAATTCTCTAAAGCATTCAACGAAAAATATCCTTTCGACAAATTTGAAGAATTTATTCTGTCTCATGGAATGTTTAAAAATTCAATCCTCTCCTATTCAAAATGTTTTTCAAGTTTTAGCACCGGAAAAGTATCTTTGGATCCCAAAGATGTTTTCAAAAATGAACCGAAATTAAAAGAAATTCATTTGAACTTAATGGATATGCGTAATCAATACATAGCACATAATGGCACTAGTGATTTTGAACTTGAAATAGTTTTTCAGAAAAAAGTCAAAGATCAAATTACTTTAAACCAGACCATAACTTACAAGGAACCAGTGAGCGAGTATGAAAAATTCTTTGATCTTTTTGAACATTGTTCAAACTACATCTTGAAAAAAGTAAGTAAAAAAGCAGACAAGATAGAAGAAAGATTAGATGTTAAAATAAAATTTAGCTAGCTATAGACACTAAAAAACAAATTTTGCTTAAAAGTAAATGTTTTTCTCTCCAGCCCCGATTGTAGCGGAAATCCTTTTCTGCCGGGGTTCGGCATAAAAGATTGCAGCGCAAAGCGGGAGAAGCTGCCTGCTGAAAATGACTTATGACCGTGCTCCAAAAAGCAATACTATTGTTCCCTCTACAAAGTATCAACCGGCAGAATAACTATAAAAAAGCATAAAAAAATGGGGCTTAAAAACCCATTCTCTCCCTTTAAAAGTAAGTAAGACCGCCAAAAATTATTTCTTCGACTCCTCAATAGAAACCTTTCTGAACTCTTTTAAAAGCTTCTCAATCTCCAAAGATGATTTGCGCGCTCTGGCCCCTGCCGCCTTCACGCCTTTTTCGCTTAAAGACTCAGATTCGGTTTTGAATGTTTCGATTTCGGCGTTTATTTTTGCTATTAAATCTTTCATGATACTATTCATTTTTAAATTAAGCAGGCAAAAATAGAGTTTTACCTAAAAACTTCAAACAGCTTGTCAAAATAAAACAGCATACTAATTGGTATAAAACAGTCTTTTTCATTCGGACATCTTATTGATCTCATCTATAAAAAAAGAAGTCGGGCATCCTGTCTTGGCAAAAAACGCCTGGGAGAATTTCCGGGTGCTGCTGAATCCGCCTTCCTCGGCAAGAGCCTTGTTGGAATATTTCCTAATCTTTTTATCCTCTTTCAATAAAGCTATTATATGTTCGATTTTCAGGTCGCTGATGTAGTTGACGAACTTTTTTCCTTTGTGGTGCCTTATAATGGCGGAAAGATATTTGGGATTCGAATTGGTGATCGATGCCAGTTTGGCCGCATTAAGATCCTTCAGCAGAAACTTCTTGTCGCTTTCAAACTTTTCCAGCTTCCTTAGAATCTGCGCCACGGTCTCACTGCTGATATCCTCAATGCCGCTGGCTCCGTTTTCCCTCTGGGTCTTCTGCACTGAAGCTTTCCTGCCATTAATGGCCTGTTCAAACTTGAGCCTGTAGGTCTTTTTATTACTGGAATGCCGATGGGCAAAAAATATAACCGCTGAGAAAAGCACCACAATGACCCCGCTGTATATGTAGTCATTGTATTTCCTGTTATTGAACAGCTTCTCGATTTTCTGCTTGTCCTCTATCAGCACTTTGGTATCATACACCTTTCGGATCCTGCCCGACAGGTAAACGTACCTGCTGCTGAGCACGCTGTCGGCCTTCAGCAGTTTTTTGATGTAGAAAAGCTCCTTGTTCAGGTCCTGCTTTCCTTTGTAATATTTTATCAGCAGCTCATAATTCTGCCGCAGATCGGGACGGATATAATTTTTATTTTCAAATATCCGGTCCACCTTCATAAAATAGGGAACCGCCCTCTCGGGCTTATGAAGATCCCAGTAGCTTCTTCCCAGATAGAAATAGGCCACCGCTTCATTGGCAAAATCCCTGTTTTTTAAAAGCATCGGAATGGAAGCGTTTATGCTTTTGACGGCATCGGCATAATTGCTTTTAAAATACTGGTTCACCCCTTCGGAGTGGATAAAGTAGTATTTCATTTCATCATTGGAAAGCCTCTCCCCTTCCTTAAGGCCTTCCGCATTGGTCTGCGATGCCAGCCCGTAATTGCCCATCCTGCCGTAGCACAGTCCAAGGGAATGCAGCGAATTCAGGTAGGCCCTCGCGTTTTTTCCGCTGAAATATTCAATGCACTGTTTCAGCAGCGGCACGGCCTCATCATAAAACCCCAGATAGTACTTGATCTGCGCAATGTTGTACTTTACCTTATAGACCAGGTAATCATCATCGGTTTTCGAAATAAAGTTATCGGCAATCAGGTAGTGGTCCAGAGCCGATTTGTAGTTCTTCAGCGAATAAAAGACTATGCCTTTCGAGAGATAAGCCGAACCGATAAGGGCATCCTTATCTGCCTTTTTAGCCGCATAGATCATACTGTCTGCGTATACCAGCTTGAGCTTCCCATCGCAGTAATGCACATAGTTTTTGTATCCGTTCAAGATTTCCTCGTCATTTTTTTCTGTTTTTGCCTTGCGAAGAAAGCTGGAGAGGTAAATCTGCTGCCGCTCGGAGCCTGCTGTCAGCTCAATCTTGTCAAAAAGATAATCATAGGATCTGCCTGAAAGCGTATCACTTTTCTTCGGTTCGTTCCAATTCGCAAAAAGCTGCTGGGTCATCAAGAGCAAAAGAAGGCTGGATCTAAATTTAAGCATAGAGTCAGGATTAAAAATGATACAATACGGGGCAAAAAATGCTTTTCCTTATCAAAATTCCCGAGCTGGAAACCAAAAGCAGGCTATTTGTAAAGAAAGACTTCCAAATATAACGTAATATATTGATAACAAAGGGTTAACATTAAAAAAACATAGTGCCGATTTTCCGAAAATCCATACCTGAAATTCAGAAAATCCACAGCCAAGGGCTTGCAGGGCGGCTTTCATGAGACTAGATTTGCTTTGAATTCACAAGCAAAAAACGGCATCGTGCCGTTTAAGGTTCTGCTTGCCCGGGTGAAATGAACCGGCCCAAAAGGCCGCTCCATTTAACACACTTTAATCATGAAAAAAATTTTAATCGGCATGCTTGCAGCACTTTCTGTGTCATGCGCCAATGAAGATGACTACACACATGAAATTCCAATTTCCAAATCAGCCGAAAATGAGCTGCTGTCCAAAAAAACCGTGCAGGTGAATCCTGAAAACCCAGCCAACGCATATGACATAGCGGGGAGAATCCACAATGAGATACTCGACGCTTATCTTTCCTGCACGATTTCGGACAGCACCATCAATGCTGTCAGCTCCAAGATCGATTCCATATCATATCTGAACACAGATCTGCAGAACCTTCCATCCCCTGCTGCGCCCAATTTCCAGAAGATACAGCAGATTGTCTCTTCGCCGCAGCTGCAGCTCGAGCAGATTCTTGCCGGTTCCCCCATGTCGGCCGCAGCAAAAAACAGCCTGTACCACTTCATGTCTTCGGTTCCAGCCTGGCAGGGCTATCCCTACGGCGATGTGCATTCGCAGATTATCTCTTTTGAAGCAGGCATTATAAATAATGTCCAGTTTACGGCTGAAGAAAAAAGGATAATCCTCACCTCATCGGCCATTGCAAGGCATTCGCTCTATTTTGAATCAGAACGCAAGGATAAGGACTGGGAAACCTCCGTGGGCAACAGGGCCGGTGCAGTACAGGGAGCGCTGAGCAATTCCGCTACCGCGGTTGCCAGCTCACTGCTTGCAGGAATTCTCAGCAGAAACTAAAAAATAAAAAAAATGGACTGGATCATACCTTTTGAAAAGCGGATCGTATACGGCTTTTACGTATTTCTGATTGTTTTGAATCTGGCGGCTATATACTTTATACTGACCATACTGTTTAATAATGAGCCCCGCTGCATCTCCTTTACTGAGACGCCCCCGATTGATTCTGCAAGGAAATTAGTGTATCTGCTTTTCATCAATATGATGTCAAATCTGCTGTTTGTCTGCGTGAGCATGATAGCAAAATTATACCGTTAGCGGCATGGAACGTTCAATTTAAATAAAAGGCTTTGATATTTAAGAAATCAAATTATAAGACGCAGGGTATTGCGTTGTGCGTTTTTGAAAATCTAAAATCCGCAAACGCTTTCAAGGATTTAATTCCAGAGCAGCACTCGACGGTCCTCATAGTAAACTCCGGTGCCGCCGCCATCAGCATCAACAGCAGGACGATACACTTATTTGCCAGTGAACTGATAGCCATTCCCAAGAGATCAGACTTCGAGGTTGTGATGATGAGCACGGAACTGTGCGTATCCATACTGTCATTTACATCAGAATTTGCATTTGAAAACAGCATCAGGTGGCCCCATATCGGGTATTTTAATTTTTTCACCGCCAGATACGTGTCCAAAATTTTCCTGAAGAAAAAGGAACTTAAGAATCTTATGGATCTGCTGCTGCTGGCAGGCACGAGGCTGGAATTATCAAACTCACGGGTTTTCAAAAAGGAACTCATCCTTTTGAGCTTCAACCTTTTTTTATATGAGCTCGCCAGTCTGTACTACAGAAGTTCCTGGCTTGAAAAGACCAGATATTCCGCTGCGGAAAAAACAGCCGTCCATTTTTTCAGATTAGTTGAGCTCCACTGCAGAGAACAGCACAGCGTAAGGTTTTACGCAGATGCCCTGAACATTTCCTCAGGGCATCTTACTAAAACCATCAAACTGGTTACAGAGATAACGGCCAAGCAGTGCATTGAAAACGCGCTGGTTCTTGAAGCCAAAATTCTGCTTCAGAATAATGATTTAACCATTCTAAATGTTTCGGAAACACTACGATTTGCAAACACTTCTTTCTTTAGTAATTTTTTTAAAAGACATACCCAGATGTCTCCTTCCGAATATCGATTAAAATTACATTCCGCCTACTGACTTGGCCTGACCAGGATTGAAATGTTCTGCAGTTTAATTTAAATACTCCTGCTATTGAATCAGGAGCGGTATTTACTAAAAAATGAAGACATGACGCAACCCTATCTATTGGAATGGCTGGATGCTATGGTTACACTTAATCTAAATCCCAGAAAGAATAATTTTATAGAGCTGACCCAGCAGCAGTCCAAAGAAATAATGGAAAAGGCTGTCCTGGAAACCCAGCTGATCCAGTCCAAGATGACTATTCAGGTTTTCTCGCTCACCAAAGAAAAACAGATAAAAGTGCTTATAGGAAACTATCACAGCTCGCTGGTCAATCTTTGGAACAGCCTGATGCTCATAGAAAAGACAAATGGTCCCGAACAGAACAGCCATCGAAAAGTAATCAGCACCCTGATGTCCTGTCTGGATGAACTCCTGAATTTCATGGAATCCCGATTTGACCAGTTTCTAAGCCAGGATTCAAGAATGCCAGGGCTTTATGCGGCATCGGTAAAGAAAAAGCTGAAAAAGAAGATCGGCCTTCTGGCCGGCAGACCGCAGTTTCATTCCTGCAGCAAAACAGCTTCTGAAATTGTTTTCAGCGAATTATACCGATTTGCAAACTCATCAAAAAATGAAAAAATCACATTTCGGGACGTCCTGTATAGAAAGCAGCTGATCAAAAAACTGGAATCTTTAAAATTAAATCATAGAGAAAACAGCCTGTTTAATGATTTGGATGAAGTTCTCATACATCTCAACTTCAACAGTCCCCTTTATATTAACTATCTGACCAGCCTGCTGTCAGCTAATATAAACGAGTGCGAAAGTTTAAAAGAAAAAAGGGAGCGCCTGCTTCTTTATTCCAAGCAACTGAATCAGATATACACCAACAGCACTATTTCCCTGTATAAAAATTATCCCGATCTAAGGAAATTAATCCACCAGTGGTTTGAACAGGAACTGCTGTTTTTAGAGAAAGAACAGCAGTTTGCTGCTGAGGAAACCTCAGCTGTGCTTAAAATCGAAAGCCCTTCTTTGTCAAAGCCTGTCGTAAAGGACGAAGATAAGGTTACCTGCCAGCTGTCAACCGACCAGACGGCTCTCATATTAAGAGCTTCACAGGAATTAAATGTTCTGGTTTCCAAATCGATGAACCAGCTCTTTAAAAAAATAGTTCCATTTCTTTCCACTCCCAGCAAGAGCACCCTTTCTTATGACTCCATGAGAAGCAAGGCCTATTCGATAGAGGAACGCGACAAGGAAATTGCGATTGAAACCCTCGAGAATATCATTAAAAAAATTAGGAACTACTAAAAACTTCTGAGTTTTTCCTTCCTAAAACCCCAATATTGCATAAGCAGGTATTGGGGCTGCTTCTTTCTGAGAAAAAGCAATTATTAAACGCTCTGCTAAAAAAATTTTATAAGCCAAACTCTTCTAATTAAAACTTATTTTTTTTCATTTTTTTTCTCCTGATTTTACTGCGGGTCCAGCAGGGTACAGCCGGGGTACAGCAAAAAGCTGGACTTGTACGCTCTAAGTTCTAGTCGTTCCTTTGACCCGTAAAATAAATCATATCTGATTCAGATAACATGATTTATAGAAATGAGAAAAATGTCGAACGATAAATGATGATGACTATGTTTACAAATGTTTCATGGAACAGCTATCTGGCTGTAATAGGTACAGCGGTAATAATCTGGTATTTATTTATAGTGCTAAAATTTTACAGCGGAGATTTAAAAAAAATCTTCTCAGGGGAAAAGAAACTTAAACTCCCCTCTTTTAAAAGTAATACGGAAAATACAAAGGAAGCAAAATCCATTTCGGATTCCTTCTCAGAATCATTTGACACTTTAGATGATGCAGAACAGCTTTCAGTCCGCATACAGCAGGCTGCTGCAGAAAGCGCAGAAAAAGGCTTATCAAAAGAACAGTTTCAAAACTACTTAAGAATGCTTCTTGAAGAATATCCCTATGTAAAGATTTCTTCGCTTAGAGAAAGCATCAATAAACTGATTGTTTCCGAATCTGGAAAATACCCTGCTCTGCTTTTGACTTTAAGCGAGGCAGACAGTCTCTGGGAAGAATCGGTTTTCTAAAATCCAGCAGAGGAATCACCCCCGTTCTCTCTGGTGCGGTATGGCTTTATGTGACAAGAAAATAGAGCTGCAACGGCGGTATTCCTCTGCTTTTTAATAATGAAATAACTTTAAAAATGATGTATGATGAAAAAATGTAGCTGGAAATTAAAGTGTTTTTGGAAAAAGAATAAAGTGCAGGCCACTGCAATTCTTTTATTGCTGCTGATTAATGGCACGGGATACGCACAGGACGGCGTGGCGGGAATTAATGAAGCCAACCAGAAAGTGAGAAGTTATTTTGACGCGGGCACTGAACTCATGTACGCAGTAGGTGCCATACTCGGCCTGATAGGCGCAGTTAAGGTGTATCAGAAATGGAATGCGGGAGATCCCGATACAGGAAAAGTTGCCGCTGCCTGGTTTGGGAGCTGCGTATTTCTGGTTGTGGTGGCAACCGTAATTAAATCCTTTTTCGGCGTTTAGCCAATAACCGGTCATGAGCAGCAGTGTTTACCAGATTAATAAGGGAATCAATCAGAGTATTGAATTCAAAGGGCTTAAGGCACAGTACATCTGGTACCTGGGCGGAGGCGTCGTCTCACTCATGATTCTCTTTGCTATCATGTATATCATCGGTCTGCCTTCTCTTGTATGCGTAGGTTTGATTGGAACAGCAGGAGCATTTCTTGTCTTCAAGATTTATAGAATGAGCAATAAGTACGGTGAGTATGGAATGATGAAAGCTCTTGCGAGAAAACAGATTCCAAAGCATATCAAGGTTTACAGCAGGGATATTTTTATAAAGAGATAGCTATAAGACGTTAGAAGTAAAATGAAAGAAAGATGGAGAAGAGGATGGAAAATATACTGCCGATAATGGCAGTGGAACATGATTGCATTTTATCAAAACAGGGAGATGTGACGGTGGTTTTTAAAGCGGAACTTCCTGAGATTTTTACCTTATCCGATCAGGAGTACGAAGCTTTTCACCAGTCATGGATTAAAGCCATTAAAGTTCTTCCTAAGTTCTGCATTTTTCATAAACAGGACTGGTTTTTAGAAAATGCCTATAAAGCTGATTTTTCAGGAGATGACAGCAGTTTTTTAACCAGAAGCAGCGAACGTTTTTTCAATGAGAGACCCTTTCTGGAGCATTCCTGTTATATTATGCTGACCAAGAAACCGCAGGGAAGAAAGAATTCAAGCTCCCTTTTTTCTAATCTGCTGAGAAGCTCCATTGTTCCAGAAGATGTTCTAAGCCAGCAGCTGCTGCAGGATTTTGAAGATGCCTGCGGACAGTTTAAGAGAATTATGGAAGACGGCGGGTTTGTCAAGCTGGCCAGACTGAAAAATGAAGCGCTTAAAAGCGAGAGCAGAAAAATTGGGCTGATCGAAAAGTACTGCTTCTTAGCTGAAAGGGAGGATTCATTTGTTTTTAATGATATCAAATTTGATGAAGGCTTATCGGTGGGCGACAAACACTGCCAGCTTTTCACTCTGGGAGATGCCGCTGATCTGCCGGCGTTATGCGGATCACGAATCAACTTTGACCGTTATTCGACGGATAAAACCAAGTTCAGTGTCGGCTTTGCCTCCACTCTCGGCCAGCTCTTGTCCTGCAGCCATATCTATAATCAGTATCTGTTTATTGAAGATGCCCAGAAAACAATCCAAAAGCTGGAAAGCAAAAGATTAAGGCTTCAGTCTTTGTCCGCCTACAGCAGGGAAAATATGATTGCAAGGGATGCAGCGAATGACTTTTTAAATGAAGCTGTTTCCCAGCAGAGGCTTCCCGTTAAGGCTCATTTTAATGTGCTATGCTGGAGCACCAGTAAGGAAAAGCTTAAGGATATTAAAAACAAAGTCTCCTCTGCCCTTGCCCAGATGGATGCGGCGGCTAAGCAGGAAACTGTCGGAGCCCCGCAGATCTACTGGGCGGGAATCCCGGGAAACGCGGCGGACTTTCCCATGAATGACACTTTTGACACCTTCACGGAGCAGGCAGTCTGCTTTCTGAATATGGAAACAGGTTACAGATCATCGCTGAGTCCCTGCGGCATAAGACTCGGCGACCGTCTGACGGGAAAGCCGGTTCATGTGGACATCAGCGATGAGCCCGTCAAAATGGGAATCTGCACCAACAGAAACAAATTTATTCTCGGGCCTTCAGGAAGCGGCAAGTCCTTTTTTACCAATCATATGGTGAGAAGCTATTACGAACAGGGAACCCATATTGTACTGGTGGATGTCGGGCACAGCTATAAGGGGCTCTGTGATATGGTCAGCGGCTATTATTTTACTTATGATGAAAAAAATCCTATCCGTTTTAATCCCTTTTATATTTCAGAGGGAGACAATCTGGATACTGAGAAAAAAGAAAGCATTAAAACCCTGCTGCTTGCACTCTGGAAAAAAGACGATGAAACCTTTAACCGAAGCGAATATGTGGCACTTTCCAATGCGCTCCAGCTGTATTATGAAAAGTTGGAGATTAATGCTGCTGTCTTTCCGTGTTTTAACAGCTTTTATGAATTTCTAAAAGATGATTTTGTTTCCATACTCGAAAGCGACAAAGTAAAAGAAAAAGACTTTGACGTAAACAATTTTCTCTATGTGCTTCGTCCTTACTACAAAGGAGGCGAGTTTGACTATTTGTTGAATGCAACAGAAAATCTAAACCTGCTAAAGGAAAGATTTATAGTATTTGAACTCGACAATATCAAGGACCATCCGATTCTTTTTCCAGTGGTAACCATAATCATCATGGAAGTATTTATCAACAAGATGCGCAAGCTGAAAGGCATCCGAAAAATGATTTTAATTGAAGAAGCCTGGAAAGCTATTGCCAAGGAAGGGATGGCAGAATATTTACGGTATTTATTCAAGACCGTTCGTAAATTCTTTGGAGAAGCCATAGTAGTGACCCAGGAGGTTGAAGATATTATTTCTTCACCTGTGGTGAAACAGGCCATTATCAACAACAGTGACTGCAAAATCCTGCTGGACCAGAGCAAGTACCAGAATAAATTTGACCAGATACAGGAACTTCTCGGCCTTACCGACAAAGAAAAAGCACTGGTGCTTTCGGTAAATAAAGCCAATGATCCCGCAAAAAAATACAAGGAAGTCTTTATCTCTCTGGGAGGAATGCTTTCAAAGGTTTACAGGACAGAGGTGTCGCTGGAGGAATATCTTGCCTACACAACCGAGGAAAGCGAGAAAGTGAAAATGAACGCGTACGCCCAAAAGTTCGGCGGCGACATCAAAAAAGGAATTGCCGCTATGGCTCAGGAAATGCGAAATGGAAATTAATGAAAGAGAAAAATGAAAACAAAAATCACGGCCTGTCTGATCTGCCTGCTGCTTATCGGCACTCCGGCCAGACCGGCTGAAAAAACGGCGGCACTGCCCATTCTTGAAATAGTAAAAGCGGTAACCAAAAAAGTAATTAAGGCAATTGATCTGCGGATCCAGAAACTGCAGAATAAAACGATATGGCTCCAGAACGCGCAGAAGCAGGTCGAAAATGTCCTGTCTAAATTAAAACTCGACGAAATCTCAGACTGGACGCAGAAACAGAAAGATCTCTATAAAGGATACTATGAAGAGCTGGCGAAGGTAAAATCCATTATCACCTATTACCAGAGGATAAAGGAAATTACAAAAAAACAGACAAGACTCGTCGAAGAATATCAAAGAGCGTGGAACCTTTTTAAAAGAGACACTCATTTTAAAGAAAGTGAGATTTTGTACATGGAGCGTGTCTACACCGGAATACTGGAGGAAAGCGTAAAGAATATTGACCAGATCTTTTTGATACTGGACTCCTTTACCACCCAGATGAGCGATCTGAAAAGGCTTGAAATTATCAATAAAGCCGCAGACCAGATTGATGCCAATTACGATGACCTTAAAATGTTTAACCAGCAGAACATGCTGCTGAGCCTGCAGCGGGCTAAAACGGAAGCAGATGTAAATAGAGTAAAACAATTTTACGGAATTCCATAATTTAAAAACAATCATCATGAAAAAACTGTTTTTTATATTCTCGATGCTTATCATTTTCCCTCTGGGAATACAGGCTCAGGCAAAGCAGAGAAAAGAACTCCTGCTTCAGATTGCCGCGCTTCAGGTATATATAGACTATGCTAAAAAAGGATATTCTGCTGTGTCAAAAGGACTCAATGTTATTGGTGATGCCAAAAAAGGAGAGGTAAATCTGCATGGCGATTATTTCGCATCGCTTTTTAAAATTAATCCAAAAGTCAGAAACTATTATAAGACCGCTGAAATTATTTCAATGCAGTTTAAAATAATGAAAATCTGTAAAAGGACTTCTGCAGATCTAAAAACAGCAGACTTATTTCACGGCAGCGAGCTGGATTATATTGAGCGTTCGTTTGAAAGACTGCTGCAGAACTGCAGCGATACACTGGAACAGCTTCTGTCAGTCACTGCCGATGCCAGCCTAGAGCTTAAAGACGACCAGAGAATTGAACGTATTGACGCGCTGCATGAAACAATGCTGGAAGATTACAATTTCTGCATCTCTTTCAGCAATGATGCCAGACTGCTGTCTGTATCCAAGACATCAGAAAAAAAGGACTCTAAAAATGCAAGTGCTGTTTACGGATTATGAAACAAATTGTCATGAAAAAAATACTGGTTGTAGGACTGATTATGTGCTTTTCAATTATTCCTGAAAAAGCACATGCCCAGTCAGCAGAGATACAGCAGCTGATCCTCAACATTGAAAAACTATCGCAGTTCAAAAAGATTCTCAGTGATATGAAAAAGGGATATGAATTGCTTTCAGGAGGATACAAGACGGTTAAAGATATGTCGGAAGGAAACTTCAGCCTTCATAAAACCTTTCTGGATGCCCTGATGCAGGTCAGCCCGATGGTAAAAAATTACAAAAAGGTCGGAGACATTATAAATTATCAGATTCTGCTGGTCAAAGAAAGCAGGAACGGACTGACCACATTTTCAAAAAGCGGGAACTTCAGTGAAAGGGAGCTGAAGTATTTTGAAACCGTTTACGGCAATCTGCTTAACCTCAGCCTGCGCAATCTTGATGAACTTACGATGGTGGTTACAGCAGACAAGCTGAGAATGTCAGATGATGAACGGCTTGAAGCGGTTGATACTATTTTTCTTGAGATGCAGGATAAACTGGTGTTTCTGCGGGACTTTAATGCCTCTTCAAACATACTGCTGCTGCAGCGGGCAAAGGAAAGAAATGATGTGCAGGCTTCTGAGACTCTTCGATAACTAAAGAATAACAACAATATGAAACTCTCATTAAAAAACAAAAATAAAATTCTTTCTGCAATTCTGTTCCAGCTGCCTTGTTTGATTAGGGCTCAAGGATTAGGCGATGATATGCAGAGCCTTCATTCCGTTTTAGACCAGCTTTACGATGAAATGATCCCTTTGTGCAGCAATCTTCTAGCGGTCGGACAGGGAATCGCAGGATTCGGCACAATCTGGTATATCGCCTCCAGAGTATGGAGACATATAGCAAGCGCCGAACCGATTGATTTCTATCCGCTGTTCCGTCCCTTTGTAATCGGATTCTGCATCATGATTTTCCCATCTGTCCTTGCTCTTATCAACGTGGTTATGAAACCCACAGTTACGGCAACTGCCGCTATGGTAACAGGATCCAATAATGCAGTTGCAGTATTATTAAAAGAAAAAGAAAAGGCTATTAAAGAAACAGATCCCTGGAAAATGTATGTTGGTGCGGCGGGCGCCGGGGACCGGAACAGATGGTATAAATACACCCATGACGGAGCCGACCCATCAAGTGAGAGCATGCTGGCAGGAATAGGCAACGACATCAAGTTTGCAATGGAAAAGGCTTCGTACAGTTTTAGGAACTCAGTCAAGGAATGGCTGAGCGAGGTACTGAGAGTTTTGTTCGAGGCGGCGGCCTTATGCATTGATACACTGAGAACATTTCAGCTGGTTGTCCTCTCCATCCTGGGACCTCTTGTTTTTGGAATAGCGGTCTTTGACGGATTCCAGCATACCCTTACGGTCTGGCTGGCCAGATATATCAATATTTATCTGTGGCTGCCGGTTGCCAATATATTTGGCAGCATTATAGGCAAGATTCAGGAACTGATGCTCAAACTGGATCTTTCCCAGGTACTGGCTACCGGAGATACCTTTTTCAGCAGGACCGACATGTCTTACCTTATTTTTATGATAATCGGCATTATAGGATACTTCACTGTCCCATCGGTAGCTAATTACATTGTCCATGCAGGCGGCGGCGGAGCACTGGCCCAGAAAACCACAACCCTTTTCAGCACCTCAGCCAGTTCAGCGGTTTCCAAGACATCACAGGGAACCGCAATGGTTCTGGATTCAATGGGAAATGCCGCAGGAAGGATGTCGCAGAGCATGTCTGCATCTTCAGCCTCTTCACCCTATTTTGAGGAGAAAGGAAACTATATGAGCGAGAGGCTCAAAGGAAATTCAAAACAAACTTAAATGATCCGCTCATGTTCACCAAAATGAAAAATATAGACACTGCATTTAAATATGTGAGAGGATTTACGATGCTTGTTATTATATGCTGCGCTGTGATCTGCTGTTACACTTTAAGCAGAAGTTTTCAGACTGTAAGCCGCATGCAGGATAAGATATACATCCTGGCGGCAGGAAAAGCTCTGGAAGCCTATGCGTCGGACAGAAAAGATAATGTGCCTGTTGAAGCAAGAGACCATATTAAAACTTTTCACCAGTTTTTCTTTACCCTGGATCCGGACGATAAGGTAATTAAAACCAATGTAACTAAAGCGCTTTATCTGGCGGACGAAAGTGCTAAAAGAATTTATGATGACCTGAAAGAAAACGGCTTTTATTCCGGGATTATTTCAGGAAATATAAGCCAGACCATACAGATTGACAGTGTAACTGTCGATACAAGGGACTATCCCTACCGCTTTAAATGCTTCTCTCGGCAGAACATTATCAGAACCACCAGCATTTTAAAAAGAAGCCTGATTACCGAAGGAAGCCTGCGCAATGTATCAAGAAGCGACAACAATCCGCATGGTTTTTTAATTGAACGTTTCAATACGATTGAAAACCGGGATTTAACTGTTGAAAACCGAAAATGACGGGTTATGAAATCACTGTTTAAAAAACGAGAAACTGCATTTACATACCATAAGCACTATCTCTCAGCACAAAAAAAATGGTCTGAAAAAATGAGCAGTCTGGCGGAAGGATGTTCAAAGAGAAAGCTCATTTTTCTTCTCGGCTTATTTGTTATCCTATCAGCAGGCTATCTTCTTTACAACCTCTATAATGCCTTTTCAGAAAAGGAAGCCCAGAAGGTTAAAATTTCAAAGCAGACTGTAAAAATTAAAATAATCGATTAAAAAATAAAAACATGGAACAGAAGACGATATCAATTAAAGAAGCAAAAAAACGAAAAATGCTTCTGATTCTGCCAATCATAACACTTCCTTTTATCACCATTCTTTTTTACACCCTTGGAGGAGGGAGAATGGAAGCCGCAGCGGCTGAAAATGAAATAAAGAAAGGATTTAATTTTAAACTGCCGCTTCCAAATTTTAAAGAAGATTCATCCTTGAATAAAATGAGCTACTATGACCAGGCAGCAGTAGATTCCATCAAACTGCAGGAGCAGATTAAAAAAGATCCCAACTATTCCAATCAAAAAGTTCTTCAAGAATCTTTAAAGGAGTTCCCGGAACTGGATTTTGCCTCCCAGAGTTTTTCAAAAAAAAGAAACGGCTTGAATGCAGTGGCCCCGCAGGATAGAAACGAGCAGAAAATATACGAAAAGCTGCAGCTGCTACAGAAAACCATCAGCCAGCCTGCACCGGTTAAAAATTACGGGCAGGATATGAGGGAGTTTGAAAACTACGGCTCATCAAATGAAGTATCCGCCCAGATTAAGAACTTGGAACAGATGATGTCCGCAATGGGCGAAACTCAGCCGGATCCCGAACTGCAGCAGCTCGGCGGGATGCTCGAAAATATACTGGATATCCAGCATCCTTCAAGAGTACAGGAACGTTTAAAACAGAATTCCGAACAAAAAAAAGGAAAAGTATATTCTGTAAACCTAAAAAGTAAAGCAGATAATATCAGCTCACTTCAAGAAAATACAAAACCCGCAGACAATTTCAAATTGAACGCTTTTTTCACGGCAGATGAGGATTTAAATCCAGATCATCAGCAGAATGTACTTGAAGCTGCCGTTCACGAAGCACAGACCATTGTAAATGGATCGGTGGTTAAACTAAGGCTCACTGCCGATATTACGCTTCAGGGAACAACAATACCGAAAAACACCTTCGTATACGGCATGGCGGCATTGAAAGGTGAAAGGCTTGAAATAAAGATAGAAAATCTCCAGCATCATGGTTCCATTTTCCCGGTGCAGCTCTCGGTCTTTGATATTGACGGAATTGAGGGCATATACATTCCAGGTGCCATTAACAGGGATGTGGCCAAAGCATCTGCCGACCGGTCGATTCAGACACTCGGACTTACCGGTATTACCGATTCATGGGGAGCACAGGCTGCGGGAATGGGCATTGAGGCGGCCAAAAGTCTTATGAGCAAAAAGGTAAAACTCATAAAAGTTGCGGTAAAAGCAGGATACAAGGTGCTGTTATATGATGAAAAACAAAAGGATTTAAAACCATAAAATAGAATAAGATGAAAAGAATTAATTATTTGTTTTTAATGAGTCTGCTGCTGGTTTCTGTTTGGGCTTATCCCCAGTTAAAGAGCAGGGAAACTGTTTTTTATGAAGACCAATATAAAAATCTTCAGATCGGCTATTCGAAGACTACCAGCATCGTTTTTCCCTACCCGATTAAAAGCATCGATAAAGGCAGTGCTGATGTTCTGGTGCAGAAAGCCAAAGGGGTGGAGAATATTCTGCTTGTAAAAGCGGCGAGACAATATTTTTTCCAGACTAACCTGACAGTAGTCACCTCTGATGCAAAATTGTATGTATTTGTACTGAACTACAATGAAGACTGCCCTGACCTGAATATAAAAGCACAAAATGCTGCGGCTGCGAGTAAGGATGTACTATTTACTTTAGAGAACGAAAATCAGAAAAAAATAGAACAGTCTGCTTCACTGGCATTATCAAAAAAAATAAAGACCAGCGGCTTAAAAAAAGCTAAGTTTCAGATAAAACTGGAGGTCAGCGGCATTTTTATACATGAGGATGTGCTGTATCTGCGCGTAGTATTTGAGAATAAATCCAAAATCAGCTATGATATCGACCAGCTTCGTTTTTTCATAAGAGACCAGCGAAAATCAAAACGAACTGCCTCGCAGGAAATTGAGATTCAGCCGCTGTACTGCACTTCATCAATTGCGGTGATTCCTGATAAGTCTGAAGTAGTAAAAGTTTTTGCACTGGAGAAATTTACCATTCCAGACAATAAGCTTTTAACGCTTCAGCTGCTGGAAAAGAATGGCGGTAGGCATTTGGAAGCCAACGTTAAAAAAAATCTGGCCGATAAAGTAATCCCGCTGCCATAATCCCAGCACCATCCTAAAAAACTAAAAAAGCAGCTTATGAATATAAATATCAATGAAACCGAAACGCTGTTAAGATTTGCAGAGGAAATGGCTTCACTAGGCTATCGCTATGCGGCGCACCCTGTTAATCTTCCGGCTGACTGCGATAACATTGCTTTTTTCAGGACATCAATGGGCGCAGAGGACCATTGTCTCGCAGGAAGGAATGATATCGACTATTTTAAGAGCGTGCCGATCGATTCCCTTATAAAGGACTTAAAGAAAGTCATGCAGAGCGGAATTGACCTCTACAGCAATGAGAAACTTGATCTTACGGAGTTTGTCCGTCTGGCAGGAGAAAACAAGCAATTACCAGAAAACAACCTAAATACAAATATTATGAATGAGAATAATTTAAATTACCTGAAAGACCAGCTGAAATATACTGGATTTGGAGAAACTTTCGATGCTGAATTGAGAGAAAACATGCTGAAAGGAGATAAGGATTTTAAAATCATGCACACCGGCATTATCAACAATGGCGTCCCAAACAGAGACACCGTAACGGTTGAGCTGAACTTCAAGAAGTCAGACCAGACTGATATTTACTTTTTTAATTCCTATCGTGTGAACCTTCAGAAAGAAGAAAACAAGCCGGGACTGCAGCAGACCTTTTACATCAATAATGATGCAACCAGCATTACACTCAAAGAAGCCTATAATTTAATGGAAGGCCGTTCGGTGAATAAAGATCTTAAAACTAAAGAAGGAGAAAGTTACAATTCTTGGTTAAAATTCGATTTTAAACAGACAGATAATTCCGGAAATTTTAAGATTAACCATTACCATCAGAATTACGGCTATGATCTGGAAGCCAGTCTTGAGAAGCACTCCATAAAAGAGCTCAGTACGCCGCAATATAAGGAAGACCTTATGAACTCACTTAAAAAAGGAAATCTTCAGTCTGTGACTTTTGTTGTCAGCGGCGTTGAAAGCAAAATGTTCGTGGAAGCAAATCCGCAGTTTAAGACTCTTAATGTATATGATGGAAACCTACAGCGTATCAATCATCGAGAAAGCAAGGAAGAGAAAAAATCAGAAGGAGAAAAAACATCTGAAAAACAATCTGGCAAAAAACAGTCTGAGAGCACTGACGAGAACAGTGAAACCCCTTCGGCGAACAAACCAAAAAAAAGAAAACAGCATTCTAATTCGGTGTAGAGATTTTAAAATTATTAAAGTTTAGATGATGAACCCGCAGTTTCCCGTAAATAGAGTAGAAATGGAATTCAGCCAATGGAAAGCAAGAGAGGAGCGTTTGGGTACGCTGTTTTCAATTACTCCGGCAGAAAACAGATCTTTATTGGCCGAGAAACTGCGGCAGTTCGAGAGAATCAGAACGAAATACAGATCTTCAAAAAATATTGAGGAGCAGCATACGCTTCGAATCCTTAAAATGGAAATCCACAGGATGTCAAAACAATTGTATCCAAGTCTCATTTCACGTATCCTGAGGAAAATAATCACCAGCACGCAAAATCAGCTTTCACTTCGCAGTGAGGCAAAAAAAGACGAGAGAAACTTCAATTCTCTTAACGAGGAAGTGCAGCGTATCGGCTTTCCTGATTTATCCGAAAAATTAAAAAATCTTATTGACAAAAAACAGGAAAATTTCAGCATTCCTCTCTCCTACTGCCTTAATGAAAAAGAAAAGATCACTCATACCCTTTCCTTTTCAAAAAATGCTGAAGGGCATTTTGAACTTGATGGATTTAAAAGCAGCCTGCAGAATAATTCTAGACCAGAAGACAGCAGGGAATATTATTTTAAAAATGGGCTGGAAAACAATTTTAAAGTGAATGAAGCTTATAATTTATTGTCAGGCCGTTCTGTAGCGCATAACCAATCATGGTTTCAGCTCGACTTTAATGATAAAGACGCTTCGGGCAGTTATCACTTAAAAGAATTTCGAAATGAATATGCTTATGATTTAGAAAAGACTTTAAAGGCCATTCCTTTAAAGATATCCAGCCAATACGAAATAGAGAAACTGAAAAATGCTTTAAGGCAGGGTGACAGAGTATCTGCTGTGCTGATTAAAAATGGAAGAGAAAATCAAATTTATATAGAGGCCAATCCTCAGTTTAGATCATTGAATATCTATGACCAGCATTTTCGTAAAATCCAGACAGCTTCATCAAAAAACCAGGCAGCAGCATTGCCGAAACAATCTGTCCAAAAAGGAATAAAATCTAAAATACAGCAATGATGGAACAATTAAACCCTTTAACGGAATTCTTTAGATCGATAGAAAAAGACCAGCGCATCAGCATTACCCATATTGGAATTTTTGCGGCACTGCTTCAATTCAGAGCAAATGAAGGCAACATCAATCCTATCAAAGCCTACAGGCATGAAATTATGAAAATAGCCAAGATAACCGGCCCTGCCACGTATCACAGGTGCATAAAGGATTTAAATGAATACGGTTATATAAACTATATCCCAAAAAGAAATAGAAACCAGAAAAGCGTCATTTATTTTCTTGTTTAAAAGTGGAGCTGCTATTTTTTGGGTTGCAAAAATAACTTTTACTATTGTCTGTTGTTCCATTGAGGTCAGAAATTGGATTATTCCAAATTGTCTATTTAACTTTTTAGCCCCAATAGCAGCGGAAATCCTTCTGTGCCGGGGTTCGGCGCAGAAGATTGCAGCGGATAGCGGGAAAAGCTCTAAAAAAAACAACAAATCAAACCTAAAAAACCAGTGATCCGCATCAACTATATAGACAATATCGGCACCCACCCCTTGATCACCTGGCCGCTGTTCTATAAATCCAGCCCCTTATGATGTAAAAAAAACTCCCCTGCCGCGTATCACAGGTGCATATAGGATTTAAATGAATACGGCTGTATAAACTTGCGTCCCAAAAAAAATAGAAACCAGAAAAGCGTCATTTATTTTCTTGTTTAAAAGTTAGAGAAAGGCATTATTTTAATTTTAAATAAATGTACGGAGCAATCTGCCAGTACAAAAGAAGCGCTGGCAATTTTAGGCGTAAAAAAAGTAACAACTACAGGAAAATATAAGACACAATGAAAATTAAAAGTTACAGCCCTTTTGGTAACAGAAAAAGATATAAGATAAGTGATTTATTAAAAGTACCAGGCAAAAAATAACCCGCATGAAAAATGAAGCCGATTTTAACTGGAATTGCTGCTGCACTATAGCATATACAAGGCTTCAGGTCTTGACAGATTATAGTTTTTTGATTAATTTTACAGCATGAACCATGAAGAAATAAAACGCCATTTTGAGAACAATCCTCCACCAAAGGAAGTTAGATTGACGGAATGGGCAAATATTACCGACACGCAGGTTTTCCTCAACAGCTGCTATTCGACTATAAGAAACTTTAACGGTCCTGTAGACCGCTGCCCGGCATGGTGGCATCTGCGGGATTTTTACATTCTAATGAAGAAAACAGCCGGCCAGCCGACCGGCGAAGAGCCTGCTTCAGAATAATTCTGATCCTTCCGTAAATTCTTAATAAAGCAAAAAAGCACCTAAACCGGTGCTTTTTTTATGCCCTGAAAAATAAGGCTTTTTTAATTTTGTTATTAATTAGAACATTTTATTTTTAAAAATTGTTATTGACTGTACTAATTTTGACAAGTATAAAATGATTAAGATTATGAGCAGGGCTATTGTACACATCGACATGAACACGTTTTTCGTCTCCTGCGAAAGGCTGACAAATTCTGAACTTAACGGCATACCGCTTATCATCGGCGGCGGCGACAGAGGCGTTGTGGCTTCGTGCTCCTATGAAGCCAGAAAATTCGGCGTGCGCTCGGCCATGCCGATCCATATGGCCATGAAGCTCTGCCCTCAGGCAAAAATTATGAAAGGCGACATGGAACTCTATTCCAGGCTTTCCCACGAGATTACCGAAATCATTCAGGAAAAGGCGCCCGTAGTGGAAAAAGCCAGCATTGATGAATTTTATCTGGACATTACCGGCATGGATAGATTCTACGGCAGCTACAGATGGACTGATGAACTGGCACAGCGCATCACAAAAGAAACGGGGCTCCCCCTCACCTTTGCGCTTTCGGTCAACAAAACCGTTTCGAAAATCGGAACCGGCGAGGGCAAGCAGAAGCAGAACCTTGAAATTCCCGAGCACCTGGTGCAGTCCTTTTTGAATCCGCTCTCCATTAGAAAAATCCCGATGGTCGGACAGAAAACCTTTGAGCTGCTTTCGCGAATCGGCATCCGAACCATTCAGACGCTCTCTGAAATGCCAGCCGAATCCCTGCAGCAGATGATCGGCAAAAACGGAACCGAGCTCTGGAAAAAAGCCAATGGGATTGACAACACGCCTGTGGAGCCCTATACGGAAAGAAAGTCAATCTCAACCGAACATACTTTCTCACAGGACACCATTGATCTATTAAAATTAAACAGAATCCTGCAGGGCATGGTGGAGAAACTGGCCTACCAGCTGCGGGCAGAAGAATGGCTCACTTCAACGGTGACCGTTAAAATCAGGTACGCCAATTTTGATACCGAAACCAAGCAGTCAAGGGTGCCCTATACCTCAGCGGATCATATTCTCACCCAGACCGTCACTGATCTCTTTACCAAGCTCTACCAGCGCCGAATGAGGCTGCGCCTCATAGGAGTCCGCTTCAGCGGGCTGGTCAGGGGAACCTATCAGATTGACCTATTCAATGATACCGAAGAAATGCTTGCCCTGTATCAAGCCATGGACAGAATGAAGACCCGTTACGGCTTTGACGCCGTGATGAGATGCGCCGGCGCATCTTTCAAACCCAACAATAAAGACGAAATTTTAAAACGCAATAAATAAATCATGTACCTCAACTGCCACTCTTTTCATTCGCTGCGCTACGGCACCATTCCGCTGGATGATCTGATCAGGCAGGCAGCGGATTGCGGCGCAACGGCTGCGGCATTGACCGACATCAATACCGTTACTGGGATTTATGATTTTATAAAAGGCTGCGAGGTCTCGGGCATAAAACCATTAGTTGGAATAGAATTCCGCTGCAGGCACATATTCCGCTATATAGGGCTTGCCAAAAATGCTACAGGGCTTGCCCAGATGAACCGTTTTCTGACCGATCATAATTTCAGCGGAAATCCCCTGCCGGAAAAGGCTCCCGATTTTGAATCGGTTTATTTTATCTATACGCTGGAAAATGCGCCGGCAGTGCTTGGCGAAAATGAATATATCGGCATTGAGCCAGACCAGCTCGGAAGGCTTTTTATGCCTGAACTTAAAAAGAAGATTTCCAAGATGGTTATCCTTCAGCCGGTGGTGTTCCGCACCAAAAGGGAATACAACCTGCACCGGATCCTGCGCGCGGTTGACCTCAATGAACTTCTGTCCAAACTCACACCTGATGACTGCTGCAGAAAATCAGATATGATGATTCCCGAAGCAGAACTTATTGCCCTGTATAAAGATTATCCCGAGATTATCCAGAATACAAGGCACATCATCGAGCACTGTAATTTTCATTATGATTTTGAAAGTCCGAAAAACAAAAAATATTACACCAAAAATAAAGCGGGAGACATTGCCCTTCTGACCACTCTGGCCGAAGAAGGTCTGGTATGGCGGTACGGACGCCATAATGCCGAAGCAAAAGCGCGTGTGGAAAAAGAGCTCAAAGTGATCAATGACCTTGAATTCAGCGGCTATTTTCTCATTACCTGGGATATCATACGCTACAGCAGCAGCCGCGGTTTCCTGCATATCGGAAGGGGCTCGGGCGCCAATAGCATTATAGCGTACTGTCTGGGAATAACGGACATCTGCCCTTTGGAGCTAGACCTGTATTTCGAGCGGTTCCTGAATGAAAACCGCAAGAGCCCTCCCGATTTTGATATCGACTGGTCATGGAAGGAAAGGGATGTGATCCTGAAGTACATCTTCGACCGCTACGGCTATGAGAATGTGGCTTTCTGCGGCACGAATGTGGAATTCAAATACCGCTCTATTTTCCGCGAAGTCGGCAAAGTTTTCGGACTTCCCAAAGACGAGTTGGACATGCTGGCCAAAAATCCCATGAAGCTCCACCAGACCAACTCCATTGTCAAACTGGTGCAGGAATACGGCATGATGCTGGAGAAATATCCCAATATGAGAAGCATGCATTCCTGTGGGATTCTGATCTCCGAAGAGCCTCTCACCAATTACACCCCGCTGGAAATGCCCCCGAAAGGTTTTCCCATTGTGCTCTTTGATATGCATACGGCAGAAGATATCGGCTTTGACAAGTTTGACATCCTCAGCCAGAGAGGCATCGGACATATTGATGACACGGTAAAAATAATTGAACAGAACAGAGGAATCCGCATCAATATCCGAGACACGAGAATCTCAAAAAACGAACCCTCCGCAAACGTCTATCTTGCAGAAGGGCGAACCATAGGATGCTTTTATATTGAGAGCCCTGCTATGCGGGGCCTTCTCCGCCGTCTGAAATGCGACAACTATAAAACGCTTGTCGCGGCATCATCGATTATCCGCCCTGGGGTTGCGCAGTCCGGAATGATGAAGGAGTATATCTTCCGACATAACAATCCTACAAAATTTGAATACTTCCATCCGGTTTTTGAGCGCGAGCTCGGAGAAACCTACGGCATTATGGTGTATCAGGAGGATGTCATCAAAATTGCCCTGCATTACGGAGGGCTCTCAGCCGCCGACGGAGATATCCTAAGGCGTGCCATGTCGGGCAAGGGACGCTCAAAAGCGGCACTTCAGAAAGTAAAGGACGATTTTTTTATTTCAGCTGCCGCAAAAGGGCATCCCGAACAGCTGAGCCAGGAAATCTACCGCCAGATCGAATCCTTTGCAGGCTATTCTTTCTGCAAAGCGCACTCTGCCTCCTATGCCGTAGAAAGCTACCAGAGCCTTTATCTTAAGGTGCACTACCCTGTTGAATTTATGGTGGCCGTCATCAACAATCAGGGAGGATTCTACCGCACTGAAATCTATGTGCATGAGGCTCGAATGGCCGGCGCTGTTATCCATACCCCTTGCGTGAATAAAAGCGGATATGAAACCGTGCTTTACGGCAGCGATATCTATCTGGGCTTTATGCACCTGCAGGGCCTTGATTCCAAACTTTCTCAGTTCATCGCTACAGAGCGAGAGAGAAACGGCATCTATAAATCGCTGGAAGATTTCATAAACAGGGTTCCGATGGGAATTGAGAATGTGAAGGTGCTTATTTTCATCGGGGCTTTCCGCTTTACGGGAAAAACCAAAAACCAGCTGCTGGTGCAGGTAAGCCTTCTGATGAATAATTTCAAGCCCGAGAACCGCGGGCTTATGCTCATTGAGCAGCCTGCCAAAGAATTCAAGCTGCCTGTTCTGGAGCGCTCTATATTTGAGGATGCCTTTGATGAAATCGAGCTTTTGAATTTTCCGGTATCCTGCACCGTTTTTGATCTGCTGCAGACCAGATACCGCGGGGATGTAATGGTTCGCGATCTTCTGAAATACCATAAGAAAGAGGTGCGTATGCTGGCATACCTGATCTCTACCAAGCAGGTGCCTACCAAAAGGGGCAATATGTATTTCGGGACGTGGATCGATCATGAAGGAGCCTATTTTGATACGGCGCATTTCCCGGATAGTCTGGTCCAGAATCCTTTTCAGGGAGGAGGCTGCTACCTGCTTTTAGGTACTGTGGAAATTGACTATCATTTCCCGACGATCACCATTTCCAAAATGGCGAAAATGCCTTTCATCCCTGATCCCAGATATTCGGACTCGGAAAAAAGGTATACCACCCAGCACAACATCAAACAGGATGTCAGCAGCACCCATAGGCAGCCATATCCGCAGGAGCATGAAATTAATCTGCCGCGACATAGAATGAAATTTTAAACATTTATTTATTTAAAGTCCTAAGAATGAATTAATTTTGACAGAAAAGCAAAAACAGAAAGAGGAAAACAAGCATGCCACACATGAGTTTTCTGCTGTTTCTTTTTCTAAGCTTTTGTTTTCGCTTTTCATTTTCTTTAATAAGCCTTTCAATGCGCTTGATGTCTATTGGGTATAATTCCATAAGATCGTTTATTCAAACTTAAGCCGCATGAAAATGAAAAAAGCCCTTAAAAGGGCAAATTAGTATCAGGATAAGACATTTTTAAAACAGCCTTTAAAACGGAAAATTATGTGTTATTACACCCAGCAGAATGCCTCGATAGAAGATCTCAAAAGACGCTTTAATGCGGAACTCGACAATGAGGAAACCTATCTGCAGTCGGATTTTATAAACGGGTTTTCCCATCCAAATATCCCCGTGATACTGAATTCCTCTCCGCATCTAATCACTACGGATTACACCTGGGGGCTTCTGCCTTCCTGGGCAAAAGACATCCAGTTCAGGAAAAATACGCTCAATGCCCGCATTGAAACCATTGACGAGAAAGCATCTTTCAAGAGCATAACCCATAACCGCTGCCTTATAATTGCTTCAGCATACTACGAATGGCACTGGAATGACCAGAAGGGAAAAAGCAAGGACAAATACCAGATCAACTCACAGGATGATGAAATCTTCACTTTTGCGGGGCTGTATTCTTCATGGACAGATCCTCTGACAGATGAGATTAAAAACACCTATACCATGGTAACTACAAAAGCCAATGATCTGATGCAGTACATCCATAACCATAAGCTCAGGATGCCCATTATGCTCAAACGCCAGGACGAATCCGCATGGCTGGACCAGTCGGTTAAAATTGAGGATTTCGCTTTTCCCTATCAGGGAAACCTGATCGGTTTTCAAATCTAAAAAACAATGTTATGGAAATGGATAAGTTTAACGGAGTGACAAACGCAGAATTTATAGATTACTTTAAAATTGACCTGCATTCCAGAATGGAAATCATCAATTACACCTATCCGCATGAATTATTGGATGAAGACGCAGGATTTGGCGAGCATGTCCACAGGTGTACGGCTCTGCTCAAAGACTATATTCTCTTGTGCTTCCGCAATGCAAAGGCCGCTGGGCAGCAAAAAGATGCGCTGGAAAGTACGGGCACAGACACTCAGCAGACAGATTCCAGCCATACCCAAACGGGTCAGGAAAATCCCGCACAGAGAAGCGAAAGGCTTGAAATCGAAAGGAAACAGGAAAATGAGCAATCCGCCCTTAAGTACTTGGAGCTTAGGGATGAAATAGGCAGGCTGATTGATGAGCATCGGGAGAACGTAAAAATAATATACGTTGATCTGTAAGATACAGCTTTACGCGGCTGTATTCAGCTCAGACTTCAGCATACGCATTAAATTTACCGCTGCTGACTTTGCGGACTCTAAGACCGCTAGGGTTTTATCATCCATCTGGCCGTGATAATATTTTTCCAATACTTTCAGGAAAACCGGATCTGCGTTCGAAATCCTGCTGAAGAGTGTCATGCAGGATCTGAGCTTCCGCTGGTCAGGCTTTCCAAAGATTTCCAGTGCCGTTAAGCCATCATGGCTCAGAACCGCTTCTGAAATTTCGATCAGGCGTTTACCCAGTACGGGATGATTAAGGTAATGAGAGGCTTCATTAAGGTCCTTTAATCCAAAATACACATTGTACTCGGTGAATCCCAAGCCTCTGATCTGGGGAAATACAAACCACATCCAATGGCTCTGCTTCTTTCCTTTCGTTATTTCATCCAGTGCCTGATGGTACACATTCCCCTGTGCCCGCAAAAATCTTTCAATCCCCTCATTCAGATCCATAACTAACCGCTTTTCCCAATTAAATCTACAATTGCCGTTCATTTCAGCTGATAATCACTGCTGAAATAATCTGCTCTTAAATTAGTTATTTTTTTAGTTACAGCAGCAAAAATATGATGGTCAGTGCAATTTCTTAACAGCGGCCTGCTATTCTCCAATAAAGCCGATGCCGCTTACTCGGCGAAATGAAAATAAAACCATCGCACTAAAGAGCCTCAAGGATCCAGGTCTGACTGCCTCCCATAATAATTTTATCTTTCGATTTCAAATATCCAGTTCTCCAAAAACAGACCATGCTTCCCTGCCCTTTTAGCCCCGATAGAAGCGGAAATCCTTCTGCGCCGGAGTTCGGCGAAGAAGATTGCAGCGCATAGCGGGAACAGCTCCAAAAAAAAATAAACTTAGAGAATAATACAAAGCCTACAGGCATGAAATTATGAAAACAGCCAGAATAACCGGCCCTGCCACGTACCACAGGTGCATAAAAGATTTAAATGAATACGGTTATATAAACTATATCCCCAAAAGAAATAGAAACCAGAAAAGCGTCATTTATTTTCTTGTTTAAAAGTGGAGCTGCTATTTTTTGGCTTGCAAAAATTAGATCAGTTATTTATAAATATTTAGCAATTTAAATTTTGTGGCAAAATCGTGGCACTTGCAGTTTTTCAAAACTAAAAACTCAGTAAAATCAATTGCTGCCGAACTTAGGTTCGAAACTGTATTACGCATTTTTATTCTTATTTTACTGAGCTTCAAAATTGACTTATCTCTGTTCTGCTACCCTGCCATTTTAGCCCCGACAGAAGCGGAAATCCTTCTGCGCGGGGGTTCGGCGCAGAAGATTAGAGCGCATAGCGGGAACAGCTCCAAAAAAATAAAATTAAAACTAAAACAGCGCAATACAATTGGCGGTGCTGCCCGATCAGATCAGTGCAGCTTATCATAAAGGCTGCTCCATTAAAAATAAAACCCCTAATTTTGCTTTCACAACAGAATTAAAGCAACGCAGCTTTAACGGTGCAGGAGATATGAAAAAATATGAAATAAAAAAACAGCCCAAGGCGGCCGGCCGGTCTCCCGCAATGAACATTTTTGGAACTTATGTTCACCGGAATTCAAATTTTAAAGCTGATTTATTATATAAGATCTTTCTGCAGATCTTTCAAGAGTCTTATTAAATCTCTTATTTCATCTTTCTCATAAGGGCTTCTGGGAGCATCTGTATACTCCCGGGATAAGATTTCAATAATCTCTGACTGGACTGTAATGATCTCAATTAGTTTATCTGCTTTCATAATAATGGCTTTTAACCAAATATAATCACTAATTTTGATACTTTAAATTCAATAATCACAAATACTGAAAAAAGGCTTCCGGACTCTGCCTGAAGCCTGCACAAGGGGCAGGCAGATCAAATAGCCACAAGCCTTTGAATTACAATGTCCGATATATTCAAAAAACATATAGCCAAGTTCGCCAAGGTACCAGAGGATGACTTTGAGCAGATCATAAAATTCTTCGACATCAGTGAGGCGGGTAAAAAAGAAAATTTACTGGAGCAGGGACAGATCTGCCGGCATCATTATTTTGTCCTGGAGGGGCTGCTCAGAAAATTCTACATCAACGAGAAAGGCAACGAGCAGACCACTGAATTTGCCATAGAAACCTGGTGGCTCACCGATAACTTTGCCTACGAGAACCAGCTCCCGACAGAGTTTTATATTCAGGCAGTGGAAAAATCCACACTGCTCTGCATCACACCCGAGAAGCGGCAGAAGCTGCTGGAGGAGTTTCCGGTGATGGAGCGCTATTTCCGTTTTGTCTACCAGCGGGCTTATGCAGCGGCCCAGAAACGCATCAAATTCCTTTTCTCGTTCTCAAAAGAAGAATTTTATTTTCAGGCAGTCCGCAACCACCCTGAATTTATTCAGCGTGTTCCCCAATACCTGATCGCTTCCTATCTGGGATTCACTCCCGAATACTTGAGCGAAATCCGCAAGAGGGCTCTTTCTTAAACCAGTTTAAGTTTTTTGTTTTTCATATTATCCAATTTTGCATGGAACAATTTAAATGAATAATACCATGCAGAAACGATTAAACATCAAGCAGGCCGCCCCTGATGCACTCAAAGCGATGATCGGCCTTGAAAGCTATCTTTCAAAGATTTCCATCTCCAAGACAGCCAAAGAACTCATAAAGATCCGCGCCTCTCAGATCAACGGCTGCGCCTACTGCATCAACATCCATACCCAGGACGCGGTTAAAAACGGCGAGACAAACCAGCGCATTTTTCTCCTGAGCGCCTGGAGGGAAGCGGGGGATATTTTTACAGAAGAAGAAAAAGCAGTGCTGGCGATAACGGAAGAAATAACATTAATACATCAACAGGGATTATCAGACCTGACCTATTCAAACGCCGTGCATTTTTTCAGCGAAAACCAGATTGCAGATATCATAACTGCCGTAATTACCATAAATCTTTGGAACAGGGTTGTACTGAGCACCCGACTGCCTATAGGACAAAGTCTGGCATAAAACTGCAAACAGGTGCGGGCTTAAACAGACAACAGACTCCATACAAAACTTTAGAATTATAATCAGATCTGATAATAATGAGCCCGTTTGTTTCGGGCTCATTTCTTTTACATGAATACCAAAGCCACTCAGCAGCATCACATTTCAAAAATAAGAACTCAGCCGCGGCAGCATATGAATAAAATAAAAAAAGATTTCTTCCAAAAACTGCCTTTTAACCCGGCCTTCCCTTTCAACAACCCAATTAAAGAATATCTGAAAAATCCCTTATAAATAGACTCAACAAGCCATATTGACAATTTGGAATTGATACCATTTATGCCACAAATATTAAAGGCGAATTTAAAGTTTTTTTTCAGTGAGGAACGTTTTGTGGTACAATCATCGCACATCGAATTCTGAAATAGGATATACCAAATAAAATCAATAATTAAAAAAAGATTAGATTGGTTCTGTCGCATCTGTCAGAATCAAATATAAGAATTTACGTAATTTAAAAGTTAGCCTGCTAATTTACAGAATGATTTAAACATAGATATCCCTGGTCTAATCATCTGATTCTTTCTAAGCATATGCACAACTTCAATTCCACTCAATGTTCGTCTTGCTGATTCAAAGTTTTTAAAGCCTAACCCGTTTTGTATCCTCCATTTTATAAATCGATGGTCCTGTTCTACAATATTGTTGAGATATTTACACTGCCGAATTTTAATCTTTGAGAACGAACGCTTGTTATAGACTTGGATCGCTGCGGTATTAGAACCGCTTTTATCAATATTTATTACTCGTGGAAGGTAATTATTAGCAATTGCTTTAATTAGAAATGACTGAGCACTCATTCTTTGTCTTCTTCTTGTCAAAAGAAAGTCTACTGTATTGCCTAGTTTATCTACTGCTCTATATAAATAACACCAAATACCTTTTATTTTGATATAAGTTTCATCCAATCTCCAACTTTTACCTACTTTACTTTTTCTCTTCTTCATCTCTGAATCAAGCAAAGGTGTAAACTTAAAAACCCAGCGCTGAATGGTAGCATGATCAACATGAACTCCTCGCATTTTCATGATCTCTTCAACATCCCGATAGCTTAATGTAAACCTAAGCTTAAAATATACTGCCTGCAGTATAATAGATTTCGGATAGCAATGCCCTTTCGTATTCATGAGTTTAAGAATTTAAAAAAGGCAAAGTTAAAACGTATCTAGATGCGACAGAACCCTTTACTGCTGCTATAATAAAAGCTGTAATTTGGAAGAATTGACCCTGCTTGTTTTTTCAGCTTATTATCCCAGGGATACCCCTGCAAATAGTATATTGGCAGAAAGGGAAAATCAGGCTGTAATAATGGAGGCACTAATAATTTTACATGATAAAGGTTATGTTTTTCTAAACTCAGCTGAGGATCATAGTTATTTGACTATAAAAGGAATGATCAAAATAGGGAGCAAAATCCTCTGCAGCTAAAAATCCTTTTCCGCTTACGTATAGGCATCAATAAGTTCTGAATCTGCCGGAATTATTTTCTGACACGGAGCCTCCACATAATGACTCAAAAATTTAAGCCCCTTTCTGCGGCATCTTCGCCAAATTCAGACTTATTAGTTTTATGACTTAATGATGGCGCACGACTACTGCATAAATGAATATGCGAACAAAAACCGGAGTAAGAGTCAAACTGCATTTTTATAATTAGCCAGTCTGTTAAATTCTTTAATTGCTGTATAGTTCAAAACCGAATGCCTTCTTTTTTACTGCACCAGATTCATGCATCAAAATGGACTTATGTCTTTTGCATAACAAAAATTACGGCAATTATCTAAGATATTCGCAAAGTATTTCTTTTGTATGAGAATCGCGGCACAAGAACTGCAGAAGAAAACAGAACCCAGCATTTACAATCTCTGACGGCGGATGGTTCGAATGAACGAGCAGCAACATTTCCAAAAAAATAGTTCTTTACTATACCGCACTGCCATATAAGAATTGCCGCCAGGCTGATGCAGGCATACATTTTCTGATAGTTATTTTCTTAAAAACTTTGCTTTTTATTTCCTACATGGCTAAATATTTAGTACCTTGATAGAAATAATATCACCTATCATGCAAAAAAATAGATATTATGAAGTTTTAGAGATTATTTTAAAACTGTAACAATTAAAATTTAAATTATGAAAAGAATCACATTACTTTTAGCTCTTATTTTTACAGCAGCTTCATCTGCCCAGACCATTACATCTAAACTCGAAGATGCTAACACCGCTCAGTATTCCCTGCTTGAAAAAGTAAATAAATATTATCCGGACATTACCTTGAACAAGGCAGTTACAAATTTCTATGCGGATGGTAAAATAATCGATTCCCAGCAGTCATTCGATTTAAAAGGAACAAAGTTTTCAAGTTATAAGCTGGGAATCGAACCGGACAACAAAAAATTATTGTTCGAATATGTTACCGATGAAACGGGAAAAATTTACGGTGATGTTTCTCTTTTTAAAGGAAGTGTCTTAAGAACAACATTTACCGAAAGGACTGGTCTAATTGAAGTTTCATTAGACGGAAAATCTGTTTATCAGACTAAAATTTAATTCAGGACCATAAGATTATAATCTAAAAGCATGCGCCCATATGGGTGTATGCTTTTTTAATTTACCAGTTTTTTGAAATAGGAAAATTTAGGTTCTGCTGCATCTGTCAGAAAAGATAAGAATTTAAGTGATTTAAAAGTCAGCCCTCCAATTTACAGAATGGTTTAAACATAGTATCCCCGGTTCAATAATCTGATTCTTTCTAAGCATATTCACAACTTCAATTCCGCTTAAGGTCCGTTTGTCCGATTCAAAACTTTTAAAACCCAATCCGTTTTGTATACTCCACTTGATAAAACGATGATCTTGTTCTGCAATATTATATTTACATTGCCGGATTTTAATCTTTGAGAACGAGCGCTTTTTATAGACTTTGATAGCTGCTGTATTTGAGCTGCTTTTATCAATGTTTATTAATCGTGATTTGCAGTTGATGCAGATTTGCCTGAAGCTTCTGCTGTCTCAGCAGCAGCCCCAGCCCCGATAAGAGTGAAAATCCTTTTGTGCCGGGGTTGGGCACAAAAGATAAGAACGGATAGCGGGAAAAAGCTCCTAAAAAATAATAATTACATACAATTGACCCGAGGCTGGGCACAAAAGATTGCTTCGCCAGTTCGCTGCCGCTCGGGTGCATCTTACAGCGGGAAGAGCTCCTGAAAAATAAATACTAATATATATACACCACATCCATAAAACAAAAAAGGCACCTGATTAGAGGTGCCTTTATAAGTTAACTGTGATAGTATATTATGCTACAACTACGTTTACTGCGTTTGGACCTTTACGGCCTTCTTCTACGTCATATCGTACTGCATCGTTTTGAGCGATGTTTTCTGACAGACCTGAAGCATGAACAAAAACTTCGGCCCCTCCATTATTAGGAGTTATGAATCCGAATCCTTTTTCTTCATTGAAAAATTTTACTGTACCTTCTTGCATTTTAATGTATTTAATTGCTCAAAGATAACATTATTAAAATGGGAACCTATTAATATTGAGGGTTTTATTTTCAAAAATAATTCTGCATCCCAAAAACAATGTTAAAAGCGCATTATAATTACAGTGGCGATAATAGTTCAATTCGCATTATTTCCAGCAAATTTAAACCTTAAAGACAGAGAAAAATTAACATTAGTTTTAAAAAAAATCTTTTTTCTGGAACACTGACAGAAAAAAAGGAACTTAAAGAATTAATTTATACTTCAAAAAATTATGAATTAGCGTTAAAAAACAATACCTTACAAAGAAAAGAGAACTATCTCAAAAAGCTTATCATAAAATTTGCTTCTTATATATTTATTTCTATTCGATATACAAATACTCATCAAATTCACTGCCAAGCCATTCTAAATTGCAAATACAGGCCTATTTCTTATATAAATGCAGGTATCCAGCCAAAAAGGGAAAGCACTGCTAATTCATTCTACATAAAACTATTTAATAAAAGAATATTCAATCTTAAATTTAAATCCACCACTTTCAAAATTGGTATAATCTATTAAAGAACTTATGAAAAGACCTAATTATATTATTGCTATTGGAGCTTCTGCAGGTGGTTTGGAAGAGATTAATACTTTCTTTGAGCACACTCCACTCGATGGTGCCGCTTATATAATCGTACAGCATCTATCGAGTGATTTTAAGAGCCGAATGGCTGAGCTGCTCTCAAAGCACAGCAGACTTGAGGTAAAAGAAGCTGAGCAAGGTATGATTGTCTGCAACAATGTGGTATATCTCATTCCCAATAATAAGTTTATGACCATTAAAGATTATAGACTGCATCTGACAGATAAAAGCAAAATGAATGGGCCGCATCTGACTATCAATACTTTCTTTAATTCACTTGCAACAGCCTGTGGTAAAAATGCTATTGGTATCATTCTTTCAGGCTTAGGGTCGGATGGCACCCAAGGTATTAAAGCTATCAAAGAGGCCGGAGGAATGATTATTGCCAGAAATCCTGAAACTACGGAATTCAGCAGTATGCCGGCACACGCCATTGCGACCGATATGGTGGATTTGGTTCTAGAACCTGCTTTTATGCCAAGTGCCATTGAATTTTATATAGATCATAATCAAACAGTATTTGACGTAAATAAAAATGAAGAAAAAATAATGTTTCAGATTACCAGCTTCATAAAGGAGAAATTATCCTTTGATTTCTCTGATTACAAGCTGACGACCCTTCTTAGAAGAACAAAAAGACGCGCCGCATCCATTAATATCTTCGCACTGGAAAAATATTTAGAAATATTGATCATAACTCCCGATGAAGTGAAGGCATTAGCCAATGATTTTTTGATCAGCGTAACATCCTTTTTTAGAGATAAAGATGCTTACGTGGTGATAGAGGAAAAAGTATTCCCAGAGTTACTGAAAAACATGCTGCCCCACGAAGAAATCAAAATTTGGGTAGCGGGATGTGCTACAGGAGAAGAAGCCTATTCGCTGGCCATTCTGTTGAAAGAGCAGTTAAAAGGTAAATTTAAGGATACAATTGTAAAAATATTTGCAACCGATATTGATACTGCAGCCTTGAAACAGGCAGGTAAGGGTATTTACAGCGAAGATAGAATGAAAAATGTAGATCCGATCCACTTAAAAAAATATTTTGACCAAAAAGGAAATGATTATATCGTCAGACCTGACATACGCAGGATGCTTATATTCGCCCAGCACGATCTTGTCAAAAATCCGCCTTATTGTAATATGCATTTTATCAGCTGCCGAAATGTGCTGATTTATATGACTCCTGTATTACAAAAAAAGGTATATGCCATGCTGTTCTTTGGTCTTAAGACTAACGGCTATTTGTTTTTAGGATCGAGCGAAAATCCATTGACTATCATCGAAAACTTGGAAATTGTTCATAAAAAATACCGTATCTATAAAAGCCTTAAAGACAAGCGCACCGCAACCTTTGGAACTTTTGCTCTCCCTGAAATGCTTGATGTAGCTCACAAAGCCTTTGTCAAGAAAGCCGATTCTTTAAGGTTTTCACACAGCTCGCTAATTGATAAAATAAACATTGCCCTGGCTGACGCAATGGATTATCTTGCTGTCTGCGTGGATAACGAAAATACCGTTATAAAAACCTACGGAAATACTTCTAAATACCTGATTCAGCAAAACTTCACCACCAATTTGGTAGAATTGCTCCCCACTCCCCTTGCATTGGCTTACAATTCATTGAGCAGAGAGGTATTGAAGACCAATCAAACTAAAGGAGTTAAAGGGATATTGATTAATCAGAACGGTGTTGTGTCGCAAATAAAACTTTCGGTTAGTCCCGTATTGCTTGATTTCAACTTTAAGGGATTAATTGCAGTTTTTAATGATGACAGCAGCCTAATGGCTGATAAAAATGAATACGCAGTGTTCAATGAAAAAGAATTCCACAACAAGTATACCGAAATACTGGAAGAAGAATTAAAAGGAATCAAGAAAGAACTAACTGCTTCTTATGACAAATTAGATGCTACAAATGAAAACATGCAGTCTTTTAATGAAGAATTAATTTCGGCAAACGAGGAAATGCAGAGTACAAATGAAGAAATGCAGTCAGTAAATGAAGAATTACATACTATAAACGCCGATTATCAGTTAAAAAATAAGGAACTGCTCGAAATCAATGACGACCTTAATAACTATTTTAGAAGTAATGTCAATGGCCAGCTTTTTATTGATAACGAAATGAGACTTATGAAATTTTCTCCTGGAGCCATTAAACACATCAACTTACTCGAAACAGATATTGGAAGACCCATTACTCATATTTCTACAAACATAAAATTTGACACTATCATTGCCGACACAGAGCTGGTTTTAGAAAAAGGAGTGGTAATTACTAAGGAAATTCAAGCTGTCAACGGCAAATGGTATCAGGTTATGGTAATGCCCTACATTCAGACAAACCAAAATAATAATGGTGCGATTATAACTTTTAATGATATTACCGAATTAAAACATACCCAATCTGAATTAAACGATAAAAATCTAAGCTTGCTGCGGATTAATGAAGATTTAGATCATTTTATCCATGCAGCCTCTCATGATCTTCTAACTCCTTTAGGCAATATTGAGAGCACCATTAGAATTTTGAACGATGAAATGCCTTTAATGGATCCTACACATTCTAACTATTTGAATATTATTAATAGTTCAATTAAAAGCTTTCGCGGACTGATTACAGATATTGCAACAATTGCAAAGGTGGAAAATGATATGATTGCCCTTGAATCGGTTAATTTAAATGAAATAGTTGATACTATTGAATGGAGCCTTAAAGATGCAATTTTAGCTTCAAGAGCAAAAGTCATTAGGGATTTTGAAATAAATGAGATTCAGTTTTCGAAAAAAAATCTCAGAAGCGTACTATATAATATGATAGCCAATTCAATAAAATTCCGCAGTAACAATCCTCCCATAATTACAATTAAATCATTTAAAAAAGGAACTCAATGTATGTTGACAATAGAGGATAATGGCAGCGGAATAACTGAACAGGGAATGGAGAAGATTTTCGATATGTATGGAAAGCTCCATCAAGATATTGAGGGATCTGGAATTGGACTTTATCTGGCTAAAAAAATTATAAATGCTGCCGGTGGAAACATACAAGTGGAGAGTGAGCTTAACAGAGGCACAAAATTCATCATCAATATCGGTGGAAAATGTTTAGATTAATAAATACCTTTCTATTAACACTGTTATAATTCCTATTTAATATGTTCAGTAAAAAATATAATTCTTTTTTAAAAGATAGCGAGATGACTGCTGTCATAAGAGCTGCTGATTGGAGTAATACAAGTGTTGGTGAAATCGATAAATGGAGCATGGCTTTACGTTCTGCACTGGGAATTATGCTTAATTCGAGGTTTCCCATGTTCTTGTTTTGGGGTAAGGATATGACTTGTTTTTACAATGACGCATGCCTTGACGCTATGGGTATACGAGGCAAACATTCCAGTATACTGGGAAAATCCCGAGCTGGATCTTTATCTGAAATGTGGCATATCATTTCTCCAATAATAAAAAACGTATTAAAAAGTGGAGAAGCTTCATGGCATGAAGACCAGCGGGTTCCGATTTTTAGAAGCGGAAAAATGGTATATAGCTACTGGACTTCAAGCTATAGTGCCGTTTGCGACGATTTCGAAAAAATCGAAGGCATTCTGGTAGCCATGAATGATGTGACGGAAAAAGTAGAAGCTAGAAAAAAAAAGGAAGAAGCTGAAGAACGAACGCGATTAGCAGCGGAAATTGCCCAAATCGCAACCTGGGACTTGGATCTCCAGACCCACAAGATGATACATTCCGAAAGCTTGGCAACCATCTTTGGACATGAAAAAAATGTACAGCTTACTTATGCTGATATCATTAGCCAGTTTCAGCCAGACGATATAGCTGACGTTGTAGAAAAAGCTTTTGAACTTTCGATGCAGAGCGGAACTTATAAATATGAGGCGAGAGTCATTAAAAATAATGGTGAGCTGGGATGGATAAGGTCGCATGGAAAAATATTTTTCGATTCTACTCATGAACCTCTAAAAATTATAGGAACGCTGATAGATATAACTGAAGAAAAAAATCACAGCGAAATTCTCATGGAAAGCGAATTGAAATTCAGGCTGCTGGCCGATGCATTGCCTCAGCTAATATGGACAGCAGATGCCAATGGGGCCTTGAATTATTTTAATCTTTCGGTCTTGATCTACGCAGGAATCAATTATCGTGATTTAAATGCCGGAGGTTTTCAAAAACTCATCCATCCAGATGAACTTGAGCAATTTGACAGCAAGTGGACCAGCGCTTTAATTACAGGTGATGACTTTTTATTGGAGCATCGTTTACTTCGGCAAGACGGAGTATACAGATGGTTTTATAGCCGCGCAATTGCTCAAAAGGATGCAGCAGGAAAAATACAAAAATGGGTTTGCACCAGTACCGATATCCAGCAGCAAAAAAACTTTACGGAAGAATTAGAAAAAAAAGTCAGCGAGCGCACAGCCGAACTGGAGAACACCAATGTCAATTTGGTAAATATGAACATTGAATTACAGTCTTTTGCATATATATCGAGTCATGATCTGCAGGAGCCTTTACGAAAAATTCAAACTTTTATCAGCAGGCTCAATGATACCGAAGAAATGAAATTTTCTGCAGCTGCCAAAGAATATTTTGAAAAGATCAATGCTGCTGCAGACAGAATGCAGCTCTTGATTCAGGATCTTTTGGCTTATGTTAGAACAAGTGTGACAGACAAGGTATTTATGATTAAAAACCTACAGGAATTAGCGGAGGAAATTAAGGAAGATTACAGGGAAAGAATACAAGAAACCAATGCTGTTGTAGAGATTCGCAATTTATGCGAAGCAAAAGTGATTCCTTTTCAGTTTAGACAGCTTTTTAATAATTTGATAGGAAATGCGCTCAAATATTCCAAACCAGGGATACCGCCGCATATCTTAATAAATGGAAGTCTGATAAACGGATTCGAAATTAAAAATTTGGGTGCAAACGTAGATTCTACATACTGCCATATAAGTATTGCTGATAATGGGATCGGTTTTGATATGGAATACAAGGATAAGATTTTTCAAATCTTCCAAAGACTGCATAGCAAAACAGAATATTCGGGTACCGGTATTGGACTGGCAATAGTAAAAAAAATTGTCGAAAACCACAATGGAATAATTACTGCATCCGGAGCAGAAAATCAAGGTGCGACATTTGATATTTATATCCCGGAGCTATGAAATTGCACTCGCTAATACTACACTGGTTCACTTCTATTGTGCTATAACCAGATATCTCCTTCGCTAATATTTGTAATTCATATTATAAGGATCAACCAGATTCTTAAATCACATTACTATTCGTTGAATGCTTCCCGCTGCCAAATTGTGCTCCTAAAGATGTTTAAAACTTGTAAACTGAGCTTTACAGCAGAATCATAGCGCATAATTTTTAGATCTCTCTCCCATTTACCCCAAAAAGAGAACTCCTTTTAATCCAGCTTGAACTTCAGCAGGCTCATGTCAAATCTTTAATGAAGAAAGAATTGAAACTCTATGGCTCTAAACTTTTGCGCAAAAGGGTAGAAATGACAAAACAAATCATATTGAGAAACGCATTTAAAGGTATCAGCCTCTTAAAGGGCAAAGGGCAGCGCATAATTTCTAATAACAAGATATCAAAGCAGAAAAAATCAAGGGTAAAATTATTGGAATTATGATACACTTCATTTAATGCGTGTAACAGTAAACTTTTAAATATCAATAGCTTCGCTATGAGAACTACAATAATTAAACCTAACCATTATGTATCAAAATCCAAGCCTTCTGCAAAATATAATCGACTTTATTCCCCTGCCCATTGGGGTGTATGTGGGAGATAGCCTAAAAATTGAACTGGCCAATGCCGCGATGATTAAAACTTACGGAAAAGGAAATGATGTACTTGGAAAAACCTATCTGGAGGTTGTTCCCGAAATTGAAAAACAGCAGATCCTCGAGCAGGCACTAGGCGTGCTTAAAACCGGCAATGCCTTTCATGCTGTAGGCAGAAAGGTTGATCTGGTAATACAGGGCATTATGACCGAACATTATTTTAATTATAGTTTCATTCCGCTCTTTGATGACCAGGGAAAAGTATACGGTGTACTTAATACCGGCACCGACGTTACCGATCTACAGCTGGCCAAACAAGAAGTATTAAACTCAAATGAAAGACTTAAAATGGCTGTTGACAGCTCCGGTATAGGAAGTTATGAAATAGACCTTGCTACAAAAAAAATCAAAACATCGGGAAACTTTGACACTATGTGTTCCATTGAGAGCGAAGCTACCAGTGAAGATTTAATTGCAAAAATTCATCCTGATGACCTGCCTGCTCGTGAAAAGGCACATCAGCAGGCTAAAACAACCCGAAGAATAAGTTATGAGGCCAGAATTATCAGTGCTGATAACTCCGCCCGCTGGATTAAAATCAATGGAAAGATTATAAAGGATCAGGATGGAAATCCAAAAACTATAATTGGAATTATTCAGGATATCCATGAGCAGAGAGAATTTGAGGAAGAATTAAAAAAACAGGTGGCCAGCCGCACTGATGAACTCACACGCTCCAATAGTGACCTGATGCATTTTGCCAGCGTGGTCAGCCACGATCTTCGTGAACCGCTTCGAAAAATTAAAATTTTTAATAACCTTTTACGAAATGATATCGAAGACAATGTCAATGACAAATCAAAAAAATACCTTCATAAAGTAAGCCAGTCAGCCCAGAGAATGGAAAACATTATAGAAGGAATCCTGACCTATTCGACCCTTGACAAAGCCTTGCAGCATAACGAAACCATCGATCTCAATGAGATTGTTGAAAATATAAAAATAGACCTGGAACTGATCATAAAAGAAAAAAATGCCATTTTAGTTACCTGTGATCTTCCTCAGATAGAAGGCGCGCCAATCCTGATTAACCAGCTTTTGTATAACCTGATACAAAATGCCTTAAAATTTTCAAAAGCAGATCAGCCTCCCAGGGTTATAATAACAAGTACTATTATAAATAGCAATGGTAACCAATATGTGCAAATCACCATCAAGGATAACGGCATAGGGCTCGATGCGGTTCTGTCGCATCTGTCAGAATCAAATATAAGAATTTAAGTAATTTAAAAGTTAGCCTGCTAATTTACAGAATGATTTAAACATAGATATCCCTGGTCTAATCATCTGATTCTTTCTAAGCATATGCACAACTTCAATTCCACTCAATGTTCGTCTTGCTGATTCAAAGTTTTTAAAGCCTAACCCGTTTTGTATCCTCCATTTTATAAATCGATGGTCCTGTTCTACAATATTGTTGAGATATTTACACTGCCGAATTTTAATCTTTGAGAACGAACGCTTGTTATAGACTTGGATTGCTGCGGTATTAGAACCGCTTTTATCAATATTTATTACTCTTGGAAGGTAATTATTAGCAATTGCTTTAATTAGAAATGACTGAGCACTCATTCTTTGTCTTCTTCTTGTCAAAAGAAAGTCTACTGTATTGCCTAGTTTATCTACTGCTCTATATAAATAACACCAAATACCTTTTATTTTGATATAAGTTTCATCCAATCTCCAACTTTTACCTACTTTACTTTTTCTCTTCTTCATCTCTGAATCAAGCAAAGGTGTAAACTTAAAAACCCAGCGCTGAATGGTAGCATGATCAACATGAACTCCTCGCATTTTCATGATCTCTTCAACATCCCGATAGCTTAATGTAAACCTAAGCTTAAAATATACTGCCTGCAGTATAATAGATTTCGGATAGCAATGCCCTTTCGTATTCATGAGTTTAAGAATTTAAAAAAGGCAAAGTTAAAACGTATCTAGATGCGACAGAACCCTTTATATCTTTAATCAGTTAATTAAGTTTCTAAAATAAGGTTCAAACAGTATTAAAAATAAATACTTGTTTTCACTAATCATAACTGCTTTAATTTTGATCGGCCAAGTCTGAGTTTAAAATTACCGCCATTCTCAACCGATTTAAATCAATATTTACCGTATTAATTAACTATAAAACAAAAGATGCCCGTCTAAGATCTGCATCAATCCATTTTCCTAGTAATCTAAAATTTATCTGCAGACAATAGTATAATCGCAGCAATAAATATGTTAATAACCTTAATGTCTTAATGACCGGTTTTAGGTGCGCTGGAAATTTACACAATTTCCACCATAAACATGGGAATTATGAAAAATCCTGATAAGCTGGCATAATGCAGTCGATACCTGATTAGAATAACTTTACTGAACCAAAAAAACATAATCCATGCATCCAAATACGATTCTTCTGCAAGACATAGCGGACAATACCCTTCTGCCTACGGCCGCCTATACTGGTGATAATCTTACAATTGTATTTGCTAACCAAGCTATGACCGAAACTTGGGGCAGAGGAAAGCAGGTGCTGGGCAGAACATTTAGCGAAGTGCTTCCAGATTCTAATAAAGAGTATTTATCTAATCAGGCTCTGAGCGTTTTAAAAACGGGAATACCAATTCAAGCCAGGGATGAAAAAGTAGAAGTCAGCAGAAATGGTGCCATTTTATCCTATTACTTCAACTATAGTTTTATTCCGCTTTACGATCAAGATAAAAATATCTACGGCGTACTTAATACCGCTGCAGATGTAACAGATCTTCATGAATCCAGACAGAAGACCCTTCAGGCGGATGAAAGGCTTAAAATGGCAGTTGATGCTTCTGGAATAGGAACATACGAGATAAATCTAACAACCAGAGAAGTTACTTCATGTGGAAACTTTAAGCAGATTCTAGCAGTTGATGAACTGAAAGATATTGATGAATTGATTTCAAAAATACATCCAGAAGATCTGGCTGTCCGCGAGAATGCACATAGAGAAGCCGAAATTACAGGGCTGATATCTTATGAAGCAAGAATAATCAGCAGCCAGTCGGAGAAGTGGGTAAAAATAACCGGAAAGATTATTCGTGATGTAAATGGATCCCCACAGACCATTATAGGAACTATTCTGGATATTAATGAGCAGAAGAAGTTTCAGGAAGAATTAAAAAAACAGGTTGCACAAAACACAGAAGAGCTTCGCCGCTCCAATGATGATCTGCTGCATTTTGCCCGTATTGTCAGCCATGATCTTAAAGAGCCTGTAAGGAAAATTAAGTTTTTCAATAATCTCTTAAAAAATGAGGCACAGGGTTTTATAAAAGAAAAATCTAAAAATTATTTTGATAAACTGGATCAGAGCGCACAGAGAATGCAGAATATTATTGAAGGAATTTTAGCCTACTCCACTATTAACAAATCCATACAGACTGTTGAAAGAATAAATCTCAATGAGATTTTTGAAACTATTAAAACCGATCTCGAGCTTATCATAAAAGAAAAAGGAGCCATACTGATTACCAGGGAACTTCCTGATGTAGAAGGGGCTCCTATTCTGATACACCAGCTCTTTTACAACCTTATCCAAAATGCGCTAAAGTTTTCAAAACCCGATCAGCCCCCGCGTGTTACCATAAAATCGTCGATTATAAAGGATAACGGTTCGGACTTTTTAAGAATCATGATTAAGGATAATGGAATCGGGCTGGACCCAGTCTACGCTGAACGGATTTTTAATGATTTTGAAAGGCTGCATTCAAAAGATGAGTACGAAGGAAACGGCCTGGGGCTTTCGCTCTGCAGAAAAATAGTAAAAAGGCATAATGGAACAATAAATGCTTCCGGAAAAAAAGATAATGGTGCAGAATTTACAGTTACTCTTCCATTAAGACAGAACAGATCTGCAATTTAATTATATGTATTCAGCTGGTCAAATGGCAAAACTGTACAATAGTGGATGAACACCTGCCGCGCAAATAATTTCCAGATCTTCATCTGAAAGGTCTGTATGGTCACGCAGGTATCTGGCAAAAACTTCAAACATCATAAGTAAAAGTAATAAAAAGCGAAAAGGTAATAGTTAAATATCACTTTTTTCGAAAAAAGGCTTTTCATAATAAGGTTCATCAGGTTTCTGTCGCATCTGCCATTTTAATCGGTAAGAAATCAGAAACCCGAAAATTATGCAGCCAATTTACAAAATGATTTGAACATAGTTGTTCCTGGCTTAAACTTCTGATTCTTTCTAAAAATATGTACAGCTTCAATTTCTGCAAAGGTTCTTCTGGCAGACTCAAAACTTTTAAAACCCAAGCCGTTTTGTATTCTCCATTTTATAAAACGATGATCTTATTCTGCAATATTGTTAAGGTATTTTCATTGCCTAATCTTTATATTGGAAAATGAGCTTTTGTTGTAAACCCGTATTGCGCTGGTGTTACAGCCGCTTTTGTCTATATTTACTATGGTTGGCCGGCAGTTATTATTTACCGCCTTAATCAGGAAGGACCGGGCACTCACTCTCTGCCTTCTTCTGGTCGAAAGAAGATCCACCGTACTGCCACCACTATCAAAGCCCGACATCAATAATGCCAGATTTCTTTTACCTTTATATAAGTTTCAGCCTTATGCCATTATTTTAAACTATTATACATTGGAAACACCATACGTTTATTTTGAAAGGATACTGAGTAAACTTGCAGAAAGTTACCTTGGGAGCTGCACACTGCAAGCGCTTGCGCCACTTGTGATACCCCCTTATAATGTACTGAAAACATTTAGCGAAAATATATCTGTACAGAGGGAAAATCAGGCAAAAATACTCGATGCTCTGATCCTATTGGAAGATCTGGGATATATTGTCCTTGATCAGGCTTCAGATGAAAGCTGCATAACCGCCAAAGGCCTGATCCAGATAAATCATAGAATATTATCCAATTAACCTGTAAAAAACTGTCCTTTGAAAGCATCAAGTGAATCAGCAATTGCCAATGGTCAAACCCTGCAAAAAATTACTGGAATCAAATCAAAAAAAAGAAGAATACTCTGATTTAATAATTTGTACACTAAATTTTGGAAATACGAATATGAAAATTATAAGTTCCGGCAGTTATGTTCACAGAATCGGAGTCTATAAAAAATACTTTAAGCGGCGCTCGGAAATGATCGGTTCTGCCAATAAAAAAGGCGCCTGCTTGAGCAGGCGCCTTTACAAGCTCACTGTGATAGTATGGTTATGCTACAACTACGTTTACTGCGTTTGGACCTTTAGGGCCTTCTTCGATGTCATATCGTACTGCATCGTCTTGACGGATGCTTTCTGACAGGCCTGAAGCATGAACAAAAACTTCGGCTCCTCCATTATTAGGAGTTATGAATCCGAATCCCTTTTCTTCATTGAAAAATTTTACTGTACCTTCTTGCATTTTAATGTATTTAATTATTCAAAGATATGTATATTTAATTAGAAACGCCTGATTTTGAGTTTTTTATTTTATTTTCTATAATTTATATGGCTGTCCACGGAGTTTCACTGCAGTAATCTGTCCTGCCCGTTCCTTGATGCCGCAGCAAACTTGTCTAAGATCAAGGCTGTTTGTTATAATTAAGTCCTGCTTTCTAAATTACACTGCAAATTCCATATTCGAACAATGAAAAGATTCACTTAAACGCATAGTAGGAATTTATCAGAAAAAGGGCTTATACAAGGGCTGCTGAGTTTTGTAATGCCAATGGCCGCACTCTCTTTTCTAATCGCAGCTCCCGAGGTTTTTCTACCCGATCCAGGCGGAGACTTATAGACAGCAAACCATGTATTACCATTCCTTTCTGCCGGCGTAAGACCAACCGGTAAAGATAGCAGTATAATGGCTGCCGGTCCGGCTCCTGCAGCTGACTGGTCCAGAAGAATATTGAACAATTTCTGCTGCGGTAAAGGATCAATCAAATACATCGCCTAGATCTGCAGTACATACTGTTGAATCTAAAATCGAAAATATTTATGTGGCCGTTTCATTTAAGGCTGCATAACGTGAAGCCCTTAATCGTATTCTGGCATAAGCATTGGCAGAGGTGATTTTCTTATTTATTTTGAGAAGTTTTCCGAACTACGTTTTTGATGCTGCTAAAATCGCCATAAATTTCCCTGCTGCTGCTGCGATTTTACGTCACTTGTCAAAGTGCAGAGAAAGGAAAACGGGCCTATACAAATGCTTTACAGAAAATTGAAAAATCTGGTATAATTTGAAGAAAGCCGAGCTGAAGCTCGACAAAAGACAGCCTAATATCACAGCGGATCAGCAAAAAAAACAGCGGTTATCTAAAAGCCGGAGCCCCTGCACCGGATCTAAAGGATTAGAAAGGCTGAGAAAGCGGCTGATAACGTCCTGGCTGGTCTTTCAGTAAAAAGCCCGCCGGCATACTGCCGGCGGGCTCGGGCATAAACCCGGAATTAACTTAGTTTGTTTATAAAAGACTGCGTACAGGTATTGAATGCTGATAAAAGAATTGCTGCTTTTTTTTAATGGTAAGGCGCTGAAGCCCTGCAAAATTAAAACTGCTCATTGCTTCTTATTTGATCAAAGATAATAATCTTACTGATATTTTCCGCAGGCCGGAATGTTAAAAAAAGCATGCCCCATAATGATATACCTAAGCATGTTATTATCTTCTATTATTTATATATCTAAATCATTATTATTTCTTAAATTCACGTGATCACAGTATCAAAACTTCAAGAGATGGAGAAGTATAAAATTTATGACCGTGATTTCAGAGTGAATGCTGTCAAACTGGGACTTGAAACAAATTTTTTAAAGCGGCAAAACAACTTGGCGTACCTACAACGAATATTTACAGATGGCGGAATGAACTTAGCAAAGACGGATCAAAAAGCTTTTGCGGCAGAACTCCTGAACAAAAACGGATTGCAGAACTTAAGCTCGCACTGAGAAGAAAACTAAAAAAAGTTGAAATTCAAATTGAAATAACACAAAGCGCAGGCAGATATATTCGTGAAGGCAAGCCGCATATTTTTCACTTTATTGAAAACAATCTAGATAAATATTCACTTTGGAGAATGTGCCAAGTTTTAGGTATAGTGCCGGCTACTTATATTAACTGGAAAAACAAAATACTTTCTCCCAGAAAACGTAAGACAATTTTATTAGAGAAAGAAATAACTTCTATATTCTATGAATATAAAGAGATGTACGGTAATGCAAAAATTGCAGCAGAATTACAAAGCCGGGGCATTCAATTAAAATTGTGCGCAGTATCCTGGTATATGAAAAGACTGGGCCTTGTCAGTAAACATAGCACAAAAAACAAGGTCAAATCCAGTATACGATTTACTGCTCATAATCCTTGTATTTTTCCTAACGTTTTAAATAGACAGTTTAAAGCCGACAAACCTTCTCTGATCTGGGTAACCGGCATAGCGAGTCTGGAAACAGCCCAGGGGCTGCTGTATCTGACAATTATCATAGACTTATTCGACAGAAAAATTATTGGATGGAATCTAAGCGAACATTTGACAATAAGAGAAACCTCCATGCCTGCCTGGGAAATGGCTGTTCAAAACCGCGGAACAAAAAAAGGGCTTATATTTCATTCTGACAGATCATCTCAATACGCCAATAAAATTTTCACTCGTAAATTAAACTCTTATGAGCATATTATAAGAAGTATGGCCCGGGCAGGAAATCATTTAGACAATGCTGTCCCCAGGAGCTTTTTTATTTCCATTAAATCGGAACTAGTTAATTTAAACAGTCTTCCAACAAAAAAGGATATGGAAGACAAAGTAGATCACTATATTGAAAATCTCAATTCAAAAGTCGTAACGTCATAAATTATAAAACTTTAAGCTGTGAAAAGAAAATATGAAGACCATTTTAAAGAACAGGCCGTCAGGTTAAGTTTTGAGCGGGGGGAGATCAGCAGTGTCGAGAGAGAGCTCAGCATAAACCGCACCAGTTTGGGCAAATGGAGGAAAAAATATGAACACCTAAAATTAGCGCCGAAGGATGCTGTAATTATAGAGCTCAACAAAAAAATTAAAGATTCGCTGCTTACACTTGAGATTTAAAAAATGGCAGTGAGTTCGCCGCTCAAGGAAAAGTAATGACTAAAAGATTCATTGAAAATAATTCATCGAAATATCCTATTGGTAAAATGTGTGCATTACTGCAGATATCCCAGCGTGTCTATTACAAACTAAAAAAACAAGAAATATCGGATAAGCAGTCTCAAATAATTCTCTTAAAAGAAGAAGTTGCGGCGGTATATTATGAGTTTAAGAAGACATATGGATACAGGAAAATTGCAAAAGTACTTCAATGCCGGGGATTTAAAGTGGGAGAATCGCAGATTAGAATATACATGAATGCACTGGGACTGCGCAGAAGAGCTAAAACCAGATTCACTATAACAACTGATTCCGTTCACAATCATTATATTGCACCAAATATCTTAAACAGGGAATTCACAATTAATCAGCCCGCTAAAGCATGGGTTTCAGACATTACCTATATCGCAGCAGAGAAAGGCTTCCTGTATCTTACAATCGTCTTGGATTTATTTGACAGGAAAATCATTGGATGGAGTTTAGCGGACAGCATGAGCACAAAAGAAACTACTTTACCTGCTTGGGAAATGGCCGTTAAAAACAGGAATATTACTCAAGACTAATTTTTCACTCTGACAGAGGGGTTCAATATGCCAATAAAATTTTTACTGAAACTTTAGACTCTTATAAATTTGTAAGACGCAGTATGAGCCGCAAGCAAAATCATAATGACAATACAGTTTCCGAAAGCTTTTTCGGCAATTTAAAAAGAGAACTAATTAACGGGAATAAGCCTCTTCCAAGAGAACAAATGAGAGTCCAAGTTTACCAGTACATTGAAAACTGGTATAATAAAAAGAGAAGGCATTCATATCTAAATTATAGAACAATCGAAGAGTTTGATAAACTGCATTTCATATGATTGCATTTCGGTCTCCACCTTTAAAATAATTTACGGGCAATAAGGGATAAATTATTTAATTATACACCTACCGCAGCTTATTAAAAAAAACATCTTGAAAGCAGAAGGATAGAAGATAAATTAAGCTACTGCCTTTAAATCTCCCATAAATCTTGCAGAAGTCTGTTCTGTGCTATAACCGCAGCCAAAAGGCGCCGATTGGGCTTCTGAGTCCGAAAACTGGCGTTCTTAACAACTTTCTGCTGCACCTTCTAGAGTAGTGAGGATCTAATTGAACGGCAAAGCTATCCTTGCCGGCTATTTATTTCAATTACGATTATACTTCGATGCTGCTGATTCGATTTCCTGTATTGTTTTCTTTTTCCCTTTAGAAATCCATTCTAAAAGTTCCTCTTCAAAAAAATAAAGTTTTTTACCATACTTATAGCACGGGATTTTTCTCTGCCTTACAAGAGCGTAAATTGTAGGCTTTGCTTTCCCTATCAGCCTGCTTGCTTCTTCAACCCCGATAGGAATGCTTTTTTCTTTAGATTCATATACCTGCACATTCTGAATCAGAAGTTTGATCTCGGCAATTTCTTTCACTATATGCGCTACTGCTTTGGGCAGGTTCTCAAAAGAGATTTCGTTAATGTCCATAGCTATCGTTTTTAACAGTTATGGTGCAAATGAAAAAAGTGTTTCTGCTGTGTCGCTCTTCACAGCAGAAACACTTGAAAAACACGGTGCTTAATGTCAATATCTATCAGTATTTAAAAATCTGCAAGATCCTCCATAATCTTTAAAAGCCCTTTCTGTTCATCATCTTTGAGATGCGTTTTAATGCTCTTCTGCTCGACATCTTTTAAAGCTTCAGCAAAAGTGAGCTTTAGAAATTGTGCGGCTGTGTCCTGTCTGCTGACTTTAAAATAATTCCAGATATTCCAGCCAAAATGATACAAATCCAGATTGGACAGATCTTTTACTTTTACCGGTTTAATCTTTTCAAAATTTAGGCCTTCAGCATATATGAGTATATTGCTGCCCAACTGCTCCAGATCATCATCCGACACATACGGCGCAAACTCCTTATGCGCATAACTGATGGCGATATCAATTCTGGCCTGTTTTTGATTTCTGGCTGCATTTTGCCGCTCCTCCCTTATTTGCTCAATATCAATTGCTGCATTTTTATTTTCAGGCATTTCGGGCTTAATTAAAGTATCCTCCCACTCCTCTTCTATTTTTACAAGGTCCTCACTTGTAATGAAGCTTTCAGGCGATTGCTTTTTTTCAGTCTTCAAAAAACGATTCACCAATCTCTCGGCCAAACCGTTTAGAAACAAACTTAGAATTGCAAACATTAAAACTCCAAATCCAGTGCTGATCCAAAAGAAAACGCCGGCCGTATATTCATCGGCACCTTTTTCCAGAAGCACCAGCCTTCCTATTGCACCGACAAAGACACAGACTAAAAAAACAGACAGGTAAACTGCAATATATTCGAAGTACTTTATTTTCATTGCGCATTTTTCTTTAAAGATTCCAATTGTATTGCCTGCGATGCTCTGTTTTTCTTCTCATCTATTACTTTGGCGTAGATTTGAGTAGTTTTTACGTTGGTATGCCCCAGCATTTTGCTGACCGTATAGATGTCTGTCCCGCTTGAGAGCTGAAGTGTTGCAAATGTATGGCGGAAGCAGTGGAAGGTAATGTTTTTTTTTATGCCGGCAGATTCAATCCATTTTTTCAGAGGACGTGAAATCCACGACGGGTCCGGCAGATCCTCAAAAACAAGCTGCCCGGGAAGTCTTGGCTCTCCGCAGAGCTGCAAAGCCTGCTCAGAAATAGGCATATACTCGACACCCCTTGTTTTTTTCTGGGTGAAATGCAGTTTGGCCATGTCGTCTTCAAGGCTTATCTCTTTCCAGCGGAGCTTCTGGATGTCGGAATGCCGCAGGCCGGTAAGCGCTGAGAAAAGCGCGGCTCTTTTAAGGACATCTTTTTCGCAGGGCGTTTCAGCCAGCACGTTCAATTCTTTAATGGTAAGATATTCGCGTCTTGATTCCTGCTCAGGTATGCCTTTTATTTTTGAAGACAAATCAACGGTTAGATATCCGTCGATAAAGGCCTGTTTTAAAGCAGCTTTAAATATGGAAAAATACCTTGCTGCAGTGTTGCGGGAAAGTATCCCTTTTTTGCCTCCTCCGAGCGGCGCAGCCAGCAGAAACAGCTTAAAATCTTCCGCCATTCTGCTGTCAATCTGGGAAAACACCAGCCTGCCTTTGGAATAGCTTTTTAAAAACTCTATGGTCCGCTCCCAATTGATCATAATGGATTTTGAGCTTCGGGCATGCCTTTTTGCTACCACAGAGGCAATGTATCTGATAAAATCCTCTTTTGCTTTTTCTTTCTGTTCAGCCAATAGGTTCTCGGCATCACTGTACAGATCTGTATTATCGTATTCTTTCTGCCTGATTTTACGCACTCCGTCGGCATAGAGCATAATTTCACGGTCGGTTTCGCTTCTGGTGATTATTATTCCGTTATCGCTGCGTCTGGGCTTATAGGATTTTATGCCCTGGGAATCTGTACGGGCGGTTCTCTGCTTGTCCCACTCCACGGTTTTTACGGTTCTGTTTAAGTATTCACGGATTCTCTGCGGCGTTTTCTTTCCGGAAACCTCAACAGGATAGCTTTCTATGTAGACATACCATTCCTCTCGGTCTTCTGCTTTTCGCAGGCGCACAGTCACCTTGGTTTTTGCTAATTGTTTCATATAAAATCATTTCCGTTATACAAGTTATCAATTTCGCTTTTTGGAGCATATACATGCTTTCCGATCTGCCTGGTAGGTATTGAATATTTCCTGATATGGCTGTAGACAGAACCTTCCGATATCTGAAATCTCTGAGCAATTTCACCAATCGAATAGCAGTCCTCTTTTTCAAGGCTGTATAATTTCTTCTTCGGAGCGCTTTCAGGCTTCGGCAGGCTGCGGGCAGGGCCGAAAATCTCTTCCATGACTCTGCGGTCTATCCTTACAAGGCGGGTTCCAAGATTGACTGAAGGAATTTTTCCCTTGCCGACAAGCCTGTAAAGGGTCTTTTTTGCAATGCCAAAAAGCATGCCAGCTTCAGGAACAGAAATAAATGCTCTGTTCTCGGGTATTTTATCTACCATAGCTTTGACTTCGCCTTCAATTTTAAGCTGCTTTATCTTCTGTTTGTATGCTTTTTTACTGCATATATGTGAGCAGTAAACAGAAGTCACGGTCTTGGGCATAAATTCCTCCCCGCAGTTAAGACATTGTTTATTTGTTCTTTTCATCGCCTTTGTCTCCTTATTAAGGTACCATAAGGGTACATAAGGGACACTTTGTCTCCCTTTAAGTGCCGGTACAAATATGGTACAAATATATGATAAAAAACGATTAAAAAACAGCAGAAACAAAAATGCATAAAAAAGAAAAACCGCTGTAAACTTTACGTTTACAGCGGTTTAACACTTATTGTTAACTGATGTTAATCAGTACTTATTTGACTTCTTCGAATTCAACGTCTTCAACATTGTCTCCAGATTGCTCTTGTTGTGGAGCAGCTTGTTGACCTGCTTGATCACCGCCTTGAGCGTACATTGCTTCTGTAGCTGTTTTCCAAGCTGCATTTACATTGTCTAATCCTTTTTGGATTGCGTCAAGATCTTGAGATTGGTGAGCCATTCTCAATTCAGTTAAAGCGTATTCGATAGCTGTTTTTTGATCGTCTGTCAATTTATCTCCTAACTCTTTCAATTGAGATTCAGTTTGGAAGATAGTACTGTCAGCTTCGTTCAATTTCTCAGCTCTTTCTTTTGCAATTCTGTCAGCATCAGCATTAGCTTCAGCATCTTTTTTCATTTTTTCGATTTCTTCAGCTGTTAATCCAGAAGAAGCTTCGATACGGATATCATGAGATTTTCCTGTTCCTTTATCAGTTGCAGAAACTTTGATGATACCATTAGCATCGATATCGAAAGTTACTTCGATTTGAGGAACTCCTCTTGGTGCTGGTGGAATACCATCTAAGTGGAAACGACCGATAGTTTTGTTATCAGCAGCCATTGCTCTTTCTCCTTGCAATACGTGGATTTCAACAGATGGTTGAGAATCTGCAGCAGTAGAGAATACTTGAGATTTTTTAGTTGGGATAGTTGTGTTAGACTCGATTAATTTAGTCAATACACCACCCATAGTTTCGATACCTAAAGAAAGAGGCGTTACGTCAAGTAACAATACATCTTTTACATCTCCAGATAAAACTCCACCTTGAATAGCAGCTCCAATAGCAACAACCTCATCAGGGTTAACTCCTTTAGAAGCTTTTTTACCGAAGAATTTTTCAACTTCGTCAGCGATTCTTGGCATACGAGTAGAACCTCCTACAAGGATTACTTCGTCGATATCAGATGTAGATAAACCTGCATCTTTTAATGCTTTAGCAACTGGCTCCATAGAACGTTTTACTAAAGAATCAGATAATTGCTCAAATTTAGCTCTAGATAATTTTTTCACTAAGTGTTTTGGTCCAGAAGCAGTAGCAGTTACGTATGGTAAGTTGATTTCTGTTTCAGCAGAAGATGATAATTCAATCTTAGCTTTCTCAGCAGCTTCTTTTAAACGCTGTAATGACATTGGGTCTAAACGTAAATCAATTCCTTCTTCAGATTTGAATTCGTCAGCTAACCAGTCAATAATAACTTGGTCAAAATCATCACCACCTAAGTGAGTATCACCGTTTGTAGATAATACTTCAAATACACCGTCTCCTAATTCAAGAACAGAGATATCAAAAGTACCTCCACCTAAATCGTAAACAGCAATTTTTTGATCATTTCCTTTTTTATCTAATCCGTAAGCAAGTGCAGCAGCAGTTGGCTCGTTGATGATACGCATAACTTTAAGACCAGCGATCTCTCCAGCTTCTTTTGTAGCCTGACGCTGAGCATCGTTAAAATATGCAGGAACTGTAATAACTGCCTCAGTTACTGTTTGACCTAAATAGTCTTCAGCAGTTTTTTTCATTTTTTGAAGTGTCATTGCAGACAATTCTTGAGCAGTATATAAACGACCGTCAATATCCACACGTGGAGTATTGTTGTCACCTTTTACTACTTTGTAAGGAACTCTTTTTGCTTCTCCTTCAGTTTCAGCAAAAGTGTGTCCCATAAAACGTTTAATAGAAGCAATCGTTTTTGTAGGATTCGTTACTGCTTGTCTTTTTGCAGGATCACCTACTTTAATTTCGCCACCTTCAACAAAAGCGATGATAGATGGCGTAGTTCTTTTTCCTTCTGCGTTAGGGATAACAACTGCTTCGTTACCTTCCATTACAGAAACACAAGAGTTCGTCGTACCTAAGTCAATTCCGATTATTTTACCCATTTTTTATATATTTAATTTTGATTTAATTTTCATAACTCAGGTGGCATAAGTCAATCATTGTGCCAATATAAAAAACCAAAGTAAATTGTCAGTTTTACTGTAAACACCAATTAATCATCTGACAACATGACATTTTTTATCCCTGACATGTATGGCAAACCTCAATTTGTGTGTCATTGATTTGAGGAAACTTCTCATTACTTTTCAGTATCTAGAAAATAAAATCCTGATTCTTCTTTTTTATTTGAAACTTCAGAATTTATACGTTATTTTTAAGCCATATTATTCAAAACCAGTCACTATCATTTAAAAAACATTCTATGAAAAAACTGTCAATAATAATTCTTTTACTTATTCTGTCAACTTTAAAAGCCCAAACATCAAAAGTAGAACAGTCTATAACTTTCCCGCTCTCTTTTACAGAGATAATCAATACCAGCAAATCTAATCCTAATCAAAATATTTTAGTTTTTGAACAGCCATTTGACGCTTCGAATTATAAAGTTTATGGCGGGACTCCAATTGGTCTGAAAACAATCCTTGAAAAAACATGGAAAATTCTAGACAGTACCAAACAAAAAATTACTGCACCAGAAAAAATTGCAATCCAGTCTAAAATACAAAAAGACGCATTGCAGAAATTTCCAGAACAAACCGATATTACTTTTGTAACTCTTAAATCCTATCAGCATCAAAATCTGGGTTCGAATGTGGTTCCGAATGCTGATACTTCAGAAGATGTTTTAGATGCTTTAATTTCAAGAAGAATCGATATTATCAGAGCCAACACTCCGTTGCAGGAACAGGAAATTTATCAGTTTACCAAACCGCTGTATTTTAATAAAAACACCAATGCTCTAGTATTGTATTTAATTGCAAAGCCTGGAAAATATGAATTCTACGCGAATTTATACAGCTTTGTAAATAAAAAATGGGAAAAAAAAGACAGCTATCTCTTAACAGCTGACAGAAATTAAAAACCCAAAATCTTTACTTTTAATTTCCCGAAATACTTACATTCGCATTTTTCTAGATTACAAAAATGGAGAATTACAGCATTATTATCTTTATTCTGGCAATCGTAATAGGATTATCAGCTTTTGCCGACAAAGCAAAATTACCCTACCCTATTCTTTTAGTTATTGTGGGAGTTGCCATTGGTTTTATTCCAACCATGACCGAAATTGAAATTAATCCCGAAATCATTTTCCTGATTTTCCTGCCGCCTTTGTTATATGATGCTTCTTTTAATATTTCTCCCAAAGATTTCAAAACAAATATCAATACGATCAGCACTTTAGCCATTTCGCTTGTATTTTTAACGGCAACCGGAATCGCAGCTGCAGCATACTTTATGATTCCAAATATGACATGGCCATTGGCATTTGTTCTGGGTGCTATACTTTCTGCCACAGATGCCGTTGCAGCCATAAGCATTACAAAAGGCTTAAACCTTTCTCATAAAACATTGACTATTCTTGAAGGCGAAAGCCTTATAAACGATGCATCTGCACTGGTTGCCTACCGTTTTGCTGTAGCCGCCGTTATGGGCTCAACTTTTATAATATGGAAAGCAACCTTAGAATTTGTACTTTTATTGGGCGGAGGCTTTTTAGTGGGATTGGTTGTTGCAAAAATACTGGCGATTATTCTCAAAAAAGTTCATAAAAATACCAATGTTACCATCAGCTTTATGCTTTTAATGCCATTTGTAGCCTATTTAATTGCCGAAAACCTGCATGTATCTGGAGTAATTGCAGTTGTAGTCTTAGGTTTGAAAATTGCACGTTTAAGCAACAAAATTTTCCCTGAAAGCCTAAAAAACAATTCCAGAAACCTTTGGGATATCATCATATTTTTATTGAATGGGTTGATCTTTATCCTTATCGGACTTAATTTCCGTTATGTATTAAAGAATATAGATGATGAAATGATTCTGCCTTATATTGGTTATGCTGTAATTATAACTATTGTAGCGTTGTTAATTAGAATGATTAGAATTTTTCTTCAGAAAGTAAATCTGCAAAAAGCTTTTCAGAATACGAAGCGAAAAAGAAAAATCAGCGAGCATGCCCTTCTCGATACCAAAAACAGTATTATTTTAAGCTGGTCTGGAATGCGGGGAATTGTTTCTCTTGCTATTGCTATTGGGCTTCCCAAAGTACTTGAAAACGGAGAAGAATTTCCGCAAAGGAATGCCATAATTTTCATCTCTGTGGCTGTTGTACTCTTAACATTGATTGGACAAGGACTTACACTGCCATGGATTGTAAAAAAATTGAACATCAATAATAATTCAATTTAAAAAATATGCACGCATAGTAATTTTGTCATGTTTGTTTATTTTTTATTCGTAATTTCGGTTTATCAATAAAAAAATACAATTAGAAAAAATGGCATCATTTGTTAAAGAAATATCTTTTCGCTGGTCAGATCTTGACCCAAATTTTCACGTTCGTCACAGTGCCTATTACGATTTTGGCGCACAGCATCGTATAGAAATCCTTGAGGAATTGGGCTTAACTTTAAAAGTAATGCAGACACAAGGTTTTGGTCCCGTTTTGTTTAGAGAAGAATGTGTTTTCAGAAAAGAATTAAAACTTTCGGATAAAATCTTTATTCATACCAAAACATCAAAAATGAAATCTGATGCTTCACGCTGGTCTATTATTCACGAATTTAGAAGAGAAGATGATACACTTTGCGCTACCATTACCGTTGACGGCGCATGGATGGATACCAAATTACGAAAACTGGCTTCTCCAACTCCAGAAATTGCTATTCAAGCTTTGAGTATTTTCCCAAAAAGCGATGATTTTGTGGGACTTTAAAACATAATTACTATGAGGCGTGTTATTTCTTTTTTAGTTATTCTGACACTTTTTACAAACTGTAAATCCCATCAAGAAGCAAAATCACCAAAAGAAACTGTTGAAGCGTATTTAGCAGCCACAAACCGTTTTGATTTTGAAGTCGCTAAAGAATTATTGATTCCTACCAAAGAGAATCAACTGACTTTAGAAACGTTGAAAAAAATGGAAAAAAGTCTTCCTGATAATCAAAAAAAGAGGTTTTTAAACAAAGAGAAAAAAGCTGTTTATTATGAAAAAGAAATAACCGGCTCAACTGCCAAAATTATCGTGTCACTAGATCAAAACACTGTTACGCCATTTGAATTTAATCTAAAAAAAACAAATGAAACCTGGCTTATAGAATCGATCATCCAATTACAATAATTACAATAAATCCAATATCAATTTTCATCCAAAATGGATTTCACTGCCGACTTTAGAATAGGAATTATAATTGCAATAATTATCCTTACTACCATTATTTTAGGTGCTTTTACAGACAAAGTTCTTCGCTATTTCCTGTATCGCAAACTCAGCCAGAAAGAATATGATGTAACAGGATTTAAATTCCTAAAACATTTTATTATCACAGTAATATACATTTTAGGATTTGCTTTTGCTTTGATTCAAATTCCCGAATTTAAAATCATCGGACATTCGTTTTTAGCAGGCGCTGGAGTTATTTCCTTAGTTGCCGGTCTTGCCTCCCAGCAAGCTTTAAGCAATATTGTAAGCGGTATTTTTCTCGTTATTTTCAAACCATTCAAAATAAATGACAAAATAACAATCAATAATTTTGTGGGTGTTGTTGAAGATATTAATCTTAGACAAGTAGTTCTAAAAGATTCCGAAAACAATCGCATTATCATTCCAAATTCGGTTATCAGTGCCCAGATTATTGTAAACACTAATATGAACGACACCAAATGCTGTAAAATAATTGAAATCGGTATTGGTTACGAATCTGATCTTGAAAAAGCGTTGGAAATCATGAAGGAAGAAGTGGCAGCACATCCGCTGTTTATTGACACGAGAACTGCCGAAAATAAAAAACAAAACGCACCTTTGGTAATTGCCAGAGTAGTCGCCCTAGCAGATTCTAGTGTCACTTTAAAAGCTTGGGCTTGGGCAAAAAATTCAACAGATGCTTTTGTATTGTACTGTGATTTATTGCAAAGTATTAAAAAGCGTTTTGACGAAGCTGGAATTGATATTCCGTATCCTCAGAGAGTGGTAACGCTAAAAAAGTAATCCGTTCTCATTTTTTTCTGATAACTTTAAGAATCTATTTTTTGGTTTTAAAAATGCAAGCGGTAAATTTATAATTCTTAACCTAAAAACTGCTTCAAAAAATGAAAACCATAAAACTCTTCATACTTTTATTACCGCTTTTTTGCTTTTCGCAGGAAAAGATAAAGCCATTAGATATCAACTTAACCAATTATGAATATCCTTATCCAGTTAGTTTTCTTGAACTAAATAATCAGCGCCAAGATCTCAAAATGGCTTATATGGATATTAAACCTAATAATTACAATAATAAAAACATACTTCTCCTTCACGGAAAAAACTTTAATGGGGCTTATTGGGAAACCACTATTAAAGCGCTGACAAAAGAAGGTTTTCGGGTTATTGTTCCAGATCAAATTGGGTTTGGAAAATCTTCAAAACCAGATAATTTTCAATATACTTTCCAGCAGCTTGCCGAAAATACCAAAAAACTTCTGGATCATTTAGGCATTCAAAAAACAGCCGTTTTAGGTCATTCTATGGGCGGTATGTTAGCCACAAGATTTACATTGATGTACCCTGAAACAGCTGAAAAACTTATTTTAGAAAATCCGATTGGTTTAGAAGATTGGAAACGTATTGTACCTTATAAACCTGTTGACTGGTGGTTCGAATCAGAATTGAAACAAAATTATGAAGCCATTAAAAAATACCAAATGGCTAATTATTACGATGGAAAATGGAATGCCGATTACCAAAAATGGGCAGAATTAGGCGCCGGATGGACAACAGCTCCAGATTATAATAAAGTAGCTTGGAATTCTGCTCTTTTGTATGATATGATTTTTACGCAGCCGGTTTTATATGAATTTAAAAATATTAAAAGCCCAACATTATTACTCATTGGAACAAGAGATAAAACCGCTTTAGGAAAACCGTTAGTTTCTGCCGAAATTCAAAAAACAATGGGAAACTACGCCGAATTAGGTAAGATAACTCAAAAAGCAATTCCGAATTCCAAATTAGTCGAAATTCCAAATACGGGACATTTACCCCATATTGAATCTTTTAACCAATTTATAAAACCATTAATCGTATTTTTGAAATAACTTTTTGGTTTTAAGGCAAAATTCAATTTACGCGAAACAAAACCTTTTACTATACTAATCTAAAAACTAAAATTATATGTTTACAGTAGAACAAATCAAAGAAGCCCATGCTAAAGTAAAAAGCGGAGAAGATTTTCCAAATTACATTCAGGATTTAATAATTCTGGGAGTAAAAGGATACGACACTTTCGTAAATGACGGACACGTTGAATACTATGGCGTCAACGGTTACTCAGTTACATCTGACGAAAAATACAACCCGATTTCGATTGCTGCAACTCCCAATAAAGAACTTTTTATAGAATTTCTGGTAAAACATCAGCATGGAGAAACTGATTATCTTACTTTTTGCAATCATGCAGGACAATGTGGTATTGCAAAATGGAGAGTTGATATTGTAGAAATGACCTGCACTTATTTCGATATGGCTGGAAATGAAATATTAATCGAAAAAATTCCAGACTAAATATGTCGTATCAAAATTTACAACTGCATTCGGCAGCTAAAAAGAGTATCCTTTTAATACTCTTTTTAGTTTTTTTTTCAGGATTTTCTCAGGATAAAAAAGAAAAACCAAAATTTAAAGTAATTGCTTTTTACACCGCAAAGAACGATCAGGCACATATTAGTTTTGTGCATGAAGCAAATAAATGGTTTCCAAAAGAAGCCGAAAAAAATCACTTTGTTTACGATTCTACAGATAATTGGAACAATCTCAACGCTAAATTCCTTGCCAATTATCAAGTAGTTTTATTTCTAGATACAAGACCTGAAACGCAGGAACAACGTGAAGCTTTTCAAAAATATGTGGAAAATGGCGGTGGTTTTATTGGGTTTCATTTCTCGGCTTTTGCCTTAAATAATTCTTCGTATCCACAAAACTGGGATTGGTATCACAATACTTTTTTAGGTTCAGGCGAATATGGAAGCAATACTTGGAGGCCGACTTCTGCTGTTTTACGAGTTGAAAACCAGCATCCTGTAACTAAAAAGCTTCCTAAAACTTTTACTTCTGCTCCAAATGAGTGGTACCGCTGGTCGAATGATTTAACCAAAAATCCTGATATAAAAATTCTTTTGGCAATCGACGAAAGCAGTTTCCCTTTAGGAACAGGACCAAAACAACATGAAATCTGGCATAGCGGTTATTATCCGGTAGTTTGGACCAATAAAAATTACAAAATGTTGTATGTAAACATGGGACATAATGATATCGATTATGAAGGCGGCACTAACAAAACCCTATCGTACACTTTCGAAAACAAAACACAAAGTCAGTTACTATTAAACACCTTGCTTTGGATGGGAAACTCAAAGAAAAAATAAATCAAAAAAAAAAAAAAAAATGGCTACAATTTCTCCACTAATCACTGCGCAAGAATCACTTGAATTAGACGCTTCAAAAATCATTTTAGTCGATGCCCGAGCGGGTGCAAATACTTTTGAAAACTATCAAAAAGAACATTTAAAAGGCGCTCGTTTCGTCGATTTAAACCGTGATCTAGCCCATATTCAAGAAAATCCTGCTAATGGCGGAAGACATCCTTTGCCTTCACCCGAAGAATTTTCAAAAACACTTTCTGCGTTAGGAATTTCACCTTCAGATCATGTTATCGTTTACGATGATAAAAACGGTTCTAATTTCGCCGCACGATTCTGGTGGATGATGCGCGCAATTGGACATGAAAAAATTCAGGTTTTAAATGGCGGTTATCAAGCGGCAATTCAAGCAGGTTTTCCAACAAATTCTGGAAATGAGACTTTTGAAACAACAACATACCCTTCTCAAGAATGGAAATTACTTCTAGCCGATATTGAAGAAGTTGAAAAAGCTCGAAAAAACGATCAGAATATCGTAATTGATGTTCGCGATAAAAACAGATATGACGGTCTAACAGAACCTTTGGATTTAATTGCAGGACATATTCCTGGGGCGGTCAATGTTCCGTTAACTGAAAATTTAGACGAAAACGGATTGTTTAAATCAGCTGATGAATTGGCTGCAAAATACAAAGCCATTCTTGGAGATAAAAAACCAGAAAACACAATAGTTCATTGCGGTTCAGGAGTTACAGCCTGCCATACTTTATTAGCCATGGATTATGCAGGACTTCCAATTCCGAAATTATATGCTGGTTCTTGGAGTGAATGGTCTAGAAACGACCGCGAAATGGCGTTAAAAGAGAATCAATAATATTTTAAAATAATACAATGCAACACTGGGATATACTTTTGTCAAATCAAGTAAATAAAAAAGCTTTTATAGACGCTTTACTTGCAGGCGAAGCAAAAGGAGATTTAGCCGTTTTTAATAACCAAAAAGGAATTCTTTTCTCTGACATTGCGATCGAGAAATTCATCGAAAAAGAGTTTCAATACGATAGCGTTGAAGCTTCAACTTCAAATAGACAATTGCGAACTTTTTCATCGGGTGAACGAAAAAAAGAATTCTTAAAATACTGCATCAATCAAAAACCAGATTTTATCATTTTCGACAATCCGTTTGATCATTTAGACCAAGCTTCACGAGTAGTTCTTGCAGAATCATTAAAAGATCTTAGTAATGAAATCGCCATTATCCAAATTGTCAATCGTGTAGTCGATGTGCTCGCATTTGTTCCAAACAAAGCACAAATAAAAGACAATACGTTTGAACTGCATGCGCTTTCTCAAACCAATACACATTTTAAAACCTTAAATACAGCTGTAATCCCAAAAGCTGCAGAACCGCATACCTTCCACGAAAGTGTATTAATTAAACTCGACAATGTTTCGGTTAGTTATGAAGAAAGAAAAATTCTGGATAAAATTTCGTGGACTATTAAACAAGGGGAATTCTGGCAATTAATTGGCCCAAACGGATCTGGAAAAAGCACAATCTTATCACTAATTACAGGTGATAATCCAAAAGGATTTGGACAGGATTTGTATTTATTTGGACGAAAAAAAGGAACGGGAGAAAGTGTTTGGGATATCAAAAAACAAATCGGAATCTTCACCACTTCCATGACTGATTTATTCCAAAAAGGCCACACGTTAGAACAAATGATCTTATCGGGATTCTTTGACCAGATCGGACTTTATACTGAACCAACAACACATCAAAAAAATATAGTTACACAATGGCTGGAAGTGATCGAAATGACACATTTACGAAAAAAGCGTTTTATTGATCTTTCTATTGGCCAGCAAAGAGTTGCTTTAATTGTTCGTGCCGTTTTAAAACATCCGCCATTATTGATTCTGGACGAACCTGTAGAAGGTTTAGACGATGAAAATGTTGATTTGGTAATTCAGCTTATTAACACTATAAAACAAGAAACAAACGTTACCATTTTATATGTTTCCCACCGAATTGAAGAAGGCCTTGCTCCTACTTCGGTTTTTGAACTTCTACCATCAGAAACAGGATCAATTGGAAAAATAAAATATCACTCGGAATTAAATTAAATGAAAACAAAATTTGCCTTATTTCTTATTCTTCAATTAGCAATGATTTCGTGTTCTAGTACGATTTCAACAACAAAAAAAGAATATACTTTAAACTACTCTAAGGAACTAAAATCAGATTGGACAATCAATTCTAAAGAATGGATTCTAAAAAATGATACCCTTACCGGAAACGGTTCCCTTTCGCCTTGGGGTGTTTTAGTTTCCAAAAAACAGCTTCCAGAGAATTATGAAATAGATTTGAGCGTCAACATGACCAAAGAATCTTTATTTGAAATCATGCTCAATCTGGATAAAGAAAAATACATTAGAACCTATTTATATCAAATTGATCAAAACATAGTAATTGGCGACGGCGTATATGATAAAAAAGACGATTCGTATGGCAAACGAGGGGGAAAAACCTTGTTTAAAAAACCAATGGAATTGGAAAACAACAAATGGTATGCGGTAAAAATTAAAGTCCTCAATAATCAATTGTACTTTTCTGTAAACGACAAAACAACTTTAGAATATTCTCTTGAAAAAAGCAATCTAAACCAAAAAGGAAAATTAGGATTCATAACCAACGGAGAAGTCAAAATAACCAATTTAAGAATCAAATCTATTTAAATTAGTTAATTTGAGAATGTGTCAATTAGAAAATTATAACACAAAGTATATCTGTAGAGGCGCACTGCAGTGCGTCTCCGCAACGCATATCCACGATACGTTAGACGCACTTCAGTGCGCCTCTACGGAATATTGGAACGAATAAAATTATGGTAAAACAAAAAAGCTCCAAAAAGGAGCTTTTTCTATTTTATAAAGGAAGGAAAATTATCTAATTTCCTAATTGCCAAATTATCTAATTACTACTCTTCGTCAACATTATGCGACTTAGAATAATTACGCCATTTCTCAATACATTCTTTAAAATCGTCTGGCAGTTCGGTATCAAAACGCATTAATTCTCCCGTATTCGGATGAACAAATCCAAGCGTTTTAGCATGCAGCGCCTGACGTGGCAATGCTTTGAAACAATTTTCAATAAACTGTTTGTATTTCGTAAAAGTCGTTCCTTTCAAAATCAAATGACCACCGTAACGTTCATCATTAAATAACGGATGTCCGATGTGTTTCATGTGCGCGCGAATCTGGTGCGTTCTTCCCGTTTCCAGTTTGCAAGAAATCAAAGTCACATAACCAAAACGTTCCAAAACTTTATAATGAGTAATCGCAGGTTTACCAATTTCAGGATCATCAAAAACCGCCATTTGCATGCGATCTTTTAAATGTCTTGCCAGATTTCCTTCAATGGTACCGCTTTCGGCAGCGACATTTCCCCAAACCAAAGCAATATATTCGCGTTCAGTTGTTTTAGCTTCAAACTGTTTTGCCAAATGCGTCATAGCTGCTTCAGTTTTCGCTACAACCAAAAGTCCTGATGTATCTTTATCAATTCGGTGTACCAATCCCGGACGTTCACTGCTGTTCATTGGAAGATTTTCAAAATGAAATGCCAAAGCGTTCACCAAAGTTCCGGTATAATTACCATGTCCTGGGTGCACAACCAATCCTGGCGGTTTATTGATCAGCAAAAGTGCATCATCTTCATAAACAATATCCAGCGGAATATCTTCAGGATCTACCCTGTTTTCAAATGGAGGATGCGATAGCATAACCGTTATCACATCAAAAGGTTTAACCTTGTAATTTGATTTTACTGGAACATCATTCACAAAAATATTCCCATTCGTTGCCGCATTTTGAATTTTATTTCGTGTGGCATTCGGAATCAAATACATCAAATATTTGTCAATACGCAAAAACGCTTGACCTTTTGGGACTTCAAATCTGTAATGCTCGAATAATTCGTCTTCCAGATCTAAATTTTCTTCAATATTATTGTTCATCATTTGGGGTTTCTACAGGCGCCGCAGTACTATCTGCTGCCTGACTTTCATCTACATAACTCGCTTTTCCATCACCTAAAACCAAATCAATTTTAGACGCTTTCAAAACACGATCTCCTACTTTTAAGTTTCTTCCTTTCAAACGCATTTCCAAAACCATATCTTTTCCAAGATTTGGAATATAAGTAATCGTTCCCGGCTCAAGACCTAAAGCCTTTAAAGTTGGAACAGCTTCACGATATGTTTTTTCAATTAAATCAGGAATCTTAACAGATGAAAATCCCGATGAATTAATTTTAATATATATTTTTCTTCCCACTTTTACTTTTGTTCCAGGCAGAGGATCCTGCTCTACAACACTGTATTTCGGAAATTCACTTCTATAATCCACACTATCCAACAGCACATAATCTAAATCCAGCTCGTCTAGTTTTTCTTCAACTTGCTCTTCTGTCAGTCTTGCTAAATTCGGAACCGCAATTTCGTGTCCGTGATCCGTTGTAAATGTCAACCAATGCATAAACAAATACCCTAAAATCGCAATAATAGCAGCTGCAGCCAATACTTGTAAAAAAAACACTCGGCTGGTTAAATACTTACGTAAACTCATAAATTTATTTTTAGTTGAACGCAAAGATAAAGTATTTCATTTCAAAAAAAATGATAATTTTGTTTAAAACAAGAAAGCCTCTATTCATCATCCTGAGCCTAGTCGAAGGAAGGAGCATTTTCCCGCTTTCGCCTATATCTTTTTGCTCTCATAAAAGATGAGATCAAAAAGGATACCGGCTCTATCGGGGCTAGGCATTCGTTTTCAAAAGAAAATTTCGATTCAAAAAATAACGATTAAACAATTAAACAAAAGTCAATGAAAAACATTGCCATCATAATGGGCGGATATTCAAGCGAATACAAGATCTCCCTTATCAGCGGAAACGTTGTATACCAATATCTTGACAAAACAAAATACAACGGATTCCGTATTCATATTTTCAAAGAAAAATGGGTTTATGTAGACGCCAACGATACCGAATTCCCAATCGACCGAAATGATTTCTCAGTTACAGTAAACGGAGAAAAAATTACTTTCGACTGTGTTTTCAACGCCATTCACGGAACTCCGGGAGAAGATGGATTAATGCAGGCTTATTTTGAATTATTGGGAATTCCGCAGTCTTCTTGTGACTACTATCAATCGGCATTGACATTCAACAAAAGAGATTTATTGTCGGTTTTAAAACCTTACGGAATCAAAACTGCCATTTCATATTACCTAAACAAAGGCGATGTTATCAATACTCAAGAAATCATTAAAAAAGTAGGGCTTCCTTGTTTTGTTAAACCAAACAAAGCCGGTTCTAGTTTCGGAATTTCAAAAGTAAAAACCGAAGCCGAATTACCAATCGCAATTGAAGTTGCTTACAAAGAAGACAACGAAATCATCATCGAAAGTTTCCTTGACGGAACGGAGGTTTCTGTTGGTGTAATAAACTACAAAGGCGAAATCATCGTTTTACCAATTACAGAAATCGTATCCGACAATGATTTCTTCGATTACGAAGCGAAATATGAAGGAAAATCACAAGAAATCACTCCTGCCAGAATCTCTGATGAGCTGACACAAAAAGTAGGAGAAACAGCCAAACGTGCTTACGAAGTTTTAAAAATGAAAGGTTTCTCAAGAAGCGAATTTATTATCGTAGACAATGAACCTTATATGCTCGAAATGAACACGATTCCGGGACTTACAACAGAAAGTTTGATTCCGCAGCAAGCAAAAGCAGCTGGAATTTCTCTAGAAGATTTGTTTACAAATGCAATTGAGCTGGCTTTAAAATAAGATATTAAGACACTAAGGTGCTAAGATTTTAAGTTTTAGCACCTTTATTTTTGATGGTCAGGCTGAGCAAAGTCCAAGCCTATGAACCTTAGAATCTCAAAATTAGAACCTCCAAAAAAATGAAAGAAATCTTTGAATGGAATAGACTGTTTTACAACAACCTTCCAGAATCATTTATCCTTGAAGTTATTTTCCGTTCAACGGTAATGTTCACTATTTTACTTCTAACCCTAAAATTAGCTGGAAAACGAGGTGTAAAACAATTATCGATTTTCGAAACCGTAATTATTATAGCATTAGGTTCAGCCGCTGGCGACCCAATGTTTTATGAAGATGTTGGAATCATTCCCGCAGCGATAGTTTTTTCTACAATAATCATTTTATACCGCTCCGTAACTTGGCTGACAGGAAAAAGCAAAAAATTTGAAGAATTTATAGAAGGCAAAACCGAATGTCTAATAAATGATGGTAAGTTCTCTATATCAACTTTCAAAAAAGAAAGTCTGGCACAAGACGAATTCTTTGCTGAATTGAGAATCAAATCAATCGAACATTTAGGTCAAGTCAAACATGCTTTTATTGAAACCAGCGGCGAAATCAGCGTTTTTTATTACGATGATAAAGATGTTGGATATGGATTACCTATTCTGCCTTCGTTATTTTACACAAAAAATAAATTCATTCCTGCTGACGGAATTTATTCTTGTAGTTTCTGTGGACATACGCAAGAGCAAAAAACTGGAACAGCAAATTGTAAAGTTTGTAAAAGAGACGAATGGGTTACGTCTATAAACACCAAGAGAATAACATAAAAATTTCCAAAAAATAAATTCCAAATTCCAAAAATAAGTTCAAATTAATCCTTTGAATCTTTGCCACTAAAAACCTCTGAACCTTAAAAAAATGAGAAAAGCAATATTTCCGGGCTCATTTGACCCCATTACACTTGGACACGAAGATATTATCAAAAGAGGAATTCCTTTGTTTGATGAAATCATAATTGCAATTGGTGTCAATGCCGAAAAAAAATACATGTTTTCTCTCGAAGAAAGAAAACGCTTTATTGAAGAAACCTTCAAAGACGAGCCTAAAGTTTCGGTTATTACGTATGAAGGATTAACAATTGATCTGGCCAAAAAACTAAAAGCCAATTTTATTTTAAGAGGCCTTAGAAACCCTGCCGATTTCGAGTTCGAAAAAGCGATCGCACACACCAACAGAAAACTATCGAAAATAGAAACTGTTTTCTTACTGACAGCTGCAAGTACCTCGTTTATCAGTTCAAGCATTGTACGCGATGTACTGCGTCATGGAGGCGAATATGAAATGCTGGTTCCAGATGCAGTTAGGGTTCAGAAATAAAAATCATAAATTTGCCAGCGAAGCAAATTATAAGTAATTTCGTATTTTTAAAATAAACAATCATAATGAGCATCGAAAGAGAATTAAGCAAACGAAGCGGATCTAAATGTGAGCTTTGCGGAGCTGAAGAAAACCTAAAAGTTTATCAAGTATTACCAACCAGAAAAGGTGGACTTGATGAAAGTATATTAGCCTGTAATACCTGTATTGACCAAATTGAAAATCCAGACAAAGTAGATTTAAATCACTGGAGATGCCTGAATGACAGTATGTGGAATGAGAATATTCCAGTACAAGTGGTCGCTTGGAGAATGTTAAGCCGTATGCGCTCTGCCGGATGGCCTCAAGAATTACTTGACATGATGTATTTAGAAGAGGATGTTCTTGAATGGGCAAAAGCAACTGGCGAAGGCGAAGATGACGAAAACAAACTAGTTCACCGTGATAGTAACGGAGTAGTTTTGCAACACGGAGATTCTGTAGTTTTAATCAAAGATCTTAAAGTAAAAGGATCAAGTATGGTTGCCAAACAAGGAACTGCCGTTAGAAACATCCGATTAGATCACGAAAACGCAGAATACATCGAAGGAAAAGTAGACGGACAGCAAATTGTGATTATTACACAATACGTGAAGAAAATATAGCTTTTTTTGAGTAACAAAGGGACAAAGGTTCAAAGGGACGATTTCTAATTGAAATCAACCTTTGAACCTTTTTTTGCTCTGACCTTTTGAGCCTAAAAACAAAAAAGCCGTTCAATTAAGAACAGCTTTTTTTATAATATTAAGAGAGAAAAAACTTTGTCCCTCTGTCCCTTTGAGACTTAGTCCCTCAAAAAGAATTATTTTTGGAATAATTTGTTGATTTGATCTTTTACGAATGGCTCAGAAACGTTATTTGTTGCTGCGTCTCTTTCTTTACCAGAAACCATAAATTGAACTGTAGCCTTATCTGGAACTACATTTCCTGTGTAGTGTAACCAGATGTAATTGTTAGGTAACTCTAACTTGATATCGTACAACGGAGAAGCTGTAAATCCGCCCATGATAATGTTGTATAAAGAGTTATAAGCATTATCTATGTTCTTGAATGAAAATTTTCTCAAAGTCGAATCATCATCACTTTGAACAATAGTGTAATACACAGTGTATTCGTCACCAATTTTCTGAATGTAATTGTTATTTACTTTTCCTAATTTCTCAACAGGAACTGTTTCAAGAACTTTAACCTGTGCAAATGAAACAACGCTAAAGAACAAAATAGCAAGGGTAATAATCTTTTTCATAATGAATTTGGGGTTACAATTTTACTGCAACAAAAAAACATAGAAATATTGAAAAAACACCTATCAAAGCATTATTTTTTTAACACAAAATTGTAAAACTTGTTCAATATTGCATAATAAATTGATTTACAATATCATACAAAAACAAAAGACTTCTTAAAAGTTCAAAAAAAACTAAAATTTCTTACTTTTTTCTTCTTCTTTTTTAATAACATTTCGGGCTACTTCAATTTTAAACTTTTTACCCTTCATTTTTTCGTCTTTTACGTTCTTCAAAAGATCTTTTACTTTATTGTATTTTACAGCAGCAAACGACACAAAATCTTTTACTTCGATTAACCCCAAATCATCTTTTTCTAATTTTCCTTTTTGCGAAAAGAAACCTACAATATCAAACTTATTCAGTTTTGTTTTCTTTCCTCCGCTGATATAAATAGTTTGAAATTGTGGCGGTTTTGGCAGCGAAACTTTTCCTTCAACATCTAAAACAGCCATTTCATAATCGATATAATCCAATTCTTTTTCACTTTCGTGAATGATTATATAGGCCGTTCCCGTTGCCTGCATACGCGCTGTACGTCCGTTTCTATGCGTGAATTCGTCTTCTTTTAAAGGCAAATGATAATGAATAACATGTTTCATTTCAGGAATATCCAAACCTCTCGCAGCCAAATCGGTTGTGACTAAATACGTAACACTTCCATTTCTAAACTGAATCAAAGCCCTCTCCCGCTCTTCCTGATCCATTCCGCCGTGATAATACACTGAATAAATTCCTTTTTCGTTCAAAGTATCGCTAATACGTTCTGCAGCATCGCGATGATTACAGAAAATAATAGCCGATTCTGATTTTAAAGAACAAATCAAATGGAACAAACTTTGCAGTTTATCTTTTGCTGGCGAAATCACCATTTTCATCGAAAGATTCGTTTTTTCTTCTTCTTCCGGAATAAAATCTAAAACCGTTGGATTGATGACTTTTGTATATTTTGGAATTTCAATATCTGAAGTTGCCGAAACCAAAACCCGTTTATTAACTTTCGGTAATCTTGCAATAATAAAAGACATTTGCTCATGAAAACCCAATTGCAGCGATTTATCAAACTCATCTAAAATCAAAGTTTGGATTTTATCGGTTCTGAAAGTTTCACGGTCAATATGATCGGCAATTCTTCCTGGCGTTCCAATTAAAACTGCCGGCGGATTGCTTAAATTCTTGATTTCTGTTTCAATTGAATGACCACCATAACAAATATTGACTTTATATTGCGTTCCCATTTTTTTCCAAACCTGTTCAATCTGCAGTCCAAGTTCGCGTGACGGAACCAAAATCAAGCACTGAACCGATAATATTTCCGGCTGCAATAATTCTAATATCGGAAGCAGGAAAGCCAATGTTTTACCCGATCCAGTTGGAGAAAGTAATAAAGTATTGTTTTCGTTTAAAATAGCATCGTGTGCCATTTCCTGCATTTCGTTCAGACTCTGAATCCCTAAATTCGAAAGTATATCGTTAGAATGGTGTTTTTTCATGCTGCAAAAGTAACTAAAATTTTGTTTCAAGTTTTTCTTGTTTCAGGTTTCAGGTTATGGTAGTGATTTAACCGCAAAGCACGCAAAGTTTTTTTGTTTTAGATTTAGTTGAGCAAATGCAAAGCACGCAAAGCTTTGCGAACTTTGCGTAACCTTAGCACCTTTGCGGTTAAAAAAATATAGACAAAGTACATCAACTTGAAACCTGAAACTTGAAACTTTTAAACAAATAAAAAACTATATTTGATTCCATAAAAACCCAAACCATGAAACTTTTTACCATTCTCATTTCACTTTTCACAATCTCTATTTCTGCTCAAAACATTAAAAAATACGACACTTTTTTTGAGAAAGGAAACGGAAATCAATCCGCATCTTATCAGGAAACCATTGCCTATTTTAAAATGCTTGCTGCTGATTTTCCGACTATTCAAATGAAAGAAATGGGACTGACAGATTCTGGCGAACCTTTGCACATGATTACTTTTAATCCTGACAAAGAATTTGATTTTGATAAAATTCAAAAAACCAAAGCCGTTTTGTTTGTCAATAACGGAATCCACGCCGGAGAACCTGACGGAATAGATGCAACTATGCAATTCTACAGAGATTTAGCAACCGGAAAAATGAAAGCGCCAAAAAATACGGTTTTGGTTACCATTCCGGTTTATAATATTGGCGGCGCTTTAAATAGAAATTCGACAACTCGCGCCAATCAGGACGGACCGGAAATTTATGGTTTTAGAGGAAATGCCAGAAACTACGATTTGAATCGTGATTTAATGAAATCCGATACTCGAAACACCAAAAGCTTTGTAGAGATTTTCCAAAAAATAAACGCCGATGTTTTTATTGATAATCACGTAAGCAATGGTTCTGATTACCAATACAAGCTGACGTATATCATGACGCAGCACAACAAACTCGGAACGGTTTTGGGCGATTTTATGAATAACGAAATGATGCCGGCTTTGGTGAAAGATCTTCAGAAAAAGAAAATCGAAACGACGCCTTATGTTGATTCGTTTAAAGATACACCTGACAAAGGTTTCGGACAGTTTGTTGATAGTCCGCGATATACAACGGGTTACACTTCATTGTTTAATACGATTGGTTTTGTGGTCGAAACACATATGTTGAAGAAATATGCCGAACGCGTAAAAATGACCTACGAATACATGAAAACAACTATGGATTTTACCGATGCGAATTATCAGAAAATCAAAGAGCTTCGTGTGAAAAATTTAGAGCAATATCAGCCTAAAAAATCGTATACTTTAAAATGGGAAATGGACAGTACGAAAGCAACCAAATTTACCTTTTTGGGTTACGAAGCAGGTTACAAAAAAAGCGAAGCGACAACAGGCGATCGTTTGTATTATGACCGAAGCAAACCGTATAAAAAAGACGTTCCATACATCAAGGAATTCAAATCACAAAAAGAGGTTATTATACCTTCTGCTTATATCATTCCGCGTGGTTATTGGAATATTATTGAGCTGCTGAAAAACAATAACATCTCTTTCAGGCAATTTAAAAACGACACTATTGTTGAGGTTGAAAGCTATAGAATTGCCGATTTTAAAACCGTTCCGTCTGCTTACGAAGGACATTATTTGCACCGAAATACAACCATAACTTCTAAAATGGTAAAAATGAATTTCGCTAAAGGAGATTATTACGTTCCAACGAATCAAAAAGGTGTAAAATATCTTGTAGAAGCTTTTGAACCAGAAGGTGTTGATTCGTTCTTTAACTGGAATTTCTTCGATGCGATTTTACAGCAAAAAGAACATTATTCCCAATATATTTTTGAAGATACTGCAGCTCAGCTTTTAAAAGACAACCCAACTCTAAAATCAGAATTAGAAACCAAAAAACAAAATGACCGCGAATTTGCAAAAAGCGCCGAAGCACAATTAGACTGGATTTACAAACATTCGGTTTACTATGAAAAGGCGCATATGCAGTATCCTGTTTATCGTGTTTTGTAGATTTTTTAACGCTGATTTTTTAACGCAAAGTACGCTAAGATTTTTTGTTTATGATTGTGTTTAGCAAACGCTGAGGTCGCAAAGCTGTATATTTAGAACTTTGTCAAAGTTTGAAACTTTGACAAACTTACCGAAATGATAGCGCAGATTTGCAATCTGTGCCCGCGAAGTAACTCCCTAAACATTATTACGACAAAGTATTATGGTTTAGAAAGTGATTTAGGTGTTATTATATTATTTTGAAATACTAACCTTTTGCATTTGCTCATTCAACTGTACAGGCACAGATTGCAAATTTGCGCTAACGGTTATTATGGATTTCCGTAAATTTCAAATTTCACATGTTATTATTTTTGAATATTCATTAATTTAAAAATAAGAAATATGGCTTGGAGTTTTCGAAAACGCATTAAAGTTATACCTGGAGTTCATTTAAATTTAAGTAAAAGTGGCATAAGTACTTCTATTGGAATTAAAGGTGCCAATATAACTTTTGGAAAATCAGGAAATTACTTAAATACAAATATTCCTGTTTTAGGAATTACTAATCGACATGGATTATCTGATTCAGATAGTAATTTAAAACCCGAAATACATGAGGTTATAGAACTTTCCGATAACATTTTTAGTTCAGACATTCATGAAATCACAAGTCAAAATATGCAAGGAATAAAAGAAGCAATTGTTTTAGCAAATCAACAGAGAAAAGATCTTAAGAATGATTTGTTAAAAATTCAAACTTCATTGAATTCTTCAAAATTAAAACTTGGTTTAAGTTACTTTTTAATTTATGGTTTAGTTAAAAAAAATATTCCTGAAAGTATAAAAACAGATATTGAAGCAAAAAAAGAAGCTTTAAAACAAACAAAAGAACAAGTAGGAAATAGCTTGGTTAAACTTGATATCGAATTTGATCCAGAAATTATGGAACAATACAAAGTTCTTGTAGAAGCATTTAGAAAACTTACAACTTCCCAAAAAATTTGGGATGTTACAAGTGCACATTATCAAGATAGAGTTGCCGCAAGATCATCTGCCAGTACTTTAGTAAAAAAGAGAGATGTTAGATTTGCATTAAAATCACTTCCAGATATAAAATCAGATTTTAATGCACTGTATTTTCAGAATGCAAATGGTGCGGATTTATATTTTTATCCAAGTTTTATAGTTATGTATTCAAACAATACAAATTTTGCATTAATAGGGATTGATGAAATAATTTTTAGTCAAAGCTACGTAAGGTTTACAGAAACTGGTTCTATTCCTAAAGATTCTAAAGTGATTGATCGAACCTGGGCGAAAGTAAATAAAAATGGAACACCTGATAAAAGATTTAAAGGTAATTATCAAATTCCTGTTGTTCGTTATGGAGAAATTAAATTAAGAACAAACACTGGATTAAATGAAGAATACGAATTTAGCAATTATGAATCTACAGAGGAATTTGGCAGAGCTTTCAGAGATTACCAGTCAACAATAAAATCTTTAAAACATCTTAATTAATACTTGTATTCTACCTAGCGCAAGCATCCCGATCGTGAACGCAATCTAAATAAAATACGTAAAAATTGCACGAGCGGACACTCGCGCCAGTGACATAAATTGAAACAAAAAAAGCCTAATAAAAACATTATGTTATTAGGCTTTTCATTATTGTAGAAAGAATAAAAAGAACTTATTTATCCTTCAATAATTTTTCTAAAAATTCCACTTTTTCTTTTTCAGCTTGAACAAAATACACGATTGCGTGAGGGATTGAGCTAAGCTGCCAAAGTCTTTTTTAATTGGTGGCACGACCAAATAATTTAAATTCCAATTTAAACTTGGAAATAGCTTTGTTATTTGGAATTTTTCTATTGGAATTTTTCCATCGATTTTTTATCCGTTGGAATTTTTTCTTCTTCAAACAATAATTTGATGTTTTCGTAAGAGTTTGTAAGTGCTTCTTTGATTTGTTCTGGGTTTAACCAAGCCACTTTTTCAATTCCTTCTTCTAGTTGTCCGTGTGGCGTTCCTTCAAAATCAGACTGCATTTCGAACCAATGCGTGATTTTGAGCTTGTACTTTCCGTTGCGTTTAAAGATATGATAGGTTTTTTGAAGTTTATTCGTAATACGAAGCTTGTTAACCCCTGTCTCCTCCTCTACCTCACGCATAGCGGTTTCTTCAATGTCTTCCCCTTTCTCGATTCCTCCTTTTGGCAGGTCCCATTTTCCGTTTCTAAAGATAAATAAGACCTCGCCTTTCTTGTTATATACAAAACCACCGCCGGCTTTGTTAACCGGAATCTTGGCTTTAAGGGTTTTCATGATCTCACTTTCGTCGGGATGATATAGAATTGCTTTTTGAATTTTATTTTGAAAAATTTTTATAATAAGCTGTTCGATATCAATACTTTCCAACAAGAACAATTGAAAATCTGTTTCCTTTGAGATTTCATTTGTCAAAAAAAGTGGTTTGTCGTTTACAAAAACTTTATACATTTGTACTATGATTTTTAATAAAGATACTGCCGAAAAAACAGCCGAATTGCTTTTGCAAATAAATGCAATTAAATTGAATCCCGAAAATCCTTTTACATGGGCTTCTGGTTGGAAATCTCCTATTTATTGCGATAATAGGTTAATTCTTTCATTTCCGAGCATCAGAAATTATGTTCGTGATGAGTTTGCTAAGAACATCGAAAAACAATTTGGAAAGCCTGATGTCATTGCTGGTGTTGCCACTGGAGCCATTGGAGTTGGTATTTTGGTTGCCGAAAGTTTAGGTCTTCCATTCGTATATGTGCGTCCGGAACCAAAAAAACACGGTAGACAAAATCAAGTGGAAGGTTTTTTACAAAAAGGTCAAAATGTTGTAGTGGTTGAAGATTTAATCAGCACTGGAAAAAGCAGTTTACTTGCTGTAGAAGCTTTACGCAATGAAGGCGCTAACATTAAAGGTATGGCCGCTATCTTCACTTACGGATTTGGTGTTGCCGAAGAAAATTTCAAAGAAGCTAACCTTGATTTATTCACTTTAAGCAACTACGAAAATCTTTTAAGCTTAGCGGTTCAAAAACAATACATCACCGAAGATCAGCAATCGACCCTGCTTGAATGGAGCGAAAGCCCATCGACTTGGGGACAGGAATAATTTTAGATTTTAGATTTTAGATTTTAGATTTTAGATTTTAGATTTTAGATTTTAGATTTTAGATTTTAGATTTTAGATTTTAGATTTTAGATTTTAGATTTTAGATTTTAGATTTTAGATTTTAGATTTTCTAAAAATCGCTTCGCTCTTTTTGGAATTTGGGATTTAAAAAATTGGAATTTATTTTTTAAACAAATAAATAATAAACAAAATATTATATGAACTTAGAAAGTCCAAAAGTTACAGTTCAGAAATCAGCTCAAGATTTATTTGATCAATTGACTGACGTAAAGAATTTCGAAAAATTAATGCCAGATAATATTGCTAAATTTGAAGTGACTGGCGAAGACGCTTTTATTTTTGGATTGAAAGGGATGCCGGAAATCAAATTAAAAATGAAAGATAAAGTTGCTCCAAACAAAATTGTTTTGGGTGCGGCAAGTGATAAACTTCCTTTCACATTAACTTCAAACATTGACACCATTTCTGATTCAGAAAGTGCGGTTCAATTATTCTTTGAAGGAGAATTCAACGCTATGATGGCAATGATGGTTAAAGGTCCAATCAGTAAGTTTATCGAAACTTTAGCAAACAACATGCACAAGTTATAATGGTGAATTGTAAGTTGTGAATTATAAATTAAAAAGTCCAATCTAAGCGATTGGACTTTTTTTGTTTTTCATCTAAAAACCTCTGAACCTCTGCACCTTTGAGCCTTTGCCACTCTCAATAAAGCATTTTAACCTCTTTAATTTCAAATTCCGCTACAGAATCATCTTCAAGTAAAACCTGCAATTTTCCAATTCGAGAAACACCTTGAATGATTCCCATGAAATTTTCGTCATTTTGATTTCTAAAAGGCATTGGAACTCCTTTTTTGAATAAAGAATTAAAATAATCATTTCGAAAACTCTCAGCAGAAGTTTCCCAAAGCTTAATTTTCTCCTGCAGTTTTTCGACAATTAAAACTGCTAGTGTTTCTTTATTAAAGGTTTTTCCCGAAATAACAGCTAGAGAGGAAGCATTTGGCAGTTCGCTGTAATCAGTTTGGTTAACATTCATTCCAATTCCTATAACTGACAAAATCCTGCCATCGCTTTTTATAGTGTTTTCGATTAATATGCCAGCCAATTTCTTATTGTATGACAGAATGTCGTTTGGCCATTTAATACAGATATCAGGAATATTTAACGATTTTAAAACCTCGGTAACTGCTAAAGAGACCACAATACTTAAATCAAAAACCTTTTCATTATCAAACAGAAAATCCTTTACCAAAACACTCATAATTAAGTTTTTACCGGCTTCAGAGCTCCACTTCTCTCCCATTTGTCCTTTGCCTTTTGTCTGATTTTCAGCTGTTACCACAGTAAAATTCTCTGGTTCATCGTGGCTCGACAACGATTTTAGGAAGTCATTTGTCGAATCTATGGCATCGAGTTTGATTAGTCTCATTAAAATAATTTAAATAACTTAATTTAATATTTTGTTAAGGTTCAAAAATAATCACAAAATTTGGTAACTTTACAAATTCACATATAAAATAATTCATGGCGAAAAAGACTATTAATAATGATGTTCTATTGGCGAACATAATCAAAGGGATTGAGGAAGTAAAAGGAAATGACATCGACATTCTTGACTTAAGAGATATAGACACAGCAGTTTGTGACTATTTTGTAATTTGCAACGGAAGCTCAAATACCCAAGTTAACGCCATTGTAAACTCAATTCAAAAAACTGTATCAAAAGACTTAAAAGATAAACCTTGGCACGTAGAAGGAACCGATAACGCGGAGTGGGTTCTAATGGATTATGTGCATATTGTGGTGCATGTTTTCCAAAAACACATTCGTGAATATTACAATATCGAGAGCCTTTGGGGTGATGCCAAAATAACTACAATCGAAAACAAATACTAAAAGAAAAATTTTTCTAAATGGCTAAAGATAATAATCCAAATCCGAGTAAATTTAAAATAAGTCCCTGGTTAATATATACCGCAATACTTTTAGTTTTTTTATTTATAAGTTTTGCTACCGGAGGATCTAACTTAAGCGAACCTGCTCAATTGACTTCTTCTAAATTCAATACACTTTTAGAAAAAGGACAAATTGAAAAAGTGATCGTTTACAATAAAGCTGAAGCTGAGGTGTATTTAAATACTGCAGCACTGAAAGACCCTGCTAATAAAAAAGTTGCTAAAGATATTTTTGAAAGACCAAACAAAGGTCCTCACTATACACTAGAAATTGGTAACGATCAAATTTTCCAAACTAAACTTGAAAAAGCAGTTGGAGAAGGTAAACTAAAAGACTTCAATTTCCTTCAGAAAAATAACTGGAGCGATATTTTAATCAGCTTACTTCCTATTATCATCATCATTGGTGTATGGATTTTCATTATGCGTAAAATGTCTGGCGGAGGCGCTGGCGGAGGCGGACAGATTTTCAACATTGGAAAATCTAAAGCCAAACTTTTTGATGAAAAAACAGATATCAAAACTACATTTAAAGATGTAGCTGGTTTGGAAGGTGCAAAAGAAGAAATTCAGGAAATTGTTGAATTCCTTAAAAATCCAGAAAAATATACCAATCTTGGAGGTAAAATTCCAAAAGGAGCTTTACTTGTAGGACCTCCGGGAACTGGTAAAACATTATTAGCAAAAGCAGTTGCTGGTGAAGCTCAGGTTCCGTTCTTTTCATTATCTGGTTCTGATTTCGTTGAAATGTTCGTAGGAGTTGGTGCATCTCGTGTACGTGACTTATTCAAACAAGCGAAAGAAAAATCTCCAGCCATCATTTTCATTGACGAGATTGATGCTGTAGGTAGAGCAAGAGGAAAAAGCAACATGTCTGGCGGAAACGACGAAAGAGAAAACACCCTGAACCAATTACTAACAGAAATGGATGGTTTTGGAACTAACTCTAACGTAATTGTTTTAGCAGCAACCAACAGAGCTGACGTACTTGACAAAGCTTTAATGCGTGCAGGACGTTTTGACAGACAAATTTTTGTTGACTTACCAGACATTCGAGAAAGAGCTGAAATTTTTAAAGTTCACCTAGCTCCTATTAAAAAAGTCGAAGGTCTTGACCTTGATTTCTTAGCAAAACAAACTCCAGGATTCTCGGGTGCTGATATTGCTAATGTTTGTAACGAAGCCGCTCTTATTGCCGCTCGTAACAACAAAGCTGCAGTTGACAGACAAGATTTCCTTGATGCAGTTGACAGAATCATTGGTGGTCTTGAAAAGAAAAATAAAATCATTACTCCAGAAGAAAAAAGAGCAATTGCAATTCATGAAGCTGGTCATGCTACTGTAAGCTGGATGTTAGAGCACGCTGCGCCGCTTATTAAAGTAACAATTGTTCCTCGCGGACAAAGTTTAGGTGCTGCTTGGTATCTTCCAGAAGAAAGACAAATCGTAAGAACAGATCAAATGTTAGACGAAATGTGTGCTACTATGGGAGGAAGAGCTGCTGAAAAGGTAACTTTTGACAGAATTTCGACTGGAGCACTAAGCGATTTAGAAAAAGTAACGCGTCAAGCTCGTGCGATGGTAACGATTTACGGTTTGAATGATAAAATCGGAAATGTTACGTATTACGATTCAACAGGACAAAGCGAATATAATTTCTCTAAACCATATTCTGATGAAACAGCAAAAATTATTGATGCTGAAATATCAGAACTAATTGAAGGTCAATACCAAAGAGCCATTCAAATTCTTGAAGAAAACAAAGACAAGCTAAATCAGCTTGCCGATATATTGATTGAAAAAGAAGTTATCTTTAAAGATGATTTAGAAGCAATTTTCGGAAAACGTACTTTTGATAAAAATTTAGAGGAAGTCGTTTCGTAAATTATTCAGTAAATAAGTAATATTTTTTAAAATCTTAATTCAAAATACCCTTTTGAATTAAGATTTTTTTATCTTTGAACGTTTTCAATTAACATGTAAAGCATTTCATATAAAAATGAATTTTTTCAAAAAAATATTTGGTTCCGGCGAATCTGCTTCTGACGAAGAACACGAAAGCGAATATTCAGGAACTTCTTCTGCCCCGAATAGTCATTTGTCTTTAGATGAACAATTCATTTTCAATTTCAAGAAAAATGGAGGTAAATTTCTATACTGTGAAAATAAAGATGAAGTTGTAGAACAATTTGAAAACATCTTAGAAGAAAATGACTGGTTCGAAAATGAAGTTTTATGTTATGAATCAGCTCTTTTTCCTTTATTAGAAGAAAACAAATTATTTTACATCGCTCCTTCTCATCCGAAATTTCTTTTAGCAAGCTGCGAAAATTTAATTGCAGATGAAGGCTCTATCTTGTTTTCATCAAGACAGATTAGACAAAACAAACCAAACGATTTACCAGCAAATATTGTTATTCTTGCTACAACAAGTCAAATTCTTCCCATGAAAAGTGATGGACTAAGCGCCATTAAACGTAAATACGAAAGAGATTACCCTACTAATATCACCACAATAAAATATTTCGAAAAAGCAAAAGAAGAAGATTTTACCCAATACGGAAGTGTTGCTAAAAACTTATATTTATTGCTCTTAGAAGATCTTTAAGATGAATGAAACACTGAAGAGAACCATTTCTGGTGCTGTTTATATCGCTTTACTATTAACTTCGATATTGTTTTCTACCGAAAGCTTTATTCTTCTTTTTGGCCTTTTTTTAATCATTACGATTTACGAATTCAGCAACATTGTAAATCTGAATAAAATTTCCTCAATTTTATTTGGTTTAATACTTTATTCATCGGTAATATTAATCAGTCATTACAATTTACAGACTGAGAACTTCCTAAATACAACTTTTAATTCAAACCTGATATTAAATGTAAATATTAAACAACTAGATTTAATACTGCTCGCTGTTACACTTGTCGTATCGATAAAATGTATTATTTTTTTGTTTTATGATTCTGTTCAAAAAATCAGCACTTCATCAAAATATTTGTATTTATTAGGATACATTACGCTTCCTTTTATTTTTACGGTAAAAATTTCATTTGGAACAAACAATTACAATCCGAAAATCATTATTGGTTTGTTTGTATTGATTTGGACAAATGATACTTTTGCTTATTTGGTTGGAAAATCAATGGGAAAACACAAACTTTTTGAGCGTGTATCTCCTAAAAAAACCATTGAAGGTTTTGTGGGTGGAATGGTGTTCGCGGCCTTTGCCGGATATTTAATTTCAAAATTATACATCCAGCCCAAACCTGAATTTAGCAGTAAATCAATTTTAATCTGGATGATTATTGCACTTATCGTAAGCTTTTTTGGAACTATCGGTGATTTAATTGAATCCAAATTCAAACGAATTGCGGGCGTAAAAGATAGTGGTTCAATCATGCCCGGTCATGGAGGTATTTTAGATCGATTAGATAGTGTTATATTTGTAGCACCAATTATATTTTTATTTTATCAAATTTTATATTATGTTTCATAAAGAAGGAGGCCCGTCTATTTTATTAGGTGTAGTTTTTACTGTTATTGTAGTCCTATTAGCTGACCAGTTTATTAATATTTATTGGTTACAAAAACTAGTGCAGATTTTTGCTTTAGCAGTTTTAATTATTATTCTACAATTTTTCAGAAACCCAAAAAGAATTGCGATTCGAAACAGCGATCACGTTCTTGCTCCGGTTGATGGAAAAGTGGTAGTTATTGAAGAAGTTTACGAAGGTGAATACTTCAAAGACAAACGTTTACAGGTTTCTATCTTTATGTCACCAATCAACGTACACGTTACACGTTACGCAATGGACGGAATTATAAAATTCAGTAAATACCATCCAGGAAAGTTTTTGGTAGCTTGGCATCCAAAAGCGAGTGAAGAAAACGAAAGAACGACTGTTGTGATCGAAAATGCTACTTTTGGAGCAATTCTTTACAGACAAATTGCTGGTGCTTTGGCACGTAGAATTGTAAATTATGCTAAAGAAGGAATGCAAGTGGTTCAAGGAACGGATGCAGGTTTTATTAAATTTGGATCTAGAGTAGATTTATTTTTACCTTTAGGTACACCAATTGATGTGGTTCTAGGCCAAAAAGCAATTGGAGGTAAAACTATTATCGCGACCAAAGCTTAAATGACAGAAAAAGATTTAGATACCCGTTTTTCTGAGGCTGTAGAAACTGCTTTAAAAATGACTCAAGCCTCTCTGCCGCAAGATGTGCAGTTAAGACTTTATGCGTTTTACAAACAGGCTACATTTGGAACAGCTGTCTACAATCAGTCTGACAATTTTGATTTAAGAAATGCTTTTAAAACAAATGCTTGGATGCAGATCAGCCATTTATCAGTAGACGAAGCAAAAGAGAATTATATCGAAATTATCAATTCACTAACATCAAAATAAATTATTATGAAGAATAACATGATTCGTTTCGGTATTTTGGCTTCATTCTTTCTATTATTTTCTTGTAATGATAACAATAAATTGACTGAAGTAGTTGAGGTGCCGCTGCCAACGAAAGAAGAAAAAATTACAATTGGATCACCAAACGATGTAAAAGCAGATCCGGGTTCATTTGAACTTACCAAATTACCTTTTGCCTACGATGGTTTAAGTCCTGCAATACGATCCTTAACTTTAGAAACACATTATTCTAAACATTACTTATCGTATACCAATAACTTTAATAAAGAGATTGTTTCGACTGAATACGAAAACATGCCTATTGAGGATATTTTGAAAAAACTAGACCTTAATAACGCTAAACTTCGTCAGAACGCTGGAGGATATTACAATCATACGCTTTATTTTAATGTTTTGGCTCAAAAAGAACAAACTCCAAAAGATACTTTGGCAGGTTCTATTAACAAAGAATTTGGTTCGTTTCATAATCTTACCAATCAGTTTAAAGCGCAGGCTGAAAAACAATTTGGATCAGGCTGGGTTTGGTTAGTAGTAGACCGATACGGAAAATTACAAATCACGACAACTGAAGATCAAGACAATCCGTTAATGAAAAACGCATTGATTCCGGGAACGCCAATTTTAGGTATTGATTTATGGGAACATGCTTATTATCTGGATTATCAAAACAGAAAAGGAAGTTATATCGATGCTTTTTACGAACATATTAATTGGGAAAAAGTAAACGAATATTATATAGAAGCCCTCAAAAAGGTTAAAAAAGTCTAATAAAAAAGCTGGTACGAATTAAGTATCAGCTTTTTTTTATACCTTAAAAGTACTTTTAGAAATTTAAGGATATGAAAGATATTGCAAATCGTTTTACAGAAAACCCTCTGTTATCGCCATCAGATCTGCCGCCAAGCAGAGAAGGATTAGAAATTACCTGTCTGTTAAATCCAGGCGTATTTCAGTTTCAAGATAAAACCTGGCTCGCAGTGAGAGTTGCCGAAAGACCCAAACAAGCAGAAAATATTATCTCCTTCCCTATTTTAACAGAAAACGGAACTATACAAATTATCGAAATTTTAAAAGATCATCCTGAACTTACCGCAACAGACGCACGAGTAATTAATTATCAAGGAATTGATTATTTAACGACTTTATCGCATATTAGGTTATTGTGCAGCGACGATGGACGTCACTTTTACGAACCAGAAGATTATCCGTATTTGGTAGGTGAAGGAATTTTAGAAACTTTCGGAATAGAAGATTGTCGTGTTTCTTTAATCGAAGGAAAATATTATTTGACATTCACATCAGTTTCTGGAAATGGTGTTGGCGTTGGACTTCGTACGACAACTGATTGGAAAAACTTTCAAAAACAAGGGATGATTCTGCCACCGCACAATAAAGACTGCGCCATTTTTGAAGAAAAAATAAACGGCTTATTTTATGCTTTACATCGTCCGAGCAGCGTAGATATTGGCGGGAATTACATTTGGATTGCTTCTTCACCCGATGGCCTTCACTGGGGAAATCATAAATGTATTATAAAGACTCGAAAAAATCATTGGGACAGCAAAAGAGTTGGCGCAGGAGCTGCACCCATTAAAACAGAATTTGGCTGGCTCGAAATTTATCATGGCGCGAATGAATTTCACCAATATTGTTTAGGTGCTTTTTTAATGGATTTAAATGATCCGTTCAGAGTCATTTCAAGAACCGAAACTCCTATTATGTTTCCTAAAACTCATTATGAATTAAGCGGATTTTTCGGAAATGTTGTATTTACAAACGGTCATATATTAGAACCAGACGGCGATACACTCACAGTTTATTATGGTGCTTCGGATGAATTTGTATGCGGTGCTCATTTTTCAATTAGAGAAATCCTATCTCTTCTTCAAAAGATATAAAAACAAAAAACTCGTTTAGACAGAACATCCAAACGAGTTTTTTTATGTCGTTAAGAAAAGTTATTATTCTACTTCATAAATAAATGATTCAGAAGGCTGAATTTTAATTCTAGCAGTTCCTTCTCCATTTTTAACGGTGAAATATGTTTTACTTTCTTGATACAATTTATCTAAAAGTACGTAAGACCCGTCTTTTAAATTCCATTTTGAAATTACATCAGACGGAATTTTTAATTCAAATTCACTTGCTTTTTCTGATGAGAAATTTACAATTACAATCAATTTTTGTTTTCCAGACCAGCGAACATATGAATAAAGTAAACCATCATAACCTGCATTTTGTCGGTTTACAGATTGAATTTCCTGAAAATTACCCATTAAAGCAGGGCTTTTAATAGAGAAATTTAATAATCGTTTGTAAAAGTCTCGTAAATTCTTCTCTGATTCAGATAATTTTCCTCCATCAAATTTTCCGTCGTTCATCCACTTTTGGTGACTTGGAACGCCGATATAATCGAAAATAGAAGTTCGAGAACGAGTTCCGAAACCTGCGTTTTCATTTCCAGCCTCTCCAACTTCCTGTCCGAAATAAATCATAGTTGGTGATGTGCTTATGGTTGCAGAAACTACCATTAATGGTTTTCCTCGCTCTGGTGTTCCAGCAAATTCTGGAGAAGCCAAACGCTGTTCGTCATGATTATCCAAAAAGTGAAGCATATGATGTTCAATATCCTCCATGCCTTTTTGAATGTTCGACAAATCATCTGGAGAAGCTTTTCCGCGAATGATATCTTTTAATTTATCATATGTTTCTACTTTATCATACAAATAATCCATTTTTCCTAAACGAATATAATTTCGATATTCATTCGGATTATATACTTCTGCTAATAAAAAAGCATCTGGATTTTTAGTTTTGATGGCTGAATTCATATAACTCCAAAATTCGTACGGCACCATTTCGGCCATATCGTAACGGAAACCATCTACACCCTTTTCTGTCCAATACAAAGCAATATCTTTAAACTTTTTCCAAGAATCTGGAACGTCTTTATCCTGCCAGAAAGCAAAATGTTCTTTGTATGATTTCTGGTCAAAACCAGCCGGAAGTTCTGGAAAATCTTTAGTACCATCAGGAAGAACACCGTAATTTACTTTTACTGTTTCATACCAGTCGTTCTGATCCGGTTTTGCTTTACGTGATCCGTTTCCTGTCCATTTTGCAGGATTTTCATCAAATTTTCCATCGATTAAAGGATTTTTTTCTCCATTTAAAGGATTAATTCCATTTGGGATTTCAAAAGGCGTATTTGGAATATAATAGAAATTATTGTCGCGTTTGTATTCAACCGTTACATCATCATTGGCACCAAAATCCTTTACCCCTTCAGGATTATTTTTCCCTTCATATTTTCGTGCAATATGATTCGGGACAATATCAATAATCACTTTTAAACCTGCTTTGTGAGTACGAGCAATCAAAGCTTCAAATTCCTGTAGTCTATTGGCTAGATTTTCAGCTAAATCAGGATTTACATTGTAATAATCTTTAACAGCATAAGGCGATCCGGCACGTCCCTTAACCACTTCAGGATCGTCGTTTGAGATTCCGTATGCAGTATAATCACGCACCAAAGCATGATGTGGAACGCCTGTATACCAAATGTAAGTAACACCTAAATCTTTAATTTCGTGAAGTGCTTTATCTGTAAAATCATTAAATTTTCCAACTCCGTTTTCTTCTATTGTCCCCCAAGGTTTATTAGTAGTATTTTTATTTCCGAATAAACGGGTAAAAACTTGATAAACGACCACTTTCTTCTCATTAGAATGATCTTCTTTTGCTTCACTCATTTTTAAATCTTTTGTTTTACATCCAGAAAAAAGCATGGCCAGTGCGATTCCTGCTGTAATAAATCTAACTTTAATCATATTTTATTTTTATAAACTTACTTTAAAATCTAAAACATGAATTTACAATTCATATCAGTTATTAAATTTAGTTTATTTTTTAAAACTCAAAAGAAACTCTTCTCCTATTGGCTCATCATAGTTGAAAAATAAACAACTACAACGTGAGAGTTCTAGGTTTTGTTGATAAATTCAATATCAAAAACACACAGCATTACCTTATAAATTTTGAATTATAAATTAATGCTAATAACAATATAAGGTTGTAACCTTTTTCATAAATTTGACAAAAATTTAATCACTTGAAGAAATCACTCTTTTTCATATTCTGTATGCTGTTTTTAGGCACACAATTCATTTCTGCCCAGAAGCCAAAAAGTGCAAAAGCACCTAAAAATGCGCAGGCTCCAAAGAAAATAAATATCGAACATTCTGATTTTTTAGATGTTGATCAGGTTTTGGTTCCCGATGGAATTTTGCTTACCGGAAATGTAAAAGTAAATCACGACGGGGTGGTTCTTACTTGTAATAAAGCGTATTATTTTCAGAAAGAAAATTATTTGAAAGCTTTTGGAAACGTACAATTGGTACAAGGTGATACTTTGTTTTTGAATAGTAAATATGCCGAATACAGTGGTAATATCAAGAAAGCATTTGCAACCGGCGATGCTGTTATGACTTCCCCTGATGCTACTTTGCAGACTGACACGATCAATTTTGACCGAAACATACAGCAGGTTTTTTACAATACCAAGGGTACAATCGTCAATAAAGACAACACATTGGTAAGTAAATCAGGAAGATATTATGTAGCCGAAAAGAAATTTCAGTTCCTGACCGAAGTTATCATAACGAATCCGAAATATGTTATAAAATCAAATCATTTGGATTATTACAGCAATTCGGGACATACGTATTTGTTTGGTCCTTCAACGATTACAAGTAAAGCCAATTATATTTATACTGAAAAAGGGTTTTATGATACCAAAAAGAATCTTGCGCATTTCCTGAGGCGATCGTACATAAAATACGACGACCGACTTATTGAAGGTGATAGTTTATACTACAACCGAAACATCGAATTTGCATCGGCAACACGAAATGTAAAAATTACCGATTCGATAAACCGCGGACTCGTAAAAGGACATTATGCCGAAATTTACAAACTAAAAGATTCAATGTTTGTAACCAAAAGAGCCGTTGCGATTAATTTAGTCGAAAATGATTCGGTTTACATTCACGGAAAAAAATTAATGGTGACTGGAAAAGAAGGCGAACGTATTCTAAGAGCTTTTAATAATGTTCGTTTCTATAAAACAGACATGAGCGGAAAATGCGATTCGATTCATTCCAACTCAAAAACAGCTTTAACCAAACTAATTGGTCATCCGATTTTATGGAATGGCGAAAGCCAGATTACAGGTGATATTATGCACTTAATTGGTGATAATAAAACCCGAAAATTGGATTCTTTAAAAGTACTCAACAATACTTTTATAATCTCAAAAGATACTCTCGGCACCGGATACAATCAGGTCAAGGGACTCAACTTGTTTGGAAAATTTCGGGAAGGAAAACTCCATGATGTGGATGTCATCAAAAATACTGAAGTCATTTATTTTATGCGAAATGATGCCAATGAGCTAATTGGTATTAATAAAAATGTGAGCAGTAAAATCAATATGATTCTTGAAAATAATGCGGTAGACAACATCACATTTTTCAATCGTGTAGACGGAGATATTTATCCTGAGGCTGATTTACCTGAAAATGCACGAAAACTTCGAGGTTTTGTCTGGCGAGGCGATGAAAGAATCAAATCTAAAGATGACATTTTTTCTGAAGAAGATAATGAACTGAATGATAAACTGATTAAAGAAGGAAAAGACGAGGAAGAAAAAGGTAAAAACGTTCCGCTGAAAGTTCGAAAGGAAACTTTGAATTACGACAAAAAGAAACCAGCAGCTAAAACAGAAGCCAAGCCTAAAGAGAAATAGTTTTTTAGTTTTCAGTCGCAGTTTTACAGTATTTATCTAAATGTTTCGAGTTTAGTAACACCTAGCATCTTTGTGATTTTGAAACTTTACAATTTTAAACCTTTAGAATTAACTTAAGCATAAAGTTAAAATCTTTGTACCTCAGTACCTTTGCAACTTTGAGCTTTAAAATAAAACGCAAAGCTAGAAACCTCAGTACTCAGTACCTTTGCAACTTAGCACCTTAAAAAAATGAATCCAGATTTTATAAAATATCAGGCACAAACTTCTCCTTACCCATTAGGAATGGAAGTGTCACATGCCATTGGCTCATATATTTACGATACCAACAATAAAAAATATTTAGATTTTGTAGCCGGAGTTTCGGCTTGTACTTTAGGACATCAGCATCCAAGAGTAAATCAGGCTATAAAAGATCAGCTGGACAAATATTCTCATGTTATGGTTTACGGAGAATATTCACAGAGTCCAGCGGTTCAGTACTGCAAATTAATGGCTTCTTTGCTTCCAGAATCATTAAACAAAACTTATTTGGTAAATTCAGGTACAGAAGCTATTGAAGGCGCTTTAAAACTTGCTAAAAGAACTACAGGACGCAGTCAGCTTATTTCATGTTATAACGCCTATCACGGTAACACAATGGGTTCTATGAGCGTTATGGGATTTGAAGAACGCAAACAAGCATTTCGACCACTGCTTCCAGATGTTGATTTTATCACTTTTAATAATGAAGCAGATTTAGAAAAAATAACCACTCGAACGGCAGCAATTCTTTTAGAAACTATTCAGGGAGGAGCAGGATTTATTCAGCCGGAAAATAATTTTCTTGAAAAAGTCCGCAAACGCTGTGATGAGGTTGGTGCGCTAATGATTGTTGATGAGATTCAGCCTGGTTTTGGCAGAACTGGAAAACTATTTGGTTTTCAAAACTACAATGTTGTTCCAGATATTGTAGTAATGGGAAAAGGTATGGGAGGCGGAATGCCGGTTGGCGCTTTTACTGCCTCTGCTGAAAAAATGGACCTTTTAACCGAAAATCCGAAATTAGGACATATCACGACTTTTGGAGGACACCCTGTCATTGCGTCAGCCTGCTTAGCTACTTTGCAGGAATTAACTGAAACGAATCTGATGGAAGAAACTCTAGAAAAGGAAAAACTCTTCAGATCACTTTTGGTACATCCTTTGATTACAGAAGTAAGAGGAAAAGGATTAATGCTGGCAGCAATGACTGAAACAGCAGATATTACCAATCAAGTTATTTTAAATTGTCAGGATAAAGGTTTAATATTATTCTGGCTCTTGTTTGAAGGATGCGCCATCAGAATAACACCACCATTAACCATTTCTGAAGAAGAAATAAAAGAAGGCTGTGCTATAATTTTAAGTGTCATGGATGACATATTAAAAAACCAGCAATTGTAATAAAGGAGCTTCAAAAACTTCAACTCATTACCTCTGGCTGTCATAAAAAGAGCGGTAATCTGGTTAATATTTTATATATCAAAAGATTACAACTTAAAAAACACATAATTTGTGCCATTATTGTTAATTAAATTGTTCAAAACAATTAAATTTACAGCCTAACATCAATGACATGGATGCCTAAATTTATAATAGGCTAATTTCAAATAAAACTAAAGTATGCAATTAAGCAACGAAGAAGAAGATTATAACCTATCCCTATCCAAATTTGAGTCGATGTTAAAAACGAACAAAGTACTCTTTTTTGATTCTGAAGAATTTGAGGAAATCATTCTTCATTATTTAGACATAGGTAAGGCTAATTTAGCAAAAAAAGCCTTAAAACTTGCATTAGATCAGCATCCGAAATCTACAGGCTTAAAATTAGTACAAGTAGAAATGCTGGTTTACGAAGACAAACTCGAACTTGCTGAGAAGCTGTTAAACGAGTTGTATGCAATCGAACCGAACAACGAGGAAATCTATATTCAAAAAGCCAATATCTGCTCTAAAAGAGATCAGCACGAAAAAGCAGTAGAACTTCTTAAAATTGCTCTGCAATATACAGATGATTACGCCGATGTGTACAATCTTATTGGAATGGAATATCTTTTTATGGACAATCTCGAACTGGCAAAAGAAAGCTTCATCAAATGTCTTGAAGAAGATTTAGAAGATCAGTCTGCATTGTACAACGTGGTTTACTGTTTTGAATTTTTAGATCAAAATCAGGAAGCTATCGTTTATCTTAACGAATATATTAATAGAAATCCATACAGTGAAATCGCCTGGCATCAGCTTGGAAGACTTCATTATGGTGTTAAAGAATATGAAAACGCCATTCGTGCTTTTGACTACGCAACCCTAATCGACGACGAATTTTTGGGTGCTTTTATGGAAAAAGCAAAAGCATACGAGCGTCTTAAAAAGTACAACGAAGCCATCGAAAGCTACAACCGTACTATTGAATTAGACGACGCGACATCGTATGCGTTACTGCGAATTGGAAAATGCTATGAAAAACTTGGAAATGCTGTAAAAGCACTTCAGTATTACAATCAAACTGTTCATGAAGATCCTCTTTTGGACAAAGGATGGATTGCAATTACTGATTTTCATATGCGCCAGAAGAATTTCCAAAAAGCATTATTCTTTGTCAATAAAGCATTAGCGATTGACAATCAAAATCGTTTGTATTGGAAACGCTACGCTACCATCAATAAACAAATGAACTTTTTTGAAGAAGCTGAATTTGGTTATAGAAAAGCAGTAGAATTTGGTGATTATGCTTTGGATACATGGTTATTTTGGGTTGATATACTTCAGTTTCTAGGAGAATTCGAAAGTGCAATCCAAACTTTACTGCAGGCTTCAGAATATTTTCCAGAAGAAAACGAAATTGAATATCGTTTGGCTGGATTGTATTTCATGATTCAGGACAATACAAAAGCCAAATTCCACTTAAGCAATGGTTTGAGATTAAACTTCGACAATTACATTATAATTGAAGATTTGTTTCCGGTAGTGTGGACCAAAAAAATGGTTAGAAATTATATAGAAAAACATAGAAAATAATAATGATAGATACTCTAAAAAGACGATTTGGCTTGTTAGGCCGTAATATTAGTTACTCATTTTCAAAAGGTTATTTTACAGAAAAATTCAACAATGAAGTTTTTGCAGGCAACACCTATGAAAACTTTGATATTTCTGAAATCAACCATTTTACAGGATTAATTAAAAACAATCCAGATTTAAAGGGTTTAAATGTTACGATTCCTTATAAAGAACAGATTATTCCTTATTTAGATAAACTATCAAAAAAAGCCTCTTTAATTGGCGCTGTAAATACTATTAAATTTACCAAAAGCGGAAAATTAAAAGGATACAATACTGATTATTACGGTTTCAAAAAATCATTAAAACCGCTTTTAGAACCGCATCACAAAAAAGCTCTTATTTTAGGGACTGGTGGCGCTTCAAAAGGAGTTGCATTTGCTTTAGACGAATTGGATATTCCATACACATTTGTATCAAGAGAAGCCAAAGAAAACATTATCGATTATGATTTGATAAATGCTACTACATTTGACAATTTTCAAATTATCATCAATTGTACACCAGTGGGTACAAGTCCAAACATTGAAGCCTGCCCTGACCTTCCGTATGAGTTTTTCACTGAAAAACACATCGCTTACGATTTAATTTACAATCCAGCGGAAACACAATTCTTAAAAAATGCCAAAGAAAGAGGTGCTGTAATCAAAAACGGATATGATATGCTTATTTTTCAGGCAGAAAAGGCGTGGAAAATCTGGAACAAGTAAAAAATACTGCAAAATAAAATATGAAAAAGTAATTTTCGTAAATTAGTCTACTCATTTGTAGATAGTTATGAAAAAATTTATACCTTACTTCTGCATATTTTATTTCATTTCATTTTACACCAAAGCTCAGGTTTCGGATACTTCCAAAACTAACAATCCGTTTGCTGAAGCTCGTTACCATTATTTTCTTAAAACCGTAATTCTTTTTAACGAATATCTTGATACAGACAACGGTTCGTACAATACTACACAATTACGACTTTTATATCCTATAGGAAATAAGGCATGGAATCTTCGATTCGATGTTCCTTTAATATCTGCCAACACTAACTCTGTCAACAAAACTGGTATTGGCGACATTGGAGCAGGTATAAGCTACATTCCATTCATTAAAAACAACAACGGACTTGCCATAAGAGCCAGAGTGATTTCAAATTCAGCGCAAGATCCTAATTTCGGGAGCGGAAAATGGGTTTTTATTCCTACCGTTTTTTATGCCCGATATCTCAAAACCAAAAAATTTCTCTGGATTTCTTCTTTAGAATATCAAGCTAGTTTTGCAGGTCAAAGCGATCGCAGCGATATTAATATAACAGCTTATGAAAATGTAGTTTTATATTTCTTTGGAAGAAACTGGATCTCAGCCGATACAGCTTTCCGTTATAATAACACAGTAAAAGGATTTCAAAATAATGCTTTTTTAGAATACGGAAGAAAAATATCTGCCGATGATTTGATTTATATTCACCCGAGTTATGCTTTTGGAGGAGAAAAAACTTATAATTTTGGTTTAGAAATAGGAATTCTGGTATTGTTTTAATTTAATTTTATCCCCTTTTTGATGCCTATAAATATGAATTTATCTAAAAATTATATGAAATCAGAATTTTTATTTCTTTCAAAAAAACAATAAAAATTAATATATCATAGTTATAAAGTAGAGTAAAGAATAAGAATTTCATCGTAAAATTCGGTATAAACAAACGATTTATTTTGTAGTTAGAAACACCTTTACTATCTTTCGCTCTGTTTAAAGTAAAACCTTATACATTTAAAAATGTTAGAAGAAAAGAATGATAACCTGCATGAAGCAGACGGAAAATTAGGAATCGATACCAGCAGTGCTGCGCAAAACGATGCCATCGAAAGTGAAGAAACTGAAACAGCAGAAACAAATGCCGTTTCAAATGATGAAATTGAAGCTGAAATACCAGCAGAAGCAGATCATCAGGATGCACTCTATGCCATAACCAATTCAAACGCTGAGGAAAGTGAAGACGAAACGCTGAAAGAGCGTCATGATATTCCTATGAAGGATTATGACACTTTATCGCTTGATGCACTTGTAGATGAATTGAAAAAGCTGATTACTATAGACAAAGTAATGTCTGTAAAAGATCATATCGAAGAAATAAAAAAATCATTTTTATCAAAATACAATCATCTTTTAGATGAAAAAAGAGAGGAATTCAATGCTTCAAAAGAAGACCCGAATGAAGAATTTGAATACCACTCACCTTTAAAATCTAAATTTGACGAGTACTATAATGTATTCAGAGAAAAAAGAAATGCCCACTTTAAGCATTTACAAACCAATCTAAAAACAAATTTAGAAAACAGACTTGCTATAGTTGAGGAATTAAAAGAACTTATTAATCCTCAAGAAAATATAAAAGATACTCTTAAGCATTTTAATGATTTAAGAGAAAGATGGAAAAATGCTGGAGCGATTCCAAAAGACAAATACAATCACGTTTGGAACAACTACCATTTCCATGTTGAGAATTTCTACGACTACCTGCATTTAGATCGTGAAGCAAGAGATTTAGACTTTAAACACAATCTAGAGCAAAAGCAGAAAATTATTGCTCGTGTTGAAGAATTAGTAAACGAAGCTGATGTTGCAAAAGCATTCCGTGAATTGCAAGATTTACACCGAATCTGGAAAGAAGAAATTGGACCAGTTTCTAAAGAATACCGTGATTCTATCTGGAACAAATTCAGTGAATTGACTAAAAAAATCCACGATAAAAGAGAACTATTATTCGAAAGCCAAAGAGCAAACGAACAACAAAATCTTGAAGTTAAAAAAGATATCATTGCTAAAATTGAAGTTTTAGGAACTGAAAAAGTAAACTCACATTCGCAGTGGCTGGTTCAGATTCAAAAAGTAGAAGCTTTACGAAATGATTTCTTTGCGACTGGAAAAGTACCAACTGAAGTAAACGAAGAAACTTGGGCTGCATTTAAAACAGCTGTTAGAAATTTCAATGCTTTTAAAAATTCGTTTTACAAAGACATTAAAAAAGATCAAAACGATAATTTAAACAAAAAAATGGCTCTTGTTGCCAAAGCAAAAGAGTTACAGGAAAGCACAGATTTCAGTTCTACTACTCCAATTATGAAACAAATTCAGGAAGAGTGGAAACAAATTGGTCATGTACCTAAAAAATATTCAGATAAAATCTGGAAAGAATTTAAGGATGCCTGCAACCATTATTTTGATAAATTAAAAGAACACAAATCAGAAGAAAACGCTGATGAGGTGGCTGCTTTTGACAACAAAAAAGCTTATTTAGAAACTTTAAGAGCTTATCAATTAACTGGAGATCACAAGACAGATTTGGATGCTATTAAACAGCATATTGAAATCTGGAAAGGATATGGAAAAGTTCCTTTTTCAAGACGTCATATCGAAGGTAAATTCAATAAAATTTTAGATGCTCTTTTTGAAAAATTAAGCTTAAGCAAAAAAGAATCTGAAATGATGCGTTTTGCAAACCGTATCGACTCTTTATCTGACAGCAACGATACGCGTAAATTAGACAATGAAAAAATCTTTATTATGCGTAAAATTGAAGAAGTTCAAAATGAAATTTTCCAGTTAGAAAATAACATTCAGTTCTTTGCCAATACCAAAAATTCTAAAAAAGAGAATTCAATAGTTACTGAAGTTCGCAAAAATATTGCGATTCACAAAGAAAGCCTTGAGGTTTGGAAAGACAAACTAAAACAACTTAGAAATTTAAACCAGGAATAAACTGGTAAAATTTCCAATATTTTAAATTCCAAATTCCATTGAAAACATATTCAATTGGAATTTGGAATTTTATTTTTGCTGCAATTTTTAAAAGATGTATGATTGTTTCATGACATCTTTTTTTATGAATTTACTTTCAAATAACAAATTGGTAAATTAATACTAAAAAATATTCGTTATATTTGATTAACCACTATTTATTGATAATCAATATAGTATATAGCTATTAATTTTTAATCACTAAGAAAATGAAATTTACAAGAAAAGCACACGCCAACTGGCAAGGAACCGGAATGGAAGGAAAAGGAACCATAAGCACACAAAGTACTACTTTAGATAACGCTCAATTATCTTTTAAAACAAGATTTGCAGACGGAGTTGGAACAAATCCTGAAGAATTGGTTGCTGCAGCTCATTCTGGATGTTTCACAATGCAATTAAGCTTTTTACTAAATGAAGCAGGATTTACAGCAGATGATTTAACTACAGAAGCAACCGTAACTTTTGAAGACGGTACAATTACCCTAATTCATTTAGACTTAAAAGGAAAAGTACCTTCAATATCACCAGAGGAATTTGAAAAAACAGCAGCAAAAGCAAAAGAAATCTGTCCTATTTCAAAACTTTTAAACACAACTATTACTTTATCTGCATCTTTGGTTTAATGAAAGATTTATGAATAAAAAAACCATCAGTTTGTGGCTGATGGTTTTTTTATTTTATATCAAACTTTAGATTAGTTCATTGTCGCTTTTAAAGCTTTTGCTTCAGCAGTCATTTCTAAAGCTTTGTAAACACCTAATAATGTTTTAGCAACATCTTCGTTTTTAGGGTCTAACTCATTTGCTTTTTTAAGGTAAGGAATCACTCCTTTGAAAACATCTTCTCTTTGCGCTTTTAAAACATCGTAACGTTTCATGTCTTTTGCAGAAGTTCCTAATTTATTCATCTCATCGATGATTGGTTTTTCAGCTTCTAATTTCAACGCTGCAAGATTTAAATATGCATTAGTATAGTTTGGATTGATTTCGATTGCTTTTAGGTAGTATTTCTCAGCATCAGCATTGTTTTTTGCATTAGCGCTTAATACTCCTAAATTAAATACAAGATCAGCATTGTTTGGATCTTTTTGCAAAGCTTCACCCACTAATTTTTTATATTGCTCGAAATCTTTTGTTTCTAAGTAAAGATTTGCTTCAGTTAAAATTAATGAAGAATCGTCTGGGTTTGTTTTTCTAGCGTCAGCGATTGCTTTTTTTGCATCTTCAATTTTACCTTTTTGAACTAAAATTAAGGCTAAGTTTTTGTAGATTTCACCTCTTTTAGAAGGAATAGCTTCCGTTTTAGGTTTTTCGTGAGTTCCTAATTTAATAGCTAAATCTCTTTCTTTAGCATTAGCAAAGTTATCTTCGTTTCCGTTAGCTTTGTTTGTAGCTAAATATAAAGTTCCTTTTCCTGAATAGTTTAATTTTTTCAACTCTTCATACATAGGAAGAGCAGTATCAAAATCTTGAGCATTTACAGCTGTAGAAGCAGCATAATACAAGTTAATTGTATCATTTTTATCTAACTGATACGCTTCGTATAATTTTTTAGCTCCATCTGCATGTTTGTTAGCTTGAGTATCAGCAATTGCAGAGTTAATTAACAAACCTTTGATGTTTGTAATTGATGCAGCAGCCTGAGTTGAATATTTCTGTTTTCCAGAAGCTTTTTCAACATCAATTAATTTTTTATAACTCTCTGCAGCTGAAGATAAGTTTTTACTCTCTTCTACTTTTTTGTTTGCAAGGTCTAAGTAAGCATTACCTTGTACAAAATAGTACTGAGCTTGTTCAACATCTTTAGCATTTACTATTAAATGCTCAGCATCTTTTAGCTGTGCAAGTGCTCCTTGCGCATCTCCGCTTTTCAATGCTTTTTCTGCATTTTTAATTTGATCTTTTTGAGCAAATGTAGCTGCAGAGATCAGTAATGCTGATGCTAGTATTACATATCTACTTTTCATAATGTTCTATTTGTATATTTAATTTAATAATTGTAGTTCAAGTTTTATTCTTCAGATTCTTCTTCATCGTCAGAGTCATCCTCATCTTCTACTTCTTCTTCAGAATCGTCATCGTCATCATCATCCGCTGATCCTTCATCTTCAAGAACTTCTAAGTCAGGTTTTACTCTTTCGATCGCTGATTCAATTACGTTTCCGTCTTCATCAACTACCACTTCTTCCGCTTCGTCTTTCATTACTTTTGTAACGGCAGCGATAGAATCTTTTCCTTTCAAGTTAATCAATCTTACCCCTTGAGTAGCACGTCCCATAACACGTAAATCCTCAATTGCCATTCTAATTGTCAATCCTGATTTATTAATAATCATTAAGTCATCAGAATCTGTAACGGCATTAATAGAAATTAACTTTCCTGTTTTCTCTGTAATATTAAGAGTTTTAACCCCTTTACCTCCACGGTTTGTAATTCTGTACACATCTTCACCGTCGTCATCAACTAATTTGGTACGTTTTCCGTATCCATTTTCCGTTACAACTAAGATTTGAGAATCGTTTACATCATTTTTAGCTACAGTAACCATACCAATTACTTCATCAGTATCATCTTTTAACGTAATACCGCGAACTCCAGAAGCCGTTCTTCCCATTGGACGTGTTTTGGTTTCTTCAAAACGAACCAATTTACCAGATTTAACCGCAAGGATAATTTGGCTTTCTCCATCCGTTAATTTTGCTTCAAGTAATTCATCACCTTCTTTAATAGTAATAGCTGCCACTCCATTAGCACGAGGTTTAGAATATTTCTCTAAAGAGGTTTTCTTCACCTGTCCCTGTTTTGTAACCATTACAAGGTTATGTGTATTGATGTAATCTTTGTCTTTTAAGTCTTGTGTACAAATGAAAGCTTTTACCTTATCATCACTTTCAATATTGACTAGGTTTTGGATCGCTCTTCCTTTTGCGGTTTTGCTTCCTTCCGGAATTTCATAAACACGCATCCAGAAACATTTTCCTTTTTGAGTAAAGAACATCATGTATTGGTGGTTGGTTGCCACGAACATGTGCTCTAAGAAATCCTGATCTCTTGTTCCCGCACTCTTCTGTCCTACTCCTCCTCTGTTTTGAGTTTTGTACTCAGATAAGTTAGTACGTTTAATATAACCTGCATGAGAAATTGTAATTACCACATTCTCATCTGCAATTAAATCTTCAATACTTACGTCACCTCCAGAATATTCGATTTGAGAGCGACGTGCATCACCATATTTTTCACGGATTTCTGTAAGTTCTTCTTTTATTAAGTCAGTTCTCAAATTAACATCTGCTAATAATGCTTTTAAATGCTCGATTAACTTCATTAATTCTTCATACTCTGCTCTTAATTTATCTTGCTCCAGTCCTGTTAACTGACGAAGACGCATTTCTACAATTGCACGAGCCTGAATATCTGACAGTTTAAATCTTTCGATTAATTTCTCACGAGCTTCCTCAGTATTTTTAGAACCTCTAATAATAGCAATTACTTCATCAATATTATCTGAAGCAATAATTAAACCTTCTAAAATATGCGCTCTTTCTTCTGCTTTACGTAATTCGAACTGTGTTCTTCTTACTACAACATCATGACGGTGCTCTACGAAATAATGAATTAAATCTTTTAAATTCAATAATTGCGGACGTCCATTTACTAATGCAATATTATTTACACTGAAAGAAGACTGTAATTGTGTAAACTTATAAAGTGTATTTAAAACAACGTTTGGTGTTGCATCACGTTTCAGGATGTACACGATACGCATACCATTTCTATCTGATTCGTCTCGAATATTGGCAATACCTTCAATCTTTTTGTCGTTAACTAAATCAGCCGTACGTTTAATCATTTCGGCTTTGTTAACTTGGTATGGAATTTCGGTAACAATAATACATTCTCTTCCTTCCACTTCTTCAAAACCTACTTTTGCACGCATTACAATACGTCCTCTACCAGTTTTAAAAGCTTCACGAACACCTTCATAACCATATATAATACCTCCAGTTGGGAAATCAGGTGCTTTAATGTGGCCCATTAATTCGTCAACTTCAATATCATTATTATCAAGATACGCTAACGTACCATTAATAACCTCCGTTAAGTTATGAGGAGGCATATTTGTTGCCATACCTACCGCAATACCTGTAGCACCATTTACCAATAAAGTTGGTACTCTAGTAGGCATTACCTTTGGTTCATATATTGTATCGTCAAAGTTTAATTGAAAATCTACTGTTTCTTTTTCAATATCAGACAAAATTTCTTCAGAAAGTCTCTGCATTCTAGCCTCAGTATAACGCATCGCTGCCGGACTGTCACCATCGACAGATCCAAAGTTACCCTGACCATCAACTAATAAATAACGCATACTCCATTCCTGCGCCATACGTACCATTGCGTCATATACAGAAGTATCTCCATGCGGGTGGTACTTACCCAGAACCTCCCCTACAATTCTCGCAGACTTTTTGTGGGCAGATCTTGATGTTACACCTAAATCATACATTCCGTAAAGAACTCTTCGATGCACTGGTTTCAAGCCATCTCTAACATCAGGAAGTGCTCTCGATACAATTACTGACATCGAATAATCGATGTAAGCTGACTTCATTTCATCCTCTATGTTAATAGGAATTAACTTTTCTCCTTCAGACATAAGTTGTTATATTAAATAATTATATTAGTTTCAAAGCGTGCCAAGATACGGTTTTTTGAAATTTTTTCAGCTATTTCCTTACACTAATTTCAATGATTTATTAACAACTTTATTTTTACATTTAGTTAATAAATTAAGCGTTTTTTAACGCTTTTATTGTTATTTTTTTTGTCAATTAGCTGACAGCAGATCTCAATAGGTATGATTTTTGTTTTTCAATCAGTAAATAATTAAATTTACATTACCAATTATATATTATGGATGATAATTTTTCACCAAGAGTAAAAGATGTAATTACGTACAGTAAAGAAGAAGCGCTTCGTTTAGGGCACGACTTTATTGGTACCGAACATCTTATGCTGGGAATTTTAAGAGATGGTAACGGAAAAGCTATTCATATACTTAATAACCTGGCAGTTGATTTAGACCATTTACGCAGGAAAGTAGAAGTACTGAGTCCAGCAAATCACAGCGTTGAAATAAACACTGAAAAGAAAAACCTTCATCTTACCCGACAGGCCGAAAGAGCCCTGAAGACCACTTTTCTAGAAGCTAAAGTATTTCAAAGTTCGTCGATAAGTACGGCCCATCTGCTACTGTGTATCTTACGAAACGAAAACGATCCCACAACCAAGCTATTGAATAAACTTAAAATAGATTATGACATAGCTAAAGAACAATATTTAAATATGACGCCAAACGAAGAAGAATTCTTAGAAAACTTACCTAGAAACGAGTCTTACAACGACGATTCAGGACAAGATGACAGTTTAAAAGAAAGCAGTTTTAATAATCCCGCCAATAAGTCAAACAAAAAATCTAAGACTCCGGTTTTAGATAATTTTGGGAGAGATTTAACAGAAATGGCAGAAGAAGGAAAACTGGATCCTGTAGTGGGACGCGAGAAAGAAATCGAACGTGTTTCTCAAATCTTAAGCAGAAGAAAAAAGAACAACCCGCTTCTTATTGGAGAGCCTGGTGTTGGTAAATCTGCTATTGCAGAAGGACTGGCGCTTCGTATCATTCAAAAGAAAGTATCGCGTATTCTTTTCAACAAACGAGTTGTAACTCTTGATTTAGCAAGCTTAGTTGCCGGAACTAAATACAGAGGACAATTTGAAGAAAGAATGAAAGCCGTAATGAACGAGCTTGAGAAAAACGACGATATTATTCTTTTCATCGATGAGATTCATACTATTGTTGGAGCTGGAGGAGCAACAGGTTCACTTGATGCCTCAAACATGTTCAAACCTGCATTAGCAAGAGGTGAAATCCAATGTATTGGTGCTACTACTCTTGATGAGTACAGACAATATATTGAAAAAGACGGTGCTCTTGAAAGACGTTTCCAAAAAGTAATTGTAGAACCAACTTCTGTTGAAGAAACAATTGCCATCTTAAATAACGTAAAAGATAAATACGAAGATCATCATAATGTAACCTATACACCAGAAGCTATTGAAGCCTGCGTTAAGCTTACAGATCGTTATATGTCTGAGCGTTTCTTACCAGACAAAGCAATTGATGCTCTTGACGAAGCTGGATCTCGTGTTCACATTACTAATATTGATGTTCCAAAACAAATTTTGGATTTAGAGCGTCAATTAGAAGAAGTACGCGAAATGAAGAACATGGTAGTTAAAAAACAAAAATATGAAGAAGCTGCCAAACTTCGCGATGACGAAAAACGCATCGAAAAAGATCTTGCACTAGCACAAGAACAATGGGAAGAAGATTCTAAAAACAACCGTATTGAAGTTACAGAAGACAATGTAGCCGATGTTGTTTCGATGATGACTGGAATTCCTGTAAACAGAATTGCACAAACAGAAAGCAACAAACTGGCTCAATTACCAGAATTAATTCAAAATAAAGTAATTGGTCAAAACGATGCAGTTCTAAAAATTGCACGCTCTATCCAGCGTAACAGAGCCGGACTTAAAGACCCGAATAAGCCAATTGGTTCATTTATTTTCTTAGGTCAAACTGGTGTTGGTAAAACACAGTTAGCCAAAGTTTTAGCTAAAGAATTATTTGATTCTGAAGATGCTTTAGTTCGTATCGACATGAGCGAATACATGGAGAAATTTGCAATCTCTCGTTTAGTGGGGGCGCCTCCAGGATACGTTGGATACGAAGAAGGCGGTCAATTGACTGAGAAAGTTCGTAGAAAACCATATTGTGTAGTTCTTTTAGATGAGATCGAAAAAGCACACCCAGACGTATTCAATATGATGCTTCAAGTTTTAGATGATGGATATTTGACTGATAGTTTAGGTCGTAAAATTGACTTTAAAAATACAATCATTATTATGACATCTAACGTTGGTGCTCGTCAGTTAAAAGACTTCGGACAAGGTGTTGGATTCGGAACTGCAGCAAGAACTGCTCAGGCAGACGAAAACTCAAAAAGCATCATCGAGAACGCTTTGAAGAAAACTTTTGCTCCTGAATTCTTAAACAGAATTGATGACGTAATTGTATTTAATGCTCTTGAAAAAGCTGATATTGATTTGATTATTGAAATCGAATTGAAAAAATTATATTCTCGTATTGCTGAGCTAGGTTATAAATTAAGCCTTACTGATAAAGCGAAAGCATTTATTGCTGAAAAAGGTTTCGACAAGCAATTTGGAGCAAGACCTTTAAAAAGAGCAATCCAGAAATATGTCGAAGATTTATTAGCTGAAGAAATCATTACTTCGAAAATACATTCAGGTGATGAAATCAGAATGGATTTAAAAGATGATTCACAAGAATTATCGGTAGAAATACATAAAGCTGAAGAGCCGACTAATCAATAAATTAGTCAAAAATTATAACATAAATAACATGCCCGTTACGTTTTCATAACATAACGGGCATTTTTTTTAAATAATTTACTATCTTTAGTAAAAGCAAATAGCTATTTTTGAATTTAATTCTATAAATAAAAAAACAAAATATGCTTCAAAACAAAGTCATTTTAGGCAGCGAAGAATGGTGCTCATTTCCAGAACTAGGAATCCCAACAATCAAGGCTCGTGTGGATTCTGGCGCTAAAACTTCGGCAATGCACGCATTAAACATAGCTCCTTTTATAAAAAATGATGCCAATTGGGTTAAATTCGATATTAATCCAATTCAGAATAATATTAAAACTATTATTCACTGCGAAGCGCCCTTGGTTGACAAAAGAATCGTTAAAAGCTCAAGCGGTTTTAGAGAACATCGTTATGTAATCCAGACGCATCTTAAAATTGGAGACGCTAAATGGCCAATCGAAATGACTTTGACCAATCGTGACTCAATGGGTTTCAGAATGCTTTTGGGACGCGAAGCTATGAGCGGAAGGGTCTTGGTTGATCCAGAGCAAAAATATCTTCTTGGACAGCCTTCTCCAGAAACTTTAAAAGAATTATATCAAAACTCAGAAAAAGCTACTACAGGTTTACGAATTGGTCTTTTAGCCAGTAATCCTGAATTGTACAGCAACAAACGTATTATGGAAGCCGGCGAAATGCGCGGACATGAAATGCATTTCCTAAACATCAAGGAATGTTATATGAAATTGGACGCCAAGAAACCTGAAATTCATTATAGAGGCGGGAAAATCCTAAACCAATTCGATGCTATTATTCCAAGAATTCGTCCGAGTATTACTTTTTACGGCTGTGCTTTAACACGTCAATTCGAAGCTTTAAAGGTATTCTGTTTAAATTCTGCTTCCGCAATTACACAATCTCGAGACAAATTATATTCATTACAATTACTTTTAAACAGCGGAATTGATATTCCAACCACTGGTTTTGCCAATTCTCCGCTTGATACTGACAACTTAATCAAAATGGTGGGCGGTTCTCCCCTTATTGTAAAATTATTAGAAGGAACACAAGGAAAAGGGGTTGTTTTAGCCGAAACCAAAAAAGCTGCAGAAAGTGTTATTAATGCTTTCAAAAGTTTAAATGCCAATATCTTAGTTCAGGAATTTATTAAAGAAGCCAACGGAAAAGATATTCGGTGCTTTGTTATCGATGGAAAAGTTGTAGCCGCAATTCAGCGCGAAGCCATGCCTGGCGAATTTAGAGCAAACATTCACCTCGGAGGAACGGCTTCTGTAATCAAAGTAACTCCTGAAGAAAAAAAGATCGCTATAAAAGCCGCAAAAGCAATGGATTTAAAAGTGGCTGGTGTCGATATTATTCGCTCTTCAAAAGGACCTTTATTGTTAGAAGTAAACTCTTCTCCAGGTTTAGAAGGAATTGAAGGCGCAACCAATAAAGATGTCGCTGGAGAAATGATTAAAGCAATTGAAAAGAATTTTAAATTGTAATTAAGTTCATTAAAACTTCATTACTCCTAAATAATTTAGCAGCTTTGTCGAAGTTTAAAACTTTGACAAAGCTTTTTTATTTAACTTTAAAATAAAAAAACATGGTTTTTCCTTATCTTGATATTATTTTAAGAAGCATCGCTGTTTATTTCTTCATGACAATTGCATTACGTGTATTTGGCAAAAAAGAACTTTCCCAATTAAATACTGCCGATGTAATCCTAATTTTATTAATCAGCAACGCTGTTCAAAATGCTATGGTTGGTCCTGATACGAGCTTGTCAGGAGGTTTAATTGCTGCTTTGGTTTTATTTATTGTCAATTATATCATCAAAAAGCTGACTCACAAATACAAAATCGTTGGGAATTTATTATTAGACAAGCCACAAATTCTTATTCACGATGGAAAATTGGATTTTAAAGCTTTAAGCAAACTTGATATTTCGGATGAAGAATTAAAAGAAGCCATGAGAGAACATGGTATAGAATTTTTCAAAAACGTAAAATTAGCCATGCTGGAAATCGACGGAACAATCAGTATTATTTCTGAAGATCAGGAAAAACTAAAACAAACCCATTATAAACGCAGACATAATCGCAAGAACCTTCAAAAATTTTAATTAAAAGGCACAAAAAAAGACCAAATTTAAATGAATTAGGTCTTTTCTTTTTGATTCTATTATTACTTATTAGGAATTTCAGATTTCCCATAAAATGGCAGTATCAATCTGTTATCTGCAAATTTACCAGACAAATTAGATTCAACAGGTGTCTTCACTAATAATGTATTGTATTTCCCCTCCACATCAATGTAAATTTTCTTAGTATTAAAATAATCTACAGCTTTTAAACAGTCTTCAACAGCAAATAACAATTCTTTTCTAGAAGATTTTTCAATACCTTTCATATCTTCAACTTTAACAATAATCAGAATGGTATCGTTTTTTTCTTTTGAATAATATTTAAGTTTATCCGTTTCAATCCCTGTTAAGGTTTTAATTACACATCCTTTAAGAAAATACGAAATTGAATCTGCTTTTTGATCTGGAGCATCTGTAACCTTTTTTTGATCTTCTCTTAAATAAACTTTTCTTTTATCATCAGGTTTACCATCACATGAATAAAAAGTAATACTCGTAAATGCTACAGCAATTATCGCCGCTAAATAACCATTAAATCCTTGCACTGTATTTTATTTTAAATTAAACTTTTGAACCAAAAAATATTGTTTATTTTTTTTGCAAAGGTCTTCTGATTTTACTTTAAAAATATCCCCTAAAAGTTTTTAAAGTTTCATTTTAAGACAATTTATAACGTAAAAACAAAAAAGCTGATTTCAAATTGAAACCAGCTTTTTTTATATTGATAAATGCGACTTAATCTCACATTCCGCAAAAATCATTTTCTAAATAAATACACTTAAAACAAAGTATACTAAACCTGCTAAAATAGCCGAAATAGGAATAGTTAAGATCCAAGCCCAGATTAAACTTACAGTAACTCCCCATCTTACGGCAGATACACGTTTTGTTAATCCAACTCCAATAATAGAACCTGTAATTGTATGCGTGGTACTTACTGGAATTTTTAAATGTTCAGTAAAATAAAGCGTTAAAGCACCTGCAGTTTCTGCTGCAACCCCTTCAAACGAACTTACTTTTGTGATTTTAGAACCCATTGTTTTCACAATTTTCCATCCACCACTCAAAGTTCCAGCTGCAATTGCAGAATAACAAGCTAATGGAATCCAGCTTGGCATTACTCCTTTTATACCTAAATCATCATTTGGAAGCACAACATCCAGCCAAGCATCCATATGAACTCCTGGATTTGTATTAATATACACTGCTACAGCAGCAGCAATGATACCCATTACTTTTTGAGAATCATTACCTCCATGACCTAAACTAAATGCCGCAGAAGATAGTAACTGCATTTTCTTTAAAGCAGCATCAGCTTGATGTAGATTTAAACTGCTGAATATTAAACAAAATCCGCTTACTGTCAAGATAATAAAGGCTACTAAAAACCATTTAATATTATGAGCTTCAAAAGCAACACTCCAGAAATGAGAATCAAATCTTGGTTTTTCTATCTTATCATAAGGCACCATTTGATAGTATACAAACACAATTGTAGCTATCATTAAAACTGCAGTAAAGATTTTTGGTCCAATTGTTTTACGAGAAGCATTTAAAAGCCAGATCGAAATTAAATAAGATGCTAATGCTCCCAATAATGGTGCTAAAACAATAAATGCAATAATAATCAAAACTCCCGAAGGCATGGCTCCATCTTTTCCTGCTTTATACCAGCTTACGATTTCGTACCAATAGTGCGTTGTCCCGTCTTCTCCAACATAACCAGAGAAACCATGAACCGCAATAGCATGTGCTACAGCCGCTCCAGCAAAACCTCCAATAAGTGTATGTGAAGAACTTGAAGGAATTCCTAACCACCAAGTCAATAAGTTCCAACAGATTGCGGCTATAACTCCGGCAAGAATTACTACTAGGTTAATTTCCATCGTATGTGCAGTTTTTGCAACTGTATCTGCTACACCAAATCCGAAAACCCAATAAGCAAGGAAGTTAAAAAACGCTGCCCAGACTACCGCCTGAAAAGGTGTCAAGACCTTTGTGGCAACCACTGTCGCAATAGCATTTGCTGCATCATGAAAACCATTGATGTAATCAAAAATTAAAGCTAATACTATAATTAATATAAGTATCGTCATAAAATTATAACTTCAGATTGAAAAATTGAATTAAGAATGTTTTACAGAAATAGATTCCAGTATGTTCGCAACACTCTTACATTTATCTGTTGCTGATTCTAAAACAGATAACACTTCTTTATATTTAATAATATTTTTAGCATCTGTTTCGTTTTCAAAAATTTCAAAAACTGCTTTGTTATATACGTTATCAGATTTGTTTTCCAGCTTGTTAATTCTGGCACACGCATCTTTTATAATTTTAAAATTCTTTAAGTTTCTCAACTCTTTTACAGCACTGTCGATATTTTGGCAAGCTTCAAGGTTGATTTCTGTCATCTTTCTGATCGATTTTGTAATCTTATCAACTTGATACAATCTCATTCGGCTTGCAGCACCGTGAAGGTAATCTGCAACGTTATCAATAGAAGTAATTAATGTATGAATATCCTCTCTATCAAATGGAGTAATGAAGTTTCTGCTTAACTCAAGGTTAGTCTGACGAGTAATATCTTCTCCTTTTTGTTCTAATTCGTCAATCTTTTGAAAAAGAATTTCTCTTTCTTTTAATGGAAGGTTTACAGCTTCATGTAAGTTAGAAGCTAACTCAATTAAATTGCTTGAAGCCTCTTCAAAAAGTGGAAAGAATTTCTTGTCTTTCGGCACTAAAAATTGGAAAATACTGTTTATTGACATTTTTATATTTTTGATAGTGCAAAATTACTTCCATTAATACTTTACAATGTTAAGCCATTGTTAACAAATCGTTTTCTATTTGAAAACTCTTAAGGAACAATACGGTGTTTTCTATGTCATTATGTAAGATTCTGTCTTCCTTTACCAAAGGCACAACTTCTCTATAACTGCTTAAAAACATTTCGATGAAATCGCTTGATTTTAGAGGTTCTCTATACGCAATAGCCTGCGAAGCATTTAACAATTCGATTGCTAAAATACGTTCTATATTATCTAAAATTCGTAAGGCTTTTGTAGCGCCATTTGCTCCCATACTCACATGATCTTCTTGACCGTTGCTTGAAACAATACTGTCAATACTTGCCGGAGTTGCCAATTGTTTATTCTGGCTGGCAATACTTGCTGCGGTATACTGCGGTATCATAAATCCTGAATTTAATCCCGGATTATCAACCAAAAATGCTGGAAGATTTCGAAGTCCAGAAATTAACTGATACGTTCTTCTTTCAGAAATACTTCCCAATTCTGCCAAAGCAATTGCCAGAAAATCTAAAGCTAGAGCTAAAGGTTGTCCATGGAAGTTTCCTCCAGAAATAATCTGATCGGCTTCAATAAAGATATTTGGATTATCAGTAACTGAATTAATTTCTGTTTTGAATACTTTGCGAACATAATCGATCGCATCTTTTGAAGCGCCATGAACCTGAGGCATACAACGGAAAGAATACGGATCTTGAACGTGTTTCTTTTCCTGAGCAATAATTTCGCTTCCGTCTAAGAATTCAGTAATTCTTTGAGCCGTTACAATTTGTCCTTTGTGCGGACGTATATAATGTATCAATTCATTAAAAGGTTCAATTCTTCCATCAAAACCTTCTAGAGAAATAGTTCCAATTAAATCTGCTAAATACGAATATTTATAGGCTTTTATTAAAATATGCGCTCCGTAAGCACTCATAAACTGCGTTCCGTTTAAGAGAGCCAAACCTTCTTTTGACTGTAAAACAATTGGTTCCCAATTAAAATGTTTTAAAACTTCGGCAGAAGCCATTTTTTTTCCTTCAAAAAGAACCACTCCCTCACCTATTAATGGTAAAGATAAATGAGCCAAAGGCGCTAAATCACCAGAAGCCCCAAGCGACCCTTGAGTATATATTACAGGTAGAATATCGTTATTATAGAAATCTACTAAACGTTCTAGAGTTTTTAACTGTACACCAGAATGTCCGTAGCTTAAAGATTGTATTTTAAGCAAAAGCATCATTTTTACAATCTCGGCAGGAACTTCTTCTCCCGTTCCGCAGGCATGAGATTTTACTAAATTCTCCTGAAGTTTCGATAAGTTTTCATTAGAGATTTTCACGCTGTAAAGAGAGCCAAAACCAGTATTGATTCCATAAATTGGCGCTGTATGCGATGCCATTTTTTTATCCAAATAATCACGGCACTTTTGAACATTTACTTTTGCTTCTTCTGATAATTCCAGCGTTTTATTAAAGCTTAAAATTTCGTGTAATGTTTCTAAAGTAATGGTTTCAGTACTTATATAATGGACTTCTCTCATGATGATTTGAAATTTAAAACGTCAAAATTCAACAAATCAACATTAAAAAGCAACATTTTATCACAATAATTAAAATTTCTTCACATGTCATTCGTAAGGATTATGTATTTGTCAATCCTAAAAATGCAGATTTTTACAGTTTAAAAATCATTTTTCTCTTTAAAATCAAACCTTTGTCTCATAAAAACGATGCATTATATAATCTGAAATATATTAAAACAGCAACTTAACATATTTAATTTTAACAAAAACTCAATATTGAATAATTGAGATTTGAATTATTAAAATATTCGTAAAAAGGCTTTTTAAGTTTTTAACTTTTACAAAAAGCTGTACTTTTGAAAAATCAAAAATGAAAAGTAACAGCATAAAATATCAATCTACAACTATTACAACTCAAACAGGAGTTGCAATTGCTGCTACCACAATTTCTACTACAACAACTACTACCCCTTAGGGGTATACATTTTTACATATAATCCAGTTTGTCTATACTTTTTTCGCAAAAGAAGAAAGGTAATGGATACATGAAAACTATTGCATTCTAAGAAAATAAAAATATCAAAAATGAAAGTATTAAAATTTGGCGGAACTTCGGTAGCCAATGCTCAAAATATAAAACTCGTTCTCGAAATTGTAAAACAAAAAGCAGGAAATGATCCATTAGTTGTAGTAGTTTCAGCTTTAAGCAAAGTAACCGATTTATTGCAGTCAGCAGCAGCAAAAGCAGCAGCAAACGACGAAAGCTTTAGAGAAGTAGTTGCTGAAATCGAGAAAAAACACCTTGACACTTTAAAAGAATTAATTCCCGTAAGCGAGCAAAGCAGTCTTTTAAGCCATGTAAAAAGAATCATCAATCATTTAGAAACTTTATTAGACGGATGTTTCCTTCTGGGCGAGTTATCTCCAAGAACAGCCGATACTATTTTAAGTTTCGGAGAATTACTTTCTTCATTTATCATCGCTCAGGCATTTCAACAGACTGAAAAAGATGCTGTTTACAAAGACAGCCGCGAATTAATTAAAACTGATAATAATTTCGGAAAAGCGGCGGTAAACTTCGAAATTTCAAACCAATTAATAAAAGAATACTTTGCTGAAAATAAAGCAAAAATCAATATTCTGCCTGGATTTATCGCGCAGACTTTAGACGGAATTACTTCAACTTTAGGACGCGGCGGATCTGATTACACGGCAGCCATTATCGCCGGAGCAATTGATGCTGAACAACTAGAAATCTGGACTGACGTAAACGGAATGTTTACTGCAAATCCGAAAATTGTAAAACAAGCGCAGCCAATTGCGAATATCTCGTATCAAGAAGCAATGGAATTGTCGCACTTTGGAGCGAAAGTTTTATATCCGCCAACAATTCAGCCGGTCTTAAGAAAAAACATTCCCATTTTAATCAAAAATACTTTTGAGCCAGAAGCCGAAGGAACTTTAATTTCTGATGTTGTTTTATCAAAAGATACCGTTGTAAAAGGAATTAGCCATATCGATAATATTTCGCTTTTAACGCTTGAAGGCCCAGGAATGATTGGAGTTGCGGGTTCTTCCAGACGTTTGTTTGAAGTATTATCTCAGGAAAAAATCAATGTTATTTTTATTACTCAAGCTTCTTCAGAGCATTCAATCTGTATTGGAATTTTAAATTCGGATGCTGATAATGCCGAAGCAGCAATCAATAAAGCGTTTGAAATTGAAATTTCACAAAACAAAATCGATCCTTGTTATGTAGAAAAAGACCTTTGCATTATTGCTTTGGTGGGTGAAAATATGAAAAATCACCAAGGTTTAAGCGGAAGAATGTTCAGCACTTTAGGAAAAAACAACGTAAACATTCGTGCCATCGCGCAAGGTGCTTCTGAAAGAAACATTTCGACTGTAATTAACGAAAGAGACGTTAAAAAAGCGTTGAACACATTACACGAAAACTTCTTTGAAGAAAACACAAAACAGCTGAATTTATTTGTAATGGGTGTTGGAAATGTGGGCGAGAAATTCATCGAACAAATCCACAACCAGAAGAAATTCTTAAAAGACGTTTTAAAGATTAATGTTCGCGTTATTGCTTTATCAAATTCAAGAAAAATGGTATTTGATGAAGATGGAATTTCTTTAAAAGACTGGCAGTCAACTCTTGAAAAAGGAGAACATGCCGTTGCGACTGAATTTATTGCTCGTGCCAAAGAACTGAATTTAAGAAACAGCATTTTTGTTGATATTACAGCAAATGCAAGCGTTTCTGAAATGTATGAGAAATTCTTAAAAGAAAGTATTGCGGTTGTAACTTGTAATAAAATTGCGTGTTCATCTGCTTACGACAATTATAAAAAATTAAAAAGCTTATCACGTCAATACAATGCTCCTTTCTTGTTTGAAACGAATGTTGGTGCGGGATTACCAATTATCGATACTGTAAAAAATCTGATTGCATCCGGCGATAAAGTGCATAAAATACAAGCGGTTTTATCGGGAAGTTTGAACTTTATTTTCAACAATTTTGATGAGAATAATTCTTTCCACGATGTGGTAAAAGAAGCAGGAGTTCAAGGTTTCACAGAACCAGATCCGAAAATTGACTTAAGCGGAATCGACGTAGCGCGAAAAATCCTGATTTTGATTCGCGAAAGCGGTTACGAAATGGACATCGATGCCATTTCAAACGAATCGTTCCTGCCTGCTGAATGTTTAGCTACAGACAACAACGATGATTTCTTTGCGTCGTTAATCAAACATGCCTCGCATTTTGAGAACATCTACAAAGAAGCTTTAGCCAAAGATTCAAGATTGAAATACGTAGCGCAGTTCGAAAACGGAAAAGCAAGTGTAGGACTTCAGTTCATTCCGAAAGATCATCCTTTCTATAACTTAGAAGGAAAAGATAATATCGTGCTTTTCTACACAGATCGTTATGTAGATCAGCCATTATTGATCAAAGGAGCTGGTGCTGGAGCAGCTGTAACCGCTTCAGGAATTTTTGCGGATGTTATTAGAATTGGAAATATTTAGTGAGTTACAAAGGCACAGAGGTACAAAGGTTCAAAGGCTTATTCTTTGTCACTTTACTCTAACCTTTTAATCTTAAAATAAAAACTTTGAGAAGCAAAATCTCTGAACCTCTGAGCCTTTGCTTCTTTGAACCTTTAAAAGAATGGAAATAAAACTATTTTGCCCAGCAACTATCGCCAATCTCTCATGCGGATTTGACGTTTTGGGACTTTGCTTAGACAATGCGGGTGATGAAATGATTGTTCGAAAATCAGATCAAAAAGGAGTTCGAATTACTAAAATCGTCGGTGCTGATTTGCCTCTTGAAACCGAGAAAAACGTTTCGGGTGTGGCAGCTTTGGCGATGTTGGCGACTTTAGACGAATTGGATTTCGGATTCGAAATTGAAATTTATAAAAACATAAAAGCGGGAAGCGGAATCGGAAGCAGTGCGGCAAGTTCTGCCGGAGCGGTTTTCGGAATCAACGAACTATTAGGAAGACCTTATTCTCGTAAAGATTTGGTTCAGTTTGCGATGCAGGGCGAAAAATTAGCCAGCGGTAACGCACATGCAGATAACGTTGCTCCTGCCCTTCTTGGCGGATTTACTTTGGTAAGAAGTTATGCTCCGTTGGATATTATCAGAATTGATAGTCCAGAAGAATTGTACGCAACAGTGGTTCATCCGCAGATTGAATTAAAAACGTCTGACGCTCGTTCGGTTTTAAAACAAAACGTTTCCCTAAAAAGCGCGATCATGCAATGGGGAAATGTGGGCGGACTTGTAGCAGGTCTTTACACCAAAGATTACGAGTTGATTGGAAGATCGCTTCATGACGAAATTGTAGAACCTTTAAGAAGTGTTTTAATTCCAGGTTTTGACCAAATCAAACAAACGGCTTACGAAAACGGCGCTTTAGGTTCTGGAATTTCAGGTTCTGGTCCGTCGATTTTTGCTTTAAGCCGAGGAAAAGAAACCGCAGACCAAATCGCCAAAGCCATGAGCGAGGTTTACGAAAAAATGAATTTACCGTATGAAATTCACGTTTCGAAAATAAATCCAGACGGCGTGAGAATTCTTGAATAGAATTAAAAATTAAAAATTTAGAATTAAAAATTGTAAGCTACGTTTGTCAGGCTGAGCCCTTCGTTTCTCAGGATAAACTCCGTCGAAGCCCACGCACTGTTGTAGAGTTTCGAGTGCGATTTCTCCTTTCAGTCGAAATGACAAACTAAACGTTCATACTTTGCGCGGGCTTCGACTTCGCTCAGCCTGACAAAAATGACACACAATGAAAATATAAATTGAAATAAAAAACAGTACCACAAAGCTTTGCGTTCTCTGCTTTTTCAAAAGAAACCCATTCCTTGCGCTCTTTGCGGTTAAATAAACATAACTATCAGAATTTGGAATTTTAGCATTGGAATTTACTTCCCAAAAAATCTAAAATCTAAAATCAAAAATCTAAAATAATGAAATACTACAGTTTAAACCATAATGCCCCAAAAGTTTCTTTTCAGGAAGCTGTCATACAAGGATTGGCGAGTGACAAAGGATTATATTTCCCAGAAAGCATTACTCCGCTTGATCCTTCATTTTTTGATAAAATCGAAAGTTTAAGCCACGAAGAAATTGCGTATGAAGCGATTAAACAATTCGTAGGCGACGAAATACCTGCAGAAAAACTAAAAGAAATCATCGCTGAAACTTTAGTTTTTGATTTCCCTGTCGTGAAAGTAGAAAACGGAATCTATTCGTTAGAATTATTCCACGGACCAACAATGGCGTTTAAAGACGTTGGAGCGCGATTTATGTCACGTTGTTTGGGTTATTTTAATAAAGACAAAAAAGATTCTAAAAACACCGTCTTAGTAGCGACTTCTGGAGATACAGGAGGCGCAGTTGCAAGTGGATTTCTTGGGGTTGATGGCGTTGATGTTGTCATTTTATATCCGTCAGGAAAAGTGAGCGATATTCAGGAAAAACAATTGACGACTTTAGGACAAAACATTAAAGCGCTTGAAGTTGACGGTGTTTTTGATGATTGTCAGGATATGGTGAAAAAAGCGTTTTTAGACGAAACTTTAGCGCACAAAAACCTGACTTCGGCGAATTCTATCAATATTGCACGTTGGCTGCCACAGATGTTTTATTTCTTCTTTGCTTACAAAGCGTTGAAGAGCCAAAACAAACCATTGGTTTTCTCTTGTCCAAGCGGAAACTTTGGGAATATCTGCGCCGGAATTATGGCAAAAAAATTAGGTTTGCCAATTGTGCATTTTGTGGCTTCGACAAACGTAAACGACACCGTACCAAGATTCTTAGAAAACGGAAAATACGATCCAAAACCTTCTAAAGCAACCATTTCTAACGCAATGGACGTTGGAAACCCAAGTAACTTTATTAGAATTCAGGAATTATACAATAATGATTTAAAGGCATTTGAAAAAGATTTCTCTTCGTACAGCTACACCGACGAAGAAACGCTAAAAGCCATGAAACAAATTTACAACACCGACGGTTACATCGCTGAACCTCACGGCGCTGTGGGTTATTTAGGTTTGAAAAAAGAGCTTGAAAAATACCCGAACGCCATTGGTATTTTCTTAGAAACCGCTCACCCAATTAAATTCTTAGATGTGGTTGAACCGGCGCTAGGAATTACAATTCCAATTCCACCACAAATTGAAAGTGTTATTAATGAGGAGAAAGTTAGTGTGAAGATTGGGACTTATGAGGAGTTGAAGGGTTTCTTGGGGTAAAATCTTTTCCAATCATCATATAAAAAACGACTGAAAATAATTTCAGTCGTTTTTTTTTTGTTCATTATGGAAATCCGTAAAACACTATAAAAAATAAAAATCAACTTTACCTCATTAATAGTGGAGTTCAGAAACCACATAAATAAACGAGGAGCTACTGAAAATCCTAAGAGTAAGACAAACAAATAATTTGATTTTTATGGAAGCAACAAAAAACACAGGTAAAACAAAAACAATTATTTCAATTCTAGTTTTTATTGGAATTATATGGTACTTTTTGGGAGGAGGATTAGATTCTCAAGTCGCCACTAATATGCAAACAATAGAAAATCAGGTTGCTTTAGATGCAGAAAAGCAATATGAAATTGCAAAAAATGGTGGTGATAAAATACAAACTTATGTACAAGCTGGTATGGTCGCGGCAGCATATTTACAAGCAAAAGATGAAGTTAATTATAACAAATGGAAAGCTATAGAAAAAGAAGAAGCAAAAAATGCAGGGATGACAATTGAGTAATATTGTTTTTTTTTGAGCCAATAATAGTTCTGAATATTTTTTTAGATCTGCTTAAAAAATAAAACAATGTTCTATACTGAGATTAGAAATACTTCATATATATTTGAAATGCATGAGAATAAAAAACTGAACTTATCTAAAAGTAATATACAATTCCAAAAAAATATAACTAATAAATAACTCTTTATGAAAGAAATTGTTGCAGTAGGTTATCAATTGCCTACGAATGAAGATGATTATATTTCCATCGATAGTCAAACATCATTATCAGACGCAGATTTAGTAATTTTTTGCCCAGATTTCAAAAATGCATTTAGATATTCTAATGACAGTAATTACAGAGGTAAAAGATCATATAATCTGAACACATCTGCACGAGTTATTGAAGCTATGAAACATTGGAAAAAAGAATTAGATTCTTATTTAAAAAGTGGAAGGAATTTATTTGTCTTACTATGTAATAAAGATGAATTTTATATTGATACTGGAAAAAGAGAAACTAGTGGGACAGGACGAAACCAAAAAGTTACAAATATAGTAGAACTGATAGACAATTATAAATCTCTGCCATTTGACCTACAAGTTCATAATGCAAGTGGCAAGAAAATTTTATGTCAAAATGATTTAATAAAACCCTTTTTCAAGACTTTTGAAAAGGAATTAACTTTTGAAGCTTACATTGAATCAAATGAATTGTACACAGAATTACTAAAAACAAAAACGTTAGATAAAGTTTTATCGATTGCATTTAGAAAACAAGAAGGTAACGTTATAATTTTACCATATTTAGACAGTGATAGAGATGAATTTTATGACAAAAACGCTGATTGGACTTCAGATGCAATAATTTTTGGAAAAAAATTATTAAATGGAATAATTGAAATTGACAAACAAATTTCTTCAACTGTAGAAAAAACAACAAAACCTGATTGGTTGGATAACTCAATATACAATTTAAAAGAATCTGAAAAAACACTAAAACTATTAGAGAAAGTAAAATTTTCTATAAAAGAACTTGAGCAAGAAACCGATAGATTAGAAACTGTTCTTCAAAATGAAGAATCTCTTAAAGACCTTTTATTTGAAACAGGAAAACCTTTAGAAGTTGCAGTAATTAAAGCATTAGAAATATTAGGATATAAGGCTGAAAATTATGATGATGGAGTGTTAGAACTTGATCAAATAATTACATCTCCTGAGAACTTTAGATACATTGGAGAATGTGAAGGAAAAGATAATAAAGCTATTGATATTAGTAAATTCAGACAACTTCAAGATTCTTTAAATGAAGATTTTGAAAGAATCGAAATTGATGAAAAAGCATTCGGATTACTATTCGGTAATCCACAAAGATTACTTCCAACAGAAAGCAGAAATGAGTTTTTTACTCAGAAATGTATAAAAGGAGCCGAAAGAGAAAAAATTGGTTTAATTAAAACAATAGACCTTTTCTTTATTTGCCAATACCTTAAAGCTAATGATAATGATGATTTTAAAACACAATGTAGAAAATCAATTCACGATGGATTGGGTTCTATAATTAATTTTCCAGAAATTCCAAAATGACAACTGCATTTGAGATAGCGTAATCCCCCGCTAGCGCAAGCGACCCGCTCGTGAACACAAAGTAATTCAAAAACCAACTGGAATGGGCACGAGCGAGACGCTCGCGCTAGCAAAGGGAATATTCCAATCTTCAAAAACACGTTTTTTTAATATTTTATAAATAAAAAATGCTACAACACTTATTAGAAATTATAATTATATGCCTACTATTATACGTTGGTTATCTGGGTAAATTTTATCTTCCAAGCTATTTTAAAAGAAAAGCTGAAAATTTAGCTCAAAGTCAAGATATAGAACAATTAACTAGATTAGTAAAAGAAGTAGAATTCAAATTTGAAGAAAGAACACAAAATCTAAAAGCGAAATTAGACTTAACTAATCAATTACAATTAGGCTTACATAATGAAGAAAGAACTTCGCTGATTTCATTACACAATAAAATTTTAGAATACTACAACTTTCTAGCCGATGTTACATTTGGAGGAATTGATTTCAAAGATTATATAGCAATTAATAATCGCATGGCTCAAAGATCTACATTGCATGACTCTTTATTTGTTTTAAAAAACAACTGCATGCTTTTTATTGAAAATGAAAATGAGATTGAAGAAATTGTTATGAATATAGGTACGGATTTTCTTGAATTTACAAAAATTTTTATCAACTATTGCGGCGAACTAAACAAACACAGTTTAACATATAAAAGTAATTTATCAGTAAGTGAAATAGACATATATTATAATACTCTAGAAGAATTAAATTCAACCTATGCAAAAAATGTGAGTGAATTTATTACGATTGTTGCTCCAAAAATCAATCATGTAACAAAATCAATAAAGTTATACTTAAACAAGAGAATTAAGTAATTCTTTGTCTCGTTCGTAAACATAAAAAAGAGATCTATGAGATCTCTTTTTCTAATTATATATCTTCAAAAACGTTTATTTCCCATTCAACAACTTCTCCAAATACTCTATTTTATCTTTTTCAGCTTGCACCAAACGTTCGTAAAGTTCAACTACTTTATCTAAAGGATTAAAAATACAATTGCAATTGTAAACTGCACTTTGATCTTGAAAAGTATTTCCAATAATATTAAAAACTGCTTCTTCCGAAAAGTTTTTAATCGCTTCAACAGAAACTCCAAGAGCTTTTGCGATCTCAATTAGTTTTTGTTCGTCTACCGTTTCGCTGTTTTCAATAGCCGAAATCGTCTGCTGGCTTGTTCCTAAAGCATACGCAAGAGCATCTTGCTTCATATCTTTAAGCTCTCTAATACGGCTTATATTTCTGCCGATATGTCTTGGTTTTATTGCTGTACTCATAATTCAAAGATATTTAAAATTCTTAAACGAAAATCAATTTCGGTAAAAAACAAAGCTGTTTTTGTAAGATACGCTTTTCATTTCCTGTATAAACAATTGTTTATCAAACTTACAATTTAAATATATTTAAAAATTGTTTCGTTTGTAGTTTTAGTTTTCTTTTCAAGTTTTGAATAAGTTTATTATGTTTGATTTTAAAAACAACGAAATTCAAAATGGGTACAAACATTGTTCTGATCTTTTTAGTATTACTTATTATTTCTCTTCTCTGTTACCCGAAAATTCAATCCTGGGTTGATTATTATAAAGAACAAAGAGCAATAGAGTTTAAAAAAAGAACTGGTCTTGATTTGTGGTCTCTTTATAGATTATCAGCACCTACACCATTTTTCTGGGGTTTAGAAAAATTCATCTTTAACACAACTATTTTTTACTTCGATGAAAATAATTTATACCTAATAAAATCAAATGAACCAGTAATTAAATATCCTCTTTCATCAATTATAGAAGCCAGAAGAACAATGGTTACGATTAACAAAAGAAGAGTTTGGAAAATAATTATTAATAATTCTGGTCAGAAAATAATTTATAAGTTAAGGACTTATAGCAATTTTAGTCTTTTCTTAGAGAAAGTAAGTGAAAACCCAAATGCAATTGTAGACGATAGGTATATTTGGGGAATATTTGAGTAATCTTATAAGCAGATTTTTTGCTGGAATAACCTTTTTGCAGACATTTTAAAATTAAAAAAAAATGAAAATACTTCTAAATATATTTCTGTTTGCTTTCATTTTAAATACAAAATTCATTTTGGCTCAAACTGACAATTGTGATATAGAAAAAATTACAAAAGCCGACAAACAACTTTTAAATGAGTTTTGGGTAGACTTTAAAACTGCAATAAATGGAAATGATAAAGAAGCTCTTTCATCTCTTATAAAATTTCCAATAATTTGTGATTATTGTAAGCCTTCATCCGCAAAACAACCCTATATAAAACTTTCCGAAAAGCAATTTAAAGAAAAGTATTTTGAATTATTTCTAGATCCCAAACTGATAAAGAGAATTAATGATACCGAAAGTTTATTTTCAATTTTGGTGGTAAATAAAGATGAATCCGGAAAATGCGGTTTAGATTTCGGTTATTCATCTATTGAACCTTCAGAAACATCAGAAGGAAAACAACATTTCTTTTCTCTAAAAAAAGTAAAAGATAAATATCTAATAACTTCAGCGTGGACAATTCCTTAAAGATTTTTTCCCTTCGTTATCTATCAATCTTACTTTAATCTATATAAAGCTTCACTAAAAATCAGGAAGTTTTTGTAGATTCGTTTTCATCTAATCCAAAAACTAAACCATGAAAAAACTATTATTATTTTCATTCTTTCTTTTAATCTCTTGTCAAAAAAGCGAAAGCAATGACGGAAACAAAGAAGAACCAACAGCATTCGAAGAAAAAAGTATTGATTTAGGAAGACTTAAAAGCCGTAATGATTTAATGGAAGATTTATTTCAGGAACTTGTAGAAAAATCTCCTGAACTGAAAAATCTAGAAAATGACTTAAAAGATTTGAAAACAAGCGATACAACAAATATTTTTGATAATTACAATGAAAAATCTGAAGATTATTATGCATCGGCAAAAAGACATATTAACATGATACGAGATAGTGTAATGAAGCAGAAGATTTTAAATCTAATTAGAAAAAGTGACGAAAAATATAGCATTCAAAAATCTGATTTACAGAACCTAGTTAAGACTATAGATCAAAAAAAAATGGAGATCAAAGATTATCATAACGCTTTAAAAATTGTTTTAACGATTCCACTTATTGAAGAATATCAAAAGCAACACCTACCAAATAAGACTCCATTTGAAAAATTAATCGAAAAAGAAAATCAATTAATTAAAAAAGTCAAACAAAATACTCCAGAATATTAATTGAGAGCTAAAAATCTAGATAAACAAAAAATTCAATTGCCTCCAGTTTTAGCTGGAGGTTTTTATTTTGCAGTAGAAAGTCGGCTTTAGCCAAAAAACTTAAAAGATTAGGCTAAAGCCATTTTCTACTATAACTTTGTCTCCCACAGCTAAAGCTGTGGGCAATTCAAATGTTCTTGGCTAAAGCAAGAAACAATTCAAAATATTTTATAAATAACATGATTACAAAAGCATTACTAGAAGATATTCCCGCATTAACAACCTTAATAAATTCAGCATACAGAGGCGAATCGTCTAAAAAAGGCTGGACAACCGAAGCGCATTTACTAGAAGGAAAAAGAACCGACGAACAGGAAATGACAGAAATCTTTCTAGATTCAAAAAATACAATCCTGAAGTTTACTGAAAATGATACCATTATCGGTTCGGTTTTATTGGTAGAAAAAGGACATCAATTGTATTTGGGAATGCTTACGGTTTCGCCAGAACTTCAAAACAGCGGCATCGGAAAAAAACTTTTGGCAGCAGCCGAAAATCATGCTAAGTCTTTAGAATTATCGAGTATTATTATGACGGTTATTTCGGTTCGTGAAGAATTGGTGGCTTGGTACAAACGTCACGGTTATGTTGATACAGGCAAACGCGAAGCTTTTCCTGAAAGTGAAATTCATACTATGGTTTCTGAAGTTCCTTTGGAGTTTGTTTATTTGGAGAAAAGCATTGCGTAAAGTTTAACCGCAAAGAACGCAATGGTTTACGCCAGGTTCGCTAAGATTTTTTTAATCTCGCAAAGTCGCGAAGACGCAAAGTTTAACTGAAAAACTGCCATATAAGTAATATAAGAATTTTAAGTTTTCTGCTTACTTGAACTTATATTACTTATATGGTTCAAAAAACTTTGCGACTTGCTAGATTCTTTTTAACCTTTGCACCTTTGCCCCTCTGTCACTTTGCCCTTTTTTAAAACTAAGAAACCGTTCTCTTAATCTTAGAAAGAAACTCGTGCGAAACGCCCAAATACGATGAGAGATTCTTGTTGTTTATCGAACTTATCTTTTGCGGATAGCGTTCTTTAAAATCAAGATAACGTTGTTTTGAGGTTTTATTGAGAACATCCAAAAGCCGCTGTTGAATCGCAACATTGGCACGTTCGATCATGAGAACATGAAACTTAATCAGTTTCGGAATCATGGCAAACAAATACGTTTTTTGCTTTTTATTGATCACGACTATTTCACTGTCTTCAATGGCTTTAATGTTGTATGTGGTTGGTTTTTGGTGATAAAAACTTTCCAGATCACACATCCATTCGTTTTCGAATGAAAAGAAAATAACGGTTTCGGTTCCGTTTTCATTTAAAATGTAAGTTTTAAAAGAGCCCTTCAAAATAAATCCCTCATAACTATTATTAGAATCCTGAATCTGAAGAAACTGATTCTTTTTGAGTTTAATGAGTTCTGCCTTTGAAACAATAATGTCCCATTCTTCATCCGTGAGCGGAATTTTTCGCTCAATGTTTTGTCTAAGTAGGTTGTACATGTTGTGGTTTTTGTGAGGAATAAATTTGTTTTTCAACTCATTATTAATTAGGGGCTTAAATAATGTAATCGATTACGTAAAAGTAAACATAAAATGCATTTTTGTAAATTTACAACTGTTAAAAAAACACATTTCGTAGATTTTTTTACAAAAGTTTGAACTTGTTCAATTTTTTTCGTGCAAATTATAATCAGATTTGTACCGTTAAATTTTTTATAAACCACCAAACTTAAACTATGAAATTAAATGTAACAATCTCAATGTTTGCTTTAACATTGGCACTTGGTTTTACGGCATGTAATACTGAGGAAATCGGATCAGCGCAAGATTCACAAAGCGCAGCAATTGAAACAACAACTCCAACAAACAGCAATCTGACAGCTAAAATTGGAAACTGCGCTGAAGTTCCGGGTTGGGCTTCACAAAACGGAGGTACGACCGGAGGAGGTTCTTCGGCTGAAACAACAGTTACTACTTATGCGCAGCTGAAATCAGCGATCGAAAACACAGCTGTAAAAGTGATTAAGGTTTCGGGAACAATTACCATTACCACAAGATTGTCTTTCCAAGATCAAACTGGAAAAACAATTTATGGCGCTAATGGTGCAAAATTGGTTTCTACTAACCAGACTAAAGACGGTTCTGGAATCATTAACATCAAAAGATGTAAAAATATCATTATTCGAAACTTAATTTTTGAAGGTCCAGGCGCTTATGACACTGACGGATGGGACAATGCCATTCTGGATGAATGTACAAACGTTTGGGTTGATCACTGCGAATTTAGAGATGGTGTTGACGGAAATTTCGACATCAAGAATAAATCAGATTATATTTCGGTTACGTATTCTAAATTCCACTATTTAAAACCACCAAAAGCGGGAGGTTCTGGAGGATCAGACGATCACAGATATTCTAACTTAATAGGCTCAAGTGACGGCGCTACTGGCGACCGTGGTAAATTAAGAATCACTTTTGCAAGATGCTGGTGGGCTCCAGGTTGTAAAGAAAGAATGCCTAGAGTTCGTTTTGGACAAGTTCACATTGTAAATAGCTTTTTCAATAGTACTGTAAGCAACAAATGTGTTGCCGCAGGTTTTGAAGCGAATATTCGTGTAGAAAGCAACGTTTTTGAAGGTGTGAAAAACCCAATCGATTTAATGAGTGGTTATACTGCCGTTACCGTTACTGATAATGTATTTACAAGTGTAACAGGCACTCAGGCTGGAAGCGGCACAGCATTCACGCCGCCCTATTCTATCGTAAAATTAAATAAAACGGCTGTTAAAGCTGATATTTCCGCAAATGCAGGAGCTACTTTAGGCGGTAATACCTGTGGTTCTTTTTAATAGAATTACAATAAAAAAGTAAGTTAGTTTTTAGTTAGAACCACGGATTGCAGTTTTGTAATTCGTGGTTTTTTAGTTTTTGTTTTGTTTAGTTTGTTTCAGGTTTCAAGTTTCAGGTTTAATCGCCTAGTTTGTCATTCCGACGAAGGAGGAATGAAAATATTATTAAAAAAGAAAAAGACGCACAGCAGTGCGTCTCTACAGAAAACCTTTGTCGCTTTGTAACTCTGTACCTTTGTACCTTTTTTAAAGAACCAATTCTTCGAATAATCTCTGAATTGTTTTCTCTAAATCCTCACACAATCCTGGATGAGGTCTTGACGTTTGAATTGCTGAACTTCTAATGGCTGTTAGCCATCTGAATCTTTCTGGGATTTCAAATTCAGCAATTGGTCCGCCGTCTTTGGCTCCTTTTGCAATTTTTTCTAAAGAAGTCAAATTACATTCTAACTGTTCGATGTCGAAATCGGCAGAAAGGGCTTGTATTTTTTCTTTATTTACGTGAAAAAGAACCTTTATAAATTTGGCTTTTTTGCAAAACAAAATGATTCCAATATTCAGGAATTCTTCGCGCTCTACCCTTGGTACAACACGAATCACAGCATACTCGTATAAGTGATTATCTTGCATTTTGCGCCTGATTTACAAATATTTCTGAATTGGCTAATCTTGTCTTTAAAAACTGCAGATACACGTTTCGCAATCCTTCTGGAGTTTCGTCTGCATCTTCCCACTGCAGCCAGTCCAGCGGAATAGTGTTTACAATTTCTTCTAAAATTTCCGGCGTTAAAATCGCTTTAAACTCAGCATCGACTTCTTTTAAAAGTGAAGCTTGAGGTAATAAAACGTGATCTTTTATCAACGCAAACGGACTTTTAGCATGTTGTTCCCAGTTGCTCCAAGAATGATGGAAATACAAGCATGCACCATGATCAATCAACCATAATTCTTTGTGCCAAATCAGCATATTGGTGTTTCTGAAAGTTCGGTCAACATTGGTGATATAAGCATCCAGCCAAACAATCTGTGAAGCTAATTTTGTATCGACAGTTGTAACCGCAGGATCAAAAGTTATGGCACCAGATAAAAAGTGAAGCGCCAAGTTTAATCCCTGACTTCCTTGCAATAAATCTTGGATTTCTTCGTCGGCTTCAGTTCTTCCGAAAGCTTCGTCGAGATTGGCAAATACTAATTCTGGTAGTTGTAGTTTTAAGGCTTTTGCGATTTGTCCGCCAACTAATTCGGCTATTAAGGCTTTTACGCCATGTCCGGCACCTCTAAATTTTAAAACGTATTTAAAATCGTCGTCGGCTTCTGCTAAAGCTGGCAAGGAACCGCCTTCGCGTAATGGAGTTATATAACGGGTAACGTTTACCGTTCTGAGATCGAAGTTGTTTTTCATATTACAAACTTACGAATTTTTCTAAACCGCAAAGTGCGCTAAGGTTTACGCTGAGGACGCAATTTTTAAACCATATAAGTTATATAAGATAATTTAAGCTGGAGTAAATAAAATCTCGCAAAGTCGCTAAGATGCAAAGTTTTATTTCACGCGGATTTAAATTGATTTAAGCAGATATTGCCGATTCGCTATTCTTATATATATTTGCTCTTGCAGGTTTTACAAATTCTACAGATACTTACTCAAATTAATCTGCTCAATCTGCCAAATCTGCGGGAAACAAAAAAACATTTCACTATCCTTTGAGGAGCTACTTGCGATCCTTCGACTTCGCTCAGGAGGACAAACGTTCCGTTTCAAATTATCTAATTATCAAATTGGCACATTTCCTAATTCAAGAAAAGCTTTTCCAAGATATTTAATAATCGTTGAAGCGGTAAAAGATTCGTAACCAGTTTTGGGTAAAGCTAAATCGGCAGTTAAACCGTGGAGATAAACTCCCATTTTTGATGCGTATTTGGGTTCATAACCTTGCGCTAAAAGACTAGTGAGGATTCCAGTTAAAACATCGCCGCTTCCTGCGGTTGCGAGTGCAGCGTTTCCGCTTGTGTTTTCGTAAACTGAAGTTTTATTTATAATGAATGTTGGAGCGCCTTTCATGACTACTATGACTTTGTACTTTTCTGAAAAAGCGATTGTTTTTTGGAATTTCTCTGATTCTGAATTCCACTTTCCAATCAAGCGTTCTAATTCTTTTGGATGAGGTGTTAGAATCGTGTCTTCGGGAACTAATTCCAGCCAAGATATATTTTCTGAAATGATATTTAAGGCATCGGCATCTAAAACTAGAGGCGCTTTGTTTATTCGTAAAAATTCAAATAAGGCTTTTTGTGTGCCTAACTCCTTTCCTATTCCTGGTCCGATTCCGATGGCTTGCGGAATTAGCGGCAGATTAATATTAGTAATGAAATTGGTATTTTCGTCGGTTACGGTCATTACTTCTGGAATGGAAGTTTGAAGGATTTGATAACCGCATTTAGGTATAAAAGTCGTTACGAGTCCGCAGCCTGATTTTAGGCAGGATTTTGAAGCTAAAACGCCTGCTCCTATTTTACCATAACTTCCGGCAATAATCACCGCGTGACCTTGTGTTCCTTTATGTGCTTTGCAATCTATTGGTTTGTATAGCTTTAGAATTTCTTCTTTATTTATTAGATACGGTGATTTCATTTTTGCTGGCGTTTTATTTTAAACACATAGAATCATAGCTTTTCTTTGCGCTTAAAGGCATTTCACTTGTTTAAATGCAAATTAGCTGAATTTAAAAAAGGACTAGATTTTATATTAAAATTACATAAAAAATTGAAATCCTTAATCTTCTTTTGAAAACGTCGTTCCTAGCCCTGATAGAAGCGGTATCCTTTTACTTTTTTCTTTAAAAAGTAAAAGATATAGCGGATAGCAGGAAATAGCTCCTAATTATTGCGAAATTTATAATTTAGGCTATTTAAATTCGATATTTTTTGAATAGATTTGCATAACAATTTTATAAAACAACACAATGAAAAATACTGCGCTTACGCACATACATGAGGGTTTGGGAGCGAAAATGCTGCCTTTTGCAGGTTACAACATGCCTATTACATACGAAGGAGTTAATGCTGAACACGAAACTGTTCGTAATGGTGTGGGCGTTTTTGACGTTTCGCATATGGGTGAATTTTTGTTAACAGGTCCAAATGCTTTGGCTTTGATTCAGAAAGTGACTTCAAATGATGCTTCGACTTTGACAATTGGAAGAGCGCAATATTCTTGTCTTCCGAATAATGAAGGCGGAATTGTTGACGATTTGATTATTTATAAAATGAAAGAAGAGCAGTATTTACTGGTTGTAAATGCTTCTAATATTGAAAAAGACTGGAACTGGATTTCTTCGCACAATGATTTGGGCGTTGAAATGCGAAATCTGTCTGATGATTATTCTCTTTTAGCCATTCAAGGCCCAAAAGCAGTTGAAGCAATGCAGTCTTTAACTTCGGTTGATTTGTCTGCCATTACTTATTACCATTTTGAAGTGGGTGATTTTGCTGGAATCGAACATGTAATTATTTCTGCTACAGGATATACAGGTTCTGGCGGTTTTGAAATTTACTGTAAAAATAATGAGGTAGAACAAATTTGGAACAAGGTTTTTGAAGCTGGAGCTTCTTTCGGAATCAAACCAATTGGTCTTGCCGCTCGTGATACTTTACGTCTTGAAATGGGATTCTGTCTTTACGGCAATGACATTAACGATACTACTTCTCCACTTGAAGCTGGTTTAGGATGGATTACGAAATTCACAAAAGATTTCACTAATTCTGAAGCGCTTAAAAAACAAAAAGAAGCTGGTGTTACTAGAAAATTAGTTGCTTTTGAAATGCAGGAACGTGCTGTGCCAAGACATGATTATGAAATTGTGGATGGTGAAGGAAACGTGATTGGAATTGTAACTTCGGGAACAATGTCACCTTCTATGAATAAAGGAATTGGTTTGGGATATGTTACAACAGCTAACAGCGCCGTAGATAGCGATATTTTCATTAGAATTAGAAAAAATGACGTTCCTGCTAAAGTGGTTAAATTGCCTTTTTATAAGAAATAAATTTTACTGATATAAAACATAACAGCCTTACAGAGAATTTTGTAAGGCTTTTTTATTTGTAAAATTCATCAAATTTCCGATTATGTACGGATTTTACCGATGAAATACCGTATGAATCTAGTTTTGAGGATGTAAGATTTTTTACGAATAATATAAACCGAAATAAAAAAAATACCGTAATTTTAATATAAATCTTGATTCTGCGATTTATGAAAAAAATTGGGTTGCTTTTTTTATTGACTACCACTTTTCTATTTAGCCAAAATAGCGCCCAGACATGCGATATTCTCAACAAAATAAATGCTGTTATACAAACGGAACATCTACGTCCAAAACCTGTCGATGACAGCTTATCTGTTTATGTTTTTGATAATTTGATCAATGAGTTAGATCCTTCTAGGAATATCTTTTATAAAACTGAATATGATGAAATGGCAGCCAAATACCGCTTGAATTTAGATGATCTTATTCTCGAAAATGATTGCAGTTTTTTAAACGATATAACTTCAAAATATATTGCCGGTTTAAAAAGAACAAAAGAGGTTTTGGAAAAAATGCAAAATGTTCCCTTTGATTATTCTAAAAAAGATACCATACGCTTTTACAAAAAAACATTTCCCTTTTACTTAAAAAAAGAAGATGTAGAGAAAGTTTGGCAGAAAAAAATACGCTACCAAATCTTGGACGATATAGCTGAAAGCAGTGATAATCTGGATTCTATCAAAGCTAATTTTAAAACGATTGAAGAGAAATCACGAAAATTAATTTTATCAAATGAAATCTGCCGAATCAGCACGCTTTTAGAAACAAAAACCAAACAGGACGAAAATCTGTATAATTTTTTCTGTACGTATTTTGATCCGCATACAGCCTATTTCAGCGACGATTCTAAATCAAGTTTTGTGGCTTCATTATCTAAAGAGCATTTGTCTTTGGGTATGACGGTTAATTTAAATGAGAAAAATGAAATTATTGTTCATGAAATTGATCCAAATGGCCCAGCATACCAAACGGGGCAGATAAAAAAAGGCGATCAGATTATTTCGGTTTCCAATAATAAGGAAACACTTCAGGTTTCTTGCTCTTCTTTGGAATCTATTTCGACAATGATTTTATCAGAAGCCAATAAAAGTCTTACGCTCACGCTGAAAAGAAACTCTGGAAAAAACTTTGATGTTTACATTGAAAAGCAGGTTATGAAGGATGAAGAAAATTCGGTTTTCAGCTTTATAATTGGTAAAGAAAGTAAAATTGGATACATCAAAATACCTAGTTTTTATGCCGATTTAGACGGAAACAGCCGTAAAGGCTGCGCCGATGATGTAGCTCGTGAAGTCATTAAATTAGAACGCGATAACATTAAAGGTCTTGTAATTGATTTAATTGACAACGGTGGCGGTTCGATGGAAGAAGCGATTAAACTAGCAGGAATGTTTGTTGATTATGGTCCAATTTCGATTGTAATAGATCATACACAGGAGAAAACGGTAATAAACGATCCTTTTAAAGGTGTTATTTATAGAGGTCCAATTGTGATTCTGGTAAATAGCAATACGGCTTCTGCCAGTGAATTTTTTTCTTCAATTATGCAGGATTATAACCGCGCACTTTTATTAGGAAGCAATACACTTGGAAAAGCAACCATGCAGACCATTCTTTCGCTTGACGAAACTAAAAACACTGATTTTCTTAAAATTACAATTAATAAGTTTTATCGAGTTACCGGAAAAAGTCATCAATATATTGGTGTAACTCCAGACGTAGTTCTTCCTGAATTTTACGAAGATGTTTACCAAAAAGAAAGTGACTTTCCTACTGCAATAAAAAATGACAGCATAGCACCATTTTTGAAATACAAACCTTATGTAAAAAGAAGTTTAATCGATAAAATAGCGCAGAAAAGCAGCGCAAGACTTGCTGGCAATTATTACTTTAATGACATCAAAAAGATCAACCAGAAAATCGATCAATTGATAAATACTCCAAAGGCAGAATTACCTATGAATCTCGATGCTGTTTTCCAGCAAAAGAAAATGGTAGATTCTCTTTGGAAAGAAATCAATACTTTCAATGATGAAAATAATCCACTGGATGTTTATAATTCTACCGTGAATCAATTTTTATTAGGCGCCTATCCTAATGAGAAAACTATCAATCAATATCAAATGGATCAGCTAAAAATTAATCCTTATTTAAACGAAGCTGTAAATATAATTGTCGATTTTAATTCATCGAAATAGTTATTGATTTCCAAGTTTTAAGTTTCGGATTATCTTTTAATTGAAACAGTCTTCTTTATAAAACTTAAAACGATCAAAAAACTTTTGAAAACCTTTAAAAAGTTAAATTTTGATTTTGGATAAATAAGGAATTACTTTTATTTTTGCATCACAAAATAAAAAATTAGAAATGGGAAGAGCGTTCGAATTTAGAAAAGGAAGAAAAATGAAACGTTGGTCTGCAATGGCCAAAACATTTACCCGAATTGGTAAAGATATCGTTATGGCCGTTAAAGAAGGCGGTCCTAATCCTGATGCCAATTCTAGATTAAGAGCGGTTATACAAAACGCGAAAGCTGCCAACATGCCTAAAGACAATGTGGAGCGTGCGATTAAAAATGCCAGCAATAAAGATACTGCCAACTATAAAGAAATTTTGTTTGAAGGATATGCTCCTCACGGAATTGCAATTTTAATTGAAACTGCATCTGACAACAATAATAGAACTGTAGCCAACATTCGTAGTTATTTTAATAAATGCAATGGAACAATGGGAACTCAGGGATCTGTTGAGTTTATGTTTGATCATACTTGTAATTTCAGAATTGCTAAAGACGGGATCGATGCAGAAGAACTAGAATTAGAGCTTATTGATTTTGGTGCTGAAGAGGTTTTCGAAGATGAAGATGGAATCTTAATCTATGCTCCTTTTGGAAGTTTTGGTGCGTTACAGAAAGAGTTAGAAAACAGAGGTCTTGAAATTTTATCTTCTGGTTTTGAGCGTATTCCTCAAATCACTAAAGAGTTAACTGAAGCTCAAATCGCTGACGTTGAAAAATTAATCGAAAAAATCGAAGAAGATGATGACGTAATGAACGTTTATCACACAATGAAAGAAGAATAATTTTTTCTTTTAATAATACATTTAAAAGCTCCGGATTCGGAGCTTTTTTTGTTTGAAATCATTTTAAACTAGGGTTACCCATTTAAAAAATTAATATTTACAGTTATATTTGCCCTACCTCAAATAACAACAAAATGCAAACATCAAAAATTACAAGAATTGCAGTAATAGTATTGGTACTTCTATTTTTAGTATTAAGCGTAATAAGCTGCAGCACACATGTTCATTCTAGCCATCCGAGACCAGCAAGCGGTAAAAGAATACCTCCAGGGCAAGCTAAAAAAATGTCAGGAGATAAAAGCGCAAAAGCGTATGCTCCAGGTCAGCAGAAAAAGAGATAAAAAAAGCCTTCTGAATTTCAGAAGGCTTCTTTTTTGTAAAAATTGCTGATTTATTTTTTCCCAGCGCTATTTATGACTTTAATTAAATAAGTTCCTTCGGGCAAATCACTAATATTAGAACCATTAGTTTCCATTATCTTTTTCCCATCAGAATAGACTTCAATATTTTTACTTGTTTCAGCAGATGACGTTTTTACAGTCGGATTACTTACTTTTTTAGGGCTATTAACCACTGAGGTTTCATTTACCTTTCCAGTAGGTTTTGAGCTTTCATAAGCTTCTAAAACTTGTTCATCTGTCATAGCTACTACATATAATTTAAGATCATCAATATCTGCATTTATAGCAGTAGAAGTATTTAATTTTCCTATACTCAAGATATAACCTTTAGCTGAACGCTGAATGTCTGAGACGGATTTCAGTAATTGACCATTACGGTAAATTTTAGTTACATTTCCATCGTATGTAACACTGTACAAATACCACGTATCTTTTACAAGAGGAACGGAAATTGTAATATTGTTTGTATCTCCCCAGCCAATCAAACTTAAATCTGAATTACCTCCAGAAGCCGGCTGTTGTAATAATGCAAAATATTGTCCGTTTACTGGTGTACCATAATTAAAAATGTAATTAGCAGTATTTACAGCATTGAATTTTACCCAGATCGAAATTGTTTTTGGTTTATTGCCTTGAGGAAGATCGCCCACAACACCCTGATATGCTTTGTTGGTTAATCGTAAAGCACCTTTAGGAGTTCCCATTCTATCATTTACAAAAACAGGTGTGCCAAGAAATGAAACTGTATTATCAGCACTGTTTAGAGTCCCGTTGAAATTAAATTCCTGTACCGGATTTTGAGCATTTGCTTTAAAAAAAATAAATAACACTAAAACGAATAATACTTTTTTCTTTTTTATAGATTTCATTTGAATAGTTTGGGGGCTTAGGCAAATATTTTATTGCAAATCTGAAAAATCAAATTTCAATATTTTGTTTATTATTTTTATAAATTTTGTTAAAACTATAATTTTTATCTACCATTACCAAACAATTCCTACACGTAAATAAATAATTCTCACAAAAAAAATTTAGTAGACTTTTAAGATTCTTTATAAATACTTTTTAAATTATTTAGATGGAAACAAAAAATTGAATTCGAAAAAAAGCCTTCTAAAAATTCAGAAGGCTTTTCAACTATTCCAAAAATATTTAATTACTGTAATGGCATATAAAAGCTAACATTAAATAACATATCAGAACCGTATTTGGAAGTGATTTTTAAGATGGCGTTTTGTTATTTTCAGTAAATAAGTTTTTGGAAGATCATTTATAATCATGGAATTGTTTTTATAACTTTCGTTCTTTACAAGCTTACATTTTTAGCTTATTCTAGAAGCAGTGTATCAATTTACTTCCACTAATCTATTATATTATATCGTTTCTGAAAAGTATAACCGACAATTAGCTCAAAAACTCGTTAAAATCACTTGAGTAATCATTTTTGCTTCTAATTGAATTATAAAAGCATAAAAAAAACTCCATTCGCAAATGGAATGGAGTTTCAAATATTTAGGAAGTAACTTATATTACTTTACAAATTCAATTTTTTGAGTTTCTTCTTCATTAACACTATCAAAGAAACCTTGTTCATTCATCCAGTCATCACTAAATACTTTACTCATGTAACGTGATCCATGATCTGGGAAAATAGCTATAATATTACTGTCTTTTGTAAACTCACCTTCCTCCGCATATTGTTTAATCGCCTGCATTACTGCTCCTGACGTGTATCCAACAAAAAGTCCTTCTTTTCTAGTGATTTCTCTTGCTGAATGAGCACTTTCCTCATCGGTTACTTTCATGAATTTATCAATGATATCAAAATCTGTTGCTGAAGGAATTAAGTTTTTCCCTAAACCTTCAATACGGTATGGGTAAATTTCTTTGCTATCGAATTCTTTTGTTTCGTGGTATTTTTTCAATACTGATCCAAAAGCATCAACTCCTAAGATTCTAATATTTGGATTTTGTTCTTTTAAGAATTTTGCGGTTCCAGAGATAGTTCCTCCTGTTCCGCTGCAGGCAATTAAGTGTGTGATTTTTCCTTTTGTCTGCTCCCAGATTTCAGGACCTGTAGTGTTGTAGTGAGCATCAATATTTAATTGGTTGAAATATTGATTAATGTAAACTGAACCTTTTGTTTCTTCGTGAAGGCGTTTGGCTACATTATAGTATGATCTTTCATCATCTGCAGAAACGTGAGCCGGACAGACATATACTTTAGCGCCTAAACTTCTCAACATGTCAATTTTATCTTTGGATGATTTTGAACTTACTGCTAAAATACAGTTATATCCTTTTATTATGCTTACCATTGCAAGACTAAAACCTGTATTTCCTGATGTAGTCTCAATAATAGTATCGCCTGGAGAAAGTATTCCTTTTCTTTCGGCTTCTTCAATTATATATAACGCTATTCTATCTTTTGAAGAATGACCTGGGTTAAAAGCTTCTACCTTTGCGTAGAAATTTCCTTCTAACTCTTCGGTGATTTTATTTAGTTTAATAAGTGGGGTATTACCTATTAACTCTAAAACATTGTTATAAGCGTTTATTTCTTCTTTCATAAAAAAATAGTTAATCAAAGGCATTTTTAAATTAACCTTGATAGGTTGCAAATTTAACAAAAAAAATCTAATTAGCTTTTAATTTTTTCTAAATCTAATAAAAAACTAAATTCTTTTGCTAAGTCTTTTAAAGCTTCAAATCGCCCTGAAGCCCCGCCATGTCCGGCATCCATATTAGTATCTAAAAACAGAAGATTGTTATCTGTTTTTAATTCTCTCAATTTCGCCACCCATTTAGCTGGTTCCCAATACTGTACCTGAGAATCGTGTAATCCGGTAGATACATACATATTAGGATATTTTTGTGCTTTTACATTATCGTAAGGCGAATACGACAACATGTAATCGTAATATTTTTTATTATTTGGGTTTCCCCATTCATCATATTCTCCAGTTGTAAGCGGAATACTGTCATCCAGCATTGTGGTAATAACGTCTACAAAAGGTACTTGAGCAATAACACCATTGTACAATTCTGGAGCTTCATTTATAATAACTCCCATCAGTAATCCTCCTGCAGATCCACCCTCGGCATAAAGATGTTCAGCAGAAGTATATTTCTCGTCTATTACAAATTTAGAGCAATCGATGAAATCTGTAAAGGTATTTTTCTTTTTTAACAGTTTTCCATCTTCATACCATTGTCTTCCTAAATCCTCTCCTCCTCTAATATGCGCAATTGCGTAAACAAATCCACGGTCTAACAAAGAAAGTCTTGTTGAAGAAAAATAAGTATCCATCGTAATACCGTAAGAGCCGTAAGCATACAGCAACAAAGGATTTTTTCCGTTTTTCTGAAGACCTTTTCTGTAAATCATCGAAATGGGCACTTTTACACCATCTCTGGCTGTTGCCCAAACACGTTCTTCAACATAATTTTCTTTATCAAATTTTCCTCCTAATACCTGTTGTTCTTTTAGAATTTCTTTGGTTTTAGTTTTCATATTGAAATCAATTACAGATGACGGCGTTGCAAGCGATTGGTAGCTGTAACGCAGAATATCAGTATCAAAATCGATATTAGTAGTTGTGTAAGCATTGTAGGTTTCGCTTCCAAATGGCAGGTAATAATCTGGTTCGTCATTCCAAGGCATTATCCGGATATGATTTAAACCGTTTGAGCGCTCTTCAACCACTAAAAAGTTTTTGAATATTTCAATATCTTCCAGCAAAACATCTTCTCTATGCGGAATAACATCTACCCAGTTTTTCTTTCCTGTTTTGTTTTCCGGCGTTTTCATCAGCTTAAAGTTCGTCGCTTTATCTTTATTGGTTAAGATGTAAAACGAATCTTCATAATGCGAAATACTGTATTCTAATCCGCGCACGCGAGGTTGAAAAACTTCAAATTCTCCATCTGGATTATCTGAATTTAAAATTCTGTATTCAGTCGTCAATGTGCTTCCTGAACTAATTACAATATATTTTTTTGATTTTTCTTTGTTTACAGAAACATTAAATGTATCATCGGTTTCATGATAAACCAATACATCGTTTTTGGAATCTGTATTTAATTTATGTCTAAAAATTTTATCGGCTCTTAAAGTAACCTCATCTTGTCTGGTGTAAAACAAAGTGTTGTTATCGTTTGCCCAGACAGATCCTCCAGTTGCATTTTCGATTTTGTCTGCTAGAATTTCACCTGTCTGAAGATTTTTCACTTGAATGGTATAAATTCTTCTTCCCACGATATCGACTCCAAAACTTGCAAATTTATTATCAGGACTAATACTCAATCCGCCTAATTTAAAATAAGCATGTCCTTTTGCCAGTTCGTTGCAGTTAAATAAAATTTCTTCATCTGCCGAAAGACTTCCTTTTTTTCTTGAAAAAATAGGATAATCCTGCCCGGTTTCGAAACGTGTGATATAATAATATCCGTTGTAAAAATACGGAACAGATGAATCATCTTCTTTAATTCTCCCTTTCATTTCTTCATACAAAATCTCTTGCAGGTCTTTTGTATGAGCTGTCATTTGCTGATAATATTCGTTTTCTTTATTTAGATAATCAATTACTTCTGAATTCTCTCTATCATTTAGCCAGAAGTAGTTATCTATACGGGTTTGCTTATGTTTTTTTAAAGTTTTAGGTATGATTTGGGCCTTTGGAGCCGTTATATTTTTTTGCATTGATTGAGCATTAATTTTTAAACATGGAGAGGCAAAAATAGTACAAACACAATAGAACAAAATTATTTTTTTCATAAAATATTCTATTGAATTAACACAGCAATATACTAATTTTGTCTGAAATAATTTAAAAAATCAATAAAAATGGACTTAATGGGAATGATGGGTAAACTTAAAGAAACCCAGCAAAAAATTGAAGACACAAAAAAACGCTTAGATACCGTTTTAATCGATGAAGAAAGCGCTGACGGATTATTGAAAATTACAATTACAGCAAGCAGAAACATAAAAACAATCTCAATCGATGATTCTTTATTTGAAGATAAAGAGCAATTAGAAGATTATTTGATTGTAACTCTAAATAAAGCTATCGAAAAAGCAACTCGTGTAAACGAAAGAGAAATTGATGCTGTAGCAAGAATGGACATGCCTACTATCCCAGGAATGGATAATCTTTTTAAATAAGACTCAAAAGAACAAAGATGCAAAGGTTCAAAGTTTATCATACACATGAAAACTTTGAACCTTTTTTATATAAAAAAAGCGCACTATTGTACGCTTATATTAAACCTTTGTAACTCTGAACCTCAGAACCTTTGCATCTAGTAAAAATCAAATTTTCGAAAAGGTCTCCATCACATATGTATGCATGACTTCTTTATAATCCAAATGCGTTACAATTCGAAGTTTATTGCGTCCTAAAGAGCTGATTAAAATATTTTTTTGTTTTAATTTTTCGATTAAAAGCGTATCGCTGTAACCTTCTGCCAAAGAAAAAATCAAAATATTGGTTTCTACAGGTTCTACACTTGCCACCCATGATTTCGTACTTAAAATCGCTCCGATTTCTTTAGCTCTGCGGTGATCTTCGGCTAATCTTTCTATATTGTTTGCCAAAGCATACAAACCCGCTGCAGCCAAATAACCTACTTGACGCATTCCACCTCCCAATATCTTTCTGATTCTCAACGCCCTATGAATATCAGCTTTACTTCCAAGTAAAACAGAACCAATTGGAGCACCTAATCCTTTAGACAAACAAACTGAAATAGTGTCGAAAATAGCTCCGAATTCCTTCGGATTTTGTCTTTTAGCCACTAAAGCATTCCAGATTCTCGCACCGTCTAAATGAAATTTCAAATTATTAGCGTCACAAACCCTTTTTATATCTCGTAAATCTTCTAATTCGTAGCAAGCTCCTCCACCTTTGTTAGTTGTATTTTCAACACAAACTAAACTGGTTAACGGACTGTGATAAAATTCAGGATCATTGATTGCTGCTGCGACTTGAGCTGCGTTAATCATTCCACGGTCTCCATCCAGAAGACAGCAGGAAACACCGCTGTTAAAGGAAACGCCGCCACCTTCGTAATGAAAAACATGTGCATATTTATCGGCAATTAATTGCTCTCCTGGCTGCGTATGTAATTTAATGGCAGTTTGATTTGCCATAGTTCCAGACGGAAAAAAAAGTCCAGCTTCCATACCAAAAAATTCGGCTACTCTTGTTTCTAGTTCAATAACCGTAGGATCCTGTTTGTATACATCGTCGCCAACCTGAGCGTTGAACATATACTGAAGCATCTCATATGTAGGCTTTGTAATGGTATCGCTAATTAAATTTATTTCCATATATAACTATATATTTTTCGACAGCAAAATTACGTATTACTGTTAGTTATTAATCGTAAGTTTTAATAAATTTTAACTTAAGATTACTACACAACCAAATTAACGTAATATTTGTAAAAAACATATAAAACTATCATTAATAATTCAAAAATTGATTTCTTATTTTTCAAATCAATTGCAGATACTCTAGAATCAATACTACGAGATCTATCCTTTTTTGCTCAGTAATTTATTGCTGAATTCTAAAAACTAAATCTTATTTTTGTAGCACGAAATTACTTATTAGACTTTTAACACAGACTAATATATAATACCAACAAAAAACATCTAAAAAACAAGTTATTAATTTATGACAACAGCCGAACAAGTAAAAGGTATTGTGGAGCGCCTTGGTGCGTTGAGGAGGTATCTTTGACGTTGATGCCAAGCTAATCGAAATTGCAAACGAAGAAGAAAAAACTTTTGCTCCTGATTTTTGGAATAATCCTAAAGAAGCCGAAAACATTGTAAAAAATCTTCGAAATAAGAAAAAATGGATTGAAGATTATGACAAAGCTGCTACTCTTACAGAAGAATTACAGCTGGCTTATGATTTTTATAAAGAAGGGGAACTTTCTGTTGACGAGCTAGATGAACAATATGACACAACACAGACTCATATAGAAAACATCGAATTCAAAAATATGCTTTCTGATGAAGCCGATAGTTTAAGTGCTGTTGTACAAATTACAGCTGGAGCTGGAGGAACTGAAAGCTGTGACTGGGCTGGAATGCTGATGCGTATGTATATGATGTGGGGAGAAAGTTATGGTTATAAAATCAAAGAACTTAACTTTCAAGAAGGTGATGTTGCTGGAATAAAAACCGTAACTTTAGAATTCGAAGGAGATTATTCTTTTGGTTATTTAAAAGGAGAAAATGGAGTTCACCGTTTGGTTCGAATTTCGCCTTTTGATAGTAATGCCAAACGTCATACTTCGTTCGTTTCAGTTTATGTATATCCGCTTGTAGATGATAGTATCGAAATCGACATTAATCCTGCCGATATCGAAATTACAACTTCTCGTTCGAGCGGTGCTGGTGGACAAAACGTAAATAAAGTTGAAACTAAAGTTCAGTTAGTTCACAAACCAACAGGAATCCAGATTCAGTGTTCGGAAACACGTTCTCAGCAAGATAACAGACAGCGAGCTATGCAGATGCTTCGTTCGCAGTTGTATGAAATCGAACTGAAGAAACAACAAGCACAACGTGCCGATATTGAAGCTGGAAAAATGAAAATTGAATGGGGTTCGCAGATTCGTAATTACGTAATGCAGCCTTATAAATTAGTAAAAGACGTTCGTACAGGTTACGAAACCAGCGACGTTGATGGTGTAATGAACGGAAATATTGACCCATTCCTTAAAGCCTATTTAATGATGATGGGACAAAAAGAGGAAGAATAATAATCAGTGTTCAGATTAATGTGTTCAGTGCAGTTTGCAGTCGCAGTAACTTGAAACCTGAAACTTGAAACATTCAACTAAAAAGAAAAAGTTATGATCAAATGGGCAGATGTAATTCATTTTACAAACAAAGGAAATCCAACTCCAGATAAAAGAGTGGAAAAAACGGAGGAAGAATGGAAACAAATCTTGACTCCAGAAGAATATCAGGTAACACGTTTAAAAGGAACCGAAAGATCATTCAGCTCAGAAATGTGCAGCTTGTTTGATCCTGGTATTTACGAATGTAAATGCTGCGGAACAGTACTTTTTGATGCAAGCGAAAAGTTTGAATCCGGTACAGGATGGCCATCATTTACGCAGCCTATCAAAGAAAACGCTATTGGGTATCACGCTGATAAATCATACGGAATGATTCGTGTTGAGGTTGTATGTAATGTCTGCGATGCACACTTAGGGCATGTTTTCCCTGACGGGCCTCCTCCTAGCGGTTTACGTTATTGTATTAATGCGGTTTCACTTTCTAAAGTAAAATAGTCATCATAAAAAAGCCAGAAGATAATCTTCTGGCTTTTTGCTTATAAAGCTTCGCACTCAAAACCAATTACTTTCATTAAAAAAATTACTTTTTCGAGAATATCATCTTTACATTCAAATCGTAAAATATTGTCACAGTCTTCAAGATCAAAATTCCACTTTGAATCTGGAAATATCTTATTAAGTTTTGGAGCTGCTTTCTTTACTTTCGCAACACTGTCAACATTTGTTTTAAATACCAAAACCATAATTTAAAGGATTATGAGTTGATTTTACTTAAAATTTTAGAATCAATATAAAAAGTACCAAAAGGAATCATACAAGCCACGAGCACTTTCCAAGTTGTATCTTTAAACTTCCAATTTTGTTCAACACCTACACTTAAGGTATTAAAAACAAAAAGCAAAAATAAAGCGCCATGTATAGTGCCAATTGGTCTGGTTAAAAATGGCATTTCAAAAATATATTTCATAGGCATTGCGACAAAAAGCAATATCAAAAGTGAAGTTCCTTCTAGAAACCCAATAATTCGTAAACGTCCGGTAGTAGTCTGCAGTAAATTTTTCATGATTTATCTAATATAAGGTCGGTTTGCAAGAGGCGAAAATGGCCACGGAATGGCAATGAAAATGATAATTAAAGCAATGGTAAACCAAATAAGCATGGTTTTGAATTTCTGGCCGTCAGAAAGTTTTCTTTTTGCCAAAGCAGAACCAATTGTAATAAAAATGACCGCAGCAAGCATTAAAACAATGTGAATAAGCCCAAAGAAAGCCATATCCAAATTCTGAATTCCATCTTTAAAATTTCTCCAGAAATATTTCACAATAGGGCTCTGCACATAAACCAATATCCCAAAAAGAAGCTGAATATGGGCAATTGTTGCTGTCCAGTGCCGGATGAGGTTGTCTGTTTTGGTAAAAGAAAGTTGGAAAAAATATCCTTTGTAAGCTCTGTAAATTGAATATAATAAACTCAACAATACGAGCCATCTCATAAATGAATGGCAGATTAAAATAGATTGATGCATCGTTTTTTGATTAAAGACAATGCAAATATATTTAAAAACATACTACTTAGTATGTTTTTGAAGAAAAAAATTATTTCAGTCCATTCAAATACTTTTTAAACTCTTGTAAATAAACCAAATACACTTTTTTATCATTATGAAGTTTTCCAAAATTACGAATTCCCCAATAACCGGAAAGGATAAAAAATGCGACCTGTTCTCCTACGACATCTTTTCTAATTAATCCCTGCTCCTGCCCTTTTTCAATTGCTTTTATAATCTTCTCTTTCCATAAATTAACCAATTCGGTTAAAGCACGACTGAATTTAGTATTCCATGGAGCCATTTCTTGCGTCAAATTACCCACTGGGCAGCCATATTGCGTTTGCAAAAAAGGATCTTCCAGCAGTAAATAAGAAATCATATTGTAAAAATCTTCAATTGGATTACGCGAATTTTCTGTTGGCTTTATAAAATGTTCCTGCATTGTAGGCTTCAAAATCTCTTCAATTATAGCAACTCCCATTTCATCTTTGGTTTTAAAATGGTAATAAAAAGCCCCTTTCGTTACTTGGGTTGTAGCGATAATTTCGTCAATGCTCGTTGTTTGATATCCTTTTGTATAAATCAGTTCGAATGCTTTATGAAGAATAGTGAGTCTGGTATTTGCAGCTTTAGACATAAAAAATACTAATTAGTATAAAAAACAAATTAAAGAAAATTATTTGATTTTAAAAACTACAGAAAAGGTTTTCGTTTTCGCAAAAGCATCTTCGTTTATTTCAATTGATTTTGTAAATTAGCCAACACTATTTTGTAAAATCAATATTATATCATGGATTTAAACTTCAATAAAAACGAAGATCACAATAAATTACTCCTTTCAGAATTAAAACAAAAGTTTGCCAAAGTAAAATTAGGCGGAGGCGAAAAAAGAATCGAAAAATTACACTCAGAAGGCAAAATGACGGCACGTGAGCGTATCGATTATTTATTGGACAAAGATTCAAATCGTATTGAAATAGGTGGTTTTGCCGGCGAAGGAATGTACGCTGAACATGGCGGATGTCCATCTGGCGGTGTTGTAATAAAAATTGGCTACATTAAAGGAAAACAATGTATTGTTGTTGCTAATGATGCAACTGTGAAAGCTGGAGCTTGGTTTCCAATTACAGGAAAGAAAAATCTTCGTGCGCAGGAAATTGCTATCGAAAACAGATTACCAATTATTTATCTGGTTGACAGTGCAGGAGTTTATCTGCCAATGCAGGATGAAATTTTTCCTGATAAAGAACACTTCGGAAGAATTTTTAGAAACAATGCCCAAATGAGCAGTATGGGTATCACGCAAATTGCGGCCGTTATGGGAAGTTGTGTTGCTGGAGGTGCTTACTTGCCTATTATGAGCGACGAAGCTTTAATTGTTGATAAAACCGGAAGTATTTTCCTTGCCGGAAGTTATCTGGTAAAAGCTGCAATTGGAGAAACAATTGACAACGAAACTTTAGGCGGAGCAACAACACACTGCGAAATCTCTGGAGTTACTGATTATAAAGCCAAAGACGATAAAGATGCTTTGGATAAAATTAAAAATATAGTTGATAAAATTGGTGATTTTGATAAAGCTGGCTACAGCCGAATTAAAGCTGAAAAACCTGCTTTAAATCCTAATGATATATACGGAATTCTGCCAAAATCGCGTTCAGAACAATACGACATGATGGAAATTATCAAGCGTCTGGTCGATAATTCAGAATTTGAACCTTACAAAGATGGTTACGGACAAACCATTATTACTGGTTATGCCAGAATTGACGGCTGGGCTGTGGGAATTGTAGCAAATCAGCGAAAAGTAGTTAAAACCAAAAAAGGCGAAATGCAATTTGGCGGTGTTATCTATTCTGACAGTGCCGATAAAGCGACTCGATTTATTGCGAACTGTAACCAAAAGAAAATTCCATTGGTATTTTTGCAAGATGTTACCGGATTTATGGTAGGCTCAAAATCAGAACATGGCGGAATTATAAAAGATGGCGCAAAAATGGTAAATGCAGTAAGTAATTCTGTTGTACCAAAATTTACGGTTGTTGTAGGAAATTCGTATGGCGCAGGAAATTACGCGATGTGCGGAAAAGCATACGACCCTAGATTAATTTTTGCATGGCCAAGTGCAGAACTTGCCGTAATGGGCGGAACACAAGCGGCAAAAGTTTTAGCACAAATCGAAGCTTCTTCGCTTAAAGCAAAAGGAGAAATAATTGACGAAGCTAAAGAAACAGAACTATTCAATAAAATTAAAGCGAAATACGACGAGCAGGTTTCTCCTTATTATGCAGCTTCAAGATTATGGACAGACGCGATTATTGATCCTTTAGACACACGCACTTGGATCTCAATGGGAATCGAAGCTGCCAATCATGCTCCTATCGAAAAACCATTTAATTTAGGCGTAATTCAGGTTTGAGTCGTTTTCAAAACTCGGAATGCGTTAAATAAAAATCAAAAATCTCATTTTCAGACACTTATTTTAATAATGTCATTAAAATTTACTAATTTTAATGTACAATTCTTAATCACGTAGTATCATGGAAAATGTTAAAAGCTTGAATAAGTGGGCAAACTCGCATACTTATTTACCAGTAGATTTAGTACGTATTATATTGGGTGTTTTTTTATTTATGAAAGGCATTTCATTTGTAACAAATATCCAATATCTACATGATTTAATTTCTCCAATTGATCAATTTGGAGGCGGTATGTTTCTCTTGCATTATATTGCGCCCGCGCATATGATTGGAGGGATAATGATTGTTTTTGGATTACTTACGCGCTGGGCAATTGCAGCACAGCTTCCAATTCTTTTTGGGGCAGTTCTCGTAAATTTCATGGGAAAAATGCACTCTGAAAGTCTTATGGTCGCCATTTTGGTATTACTTCTTTGTATTTTCTTTTTATTTTACGGAGGCGGTAAACATTCTGCCGATTATTATTTTAAAATGCAGCAATAAATAAAATATATTTTTTATTCTCAGCTTAAGTAATTAAGCTGAGAATGAAACAAAAAAGCATTTTTAAGAACTAATTAGCACTTTAAAATTTCTTTTATTGTGTTTTATGAACTAAATTCGCCCCCATGAATTGGATTCGTAAAACTGTACTATTTTTATCTCTGCTGGTTATCGCATTTTTTGCTGTTCAAGCAAACGATACTCCTGTACAAATAACTGAAATTCAAAAAACCGATTCTAATTTCAGTAAAGATATTGCAGATTCTTCGGCTTTTATTCAGCCGCAAGGCAGTTATCAGTTTGCTGCGAATATCAAAACAGACTACCCTGTAGTTATCAAATGGTTTGATTCACTGTTAGTTGTTGTACCGCAGCATGAAACCGTTAAATCTTGCTTTAACTTTACTAAACAGTTTACTACGCAGAGCCGAAAAATCTCATTGATGCTCTACGCCTTCCATTTTTTCTGGTAAATAAATCCTTGAAATTTTAATTGAGAAGAATTCATTCTTCTTATAGCACTAAGCCGTTTTCCACCTGAAAACCGCTTATAATTTCATGTTTATTTTACCAAATTAAAAATCAAAAAATGGATACAACTGTAACTATAATGGGTATTGTGATCGCAATCATAGTAGCCATCCCAATTTATTTTTCAGCACGATCGAGCGCTGCAAACAAATCGAGAATCTTAAATATCAAAAAGAAATTTAACCCCAATAATCCACAAGAATTTGATCTAACAGAAACGCAAAGCAATAAAACGCTTACGATAGATCAAAAAAATAGAAAATTCATATTAATGAATTTCAACCCAAACCAACAAGAATCAACTTATGTCGATTTAAAAATCGTTTCTTCTTGTAAATTGGTTTTAACAACCGAAGGTGCTTCAGATACCATTATTAAGATTGATTACGAGTTTCAAGATAGAGAAACATCTAAAAAAATAACAATTCCATTCTATGATTTTGATGATGACCGCATTAAACAAATTAGTGCTTATCAAGATCATATGTTTGCGAAAAAATGGCTTAAAATCATACAAGATTCTATATAGTGTTAGTTATTTAATTCAGCAAAAGAGGCTCGTTTTCGGGTCTCTTTTTTTATTTACTAATATGATATTTGTCATTTTATAGCCCATTTTGGAATAGTAATTTTGGTGAAATCTAAATCCATCTTTATGAAAATTTCATTAACCCAAAAGTACAATGTACCTGGGCCAAGATATACCAGTTATCCTACAGTCCCTTATTGGAATGAAGCCGCTTTTACAGTTGAAGAATGGAAATCATCATTTCAAAAAGCATTTTCGGAGAGTAATTCAGAAAACGGAATCAGTTTATATATCCATCTCCCTTTTTGCGAAAGTATGTGCACTTTTTGCGGATGCAATAAACGAATTACAAAAAATCATTCTGTTGAAGAAAAATACATCAAAGCCGTTTTAAAAGAATGGAGTTTATACTGCAGCTTACTTCCTGAACGTCCTCTCATTAAAGAAATCCATTTAGGCGGAGGAACTCCAACTTTTTTCTCAAGTAATAATTTAGAACATCTTATTAACGGCATTTTCAGTTTTGCAAATAAAGCCGAAAATCATGAATTCAGTTTTGAAGGTCATCCTAATAACACTACTTACGAACAGCTTAAAAAATTATATGAATTAGGCTTTCGTCGAGTGAGTTTTGGCGTGCAGGATTATGCTGAAAAAGTACAAAAAGCGATTAATCGTATTCAGCCTTTTCATAATGTTGCCAAAGTGACTTTTTGGGCAAAAGAAATTGGCTATACTTCAATAGGGCACGATATTATATTTGGACTTCCATTTCAAACAATAGAAGATGTAATCGATACTGTAGAAAAAACAAATTCTGTAAAACCAGACCGATTAGCATTTTATAGTTATGCACATGTGCCTTGGATAAAAGGAAATGGACAGCGAGGTTTCAACGAAGAAAATCTTCCTAAGGATGCTGAAAAAAGACAGCTTTATGAAACTGGAAAGATTCTGCTTTCTGCAAATGGTTACCATGAAATTGGTATGGATCATTTTGCTTTAAAAACTGACAGTTTATTTCATGCTTCTCAAAACAAAAAAATGCATCGAAATTTTATGGGATATAGTGCTTCTAAAACACAACTTATGATTGGTTTAGGGGTTTCTTCTATAAGTGACAGCTGGTATGGTTTTGCTCAAAACACTAAAAATTTAGAAGATTATTATCAAATTCTAGAATGGAATCAATTGCCAGTTGTAAAAGGTCATATTTTAGATGAAGAAGATCTTATTATCCGAAAACATATTCTAAATCTTACCTGCGAACTTGAAACTTCCTGGAATAATGAAACAGGATATTTTGAAGAACTTCCTGAGGTTTTATTGTCTTTAAAAGAAATAGAAAACGATGAATTAATTATAATTGGAGAGAATTCGATTAAAATTACAGAAGCAGGACGACCATTCGTACGTAATATTTGTATGGCTTTTGATTTACACCTCAAAAGAAAATCTCCTGAAACGAATTTATTCTCAATGACGGTTTAATGACAATTAGGAGTTCCTTGAACAAACAAGCTCATATTAGAAGGAGATAAATAAGGAATTCCTAAACCTAAACCTCTTAGAATAAATAATATTCCAATTATCACGGCAACATACGGAATTGCTTTTTGAATTTTGTTTCGAAATGGTAACTTTAATAATGATTTTACGTAAACTACTGTAGTCATTAATGGAATCGTTCCTAATCCATAAAGCAGCATATACATTACTCCAAGACCAGCACTCTGCATGGCAATTGCACCAAACAAAGCCGCATAAACCATTCCACAAGGCAGAAAACCATTTAATAAGCCAATCGTAAAAAGAGATTTATAACTTTTCTTTTTAAACTGGCTTCCTAAATGGAATTTTATTTTTGAGATAATTCTGTAAACGGGTTTTGAAAAATTATATTGAGCAAAAACTTTCTCTGGAATCAAAACAATTACAATCATCGCAATTCCGATAATTATAGACATTTTTTGCTGCATTCCTGCCAGAAAGAAACCACGACCCAATAATCCAAAAATTAAACCAATTACTCCATAAGCGGTTAATCGGCCGAAATGATAGGTGAGAATTTGTGTTATTTTTTTAGCCTCATTTTGATGATCTACAGGAAGCATCATAGCAATTGGACCGCACATTCCTACGCAGTGAAGACTACTGATAAGACCCAAAAATAAAGCTGAAAATAACATTTTGTATCTATTTAATTAACGTAAATAACTTCTTTGGTTAAATATCTTTTACCTTCATACTGCCATTCCATATTGACATCCCAACGGCCTTTAATCAATTTATTCTGTGGAATAATTAATGAAGAATTGTTTAGTGCGATTTGGGTATTAAAATCGAATTTTTTATTTGAAGGTCTGTATAACTGAACATTTCCTTTTATCTTGTCACTTTCAAAACCTGCAGGAAAAGTTATTGACAAACCATTGTCAGTTGTATATTTAATTAATGGTTTGTGTTGCAAATCGTGTGCATTTTGAATTCTGGCCATTTCTTCCTGAAAATGCGTATCGTGTTTGTAGTATTCTTCTACAACCAACTCATTATCGTATTTAGAATTTGATTGTACTTCAAAAACAAAATATAAAATAAATGTCATAAACAGTGCAAATGCAATGACAATTCCGGTACCCCAATTAATTTTCATGATATATAATTTTAATTAAAACTTCGTGGTCCTAAGAAATTCGTGGTTGTTGTTTCGAGGAGTTCAGAACCATTATACACTCCTATTTTAACTTTAGTTTTATCACTTTCTAACAATACCTCATCAATTTTGATGAATAAAGTTCCTTGTGATATTCCTTCTTTTGCGACTTTAAAATGTCTTTTCCCAACATTATCAATCTCTCCTTTTTGATCGATTAGTTCAAAGTGAATATCGTTGTAGTCTTTCATGGTTTTGTTTACAATTTTATAGGTGTAAACATTACTTATTTTTTCACCTTCGTGCTGGAAAAGTTGTCCAGGTAAACGTAAAATTACTGCTTGAACGTTTGTTCTTAAAAAGAGCATTCCCACGAAAATACTTAATAGAATACATAAAACTGCTGTGTATCCTTTCATTCTTGTGGTAAATCTGAAAGGTTCTTTTTTTGCAATTTCATCTTCAGAAGCATAACGAATAAGCCCTTTGGGCAATCCTACGCTTTCCATAATGTGATCACATTCATCAATACAGGCAGTACAATTGGTACATTCGAGCTGAGTTCCGTTTCGAATGTCAATTCCCATTGGGCAGACATGAACGCATTGAAGACAATCGATACAATCACCTTTTCCAGTTAAAGCTCTGTCTTCTTTTTTATTGAATTTAGCACGTCCGTTTTCTTTTTCACCACGTACAAAATCATAAGCAACATTAATTGATTTATTGTCTAAAAGTACTCCTTGTAATCTTCCATACGGACAAGCGATAATACATACTTGCTCGCGAAACCAAACAAAGACGAAATAAAAAATACTTGTAAAAATAAGCAGTGCTATAAAATTGCTTGCTTCTTGAATAGGTCCTTGCTCAATCATTAAGAACAAAGTATCACTTCCTACCAAGTAAGCCAGAAATACATTGGCTATAAGAAAGGAAATCAGGAAGAAAATTGTCCATTTAGTCAATCTTTTTCTGATTTTCTCAGCATTCCATTCTTGTTTTGCTAAACGCGATTGTGCACCACGATCGCCATCGATCCAATATTCAATACGACGGAAAACCATTTCAAGAAAAATGGTCTGCGGACAAATCCATCCACAAAAGATTCTTCCAAAAACAACAGTAAATAAAATGATAAATACAACGCCAACAAGCATTGAAATTACGAAGAGGTAAAAATCCTGAGGCCAAAAGGGGAATCCGAAAATATTAAAACGACGTTCTAAAATATTGAACATCATAAATTGGTTTCCGTTTACTTTTATAAAGGGATTTACAAATAGAATAGCCAATAAAACATAACTGACTATTTTGCGGTAATCGTAAAACTTACCAGACGGTTTTTTAGGAAATATAAATTTTCGTTTACCACCTTCATCGATGGTTCCTATACTGTCTCTAAAAGTTTCGTCTGGTAAATTTGACATGGTATTTTATTGTAATTATTTTTTAACTTCGGCACTATCAGCTGGTTTATTAGCTGCGGCGTCTGATTTTGGTGCGGCATCGTCAACCCAAACCTCTCCTTCAGGGGCTTTTGGATCTTTAGGATTACTTCCCTGTAAAGACAGGATATAACTTGCTACTTTTTGAATTTCCTTAGGTTTTAAGGTTCCTTTCCAAGCAATCATACCTTTTCCGTCTCGTCCTCCGTTTGTAATGGTGTGGAATAGGTTTTTAATTCCTCCTCCTAAAATCCAACGGTCATCTGTAAGGTTTGGTCCAATCTGACCTCCGGCATCGGCACGGTGGCAGGCAGCACAATTTGTTGTAAATATCGTTTTACCTTCTGCTAAGCTTGGGGCATCGGTAAGTAAAACAACTGTTTTTTCATCCATTAAATCAGGTGCGGTTTTCATATATTCAGCAACATCAATTTTTGCTTGGGCTAATTCTTTTTTAAGCTCCATTTCTTGATCATCCGCTCCTAAAACATCATATCGAATTACGTACACAACTCCAAAGAAGATACAGATGTAGAATAAATACACCCACCATGGCGGTAAATTATTATCAAGTTCTTTGATTCCGTCATAATCATGATCCATCAACAAATCAGCTTCTTTAGACATTGGTTCAGTTTTAGTAAGCTTATGCATTAATTCTTTGAACCAGGTACTTTCTTTTAAGCTTAAACTGTTTTCATATTCTAATTTCGCTTTTTCTTCTGGCGTCATTAATTGATACAGCACTCTATTTACAGCACTTAGCGTAATTTCGATTGCAATCAAAATGAATAAAAAGAGAAGCAAAAACAGAGACACCATTGGATATTTTATAAAAGCTGGCTTATCGCCTGAGTCTATAAAAAATTCCATTAAAGCAAATACGATGAAGAAAATCAACGGTACTCTAACGTATACTGGGAAAAACTTTTTCATTTTTATCTATCTTTTCAATTACACCAAGCCTTCATCTAAAGGTATATTACTCATTTCCTGAATTTTTTCTTTTCTATAAGAGAACACCCAAAAGCCTAATCCTACGAAAAAAAGGAAGAAAATCAAGAGGGAAATAATCGGGTAAATTTCTATACCCGATATCGTTTCCATATTGTGTTTTATTTGTTCAAACATAATGCTGTTATTTAGTTTCTTTTACTTTAATATCAGTACCAAGTCTTTGAATGTAAGCAATCAAAGCAACTATTTCTCTTTCATTCATAGGAACGAATTTCTCTCCTTTTGCCTCAGCTTTTTTACGGCTTTCTTCGTAACTTTTGACAAAGTCAGGATCGCTTTCTAAACTTTTTTCGATTTTAACGGCTTGTTCTCTTAAAGTACGTTGTGCGTTTGCAATTTGTTCATCAGAGTATGGCACACCTAAGGTTTTCATTGCTTTCATTTTCTTTTCTGTCAATGAAATATCCATAGGTTTATTATCAAATAACCATTTATATCCTGGCATTATTGATCCAGCAGATATACTTTGCGGATTCCAGAAGTGGTTAAAGTGCCAGTTATCATTGTACTTACCACCTACTCTCAATAAATCTGGCCCTGTACGTTTTGAACCCCATAAGAATGGATGATCATAAACAAATTCTCCTGCTTTTGATTGAACTCCGTAACGTTCTACTTCACTTCTAAATGGACGTACAGATTGTGAATGACAGCCCACGCAACCTTCTCTAATGTATAAATCACGTCCCTCTAATTCTAAAGGTGTATATGGTTTTACACTAGTAATAGTTGGGATGTTCGTTTTAACCATTATAGTTGGTACAATTTGTATAATACCTCCAATTAAAATCGCGATAGTAGCCAAAATGGTTAACTGGATTGGTTTTCTTTCTAACCATGAGTGAAATTTTTCTCCGCTCAATCTATTGCTTTTTATTTTTTGTAAAGCTGGAGCTTGTGCCAATTCGTCTTCAATTGTTTCACCTGCTTTTACAGTCATTATAATATTGTAAACCAATGTTAACATACCAATTAGGTATAAACTTCCTCCAATTGCTCTCATCCAATACATTGGCATGATTGCAGTTACCGTTTCAAGGAAATTTCCGTAAGTTAAAGTACCGTCTGGGTTAAATTGTTTCCACATTGAAGCTTGTTGAAAACCTGCTACATATAATGGAATGGTGTAGATAATAATTCCTAATGTTCCAATCCAGAAGTGGAAATTCGCTAATTTCTTAGAAAACAAGGTGCTTTTGGTCATTCTCGGAATTAACCAATAAATAATACCAAATGACATAAATCCGTTCCATGCTAAAGCTCCTACGTGTACGTGAGCTACGATCCAGTCAGTATAGTGAGCGAGAGCGTTTACATTTTTAAGAGAAAGCATTGGTCCTTCAAAAGTCGCCATTCCGTAACCTGTAATCGCTACGACGAAGAATTTTAAAACTGGTTCTTCACGAACTTTGTCCCACGCTCCTCTTAAAGTTAAAAGACCGTTTATCATACCTCCCCAAGATGGAGCGATTAACATAACCGAGAATGCAACTCCTAAGTTTTGTGCCCAGCTTGGAAGAGCAGAATATAGTAAGTGGTGAGGTCCTGCCCAGATATAGATAAAGATTAAAGACCAGAAGTGAATAATTGATAATCTATAAGAGTAGATAGGTCGGTTTGCTACTTTTGGAACGAAATAATACATCAATCCCAAGAAAGGTGTTGTTAAGAAGAATGCAACCGCATTATGTCCGTACCACCATTGTACAAGTGCATCTTGAACACCTGCATAAACTGAGTAACTTTTTAAACCAGAAACTGGAATTTCAATATTATTAAAAATATGTAGAACCGCAACTGTTACGAACGTGGCAATGTAAAACCAAATGGCAACATATAAATGACGTTCTCTGCGTTTTAGCATTGTTCCAATCATGTTAATCCCCATTACCACCCAGATTAACGCTATTGCAATATCAATAGGCCATTCAAGTTCGGCATACTCTTTTGACGAAGTATATCCTAAAGGCAGTGTGATTGCTGCTGCAACGATGATTAACTGCCAGCCCCAGAAATGCAGATTAGTTAAAAAATCACTAAACATTCTGGTTTTAAGCAATCTCTGCATCGAATAATACATTCCTGCAAAAAAAGCATTTCCAACAAAGGCAAAGATAACTGCATTGGTGTGTAATGGTCTTAAACGACCATAACTAAGCCAGGAAATCCCGTCTGTAATGTTGGGAAAAAGGTACATAACCGCCAAGGTCAGTCCCACTAACATACCCACTACTCCAAAAAGAATAGTGGCGTAAATGAATTTTTTTACAATTTTGTTGTCGTAATAAAACTGTTCCATTTCCATAATTTATACTTGTTTTTCTTCAATTGGTGAATTATTATTTTGGGAAATAATTTTGGTTTCATCATCAAAAAGGATTCTGACTGATGGTGTATAATCGTCATCATACTGTCCAGACTTAACGGCAATAACAAAGGCAATAAAGAAGCAAACTGCCACGAAAATACTTACTGAAATTAAAAGATAAATAACACTCATACCGTAAATTTATAAGGACAAAATTACTAGGTCATCGGCGTTTAAAATATGATAATTATCATAGTCAAAGAAGAATGTTAAAATTAATAAAAAAATCTTTAAAAACACTTTTTACTAACTTAATTTACTCTTGCTGAAATAGTTAGACATAATCGTAACAAAACTTACAATCGTAATGGTGCTTAATGGCATAATGATAGCAGCTACTAATGGAAGGAGGTTTCCAGTAACTGCAAATGCAAGTCCAACGACATTATAAAGCAGTGATAAAGTAAAACTCATTTTAATAATTAAAATGGATTTATGAGATAGTTTCAAGAAATAATTCAGCCTTGAAAATTCGCCTGCATCAAGAATGGCATCGCAGGCTGGTGAAAAGACATTTACATTTTCAGAAACAGAAATACCAACGTTACTCTGTGCCAAAGCGCCAGCATCGTTCAAACCATCTCCAACCATCATAACATTTTTTCCTGTTTTCTGCAGTTTCTTGATAAATTCAAGTTTCTGCTCGGGTTTTTGATTAAAAATCAATTCGGTGTTTTGTGGTAAAATGGCTTCGAGATTTGCTCTTTCTCCATCATTATCACCCGAAAGTACTTTTATATCATAGTCTTTGCTAAGTGTTTTAAAAAGTTCTTCTAATCCATCACGATATTGGTTTTGGAACACAAATTTCCCATAATACTCATTATCAATTTTAATATGAAGAGCGGTTTTTTCGATCTCTGATGTATCTAAAACAGAACTTTCTACAAAAGAAGCGGAGCCAATTTTTACTTGTTTATTATCTGCTAAAGCTAAAATACCCTTACCAGTAATTTCTTCAAATTCTGCTATTTTAATTCTACCATATTCAGGCAAGAAATCATATAACATACGGCTCAACGGATGGTTAGATCCTCGCAGTACATTTTTAATCAATTCATAATTTTGATCTGAAAGTTTTTTTCCTTCATACTCAATATTAGATTTTTTATTGGTGGTAATAGTTCCAGTTTTATCAAAAACTATGGTATCTACTTTTGCCAATTGCTCAATTACCAAAGCATTTTTGAGATACATTTTCTGTTTTCCCATAATACGCAGAATATTCCCAAAAGTAAACGGAGCGGTAAGCGCCAAAGCACATGGACAAGCCACAATTAATACAGCAGTAAAGACATTAAAAGCTGTATTAGCATCAAAAAATATCCAATAACCAAAACCTACAAAGGCTATCAATAATAATATTGGGGTAAAATAACGGCTTATTTTATCTGTAATGGTTTTATGTTTTTGATCTACTTTTTTCTGGAAAATCTCATTACTCCACAATTGAGTAAGATAACTTTGTGAAACAGAATGCAATACTTCCATTTCGATTACCTTTCCAATCTGTTTTCCACCAGCAAATACTTTATCGCCAGAGACTTTAGTAATTGGCACCGCTTCGCCTGTAACAAAACTATAATCGATTTCTGCTTTTTCACTAATTAAAATACCATCAACCGGAATTAATTCTTGGTTTCTAATTAAGAGTCGGTTTCCTTTCAAAACATCATAAATTGGTACGCTTTCTTCAGATAAATCAGAATTAATTCTTGTTACGGCAATAGGAAAATAGGATTTAAAATCTCTTTCAAAACTTAAAAAACTATAGGTTTTGATCTGGAACATTTTTCCAAGAAGCATGAAGAAAACCAAACTGGCTAAACTATCAAAAAAGCCAGGCCCATGATCCATAAGCATATCGTAAGAACTACGTATAAACATGACTATAATCCCCAATGCAATTGGAATATCAATGTTTAACATTTTGGTTCTAATACTGTGATAAGCCGAAACATAATAACCACTGGCAGAATACAAGAAACTTGGCAATGCCAGAAGAAAAATCAAAAGTCTGAAAAACGGTTTGTAACTATCGAGCCAAAATTCTTTTATTTCGAAATATTCTGGAAATGAAAGCAGCATGATGTTACCAAAACAAAAGAAAGCAACCCCAAGTTTGTAGGTCAAACTACGATCAATTTTGTTTTTTCCTGTTTCATAATTTTCTAAGCTAATATAAGGTTCGTAACCAATTGAGCTGAGCAGATAAGCGATTTCTTTTAAAGAAACCGTTTCAGAATTAAATGTGATTCGGACTTTTTTTTCTGGGAAATTTACTTGTGATGTAGTAATTCCAGACTGAAGACGATTAAGGTTTTCTAAAATCCAAATACATGAACTGCAGTGTATGTGTGGAATATTTAATGAAACTATTGCAGTATTTCCTTCTTGAAATTCTAGCACTTTAGAAATAATAGCTTCATTTTCTAAAAAGTCATATTTGCCTTGAATATCCTGCGGTGTGGCTCCAGGCGATTTTTCAAAATCATAGTAGCAGGTTAAATCATTTAGACTAAAAATTTCGTAAACCGTTTTACAGCCGGTACAACAAAACTTCTTCTCATCAAAATTGATTTCTTCATTTTTTGGAATTACTAATCCACAATGAAAACAATTCTGCTCACTCATAATTTGTCTTTTTTAATCCTGCAAAGATTCCAAAACAAGAATGGTAATAACTATGATATTTATCATGTTATAAATGGATTCAAAGTTCTAATTTAGCAAATTAAAACGACCAAACATCGATAATCCCTTTTTTAAGTATTTTTTAGGTTATTAAATTACCAATGAAAGATAATTTTTGTTAATTTTGCACCTGAATTTTTTTAATTGCTATGAGTAAATGTGATCAATGTATTGTAAGACAGCTTTCTTCGTTAAAAGCTCTTAACAAAGATGAAGTTTTGAAACTCGCTAGCAGTAAAACGACTTACTCTATTAAAAAAGGTGAAGCTATTTTTGAAGAAGGCGATGTTACTAATGGTGTTTTTTGCGTAAAAGATGGAGTTGGGAAACTTTCTAAATTAAGTGCTAATGGGAAAGACCAGATTGTAAAACTGGTAAAATCTGGTGAACTTTTAGGCCAGCGTTCTATGATTAGCAACGAACCTGCCAATTTATCTGCAAAAGCAATCGCCGATATGGAGGTTTGTTTTATTCCGAAATCAGAAATTATCCATTTTTTTAATCACAACAATCAATTCTCTTTGAACTTGATGCAATCTGTATGCGAGGATTTAAAAGAATCTGAGAATAACAAAATTGCTTTAGTCCAAAAAACGGTAAAACAACGTCTGGCTGAAACATTATTACAGCTTCATGATGATTTTGGTGAGAATCCTGATAAAACTTTAAAAGTACAGCTTACCAGAGAAGAACTTGCTGGAATAATTGGAACAGCAACCGAAAGCTGTATCCGTTTATTATCTGATTTTAATAAAATGGAATTGATTGAATTAGTGGGTAAAAAAATTATGCTTAAAAATGTAAAAGCATTAAAAAAAATGGCTGAATAATTATTGCTTTTTAGCTTCGTTCCAAAAAACATCCATTTCTGCCAAAGTCATATCTGCTAAAGGTTTACCTAATTCACTTGCTTTACTTTCAAGATACTGAAAACGTTTAATAAATTTTTTATTTGTGCGTTCTAAGGCATCTTCTGGGTTTACATTTAAAAATCGGGCGTAATTGATCATAGAGAATAATACATCTCCAAATTCGGCCTCTATTTTATCCTGATCTCCAGATTTGACTTCTACTTGAAGTTCTTCTAATTCTTCTTGAACTTTATCCCAAACTTGGTGTGGTTCTTCCCAGTCAAAACCTACACCTTTTACTTTGTCCTGAATTCGGCTTGCTTTTACCAAGGCAGGAAGGCTTCTTGGAACTCCTTCTAAAACTGATTTTTTCCCTTCTTTTAGTTTTAGCTTTTCCCAGTTTTGCTTTACTTCTTCTTCGTCTTTTACCACTGTATCACTATAAATATGAGGATGACGATGAATCAATTTATCACAAATCTCATTACAAACATCTGCAATATCGAAATCATTTGTTTCTGAACCTATTTTTGCATAAAAAACAATATGGAGCAATAAGTCTCCTAGTTCTTTTTTCACTTCATTTAAATCATTGTCCAAAATAGCATCTCCTAATTCATAGGTTTCCTCAATGGTAAGATGTCTAAGGGTTTGCAAAGTCTGCTTTTTATCCCACGGACATTGCTCACGAAGTTCATCCATAATAATTAATAATCTTTCGAAAGCTTTTAATTGAAGTTCTTTGCTCATTGTGAAGTTTTTTTCTGGGTTGTAACGAATGATGTAAAATTAAAAAATCCTGTCAAGAAAATGTCTTAACAGGATTAATATATTTTGAGTTCAATGAACTACTATTCTTCTTTTTTAACTTTTGCTTTTTTAGCAGCCGGAGCTTTCTTTGGTTTTTCTTCAGCAGCAGGAGCTTCTTCTGGAGTTTCAGCAGCCGCAGGAGCTAAATCTGTCACTAAACCTTTAGCTTGTAGAGTATTGTACCAGTTTAATACTTTTTTAATATCTGAAGGATAAACTCTTTCTTCATCATATTCCGGTAAAATTTCTTTAAAATAAGCGTTCAAAGTTGCATTATCTTCTTTGTGAGAGATTGCCTGACCTTTGTTTTCTTTAACTGCAATTTTCTGCATTACTTCAGTCAATGGTTTTTCTCCTTCGTATGTATAAATTGAAATCTCTGATAATAAACTTACGTTACTTTTTAAGTTTACTGTAATTTTTTTTCCGTCTAATAATGATTCTGCCACAAAACCTGTACGAGTCTGAACTTTCAATACATATAAACCTGGTTTCCCAGAAATGGCTAAAATTTTGTCTAAATTCATGTTTATTAAAATTAGTATTAAGAATTTTCTAGTTTTTGTTTGATGCTCTAAATTTTAAGAACATTATCTGCCTTTTTTAGCAGCAGCAAATTTCATTCTGTAGTCTTGAAACGTTTTGCCTTCAGTGATATTTTTTAATTTTTTCTGAATCAAACGCTTTTTCAAAGACGATATTTTATCTGTAAATAAAATTCCTTCTATATGATCGTATTCGTGTTGAATAACTCTTGCAATCAAACCGTCAAAAACTTCAGTTTTCATTACAAAATCTTCTTCACAATATTCAATAGTAACGGTAGGTTTTCTGTACACATCTTCGCGGACATCTGGAATACTTAAACATCCTTCGTTAAAACTCCACTCCTCACCTTCTTCTTTAACGATTTTAGCATTGATAAAAGTTCTTTTAAAACCTTTTAAATCCTTTTGTTCGTTTGCTGGTAAATCCTCATCATCACTAAAAGGTGTTGTGTCTATAACAAAAATGCGAATTGGCAAACCTACCTGCGGTGCAGCAAGTCCAACTCCTGAAGCATTGTACATGGTTTCATACATGTTTGCTAACGTTTCTATAAGGTTTGGATAATCGGGTGTTATTGCCGTACCTACTTTTCTTAAAACAGGATCACCATATCCTACAATTGGTAAAATCATTTGTGTTTATTTAATGTTTTATCTAACGAAAACTGTATTAAAAGTTCGCGTAATTCAGCTGGCAAAAATAGTAAAAAATAGTCAACGATTAGCCGTAAAGCTATATTATAACATATTTTTTATATGCTTCGAAAAACTCAGCTATAATTATGCCAAAATATTTCGTACAATTCTTAACTTTGCTAGTAAACCTCTCTATATGTTTGATCGTATTTCAAAATTCACCAACAGTACTTCTTTTTTAAACGCATCAAAAGTCACTATTGCCTCTGTTGTGCCTGTGCTGGTTTTGAACTTTTTAGACCATTTTGAAATTGGTTTTACAATTGCCTTAGGTGCTTTTTATACGTATCCAAGTGATATTCCGAGTTCTTTAAGCCATAAAATAAAAGGGCTCATTGTAGCTTCTTTAATTGTTTCGGGAGTTAATTTATTGGTAAATCTTGCTTATCCTTATCCGGTTTTATTTTACCCGTTTTTAGGATTTCTATTATTTTTATGTTCGATGATTTCGGTTTATGGGCAAAGAGCAACTTTGGTATCGTTTTCTGCTTTATTGTCTATTTCTCTTTCATTTGGACATTTACATCAAGGATTAGAGGCTTTACAATATTCTAGCTATATATTTATAGGTGGAATTTTATACTTAATTGTTTCTCTTATATTTCATTTTGTACAACCTTATAAATATATAGAACTACAAATTGCTGAAGGAATAAAATTGACCGCAAAGTATTTAAAACTAAGAGGCGATTTATGGAGTCCAGAAGCTAATCGTGAAAAGATTATTGAAAAGCAATTAGCAATACAAGTAGATCTTAATTTAATTCATGAGGATCTTCGTAAAATGCTAATTGGCAATCAAAACACATCTGGAACTACGAGCCAGAATCGTAAAATGCTTTTGGTGTTTATTACTTTGGTAGAAATTCAGGAGCTGGCACTTTATACTTCATTTGACCATAGTAAGCTTCACGAGAAATTTGCCAAACATCCTGATGTTCTGCGCACGTATCAAAATGTCGCTTATAAACTGGCGTCTACTTTAAAGAAACTTTCAAAAAACGTACATCATATAGCAGTATATGTTGACAAGAACGATCTTAAAAATGAATTAGACGCTCTAGAATTTGCGATTTTTGATTATGAAAAAACGTTAGGAAGAGAAGAAGTTGCAGAAGGAGTTTTGATGCTGACCAATATGCTGAAATATGCTAAAAATCAAGTTGGTAAAATCAAGATTATTCAGCGTGCTTTATCGCTCGCTATGCAGTCTTATAAACTGAAAGACAAAGATAAAGAGCTTGAAAAGTTCCTGACACCGCAATATTATCCCATCCGAACTTTAATTGAAAACCTTAGTTATTCTTCATCTATATTCAGACATTCGTTACGATTAACGATTACCATTTTAGTGGGTTTGTTTATTGGTGAAATGCTGGATTTACAAAACGTGTATTGGATTTTATTAACGATTGTTGTTATCATGCGTCCAGGTTATGGTTTAACCAAAGAACGTTCTTACAATCGTATGTTCGGAACTATCCTGGGCGGATTACTGGCTTTCGGAATTGTTTCTGTGATTCAAAATCATGTTGCTTTAAGTATTTTTTCAATTGTGTGTATGCTTCTCGGAATTTCATTCACGCAAATCAACTACAAAATCAGCGCTACTTTTGTAACCATGTATGTGGTTTTCATTTATGGAATTTTAACGCCAAATGTGGTTGAAGTGATTCAGTTTAGAATATTAGATACTCTTACTGGAGCTACTCTGGCTTTTATTGCTAATCAGTTTTTATGGCCGGCTTGGGAGTTTATCAATACCCCTATTCACTTGGAAAACTCGATAAGAGCCAATAAAAATTATCTAAAAGAGATTGCTGATTTTTATAATACAAAAGGAGAAGTACCAACTTCTTACCGCTTATCAAGAAAAAATGCTTTTGTTGAGATTGGAAATCTAATGACATCGTTTCAACGAATGATGCAGGAGCCTAAGTCTAAACAAAAAACAATGCCTTTGGTTAATAAACTTGTGGTTTTAAATCATTCGCTTTTATCGGCTTTAGCATCACTTTCAACTTATATTCAGTCGCATCAAACTACATCTGCATCAGAATCATTCAATTATATTATTAAAACGATTTTATTGAATTTAGAACATTCTATTTCAATTTTAAGAAATGAAACTATTATTACAGATACGTTTTTTGATAAAGAAGATGTAACGCTGCAATTTGAAGAATTAAAACGTAGAAATTTCAATCGTCTTGCTGCCGATGACGAACTGGATAAAGAAACCCGTCAGGCAAAAATGCAGGAAGCACAGATGGTAATCGAGCAGTTAATCTGGATGAGTAATCTAGCCGAAAAAATATTAAAAATTACGAAAGAACTAAAAGCAACAAATCCAGATTAATTCATCTGGATTTGCTTTTTTTTTATAGAGTTTGTAAACTCAATTATTTTATTTTTAAAACCTCTGCCGTATGTTTTCTTACTTCTGCTAAAAGTTCAGGTTTATCGTTTAATGTTCTACCATAAGAAGGAATCATTTGTTTCATTTTGGCTTCCCATTCTGGGGTTTTAATTTGATTGGTAAAACATCTGCTGATTAAATCAATCATAATCGCTACAGCTGTTGAAGCACCCGGAGAAGCTCCTAATAAAACAGCTAAAGTTCCGTCATGTGTATTAATTACTTCTGTACCAAATTCTAAAACGCCGCCTTCTTTTTCGTCTTTTTTAATTACCTGAACACGTTGTCCTGCTCTTTCCAGTTTCCAGTCTTTTGAACGTGCTGTAGGCAGATATTCGCGAAGTGCTTTCATTCTGTCTTTTGGGGACTGACGCACTTGCTCAATTAAATATTTCGTTAGAGGAATATTATGATATCCAGCAGATAACATCGGAATTAAGTTATTTGCTTTTATCGATAAAGGTAAATCTAAATACGATCCATTTTTAAGGAAACGTGTTGAGAATCCTGCGAAAGGTCCGAAAAGAAGCGCTTTTTCGCCATCAATTACACGTGTATCAATATGCGGAACAGACATTGGCGGAGCGCCCACACTTGCTTTTCCATATACTTTTGCCTGGTGTTTTGCGATAACTTCAGGGTTGGTACATTTTAACCATTGACCGCTTACAGGGAAACCTCCATAACCGTGTCCTTCTGGTACATTTGCTTTTTCCAACAATGGTAATGAACCGCCACCAGCTCCAATAAAGACAAATTTTGGATATGCTTTTCGTTTTTGTCCGGTTGCAATATCGGTTATTTTAATTCTCCACGATTTATCTTCGCGCTGTCTTAATTTCTTTACTTCGTGATTGAAGAATAATTTAACCCCATCTAATTTCTCAAGGTAATTAAACATACTTCTGGTAAGAGCTCCAAAATTAACATCTGTTCCCATTTCCATGTGAGTTGCGGCTAATTTTTCTCCTTCATCTCTGCCTTCCATCACAAGCGGCATCCACTCTTTTAACTGCTCAGGATCTGTACTGAAAGTCATGTCAGCAAAAATTGGATTACTTTGAAGTGCTTCAAATCTCTTTTTAAGGTATTCAACGTTTTTATCTCCCCAAACAAAACTCATGTGAGGAACGCTTTTTATAAAATTTTCAGGAGATGGAACTTTTTTCTGTTCTACAAGATATGCCCAAAACTGACGTGAAATTTCAAAAGATTCTGCAATACTGATTGCTTTTTTAGGATCAATACTTCCGTCAGGCTTTTCAGGCGTGTAATTAAGTTCACAAAAAGCAGAATGTCCGGTTCCGGCATTATTCCAAGCATCTGAACTTTCGGCTGCTGCAACATCTAATCTTTCGTAGATTTCAATTTGTATATCCGGTTGCAGCTCTTTCAGAATAACTCCAAGAGTTGCACTCATAATTCCAGCTCCAATAAGCACTACATCACTACTGGAACGTATTGTATTGTCAGGCATAACAGTATTTGTTTTTAAAAATGCAAAGGTACTTTTTTCAAACGCAAAAAAAAACTAAAATGTGCATGATAAAAGTTAGAAAAACATATTTTTTTCTAAATAAAGTGAAATTAATCGGCTGTAAAGTCAGAATCGATTAGAAGAAAGATAGTCTTGAAGCATAATTGTTGCGGAAATTTCATCAATCAGCCCTTTATTTTGGCGCTGTTTTTTACTAAGTCCACTATCTATCATAGTTTGAAATGCCATTTTTGAAGTAAAGCGTTCATCTACTCGAATTACTTTCATATCTGGAAAAATATTTGAAAAATGAGTTACAAATCCATTAATCACTGATGCACTTTCAGATGGCTGTCCGTTCATTTGCTTGGGCTCACCAATTAAAACTGCTTCTACTTTTTCTTTAACGAAATAATCTTTTAAGAAGTCTATTAAAGTATGTGTTGGAATTGTGGTTAAACCAGATGCTATGATCTGCATTTCGTCAGTAACAGCAATTCCTGTGCGTTTTTGTCCGTAGTCTATAGAAAGAATTCTTGGCATTTTGAATTTTTTATCAAAGATAGAAAGGAAATTTCAGAAACTTATAAAGAATTTCTGTACTTAATGAAAGCAAAGAAGACAACTTTATTTTCATCAACATTTACCTCATAGATAGAAACATATCCCTTAAAAACATAATCTCTAATATTTTCATTTTCAAAGTATCTTGATTTTTTAAAATGAAAAGGGTTTTGAATATCTTTCTTTATATTTTTTATTAAATCATTTTTAAATTTTCTAGCCGCTCTTGGTTTATCTTTGGCTATATAATGAACTTGGTTATTTAAAGCAAACAAAAAATCTTCAGTAAAACTAATCTTCATATTTAGAAATTGTTTTTTCCAGAATTTCATCAACTTCTTCTACCGTATACAATTTTGAAGTTCCGCTTTTCAATTTGGTGTATGCCTCATGTACTTTCTTTTTATTATCATCAAAATCAGGATCTTCCGGTATTATCTTTAATTCATCTGAAGAAAAAGAACTCAATACTTTCAATATTTTTTCTTTAATCTCCGGTTGAAATTCCAATCTAATCGCTTCCATAACATTTTCTTTAGTATACAAATATAAGCCTTTTCAAATACATTTTATTTGAATCTAACTTAGATTGAGGATATTAATTAAAATATAAAAATCCAAAAGTCCGCCCTGAAAAATTCCAAAGCGGACTGAACCTAAATATTTAAAACCTAAAAAATTATTCTGATTTATCGATTAAATAAACGGCTGAAAAAACCTCTATGCTCCTCTTCCTCATCATTCTCTTCTTCATAGTGAGCAAATTTTGCTTGATTCTTTTCATGTTCGTAAATTAACTCCTTTATGTATTCAACATACGTTCTATTTTTTTCTTCCAAGAACCCAATTAAATATTTCTCACTGAACTCAACTCCACTTGCTGCTTCTATTTGAAGTAACTTTTTATACAATGGCTCAATATGCATGGCAATTACTTCTTGAGGAACAGATTGTCTTCTTCCAAAGTAATTTACAATCACTCCATTCTCATCTCTTGCAATATCGAAATCAGTAATTACCCAATAGTATCTTCCTGATTTTGCGAGATTTTTTACAATAGCGTGAAAGTTTTTTCCATTTTTAAGATTTTCCCAAAGTACTTTAAAAATAACTTTCGGCATATCCGGATGACGAATAATATTATGGGGCTGCCCCATCAATTCGTAATCTTCGTAACCACAAACATCAACAAAAACTTCATTGGCATATTCTATAATACCAAAAGCATTTGTTTTACTCATAATTACTTGTGTTTTGTCCCAGGTAACTTCTTTATCAATAACGGTAACTGGAGTTCGAGGCTGATTTTCCTGATTCATATCTAATCCATTAAATTAATGTTTCTTAATTCTAGCTCGTAAGAATTATTAGGTCAAAAGTAGAGAGAACAAAAAGGTCAAAATCTGATTTTTATCATATTTTGATATAAAAAAAACTTTTAGAGGTATATTAAATCCAATTAGACTATTATGAAAATAATTTATTTCTCAAATTAAAAACAAAAAGTTAAATCTATAACACTTTCAAACCGTTTAACTTTTTTGCTTTTCTGTAAATACCTTATCTTTGCCAAAAATTTAAACTATGAATTCTTTACAGACTATAATTGAACAAGCTTGGGAAAACAGAGCTTTATTACAAGAAACTACTACAACTGATGCTATTAGAGAAGTTATCGAATTAGTAGACGCAGGAAAATTACGTGTTGCTGAACCTGTTGGTGACAAATGGCAGGTTAACGAATGGGTGAAGAAAGCCGTTGTAATGTATTTCCCAATTCAAAAAATGGAGACATGGGAATCTGGTATTTTTGAATACCATGATAAAATGTTACTAAAAAGAAATTATGCTGAAAAAGGAATTCGTGTAGTACCAAACGCTGTTGCGCGTTACGGAGCTTACATTTCGAGCGGTGTGATCTTAATGCCAAGTTATGTAAACATTGGTGCTTATGTAGACGAAGGAACAATGGTCGACACGTGGGCAACTGTAGGAAGCTGTGCTCAAATTGGTAAAAACGTTCACTTAAGCGGTGGTGTTGGTATTGGTGGTGTTCTTGAGCCATTACAAGCTGCTCCAGTTATTATTGAAGATGGTGCTTTTATTGGTTCTCGTTGTATTGTTGTTGAAGGTGTCCACGTTGGAAAAGAAGCAGTTCTTGGAGCAAACGTATGTCTTACTGCATCTACAAAAATTATAGATGTTACAGGAGATGAGCCAGTTGAAATGAAAGGTTATGTCCCTGCTCGTTCTGTAGTAATTCCTGGAAGTTATACTAAAAAGTTTGCAGCTGGAGAATATCAAGTTCCTTGTGCTTTAATTATTGGTACTCGTAAACCATCTACAGATTTAAAAACTTCTTTAAACAATGCACTTCGTGAATACGATGTTGCGGTTTAACATTTAAAGAAAAACATACTAAAAAATCCAAATTCCAATTGTAATGATTGGAATTTGGATTTTTTTTGCTTCAATTTGTACCACTTAATCCGATTAAGAGTTTTACATGAAGATACTTGTTATTCAACAAAAAATGATTGGCGACGTTTTGGTCAGCAGTATTATATGCAATAATCTGCGTACAGCTTATCCAAATGCGCAAATAGATTATCTGGTTTACGCTTCTACAACTGCTGTTTTAGAAGGAAATCCAAATATTGACAATATCATTTTGTTCGAAGAAAAGCATCGTCAAAGCAAAAAAGAACTCTTAAATCTGGGCTTACAGATTAGAAAAGAAAAATATGATCTTGTCATTGATGCTTATTCTAAACTAGAAAGTTGGATTTTGGTATTTTTAAGCAACGCCAAAAGAAGAATTTCCTATAAAAAACCCGGCAGAAGTTTTCTGTATACCGATAATGTGCCTTTTAAACCTTTTCCTAAAACCAATTTAGGATTGGCAGTCGAAAGACGTTTATCGTTATTAGAACCACTTGATTTAAACATAGAAATTGATCCTGTTCCTAAATTATTTGTTTCTGAAAAAGAGAACCAAGAAGCGATTGCAATATTCGAAAAACATCACGTACGTAAAGACCGAAAAACAGTTATGATAAGTCTTTTAGGAAGTGAAAAACTAAAAACCTATCCATTAGAATTCATGTCGAAAGTAGTGGATTATATTGCTGATTATGCTGATGTAAACATTCTCTTTAACTACTTCCCAAAACAGTTAGAAGAAGCCAAAACGGTTTTTAATGCCTGTAAACCATCAACTCAGGAAAAAATTTATTTTGATTTACTAGGAGGCGATCTTCGCTCGTTTATTGGTATTGTAAATCAATGTGATCTTATTATAGGAAATGATGGTGGCGCAATTAATATGGCAAAAGCACTTGAAAAACCTTCATTTATCATTTTTTCTCCTTGGATTGAAAAGAAAATCTGGGCTACTTTTGAAGATGGAATTCACCATCTCTCTGTGCATTTAAAAGATTATCATGAAGATTTGTTTGAAGGTAAATCTGAAAAAACACTAAAAAAAGAAGCATTGTCTTTGTATCAGGAATTTAAACCTGAATATTTTAAGGATAAAATCGAGTCATTTCTAGAAAAAAACATCCGCTAAAAAAATGACTGCTCAACAATCATTATCGGCTTTATTAATAACTCATAATGAAGAACCTAATATACGCGAGGTTCTTGACAATCTGGTTTTCGCAGATGAAATTATTGTTGTTGATTCTTTTAGCACTGATAAAACTTTTGAGATTGCTTGCAGCTACAAGAATGTAAAAGCTTTCCAACGTGTTTTTGATAATTTTGCCCTTCAGCGAAATTACACTATCGCACTTGCTTCCAATCCGTGGATACTTTTTATTGATGCTGATGAAAGAGTTAGTCCTGAACTTCAGCAGGAAATCAATACGGTTATAAATCAAGAAAAAAGCGCCGCGGCTTATTTTATGTACCGTGATTTTATTTTTGAAGATAAAAAACTACGCTTCAGCGGCTGGCAGACTGATAAAATTATCCGTCTTTTTAAAAAGGAAAATGCAGCTTACAATTTAAATAAAATTGTACACGAAAAATTAATCGTAAAAGGTGAAATTAAAATACTTAAAAACCGATTAACGCATTACTCCTATTCTAATTACAAAGATTACAAGCAAAAAATGATCTTTTACGGTCAATTAAAAGCACAGGAAGAATTAATGAAAAATACCAATCCAACGTTTTTTCATTTTTACATCAGACCTGCTTATCAATTTTTGAATCAATATATTTTTCGTTTTGGATTTTTAGACGGCAAAAAAGGCATTATTATCTGCTATCTAAATGCACTGAGTGTCGCAGAACGTTTTCGAGAGTTAAAAAAAATAAAGAAAAAGAATTAAGACTTTTTCCAGAATTTCAATTTTTTCTTTAATCTTTTCTTTCTCATAAATTCCTCTTGAAAAGTAGAAGTAGCCTGCCACATTTTTTCAAAGATTTCAGATTCAGATTTACTGGTATAGAATTTTGAGTATTCATTACTCATTACTTCAATCATTTCTTTTTTAGGCGTTAAACGGCTGAAATTGTTCATTCGCTGTTCAAAAGACATTGCATTATGAAAATTCATTCGGTTTAAATCAACCAAAAAGAACTCATATTTAGAATCGTCTATTTTTTTAATTAAAGTATTTCCTGGAGAATGATCTAAAAATTCAACTCCTTTTTCATGAAGATCAAAAGTAAATTTTACAAACTGCCTTAAGATATTGTTATGATCCGGATAATCAGGAATTTCTACTAATTCTCTATAAGTAAGTTCTGTAATTAAATGCTCACTTGCATAATAACTGTCTTTTAATCCTATTAGATTAAAATTCTCGAGAAATGCAATGGGCTGTGGAGTTCCGATTCCTTTTTCTAATAAAATAGTAGCAAACTCAAATGAGCGCTTTGCTTTTGATTTTCTAAAATAACGGTAAGCTACTTTATTAATAAGGTTTGGAATTTTAAACGATTTGATATTAATCGTTTTATCATCAATGCTGAAAAGCTTTATTTTATTTCGATCACCATTACCAAAAAGAGTTCCTGAAGTATTAAACGTTTTAATTTTATCAAGAATTAATGCTGTACTAGCTTCAAAAATGGGATTTACTTTAAAATTCATCAGTAGATTTATATATAAACAAAAATACACATAGAATTTTAGACTTCAAATTATTATTGTATTTTCGTTTAAAAAAAATATGTCAGAAAAGAAAAGTGTTTTTTTAGAAACTCACAACATAAACAATCGAGCTACTGGTTTAGGCACTTTTAATTATGAACTTATTAAAGGATTAAATCAATTATCTTTTGATGATTTACAAATTCACCTAAACGCAGGTAAACCCGAATTGCTTAAAGACGAGTTTGGTGATAAATTTAAATATCACAAATACAGATCTTTTCACAGATACAAGCCTTTCAGACCTCTTGATAAATTTGATTTATGGCATTCTGTAAACCAGAATTCTAAATTAGAACCCAGAACCGATACTAAGTACCTTCTTACGATTCATGATGTCAATTTTGTAGAAGAAATATCTGCAGATATGAATCATAAACGTAATCGTTTATTCATCGAAAAACTGAATAAGGCAACCGCTATTACCTATATTTCTGAGTTTGCCAAAAAACAAACACATCAATATTTTAAAGTACCTGATGTGCCTGAGCATATTATTTACAACGGAAATCCAATATCTACTTTACTTGACACTACAAATTTTGCAAGCAACATTCCTGTAGATAAACCATTTTTTTATACCATTGGAGATTTTATCGAACGAAAAAATTATGTTTCGATCGTGAACATGATGAAATTGGTAAAAGATTTTAATTTAATCATTTCTGGAAACAATACTAAAAAATATGGTGGTGTTATTCGAAAATTAATTGATGATAATGGATTACAGAATCAAGTTTTCTTAACTGGAAAAGTAAGTGATGAAGCGAAGCAATTTTACATGAAAAATTGTACTGCATTTCTTTTTCCGTCCATAAGAGAAGGATTTGGGCTTCCGCCTATTGAAGCTATGAGCTTTGGAAAGCCCGTGTTTTTATCAGACAAGACTTCGCTTCCTGAAATTGGAGGAGATATCGCTAATTATTGGAGTGATTTTGATCCTGAATACATGAAAAATATTCTTTTTGAAGGATTAGAGCATTTCAACAATCATAAAAGCGAACTCGAGCCTTTATTGAAAAAAAGAGCTGCAAGTTTCGATTGGAAAATTGCAGCTGCAGAATATTTAAATGTTTATCATCAGATCTTGAAATAAACTATTTTTTAGTTAAATGTTTAAACCATTGCCCGAAGTTCTTTTTCCAAATGTAAAAGCCTGAGGGCAATACTTCATTAAAATCTAAATTTTTCTCGATTTCATTAAAAGTAGTGCCTTTTACGAAAGCCAGTTTTTTCCATTTTTCGGGTTCCATATAAAAAAAGTTTCTCATCGTTTTATAATTACTTTCATTTACGGTTTCCCATTTTTCTAAAAACTCTTCTTTATTAATATCGGTGTCGTGCCCCCAGTTGTTGAATTTCATTTCAAGTTCTTCTTTTGTTCTCGAAATGCATTCATGCAGAACTGCTCCTTTATAATAAATTATTCTTTTGCGGGTTTGTCTTCCTACGCGGTAACTTGGGAAATTTGTGGCAACCATAATTTTCGTTGGTCTTTCCACATATAATATACCATCATCAACCCTTTTGTAAAGATTAATTAAGTACGGAGATATTTGAATTTGGTTTTTCTGCGGGTTATCAAGATAATGATTTTTAGATCGCAGGAAATCTACAAATCCTTTGAAATCTAAAAAATACTCATCTGCATCTAATTGAATCAACCAATTACCTATACCCATTTTCTCTGCAAGTGCTTTTCGTTCTAAAACTTCACACTGCATGCTTGTTAATTCTGGATGATAAAAATTATCTTCTAAAATCTCAATTTTAGAATTAACATCAATCGATTTTATCCATTCGAAGAAATCTTCTTTAATTTCGAAAGTTTCTCCTTTCCAGGTTTTTCTCTGCTTATCAATTGCTAAAAAAATCGAATCGGATTCTTTGTAAATTTGGGGTATTGCAATTTTGAGCAATTCATAGTCGTAAGACACTAAAAATCCAACCTGAATTTTTTTCATTTAATTAAATTTGTTAGGGCAAAGATAATAACATTCTGACATTATCAATGAAAATTACTGTTTATTCTTTAAGATAATTTTAACTTAAATATTACCTTTGTTTTATCAAAACAAAAATCATGCTAGAACCTAAAATTTCTGTAATAATGCCCGTTTTTAATGCAATTCCTTTCTTAGGCGAGAGCATTCAAAGTATATTGAACCAAACTTTTTCAGAATTTGAACTTATAATTTTAAACGATAAATCTACAGATGAAAGTTTAGAAATAATTAACAAATTTAAAGCTATTGATAACCGAATTGTTTTGATTGATAAAGAACAAAATGTTGGTCCTGCAAACCTTAGAAATGAAGGAATACATATTGCAAAAGGAGAATATATTGCTTTAATGGATGCCGATGATATTGCAATGCCGAATCGTTTTGAAAAACAATTCACATTTCTAAAAAACAATCCACAAATTGGGCTTTGCGGCACTTGGTTTACTTTTTTTGGAGCTGAAAGCAAAACTATTAAACACGCTGTAGACAGCGACGCTATAAAAGTATCTTTTTTACACAGTTGTAACATTGGAAATCCAACCGTTATGTTTAAAAAAGAAGTATTAGGACATTTAAAATTCGACAATGATTACGTTCCTGCTGAAGATTATGATTTATGGAGCCGATTATTGGCTAAAACTAACTTTTATAATATTCCTGAATCATTATTAAATTACAGACAGCACAATACCAATATCAGTAAAACAAAAATCGATAATGTAAATCGATCTGTAAGAAGAGTAAAAATAAATCAGCTTAAACATTTAGAGATTTCAGATTCTGATCCGAAAATTGATGCTTACTTAAATGCTGTTTCTCTAAAGAAAAAACTTTCTCCTGAAGAAATCATTGAAGCCATAAACGCTTCTAAATATCTTGTTTCTCAAAACGCTAAAGTTCAATATTTCAATCAGGAATTATTTGAAAAACATATCAATAAGGTTTTAATACGCTCTATTAGAAATGCTGCAAGTTACAATAAGTCATTTTATAGATTTCTTAAAAATGATGCTGCTTCATTATTCAGCAAAATCAGTTTATTGGACAGAACGATTATTTATTTTAAATCTTTAAAAGGAAAATAGCGTTATAGATTTGATTTTATATAACGCCACAAAAATTTAATTTTTAACAGTAAAGATGCTTGTTCTAAAAATTCGTCAATCGCTTTTTTAGGTTCTTCGGCATTTTTAAATTCATCGTTCTTACGAAGTTTTAAAGCTTCAACAGCCGAAGCTTTTAACAAAGAACTCATCACTTTTTTAATATTCGCCGTTCTAGACTGAGGGATATTTTCGAATATTTCCTTAATATTTAAATATGAGGAATAACGTTGAAAAAATGGTGTTTTTAACGAATATACTCCTCCAGAATGCAATCTGTAAACGCCGCCTTGGAAATTCAGAAAAGCTCCTTTTCCGTGGCAAAGTGCCAATGCATAGAGTGTATTATCTTTTCCGTATTTAAATTTTTTATAATCCAATGGATCAACCGCATCTTTTTTGAAAACACAAGTCAATGTATACGTACAGTAAGGCTGGAAAATAGTATTAAAATCTATTGTATAGACTTCCGGCAAAGTATCTTTAAAATCATTTGGAACTAATTGAGTATCTTTTCTGTTAAGATAATCTGTCCATGCAATTACATAATCGTTATTGTTCTCTAAAAAATCAACCTGCTTCTGTAATTTAAATTCATCAATCCAGTAATCGTCGCCTTCACATAACGCAATATATTTCCCTTTAGCCATAGGAAAAGTGACATCACTCCAAAAATTTACTTTTTTAGAATATTGGTTTTCTTTCTGTAAAATGCATTTAACAATCTGCGGATATTTTTCTGCATATTCTTTTAAAATAGCAGGTGTATTATCTGTCGAAGCATCATCATGAACAATTATTTCAAAAGGAAAAGTTGTTTTCTGGCTTAGAAAACCGTCCAGAGTTTCTTTAATAAATTTTTCATGATTATAAGCATCACATAAAATGCTGACTACTGGTTTTGCATCATTATTTTCCCAATTTGAAATAATGGCATTTTGATCTCTCATATTATTAGATGCTTTTTACTTTTTGAATATTCATGAATTAATAGTTTTATTATATATCGGAATTATTTTTTCTTTAAATGCTTTGATTCCAAAACTTGCAATAGCATTTTTAGATATTAATTCTGAATTAAACTTTAATTCATTATTTAATATTTTTATAATATTTTCTGCAATGGCTTTAAAATCCTTGACTGGAACAATAACTCCATTTTCTTCATTGATAAATTCATTTACACCACCAGATTGAGTAGTAATTACTGGCACTCCAGTAAATAAAGCCTCCAAAGGTGAGATTCCAAAGGTTTCACATAAACTTGTAAATACAAAAACATCTGACTTTTGTAATGCTGAAACGATTTCTTGCTTTGAAGCTGTTTCTACTACTTTTATTTTAATATTTTTAAAATTAAAACTTTGGATTAAGTTAGTAACTTCTTCTTTGCAATTATTTCCCCAAGCATTAATACCAATCCAAGTGAATCTAATATTTTTGTAATTTAAATCATCAATGATCTTTAGTGCTCTTAAAGCCTTTATTTGATTTTTTATTGGTGCGTATGCGCCAACAGTTATAATTTCAAAAAAATTACTTTTCGTTCTATTGCAATTATTAAACAGCTTTTCATCTACTGTGTTTCCAATGTTTATGAAATCGCTAAAAAAATAATTTGTTGCAAATTGTCTTATTACATCATTGCTTACAACTAAATTAAATTTAGATTTTTTCAAAACCATATCCAGCTTTTTAATCTTTTGCTTATCAACATTCCTCAATGTAAATTGATTGTGTTCGGTTAACAAATATGGCGTTTTATATTCTTGATTATAACTTAAAGCCCAAAATGCAGCGTCAAAAACACTTTGTGCGTGAATTAAATCAATTGTAATTTTATCTTTCTTTAAGTACTTATGTAAAACTCTAAAAGCTTTCTTTTCAATCCATTTTAAAAAATACTTATTTTTTAAAATTTTAAACGATGGATAGTATAAATACAGAATACTAATTTTATTCTCATAGATATTCTTTTCTATCTTAAAAAACTTCTTGTAATTTTTAATTTTAAATTTGACTGGCCTAAAATTTATTAGAACAAAATTGAAATCATTACTTAATATTGCAGCTTGTTCCATAAAAAAACTTCCTAAGTTTAGCTTGTAATCAAGCCAGGAACAAATCATTAAAACAGTTTTATTTTTATTCACTATATTCTTATTATAAAAACGTTTTTCTTAAACGAATTTATAAGAATTTTATTATAAAAAATAAATTTAAAATTCTATTTTCTTAGCCGGAATACCAAAAACAGTTGTATTTTCTTTGACGTTTTTAATAACCAGACTCGCGGCCCCAACCGTAGCTCCTTTACGAACAATAACGTTTGGCAATATTGTAGCTCTTGTGTTTAAGGTTGCTTCTTCTTCCAAAACAACAAAACCGCCTGTAAAAGAATAGGAACTTAAATGTGCCCATTTGCATATTTTTGTATCGTGTCCTAAACCTACATAACCTTGAATTGTGACAAAATCTTCTATAATACAATCATTGCTGATATTAGCATACATAAAAACCAGCAAACCAGTTCCTACAGTGGCATTGGTATTTAATTTTGTCGAAGGATGAATTAAATTGATGAACTTCCCTCCTTTTGCAAGAATTAATTCTGCATAATGTTTTTTCCATTTTATAGATCCCATCGCGCAGACAAAAACATCGTTTTCTTCAATTTTATAATCTTCTACAGAAGATAATATCTGCGGATAGTTTGCAAATCCTTCTAAAGCATCGGATTTATCATCCAAAAATCCTTTTACAACATATTCTATATTAAAACCAGCACACTGAGTGGCAAGATCATAAACTTCTCTGCCAAAACCTCTTGCTCCTACAATTACTAAATTCTTCATTATTCGATAATTAAATTACAAGCTGCCCACGAATATCCCACGCCAAAACCTGCCAATACTACATTTTTTATATCCGTTAACTTCTCTTGTTTCTGAGCTTCATAAACAGCAATAGGAATGGTCGATGAAACGGTATTTCCGCAATGATCCATGGCGATGAAAAATTTATCTTCAGGAATTTTTATCTTTTTCCTTAAATGATTCAGCATGTATTTATTGGCCTGATGAAAAATAAAAAGGTCGATATCGTCTTTTGATAAATTCGATTTTTCCAGAATTGATTCGGTAAGTTTAGGAACAAATTCTCCTGTAAAATTGAAAATTTCTGTTCCGTTCATGTATAGGTTTTTATCGTTTCGGATGTTTCCAAATTCATCTTCAATGTCATTACTATCTGAAACTGGAAAACGCATTCCGCCTTGTTTTACAATAAGATTTTCAGCTCCTTTTCCATCTGTTCCAAAAATAAAATCACCAATCGAACAAAAGCCTTTTTCGCTTGATATTAGCGTTGCGGCAGCGGCATCTCCAAAAATGGTTTTATTGCTTTTATCTTTTGGATGAATGAATTTAGAATAAGTTTCGGATGTAATCAGCAGAATATTTCTAGCCATTCCACCAGCGATTAATCCTTTTGCCAAACTTAATCCGTATACAAAACCAGAACATCCTAAATTATAATCTAATGCTCCAATTGAAGTATTTAAACCTAATTTTTCTTGAATAATACAAGCTGTCGTTGGCAGAAAATAATCTGGACTCTGCGTGCAAAACAATAAAAAATCGATCGTTGATCTATCAATATGATGTTCTGCAAAAAGCTTTTCAGCTGCTTTTACAGCCATATCTGACGAGAACTCATCTGAAGCACTTATATGACGAGAATTAATTCCAGTTTTAGAACTAATTTTTTCAATATCCCATTCTGGAAAATCCTTGTTGATTAAATCATTTGATAAAACTGCTTCGGGCAGATAATACGAAATGGCTTTTATATTCGCTTTCATCTTTGATTTATATTGTTGAAGTTCTTCCTCCGTCTAAAACTAAATTCTGACCTGTAATCCAGCTCGAAGCATCTGATAGTAAAAACACGATTGGATCAGCAACTTGTTCAGGTGCTCCATAACCCAGCGGGTATTTCTTTTCGTCTTCTTGAATTACTTCCAGAGATAAATTTTCGATAGATTTTGAGGTTATTTCTGTTTTTACCATACCAGGCGAAACACAATTAACACGGGTTTTGCTGACTGCAAATTCATTTGCCCAGACTTTTGAAATCGCAATTAAAGCTCCTTTACTGGCAGCATAAATTCCGTTTCCTTTCATTCCGAATAAACCTGCAACAGATGAAACCAAAACAATTGAACTTCCTTTGTTTATTTTTTTCTTTTTAAAAATCAAATTAACGAGATAGGTAATAGAATCGAAATTGATACTTCTCATTTCCTTCATTAACTGTTCTGAATAGAATTTAACTGGAGCCAAAGAAACAATTCCAGCCGAATGAACAATTCCATCGATGTTTTCAATAGCATCTACAATAGCTTTTATATCGTCCATTTGAGACAAATCAGCAGCTATAAAACTATTCTGGCTACCGCATTCTTCGATTAATTTCTCAAGAAAATCAGTACGTCTGGCCACAGCGATAAAAGTACCGCCTTGTCTTACAATGGCACGGCAAGTCTCAAAGCCAATTCCAGAAGAGGCTCCGGTCACTAAAATTTTCTTTCCTGATAAATCGAATGGGTTCATTGTTCTTATTTTAATTCGTGTTTTGTATTTAAATAATCGTAGTACTTTAAAATCCTAAATTCTTCTTCACCAAATATTGGCGAATGATCTTTAAAGTTTGCCAGATTTGACTGCACGCTTTCAATGATTTTTTTATCTTCATTTAAAACCAAATCCAAGGATTCATTTGAACTATTATTAATAAAATCAATAATATTCTGTTCTGATTCGCTTAATTCTTTTTCAAATTTTGCAGCGAAATAACGAACTCTTAAAATGGTTTTCGATGGAGATTGTGGCAGCATAAAACCTAAATAAAATCCTTTTCCTTCAACAGTACTTACAAAAGCATTTGGGTAAATATGGAAATGAAGATATCCTTGTGTTTTAAAAGTTCTTGCTGAAAGGGCTTTTTCTATAATTTTATTGGGTTTTACATCTTCTCCTTTTGGAAACTCACACCAACTGTGCGCATTATAAAAATCGAATTTTTCGGGTGGTAATGAACCAAATCCCATTTTTGCAAATGAGTTTTCATGTACTGCCGTACAATGATAACATTCTAAAACGTTTTCAACCAGAAGTTTCCAGTTTACTTTATGTTCAATAGAATAATCAATTGTTTTTGATCCAAAATGTCTGCTTATTTCTTCAAGCGGAGTATAAATATTTCCTAAATATTCTTCTAAAGTATCATTGAATTGATCATTCAATTTTAAAAATATAAAATCGCCACATTGAGCCACTTCGTATTCTTTTAATTTCAATTCATTAATATGATCCCTTTCAAATGAATTTCGACACATTAAACCAATTACATTTCCTTTCTTTCCGTATGTCCAGTTGTGATACAAACAAGACGAAACACGATTCCCAAAAGGTTCTTCGTGAATGGTATTAAACCTGTGAAGGCAAACATTTTGAAAAGACTTTATCGCACCGTTAAAATTTTGAATGAAAATTTTATTCTCGTAGTATTCAAAAGTTACAAAATCGTTGTTATTTAGTAATTCGTTTTTGTGCGCGGCTAAAATCCAGGATTCATTTAAAAATAAAGACTTCTCTTTCAGGTAAATTTCTTCGTCTATGTAATTTAAATTCTTTATCATATTTCGATTAAATCTGAAATCACAATGTTATCAAGCTTTACTTTCGCTGTTCCCCAAGATAAACCAACGCCGAAACCGCAAAGTATTAAACTCTGAGAAGTATTGGCTAAATTGTCTTTTAATTGCGTAACTATTGTTAACGGAATTGTTGTAGAAGAAGTATTTCCAAATTCTTTTAAGGAGTATGGTACTTTTTCTGCAGGTAATTTTAATTTTTTGGCAATCATTTTATTCATCATTAAATTGGCCTGATGAAATACAAAATGATTGATATTGTCCTTATCGATTTCAAATTTTTCAATAAGTTTATTTACTGTTTTGGGTGCTTGCGAAATACCAAAACCAAAAACATCCATACCATCTAAAATAAGCTGGCATGCATTTCTTTCAATTCCCGGAGAAATTGTTTGATAAATTAAAGATTCAGAACTAATTCTATTTCTTGAACCTCCGTCATTAATCATAATCGTTTTATAGCCTGAACCATCAGTACCTAAATCAAACTGTAAGCTTTCTGCGCTTTCATCCAATTCAAATGCTGTAGCACTTCCTCCATCTCCAAAAAGCGGAACGGTACTTTTATCAGTTTTCGAAAGTAATTTACTGCTAGTGTCGCCGGCTAATAAAAGTCCTTTCTTTAAACCAGAAGCTTTCATCATTCCGGCAATAATAGAGATTCCGTACACATAACCGGAACATCCCAGAGGCACATCAAAAGCAATGCAGTCTGTAGAAAGTCCTAATCTGTCCTGAAGTATAGCTGCAGAAACAGGCAAAATATAATCAGCAGTCTGCGAAACAAAAACCAGAATTTCTATTTCACTTTTCTGCCAATTTAAATCTGTAATTAATTTTTCAGCAGCTTTGCAACATAAATCAGATGTACAAAGATCTTTTGGTGCAATACGTCGTTCTTCAACTCCGGTTGCCTCAATAAATTTTTGAATTTCTTCTTGTGTTAGTATATCAAGGTCTACATTGAGTTCCTTATTTTTAGGAACACTGCATGAAATACCTTTTATTGCAACATCATTTACTGAAAAAGCTGCCATTTAATTATGCTTTATTTTTAATAATTTCAAAAATGTCTTGTAAAGAATTCGAAGATTTAATATCATCTCCTGTTAATTTTACATCATATTCTTCATCTGCCATAGCGATTAATGAAAGAGCCGTTAGCGAATTCCATTCGTCTAAATCTCTAAAAACAGTTTCTTGAGTAATTAAAGCTGCATCTGTATCATCTAAAATATCTGCAAAATTTTTCAAAAAGGCATTGATTTCCATAGTAATCTTAAATTTATTTTGTGTTCATTTTTCACATTAATCATACCAAATATCAAAAAAACATTCTTGTACTATCATCAAAAATCTAATGTACTGTCAACCAATACTGTTATCTAGAAGTTTTAATTCTTAAAATGTTATAATATTTAGTTATATCAAAAATTAAGGTTTCTTTTCCTAATTTTACCGCACAAATATAACAATAGTTACCCTCAAAGATAAATTAAACGCACTAAATCTGTAATAAAATGATTGCTGTAACCAAAACTTTTCTTCCTCCGCAAGAAGAATACAATTCTTATCTAAAACGCGCATGGGACAAAGTGTGGCTTACCAATCGAGGTGAACTTACCCTTGAATTAGAGGAAAAACTGAAAACGTTTTTAAACAGTTCTTCTATAATTATTACTAATAATGGTACGATTCCTATTCAAATTGCATTAAAGCTTTTTGGAAATGGAGGCGAAATAATTACGACTCCATTTTCGTATGTAGCAACATCAGCAGCTATAGTCTGGGAAAACTGTACTCCTATATTTGTAGATATCGACCCCGATTATTTAACTATTGACGAAAGCAAAATAGAAGCTGCCATAACACCTAAAACGACAGCAATTCTAGCTACTCATGTTTTCGGAAATCCGTGTCATGTAACTGAAATTGAAAAAATCGCTAAAAAACACAATCTAAAAGTGATTTATGATGCGGCGCATTGTTTTGGTGTAAAATACAATGACGAATCTGTTTTTAATTATGGAGATGTCAGCACTTGTAGTTTTCATGCTACGAAAATATTCCATACAGGCGAAGGCGGTGCCATGTTTTGCAACGATGCCGAAACGTATCACAAATTATATTACAGCCATAATTTTGGACACAATGGCCCTTTGGCTTTTCATGGATTAGGAATTAATGCTAAAATTTCTGAATTACAATCGGCAATGGGACTGGCTGTTTTTCCTTATATAAATCATATTTTTGCAGAGAGAAAAAAAGTGGTTGATTTTTATAACGAACATCTTGATTTACAAAAGGTAAAACCTTTAAAAATAAGAGAAAACACAGAATGGAATTACAGTTATTATCCTGCCGTTTTTGATTCTGAAGAAACTTTATTAAAGGTCATAGAGGCTTTAGCTAAAGAAAATATTATACCAAGGCGTTATTTTTATCCCTCTTTAAATACGATTGATTACACCAAAGGAAAAGAAATGCCAATATCTGAATCGATTGCATCTCGAATTTTATGTCTTCCGCTTTATGTGGGAATGGCACAAGAAGATTTAGAAAAAATCACACAAATTATAAACACACAAATACAATAATTTTGGCTGTCCGTATAAAAACATTATTAAATTATGAATCAAGATATTAATACCGAAGTTCACAACGCTTTTGAAGTTATCAAAGAAGGCGGCATCATTCTCTATCCAACTGATACGGTTTGGGGAATTGGGTGCGATGCCACAAATCCTGATGCTGTAGCTAAAATTTACAAACTAAAACAGCGTGCCGAAACACAAAGTATGATCGTTTTGATGAATGGTGAAAAAATGATGTACAACGTTTTTAAAGAAATCCCTGAAGTTGCTTGGCAGATTCTGGATTTATCTGAAAAACCAACGACACTTATTTTAGATGACGCCAGAAATGTAGCACCAAACGTTATTTCTGCCGATAAATCGCTTGGAGTACGATTGGTAAAAGAACCTTTTTGTTACAAATTAATGGAAAGAATGAAAAAGCCTTTGGTTTCAACATCGGCAAATATTTCAGGACAACCTACTCCAATGTCGTTTAAAGATATTAGTCCAGAAATCATAAATGGCGTTGATTATGTCGTAAAATTAAATCAGGATAAAGTTTCTGGAAAATCGTCAACGATCATAAAATTGACTAAAGATTCACAAGTAAAAATAATCAGAAAATAGATTTAGATTTTAGATTTTAGATTTTAGATTTTAGATTTTAGATTTTAGATTTTAGATTTTAGATTTTAGATTTTAGATTTTAGATTTTAGATTTTAGATTTTAGATTTTAGAAAAAAACTCCGTTCAAATTGAAAATTTGAACGGAGTTTTTTTCTTATAAACTTTAGCCTTTGCCCCTTTGAACCTTTGCCTCTTTGAACCTTAGAACTTTGCACCTTTCCCTAAACACTTTTCAAGCTCTCAATCAGCCAATCAATATCTTCTTTTGTGTTATAATGGCTAAAAGAAATTCGGAGGTTTGGTAATTTTAAATCTTCTTCAGAAAGCATTTCTTTTAAAACATGTGAAGGTTTAATACTCCCTGACTGGCAAGCACTTCCTCTTGAAACGGCAATTCCTTTCATGTCTAAACTAAACAAAAGCATCGACGTTTTGTCTGAAGAAAAAGGCAGTGTTATATTGATAATATTATAAAAATCATCTTTTTTCCCATTGATTCTGAAACCTGGAAAATGAACTTCCAATTGTTCGATCAAATACTTTTTTAAATCTGAAATATAACTTCTTTCTTCTTCTAAATTTTCATACGAAAGAGACAGTGCTTTTGCCATTCCTGCAATTTGATGTACGGCTTCTGTTCCGGCACGAAGGCCTTTTTCTTGTTCGCCTCCAAAAATCAAAGGCTGTAATCCAGTGTTTTTTCGCACAAAAGCAAAACCAACGCCTTTAGGTCCGTGAAATTTATGAGCACTTGCTACAATAAAATCAACTGGAATATTTTGAAGATCGATTTCGGTTTTACCAACAGATTGAACCGTATCTGAATGAAATAATGCGTTGTATTGTTTACAAATCGTTCCAACTCTTTCTAAATCTAGAATTGTTCCCGTTTCGTTATTAACATGCATTAAGCTGACAATGGTTTTCTTTTCCTGAGATAATAAATTAGAAAGATGTGTCAAATCAAGACTTCCATCTTCCTTTACATTCACATAATCAACTTGAATGTTGTAATCGGATTGCAATGCTAAAATCGCATGCAAAACCGCATGATGTTCAATTTTAGAAGAGATAATACGTTCGACTTTTAAATCCTCAACTGCCGATCTTAAAATCCAGTTATCAGCTTCCGTTCCACCAGAAGTAAAAATAATTTCCTGTGCAGCACAATTAAAATGTTTGGCAATGCTTTTTCTGGAAAGTTCTAAAATGGTCTTTGCATTTCTGCCAAAACTATGTGTAGAAGACGGGTTACCAAAGTCTTCTGCCATAACTTTTGTCATTTCCTGAATAACTTCAGGTCGCATAGCAGTTGTTGATGCGTTATCGAGATATACTTTTTTCATTATTGCAAAGTTATAAAATATCAATTGTCGAATCTTAAATATCTTTTGCCAAATTTTTCACTATTTTTGGCACAAATAAAACAACGATGAAAAAATATGCAAGCCTATTATTTCTGGCTCTTTTACTAAACGGCTGTGACGACGGCGACCTAACTGTTGATACAATCGATTTTGATGCTGCAACTGCAGCAAGCTGTCCTGAAAATAATATTAATACTTTAATATATAAAACCAAATCACAGGAATCGTTAATACTTCAATTGCCATTAAACAGCATTCCAAATGATGCTACCCCTGTAAATGATTCAATTGTATATGACATTAACAATTCAACGTATCGTGTTGTTTATAGAGCATATGACGGTACGGTAGGCACTGAAAACATTTGTGGAACAATTCCGCCTAGGACTCCAAATATTACAGAAGAATGGCAGGCAACTGCAGGAAAAATTGTCATTAAATCAATTGCTAATATAGGAGATCCAAGTCCAACAGATGGAAGCACGAGAATTACCGGATATACACATAATATTGTTTTTAGAAATATAACTTTCCTAAAACCGGCCGGACCTCAAACTGAAGAAGAATTTGTTTTTGGAGATTACAAAACTTCTCCTGAAAACATGAGTTTTACATTTCCTGAAAATGCATCGCAATGCTCTGATAAGAAAAACGTTTACAATTTTAACTCAACATCTTATCTAATGGTAAGCAACCTTGATGCAGATCTTATTGTAAAACAAGCTGGAACAAGAAGTGCTCCAATTTCATCGACAACCAATAAAGTAAATTATACGACTTTCAAATCAAATACAGGAACTTTGACTTCGTCTTATTTCTGTGTTAGTCCTGTACCTTCTACTCCAACAATTTCTGGAACTTGGGATGGCACAACAGATACTTCAGGAACCATCGAAGTAACTACCGTAACAGCCGGAACAACTAACATTACGTATACGCATACTATAACACTGAAAAATGTTACTCTGAAAAAAGGAAATACGAAATTTTTCCTAGCCAATAGTTTCGTTTTAGGTACCATAACCGAAACATCTGCAAGTAACTAAAAGACATTTTTTACAGATATAAAATCTGAATTTTATTCTTACAAAAAACGTCTGTTTTTCATCTCTGATTTCATAATAAAACCGGGATAAAAAACAGACGTTTTTTTTATGCTTTTAAGTTAAATTTTCAAACCTGAAAATAATCGTATTATCTATTGTTTTGTCTGAAATAAACTTCGGTTGCACCGAGACCATATTTCTGATAATTGGCATCTTGGAAATCCACTCCATCATAACGGCCTAATAAAAAATCAAGCTCTGCTTTCAATACGCCTTCGCCAACACCGTGAATAAAAACGATTTTTGGAATGCGGTTTTTAATCGCAAATTCAATGTGTCGTTTTGCCGTTTCAGTCTGTAAAGTCAAAATATCATAATTCGTCATGCCGCGTTTATTGGGAACTAATTTTTCAATGTGAAGATCAAATTCCGGTACTGCAACATCACGTTTATCTTTCTTTTCTTTCACAAAACTACGTGGTTTAGGCTCCGTTTTCTCTTTTGTCACTTCTTCTAAATTAATTCTTTTAATAGAATTCATTAAATCACTGGAATCTTGAATCTTAACCAATTCATTGACAAAAAATGTCATCATAAATCCATCCTCCGTTTCTATAGAAACTTCGTTATTTTTAACCGAAAGTACGGTTCCATTAATCGCTTCGTCTAAAACCGAAACCTTATCTCCTTTACTCAGCATCTTGCTCCTCTTTTTCTTGATTCTTACTTGGTGTTTTTGCACTCAGCTGCATCATTCCGTACATAAAAACGACAATAGCAACTACCGTTATATACACATTTTTATCATCAGAAACCTGCTCATACAAGGCAACTGAGATGGCAAGAATCATGATTAAAATTTTAAAGATTTTCATTTTTCAAAAGTTTGAGATTTCAAAAGTAAAAAACTTTAAAATAGAAGTTCCTCTTCTTCTGAAATGTTATGCAATATTTTTTGTAAAATTGTAAAAAAATTATCCTGTGAATTTAGAAAAATATATGATTCCCTGCCTCTTCAAAAAGTTCTTCGGAATTGAGTGTTTGGGCTGTGGTTTTCAGCGTTCAGTTGTCTTACTTTTTCAGGGTGAATTTTCGGCCGCTTTTAAAATGTATCCAGCTCTCTATACTACTCTTTTATTTCTAATTTTATTAGCCTTATATTTTTTGGACAAGTCCAGAAATTATCAAAAAATAATCTGGAAAGCGGCAGGCATAAATCTTATTTTTATGTGCATTGGCTATTACTATAAACACTTTTATTTATAGCTTTCTATTTTTTAATCTGATTCAAAATATCGTTCATCATCTCAATCTGTACTTTTTGAATTTCGATTAATTCCTGCTGCTGATGCATAATCAAATGATCAATTTTATCATGAATCATTCTAATTTCCAACTCAGATTTCAGGTTAATCATATAATCTTTTTTAGCTCTATTCCGGTCTTTTTCTTCCTGACGATTTTGGCTCATCATAATCACCGGAGCTTGAAGCGCTGCAATACAAGATAAAATTAAATTGAGCAAAATAAACGGATAAGGATCAAAACCCTTATTCATCAAAATGTAAACATTAGAGCCAATCCAAACAGCAATAAAAACTACAAATGAAATAATAAAAGTCCAGCTTCCGCCAAAATCGGCCACTTTATCTGCTACAATTTGTCCGATGTTCCTTGTTTCCTCTTCGTCTTCAACAATATTTACAATCGATTTATCTTCTTTTAAAGAAGCAATCACACTTTTCTCTAAGTCGGAAAGCATTCCAATTTCGGTAGACAAATAATTCGAAATGTATTTTTGACGGTATTCATTCAGCTCTTGAACCGAAATGCAATCTGTATCACAAAAAGAAGGATGATCTTTTACAATAAGGCTTAAAATAGGATTATGAATATCTTTTCCGCAGATTTTCTCACTTTCTGAAAAAGAATCACCGGAAATTGCACTTTTAAAAACTGCATTATTTTTCATTTTTTTAGAAATTTTATCTGCTAATTTACACAATTAAGTTCTTAAGAATCCTATAAAATATCTCGATTTAAAAATCCCTGATTTATCACAAATCCAATTATTAGAGCAAAATTTCTTTATACAATTCATGTCCTTATTAACAAAAAACACCTTAATTTTAGCGTTTTAAATTATCCACTCAATTTTTCAATTGTGACAAAAGAAAATATCATACAAAACATAAAGGCTTTAAAGAGTCATTCTAACATAAACTACGGTATCAAAACCAAGACCGAAGACTTTACAGAAAAGCTTTTTTACACTCTTTTTGATTCAAATGCTGCTTTGGACGAAAGCATCGACGACCTTGAAGTCCGATTCAAAGAGATTGCTGTTTTGGCCTGCAAAAAACCTCAAAATTTATGCGCTTCTATCTGGGACAGATTTGTTGAAAAACTTCCCGGAGTTTTAGAAAAATTAAATCAGGATGCCGAATATATTCTAGAAAACGATCCGGCGTCGAACAGCATCGATGAGGTATATTTAGGATATCCGGGATTTTATGCCATTGCAATTTACAGATTGAGCCACGAATTATATCATTTGGATTTACTATTGTTTTCAAGGCTGATGAGCGAATATGCACACCGAATTACGGGAACTGATATTCACGCAGGTGCCGATATCGCTTCTCCGTTTTTTATCGATCATGCCACGGGAATCGTAATTGGTGAAACAACCGTTATAAAAAAACATGTAAAAATTTATCAGGGAGTTACATTGGGAGCTTTAAGCGTAAGCAAAGACATGAAAAACGCTAAAAGACATCCAACCGTTGAAGCCAATGTGTGCATTTATGCCAATGCAACAATTTTGGGAGGAGAAACAATCATAGGAAAAAATAGTATTATTGGCGGAAATGCCTGGGTAACCAAATCTATTCCCGAAGATTCGATCGTTACCAATACCACCACAACAGAAGTCAAAATAAAAGAAAAAAAATAAAATGGGTCCACAGAAATTATTAAACCTGATTGGAAATACACCATTGATGGAAACAGTCAATTTGGTTAAAAATAAAAACGTAAAACTTTTACTGAAACTTGAAGGAAACAATCCCGGAGGAAGTGTAAAAGACCGTGCTGCATACAACATGATTGCCGCTGCTCTTGAGAGAGGCGAAATTAAAAAAGGGGATAAACTTATTGAAGCAACCAGCGGAAATACGGGAATTGCTCTGGCAATGATTGCTCAATTATTTGGAATAGAAATCGAATTGGTTTTACCAGAAGATTCTACAAAAGAACGTACACAAACCATGCGTGCTTACGGCGCGACAGTTATTTTAACGCCTGCCGAAGATGGAATTATTGGTTCTAGAGATTATGCTGATAAAAAAGTCGCTCAAGGTGGTTATTTAATGCTAAACCAGTTTGCCAATGACGACAACTGGAAAGCGCATTACAAAACTACAGGCCCCGAAATCTGGAATGATACAGAAGGAACAGTAACTCATTTTGTTTCGGCAATGGGAACTACAGGAACCATTATTGGAACTTCGACTTATTTAAAAGAAAAAAATCCTGCCATTCAAATTGTTGGTGCACAGCCAAGCGACGGATCTCAAATTCCGGGAATTCGTAAATGGCCTCAGGAATATTTACCAAAAATATTTGATCCTTCTAAAGTTGATACCGTTATTGATATAAGCGAAGAAGAAGCACGCGAAATGACCAAAAGATTAGCACTAGAAGAAGGTGTTTTTGCTGGAATGAGCAGCGGGGGTTCTGTTGCTGTGGCTTTAAAAATAGCAGAACAGCTGGAATCAGGAGTTGTGGTTGCCGTAATCTGCGACAGAGGCGATCGTTATTTGTCTTCGGATTTATTTGACTAAAAGGCTCAAAGAGACAAAGGTTCAAGGGACAAAGTTTAATCTCAATGGAAACCTTTGAACCTTTGCAACTCTGTATCTTTATAACTAAAAAGAAAAAAATGAACTACAGAAAACTAGGAAAAACCAATTTTAATATTTCTGAAATCTCACTTGGAACCTGGCAGGTTGGAGGAAAATGGGGATCAGGATTTAATGATAAAACTGCCGACGAACTTATCAATACGGCAATTGACAATGGTGTTAATTTTATTGATACTGCCGATGTCTATGAAAACGGATTAAGCGAAACTGCTGTCGGAAGGGTTGTTCGTTCACGCTCTGAGCGTATTTATGTGGCTACAAAATGCGGTCGCCAGATTAATCCGCATGTAAATGAAGGATATCAGCCAAAAGTGCTTCAGAAATTTGTAGAAGACAGTTTAAAAAGAACAGGATTAGAAACCCTGGATTTAATTCAATTGCACTGTCCGCCAACAGAAGTATATTATCGCCCTGAGATTTTCGAACTTTTTGACCGTTTAAAAGATCAAGGAAAAATACTAAATCTTGGTGTAAGTGTCGAAAAAGTGGAAGAAGCTTTAAAAGCCATCGAATATTCGAATGTAACTACGGTTCAGATTATCTTCAATTTATTCCGTCAGCGACCTTCACAATTGTTTTTCTCAGAAGCCAGAAAGAAAGATATTGGAATAATTGCGCGTGTACCATTAGCCAGCGGACTTTTAACGGGTAAATTTGATACAAAAACCACTTTCGATGTACAAGATCACCGCAATTTTAATCGTAACGGAGAAGCTTTTGATAAAGGCGAAACTTTTTCTGGTATTGATTACGAACTGGGATTAAAAGCGGTTGAAGAATTAAAAGCATTATTTCCAGAAACCGAAAACCTTGCTCCTATTGCTTTACAATGGATTTTAAGTTTTAATGATGTAAGCTGTATTATTCCAGGAGCATCAAAAGAAAGTCATGTACTTTCTAATTTGTCTGTTTATGATTTTCCTCAATTAACCCCTGAGAAAATTGCAGCAATGAATGAAATTTACGAAAAGTATATAAAAACCTCCGTTCACCATTTGTGGTAGAATTTAAAAGGTACTGAGGATCTGAGAGGCTAAGGCTCTAGGGTTTAAACTATTTAAAAATCTTAGAACCTTAGTATCTTAGCACCTTAGAGCCTAAAAAAAAACTAGATTTCAAATTCAATTTTAAACTCGGCTCCTTTGTTTTTTCCTTCGCTTAAGGCACTGAGTTTTCCTTTATTTTTCTCGATTATCTTTTTACATAAATAAAGCCCGATTCCAGTCGAAGTTTCGTTTGCGGTTCCAAGACGGCTCATTTTGGTAAACTTCTTAAAAAGTTCGTCAATTTGTGTTTTATCAAAGCCAATACCTTTATCGGCTACGGTTATGACTAAATGAGAGTTTTCTTTGTAAATCCGTACTTTAACTTCACTGTCAAAATAAGAAAATTTGATTGCATTACTTATTAAGTTTACTAAAACCTGAACCAGCAGACCTTCATCAATTTTAAGTCTGGCTTCATCTGTTTCTACACTTAAATTCAATGTTATGTTTTTATCCAGCAAGCGTTGTTCTACCTGTTCGTTAATAAAAGGAACAACGTTTGAGAATGAAATAGTCCTGATTTCCTGATTGACTTTTACAACCTGATCCTGCTCTTTTAAAAGCTTAATAAAGTTTTCGATGTATCGAAATTGCAGATTAGTCGATTCGCATATTAAATCTGCCAAATGTTTAATAGATTCAGAAGGATTTTCGCTTAAAATTAATTTAGCCAAACCCTGCGGATTTCCTGCAAAGTTTTTTAAATCATGTGAAAGCATATAAATCAAATCCTGTTTTTCGTTTATAAAACTCTCCGATTCGTAAATAGACTCTTGAATATTGCACATTAACAAACCTGCTTCATCTGTATAATCTGTTGGCAGAACCGATAATTTTCGGCTGTTTCTGTAATCATCCAATGATTTTGATGCAATAGAGATAGGATAAATAAGCTGTTTTAAAACCAAAAGTGTAACTGCCGTTGCCAATAAAGTCATAATTAAAGAAAAAATCAAAATAGACATTGGTGAAACGGTATGTTCGAAGAAAAGTACAAAAAACAAAATCCCAATCAGCGGAATATGAATCCCTATAAATGCGACAAATAAAAATTTAAACGCATAGCTTTTCTTTAAAAAGCCAATTTGTGAAAGATTATGATATAACTTCATAAATACATAACAAGACTATAGGTTATTATCGTAGCATTTTGGGGTAATACTAAGGCAAAGTTAGCTTTTAAAGTTCAGCAAACCAACAAATTCAATAATTTGATAAAATATTTTGAAAATTAAATTTGTAAAAGTTTACAAAGGCTTATTTTTGCGCTATGGGAAGAAAAAATACAGACAAAGTTGTCTTTCATCAAATTGAAGTTTTAGATGCCGGAGCAAAAGGAGTATCAGTAGCGAAAGCTCCAGACGGAAAAGTAATCTTTATTCCGAATGTAGTGCCTGGCGATGTTGTTGATGTACAAACATTCAAAAAAAGAAAAGCCTATTACGAGGGAAAGGCCGTGAAATTTCACGAATTATCCAAACATCGTATTGATCCAATCTGCGAGCACTTTGGCGTGTGTGGCGGATGCAAATGGCAGAATATGAAATACAGCCAGCAGTTGTATTACAAACAAAACGAAGTAAAAAATCATTTACAGCGAATTGGGAAAGTAGAACTTCCTGAATTTGAAGATATTTTAGGTTCAGAAAAACAGTTTTTCTATAGAAACAAAATGGAATTTTCGTTTTCGAACAGCCGTTGGTTAACCGAAAAAGAAATTGGAAGCACAGAAGATTTAGGCAACAGAAATGCCTTAGGTTTTCATATTCCGAAAATGTGGGATAAAATTCTGGACATTGAGAAATGCCACTTACAGCAAGATCCTTCAAATGCTATTAGAAACGAAATCAGGGCTTTTGCCAACGAGCATAATCTTGCTTTTTTTAATCCGAGAGAACATTCAGGTTTATTGCGAACTTTAATGATTCGTACCGCTTCAACTGGTGAAATCATGGTTTTGATTCAGTTTTTTGAAGATGACAAAGCAAATCGTGAATTGATTTTAGATCATTTGTATGAAAAATTTCCACAAATTACTTCTTTACAATATGTGGTAAATGCAAAACAAAACGATACTATTTACGATCAGGATATTAAACTTTACAAAGGAAGAGATTATATTCTGGAAGAAATGGAAGGTTTGAAATTCAGCATCAACGCTAAATCGTTCTACCAGACCAATTCTGATCAAGCATATGAATTATACAAAATAACACGCGATTTTGCAGGGCTTACAGGAAACGAAACAGTTTATGATTTATACACTGGAACGGGAACTATTGCACAATTCGTTTCTAAAAAAGCCAAAAAAGTAATTGGAGTAGAAAGTGTTCCTGAAGCTATTTTAGACGCTAAAGCAAATGCGGAACGCAATAATATTACGAATTGTGAGTTTTTTGTTGGTGACATGAAAGTGGTATTCAATGAAGCTTTTATTGCACAGCACGGAAAACCAGATGTTATTATAACTGATCCGCCAAGAGACGGAATGCACGCACTGGTTATTGATCAGATTTTAAAAATTGCTCCTAAAAAAGTAGTATATGTAAGCTGTAATTCTGCTACACAAGCAAGAGATTTAGCTTTAATGGATGAAAAATACAAAGTAACACGTGTTCGTCCTGTTGATATGTTTCCACAGACGCATCATGTTGAAAATGTTGTACTTTTAGAACTTCGTTAATTATAAAATTATAAATGAGAAAAATAGTTGCTTTTTTATTGCTTTTTACTTTTGGATTGTCCAGCTGTGAGAAAGATGATATTTGTGATGCAAATACACCTACTACTCCCCGATTAGTAATTAAATTCTTTGATATTGCAGATCCTGCCACGCCAAAAAATGTTCTGAACTTAAAAGTTGTTGGACAGGGTGGTGATGCAAATGGAATTGTATTTAATAAATCTGCTGCTGGAGATGCTAAATATTTAGCAAACGGAAATACTATTTCTATTCCGTTAAAAATTGATGCTGATTCTACTACTTATAGTTTTATATACAATGCTGCAAGTACAGATCCAACAGCAATAAATACTGATGTAATTACTTTTAACTACACCCGCCAGAATGTTTATGTTTCGAGAGCATGCGGTTTCAAAACGATTTTCACATTAAATTCAAGAACTAATCCTGACCGAAATACATGGGATTATGTATTAACAGACGGACCTTCTGGTGATGGTCTTTGGATACAGAATTCATTATTACAAACCCATAACATAGATTCAGAAAATGAAACACATCTTGAAATATACTTTTAGTCTTTGTTTTCTTTTATCAATGTTTTTGGTACATTCTCAAGTAACAAAAGATACCATAACTCTAAAAGATCTTGACGATAAAAAACCAAAAGTAACGGCTCCAAAATCAGCAACTACAGAAGTTAAAAAAGACAGTGTTCCTGTTCCTCCTAAAACAGATCGTTATGGTTTACGTGTAGGTGTAGATTTGTATAAATTAACACGTGCTTTTTACGATAAAGATTATAAAGGAATTGAATTTACTGCCGACTGGCGTTTGACTAAAAGATACTATATCGCAGCCGAACTAGGTTTTGAAGATAAAACTACAGACGACGACCGATTAAACTCTACAGCGACAGGAACTTATATTAAAGGAGGTTTCGATTACAACTTGTACGACAACTGGCTTGATATGGAAAACCTTATTACGATTGGTCTTCGCGGAGGATTCAGTTCTTTCAGCCAAGATTTAAATAGTTATAAGATTTACAATCCAAATCCGTATTGGGGCGAACAGCCTTCAATTGCTGCAAATGAGAAACACAGCGGACTTTCTGCTGCTTGGCTTGAAGTTGCAATGGGAATAAAAGCAAAAGTTTTCAATAATATATTTGTTGGTTTTGGAGTGCAGCTAAAGCTTTTAGCTATGAACAACAAACCAGCCGGTTTTGACAACCTTTATATCCCGGGCTTCAACCGAACTTACGACGGAAGTTTTGGAGTAGGCTTCAACTATACGGTTTCGTATTTTATTCCGATTTACAAGAAAAAAGTAATTGTACCGGAAATCAAAAAAGAAGAAGCACCTAAAAAAAAGAAATAGAGTTTTCCAGATCATAAAAAAGCCTCGAATAATTATTTCGAGGCTTTTTTTATTTGTCAAGACAACTGAAATTCAACAGCCGCCTTTGCATGTATAAGTGTCGTATCAAAAATAGGAACTGATAAATCTTCGGTTTTAATAACCAAAGGTATTTCGGTACAACCTAAAATAATACCTTCAGCTCCATTTTTAATTAGTTCATTGGCTATTTCTAAATAACGCTTTTTCGTTTCATCGGTTACAATTCCTCTTCCTAATTCTTCGAAAATAGTATAATGAATAAAATCTTTATCCTCTTCGCTGGTTGGAATTATGGTTTCAATTCCTTTTTCGGCCAGTTTATTTTTAAAGAAATCAAGTTCCATTGTAAACTTAGTTCCCAATAAACCCACTTTTTTAAGGTTTTGTTTCTGGATTTCAACAGCCGTTTCAACTGCGATATGAATAACCGGAAGTTTAATCGCATCTTGAAGTTTATCGGCAATTAAGTGCATCGTATTGGCACATAAAACAATTGCTTCTGCTCCACCCGACTTTAAAAATTCACAGCCTTTTAAAAGCATATTAAAAGTCGAATCCCAATCGTTATTGTCGTTGTTCTTTTTAATATCAGCATAATTAAAAGAATAAACCAAACATTCCGAGAAATTCAATCCTCCCAGCTTTTCATTTATTCCCAGATTTATAAGTTTATAATAATCTGTTGTTGAGACCCAGCTTATTCCGCCTATAAGTCCAATTTTTTTCATAATGCTGATTTAAAAATTATCCAATTTCTCTAATTCCTTTTACAAATATCCATTTCATGAAAAGCTTTTCACCATCTTTTGTTTTTACAGCCTGAAATTTAGGACCAATAATGGTTGCGATAACAAAAGAAGTCATCGGAATCCAAATTCCAGTTAAACCTATGTACATGGCAATTATAAACCTTCCAGCTATAAATAAAATTGCAAATGTTCCTAATTGATATAAAAAAGCTCTTACTTGTAGTTTTGTCATTTTTTTTATTTTTAAGGTTCAAAGGGACAAAGAAACAAAGGGACAAAGTTTTAACTCTGTACCTTTGTCCCTTTGTTAATTTGTCTCTTTGTTACTATTCGTTTACTTGAAACTTCGTTCTCTTACTTCCTTCGTACATTTCGTATTTTACCAAGCGCGCTTCAAGACTTCCGTTGTAGAGTTTGATTTTTCTAGAAGGTTTTAAACCAACAAATTTTAAAGCTTCGAGATTTGCAGTTATAAACCACGCATTTGTTCCTGGATAATTTTTCTTTAAAGTATCGCCGATATTACTGTAAAATCTTTCCATATGAATATCCAAACGCTCATCATACGGCGGATTGAAAACAATATGCAGTTTCCCTTCTGTTTCTTTTTCGCTGTCAAAAAAGTTATTTTCAGAAACCGAAATATAATCTTCCAGATTAGCGTTTCTAATATTATCTTTTGCTTTGCTTACCGCACTTGGCGCTTTATCAAAACCTTTTATCGTATAATTAAACTCCCTTGTTTTCTTCATTAAACTATCGATAATAGTATCAAACAAGTCGTTGTCCCAATCTTTCCATTTTTCAAAAGCAAACTCTTTTCTATTGATATTCGCTGGAATATTGCAGGCAATCATTGCAGCTTCAGCCAAAAATGTTCCTGAACCACACATTGGATCCAAGAAATGACTCTGTCCGTCCCAACCAGACAATAAAAGAATTCCCGCTGCTAAAACCTCATTAATAGGAGCAATATTGGTAGCCGTTCTATATCCACGCTGATGAAGTGAATTTCCAGAAGTATCCAAAGAAACCGAAACCTGATCTTTATCGATATGAACATTGATTCTTAAATCTGGATATTGTTTGTCGATGCTTGGTCTTTGTCCAGTTCTTTCTCTAAACTGATCCACAATAGCATCTTTACACTTTTGAGAAACAAACTCAGAATGATTAAAAAAAGTAGAATGAACCGTTGTGTCGATTACAAAAGTCTGGTTGGCATTTAGATATTTTGACCAGTTTAAACCCGAAATACCTTTGTACAACGCTTGTTCATTATTAGCTCTAAACGAATAAATGGGTTTTAAGATTTTCAAAGCCGTTCTAAGCGATAAATTGGCTTTGTACATAAAACCTTTATCACCCTTAAAACTTACCATTCTCACGCCTTTTTGAACATCTTGAGCGCCAAGCGCCAGCAATTCTTTTTCTAATATCTCCTCAAAACCAAAAAAACATTTGGCTATCATTCTAAAATTTTCTTCCATCTTTTCTTTTAAATTAAAAAAAACTAAAATTTAAAAAGATGCACTAGTGTACATCTCCGATTAACGAACGATTATTGACGTATCGCTGTTTAATAGTTATTTTTCGGCAAAAATACACTAAATTTGCCGGACTTTGAATTAATTGAAATAGAATAAATGTCAGAACCACATAACTCATCAACGCCAAATCAAGACCGTAACACCGAAAATTGGTTTACGTCATGGTTTGATACTCCGTATTATCATATTTTATACAAAGATAGAAACTACCGAGAAGCTCAGATTTTTATGGATAATCTGACCCACTATCTCAACCTTCCTGAAAAAGCAAAAGTGCTTGATTTAGCCTGCGGAAAAGGGCGTCATTCTATTTATTTAAATCAATTAGGATACGACGTTTTAGGAGCCGATTTATCTGAAAACAGCATTGCCGAAGCCAGCAAAAACAGCAACGATCACCTGCATTTCAAAGTACACGATATGCGTGAACCGTTTGAAGAAAAATTCGATGCTATTTTTAACCTTTTTACCAGTTTTGGTTATTTCGAAAACGACGATGACAACCTAACTACTTTAAAAGCAATCAAGGAAAGTTTATCTGACTATGGTTTTGCCGTAATCGATTTTATGAACGTCAATCAGGTAATCGAGACTTTGGTTCCTCAAGAAGTGAAAACCGTAGACGGAATCGATTTTCATATTAAACGATATGTTGAAGACGGGCATATTTTCAAAGAAATTGACTTTGAAGATCAAGGCAGAAAGTTTCATTTTACCGAAAAAGTAAAAGCTTTATCTTTAAAAGACTTTCAGGAATTAATGGACGAAGCTGGAATTTACCTTTTGGATATTTTTGGAGATTACAAACTCAAAAAATTCCATAAAACAGAAAGCGAAAGATTAATCATGATTTTTAAGTAAATTGGTTAATCGTTTACTTGTTTAACCGTGTAATCGGACACAAAAACAATGAAACGATTAAACGAATCAACGATTAAACAAATACAAATGAACTATTTACTACCCTTATTTTCTGTACTTTTAGGATATAGTGTGGCTTTGTTTATAAAACCTCAAAACAAAACCAATTTAAAATTACTGCTAGCCTTTAGTGGTTCTTTTTTATTGTCATTAACCGTGATGCACCTTCTTCCTGAAGTTTACGAATCACACAATCACAATATTGGGATTTTTATAATGGTCGGGATTTTATTTCAGATCATACTCGAATTTTTTTCAAAAGGAGCCGAACACGGTCACGTACACGGACACGCAAAAATGTCTCAGATTCCGTGGTTACTTTTTATAAGCCTTTGCATTCATGCCTTTTTAGAAGGATTTCCCGTAAGTCATCATCACGGTTTGGCGGTCGGAATTGCCATTCATCACCTGCCAATTGCCGTTATCTTAACCACATTTTTCATCAATGCCGACTTAAATAAAAAAGCCATTTTTGCCTTCATGGTCACTTTTGCACTTATGACGCCTCTTGGTACAATTGCATCCGAATATTTAGCTTTTTTAAATCAATATTACACCGAAATCACTGCCATCGTAATTGGTATTTTATTCCATATTTCATCAACTATTATTTTTGAAAGCAGTGAAGGACATAAATTCAATATTGCCAAAGTTTCGATGATCGTACTCGGAATAGTATTGGCATTCATTTTATAATTAGGGCGTGCCACTATTTACTAAAAGACCCAATCAACTCTGCGTTCATTGGGTCTTTTAGTAAATACTGTCGGGCTATCCGCATTACTTCGGTAATTTGCTCCTATCCCTCACGCAACAAGAATTGGAAAAATAGTTTTAAAAACTTGTTAGGATAAATTATCTAATTGCCACATTTCCAAATTATCTAATTATTTTCCAGCTCGCTTTTTCTCCTCCTTATTTCCAAAATCTCTTTCCTGCACTTTTATCTTCTTGTTTCCAAAATTATACACAACAGATAATCTTAAGAATCGGTTGCTTTCATTTTGGCTGTATACCTGAGCAACACCATTTACAACTGATGTATATCCTTTTAAATAAGACGTATTAAAAAGATCATTCACCAAAAAAGTAAACTGAAGACTGTTTTGGAGAAAACTCTTTCTCACCGCAATATTCAAACCAGCCATATATCCAATTTCATACAGCCCTTTTTTAAACGGAGAACTGTAAAAATATTCTACCTGCAGTTTTGTAGTTTCATTCAACGAAAAAGTATTTTCGGTTGTAAAATAAAGTTGTTCAGTATTAGAACGAACAGCATTCAATTGAGAAATAAAACTCGTTTTAGATCCTAAAAAATAAACCGAACTCTGTGTTTCAAACCAGCTTGTCACTTCAACACTATAACTCTCGCCTATTCCAAATGAATTTTCATTAAAATAATTTTCACGGCTGATAATCTGTGTGTTGATTTCAGGATTTGATTTAAAAACGACACCAAAACCATCTGTTGTTCTATTAAAGAAAATATTCGTTCTAAAACTCTTTTTAAACGTATACGTAAAATCAAAATTATTGCTGAATGAAGGTCTTAAAAATGGATTCCCTTCAGAATAACTATTACTGTTGATATACGAACGAAACGGATTTAACAATCCAAATCCCGGACGGTTGATTCGTTTTCCATAATTCAAATTAAAACCATGATTTTCACTCAACTGATAATCAATATAAAAACTCGGAAACAACTTTAAATAATCATTTTTAATTTCCTGATTTAAGGTTTCAGAATAACCGTTTGTCTGCGTATTTTCAAATCGTAATCCCAGCTGAAGTGTCAATTTATCATTGATTTTCTTATTTCCGTTCAAATAAACCGCCTGATTATTTTCTTTGTATTCAAACACATTCGACTGATTGGGATCTAATTCTGGAGAACCGCTGATGGTATTGTAATAAAACACGTCGCTGTTGCTTTTTATAAAACTAATTTTAGCGCCATACGACAAATCTATTATGCTTAAAGGATAATCAAAATCTGTTTTCAAACTAATATTATCAATATTCTGATTCGAATTATTTCTCGCTGCTTGATTCGTGTTTCTATAAGTTCCTTCAGGTGAATAAGATGTAGCAGTGAAGTTCTTATCAAATCTTGAATTATAAGTAAAGTAATCCAAATCAACGCTTACTTTTCTTCCCACAGAATCCAATTTCGAAATCAAATGGGCATTGTACGTCTGGCTTCCTGAATATTTCCTATTGAAACCTTTATTTACCAAAAGCGAATCAATGGTATTGGCATTATTAAAAATATGAATCATTGTATTCGATTTCATATCAGGAGTATAATTTTCATTTAAATACTGAATTCCAATTGTTGTTTTATCCGAAATATCATACTCCAGCGAAATACGGCCAGAAAGGCTATTTTCTTTTTGTTTTGAAACATCTCGCAACTGCCAAAGACCTGTTGGATAATACACATCTAAATCTTCTGTATTGTTTGTATTTCCAATTCGCCCATTTCCGCTTAATGCCATTCTGAATTTATTTTTATTGTAGAAAAAGCTGTTTCTAAGCGTAAAAATTCCGTATTTATTCTGATCGTATGAAAGAGTTGAAGTATTTTTCCATGAATTAACCATTCCTTTTTTCATAATGATATTGATAATTCCGCCTGTTCCGTTTGCTTCGTATTTTGCTGGTGGATTGGCAATAACTTCAATACTTTTAATATCATTTGCCGAAATAGATTTCAAAAAACTATTCAATTCTTCACCAGATAACTCAATCATTCTGCCATCGATCATGACCCTCGATGCGCCTTTTCCTAATATAGTGATCGCATTACTTTGCACCACAACACCAGGCGCATTATTAATTGCGCTTAAAGCATCACCGCTTACTGCCGAAATATTGTTTTCTATAGTATATACAACACGATCAATTTTTTGTTCAATTGTATTCTTTTTCGTTTTCACAACTACTTCGTTTAAACTTGTCGTGTTTTCTTTTAAAATTATAATTCCTAAATCGGTATCTTTTTCAAGTGCAATTTCCTGTTGATATTCTGAAAATCCTAAAAGACTAATTCCAATTTTATAACTCCCTTTTTTAAGAACGATTTCAAAAGTTCCATCTGGTTTGGTCGTAGTTCCGTCGATAATTTTTCCTTCTGAATTGAATATCGAAATATCTGCCCATTCCAAAAGAGCTTTTTCACTTGATACTTTACCTTTTAATTGCAATGTCGACTGTGCCAAACAAAATAAAGGCAATACTAATAGAATAAGGAGGTTTAATTTTGTCATGATTTCTAATGTTAACTTGTTCGATTAATTTGAAGCAAAGCTCTATCAGAAATTTTCGGAATTCGACCGACAAAAAAAGTCGAACCATTTTATTCTCAAGAAATGGGTTCGACTTTATTTAGCATCAAGTTCGACTTTTTACAAAACCTTTATTTTCAACTATTTCTATAAGCTGTTGGTGTTAAATTAGTATATTTTTTAAAAGCAGTATTAAATGAAGATTTAGAATTAAAACCAACTTCGTACAGAATTTCCAAAACCGTAAGATTGCTTTTTGACGAATCTTTTAAAATCTTCATGGCTTTTTGAATGCGATATTCATTGACAAAATCAAAAAAATGCTGATCGATATGATGATTAATTAAAACCGACAATTCACGAACCGGCATATTAATTTGATTACTTAATTCTTGAATGGTCAACGAAGGATCAAGAAAAGGTTCCTTCTGATCCATATATTCTCTTAAACTCAAAATCTGATTTTTGATTACGTCATTTTCAAAAGTATCAGAGGTTTGTTTTTCTTCAGTTTCCGGAAGAATGTCTTTTGCTAGTTTTAATTTTGAATTTATGCCTCTAAAAAGTTCAGGATGATTTAAAGCTTTCATTATAAACCAACACGTAACGAGCAGCGCAATACTTCCCACCAAAACATTAGCCCAAATAAAGGTTTCCTTGAAATTTGTGTAACGCAATAAATTTTTCAATACCACAATTGAATGTGCAATAAGAAAAACCGTAGTCATTTGAAAAAGCCATCTGTAGGTTGAAAAGCCTGTTCTGGCATAATTCTCTAAATAAAGCTCTTTATATTTCTTTAAAATCAAATAAACACTTACAATGTAAAACAAATACTGAACTTCGACTACGACACGAAAAAACAGCATTTCAGGCATTTGATTGTGCACTTCGAAAAACTGAATTTTCTGCAATTCATCTGCTGCATAAAATCGGGGAATGAAAATTAAATTCACAACCAAAAAAGGAATCACATGCCATAAATGTTTCCATTTTAATTGAAAATCAGAATAGCATACTGCCAAAACAAACAAATAAAACAACGGCATTCCTAATAAGCATGTTGTCCATCTAAAAGCTTCTAGATTTAATTGTCCTTCGATAAATTTGTAAAAAAAGAAACCACTTAGATCCAGCGCACTTAAAATAAAAAAGAAGGCAAATAAACGGTTCGCCAGTTTATTCTGTGTTTTTACAGTAAAAAGAAAAAACGCAAGCAAGAGCGAAACAAAAACGGCAATCCATGCGATTACATTTAAAAAATTTAATTTGTCCATTGGGGTTTATTATAAAACAAATATAGCATTTTACTTCATTTAGACAGAAGTTCAAAACAATTCGAAGACGCAAAAGCATTTGAAAAAAGGCTAAAAATCTTGCTCAGTTTAACTTTGATTTTTTACTGAGTTGCCATAAAAAAGTTTAATTTTGGAGGATAACTATTTCTACAAAAAATGACGTTTACAAAAACAACCGAACAATCTTCAAAATACGAACATTTAGAAAAAATGTCAGTTAATGAACTACTGACCAATATTAATAACGAAGACAAAACTGTGCCTCATGCAGTCGAAAAAGCCTTACCGCAGATCGAAGCTTTGGTAGCACAAACTGTGGCAAATTTAAAATTGGGCGGACGTATTTTTTATATTGGAGCTGGAACATCTGGCCGTTTAGGTGTTGTAGATGCTTCTGAATGCCCGCCAACTTTTGGCGTTCCATTTGATTTGGTAAACGGAATTATCGCAGGAGGTGACACCGCTATCCGTCGTGCTGTAGAAAATGCCGAAGATAATCCAACGCAAGCGTGGCTTGATTTACAAGCGCACAACATCAATCAAAATGATATAGTAATTGGAATTGCGGCTTCGGGAACCACTCCGTATGTTATTGGTGGTTTAGAAACTTGTAACGAAAATAATATTGCAACAGGTTGTATAACGTGCAATGCAGGAAGTCCACTGGCATTAACGGCTAAATTTCCTATTGAAGTAGTAGTTGGGCCCGAATTTGTCACTGGAAGTTCAAGAATGAAAGCAGGAACTGCACAGAAATTGGTTTTAAACATGATTTCGACTGCATCAATGATTCAGCTTGGAAAAGTAAAAGGAAACAAAATGGTCGATATGCAGTTAAGTAACATTAAACTAGTTGACCGAGGTGTAAAAATGATTATGGGAGAAATTCCAGTTTCATACGAAGAAGCATCAGAATTATTAAAAAAATACGGCAGTGTAAGGAACGCTGTTGATAATTATAATAAGTAAAAGGTTTGTTTAACCGCAAAGCACGCGAAGTTTTACGCAAGGTTCGCAAGTTTTTGTAAAAGCTTTGCGAACTTTGCGCTTTAGTTAAAGTTCTAATAAAAAACTTTGCGTGCTTTGCGGTTGAACACAAGTCAAAGAAACTTAAAACCTGAAACAAAAAACATGGCAACAAACAAACAATTACTAATGAAAGGAATAAAATATTTACCTGGTGCATTGCCGTTAATGTTTATCGGCCCTTCACTAATTTACAATGCATTTCAAAATCAGCATACCAATTGGCATTATTTGGTTTTAGGAATCGGAATTATTGCCTGCTTGTCTTCGATGGTTTTAATCTTTTTGGGATTGAGAATCATCATGAAAGGTATATTTAATGACTAAATAATTCATAAATCAACCTAATCAATTTCAAATCCTTAATCACATTATCAACAAAAACATTCATGGAAAGTCTAATTCACATTCAAAAAACATTCGATAAAGTTGTTTACATTGATAAAAAAATAAACAACCGGGAGTTCGAAGATTGTGTATTTAAAAACTGCGACTTTTCAAACAGTAATTTTGGATACAATACTTTTCTGGATTGTGAATTCATCGATTGCAATCTTTCTATGACAAGTCTGGCTGGAACGAGTTTAAAAAATGTCACTTTTGGAAACTGCAAACTTTTAGGGATTGCATTTAACGAATGCGACGATTTTTTATTTCAAGTTCATTTTGAAGAATGTGTTTTAGATTATGCGTTGTTTTCGAATAAAAAAATGCCTAAAACCAAGTTCATTAATTCTTCAGTTCGCGAAGTAACCTTTATTGGAACCAATTTAACCAGTTCGGTTTTTGACAATTGTAATTTAGACGGAGCCATTTTTAATGAAACCCAATTAGCTGGAGCTGATTTTAGAACGGCTTACAATTTTAAGATTGACCCTGAATTTAATCCGATGCGAAAAGCGCAATTTTCTACCAGTGGAATTGTTGGATTATTAGACAAATATGATATTAAAATCGTTTGATTTAATTAAAAATTAAACTCTATGAGCGCAGATCAATCCTATCTGGAAAGTGCCAAAAAACAGTTTTTGTATTATAAAATGCTTGGCGAAAAAGCAATGGACCAATTAGAACCTCAACAGCTTTTTGTTACTGTAAATGAAGATACTAACAGCATTGCTTCCATTGTAAAACATATTTCGGGCAATATGCTTTCGAGGTGGACCGATTTTCTAAGTTCTGACGGCGAGAAAGAATGGCGAAACCGCGATGCCGAATTTGAAAATGATTTACAATCGAAAGAGGAAGTTTTAGAAATTTGGAACAAAGGCTGGAACTGTCTGGAAAATGCATTGGAAAGTTTAAAACCAGAACAACTCTCTGATATTATTTACATCCGAAATGAAGGTCATACGGTTATTGAAGCTATAAATCGTCAATTAGCGCATTATCCTTATCATGTTGGACAGATGATTTTTTATGCCAAACAGCTGAAAAACAGCGAATGGAACAGCTTGTCGATTCCGAAAAATAAATCAAGTAATTACAACGCTGAAAAGTTTGCCAAAGAAAAAGAAATTAAGAACTTTACCGATGACGAACTAAAAAGGTTAAAATGATTGACTATCATGTCGTTTAGGAGGATTTTGGTATTTGGGTTATAATTAAATTCTGCCAGACAGAATTATCAGCTGAACAAACTGTTGATAATAAAAGACGTAATTTAATTTTTCTCGGGATTCTCAATATTATTTTTGCTTTTTTTATTGGCTCAATTCTTATTTACAATGTCCTTTTCTAGCCCTGATGGAAGCGGCATCCTTTTTCTGGCTTCTTTAGCCAGGAAAAGATATAGCGGACAGCAGGAATAGCTCCTAAAAAATAACTTAATTAAAATGAAAAAAATTATATTCTTATTTCCAGTTCTAGCGTTAGTATCTTGTTATAACGCAGAACACAATTGCAAAGATTTCAAAAACGGAAAATTTAAATTTGAGACTGAAGTCAACGGAGTTAAAAAAACAACTTTCTTTGAACGCAAAGACAGTATTGAAATCGAAACTTTTGAAGGAAAAACAGATACCGCAACTATCCGTTGGGTAAGTGACTGCGAATATATACTGCAAAAAAAACACCCCAAAAATATGGCTGAAGAAAAAGCAATCAGCATGAAGATTTTAACCACTTCTAAAGATTCTTATACGTTCGAATATGGCTTAGTTGGTTCTGAAGAAAAACAACGAGGCACGGTTCATAAAGTGGATTAAAACCTAATTTTAAATATATTTAAAGCTCCAATTTTGGAGCTTTTTTTAAACTATGAAGTTAATAATTCACAAAGTTTAATATCTTCATTTTTTAAAACTTATAACTCTACAACTTTGTCTCTTTGTAACTAAAAAATAAAAGGTGTTTCTTTTACATTTCTATTTTAAATAGTATTTTAGAACCTAAATCTAACCAAATGAAAAATACCATTTCGCAAAGAGTTGCTGACTTTTTAAAGAGTTATCCGCCGTTTAATTTTCTTCATCAAAAAGATTTAGAAAAATTATCGGAACAGATTTCTATTATCTACAAAGAAAAAGACGCTGTCATTTTTGCTGAGAATGATAAAACCCACGATTCTTTTTATGTTGTTCATAAAGGCGCAGTGGCTTTGAAAAAAAGCACTAAAAATACCGTTCTAGATATGTGTGACGAAGGTGATATTTTTGGTCTTCGTCCGCTTTTGGCACAGGAAAACTATATAATGGAAGCAGTCGCTCATGAAGAAAGTATTTTGTATGCGATTCCGATTGCCGTTTTTAAACCTTATGCGCTAGAGAACAGAAATGTTGGCAATTTCCTGATTGAAAGCTATGCTTCGAACACCCGAAATCCATATTCTGATATTCATAAAGATAAATTATACGGAGATGATGATTTGAATGAAAATCTTCAAACGAGTAACCATTCTTTTGATTTAACACCCATAAAATATTCGAAAAAAATTGTAACCTGCAGTCCGTCTACAACTGTAAAGGACATTGCGAAAATCATGGGCAAGAAAAAAGTCGGTGCGATTTTGATTGTTGATGAAATGCTTCCAATTGGTATTTTAACCGATAAAGATCTTCGAAATAAAATCGTAACGGGAGATTTCCCGATAACGACAACCGCCGAAACGATCATGACAAAACCCGTTATTACGTATCCCAAAAAAATGACGGTTACAGAGGCGCAAATGGCAATGATGAAAAGTGATATCAGTCATTTATGTTTAACAAAAGACGGTACGGTAAATACCAAAGCAGTGGGAATTCTATCGAAACATGATGTTATGGTAGCGCTAGGAAATAATCCAGCGGTATTGATTAAAGCGCTAAAACGAACCAAAAAAATCAAAGAAATAAAACCAATCCGTAACCAGATTATGCAGTTACTGCAAGGTTATCTGGATCAAAATATTCCAATGACTTTGATTACCAAAATCATTACAGAACTTAATGAAGCTTGTACAACGCGGGTTATTGAAATCTGTTTGGATAAAATGAGCAGTCCGCCACCGGCTAAATTTGCTTGGTTAGCCATGGGAAGCCAAGGTCGAGGCGAACAAATGCTTCATACCGATCAGGATAATGCCATTGTATACGAAAATGTAAATGAGGTTTTTAGAGATGAAACGAGAGTTTATTTTCAAAAATTTGCCGGGCTTGTCAACAAAGGTCTTTTTGAAATTGGCTACGATTATTGTCCTGCCGAAATGATGGCATCAAACCCCAAATGGTGTATGAGTCTTGATGAATGGAAAAGTCAGGTATATCATTGGATTACCAATCCAGGGAAAAATGAGGTTTTATTATCGTTCATTTTCTTTGATTATAGTTCTACCTATGGCGATACTGAAATTGTGAGTCAATTATCGGATTATATTTTTGAAACTATAAAAGCCAATCCTATTTTTTATATGCATTTGGTAAGCGGTGCTTTGCAAAGCCCTTCTCCTACTGGTTTCTTCAGACAATTTTTAGTAGAACAAGATGGTGCTAACAAAGATAATTTTGACATTAAACGACGAGCTTTAATGCCTCTGACTGATGCTGCACGAGTTTTAATTTTGTCACATTCAGTTAAAGGAATCAGCAATACCGCTGAACGTTTCGAAAAACTGGCTGAACTAGAACCTAATAATAGAGAATTGTATTTATCCTGTTCGTATTCATTTAAAGCCTTACTGAAATTCAGAACCAAACAAGGTTTACTGCACCATGATTCTGGTCAATTTATCGAATTGGAATCTTTAACCAAAATGGAAAAAATTAAGCTGAAACGTACTTTTAAAACCATTAAAGAACTTCAGGAATTGATTTCGGTGCGCTTTAATATTTCAAATCTGGTGTAATGATGGGATTATTCAATTTTTGGAAAAAGGAAGAGAATCTATTCGATGAAAATATTACAATCGAAGAAACACGTTTTGTAGTTTTAGATACAGAAACAACAGGTTTTGATTATGATAACGACCGAATTTTATGCATTGGAGCATTGGTTCTTCAAAATGGAATTATTGCAGTTCAAAACAGTTTTGAAGTTTATCTCGAACAAGAGCATTATGATAAAGCGACCGCTCAGATTCATGGAATTTTGAAAGCTTTCATTATACAACGTCCAACCGAATTAGAAGCTTTGCAACAGTTTTTAGATTTTTTAGGTGATTCGATCATCATTGCACATCACACTATTTTTGATATCATGATGATCAATAAAGCTTTGGAACGAAATGGTCTTCCACAGTTGACCAACAAAACTTTAGACACAGCTTATTTGTACAAAAAGACACTAATAAAATCGCATTTGTTTGAACGAAAAGATCATTACACTCTTGATGATCTTGCTGATAAATTCGACATTTCAAAAAAAGACCGTCATACTGCTTTAGGCGACGCTTATATTACCGCTATTGCATTTTTAAAAATTATTAAAAAGTTAAAAGAGAAAAAAGCGATTAATTTGAATTTCTTGTTTAAATAAGCTGTCAGGAGTATTCTGATAGCTTATTAAAAAAACAATTATACTCTAAAATTATTCATTACTATAAAAATCACTTTCTTTTTTAAACAAATAAATCTTAGATTTTTTTAAACTTCTTTCACTAAACATTCCCAATGAATCTGGTTTTCGATATACTTTTTTAATTTCATATTCTTCTTTGTGCAATACTATCAAGCAATCTTCATTTGATTTTATATTGGCACTAAAATATCCAAAATCGTCTGTTTTCGTCACAATTCCATTTACTTTTACGTATACATCTTTAATCGGTTTATCTGTATCATAATCGTAAACATAACTATAGAATTTATTATTAGTACAACTGGATAACAATACTATTAAAATAAGAAAATATCTGATCTTCATACTAAATTTAATTTCTATTTAAAAAATAGAAATAAATATAAAACTAGAGTTTTGGTATAAAGTCTACAATAAGTTAAAAAAATACAACAATAAGTTTTTTAACTTTAAATGAAAGATATAAAAAACGCTAAGAAATCAATCTTAGCGTTTTACATTTATTTTAGTCTAAAACCAAACCAATCTGACCATCATCATCTAATTCAGTTTCGACTGGATCATCTTCTGAAATTTCTGTTTTTTCTGGAGCTTCTTCTACAGGTTCTTCATATGGAAGCGGATCTAATAAATTGACTTGTCGTAATTTATCAGTTGTTAATTGATTTCCTAAGGCTTTAAAACCTTTTACGGCTATAAAGTCTTCAACATCAATATGAAGATCGTCTTTTTGAACTCCTTTTACTTTTGCAAAAACCAATTGGGCTACCGGACGATAATCTGTAGATACAATTTCTAATTGCGAATTTGGATGATCAGTTATAAAGCTTTCCTCTTTTCCTTCGTTTTCTACTAGGAAACGTTTTAAGAAATATCGTTCCTTTTCACCATCATAGTAAATGGCAGAAATTGGTTTCTTAGGCTTCCATTTTTCCAGCACAATCATATCTTCCTCAAAGTGAGTCGATAATTCTGGAATAATCACCTTTAGTTTACCTGATTGACTAATAACTAATATTTTATCTGTCGGTTTAAATTCACCCAGAAGTTCTCCTCTTCCATCAACATTTAAACGTTTTACGGTATCATCAAACCAAACTTTTCTTGGGAGTAAAGTCGAAATTCCTTTCTCTTTTAATTCAATTTTCTTGATTGGATATTTGGTTACCAAGTTTCCTTTTGATGCTCGGCCTTTAATCGCCAATTTAGCAAAATCAATATCGAATTTCAGTTTTTTAATTGTTCCTATTTGGCGTAATAAAATCGTTACAACCTCAGCTTCACCATTTGGATTATGTGAGAAATAAACAACTTGTGAACCGTTTGTTCCATTTGTTAAATCATACGCTTTATCACGAGTGACTCCAGTAACATTAAAGCGTTTTATATAGGATGGTCCTGATTTTCCATCACGATAAATCATGTTGTAAATGGTACGTTTATCACCTTTATCGAACACGGCGACGTGAATAATATCTTTTCCAACAAATGTTTTGGAATCAACTTTGGTAATCATCATTTTACCGTCGCGCAAAAACACAATTACATCATCAATATCAGAACAATCGGCTACATATTCGTCTTTCTTTAAGCTTGTTCCAACGAAGCCTTCTTCGCGGTTTACGTATAGTTTTGTGTTACGTAAAACTACTTTTGTAGCCTCAACGTTATCAAAAACACGAAGTTCTGTCTGACGCTGACGCCCTTTTCCGTATTTCTCTTTTAATTTGGTAAAATAAGAAATAGCAAAATCAGTCAGATGTTCCAAATTGTATTCTACCTCTTTCATTTCTTCTTCAAGCTTCGAAATCAATTCGTCTGCCTTATCAGAATCGAAACGAGTAATACGAATCATCGGAATTTGAGTCAAACGCTGTAAATCATCATCGTTGATTTCTCTAACAAATGACTTTTTGAAAGGCTCAAATCTGTCATACAAGTATTTGTATAATGATTCTCTGTCTCCATATAATTTGAAATCAATGTACATTTCTTCACGAATGAAGATTTTCTCCAAAGTAGAAAAATGCCATTTATTTTTTAATTCTTCTAATTGAATTTCAAGTTCCTGCTTAAGTAAATCAACCGTTCTTTCTGTCGAAATTTTCAACATTTGAGAAACTCCAATAAACAACGGTTTGTTATCTTCAATAACACAACCTAAAGGCGCTATAGAAGTTTCACAAGCTGTGAACGCAAATAAAGCATCGATTGTTTTATCTGGCGAAACACCTGGGAAAAGGTGAATTAAAATTTCAACATCGGCAGCGGTATTGTCTTCAATTTTCTTGATTTTGATTTTACCTTTTTCATTGGCTTTCAAAATACTATCAATCAAACTAGAAGTATTGGTCGAAAACGGAATCTGTGTAATTACCAATGTATTTTTGTCTAACTGCGAAATTTTAGCTCGCACGCGTACACGTCCGCCACGCATTCCGTCGTTATAATTTGAAACGTCGGCTATACCAGCAGTCATAAAATCAGGATAAAGCGTAAACGGTTTTCCTTTTAAAATTTTAATCGAAGCGTCAATTAATTCGTTAAAATTATGCGGCAAAACTTTTGTTGATAGACCTACCGCAATACCTTCTGCTCCCTGCGCCAAAAGCAAAGGGAATTTTACTGGAAGATTAATAGGTTCTGCTTTCCTACCATCGTACGATAATCCCCATTCTGTAATTTTTGGAGAGTACAGAACCTCCAAAGCAAATTTAGATAAACGTGCCTCGATATAACGGGGAGCGGCCGCACCATCACCAGTTAAGATATTTCCCCAGTTTCCTTGGCAGTCAATCAATAAATCTTTTTGTCCAATCTGCACCATTGCATCACCAATACTCGCATCTCCGTGTGGGTGATACTGCATAGTGTGTCCTACTACATTGGCAACTTTATTATAACGACCATCATCCAACTCTTTTAATGAGTGCATAATACGACGCTGAACAGGCTTGAATCCGTCTTCGATAGCAGGAACGGCGCGCTCCAGAATTACGTACGAAGCGTAATCCAGGAACCAGTCTTTATACATTCCGGTTACCTTCGTAATAACATCTTCGCCTTCTTCTTCTTGATTTTCGTAAAAATGCTGTCCTTCAAAATGTTTAGCATCTACGTCGATAATTTCATCGTCATCTCCATTTTGATTGCCATCAATCTGGTTTTCATCCTGATTATTCTCGTCGTCGCTTGGAATCAAGTTGTCGTCTTCTTCGTCTTTCATTTTTTATGCTGAATTATTTCAGTATTTTTTCAATTTAATTTTAACAGAAGTATTTTCTTTAAGCTTCCTCAAGCTCATCAATTTCAACCTTCAAATTCTTAATAATAAAATCTTGTCTGTCAGGAGTGTTTTTTCCCATATAGAAAGATAACAACTGTTCAATCGAAGTATGTTTATCCATCATAACTGGATCAAGACGGATCGTATCTCCAATAAAGTTTTTGAACTCATCTGGCGAGATCTCTCCCAAACCTTTAAATCGGGTAATTTCTGGTTTTGGTTTTAGTTTTTCGATTGCTTCTTTTCTTTCTTCTTCAGAATAACAGTAAATCGTTTCTTTTTTGTTACGAACCCTGAAAAGTGGAGTTTGTAAAATATACAAATGTCCTTCTTTGATTAATTCTGGAAAAAACTGCAAAAAGAAAGTAATCAAAAGCAAACGAATGTGCATTCCGTCGACATCGGCATCGGTTGCGATTACGATGTTATTGTAACGTAATTTTTCTAACCCGTCCTCGATATCCAATGCTGCTTGAAGCAAGTTGAATTCTTCGTTTTCATACACGATTTTTTTAGACATTCCGTATGAATTCAAAGGCTTACCACGTAAACTGAAAACTGCTTGTGTGTTTACATCACGTGATTTAGTGATTGATCCAGAAGCCGAATCTCCCTCGGTAATAAAAAGTGTACTTTCTAAGTTTCTTGGATTTTTGGTATCTGGAAGATGCGCACGGCAGTCTCTTAATTTTTTATTATGAAGATTGGCCTTTTTAGCACGATCTGTTGCCAGTTTTCTAATTCCTGATAATTCTTTACGCTCGCGTTCTGCCTGAAGAATTTTACGCAATAAAGCTTCGGCAGTTGCTGGATTTTTATGCAGGTAATTATCTAATTTCGTTTTGATGAAATCATTAACGAAAGTACGAACAGAAACAGCTGGGGTTCCATCATCAGATCCCATATCGGTTGAACCTAATTTTGTTTTGGTTTGAGATTCAAAAACTGGTTCCATTACTTTAATGCTAATCGCACTTACAATCGATTTACGAACATCTGATGCTTCGAAATTCTTATTGTAAAATTCGCGAATAGTTTTTACAACTGCTTCACGATAAGCCGCTAAGTGCGTTCCTCCCTGTGTTGTATTCTGACCATTTACGAAAGAGTGATATTCCTCACTGTATTGCGTTTTACTATGCGTTAACGCTACCTCAATATCGTGGTCTTTCAGGTGAATAATTGGATATTCTAAGTCTTCTTCGTTGATGGTTTCTTCTAACAAATCACGAAGTCCGTTTTCTGAATAGTATTTTTCTCCGTTGAAAATAATCGTCAAACCATTGTTCAAATAACAGTAGTTTTTGACCATTTTTATAACATATTCTAAACGGAACTTATAATTTTTGAAAATAGTTTCGTCTGGCGTAAAAGTTACTTTTGTCCCTTTACGTTTTGTAGTTTCTATTACGTCTTCTTCTAAAACTAAATTTCCAGCAGAAAATTCAGCTGCTTTTTGTTTCTCTTCACGAACTGATTCTACACGAAAATAAGTCGAAAGTGCGTTTACCGCTTTTGTTCCGACACCATTCAAACCTACCGATTTCTGGAAAGCTTTAGTATCGTACTTTCCTCCTGTGTTCATTTTCGAAACGACATCGACCACTTTTCCCAACGGAATACCACGTCCGTAATCACGAACTGTAACCGTTTTTTCTTTAATACTTACCTCGATAGTTTTCCCTGAGCCCATAACGAACTCATCGATACAGTTATCTAAAACCTCTTTTAGAAGAATGTAAATACCATCATCTGGTGCAGATCCGTCTCCAAGTTTTCCGATGTACATTCCCGGACGCATACGGATATGTTCTTTCCAATCGAGTGACCGAATATTATCTTCGGTATATTGATTTTGCTCTAGCATAAATGAATTAAGGATTTTTGGCTAATGTACCATTTATCGGTAAAAAATAAAAGCGTATTATTTTTTTGTTACGAATAATAACAGTTTAAGTCTATTTAAATTGATTTTAAAATAAATCGGGGGCTAAAGATATAAAAAAACTGCTTTTTCAGCAAAAAAATACTATTTGATTCCGAGTACTTGCTTCGCCAGCGCAATCATTTCGGGTGTTCCCGTATTTTTGTTTTTTTCGTCGGATAATTTTACAACTCCCTGCCAATGTGTACTATCAGGTTTTGTATCTGTTAATTTTATGACCATGTTCATGGAAGGCAATCCTACATCATTTGTAAAATTAGTTCCTATTCCGAAAGACATTTTTATTTTGTCTTCACAGAAATCAGAAATGATTTTAACTTTGTCATAATTAAGCGAATCCGAGAAAACAATTGCTTTCGATTTTGGATCGATTCCCATTTTGGCGTAGTGGGAAATTACTTTTTGAGCAAATTCTACAGGATCGCCGCTGTCATGTCTAACGCCATCAAAAAGTTTGGAATATTTTTTATCAAATTGATTAAAAAATATGTCGGTTGTATACGTATCTGTTAACGCAATTCCGAGATCTCCACCATACACCTGTGTCCAATGTTCAAGGCTCATTGAATTGGCCATTTTAAAACCATATTGCGCGGCATGAAACATAAACCATTCATGCGCATGCGTTCCTAAAGGTCTTCTATTATTGACCATCGCAAAATGCACGTTACTGGTTCCTATAAAGCTTTGTCCGCCGTAGGTTCTCAGCGTTTCATTAATTAAATTATGAACATCGTATGAATGACGACGTCTGGTACCAAATTCTAAAACCGAAACTCCGAGTGTATTGTAATTATCGATTTTTTCTTTGGTCAGATTTTTTATAGCTTCATCATTTAAACGAATTAAATGGCTGGCTTTATAAAAAAGTTCCGAAATTAACGCCATAAGAGGCACTTCCCATAAAATTGTTCGGTACCAAAATCCTTCAACAGTAACGTTAATTTCTGAACCTTCTTGACTTATTTGCACTTCTGAAGGATCAAAGCTATATCCCTGAAGAAAATCCAGATAAGTTGGATCAAGATAAGGACAGTAATGTGCTAGATAATTTTTTTCGTCTTTGGTAAGTTTCAAATCTGCCATCGCATCGACTGAACGACGAAGTAAATCTGCAAAACCAGCTGGAAAAATATGTTTTCCACGGTTTATAAATCCGTAACGGACTTTAGCCTTTGGAAAAAGTTTTATTACAGCATGCTGCATTGTAAATTTGTAGAAATCATTATCTAAAATCGATTTCAAAAAAGTAGTTTCCATGGCAATAAATTCGAATCATTTACTGCTAAGGTACGGTAAATTAAGGAAAGATGAAAATCTTACAATACAGAATAGGAATCTATTTATGAACTATTTTAAACGAAACAATGCTATTGGTATTTACAAAAATAGTAATGTAATCTCCCAAATTATTATCGGCAAGAATTTGAAATTCCAAGCTGCCTCTTTTCTCTTTCGGGTTTTGAACTTTAACGGGCTGATTCCTTTTATTTAAATAGAAAACCTGATCTGATTTAGAAATGTTTTTGATTTCGACCGTAATTTTATCGCCACTTTTTACTTCCAGTATTCCTGAATCTGGGGATTTAATTTTATTATCATTTTCTATAGTCTTATTGTAAATCAGCGGACCATTTAAAAAATCATCTTTACTTATTCTATTTCCTAAATAAGTACCGGAATCTGGATAGTGTTTTGCGAAAAAATAATCTGGATCAGTATCAAAGTAAACTGGATTAAAATCATTTACCATTCGTCCTTTGCTGCTGTCATAATATCCTTGTCCCCAAGTTACATCAATCAATCGCCATTTTTTATCAATTAAAACAATATTCCAAGCGTGGTTTGAAGATGTATTTTTTCTGCCGATATCTGCCAATCGGGTCTTAGAATCCCCTCTTATTATTTCACATTCAATTCCGACTAATTCTGCCAAATGCTGATACAAAGCCGTGAATCCTTCGCAGACTGCTTTTTGTGATTTGAAAGCTTTCTGAATCAGGTTGTCATTGAGCTGTTTCAGTTTTCGTTGTTTTTCAGCTTCTGTTGAATAACTAAATCCTTGTATTTTAGGTGGATTTAGAAATGCATTATAATCGTATTTAATATTTAAGGCGATCCAGCTGTAAACAGCGCGTGCTTTGTCATAGTCAGAACTAAAATCTTTATTGATTTTGTCTGCTAATTTTTCTGTGCTGGCAAAACTTTTAGAATATTTTGCAACAATTTTATCGACTTCAGTTAGCTTTTGCGCTAAAGCGGAATTCAAAAAAATTATGTTGAAAAAAAGGAATATAAAAGCAATCTTTTTTATGGGCATTGATTTAAAAACTTGATTTGATAATTTCTTTTAATTGTTGATCCAATTCAGGATTTGATATTTTATTTTCCTGTAAATCAAAATTCGCGCCAAAAGCTGGTAATGAGAAAGTTCCTTTAATTTCGGCACCATAACGCGGGAAAAGATTTTGAGCGATTCCTAAAACTGATGCACCGCCTCTGCCTCCAGGAGAAGTTGCTAATAATAACATTGGTTTATGCTGAAAAACATCTTTTTCAATTCGCGAACTCCAGTCGAAAACATTTTTGAAAGCAACAGAATAATTCCCGTTGTTTTCAGCCATTGAAACTACCAGAATATCAGCTTCTTTCAGTTTATTCAAAAAAGCTTGAGCGATTTGATGCTGTCCTACTTCTTTTTCTAAATCAACACTGAATAGCGGCATGGCATAATCGTTTAAATCTAAAACTTCAACATCGGCATTTTCAAATAAACTTGATGCATAAGTTGCTAAACGTTTATTAATTGACTGTGTACTGTTGCTTCCTCCAAAGGCTATAATTTTCATATTTTCTCGTTTGTTAATCTTTGTTGTGTGGATTCTTGGGTTACATCTTCGATTTCGTAAACTTCTTTTGCAATCTCTACAGAATATTCATTTGGATAAATTTTTCCTCCATATGATTTTGCATAGACTTTTGTAAATTCTGCTCCAAAGTAAAGAATTATTGCGGAATAATAAACCCAAACTAAAATAATGATTACAGATCCTGCAGCCCCATAAACTGAAGCTACTGTAGAACTACCCAAATAGAATCCAATGGCAAATTTACCAATCATAAATAGTACTGCGGTTACACTCGATCCAATAATAGCATCTTTCCATTTAATTTTTCCGTCAGGTAAAGTTCTGAAGATTATGGTAAATAAAAGGGTTATACTAGCCAGCACAATAACTATATTAACTACATAAAATAAATAAACGGTACTTTCTGGAAAATATATTTTTAAACGCGCACTCACTAAATCTAATACTGTATTAATAAACAAACTGACGATCATTAAAAAACCTACAGATGCAATCATAGAAAATGACATTAATCTGTTTTGTATAAATTTTCTAACTCCTTTATCAGGCTTCGCACGAAGTCCCCAAATGTAATTTATAGAACTCTGAATTTCTGCAAAAACTCCCGAGGCACCAATTAACAACATTACAATTCCAAATACAGTTGCAAAAACATTATTTCCAGACAATTGCACATTCTTTATTGCTTCTTGAATTTGCGTTGCTGCACCATTGCCTACCAAACCATTTATTTGTCCGTAGAGCTGTCCTGTAACAGCTTCTTCACCAAAGAAAAAACCACAGATTGTTATGATAATAATTAATAAAGGCGGAAGTGCAAATATGGTATAATACGATAATGCTGCACTTAGTTTGATGGCATTGTCATCATTAAACTCTAAAAATGTATTCTTTAGTAGAAACCATGTTTTTGAAAAGATATTTTTGGATTTCATTTTGCTGATTTTTTGATATACTCTCAAATTTAAGCAATAATCAAAAAAACGGTATTCTTGGATTTTATTCAGATTTTACATTTTTTTCATGTCAAACTTATATAGCCCCTACGGGACAAATTTAATTGCGTAAAAATCTTTTCTACCGATATTATACTCCTGACGGAGTTTTTTTCAATGAATTATATATCTCGCTAGAGATTTTATTTTGGTAACAACTAAAAATCTCATGGTTTTAATGTTCCGTAGGAACTATACTTGGTTGACCATACTATTTATAATGACAAAAAATCCCTTTATCATAAACCGTCCACAAACTTGCTTTTTGGTTTGCCGCCTTTAACGCATTGTTTGCCCAGGTATTGCAAGTATAAAAAAGACTGTAACTTCCTTTGGCTTCATAAAAAGCATCTTTCATTCCGTAGCTATGGCCTTCAATCCATTGTGGATGAACAGGATCACTGAAACTATCCGAAATATAATTAACCAAACTCTGATAGTTTTCTTTTGAAATCAAGATTCGTTTACAATCTTCGCCCTCTTTCAACTGTTTAAAAAATGTAGTGTGCATTGCCGAAGAACTCACACCAAAAGCCGCTTTTAAGGCGGTGCTTGCTTTTAAGTCCGACCATTCCGGCGTGTCTAAGTAAAAACCTTTATCACCCCAGCCAAAAGCGATATAATTCATTAAAGAATCTTTTGATTTGGTTTGATTGAACTGGATTTCATTTCGCCAGTCTTTGATTTCGTTTTTAATAGGAACTACAACATCAGTATGAACTCCATTGGAAAGAATGTAAATAGGAACCGCATTTTCTTCTTCCACTTTTGCAATATCTGAATTGACTGTTATTTTTGAAATAAGTAAAACTGATGTAACATAAAGAGCAAGGAAAGTGAAAATTCCGAATAAAGTCCAGCCCAGAAATTTGAAAGATTTTTTTAACATTTGATTGGTTGATTTTAGATTAGTAATTGGTTAATTTTTCTGTAACCAATTTTTAAGCCAAAAATTTATTTGTTGAAAATAGAATGTGGATTTTTCTGATTCGCTTTCGCGAAAGCGCAGATTTACAAGTATTTTTTTCTATTTTTTTACTCTCATTTTTTGTCCTGAGCGAGTCGAAGGACACACGAGAAACGCAACAAAGAGAATCGACAATTATTACGTTGGCTTCGACTTCGCTCAGCCTGACAAACTTTGCGTTTATTTGAAAAAATATTTCATCTCATTTTTGTCCTCCTGAGCGAAGTCGAAGGACACACAAGAAACGCAACTAAGAGAATCGACAATCTTTGCTTGGGCTTCGACTCCGCTCAGCCTGACAAACGATGACTTTTGTCTAATTTCTTTCTTCTTTCCTCTTTCCCCTTTCCCCTTTCCCCTTTCTCCTATTTTCTAAAACAAAAAACTGCCGAATTTCTCCAGCAGTTTTTTCTATTCTCTTTATTCTTTATTCTTTATTCTTTATTCTATTCTCTAAAAAAAAGACTAAACGTTGAAACGGAAGTGCATTACATCACCATCTTTTACCACGTATTCTTTTCCTTCTACTCTGAATTTTCCAGCTTCTTTTGCTTTTGCTTCAGAACCGTATTGAACATAATCGTCGTATGAAATTACCTCTGCACGGATAAATCCTTTTTCAAAATCAGTGTGGATAACTCCAGCTGCTTGTGGTGCAGTTGCTCCAATATTGATTGTCCAAGCGCGAACTTCTTTTACACCTGCTGTAAAATATGTTTGCTGTTTTAATAATTTGTAAGCTGCACGAATTAAAACTGAAGCTCCCGGCTCTTCTAATCCCATATCTTCAAGGAAAACCTGACGCTCTTCGTAGCTTTCTAATTCAGTGATATCAGCCTCTGCTCCTACTGAAAGCACAATAACCTCAGCGTCTTCATCTTTTACTAATTCACGAACCTGATCTACATATTTGTTTCCGCTTACTGCAGAACTTTCATCAACGTTGCAAACGTATAAAACTGGCTTTGCTGTAATCAATTGGAAACTTTCTAATAAAACTTCTTCGTCATTATTTTGAGGCACAATTGTTCTTGCAGATTTTGCCTGCAATAAAGCCTCTCTAATTCTATTTAATAAAGCTTCTTCAGTCTGTGCTTCTTTATTTCCTGTTTTAGCAGCACGTTTTACTTTTTCTAAACGTTTTTCAACAGTTTCTAAATCCTTTAACTGTAATTCGATATCGATAGTTTCTTTATCACGAATTGGGTTTACGTTTCCATCAACGTGTACAATGTTATCGTTGTCAAAACAACGTAAAACGTGAATAATAGCATTACACTCTCTAATGTTTCCTAAAAACTGGTTTCCTAGACCTTCACCTTTACTAGCCCCTTTTACCAAACCTGCAATATCTACGATATCTACAGTTGCCATTTGAACACGCTCTGGTTTTACTAATTCTTCTAATTTATTAATTCTTGGGTCTGGAACGTTTACAACACCAATATTTGGTTCGATTGTACAAAACGGAAAGTTCGCACTCTGCGCCTTTGCATTAGATAAACAATTAAATAATGTTGATTTTCCAACATTTGGTAATCCTACAATTCCTGCTTTCATCTGTTTGTTTCTATTTATTTTAGTCGGTCTTTTTTAGGCTGAGACACGGACGTTTTAACTTGTAATTTAATGAATTATAACCTATTTATAATTTTTGCTTTCTGCTAAAATGATATTTTTTGGCTTTAAAATTTTGCAAATATAAGATTTAATACCTCGTGAGCGAAGTAAAAATGTGCATTAATATAATTTTAAGGTTATTCCTAAAAATTTTTAAACTTTTTATTAAGCTTTTGTTAAAAAATGGTAATTTTAGAAAAATTTCCAACAAAAAACAAACCAAAAAACCAACAACCATGAAAAAGATTGCATTATTATTATTCCTGTTGAATTCAGCGTTTCTATTTGCCCAAAAAGAAGTTTCGGGTGTCGTAAAGGACAAAACAGGAAATCCCCTCCCTGGTGTGAATATTGTCGAAAAAGGAACTTCAAATGGTGTTTCAACCGATTTTGAAGGAGGCTTTAGAATTAAAGTTAAAGAAGGTGCAATTTTAGTTTTTAGTTATGTAGGATTTGCTACTATAGAAAAAACAGCTTCAGATCAATTAAGTGTAACTCTTGATGAAAGCAACGGACAAGTTTTAAATGACGTTGTTGTCGTAGGATCAAGAAACACGAAAAGAACAGTTGTAAATTCGGCAGTTCCTATTGATGTTATTAATGTGAAAGAAGTAACGACTCAAAGTGGAAAAATAGAAATCAACCAGCTTTTGCAGTATGTTGCTCCTTCATTTAACGCCAATAAACAATCTGGTTCTGACGGTGCCGATCACGTTGATCCAGCTTCCTTAAGAGGTATGGGACCTGACCAAACGCTGGTTTTGATTAATGGAAAAAGAAGACATCAATCTTCATTAATAAATTTATTTGGAACTCGCGGACGTGGTAATACTGGAACAGATTTAAATGCAATTCCTGCAGCGTCTATTAAAAGAATCGAGATTCTACGCGACGGTGCTTCGGCTCAATATGGTTCTGATGCTATTGCAGGAGTTATTAATATTGTAACAAATGACAATGTAGATGAACTTACAGGTTCTATCACCTATGGAGCTTTCAATACACATGCAAAAGGCGATTTTCTGCCGGGAACTCCCAATACAGAAGGATATCGATTAGACCAGCATGGTAATGGAAATTCATACGGAAAAGATCAAGATTTTGACGGAGGTTCTGTAAGAGTTGCCGCAAACTATGGTACCGCAATTGGAACTAAAGGCGGTTTTGTAAACCTTACAGGAGAATTTCTAAACAAAAATAAAACTCTTCGTCCAGCTTACGATTTTAGAAAAGGTTTCGGAGATGCCGAAATGAGAGGCGTTAATTTATTTGCCAATCTGGCGATTCCTATTGCTGATAAAACCGAATTCTATGCTTTCGGAGGCAGCAACTTTAGAGATACTGATGCTTATGCTTTTACACGTAACGATGGTGAACGAGTAGTAGAATCGGTTTATCCGGGAGGATATACTCCAAGAATCACTTCAAAAATAAATGATAATTCAGTTGCGGCTGGAATCAGAACTCAGTCTTCGGGAGGATGGAAATTTGATTTAAGTAATACATTCGGAATGAATAAATTTCAGTACGATATTAAAGGAACTATCAATGCCTCTCTTGAAGAAAAATCACCGCATGAATTCGATGCCGGAGGACATAGTCTGCTTCAAAATACAACTAATTTTGATGTTTCTAAAAACTACGACAGTGTTCTTAATGGTTTGAATATTGCTTTTGGAACTGAATTCAGAGTAGAAAAGTTTGAAATTTTTGCTGGTGAAGAAGGTTCCTATACTACTTATGACACCAATGGAAAACCTATAACCGATCCAACTACACAAAGTGCTCCCATAGATCCTGTTTCTGGAAACCCAAGACCAGGAAGTTCGCAAGGTTTTCCAGGTTACAGTCCTGCCAACGAAGTAAATGAAAGCCGTACTAACTTTTCTTTATATGCTGATGGTGAGTTAGATATTACCGATGCTTTAATGGTAAGCACTGCGGTTCGTTTTGAAAACTACAGCGATTTTGGAAGTACCGTAAACGGAAAATTAGCATCAAGACTTAAAATTACAGATCATATTAATGTAAGAGGATCTATCAGTACAGGTTTTCGTGCACCTTCTCTAGCACAGATTTATTACAATCTACGTTTTACCAACTTTAACTCAAGCGGTGCCACCGAAGTTTTATTGGCTCCAAATAACAGTCCTGTAACCAGAGCTTTTGGAATTGACAAATTAAATGAAGAAAAAGCAGCAAATGCTTCTTTAGGCTTTACAGCTTCTTTCGGAGATTTTACAGCTACTGTTGATGGTTATTATATTCAGGTAAAAGACCGTATCGTTTTAACCGGATATTTTGATGCAAGTTCTTTAAATCTTGGTGTTTCTGAAGCACAGTTTTTTGCCAATGGTGTAGACACCAGCACACACGGTTTAGACTTGGTTTTATCATGGAAGAAAAAATTTGGTTCTTCTCAGTTTGGTGCCACTTTGGTTGGAAACATCAACGATATGAAAATCGACAAAGTAAAGAATGGTTCACTTGATGAAGCTACATTCTTTGGAAAACGTGAAAAAGCATTTTTATTAGCTTCAGCTCCAGATAACAAATTTGGATTGAACTTAAATTATGCTTTCAAAAAATTCGACGCAGGATTAGCCTTTACACGTTTCAGCAAAGTAGTTTTGGTTGATTATGCTGATGAAGACGATGTTTATAATCCAAGATTAATTACAGATCTTACTTTAGGATATCAATTCACTAAAAGTTTGAAACTAAGCATTGGAAGCAACAACTTATTTAATGTATATCCAACTAAACAGGATGAACAAGGAAATACAGAAGCTGGTGGTTATTGGGATGCTGTACAAATGGGTTTCAGCGGTGCTTATTACTATGCCAGACTTGGATTTAATTTCTAAAAAACAATTTAAATCATAAAAAAATCCTGAGCCGAAAGCTCAGGATTTTTAATTTCTGCTTTTTTTTGAAACTATAATTTATAATCTAAAGATGCAATAATTGCTTTTTCTTCATCAGTAGCTACAAAGCCCGAAATATCCCAGTAATTGGTTAGGATTTTATTCCTTTTATTGAAAAGAGATTTCTCTTTAAAAACGTCGCTTTCTTTATACGTGAAATTTTGTCTGTTAAAACCCGTAGTTGTAAAACTATTTCTAACGTGGATTTTTTTCTTTCCTTCTTTTAAAATAAGATTGTAAGCAATTTCTTCATTTGAACCAAGCAAATAATAATCTTCCCCATCAAGTCTGTAATCTACTTTGATGAATGATTTCGTAATATTTTTAGAATTCACCGCTGTTTTCTCTTCTATCTTATCGAGATTTTGAGGCGTTATATCGATTGAAAATTCAATGATAAGTTTCTTTTCCGGATCGTAAACAATTTCAAATTTATCTACGGCTTCTTTTGCTTTGTCCAAAGGCGTAATATACATTACATAATAATCCTTGTTTTTATCGTGGCCGCGAATAATAAAATCGTATTCCTTTTTCGCCTTCGGATCTAAAAGCGGATCAAAATATTTCAAATCCGTATAATTGCTCATAATATTATTGAGATCATAACCTCGTAAATCTGAACTGACATCAGTTTCTAATAAACCATACGATCTGTTCTGCTCGACCAAAAGTGTAGTTCCCGATTTTCCGCTGAATTGAAAATTTACTAATCCGTCATTATAATACGAATATTTATTATCCAGCATAAAAAACTCTCTTACATATACCTTTAAACGATACGACGAAGCTAATTTTTTCGCTGAGTTGGAAACGATTTTTTGAAGTACTTTTTGAGGAGATTGTTTCGACAATACGATTTCATCCAGTTTATTATCCTTATTATTTAGATAAACGACAAAACCATTTTCTTTTAATGATGCCCAACGCATCGTTAAACTTTCATAATTAGTTTCAGAAACTTCAACATTTGAAGCGCCATTTACTATAAAAGTAACTTTTCCCTCTTTATTGCTCGATAAGATCTGCTTGGTTTTCAAAATAACAACCGTTGCGTTTTCAATAGGCTGAAGCGTTTCTATATCTTTTACAATTATAGAATACTCTTCATTTTGAGCAAAAACACTTACATAGTTGAGTAAAACGACAAATAAGAGTAGTAATTTCTTCATAGGCGTTATTATTTTTTCAACTAAAGTATAGTTTTTTTAACAATAAAGCAACACTCGATAAATAAAACATTCGTTATCAGTAAACTAACTTTAAAAAATACCTGATTTCAGGATAAAAAAAATCCTGAGAAAACTCAGGATTTTATAGATATATTAAGAAGCTTAAGATTACTCGCCATGCAAGAATGCCTGTCTATTTAATAGCGTTTCTTCATCTTCTACGTGATTATCATCGGGTACACAACAATCAACTGGACAAACCGCTGCACATTGAGGCTCGTCATGGAAACCTTTACATTCTGTACATTTTCCTGGAACGATATAATAGATTTCGTCAGAAATTGGAGTTTGAGCTTCATTAGCATCCACCTCAGTTCCGTCAGGTAAAACTACAGTTCCTGTTAAACTTGTTCCATCTTTATATCTCCAGTCATCTGCTCCTTCATAGATTGCTGTATTAGGGCATTCCGGTTCGCAAGCCCCACAATTTATACACTCGTCAGTTATAATTATTGCCATCGTTTATTGATCTTAAAGTTAAAAGTCTTAAAGTTCCAAAGTCAAAATAAAGACAAGCATCGCTTTTGACTTTATGGCTTTTGACTTTCGACTTAATTATGCTTATTTTTGTTGCAAAATTACAATCAAAACAATTCATAAGCAAACATTATGACATTAGAAACAAAAAAAAGTGTTTTTGTTGAATTAGGAAAATTTTTAAGTCAGTTTTCTGAAGGAAATTCCACGAAGAAATCCGACGTTTTATATAATGATATCTTTTTTGATGATTTCGAAAAGCTGATTCATCTATCACAATCCCACAATGGCTGGTATACGCCAGAACAAGTTTATTTTTCGGTACAATCGTGGGCAGAAGCGTTGACAGAAGAAAACATCAACAAATGGCTTTCCGCTTATAAAATTGATGAGAATAACGAAAATCCAAAAACTGTCGCTTTGATTCTAGCAGGAAATATTCCGTTAGTTGGTTTTCATGATTTTCTATCGGTTTTAATAACTGGAAACAAAGCTTTGGTTAAAACCTCGTCAAACGATCAGCATTTATTGCCATTCTTGGCAAAATATTTAATTGCTGTTGATGAAAATTTAAAAGAGAAAATTACTTTCGTGGAAGGAAAACTAGAAAATTTCGATGCAGTAATAGCCACCGGAAGTAATAACACGTCTCGTTACTTTGAATATTATTTTAAAGACAAACCTTCAATTATCCGCAAAAACCGAAATTCGGCAGCTGTTTTAAACGGAAAAGAAACCAAAGAAGAATTAGAAGCTCTAGGAGAAGATATTTTTAGATATTTTGGTTTAGGATGCCGAAATGTCTCTAAACTTTTTGTTCCAAAAGGGTATTCTTTTGATGATTTTTTTCAAGCCGTTTTCAAATATCAAGATGTTATTCAATACGAAAAATACGCCAACAACTACGATTACAACAAAGCCGTTTTCCTAATGAGTAATTTTAAACTTATCGACAACGGTTTTCTGACATTAAAAGAAGATTCGAGTTATGCCTCTCCTATTTCGAGTGTTTTTTATGAATATTATGAAAATCTAGAAGAATTAGAAAAGCGTCTTCAGGCAGATCAGGATCAAATTCAATGCATCGTTGGAAACGATTTTGTATCCCATAGCATCCCATTCGGAAAAACTCAAAAACCGCAATTGTGGGATTACGCAGATAATGTCGATACTATAACGTTTTTGTTAACAACAAAGTAATAAATTGTTTAATTATTTCGAATATTTTAACGCTTTTTCGGCTCTTATTACCGAAATTTGCGTCTTTAAAATTTTCGACTATTAACAACAACCATGAAAAAACACAACTACAGCGCAGGACCAAGTATTTTACCTCAGGAAGTTTTTGAGAAGGCATCAAAAGCAATTTTAAATTTTAATGATTCAGGGTTATCTATTCTTGAAATCTCGCACCGAAGCAAAGATTTCGTTGCAGTTATGGAGGAAGCTCGTTCCCTTGCTTTAGAATTATTAGGTCTTCAAGGAAAAGGTTATCAGGCTTTATTTTTACAAGGTGGTGCAAGTACAGCATTCTTAATGGCACCATACAATTTATTAAAAGAAAACGGAAAAGCAGCTTATTTAGATTCAGGAACGTGGGCAACTGCGGCCATTAAAGAAGCTAAACTTTTCGGTGAAACTGTTGTCGTAGCTTCTTCAAAAGAAGACAATTATACTTATGTTCCTAAAGGTTACGAAATTCCAGCTGATGCTGATTATTTCCACTGCACAAGTAACAATACCATCTTTGGAACACAAATGAAAGAATTCCCAACAACAAATGTTCCTGTTGTTTGCGATATGAGTTCTGATATTTTTTCACGTGAATTAGATTTTTCTAAATTTGATTTAATCTATGCTGGAGCTCAAAAAAATATGGGACCTGCAGGAACGACATTAGTAGTAATTAAAGAAGAAATCTTAGGCAAAAATGGAAGAACTATTCCTAGTATGCTAGATTATGCTAAACACATTAAAGGAGAAAGTATGTACAATACTCCACCTGTATTTGCAGTTTACGTTTCTCTTTTAACTTTGCAATGGATTAAAGAAAAAGGCGGAATCGCTGCTGTTGAAAAATTAAACAACGCCAAAGCAGAATTACTTTACACTGAAATCGACAGAAACCCATTATTCAAAGGTGCTGCAAAAGTAGAAGACCGTTCTAACATGAACGTGACTTTCTTATTGAACAATCCAGAACACACAGAAACTTTTGACGCTTTATGGAAAGCAGCAAACATTTCTGGTTTACCTGGGCACCGTTCTGTTGGTGGTTACAGAGCTTCAATCTACAACGCTATGCCTATCGAAAGTGTTCAGGTTTTAGTTGATGTAATGAAAGCTTTGGAATCTAAAGTTTAACCGTTTATACGTTTAATCGTTAATTTGTTTAACTGTTTAATCGTAAAAATATTTCCTTTAAAATATCAAAAAAGAAAAATCAAATACTGGTTTATCGATTAAACGATTAACCAAATAAACATAAAAATACAATGAAAGTATTAGCAAATGACGGAATTTCTAAAAGCGGAATTCTAGCCTTAGAAAAAGGTGGTTTTGAAGTTATCACTACAAAAGTAGCTCAAGAACAAGTAGCTAACTATATAAACGAAAACAATATTGACGTAATTTTAGTTCGTAGTGCCACTAAAGTTCGTAAAGATATTATCGATGCTTGCCCAGGTATTAAAATCATCGGTCGTGGTGGTGTTGGTATGGATAATATCGATGTTGATTATGCTAAAAGCAAAGGAATTCATGTAATTAATACTCCGGCTTCATCTTCAGAATCTGTTGCTGAATTGGTATTCGGACACTTATTTTCTGGTGTACGTTTTTTACATGATTCTAACAGAAATATGCCTCTTGAAGGAGATTCTAACTTTGAAGGTTTGAAAAAAGCATATGCTAACGGAACTGAATTAAGAGGTAAAACTTTAGGTATTGTTGGTATTGGCCGTATTGGACAAGCTACTGCAAAAATGGCTCTTGGTCTTGGAATGAAAGTTATCGCTGCTGATAGCTTTATTCCTCAAGTTGATGTAAAAGTTGAATTTTTCGACGGACAATCAATTACTACTACAATCGTTTCTCAATCTTTAGAATCTTTATTCAAAGAAGCTGATTTCATTACATTACACGTTCCTGCACAAGATGGTTACATTATTGGCGAAAAAGAACTTGAAATCATGAAAGACGGTGTTGGAATCGTAAACTGTGCTCGTGGTGGTGTAATTGATGAAGTAGCATTAGTAAAAGCTTTAGATTCAGGAAAAGTGGCTTTTGCAGGTTTAGACGTTTTCGAAAGCGAACCAAAACCAGAAATGGCAATTTTAATGCACTCTAAAATCTCTTTAACGCCTCACATTGGAGCTGCAACTGGAGAAGCACAAGATAGAATTGGTACTGAGTTAGCTTCACAAATTATTACTTTGTTAAGCTAGATAAAATAAAAAAGTTATCTTTAAAGGGATTTATTACAATTTTGTAGTAAATCCCTTTCTTTTTGTTATTTTTGGAGTATAATTTAAACCTTGATATTATGTTTGAACAATTAACCCAATTAGTAAAGCAGTACGGAGGTGATGCAGTTGTAAACAACGCCGCTGTCCCAAATGAACACAATGAAGCTGTAATCAACGAAACCAGTTCGTCTATTTTCTCAGGATTGCAAAAAATAGCTTCAGAAGGAGGAGTAGAACAACTTGCCGGTTTATTCAACGGAAATGCATCAATTGATAATTCTAATCCTGTGGTAAAGCAGATTTCACAGCAATTGAGCGGCAGTTTAGGAGAAAAATTCGGTTTAAGCAGTTCAGATGCATCGGGAGTTGCTTCAAGCATGATTCCACAAATTTTAAGCTCGTTAGTAAATAAGGCAAAAGATCCAAACGATGGAAGTTTTCAAATTTCAGATATCATCAATTCCATCTCAGGAAACAGCGGACAAGCGTCAAGTATAATGGATACCATTTCAAAATACGGAATGCAGTTTGGACTTGACCAAAACGGAGACGGAAAAGTAGACTTAGAAGATGCCATAGCAGTTACCAAAAGTAAAGGAGGAATTTCTGGACTTTTCGGAAAATTGTTTGGGAAATAGTTTTTTTTTGCGCAAAGGTTCAGAGCGACAAAGGTTCAAAGTTTAAAAATTGATCTTAAAACCTTTACTTCTTTGAGCCTTTGTTCCTTTGCTCCTTTAAAAACTGTTAAAATACATCTCCCCTTTCCATTTTATTCGTAATTTTAAGTTTCTAAACTCAGATTATGAAAAAATTCATTTCCATATTGATTGTTTTACTTACAATTATAGCATGTTCTACAACTTCGCAGAATATTGCTAGTACAGACACGACGCCAATTAAAAAAGGAAATGATACCGTAAGAATTGCAAATGATTCATTAGAATACGAAGTCATCATAATTGATAACGGATTTACCAATTGGCTTGCTTCAAGAGCCTATCCAAGAAATTATTATTCATTACAATACCTTGAAAATAAAAACTATTTATATGTAACCGAGTGGAATAATCGCGTTTTACAACCACAGCGATATAATCCAAACTTATATGAAATATCGATTAATTATCGTCCGGACATACATTACGGTTATGAAGTAAATTATTTAATTTACAATTACATGATTTATTTTCAAAATACTTACAAACAAAAGCTTTGGGGTTATGTTCCATCAAGATAATATACTATATTTGTAATCATTACAAATAGCGATGAACAAACTAAAAGAACGCTGGGGAATCACCTCAAATTTACAAGCCATAATTATATTTATCGTTTTTGCCATTACAGGATCGGCATCTGCTTGGCTGTCTAAACCATTCTGTGTTTGGCTGGGTATTACCAAAGAAGATTTTGGAGGCTGGTTTACCCTAATTCGTCTTATTATTATATTCCCAATTTATCAAGTCTTACTAGTTTTTATTGGAACTATTTTTGGGCAGTTTAAATTCTTCTGGAATTTTGAAAAGAAAATGCTTAAAAACATGGGACTTGGATTTTTATTTAAAGACAAAATTTAAACCTTTTATCTTTTAAAGAAAAATAGATTTTATTCAAAATCATTAGGTTGTCTTGTAAAAAAATAGGTGTAAATCCAAGTTAAAGTAAAAGATGGAATCACATCTGTAAACGGAATAATCTCTTCAAGAAAAGTCAAAATTCCCGCAACCTTTCCTACTCTGCCTTTATACATTCTAGTCATAATAATACCTGCAATTGGAGCCCAGATTACATCCGAAAACTCTCCAAGTAATGGAATCGAAAAAGAAATCATACCAATTCCGTCCAAAATTAGCCCAATGATTAATTTTGACATTCTATTATCTTCTACTACTTTCAAATCTTGCATGTTACAATTATTTAAAGTTTAATCGAATTTAAAAATTATACTCGAAATCAATATTATTTCATTATGAAATTTAATTTCTAAATTCCCATATCAAGAAACATACCGATTTAGTAATTGTATATTCTAAGATTTTAGATTTTAGATTGTAGATTGTAGATTTTAGATTTTAGATTTTGAATTATAATTAGACCATTTGGAATTTGGAATTTGGAATTTTCAATTTGAATATTGATTATAATCTTCGTTTCTTTGTAAAAACAGTTTCACTACATGATACAAGCAAAAAACATACATAAATTCTACGATAAACTTGAAGTTTTAAAAGGAGTTGATTTACATATCAAAAAAGGCGAAATTGTTTCGATTGTTGGGGCATCAGGTGCCGGAAAAACCACTTTGTTACAAATTTTAGGAACTTTAGATAAACCCGAACGCAATCCTGATTCATCATTAACTATAAACGGTAAAAATGTACTTGCTTTGCAAGATGTCGAGAACGACAATTCAAAACAAGAAAGAACTTTTAAAATCATTACTTGGTCAGGATTAATTTATATTCTAGCCTTAGCAGTCTTTTTATTGTTTTTTAGAGGTAAAATCTTCGATGACACAATGCGTTACGTAACAACAGCCATATTAATACTTCCCATAATTTTAATGCTGATTTATTACAACAGATATTTTTCTAAAAAAAGCAAACAAGATAAAATCTTATCTGATTTCAGAAACCTGAATTTAGGTTTTATCTTCCAGTTTCATCAATTATTACCCGAATTTACTGCTTTAGAAAATGTATGCCTCCCTGCTTTTATGGCCAATAAACCAAAGGCAGAAACTGAAAAAGAAGCCAAAAAAATATTAGAATATTTAGGTTTATCCCATAGAATTAATCATAAGCCAAGCGCTCTTTCGGGCGGAGAACAGCAGCGTGTAGCAGTTGCGAGAGCTTTAATCAATAAACCTGATGTCATTTTTGCCGATGAACCTTCTGGAAATCTCGATACCCATTCAGCCGAAAACCTCCACCAGTTATTTTTTAAACTTCGTGATGAATTCGGACAGACCTTTGTAATCGTAACGCATAACGAAGAATTAGCCAATATGGCCGACAGAAAATTAGTTATGGTCGACGGGCAGATTAGTAATTAGAAGCTGTTTCCTGCTGTCCGCTATATCTTTTACTTGCTAAAGAAGCCAGTAAAAGGATGCCGCTTCCATCAGGGCTAGGGCACTCGAATAATAAGAACATTTCATTTCACATGAATCAAAAAGAACTCAAAGAATTTCTTGACGAAAAAGTCATTCAATATAACAATCAGGATTTTATAGAAAGTGATCCTGTGCAGATTCCGCATTTATTTACGCTAAAAGAAGATATCGAAATTGCTGGTTTCTTAAGTGCTTCTATTGCTTGGGGAAACCGAAAAATGATTATCAAAAATGCGCATAAAATGATGGAATTGATGGGTAATACACCTTACGATTTTGTTATGTCGCATTCTGAAGAAAATCTCGCTGATCTTGAAAATTTTGTTCACAGAACCTTCAACGGAAAAGATTTTGGCGGATTTATTAAAGGCTTACAGCATATCTATAAAAACCACAACGGATTGGAAGCAGTATTTGCCAAAAATCAAGAAAATAACAGTTTACAGAAAAGCATCAGCGAATTCAAAAAAATATTCTTCGAAATCGATCATTTAGCCAGAACACAAAAACACATTTCAGACCCAATGAACAATTCGGCGGCAAAACGAATTAATATGTACCTGCGATGGATGGTTCGTCAGGATGCAAAAGGTGTCGATTTAGGAATCTGGAAAAGTATTTCCCCAGCCGCATTGTCCTGTCCGCTTGATGTGCATTCTGGAAATGTAGCCCGTAAACTTGACATCTTGAAACGAAAACAAAACGACGCAAAAGCGTTAGCCGAATTAGACAAAAAACTCCGCGAAATGGATGCTTTAGATCCCGTAAAATACGATTTTGCTTTATTTGGATTAGGCGTTTTTGAAGGGTTTTAGTTTTGTAAATCAAAACATCATTAAAGAATTAATTCTAAACACATAGAAACATAGTCTTAACAAACTTAAAAAAGGTGTTTCACTTAATTTAAATACACATAGCAATCTATGCGAAAGAAATATTTTTCTCTTTTATCATATTTTTGCAGATAAAAAATCTATGTTTCTATGTGTTAAAAATTTCATCGTCTTACTTAGCGTCCCGAGACTTCTGATGTACAAAAAGACATCTAAAATTACAAATTCAACAAAAAACCATCATTTTAACGTACATTTGCAAAAATTTTATGCAGATGAGCACTTTCGAAAAATTCAATCTTCCAAAATCATTACAAAAAGCCGTTGACGAATTAGGATTTGTTACGCCTACTCCTATTCAAGAAAAATCTTTCTCTGTAATCATGTCTGGACGCGATATGATGGGAATTGCACAAACCGGAACTGGTAAAACATTTGCGTACTTACTGCCTCTCTTAAAGCTTTACAAATTCACAAATACTAATACACCAAAAATCGTAATTCTGGTACCCACACGTGAATTAGTCGTTCAAGTGGTTGAAGAAGTAGAAAAATTGACCAAATATATGTCCGTTAAAACCCTTGGAATTTACGGAGGTGTTAACATCAATACACAAAAAAAAGCCGTTTACGAAGGTGTTGATATTTTAGTAGGAACGCCAGGCCGTACAATGGATTTAGCGCTTGATGCTGTAGTTCGCTTTGACGAAACACAAAAACTTGTGATAGACGAATTTGACGAAATGCTGAATTTAGGTTTCAGACCTCAATTGACTGCGCTTTTTGCGATGATGAAAACCAAACGTCAAAACATTCTGTTCTCAGCAACTATGACAGATGAAGTTGATAATCTTTTGAATGATTATTTCGATTTTCCTGAAGAAGTTACTTTGGCTCCGTCAGGAACTCCGCTTGAAAAAATTACACAGCTTACTTATAATGTTCCGAATTTCAATACTAAAGTAAATCTGCTGAAACATTTATTGGAAACCGACGAAAGTATGAGTCGTATTTTGGTTTTCGTAAACAACAAGAAGATTTCAGATATGCTTTTCAATCGTATTGATGAGCTTTTTGAAGGACAATTTGGTGTAATTCACTCTAATAAATCTCAAAATTACCGTTTGAGTACGATGGCTGAATTTCAAGAAGGAAATCTTCGCGGATTAATTACAACCGACGTTATGGCAAGAGGTTTGGATATTTCTAATATTACTCACGTAATTAACTTCGAACTTCCTGAAGAACCTGAATTATATATGCACAGAATTGGGCGTACAGGTCGTGCCGATGCCACCGGAACTGCAATTAGTTTTGTTACTCCAAGAGAAGAAGAATATAAAATCGAAACTGAACTTTTAATGGATCAGGAACTTGAAATTGTTGATTTGCCTGAAGAAGTCGAAATTTCAGAGAAATTAATCGAACCTGAAAAAGACAAATTACCAAGGAAGTTCTTAATGAAAAAACCAAAACTAGAAGGTGATGGTGCTTTTCATGAAAAATCAAAAAAGAATCAAAAAGTTAATCTGGGCGGACCATCAAAAACCAAAAAGAAAACCCACGGTTCTGTCAATAGAAATATGTTGAAAACAAGAAACGAGAAGAAAAAGAAAAATAAATAATTTCTCATAGGCACAGAGGTTCAAAGGACCAAAGTGGCAAAGTATTAAAAAGGCTCAAAAGTGCAGGTTTAAAAACCTTTGCACCTTTGAGCCTTTGTTACTTTGAACCTAAAAATTAAATTTTCGTAAACACCAACCCAACCGGCGAACACAACTCGATTCTTTTTCCAGTATCCGTTAATTTTCCTGTTGTGGCGTTTCTTTTGAAAATGACAATATCGTTGGTATATTGATGTCCCACTAAAACATAATTTCCTGTTGGATCAATTGCAAAATCTCTTGGGCCTTTCCCTAAAGTACTTTGCTGTTCAACTAGTTCAACACTTCCGTTTTTCTGGATTTTGTAAACCGAAATAGTATTAGCATCTACACGATCTGTAAGATATAAAAATTTTCCGTCTGGCGAAAGTTTAATCGCCGCTGCACCAGTTCCACCTTTAAAATCTTTGGCAAGTATACTCGTTTCAGCTATAATTTTTAGACTTCCTGCTTTATCATAGCTTAGAGTCGTCAATGTGCCATCTAATTCCTGAAGCAAATACACAAATTTCCCGTCTTTACTGAACGTTAAATGTCTTGGTCCGCTTCCTTTTTTCACGTCAACACTTCCTTTTAAAGTCAGTATTTCGTTTTTTGAAGTTGGATTATATTTGTAGATGAATACTTTATCCAAACCTAAATCATTTACCAAAACAAACTTTTTATCTGGAGAAAAAGTCACCATGTGTACGTGAGCTTTTTCCTGACGTGCTTTATTTGGTCCTTTTCCTTCATGCTGAATTAACTGCTGAACTTCTGTAATTCCTCCGTCTGCCTTTTTTTTGTAAACGACAATACTTCCCCCAGAATAGTTCGCAACAATTACATTTTTATCATCATTAATCAAATGACATGGATCTGCTCCTAATGCATCATTTTTATTAATTACACTTATTTTTCCCGAAGCTGAATCGTATTTAAAAGCACTCACGGTACTCTGAGTTCCATTTTCGTTTACAGCATACAAAAATTTATTATCTGCAGAAACTGATAAATAACTTGGACTGACAACATTTTCAGAAGATTGTTTTAATTTAAAATCACCTGTAGCCGAATTGAATTCATAAACATAAATTCCGTTACTCTGACACGTATTGGTATACGTTCCAACCAACAAGTTAAATTTATTCTGAGCTTTTGTAGTTGTGATTGCCAAAGCCGAGAATAATATTAAAGATATTTTTTTCATAGTTTGTTTTTTAGAATTAGCTAAAATACGCATTAATATCTTTTTGTAATAGTTTGTTTGTTACAAAAGAAATTACAAAAGTTACATTTTTACGCCTTTTAAACCATATAAGTTCATTTAAGATGTATAAGCAATATTTCTCTATTCTCTATTCTCTATTCTCTATTCTCTATTCTCTATTCTCTATTCTCTATTCTCTATTCTCTATTCTCTATTCTCTATCGATTCACTTTTTATTTTTAATTTCCCACTAATAATCTCTTATGCGAACTTATAGGGTTTAAATAATTTTTAATTCGTATTTTTGACCAGCATCTTCGCGAAAAACAAAACGTAGCGAAGTAAATCGAAGCCAGAATGCATTTTAAACATCCCGAAATTCTATACTTTCTTTTTTTATTGATTGTTCCAATTTTGGTTCATTTATTTCAATTACGACGTTTTAAAACTTCATATTTCACGAACGTTCGTTTTTTAAAAGAGCTTGCTGTTCAAACCCGTAAAAGTTCAAAAATCAAAAAACGATTATTGCTTACCACTCGTTTGTTACTGTTAACGTGTGCGATTATCGCTTTTGCCCAGCCATTTTTCGAAGCAAAAGACAGCAAAAATGCCACAAACGAAATGTACATCATTCTGGATAATTCGTTCAGTATGCAGGCAAAAGGCAAAAAAGGCGAATTACTGAAACGTGCCGTTCAGGAATTATTAGAAAACACACCCGAAACCGCTCAATTCTCCCTTTTAACCAACACAGAAAACTACTGGAATACCGATATAAAATCGTCTAAAAGCGCTTTACAAAACCTAAAATACAGCGCAACACCATTTGAACTTTCGTCCATATTGGCAAAAGTAAAAGCACATAAATCAGCCTATAAAAAAGATATCGTAATTATTACTGATGCTGTTGGTTTAAGTGAAAAAGACACTAAAAATATTGATTTTGAAGAAAAGCCTTATCTCATAATTCCAGAAGCTGAACAGAAAAACAACATTTCGATTGACAGCGTGTACATCAATCAAACTTTAGAAAACTTCTACGAAATTGGTGTGAATTTATCGGCATATGGTGAAGATTTCAAACCTGTTTCAACGGCTTTGTACAATCAAAATAAATTAATTGCCAAAACGATTATCAATTTTGACGCAAAGAAAAAGAAAATCAATTTTACCATTCCAAAAGAAGCTTTTCACGGTTATGTTTCCATAGAAGACAATGGATTGGCTTATGACAATAAATTGTTTTTCAGTATTTCTAAAAACAAAAAAACAAATGTAATCAGTATTGGCGAACCTGAAAAAAGCAATTTCTTATCTAGAATTTATACACCCGCCGAATTCAATTACAACAATTACGCAATCGGCTCTTTAGACTATAATAGTTTAGAAAAACAAAACACGATTATTTTAAATGAATTAGCCGAAATTCCTCAGGCTTTACAAACCACTTTAAAAGCTTTTGTTGCAAAAGGAGGCAATTTGGTTGTGATTCCTTCCGAGAAAAGTTCGGTTTCCAACTTCAATTCTTTCTTGGCGAATTTTGGAAAAATCCAATTCAACAATCTTAAAACAGAAAGCAAACTGATTACAAAAATCAATTTTGATCACCCTTTATTTTCAGGTGTTTTTGAGAATAAAATCACGAATTTCCAATATCCCAAAACGAATTCTTCTTTTGATATATCAAGTCCATATCCGGCCGTTTTATCTTACGAAGACCAAAGTACTTTTGTAACTGCAGTTCAAAACCCAACAGCTGGAATTACTGTTTTTTCGGCACCAATAAACAGCAGCAATTCCAATTTTCAGCAATCGCCTTTAATTGTTCCGCTATTTTATAAAATCGCTCAGAACAATCAGAAAACTGGTGTAAATGCTTTAACTATTGGCAATAATCAGCCTTATTTTGTTGATGTTTTATTGACAAAAGATGCCATTCTTGAAGTAAAAGGCACAGACGATCAATTTATACCAATCCAGCAGATATTGAATAATAAAGTCAAACTCACCTTCAATGATTTTCCTGAAACAGCTGGAAATTATAGTGTTTTTGATAAAAAAGAATGGGTTGAAAATTTAAGTTTTAATTACAAAAGAACCGAAAGCAATTTGAGTCAAATAAACACAAATGTAGTTTCTGATTTCAAGACGGCCGATACGATTTCGACCATTTTTAACACCTTACAAACTGAACGTACCGACAGCCAGATTTGGAAATGGTTTGTTATCTTTGCACTGTTATTTTTAGCATTAGAAATAGCAATTATAAAATTTGTAAAATGATTTTTTTTACCATTAAGACATTAAGATTATTAAGTTTTTCCTTTATGATCTTATTATAAATGTCCAGAGAATTAAGCTCTTTCTCTTTATGAACTTAATTTCTTCATGGTAGAAAATAAAAAACATTTAATGTTTGAATAAAATAAATATCCAAAATATGAAACTAATCATCAAAAGCGCCAAAATTATCGACTCAAAAAGTCCGTTTCACAATCAGACTGTTGATCTTTTAATTGCAGATGGTGTAATAGAAAAAATAGGAGTTTCTCTTCCAAATGATGATGCTCAAGTTGTTCGTTTTGAAGATCTTCATGTTTCTCAAGGGTGGTTTGATAGCAGTGTTTCACTGGGCGAGCCAGGTTACGAAGACCGAGAAACTATTGCTAACGGATTACAAGTTGCAGCCAAAAGCGGTTTTACAGCAATTGCATTACAACCCAATTCATTACCAATTATTGACAATCAATCTCAGGTAAATTTTGTGAAAAATAAAGCAAATGGATTTGCTACAGAAATTTTCCCAATCGGTGCTTTGACAAAAGCCAGTGAAGGAAAAGATATGGCGGAGCTTTTTGACATGAAAAATTCTGGAGCGATTGCTTTTGGAGATTACAACAAAAGTATCGACAACGCCAATATTCTGAAAATTGCTTTACAATATGTACAGGATTTCGACGGATTGGTAATCGCTTATTCGCAAGATTCAAACATTAAAGGAAATGGTGTAGCAAACGAAGGAATTGTTTCTACAAGATTAGGTTTAAAAGGAATTCCAAATTTAGCCGAAGAACTTCAGATTTCTAGAAACTTATTTTTATTAGAATATACAGGCGGAAAACTTCACATCCCAACTATTTCTACAGCAAAATCAGTGGAATTAATTAGAGAAGCGAAAGCGAAAGGTTTACATGTAACCTGCAGTGCATCTGTGCATCATTTGGTTTTAACCGATGAAAAACTAGACGGATTTGATACACGTTTCAAAGTGACACCGCCGTTAAGAACTGAAGTTGACAGACAAGCTTTATTAAACGGAATTGCTGACGAAACAATTGACATAATTACTTCAGACCACAACCCAATCGATATCGAATTCAAGAAAATGGAATTTGACACAGCCAAAAACGGAACTATTGGTTTAGAAAGTGCTTTTGGAGCTTTATTAACGGTTTTACCAGTAGAAACTATAATTAAAAAACTTACAGCAGCAAGAAGTGTTTTTGGTCTTGAAAGCCCTGTTATTCAAGAAGGTGCAAAAGCGAATATTACGTTATTTTCAACTGAAGGAAAATCAACTTTTACAAAAGAAAACATTCTTTCAAAATCTAAAAATTCTGCTTTCTTAGGAACTGAAATCAAAGGTTCTGTTTATGGAATTTTAAATCAAAATCAACTTGTTACAAAATAATAAAATGAATAATTCAGTCGAAGAAGGAAAATCAATCGCGATAACCAGCTACATTTTAATTATTGGCGTTTTAATCGCTATGAGTATGAATTCTGAAAACAAAAATAGTTTTGCTTCTTTTCACATTCGTCAAGCTTTAGGTTTGTCTTTAACTTTTATCTCCTTTGGAGCCATCATCAGTAATTTTGATAGTTTTTTCATCACGTTCCCAATGTGGATTTGTATTTCAATTCTGTGGACTTTTGGTATTTTTAATGCCATTCAAGGTCAAATGAGACCAATTCCTTTAGTTGGAGAATTGTTTCAAAAATGGTTTAAAAAGATTGGGTAATTTTTTAAATTCCAATTCCAAATTCCAAACTTGGAAGCTAAAACTTGGAAATTAAAAACTTTGACAAAGTTCCACAAAAGGAAACTCATAACTTATAACTCAAAACTCATAACCTCCTCTAAAATGAATCTATCTTTAGAATATAAAATACAAGAACCAAAAGTAATTTTAGATAAAAATCCGTTATTACTTTTATTACACGGATACGGAAGCAACGAAGCCGATTTATTCTCTTTTGCTTCAGAACTTCCTGATAACTATTATGTCATTTCGGCAAGAGCACCTTACGATTTGCAATACGGAGCTTATGCTTGGTATGCCATCAACTTTGATGCTGATCAAAATAAATTTTCGGATAATGAGCAAGCAAAAACTTCTAGGGACAGAATCGCTTCTTTCATTGATGAATTAGTCGCAAATTATCCAATTGATGCCAATAATGTAACTTTAATAGGATTTAGCCAAGGATCGATTTTAAGTTATGCAACAGCACTTTCTTATCCAGAAAAAATTCAGCGAGTTGTCGCAATGAGTGGCTATTTCAATGAAGAAATCATTAAAGAAGGATTTGAGAACAACGATTTTAAAAACCTAAAAATATTCGCTTCACACGGAACTGTCGATCAAGTTATTCCAATTGATTGGGCAAGAAAAACACCGGCCATTTTAGAGAAGCTAAACATTCCTGTGGTTTACAAAGAATATCCTGTTGGCCATGGAGTTTCGCCACAAAATTTCTTTGATTTTAAAAATTGGCTGATTGGCTAGTATTCAGTCACAGTTTTAAGTCGCAGTTTCTCACTAAATCTTTTATAAAATGAGCATTTCAAAACTAGATAATCCAGCATTAATTTTAATTGATATTCAAAAAGGATTTCTTGACGTCGCTTATTGGGGCGGAGATCGAAATAATACAAATGCTGAGCAAAAAGCAGGTGAACTTTTAGAAATCTGGAGAACTAAAAAACTCCCTATTTTTCATATAAAACATTGTTCTTCAAATCCGAATTCGATTTTAAATGAATCAAATCCAGGTAATGAATTTCAAGATGTGGTAAAACCTCTTGAAGGAGAAATCATTATTAAAAAAAATGTCAACAGCTCTTTTATTGGAACCAATTTAAAAGAACTTATTGATAATGCCAAAATAACGAATCTTGTAATTGTAGGTTTAACTACCGATCATTGTGTTTCTACAACAAGTCGAATGGCAGGAAATTTTGGTTATTCAGTTTACCTGATTTCAGATGCGACAGCAACTTTCAATAAAAAAGGGATAAACGGTGAAGTTTTCTCTGCTGAATTAATTCACCAAACCGCTTTAGCAAGTTTGAACGAAGAATTTGCTCAAGTAGTAACTTCTGATTTTATTAAAGGAATTGTTTAGTCGCAGTATTCAGTCGCAGTCACAGTTTTCATTGAAGGTCCAGCTTTGTCAAAGTTTGAAATTTTGACAAAGTTTTTCAGGTTCCAACTTTGGAATTTTGAATTTCAAAAAATTGGACCCGAGCGATAGCGAACAGGCGAAGCAATTTAAATTTATTCTCCCGTATAAAGAATATCTTTTCCTTTCTTAAGCACATAACCTTTCCAAGGAATTAATTGCCAATCGCCATTAACCCACGAATCACCTTCGAATTTTCTTTCTAAAATGATAGATTCTTTTTGGGTATCTAAGAAAAGCTCAGCTTTATTTCCGTCAAAAATTACGTATGATGCAGTGGTATACGTTTTTCCATCATCGTAGTGTGACAATTTTGTTCCTTCAAAAACTCTGATACATTCTTTTTTAAGTATTGACCATGTATATCCAGCTGAGGCTTTACAACCATGAGAATCGGAATCAGCTCCTACAATTGCTTCTTTTTGAGGTTCTTTTGAAGTTATATTTACTTGGGAAACTTTTTTACCACATGAGATTACAGCAATTGCCATAACCAAAAACATCTTTTTCATATATCCTATTTATTTTGAGGTCAAAAAAAATAGGATTTAAAATCCTATTTTTGATATAACCAAGTTTGATTTACTTCAAAAGTAATGTTTTCTTTATCGTCAACAAAGTATTTTAACAAGACTTCTCCCCATAATTCCCCATTGCTGTAATCTGCAATAATCCATCTATGGTTTAAGATTTTTACTTTATTGATAATAAATTTATTGGGACCAATCTGGTCTTGTCCAGTATAAGGATTCCCTTTAGGATTAGAGTTGAAATCTAATAATTTCTCTGTTACAACTGGAATCAGTTTTTCGAATAAAATTACTTTTCCTCCAGAAGCACTGTTATCGAAATAATTTTGTGCATTTTCATTGTGTTCTAAAGAAAAATAATCTGCTTCAGCTAGTTTTGTTGACACAAGAGTAATGCTGTCTCTTAACTTTTTAGTCGTCTTTTCATATCTGTCCTGCTCAAATTTTACCTCACGGCTGTAAAACATATAGGTAAAAACATTCATTAATATCGCAAGGATAAAAAGATAAAGCATTAAGGATTTTTTCATTTTGTGGTATAATTAAATTGTAATTTCAAGATTATCGTAAGCCAAAAAGACGTTTTCAGGAAGTTTTTGCTGTACTTCTTCATGAAAGCCTAATACATGACTAATATGTGTTAAATACGCCTTTTCAGGTTTAACCAGATTAATAAAATCAAGTGCTTCCTGCAGGTTAAAATGAGTGTCATGAGGTTCAACGCGCAGCGCATTTACGACTAAAACTTTTAAGCCTTTTAGCTTATCAGTTTCGGTTTTTTCGATTGTTTTTACATCGGTTAGATAAGCAAAATCATCAATTCTGTATCCAAAAACCTGTAAATCTCCGTGCATGGCGTTTATTGGAATGGCCATTTTATCGCCAACCTCAAATGGTTGGTCGTTTAGAACTTCGATTGTTTTTACACTTGGCGCACCTGGATACTTGTTTACAGTTTCGAAAACATAATCAAAACGTCGTCTTAAATTGTCTAACACGCGTTTGTGTCCGTAAATTGGAATTTCGCCTTGTCTGAAGTTAAACGGACGTATATCATCCAATCCAGCAGTGTGATCGGAATGTTCATGTGTAAACAAAATCGCATCGAGTTTACGGCAGCCGCAGGAAAGCATCTGCTGTCTGAAATCAGGGCCGCAATCTATTACATAGGAATGCTCGTCCCACGAAATCCAAATGGATACGCGGAGTCTTTTATCCTTAGCATCAGTGCTTTTACAAACGGGATGATCGATTCCGATAATCGGAATGCCTTGGGAAGTACCAGTACCTAAAAAATAGACCTTCAATTGAACTTAATTTTTTTACAAAAATAGGATTATTTCTCTTTCATTAGAAGCCTAATTTGCTAACTTTGTAACAAATCTATTTAAAATAAAATGGGTACAGAAATAAAACTCAAAGGTGACAGGGTCATCGAACAGATTCCTTCTATAAAAGACAAAGCATTACGCATTAATTTAAACGAGAATATTTACGGAACATTTGCTGAAATTGGCGCTGGACAAGAGACAGTTAGACATTTTTTCAGATCCGGAGGTTCATCGGGAACAATTGCAAAAGCAATGTCTGCCTATGATAAAGATTTTAGCGACGCCATTTATGGTACCGAAACCGACGGAAGATATGTAACCGAAGAGCGTCTTAAAAAAATGCTTACTCATGAAGGACAAATCATCGAAGAGCGTTTAAGCCGAGAAAAACACCCTACAAAACTTTTTTTTAGTTATGCCAATACGGTAGCCACAATAGATTTTGCCAAACAATTTAAAGGCCATGGCTGGGTAGGAATTCGATACCAAATAGAACCGGACGAGGCTTACAACGAAATTATTCTTCACATTCGTTTTAGAGAAACCGACGCAAGATTACAACAAGAAACACTAGGAATTTTAGGGGTTAACTTAATTTACGGTGCTTTTTACAAATACAACGATCCTAAACGTTTACTGCGTTATTTATACGATCACTTAGACAAAGATCAATTAGAGATCGATACCATTAACTTTTCTGGACCTCGTTTTGCCGATGTTGACAATCGTTTGATGAGTTTACAGTTGGTTAAAAACGGAATGACTGATGCCGTAATGTTCAATCCTGAAGGAAAAAACATTCTTCCGGCTGCTATTCTTTACAAAAAGAACCTTTTAGCTTTACGAGGAAGTTTCCGTCCTGTTACAAAAGTGAACATGGATATGTATGAGAAATCATTAGAAATGTTTCTCAAAGAAAATAAGGTTGAAAAAAATAATACACTTGTTGTTTTTGAAATCACACTTTCGAATTTACGTTCTGATGGAGAAATCGACGAACGTGACTTTATGGACAGAGCTGAATTACTTTGTTCGCTTGGACAAACGGTTATGATTTCGAATTTCCAAGAATACTACAAAGTGGTTGAATACTTCGCTAATTATACTAAATCTCGTATGGGATTAGCAATGGGTGTCAATAATCTTGTTGATATTTTTGATGAGAAATATTACCGTCATTTAAGTGGAGGAATTCTGGAAGCTTTTGGAAAATTATTCTACCGTGATATGAAGGTATTCTTGTATCCAATGTTAGATGAAGATGGTGTATTAATGAATTCAAACAACTTAAAAGTGCATCCGAGAATGAAAGAATTGTACAAGTTCTTCAAGTTTAACGGAAAAGTTGTGGATATTGAAGATTATGATCCTGATAATTTATCTGTTTTCTCTCGTGAAGTTTTAAAAATGATCAACCAAGGAAAAAAAGGCTGGGAACCAATGCTTCCGCCGGGTATTTCGGAAATCATCAAAGAACATCATCTTTTTGGATATCATCCACAGAAAGAATTAGAACAAAATACGTAATAAAAAAAGTCCCAGAAAAAGGGACTTTTTTTGTTTTAGGTTTTTCTTGTTTCAGGTTTCAAGTTGTTTACTTGATGTTTAATTTATCGCAAAGCACGCTAAGTTTTTCTTTTGAGCCAAACTTAATATAAACGCAAAGTTCGCAAAGCGTTGTGTAGATTTAGCTTTGCGAACTTTGCGTATTTAGCAGAAACTTAAGTAAAAAAACTTAGCGTGCTTTGCGGTAAAAAAATATCCGCTACAACAATAACTTGAAACGTGAAACCTGAAACTTGAAACAAAAAACTCTACTTCAAAATCTGCGAAGCGTGCTCTTTGGTTTTTACGTTTTCAATTACTTCTTCAATGATTCCTTTTTCATCTATTACGAAAGTAGTTCTGTGAATTCCGTCATATTCTTTTCCCATAAATTTCTTTGGTCCCCAAACTCCAAAAGCATTAATTACCGATTTATCTTCGTCAGCTAATAAGGGAAATGGCAATTCATATTTTTCTTTGAATTTTACCTGTGCTTTTGGGCTGTCGGCACTTACTCCAAGAAGTTCGTAATTATTGGCTTGAAAACGGTGAAAATTATCTCTTAAATCGCAAGCTTCAGCTGTACAGCCTGGCGTACTTGCTTTTGGATAAAAGAAAACTACCAATTTCTTTCCTGCATAATCAGATAATTTGTGAGTTTTCCCATCTTGATCTGTTCCTGAAAAACTAGGTGCTTTGTCTCCAGCTTTTAATGTTGTCATAATTTCTATTTTTAGATTGTTGATTTTAGATTCACTCACAAAGATAACTTATAACTTATAAACTATAATTCCTTATTTTTACCAATATTTAAATTACAAAAATGAACAAAGAAGCACGTGTACAATTTGTTATTGACACTTTAAAAGAACTCTACCCTACTATACCTGTTCCGCTTGACCATAAAGATCCTTATACATTATTAATTGCTGTACTGCTTTCTGCGCAATGTACAGATGTGCGTGTAAATCAAATTACACCTTTGTTATTTGCTAAAGCAGATAATCCGTATGATATGGTAAAAATGACGATTGAAGAAATTAAGGAAATTATTCGTCCGTGTGGTCTGTCTCCTATGAAATCAAAAGGGATTCATGGTTTGTCCGAAATTTTAATTGAAAAACATAATGGCGAAGTTCCTCAGAGTTTTGAAGCACTTGAAGCATTACCAGCTGTTGGACACAAAACGGCCAGTGTTGTAATGTCTCAGGCTTTTGGAGTGCCCGCATTTCCAGTTGATACGCACATTAATAGATTAATGCACAGATGGAATCTTTCTAATGGAAAAAGTGTCGTTCAAACAGAAAAAGATGCTAAACGATTATTCCCAAGAGAGTTATGGAATGACCTCCATTTACAGATAATCTGGTATGGACGTGAATATTCTCCCGCAAGAGGATGGAATTTAGAAAGAGATATTATTACCAGAACTATTGGTAAAAAATCAATATTAGAAGAAGCTGCTAAAAAGAAAGTTTAGCAGCTTCTTTTTTATTTTTATTTACTGTTTTTTAATGCATTATACTCGTTCATCATATCTAACGAACGATAAACACCTAAAAGAGATTTTATAACATCTTCATTTTTAGGTTCTATTGTTAGCGCTTTTTGAAGATACGGAATAGCGCTTTTTACAATTTCATCTTTTTGCGCATTCAGTTTATCATATTCTTTTAAATCTTTAGGAGTATTTCCCAAAAGATCCATTTGATTGACTAACTCCTTTTTCTGCTGCATTTTTACATACGTGAGGTTAATATAACAATCCATGCAATTTGCATTTAACTGCAAATCTGTTTCATAATATTTTGCCGCATTTACATAATCATTTCGCTCAAGATAACAGAAGGCAAGTGAGGTTAATACTTCTTCTTTTTTAGAAGGAGGATAAACGTTTCTCGGCTTTTCATAAAATCCTGCCTGAATGTTTGATTCTCGTGCACTATACGAAATAAAAGCTTCTTCTACTTTTGTTTTTTTGTTTGTTGCATAATAAACGACTCCTTTTCCGGTATAATTAATTCGTCTAAGTTCATCAAAATACTTTATTGCCGAGACATAATCTTTACCTGAAAGAGCCGCTCCAGCAGCGTTCATTAAGTTTAAAGTGTCTTTTTTATCGATTTGGTACACTTCATAACTTTTAGCCGCGCTTTCTTTGAACTTTCCAGCATTGTAGTCATTAAAAGCTCCATCTACTAATGTTGATTTCATTGCTTTTAACGCTTGATTGGCTTTAAACGCATACTTGTAATTTCGGGAATCATTTTCATACAAAAGGATATCCTGATAAGCACTTGATGCCAAAGCGAAATTAGTAACAGCATCAATGTTTTTGGCTGCTAAATCTTTACAAACATTTCCTTTTATAAAAAAGAAATCCGATTTATCAGTATCAGAAGCATTTACGATGAGATATTCTATTTTTTTCAAAACTGCCAATGCCTCTTCGTTTTTTCCTTTATCATATAAAGCTTGCGCTTCTTTAATTTGCTCTTTTTGAGCAAATACTCCAATGGTTACCAATAATGAAATTGATAACATTTTAAGGTTATTTTTCATTTCTTGTTAGGTTTTGTTATTTAAAATAGATTAGGTTTTTGGGAAAGATTTTTCAGATGTAAAATCAGATCATAATAAAAAATTAGGATCTACAAACAACAAAACAGAAATGCAGGTGAGTAGTTTTTTGTCATATAAATACTGGTTTTTAGTTAAAATTTTTATTTTGGTTTTGGTTATCAATTATATTAAAAATAGCTTATCCTCGTTTTGCATGAGATAAAATTTACTTTTTAACTAAAATAAAATTAATTATCGAATAAAGTAATAAATACATTAAAAAATTTAAAACTTTAACAATAAATATTAAAATACAACCAAAAAACTTACATCTAGAGTTAATTCTTATTACGAAGAGGTGTACATAAAAAAACTCACTATCTGTATTTGCATACAAATAGTGAGCTTTTAAACCAAAACGACCATTTGGTTTTATCAGAATAAACATCCGACCATAGCGGCGGGCTGTTTAATTAGCTATGATTTCAAAACTTTTATTGTCTTGTGTTTTCACCACTTTTAGAGCCTGTGAATAACTAAGCAAAAAAGAAACAACTTCTTTTTTAGGTTTTAAATCGTTTGAAGCTAATGCTTTCTTTGAGTAAATTTTCGCCATACTATGAAAATGTTTATACCAAGTATAACGGACTTATTTTCAAATTAGTATTAGTTGGTCAAAATAATTTGATGTTTGTCGATAATTTTTCTCAAATTCATTAGCGCATAACGCATTCTTCCTAATGCGGTGTTGATACTTACGTCGGTTAATTCTGATATTTCTTTAAAACTCATATCCTGATACATACGCATAATTAAAACTTCTTTTTGATCTTCAGGAAGTTCTTCAATCAATCTTTTTAGATCGACCTCAACTTGATCTAAAATCATTTTCCCTTCTACATTTAATGCATCATCAGACATGATAGAGAAAATCGAAAATTCTTCGGTTTCTCTGTACATGGGCATTTTTTTAGTTTTACGGAAATGATCCACAATCAGGTTGTGTGAAATACGCATTACCCACGGAAGAAATTTACCTTCTTCATTATAGGAGTTGCTTTTTAAAGTTTTGATTACTTTAATGAAAGTATCTTGAAAAATATCATTTGAAATATCTCTATCAGCAATTTTTGAATATATAAATCCATATATTTTAGATTCATGTCGCTTAATCAATGTCGCAAGAGCAGTTTCGTTGCCTTCGACATAATTTTTCACTAATAGAGCGTCTGGAATGTGCAGATCTGCCATAATACTACTTTTTTAGTTTTAAATAATTTGGAGTAATTTCTAAAAAGTAGTTTTATATAATAGGCGTATCTTTTATTGGGGTATGTTAATATTCTGAACCAAATTTAACAAATATTTATTTTATAAAGCAAACAAAAGCAATAATAATTAACAATAAATCGTTAAGTTTTTTATTGGAGCGTTGTTTTTTAGTCGAAATCGTTAAAAAATAATGCGAAAAACAGGCTAATAAAAAGCTTTTAAAACAGTTGTAAACATTTAACAATAAAAGACTTAAAGAAGATTACAACTGTTCTGTCCAGCTTTGGCTGTTTTGTACTATATTATTGATAAACGCGAACGTAATCTACATAATATTTTTGCGGTAAAACCGAATCATCGACTTCAGGTCCGCCAAAATTACCTCCTATTGCGAGATTTACAATTATATAAAACGGCTTATCGAAAGGCCAGGTATCTTCATTTTTATTTTCAGGATTAAAAGTATACACCAAAGTAGTATCTACGTAAAACTCAATTTTATCTTTATCCCATTCTATGGCATAAACGTGATATCCTTCCTCAATAGTAGGAAATTCAGTTCGTTTTGTATTGATTGTATTTCCGTGACTGTCTTGAGTATGTAAGGTAGTGTAAACCATGTGAGGATCTCTTCCTATGTACTCAAGAATATCAATTTCTCCTGTTTTTGGCCATTTTACTTCGTCGATATTGGCCCCTAACATCCAAAATGCAGGCCATAAACCATGTCCGATAGGAAGCTTTGCTCTTGCTTCTATTCTGCCGTATTTAAATTCTTTTTTTCCTTTGGTTGTAATTTTAGTTGAAGTATATTTTTCGCCTTCTTTTCTAGCTTCGATTACTAAATTGCCGTCTTTAAACTCGTGGTTGTTTTTGGTATAAATTTGTCTTTCGTTATTTCCCCAGCCACAAAGATTTGGACAGCCGTCTCCAAGTTCGAAATTCCAGACTTTTTCGTTTAAAGTTTTTTTGTTGAAATTTTCTTCCCATACCAGTTTTCTCTTTGTTTGTTGTGCAAAAGCGAAACTGCTGATTAATAAAACCAAAATTACTTTTTTCATGTTATTTGATTGCGTTTTAAAACATAAGAAGGCCAGTCGCAAAACTGACCTTCTTACTTAAAATTACTAATTAATTAACCTATTGATACACTCTAACATAATCAACTTCAAAAGTTGCCTGTGAAAAAGCAGGATCAATATTACCTCCAAAAGTACCTCCCATAGCAAAATTCAATATTAGGAAGAAGTCGCTGTTGAAAGGCAGTGATGCATCGTTTGGCACCGTATGTATCAATGTATCATCAACGTAAATAGCTACAGATGCTGGACTCCATATTGTTTTGTAAATATGGAATTCTGTTGAAACATTCGGAATTGTTTTAGAGCCTGTGTTAGCATTTCCGGCAGAATGTCCAGGGTAATGCAAAGTTCCGTGAATCAAATTCTGACTGTTTCCTACGTGTTCCATTATATCAATTTCTCCGCATTCCGGCCAGATTTTAGTAGCATAATTTTGTCCTAACATCCAGATTGCCGGCCATGTTCCTCCACCTGCTGGAAGTTTAGCACGCACCTCAACTTTCCCATAGGTAAAGGAGTATTTTCCATCCGTTTTAATTCTTGCTGAAGAATAATTTGCTCCGCCAGAAGCTTCTTTTTTAGCAGTGATTTTAAGAACTCCACCTTGTACCACAATGTTCGATGCTGAATTGGTATAGTTTTGTTGTTCGTTATTTCCCCAACCATTATTACCTCTTCCTAAATCATAACCCCATTTTGCTGGATCTGGTGCTCCGTCAGTATTAAATTCTTCTGACCATACTAAATTGGTGTAATCTGTAGTTGGATTTTGGTTTGGAGGTGTCGTTGTAAAAATATGGTACCAAGCTAATGCTGGATTTCCTCCCATAACGGCTCTAACAACCATACGGTTTGCTGTGATAGAAAGGATTTCATACGAACTTTGTCCGATATAGTAGCCCATAAATCCACCATCTGAGAAGTTCATTGTTGTTCCTCTTGTTTGTGTTGCATGATCTGGATTAGACATTACAACTGATTCTGAAGGGCTTAATGAAACTGTTTTCACTCCGCTTGTGTTATATGATAAACAAGCATCATCTGGTCCACTTCCTCCTGCTACGCTTGAAAAAGCTGCGTTAAAGAATGTTGATCCGCCATTGTCTAATTGAAATTTCAATTGTTCTCCATCTAAAGAGAAAGTCAATACATTTTCATACAAACAGCTGCTTGTTGGAGAACCTGCTTTTTCAAATGGTCCTGCTTGATAGTAATTAGCATAGAAGTTTTTGGTCGCATCGCCATCATTTTGTCCAACACCTAAGTGACCCGGCTCACCTGCTGCCCAATACCATTTTTTAGAACTTCCACCAGTTAACAATTGTACTGCTTGATCGTCGCTGAAATCACTTTTTACCTCAACATCAATTGTAGTGTTGCTTGCAGATCCGCCTTTTCCGGTAGCAACTACAGTTACAGTATAGGTATTGACTCCGGTTTTAGTGAATCTTTTAGTGATTTTACCATTTGGTGCATTATCAGAAGTTCCATCGCTGTACACATATTTGTATGAAATGGCGTTATCTGCTGCCGCTGTAAATTTTACAGTTCCAGAACCGTCTCCGTAAGGATCATCGGCTGTTTTACCTACAATCTCGGCTGTTACCTTAAGATTAGATGGTGCATTTATTGATCCGAATGTATAATCATCTTTCTGACAACCCGTCATCAAGAGAATCGTAAATAAGGATACTATCTTTATAATTAATTTATTGCTCATGATTTCTTGTTTTAGTTGGATTGTTTGATATCATCAAAGTAGTAAGTCGCTCCCGTTCCGTTTTGTCCAAAATCAGGGAACAATATTACTCTGTCGTATTTAATGCTTGTACTGAATGAAGCTGCACTGGTAAGATCAAATGTTAATACTTCCCATGCATTGGCAACTGTGGTAGCTGCGTGTACTTCAAAATTAACACTTGGATTTCCGTTTCCATCTTTTGGAGAAGTCGAAAGTTCCATTTTGTATAAAATATCAGCTCCAACTTTTGGAGACCAAACCAATACTTTTACTTTAGTTCCTTTAGTAAAATCTAAAGTATTTTCTAAATTCAAGCTTGCACCAGCCCAAGTTTCTGCTCCTGATTTTTTGTCTAGTTTTACAACTTTATTTGAAACGTTCAATCCCGTTTTATTAGGGTTTGTTACTACCGAAGCATCCACATTTCCAAATCCGCCCCAAGTATAGTTTAGGTTTGCTGATTCAAAATCAAGTGGTAATGCAATTGATTCTGCTGGAGTTTTATAAAAATAGATGTTATCTATAAATACAGTTCCGCCAGCCCATGGTGTTCCAACAAATTTCAATTGAAATATATCAGCCACCGTTAATCCTTGGCTTGTAAATGCCGAAATAGGAATATCAATGCTCGTCCATTGGTTTGCTGTTAAATCTTTTACAACTGGTTTTTCACCATTTGTTTTACTGATTAACGATGTTTCAATTTTTTGCAAATCTGGTGTCCAAACATCCATGTGGAAATATTCCATTCCAGAAACATCAATTGTTACATTGTCTGCCAAAGCAATTCCTTGATAACTTAATTTAATATAATTCAGCATTTTATCGCCGTTTAAGTCAAATTCAGCCCAGCTGCTTCCTTGTCCTGCCTGTCCCCAATCTGGGAAGTAGTTTGTTCCAGCCACATTTGCATATTTTGTTCCGTAAATTGAAATCACATCAGAAGCTTGTCTGTTTGGAGGAGTTGGTGCCGATGTAGATGGCGCCACTACCAATTTAGCAGTAACTTCTTGAGTATATTCAGTCGTTTTAATAGCAGCACTTTTAGAAACTACTCTAATAGTATATGTTCCAGCTTCTTGGTACGTGTATGAAACTGATTCGCCATTATTAGCTGAAATAGGATCTGGATGTCCAGTTTCTCCAAAATAAACATCATAGAACAAAGCAAAATCTGCTGTTGCTGTTACAGTTATTTTTTTAGAAACTGATAAGTCATTGGTTACTACAACTACTAAATTTTCAGGAGCTCTAAAAGAAACTACTACTTCTTTCTCAACTTCAGTTGTTTTTCCGTTTAGTCCATAAGCAATAATTTTAGATTTGTAAACTCCTTCTTTATAAACGTGAGAAACGGTTCCTCCTATTGATACATAATCAGAAACAGGACTTCCGTCACCAAAATTGATTTTGTATTGTGTTGCTCCTTCCCCTTTTGGTAAGAAAGTCACTTTTCCTGTATTGTCCTGCGTTACGGTTGTTAAGGCCGAAATATTGGCAGGAGCTGCTATACCATCTAAATCAATATCCAGATCATCGTTTGCACAACCCATAATTGTGGCCAAAACGAATAGGTTTATAATAAAATATATCTTTTTCATAATTGCTGTTTTTTAGTATCCAGGATTTTGTGCCCAGTTTCCGTTTGCAAACTGAATTTCTTCAATAGGAATCGGGAATAATTCGTTTTTATTCGCTTTAAAGCCCGGTATAGTTCCGGCAGCTTTTCCAGTTCTTACAAGGTCAAAGAAACGGTGTCCTTCACCAAAAAGTTCTACTCTTCTTTCTGCTAAAATAGTTTCTGTTAAAGCAGTTCCAGAAGCAGTTACATCGTGGTTGTTATCACCAAAAGCACGTCTTCTTACTTCATTTAAATATGTTCTCGCTTTTGCATCGTTGATTGATCCTCTGTTATACGCTTCTGCAGCCATTAAAAGAACGTCGGCATAACGAATTGCTCTGTAATTGTTTGGATTCGTAAGATTTAAATCTCCTTGAGCTGCTGAACTTCTTTTTCTAGGAAGGTATTTTCTGTTGAAGAAACCTGTATCTTCATTTCCTTTTCCGAAAGTGATTCCGTTTCCATTGTCATAAGAAGCATTTGCCAGTGCCCATGCATTAATATCTAAAATAGCAACATCTTTACGTTTGTCGCCGCTTTCAAAAGCATCAGCAGATTCCTGAGTTGGAATATTAAAGCTGTATCCTGAAGAAAATAATGGTCCTGAATAGTTACGAATACCGTTGAAACCAACTGCTACGTTTCCTTCACTACATTGTAAACATCCAAATCCTGCTCCTTCTACGTCTGTGTATTGCACTTCAAAAACAGATTCTGATCCGTTTTCTCCATCCATTTCAAACATGGCATTATAATCAGACACTAATGTGTATTTTCCTGAAGTAATTACGGCATCAAGTGCTGTAGCTGCTTGTGCAAATTTATTTTGATACAAATAGGCTTTTCCTAGTAAAGCTTGAGCAGCTCCTTTTGTAATTCTCCCTTTTTGAGCCGCATTTGGAGATAAATTCTCTGATGCAAAAATCAAATCGGCTTCGATTGAAGCGTATACTTCTGCAACAGAAGAGCGTCCGATTGTTTTCTCATCTCCAATTTTAAATCTCGCATCGCCTTTCATTGGAATTCCGCCAAACCATTTTACCAATTCAAATTGATAGTAAGCTCTTAAAAAACGAGCTTCAGCAATTACCTGAGTTTTTCCAGGAAAATCTGTTTTGTCTTTGAATTCTAAAATATAGTTTGCTCTTTGTACTCCAGCAAACATCCAGTTCCAAATATCTCTTAAGTTACTGTTTACAGGAGTATGAATCATATCATCAATCTGCTGGAAACCAATTACGTCTGTTGGGCTTTCTCCACCGCAAAGTGTATTATCTGAAGCGATTTCGCCTAATAAAACATTTACATAAGAAGCCTGAAGCAAATCGTAAGCGGCAATCAAAGCGTTATCGTACTCTTCTTTAGAATTAAAATAATTCTCTGAATCTATTGAATATTCAGGTTTTGGATCTACAAACTCATCTGAACAGGAAGTAGTTACCGCCGAAATCAGAGCTAGTGCTATAATGGATTTTATAAAATACTTTTTCATTTTAATTCAAATTAAAAATTAACATTTAAGCCCAATAAAAAGGTTCTTGGGATTGGATAGAAACCGTAGTCGATTCCGCCTCCAATTGGAGCTCCGTTGGAAGCACCCGGATCAAAACCCTTGTATTTTGTAAATGTGTAAAGGTTATTTACTCCCGTATAAAGCCTTAATTTTGTAATTCCAGCTTTTTGGGAAATATTTGGATTTAGCGTGTATCCAAGCTGTACATTTTGAATTCTGATGTATGAAGCATCTTCAACAAAATAATTAGAGAAAACATTGTTTGCAGTTGCTCCAGTTGTAACTCTTGGTGTAGAATTACTTGTTCCTGGTCCTGTCCATCTGTCTAATACATAGTTGATACGGTTGGCATCAGAAAGTGTTCTTTCGTAGTTTCGTACCATATCATTCCCCACTGAAGCGAATGTAAATACAACAAAATCAAGTGCTTTGTAGTTCAATTGTAAATTGAAACCCATTGTAGCATCTGGAATTGGATCTCCAATGTTTGTTTTATCTTTTGTATCAATTACACCGTCGCCGTTTACATCTACATAACGAATATCTCCAGGCGCAGCATTTGCTCCTAAAGCTAACTGAGAAGGATGCGCATCAATTTCTGCTTGATTCTGGAAGATTCCGTCTGTTTTATATCCGTAAAAATATCCCATTGGTTTTCCAACTTCCATTCTTGATGGTGCAGGCTGTCCAACTCCAAAAGCTCCTCCTTCAATAAAACCTGTTCCGTTGTTTACTTCCGTTACTTTGTTTTTAAGGAAAGTAACGTTGTAACCTACGCTGAAAGAAAATGCATCTGAGAATTTATCTTTATAATCGATCGCAAACTCGAAACCTGAGTTTTTAACTGTTCCTGCATTTAATGTTGGTGCGCTTGCTCCCGGTGCTCCTGTACCGTTAATCCCTGAAACTGGAATATTTGGAATTAATAAATCTTTTCTGGTATCGATAAAGTAATCGGCTACAACAGAAACTTTATCACTTAATAATTTTAAATCAAGACCAACGTCAAATTTCTGTGCTTCTTCCCATTTTAAATCTGGGTTTGGTACTTGCCCAGTTGCTGTTCCATTTACTAAAGATCCGTCGAAAACATATGTTGCTTCTCCAGATAATAATCCAAGGTAACCGTAATTTGGAATCTGGTCGTTTCCTAATGTTCCGTAACTAGCTCTGAATTTTAAGAAGTTGATGAATTTTGGCTGTCCGAAGAAATTTTCATCAGATACTACCCAACCTGCGGTGAAAGAAGGGAAATATCCAACTTTGTTTCCGGGACCGAATTTCGTAGAAGAATCGCGTCTTAACATTGCAGAAAGTAAATATCTTCCTTTATAATCGTACTGAAGTCTTCCAAAATAAGAAAGTCTTCTTTGATCGTAGATGTAAGAACTGTTTGTTAGGGTTTCAGAAATTCCTTTTGTTAAAGAAATATCAGCATAATCCCATGAGTTGTTTGGAACATCAAAACCTGTAGCATACAAACCGTTACCCCATTCTTTGAAGATAGTTGTACCAACAGTTCCCACTAAATTATGGCTGTCTGCAATTTTTGTTGAATATGTTCCGAAAAGGTCAAATGAGTAGTTATTGTCGTTTACAGCTCCTTGAGTAACAGAACTTCTTTGTACGTCAAATACTTTTCCGCCGTAGCTGATTTGTTTTCCGAAAGTTTTTGATTCGCTGTTCGAAGTATTGAAACCAATCGATCCTGATAACGTGAATCCTTTGAAGATTTTATAATCAAGACCAAAGTTTCCGTTCAGTTTTTTATAGTTGTAATCATTATACGTATTCGCAATTTGTGCCAATGGGTTAATGATTTCAGTTCCTAAACCTGTTGTACTTGGTACTAAAGTGTACGTTCCGTCAGCATTATACGGTTTTAAAGTTGCTGGAACGTTTAATGCATTAAAAAGTACAGATCCTAAACCATTTTCATTTAATGTATTTCTGGTAAAATAGGTATAAATTACGTTAGTCTTTAATTTGATTTTATCGCTTAAATCAGCTCCAAGGGCAATTCTGGCAGTGTTTCTTAAGAACCCAGATTTATCTCCGCCTACAATACCTTCTTGATCTAAGTGCGAACCACTCACAGAATAGGTAAGTTTATCAGAACCTCCAGAGATATTTAAGTCGTTGCTAATGATGGGTGCATTTTGAAAAACTTCATCCTGCCAATCTGTACCTTTTCCTAATCCGCTTACATTTGGATACGGAATTGGTCTTCCACCATTTGCGTAGCTTTCATTTAATAGTAAAGCATATTCTGTAGCGTTTAAAGTAGGCAGTTTTCTTGAAGTCTGCTGAAAACCTGTATAGCTGTTAAAAGACACTCTGGTTTTAGAGTTCTTTTTTCCTGTTTTGGTCGTAACCAAAATAATACCGTTTGCCCCAATAGTTCCGTAAATCGCAGCCTGGGCATCTTTTAAAACAGTAATCGTTTCAATATCACTTGGGTTTAATAGTCCTAAATCTCCAACATATCCATCAATAATCACAGTCGGTCTGTTTTCACCATTCGTAGCTATACCACGTATACGAATATCAAGAGGTGCACCCGGAGCACCAGACTGCGTTGTTACGTTAACACCCGAAATAGTTCCTTGTAATGCCTGTTCGATTCTTGCTGGTTTCAAAACATCGATAGTCTTACTGTCTAATACAGACACGGCTCCAGTAACTTCTCTTTTCTTTTGGCTACCGTAACCAATTACAACGACTTCATCTAATGATTTTGCATCGTCACTCATTTTTACAGTCATTTTGGGTCCTGAAACCAGAACTTCCTGAGTTCTGTATCCTATATAACTGAAAACAATTGAAGTTCCTTTTGGAACATCCGTTAGTTTAAAAGATCCGTCGAAGTCCGTGGTTGTACTTTTGGACGAATTTTTAACTTTTACATTTACGCCTGGTAATGATAATCCTGAGGCATCTAATACTGTTCCTGATACATCTTGATTCTGCGAGAATACAAAACCTGTGCACAGTAACAGTACTGTTAGTAATAATCTAGATTTCATAATTAGTTAGTTTTTATTGAAAGCTAAAATTATTTGTTCCGTTTATGAAAACGATAAAATTAACCTCAACAAAAAACATACATCATAAAAAAAACCAGTACAAAATCAGGATATAACAAAAAACACCGCCATTTAACTATATATTACGAATGTTAATTTCTTTAACGTTTAAGGTTAAATTTCCCAATAAAAGCTTAATGTTGTGGTAATGTATAGTTTTTTTGAGCCTATTTTTGAATTCCTATACAGATAGGATATACTCTACTAAACCGTTTTCGTGTTGCAAATCCATCTTTTTTCGCAATCGGTATCGTTTTATTTCAACACTGCGAACAGAGATATTAAATAGTGGAGCAATTTCTTTTGAAGACAGATTTAATCGGAGATAAGCACATAAACGAAGATCGTTTGGTGTAAGGGCGGGATGCATCTGTTTAATACGTTTTAAGAAATCTTTATCGGCATTATCAAAAGCTTCTTTAAAAACGTTCCAAGAATCTTCTTCTGTAATATTTTTATTGATGGTACTAATAACAGATTTAATATTTGAGCTGTCATTTTGAGCTGTTTTCTTTAAATCTTCCTTAATAAATGCCAGTAATTCATTTTTACTATTCAAACTCATTGTCGAAACTGCCAGTTCGCGATTTTTGTTATCCACATCTTGAGAAAGCTGTTCGTTGCGAAGTTTCATCAATCGCTGCTCGTTTTCAAGTTCCTGAATTTCTAATAAAAGATTGTTTTCTTCAATTAGCTTTTCTTTTTGTTTCTGATAATAGTTTCGATAGGCTTTATTAATGAAATAACCAATGGCAACCGCTAAAAGAAAATACACAAACAAAGCAAGATTTGTTCTGTACCAAGGTTTTAGAACTTCGAAATTATAAACTGCTATATTCGGCAGAATGGTATTGGCGTATTTTGCTCGTACTTTAAAAGTATATTTCCCTGGTGGAAGATTTTTAAAATTCGCTGTTGCTTTGGTACTCCACTCGCTCCATTCGTTCTGAAAACCTTCTAATAAATATTGATATTCAGAATTGATGTATTTGTTGTATTCTGGAACCGTATAATTCAGCGTAATGTTATTTTCGTTAGAATGGAAACTGCCTTCATGATATATCGCCGCATTATTAAACGTTTCGTTTTGCTTGTTTGTTGTAATGTCTGTAATTAAAACATTGTAATTTTTAAAGCTCAGATCGTCTATATTTAGGGTATAATAACCATCTGTTGTTCCTATTAAATAGGTTGATTTCGAAATCTGGGTAATGTTTTCATATCCAAGCATCGAATTGGTCAAAGAAGACGGAATTGGAATTATATTTTGTTTCAGCTGATTACTGAGTTTACTGGCAGAGAAATAATGAATGTAATTTTTAGAAAACAACCAGATTTTATTCGAATTGTCTACAATCAATTTTCCCGATGTATATTCATCTTTCTCAAAAATAGAACTCAAAAGGCTGTCTTTTTCAAACAATCTTGTTTTAGGATTTAATTTGAAAATACCGCCTTTATAAGCGTAATAAATATGATTATTAAAAGTAGTTAAACTGGCGCTCTGTCCTTTCTCTGGATTTTTATAGGCATAAAAACCATTGGTTTTCGAAAATGACGCATCTGGTTTTAGTCTAAAAATCCCTTTATATTCATGGCTGACATAAATTTCGAGATTTTTAGTGATTTCAAAATAGCGTGACGAATAATCAAACCCGTGAATTTTATTTTTGAAAACCCACTGATTATTGATTTTTTCCAAAACAGAAAGTCCAAAATAATTCCCTTGAAGAAGCAAATTAGGATGATTGGGAACCGATTCGAATTTCCAGCTTCCGGAAGCAGAAAATATAGGTCTTGCGGTATCATTTGAAACGATGAAAGTTCCAGAATCATGTCCGCAGAAAAGCGTATTATCATATTTAAAAAGTGACCAGACTTGACCTTTTGTTCCGCTAATAAATTTGAAATCAGAATTGCTTTCTGTCGGTTTACAAAACAATCCTTGATTGGTTCCTATATACAGCATTCCGTTATAAACAGCCGATGCATAAACGGTTCCTAAAGCTCCTGTATCATCAGTAAAACTATGCACAGGAGATTGAACATTAATGCAGTTTATTCCGTTATCTAAACCAATCCATAAATTTTGATCTCGGTCTTCAAAAAGTGACAGAGCGGTATTGTTGCTTAATCCTTTTCGCTGCGAAAGATGATATCGCAGTTTTCCTTTATCGGTTAAAATAAAAACTCCGTTTGAAACAGTTCCCAAAGCAAAACTTCCATCTTTTAAACGCTGGCTGCTGTACACAAAATCTGATTTTAGTTCCGAATCAATATCGGTTACAATTCTCGTAAGCGAATTCCCAACAAGTTTATAAATACCGTCTAACTGAGTTTGAAGAATTAATCCTTCATCGGTTGTAAACACATTTGCGATGGTAAACTTTTTAAGAATAGGATGATCTGAAACCAATTTAGCCTCTCCGCTTTCGATTTCAAAAAGTCCTTCTTTTATGGTTTGAAAATAAATCGCATTTTTCTGCGAAAAAGATTTTACAACTCCATTTCCTGGTGCGACTATCTTAAACTTTTTCGTTTTGGTATCGTAAATATAAATTCGGTTAAGCGACTGAAATAAAATCCATTGATCGTATTTCAAGATATTCCAAAACTGTTCATCGTCTAGAATTTTGTTTTTTATACTGTCGCTCAGCGAAGTATATTTTAGTTTTCCGTTTGCATTTCGAGTCCAATACCCAAAATTCATATAACTTCCTGTATACACCTTATTTCCAATCACTTTCACGGAACGAATAATAGTTTCATTAGGTCCTGGATATAATTGCCAGCTGGTTCCGTTGTATTCCAGAAGACCGTCATTATTGGCGAAATACAAATAATTCTTATCATCCTGCGAAATCATCCAGTTTTGGTTTCCTGCACCATAAACAGACGAAGAATATTTAATAATAGGCGGGAATTCCTGCGCAAAAAGCATGAAATTCATTAAAAACAATAAGGCAGAAAGTTTCGTTTTCAAATTTGGAAGTGGTATTAAATAGTAATAAAACAGTCCTAAAATAACGCATTTTATATTGAAACAATAACATTTTTAGTAAAAAAGTGTATTTGCAAATTGGATCGGGCTAAACCCATAATGTTAAGATTTGGAACAATATCCATAACAGAACTCTGTTCAAAATTGATTACTTTTGTGAAAATTGACTTTTTTTATGCAGAGTGATCTTTCTAAATTAGACCCAAAACAAAATATTATAATAAAAGGAGCGCAGGTACATAATTTAAAAAATGTAGATGTAGCTATTCCCCGTAATAAATTGGTTGTTATTACAGGGCTTTCAGGATCAGGAAAATCAAGTTTAGCGTTTGATACGCTTTACGCTGAAGGACAACGTCGTTATGTAGAAAGTTTATCGTCGTATGCCCGTCAGTTTTTAGGACGTTTAGACAAGCCAAAGGTTGAATATATCAAAGGTATTGCGCCGGCTATTGCTATTGAGCAAAAGGTAAATACAACCAATGCACGTTCAACTGTAGGAACTTCTACAGAAATTTACGATTATATGAAACTTTTGTACGCCAGAATTGGCCGTACGTATTCACCAATTTCTGGTCAGGAAGTCAAAAAAAATACCGTTACTGATGTTATTGCCGATGTAAAAACATTGGAAATTGACAGCAAATGGCTTCTCCTAGCCCCTATTCATCTTGAAGAAGGACGACAGCTAGAAGACAAATTAAAAATACTTTTGCAACAAGGTTTTGCCCGTATTCTGGTGGATAAAGAAATGGTGCGTCTGGATGAATTTTCATCGGATAACATGCACAATCTGGACAATAAAGATATTTTACTCATCATTGACCGTATCGTGGTTAAAGAGGAAGAAGAATTCTATAATCGTCTTGCCGATGCTGTGCAAACGGCTTTTTTTGAAGGAAAAGGAATTTGTTATTTGCAAGAAGTAGGTTCAGATAAAAGATTTTCTTATTCTAATAATTTCGAATTGGATGGCATCATGTTCCTGGAACCAAATGTTCATTTGTTCAGTTTTAATAATCCTTACGGAGCTTGTCCGGTTTGTGAAGGATACGGAAATATTATCGGAATTGATGCTGATTTAGTGGTTCCAAATACTTCTTTATCTGTTTTTGAAAGTGCTATTTATCCATGGCGCGGTGACAGCATGAGCTGGTACAAAGACGAATTGGTTAAACATGCTTATAAATTCGATTTCCCAATTCACAAACCTTATTTTGAACTTACAGAAGATCAAAAAGATATAATCTGGACTGGAAATAAGTATTTTCAAGGCTTAAATGATTTCTTTAGAGAACTTGAAGAGAAAAATTATAAAATCCAGAATAGAGTAATGCTTTCGCGCTATCGCGGAAAAACCAAATGTCATGCCTGTCGCGGTAAACGTCTGCGTGAAGAAGCATCTTACGTAAAAATTGGAGGCAAAACGGTTTCTGATTTAGTAGATCTTCCAATAAGACATTTGGTAACTTTTTTCAAAAATTTAAAATTAAATCCATACGAACAGCAAATCGCTAAACGTTTGATGGTTGAAATCAACAATCGTTTGTCATTTTTAACAGAAGTTGGTTTGGATTATCTTACCTTAAACCGAAATTCTTCTACGCTTTCTGGAGGAGAATCACAGCGTATTAATCTGGCAACTTCTTTAGGAAGTAGTTTAGTAGGATCGATGTATATTCTGGACGAACCAAGTATTGGTCTCCATCCAAAAGATTCTGAAAGACTGATTAAAGTATTGCTTTCGCTTCGTGATTTAGGAAACACTGTCATTGTGGTGGAACATGATGAAGATATCATGAAAGCCGCCGATATGATTATTGATATTGGTCCTGAAGCAGGAACATTTGGAGGAAAACTAGTCGCACAGGGAACTTATCCTGAGATTTTAAAATCAGATTCGCTTACTTCAAAATACTTAAACGGTGATTTAGAAATCAGCGTTCCAAAGAAAAGACGAAAATTCAAAAATCATATTGATATTATCGGCGCGAGAGAAAACAACTTGAAGAACATCAATGTTACTTTTCCTCTTGATGTTTTAACGGTTGTAACAGGTGTTTCTGGAAGCGGAAAAAGTACTTTGATTAAAAAGATCTTATTTCCCGCTATGCAGAAGAAACTTGAAAATGCGGCTGAAAAAGCGGGTCAGTTTACCGAATTATCAGGATCTTTTTCTCAAATAAAACATATTGAGTATGTAGACCAAAATCCGATTGGAAGAAGTTCCAGATCAAATCCTGTAACGTATATAAAAGCGTATGATGATATTCGTGATTTATATGCTAAAGAAAAACTATCGAAAATAAGAGGTTATCAGGCAAAACATTTCTCTTTTAATGTTGACGGTGGCCGATGCGAAACTTGTAAAGGAGAAGGAACGATAAATGTTGAAATGGTCTTTATGGCCGATGTTTCTCTGCCTTGCGAAACTTGTGGCGGAAAACGATTCAAAAAAGAGATTTTGGAGGTTACTTTTGATAATCAAAACATCAACGATATTCTAACCATGACTATTGATGATGCGATTGCATTTTTTGAGAAAAACAAACAATCTAAAATCACTCAGAAATTACAGCCATTACAAGATGTTGGTTTGGGATATGTGCAGTTAGGGCAGTCTTCTTCTACGCTTTCTGGTGGTGAAGCGCAACGTATTAAACTGGCTTCTTTCCTTGTAAAAGGTGCCACAAAAGATAAAGCATTGTTTGTTTTTGATGAGCCTACAACAGGACTGCATTTCCACGATATTAAAAAACTTTTAGCTTCATTTGATGCTTTAATCGAAAAAGGTCATTCTATAATTGTTATCGAACATAATCTCGATTTAATTAAATGTGCCGACTGGATTATCGATTTAGGCCCTGAAGGCGGAGAAAATGGCGGTCATTTATTGGCTGAAGGAACTCCGGAAGAAGTGGCAAAAATAAAAGAATCTGTTACTGGAATTTATTTGAAGGATAAATTATAAATTATAAATTCAATCCATAAAAAAAGCCCTGAATATAAATTCAGGGCTTTTTAATTTTCAATCTTTTTTTATGCTACTAAACATCTTTCCTCAAAAGGGAAACCATCTTCGTCAATAGCTACTAAAACCTTTTTCTGTTTCGAAGCCTCGAAAGTAAGATACAGCCATGCGAATGACCATAATCCGAGGGTTAAACAAAAAATAATGAAATTTAGACCGTGGTTAACTACTTTTCCTCCTTTAGAAAGAACAGCAAAAAGTAATTCATCATTTCTCTCTTCTAATGTAAATCCATTATCAACTTTGTTAGAGATCATATTGGAAAACACCTGTACACTTTGTTCCTGGCTAAGCGGATTGCTTTTCATAATCATTTGTTTGAGTTTGTCTGCATGTGATACTCTTAAATTTTAACATTTAAGTATAAGAACTTGATTTTCAATTTTAAACACTTCTATTACGATTTTATTGTGTTTTGCAAATGTTTTTTTACCTAAAACAATAAATGGTGTTTAAAAAATCAATTAAAGTTAATTTTTAAAAATCAAATTACAAAGAAAAAACTTCTAAATTTTAAGATTACTTTTACATTTTTAATATGTAACAAAAAAGTCTATCCCTTTTTAATGATATCAAAAAAGAATGGTTAAAAAATTTTAAAATTGAATTTTATACTTTTAAAATTATATTTTAATACCAATCTTTCTTAAGATAGTATCGATCACTTTATTAATATCTGGAGAAATATTAAAGCGGTAGTTTAAGTAAACATATAAAATAGTTACCAAAATGGATTTTAAAGCGATGCTAATTAGCTGGTAAAATGGGAATTCCCAAAAGTAAAAAACCAAAAATAACGCAAAGGTCAAAATCATTGAAGAAATCGTTTCTTTTGTAAACGGATACAAATGAAGCTTTTTAACCACAAAAAGAAGTTTTGCCAAACTATATAAAGTAATAGACAATAAGGTCGCAAACGCAGAACCAAATATTCCAAAAATTGGAATAAAAATCATATTTAGAATAACAGTTAAAACAACCAGCATCAATCCTAAATACAATACCATTCTATAATATTTGGTATTGAATATAATCGCATTGTTGTTTCCTAAAATAAGATCGAAATATTTAGATAAACCAATCATAAATACTACCGCAATACCACCGCTGTATTCTTTGGGAACCAATTCGTATAATTGATTAATGTTCACAAAAATACAAAGCATTACAAATCCACCGACAATTTGAAGATTAATTGAAGTCTTTTTATAAAGTCGATTCAATTCATCGTGTTTGTTCTCATGCATTAATTTTGCTGTAATCGGATATACGATTTGATGCATTGCCCTGCTTGGAACAGAAATCACTAAAGCAATATACGTTGCTACTGAATAATAGGCAATGTTTTCAATTTTCATGTATTGATTCAGCATCAATTTATCACCATCCAAAAGCAAATTTGCCACACTTCCTGATAGAATAATGTAAAAAGTATATTCCATTACCGCTTTCACATTTTCAGGAATAGTAATCTGGAAATTAGGTTTCTTAATGTAAAATGCATAAAACATCGTTACCAAAAAAGCCATAAAATAAATAGCTGCAGTAACATACACAAATTGTACTAAAGTAATCCAGTTAAAATACAAGCCAACTAAAGCAATTGTTGAAAGCAATCGCAATCCAACTTCTTTAATAAAATTACCAAAAACGGAATGCATATGAACTCTTGACCAAGCATAGAAAATCTCAAAATAAGCCATGCAAATCCCAATAAAAGGAATTAAAAGCATGAATTCTCTAACAACTGGGTTTTCTTTTGAAACAAAATCGGTAATATCATCATAAAAGAAAATCCCAATTAGCCCCAGCGGAATACACATTAAAACAGGAAATAAGGCGGTAAATGATAGAAACTGTTCCCTCTCCTGCTCTGTTTCATATTGCGAATAGAACTTTACGAGCGTATTCTGCATGCCAATCGCAAACAATGGCATAATTACGTTTGCCGCAGAAGTTATATAATTTGTTAGTGCGTAATAAGTTGCCCCAAGAAAAACGGGATAGAGATATAGTGTATTTATGGCTCCAATAGCAAAACCAACGTATGTTATTATAGTGTTTTTAAAAGACTGGTTTAAGACAATACCCATTTTTGATATTAAAAATTGTTGAATTCAGATTGTTGATTACTCTTTAATCAATTGTGCTAGTTGTTTTGTTAGGTTTTTTCTTGAATATTGTTGTAAACCAACACCATGGGCTTGTAAATTTCCTTCTAAAAATTGATTATAAAAGTCCAAAATTACACTTTTTAATTTCGTTTTTTCTGAATAATCAAAAAATACACCTGTATTCGTTTCAGTTATAATATCGGCAAAGTCAGAACCGTTAGGGCCAATTGCCACTATGGGACGATTTGAGACCATGTACTCAAACAATTTCCCCGGAATAATGCTTTTAGTGTCTTCAGAATTAATTTCGATTAAAAGCAATACTTGAGATTTTCTTTGATGCGCAATAGCTTCGTTATGCGAAACATAACCTAAAAGATTCAAATAATCATTCAATTTAAATTCTGAAATAGAATCCAAAACTTCCTGACTCACAGCACCAATTAATTTGATTTCTAAATAGGTTTTGAAATCGGGAATTTCATTTAGCAGTTCAACCAGACATTCCCATAAAAATTTAGGATTTCTGTCTGATAAAAATGATCCGATATGTGCCAAAGTAAACTTAGAATCTAATGGCTGTTTGTCTACATTTTCAATATCGTAACCATTTGTAATTACTGAAATGGGCTTATCAGTTATAGCCTGAAATTCTGCTTTTGTAGTTTTACTTGTTACAATAACAGTATCGGCGGAATTCAGTACTTTATGTTCTAATTTTTTGTGTTTTTTATCGGCATAAGATGAAAGACGTAATGCTTTATGATAACCAATTGTAGTCCACGGATCGCGGAAATCAGCAAACCATTTTACATTTAATTTCTCTTTTAATTCCAATCCAATTAAATGCAGACTGTGCGGCGGACCAGAAGTTACAATCGTATCAATATTGTTTTCTTGAATGTACTTTTCAAGATAAGAAACAGAAGGTTTTACCCAAAAAACACGAGCATCTGGAATAAATAAATTACCACGAACCCAAAGAAACAGTTTGTCAAGAAAGGTTTGTTTTTTCTTATGAGGGAAAATCCCTGAGCTGATTTTCTTGGTTTTATTTTTAGAAAATACAGAAGCCAATTGATACGGCTCCCATATTTTGTTTTTAAGAATAATAACTTTATCTGATATTTCGCTTACCAATCCTTCATCCACAATTGGATAAGTTGGATTTTCAGGAATATATACAATGGGCTGAACATTAAATTCAGGAAGGTATTTTACAAATTTCAGCCAGCGCTGTACCCCTGGTCCTCCAGCAGGCGGAAAGTAATAAGTAATTATTAAGAGCTTTTTTTGTTCCAATTTATTTAATTGATTTCTTAATCAGCTTAAACCGATTAAGCATTTTCATCGTTTTCTTTATTTACTTTTTTTAATTCTTCAATATCAAGAATATCTTTCGGTCTATTAGACGCTTTTTTAGCAATAATTAAATTTTCATAATCAATAAAATAAACTGGTGTTTCTCTTATCATTACAATAGTTGCATCTTCTAATAAAGAAGAAAAAGATTTATCTTCTAAACCTTTTACAGCTGTCATAATATCAAGTCTTAAACCATAATTTAATGTAAAATCAGACCACCCAGGAATAAACTGCATTGTTTCAACAGTCTCAAAATCACCTAAGTTAATAGACTTTAGAGCTTTTCTTAAATTAAGTCTATTTTCAATCGTGTCTTCCAAGTAAATATCAATATCTCCAGTATTTCTATTATAACCATAGATATTTACTGCAAAACCTCCAATTGTAATATATTTAACTTTATTTTCAAAAAAACTATTCCAAATGGCAATTATCTGCTCATTCATCGTTTTTTCGTTTGAATTATTTTAGCTGTATTTAATGTATGAGAAACTTCTATAATAGCCATCAATCGCTCCAATCTTTCTAAGTAAGAAAGCGATCTAACTTCTAAAATTCTTTTTGTCTCCAATTCTTCTGGAGGACCAAAGTTTAAAATAATATCTTTCATCACTCAACTTTTAGAATAATTAAAACAAAGATACAAAATGATATAGTAATCAGTAATTTACAAAAACTAATTAACTTTTACTTTTGAATTTCTTTCTTTCAAAATAAACACCTCCAATTAAAAGTATGAACATTCCAACTGAACTTGCTAATACAATTGTTCCTCCCGTTTTGATTACCTGAGGCTCAAATTTAAACTCAATGGTATGTTTTCCTCCCGGAATTTCCATTGCTCTTAAAACATAATCAACAGGGAAATGATCTGTTAATTGACCGTCAATATAAGCATTCCATCCATTTTTATAATAAATCTCAGAGAAAACCGCTAAACCATCTTTACCATTATTTGATTGATATTTGATGTAATTCGGTTTGTACTGTACTACTTTTATGGTTCCAGTAGTATCCCATTGTTTTTTCATACGGGCGTTTCTGAATTTCCCTTCGTGTTCACGAACGTTAAAAACAGCTACTTCTTTCGTATCAATATGATCCAAAGCTTTCATCACATCGTCTGGTTTGTTTACCAGTTTTACGCTGCTTACAAACCATGCATTTCCGTTAGCATCAGGATTAATCGTTGGGATTTCTTTTCCTTCTTTATCTGTCTGGATAACGTATTTAACATTTAACATGTTAAGGATCTCTAAATTGTTTTTAGCAATCTGATAATCAAATAACTGCTGCATTCTTCTAGGTTTTGCAGCATGATAACCTCCAATTGAATGGTGGAAATAAGAAGCTCTTGCGCTAGACATATTTCCATTTAATTCAAAAACTCTATAATGTGTTGTGTCTTGTAAAATTTGAGCATCGGCAGCTGTTTCCTGAAAAGGAGCAGCGATTTGAACCGGACTTACAAAATCTTTAGCCGAAACGTATTTTTTATCTACAAAAAACAGATCAAAAATCATAAACAGGGCAATAAAGACTAAAGTTGTAGTTTGTGATAGTTTGTTTTTGATAAACATCCATAAAATACCAAAAATCACTACTATAAAGAATCCTGAACGCAATAAATCGGCAGAATATAAAGATCTTCTGTCTTCTTTAAGAGCATCGATAAATTCCGCGCCATAATTTTGTACATAAAAATTATCACTGCTGCCTGAGAAATGGAAAAAGTTTTTCGCAATAAATAAAATTACAATCACACCTAAACCAAAAACACCTGTCTGTACTAATGCTTTCTGCTGTAATTTAGGTTCGTCTTTTGCTTTAAAAAAGGATTGGATTCCCATCACAGCCAGTACTGGAAAACACAATTCTAAAATTACCTGAATAGAAGATACTGCTCTGAATTTATCGTACATTGGAACGTAATCGATAAAAAAGTCCGTTAGTAATGAAAAGTTTTTCCCCCACGAAAGCACTAAAGAAACTAAAGCACCTGCAAGGAATACATATTTTATCCTTCTGTTATCGATAAATAATGCCAAAACAGCTAAAAAGAATACTACTATACCAATATATGCAGGAGCAGCAACAATAGGCTGATCTCCCCAATAAGTCGGCATGGCTGAAGCGTAATTCAACGCATCTGATTCTGAAGCCCCTTTTTCAAGGAAAAAAGAATACATTCTACTATCTGGGCCTAAATTTTCGTGATTAGAACCTCCAAAAAGTCTTGGAGCTATCAAGTTGAAACTCTCAGCAATTCCGTAACTGTATTCTGTGATATATTCACGGCTTAAAGCATTCTCATTTTCCTTTTTTGTCCCATCAGGATTATAAGTCAATTCACTGTTACTACGGGTACTAAATTTAGCATATTCGCTTGTTGCCAATAAGTTAGTGGCATTGGCGCCAATTGCAAAAATTCCGGCTACAGCCAGCGTTCCAATGGCTATCAAAAGCGGTTTATATTCTTTGTTTTTTATAAAAGTAAAAGCAAAATAACCTGAAAGAATCAATAAGAAAATCAGTAAATAATACGTCATTTGAAAGTGGTTCGCATTAATTTCTAATGCAACTGCAAACATGGTGAGCAGTCCTCCCCAAATGTATTTTTTCTGAAAGACAAGTATAAAACCGGCAATTACCAAAGGCATATAAGCAATGGCATGCGCTTTTGCATTATGTCCAACTCCCAAAATAATAATCAAATAAGTGGAGAAACCAAACGCCACTGCTCCAATAAAAGCTTTTAACGGATCTGTTTTTAAAACCAAAAGCAGTCCATAAAACCCGAAAAAGTATAAGAAAAGATAATCCGCAGGACGAGGAAGGAAACGTAAAGCATCATCAATTTTACCCACAAAATCGTATGGATAATTAGCCCCTAACTGGTAAGTCGGCATTCCGCCAAAAGCAGAATTTGTCCAATACGGCTCTGTATGTTCAGCAGCTCTAAAATCATTTTGCTCTTTGGCCATTCCGGTGTATTGAGCAATATCTGACTGGAAAATTTGTTTTCCCTGCAGAACCGGATAAAAATAAATTAATGAAACGAGAATAAAGCCCAGAATTACAAGGGCGTGCGGATAGAACTTATTTACTATTTTCAATTTTGGCTGGTTTGGTTAATGATGAATCCTGTTTATTAAGGATACAAACTTAATCTATTTCTTCGTAATCGACGTACTCTCCCACCTTTTTGGTTTCGCGCGGTTTTTTGGCATTTGTAGTATTAATAATTATTTCGTCATTATTATTAGTATTGTTCTGCCATGTATTGCCTTGAGTGTATTGTTGATATTGCTGCTGCTGTCTTTGAAAATTTTCTGATGCATTCTCTACAGCCTTTTTAACCAATATTGGAAAAAAGATTCTAGCTAAAAATTTAAAAATATAATAAAAGGCTATAATGCCAATAATAAATCTTAATCCTGTCATTGATGCTTCTTGCATAATCATAATCAATAATTTTTTTCAAAATTAATAAATCCGTTGTTTAAAATTAAAATAACAATCTTAAATAAATAATAAAATATGTACATTTGAAATGCGTTATTATATTTTTAATCCCCAAATTATTATGTTGAAAATTAAAAATTTACTCTTTGCACTACTTTTACTTTTACCTCAATTCTTTTTCGCACAATACACTGATGTGATTAATTCCAATCGTCCAGGCGAGACAATGTCGGCTTATGCAGTTGGGAAATCAGTTATTCAGGGCGAAATTGGTGTTTATGGTATTAAAGAAAAACACGATTTGTTAAATTATGACGCAAGCGGTTTTGGTACCGATTTAAGCATTAGATACGGTGCTTTTTTAGAAAAATTAGAATTTATTCTAGATTTGCAGTATCAAATGGAAAACTTTGACACACCCTATACCAGTTATAAAAAAAATAATTTCAGACAAACCGTTTTAGGAGCTAAGTATTTAATTTACGATCCTTATAAAAATCCAAGTAAAGAAGCTAATATTTACAGTTACAGAGCTAATCACAGCTTTAAATGGCGTGAATTAATCCCAGCTGTTTCTATATTTGCAGGAGCAAATTTTGTGGGTGCTGATAATCCGTATTACTTTTCACCCGATGGTGCCATTTCGCCTAAAGTGGCCTTAGTAACCCAAAATTTATTTGGAGGCGGAAGATGGGTTTTTGTAACCAATATTATTGCAGATTACATCGGAACAGATTATCCAAGTTATGGCTACATCTTGACTTTAACACACGGGTTTAATGCAAAATGGTCTGGTTTTGTAGAAAATCAAGGATATAAAAGTGATTTCTACAGCGATGCTATTGTTCGTGGAGGAGCTGCTTATCTATTATCCCCAAATATGCAGGTTGATGCATCTATAAGTACCAATTTTAAAAACACACCATCGATTTTGTATGGCGGAGTTGGGTTTTCATGGAGATATGATCAATGGTATAAAAATAAACAAGACGAAAATAAAGCCAGAGACAGAGCTAAAAAGAATCCAGATAATGAAAAAGCCATAGATTATCAGGAAAAAGAAAGAAAACGTAAGGCAAAATACGAATAACATTCATTAACAAAACTCTAAATCAGAGACTTAATCAATCTTAAATGATTACAATTACAGAAGCCAAAACCAAAAAAGAATTAACGGAATACATCAAATTTCCTTTTTCATTATACAAAGACAGTCCATATTGGGTACCGCCTATTATTGCTGATGAATTAGAATCATTTGATAAAACCAAAAATCCTGTTTTTGACAATGCAGAAGCATACTTCTATCTGGCTTACCGAAACAATGAAATTGTGGGCAGAATTACAGCCATTATCAATTGGTCTGAGGTTAATAATCAACACAAGAGAAAAGTTCGTTTTGGATGGTTTGATGTTATTGATGATATCGAAGTAACAAAAGCACTTCTGGAAAAAGTTTTTGAATTAGGCCGAAAACACAATTTAGAACATGTAGAAGGCCCTATGGGATTCTCAAATCTAGACAAAGTGGGTTTATTAACCGAAGGTTACGATCAAGTAGGAACCATGATTACCTGGTACAATCATGCTTATTATGTAACTCATTTAGAGCAATTGGGTTTTCAGGTAGAAAAACAATATATTGAAAGTATCTTTCCTTTCTCAAATGTAAAACCAGAATTCTTTCAAAAAGCTCAAGCATTAATCAAAAAGCGTTATGGATTAAAACCGCTTAATTTTACCAAAACAAAAGACATAATGCCTCACGTAGACAAAATGTTTGACTTGTTTAATGAAACGTATGCCAAACTAGCGTCGTTTGTAGCTATTTCTGACATTCAAAAGGAATATTTTAAAAAGAAATACATCAGCTTTATCAACCCAGAATACATCAAATTTGTTCTCGACGAAAATGATAATCTTGTAGCTTTCAGCATTGTAATGCCAAGCTTTACCGAAGCATTGCAAAAAATAAGAGGAAAATTGTTCCCTTTTGGATTTCTTCAATTATTAAAAGCGAAAAAACACAGTAAAGATGTTGTTTTCTATCTTATCGGAATTCATCCAGAGTATCAGAACAAAGGTGTAACAGCCATCATTTTTGATGAATACTATAAAACGTTTTCAGAAAAAGGAATTAAAAACTGCATTAGAACTCCTGAATTATTAGAGAATAATGCCATCCATTTGTTGTGGAAAAACTTTGACCCAAAGATCCACTGCCAAAGAAAAACGTATTTGAAAAATCTTTAATTTTAGTAATCACTTAAGCTTAATCGTTACTAAAAATTAAAACATAAAAAATCCATTCGCCCCCAAACGAATGGATTTTTCATTTTCATAAACACTTTATTACTCTACTTTACAATCTACTTTTACTAAAGTATTTTTTTGATCAAATTTTATCTGTTTTCTATCTTTAAAAGAAACTTTATCATTTGCTGTTACTACTTCTCCGTAACCTTCAATTAGAGTTCCGTCTTTTTGAAGAAAAATTACTTCTCTTACAGATGAAACTCCTTCAGAACTAAACGTATAATCGGCAATTAAAGTATCACCTTTCATGTTTCCAATCAAAGTTCCTTCGTTTTTATCTTTTCCTACTAAATCATATCTTAATTTCCCATTTACTTCCTGATGAGAATTTACATTAAAGCTCATTGCGATTACATTTCCTTTTGAACTCCATTCATAACATTGATCTCCAGCTGGTTCTACAATTTCAGCTTCTTTTGGTGGACTTGGTGTAATTTGTACTGGTTCTGTAGTGGTAATTTCTTTTTTACAAGAAACGAGAACTGTCACAATAAGACTCGATATTGCTAATACTTTTTTCATAACTCTTTATTTTTATTTTGTTGATTATGACATAAAGTTACCCCAAATAAAAAAAAATCCATTCGCATAACGAATGGATTTTTTACATAATTCCCACTTTCAGGAATATAATTTTATAAGTGATTACGAAACGTCGACTGTAGTACGTTCAGCAATTTCTTTATAAGTTCCGTTAGTCAGTTTTTCACGAATTGCTTCAAAAGCTGTCAAAGTTTCTTCGATATCTGCTAAAGTATGAGAAGCCGTAGGAATCATTCTCAATAGGATAATTCCTTTTGGAATAACTGGATATACTACGATAGAAAGGAAAATACCGTAATTTTCTCTTAAATCGTTAACCATTACCATTGCTTCTGGAATACTTCCTTCTAAGTAAACTGGTGTAATACAAGTATTTGTATCACCAATGTTAAATCCTTTTTCTTTAAGACCGTTTTGTAACGCATTTACGTTTTCCCAAAGTTTGTCTTTAATTGAAGAAGAATTACGTAATAACTCTAAACGTTTTAATGAACCAATTGTCTGGATCATTGGCAATGCTTTAGCAAACATTTGAGAACGTAAGTTGTATTTTAAGTAATCGATAACTGTTTTATCTGCTGCTACGAAAGCACCAATATTAGCCATAGATTTTGCAAAAGTAGAGAAGTAAACATCAATATCGTCTTGAACTCCCTGCTCCTCACCTGCTCCGGCACCTGTTTTTCCAAGTGTACCAAAACCGTGTGCATCATCAACTAATAATCTAAAGTTGTATTTTTTCTTTAATGCAGCGATTTCTTTTAATTTACCCTGCTGACCACGCATTCCAAAAACACCTTCAGTAATAAATAAAATACCTCCGCCTGTTTCTTCGGCCATTTTAGTAGCACGCTGCAGGTTTTTTTCCATACTTTCAAGATCATTGTGTTTGTACGTAAAACGTTTACCCATGTGTAAACGAACACCATCAATGATACAAGCATGCGAATCAACATCATATACAATAATGTCGTTTTTTGTTACCAAAGCATCAATAATAGAAACCATTCCTTGGTAACCGAAATTTAATAAATAAGCAGATTCTTTCATTACAAAAGAAGCAAGCTCATTCTCTAATTGCTCATGATAAGTAGTGTGTCCAGACATCATACGAGCCCCCATAGGATATGCCGCACCAAACTGAATTGCCGCTTCTGTATCTGCTTTACGAACTTCTGGATGATTAGCTAAACCTAAATAATCATTTAAACTCCAATTTAAAATATTCTTTCCGTGAAATTGCATTCTAGGCCCCAGCTCACCTTCCAACTTCGGGAAAACATAATAACCTTCTGCTTGAGAAGCCCATTTTCCCAATGGTCCTTTATTTTCCTGAATTCTTTCGAATAAATCTTTTACCATAATATAGTGTAGTAGTTTTTTTTACTTTAATCAGCGAGCAAAAATAATCATTATTATTCTAAAATTCAGAACCTCATTTATTTTTATTGAAAAATATTCAAAAGATCCTCTCAAACTGCGCTCAACTCTTAAGGATACAATACTAATTGCAATTTAAATCAATATTCTGGAGACAAGTATGATTTTTATCATAATAAAGGACAAAATAGTCTTTTACTTTTGATTCAAATTCAAACTTAAATAAAAACCAATGTATTATGAAAATTAGAAACAAATTCAAAATGAAGATGTATATTTTGGTGTGTTTATTCTCCATTCTTCTATTAGGAAGCTGTAAAAAAGACGAGGCTAAAAATTATGCCGATATTACAACGGAAGGCGAAATGCAAGCTGAACTTACCTCTCCACCACATGTCCCAAAACCTGTTGGCAACAGAGCAGCCATGAAACTAAAAGTGAGCATGGAAATCAAAGAACAAGAAGGTACAATGACTGATGGTGTAAAATATACGTATTGGACCTTTGGCGGTTCTGTTCCGGGAAGCTTCATCAGAACACGTGTAGGTGATGAAGTAGAATTTCACTTAAAAAACCATCCAGACAATAAATTACCACATAATATCGATTTGCATGCTGTAACCGGTCCTGGCGGTGGAGCGACATCTTCTCTTGTGGCACCGGGACATGAAAAAGTATTTAGCTTTAAAGTTCTTAATCCCGGATTGTATGTATATCACTGTGCAACAGCTCCTGTGGGCATGCACATTGCAAACGGTATGTATGGATTAATTTTGGTTGAACCAGAAGGCGGACTTCCTCCTGTAGACAAAGAATATTATGTAATGCAGGGTGATTTTTACACTCAAGGTGAATATGGAGCAAAAGGTCTTCAGCCGTTTGACATGAACAAAGCCGTGAAAGAAACTCCTGATTATGTTGTATTTAATGGAAAAGTGGGTTCATTGACAAATGGAAATGAATTAACTGCTAAAGTAGGCGAAACAGTGCGTTTATTTGTTGGAAATGGCGGGCCAAATTTAGTTTCATCTTTCCACGTAATTGGAGAAATCTTTGACACAGTTCATATTGAAGGCGGAAGCACTACCAACAAAAATGTTCAAACGACTTTAATTCCTGCAGGTGGTTCAGCAATTGTAGATTTTAAAGTCGAAACTCCGGGAACTTTCATTTTGGTTGACCACTCTATTTTCAGAGCATTTAACAAAGGAGCTTTGGGAATGCTGAAAGTTGAAGGTAAAGAAAACAAAAGCATCTATTCTGGAACTATTCAAGAAGGTATTTATTTACCTGAAGGCGGAACAATACAGAAAATGCCAGGAAATACAGCTGCAAAAGCTGAAACTCCTAAACGTACTGTTGAGGAAAAAGTAAAAATTGGTAAACAAATTTTTGGCACAACTTGTTTTGCCTGCCATCAATCTGAAGGACAAGGAATTCCAAGTACTTTCCCTCCTTTGGCAAAATCAGATTATTTAAATGCCGATTCTAAACGTGCTATTAAAACAATTCTGCATGGTTTAACCGGAGAGGTAACCGTTAATGGTAAAAAATACAACAACGTAATGCCAGCACAGAATTTATCTGACGATGAAATCGCAAATGTACTGACTTACATTTATAGCAGTTGGGGAAATAACAAAACAGAAATTACACCTGAAATGGTAAAGGCTTTAAGATAAAGCAAAAAAATAAATGCGAAAATACATTTTCATACTTACAATTTTCTTTTTCTCTGTGTTTAATGTCATGAAGGCACAGGAAACAGAGATGGTTCTCATCAAAGAGGGATCTTTTGTCCCTCTTTATGGAGCCGTTTCCAAAAAGCCTGTTGTGGTAAAATCATTCTATATGGATGTTTACCCTGTCACAAATCGTGAATATTTAGAATTTGTCAAAAAGAATCCTTCTTACCAAAAATCTAAAATTAAAGGGATTTTTGCTGATAAAAGCTATTTGTCTTATTGGAAAACTGATTTTGATTTTGGTAATGCTAAACCAAATGCTCCAGTTACAAGTGTTTCTTGGTTTGCTGCCAAAAAGTATTGCGAATGCGAAGGAAAACGATTGGCAACAATGGATGAATGGGAATATGTAGCAATGGCCGATACCAAAAAAATAGATGCCAGAACCAAAAAAGAATTCAACGAATACATTTTGTCATGGTATGAGAAATCGAAAACCTATGAAAATGAAATTGGAAAAACTTTCAAAAATTATTGGGGAGTTTATGACATGCATGGTCTAGTCTGGGAATGGACATCTGACTTCAACAGCATTTTTTTATCTGGAGAATCTAGAAAAGATAAAAGCACCGACAAAAACCTCTTCTGCGGAAGCGGATCCGTAAATGCAACTGATTTAATGGATTATGCGGCATTTATGCGTTATGCTTTCAGAGGAAGTTTAAAAGCACAATATTCAACCCGAAATCTTGGTTTTAGATGCGCCAGTACCACAAAACCAAAATTCTAATTTTAATCAATTACTAATGAAAAAAACTGTAATCGCTTTTGCTTTTTTATTCTCAATATTAGGTTGCAAAGAAGCCGATAAAAAAGAAATTAAAGCAGAAACTAAAAAAGAAATCAGCGATTTATCAATTTATAATCTGCCTTCAAAATGGACTACTCAAAACGGAAAAGATATAGAATTAAAAAGTCTTAGAGGGAATGTGTTGGTTATGGTAATGATTTATACGAGTTGCAAAGCAGCTTGCCCGAGGCTGGTAGCCGATATGCGCGACATCGAATCAAAACTTGATAAAAAGACCAAGCAGAACGTAAAACTTATTTTAGTCAGCATTGATCCCAAAACAGATACACCTGAAAGATTAAAAGCTTTCGCAATTGAAAACCACATGAATCAGGAACCATGGACTTTTCTTCGTTCATCTGAAGAAAATACTCGTGAATTTGCCGCTGTATTGGCCGTGAATTATAAACAAATTTCTCCTATCGATTTTTCACACTCAAACATTATTAGTGTTTTTAATCCTGAAGGAGAACTAATCTTTCAACAAGAAGGTTTAGGTGTCAATAATGAGAAAACAATTGAAGCAATAAATCAGGAAGCTGGAAAAATATAATTTTAAACACATAGAACATAGATTTTTCACACATAGTTATATGGAGGTGAAACACCCTTTAGGCATTTAAAAAATCAAATTTCATTACATAAATAGGTTGATTAGTCAGAAACAAGAGGAGATTTTAGGAATGGATCGACTCTTGTTTTTTATTTAATAGGGTTAGAAAAGAAACTATTTCCAATCTTCAAAGAATCAAAATAGTACAGAACATCTAGCCTCAACATTGACTGCTTTAATTTAATTCCAACTAGATTCATCATTGCTATATCTATAAAATAAAATAATCCCTTTACTATAAAAAAGCTCCAAATTTTGAAAAGAAATTTGGAGCTTATAGCTATTTATTCAACAATTAATATACCTTTCATCATGGCAACGTGTCCAGGGAAAGAACATAAAAATGGATATTTTCCTTTTTTATCAATTGTAAATTCGATGGTGTCTTCTTCTCCACCGCCTAATAATTTAGTATGAGCAATAATTGAAGCTTTTTCCGATTCAGGAATGTAGTCCGTAGCTTTGGCATCGTTTGCTTTTAAAGCAAAAGCAGCTTGATCTGTTCCTTCTTGCAAAATTACTAAGTTGTGTCCCATTGCTTCTTTTGGAATTTTACCCACATGTTTCAACGTCAATTTGATTGGTTTTCCTGCAACTGCTTTCAACTCGTTTGTGCTAAACTGCATTTGGTCATTTCCTTCAATAACCAGTACGTTTTCTTCTGTTTTTGGAGCTGTTGTTTCTGCAGTAGATTCATTTACTTCCACAGACTCTTCTGCAGGAGCGGTTTCCTTTTTACCACAAGAAGTTATCGCTAAAAATCCCATTAGGATTACTAGTGAAGTTTTAGTTTTTGCATTCATTTTTAAGATATTTATTTAATATTAATTATTTGTATTTATTGTTTTAAGGAAAAAACCACCTGATTTTACATCAGAAGCAAGTTGTTCCAAAGTGGTTTTGGTAAGCATATCAAGAAGAAGTTCTCTTATTTTTTTAAATTCATAATGAACCGGACAAGGATGTTCTTCTGAACATTCTTTTAGTCCAATACCACAGCCGCTGTAAATTTTATTTCCGTCAATGGCATCTACAATCTGAATTAGTTTTATAGATCTTGAAGCTTCGGGAGAGACTTCAAAACCACCACCCACTCCTTTTGCCGAATATATGATTCCACTTTTAGTTAAAATCTGCATAATCTTGGCCGTAAATGGTTCTGGAGAGTCAATTTCTTTTGCAACATCTTTTATGCCGACTCTAATTCCTTTCGAAGATTTTGATGCAATAAAAATTGAAGCTCTGATTCCGTATTCGCACGCTTTTGAAAACATACATTTTTTTATTAATTCTCTACAAAAATATAGAGTCTTTACATAAAAGACAAATTTATCTTTAATTAATTTCTTAAAGAAAATCCTTATTTATAATGAAAATAATTAGTGTCGCAAAAATCACTTATTCGGTTATGATTTCATCTAAAAACCAATTTTAGTTTTAACTTTGAGAGTACAAATTTCTAATTTAAAAATAATGGCTTTAAGCAGCTCACGAGATTTAAAGCTTGCGGTTCTTATCGACGCTGATAATGTGCCGTACAGCAATGTAAAAGGCATGATGGAAGAAATTGCAAAGCTGGGAACTCCTACCACTAAAAGAATTTACGGCGACTGGACCAAACCAAATGCTAATGGCTGGAAAAGCGTTTTACTGGAACATGCCATTACTCCTATTCAGCAATACAGTTATACAGTTGGAAAAAATTCCTCTGATTCTGCTCTTATCATTGATGCCATGGATTTGCTTTATTCAGGAAAACTAGATGGTTTTTGTATTGTATCGAGCGACAGCGATTTTACCCGTCTGGCGGTTCGTTTACGAGAATCTGGCATGAAAGTTATTGGAATTGGCGAAAAAAAAACACCAAATTCCTTTATTGTTGCCTGCGACCGATTTATTTATTTGGAGGTTTTGGATGGCGCTATTCAAAAGAAAAAACCAAAAGCGGCGGACACCAAAAAACCTATTGAAAAACCTGCGGAAAAAGCACTCCATAAAGTTGACAAGCAAACTATTGAACTTATAGAATCTACAATTGAAGATATCGAAGATGATGACGGCTGGGCATTTTTAGGAGATGTTGGAAACCTAATTGTAAAGAAAAAACCAGAATTTGACCCTAGAAATTATGGTTATACTAAGCTTACACCAATGCTGAAATCGCTGACAGATATTCTAGAAATCGATGAAAGGGAATCGGATAAAAAAGGCATTAAACATGTTTATGTCCGATTACGTTTCAACTAATTATTTATTACCTATTATTATTATTTAAAAACATGAGAAAAAAATTCTTTATCTACGGATTCTTATTGTTTCTAATTGTTGCTGCAATTTACTATTACACCGGAAGAGGTTACCTTTTAGTGTTTATTCTTCCTATTTTACTGATTATTGGAGCTTATAATGCTTCGCAAAAAAAACATGCTATTTTAAGGAACTTTCCTGTTTTGGGGTATTTTAGATATTTATTTGAAATGATTGCGCCAGAAATCCAGCAGTATTTTATTGAAAGATCTACTGATGGAAAACCTTTCTCGAGAAACCAACGTTCTTTGGTGTATCAAAGAGCTAAAAATATTGATTCGAGTACTCCCTTTGGAACACAGCAAAACTTAAATACAGAAAGCTACGAAGGAATAAAACATTCCATTTTTCCAGCAAAAGTAAATGAAGAATTACCTCGTGTTATAGTAGGCGGAAAAGATTGCAAACAGCCTTACTCTGCTTCTTTATTTAATGTTTCGGCTATGAGTTTTGGTTCGTTAAGCGAACATGCAGTAAGAGCCATTAATATTGGAGCTCAAAAAGGAAATTTTTATCAGAATACGGGTGAAGGAGGTTTAACGGATTATCATTTAGAAGGCGGAGGCGATATTACGTGGCAGATTGGTACAGGGTATTTTGGATGCCGTGATGCAGAAGGAAATTTCAGTCCTGAAAATTTCAAAGCAAAAGCCAATCTTCCAAATGTAAAAATGATCGAAATTAAGCTTTCGCAAGGCGCAAAACCAGGTCACGGAGGTGTACTTCCTGCTGCTAAAAATACAGAACAGATTGCTAAAATTAGAGGTGTTGTTCCTCATACCATGATTCTTTCTCCTCCGGGACATACGGCCTTTTCTGATTCAAAAGGATTAATTCAGTTTATTAAACAATTACGTGAATTATCAAATGGAAAACCAATTGGATTTAAATTATGCATTGGTAATACCGCCGAGTTTGAAGCAATCTGCCAAGAAATGATAAACGAAGACACGTATCCTGATTTCATTACTGTTGATGGTGCTGAAGGCGGAACCGGAGCGGCGCCGCTTGAATTTGCTGATGGTGTTGGAATGCCATTTGAACCTGCTTTGATTTTTGTAAACAAAACTTTAGTAAGTTTAAATATCCGTGATAAAATACGCATTATTGGAAGCGGAAAAATTATTTCAGGATATTCAATTCTGCATGCTATTGCTTTGGGAGCTGATATGTGCAACAGCGCAAGAGGTTTTATGTTCTCTTTAGGGTGTATACAGGCTTTGCGTTGTCATAATAACGAATGTCCAACAGGAGTTGCCACACAAAACAAAATGCTGATGAAAGGTTTAGTAGTAACCGATAAATCAGACCGTGTGTACCATTTCCATAAAAATACACTTCATTCTGCCAATGAACTTTTGGCCGCAGCCGGAAAAACTTCATTTGCAGATGTTGATATTAACATCTTTATGCGCGGTGATGAATTTACCAATTTATCAGAGTTGTATTTCCCAGATAACTTGACAAATGTTACGAAACGAAACTAAAAACAAAGCCTCTTTACATTTACAAAGAGGCTTTTGTTTTTATATCTATTTTTTAGTTTCTTTCATATTCTGAGCAAAAAAATCGATTGCCCTAATTTTTAAAGTTGCTGGTGTAAGCTGATCACTTTCAAATTCATAATAATTCTGAAAATCGGCTACTTGAAAACAAAGTACATATCCATTATATTTTTTATTTCCTCTCTTAATTTTATACGATATTGCTTTGAGTTGCCCAATCGTGTTTTCAACTTTATGTTTCAGGAAATCACTTCCTCTTTTTAAACTTTTAAGGTTTTGGACCAAATCACCTTTGGATTCAAAATCATGAATAAAAACCGTTAGATTATCTGGTGATTTAAAGGCTATTCGCAGGGAATCATCATGGTTATTCTGTAGAAAATAATTTTTTAAGATTTTCATCTGCGTATTTAATCCTATATAAATCAACGAATCTTTTTCGAGTTTTCGAATACCAAAATTTTCACGCTGCAAAACAGATAAACTATCCAGACCTTGATAACTCGAATATAATACTGCATTTGAAAGCTGTTTCTGCGCTTCTCTCTGGCGTATTAAATTTTCCTGCATGATTTGCTGTGAATTTTGAAAATTCTGCATGACCGGATCAATTTCCCTAGAAGTAGATTTATTCATATTTGAGCACGTAAACAATAATCTGATGATTATAAATATTACTACTAGTATACTGAGTACACTTCTCCATGTAGACCCTTCTTCCATTATTTCAGGTCTTTTTCAGTCAGGATAACATCGTTTACCGGTTTTCCCTTATCATCTAGATATTCATATTTTATAGTCGAAATCCCATAACGTTTAATAGAACCTATTATAGTTTTTAAGTCACTGCTTCTCAAAATACTTTCTTTCATAATTGCTTTAGCTCCTTCTCCTTTTAAAACCGAAGCATATTGTTTTGGCACTTCTATTTTATAAACTACTTGATTTTCTTTGTTTACTTCTATTTTAATGATTTTAGTTCCATCTTCATTTACAATCGGCATGCTTCTATTCATTACTGTCAGTAGTTGCTGTAATTCTGAATCTGTACTTGATTCTGGACTTAATATATCTTTTATGCCTTTAGGTTCTGATTTTTTTGTACTTAAAATTTTCTTTAATTCTTTGCTGTCAACTTTAGATTCGGCAAGTACTGATGCATCATTGGCCAAAAAGTAAATTTCGAACAATACACCTTCTTCTATTAAATCCATAGAAGCATGATCTTTACCCAGCATTTCTCCCATCAAACCGGGAAGCATCTGAGCATATATCGATTTCATGGATGGATTAGGTTCTAGATTAGTATCAATTTTTATCTCAACCTTTTTTTCGTTTAAAAATGCTTTTGCTGCCGCACCGCTTATAATATCACTTTTAAAAAGTTCAGAAGAGTTATTAAAGGTATTCACGTATGCCTGAATTTTCTGTTTTGTATCTCGACAGCTTATTAAAAATAATGTGATGGCAAGTGTACATGCAATTTGAGTAATTTTCTTGATCATAGGTTTAAATTTATTTAGGTATAACACAAACATACTGGAATAGTAACAGTTAACCAAACCAAAATTCTTTTCTTAACAAAAGAAAAAAACAGTCTCCTAAATAGTTATAAAAAGAGACTGTTTTTACATTTTACGGAAGTTCCGAATCCGAATTGTCAACTAAAGTTTAGCGGTTTCTTTATTAGGTTCTGCGGTTCCTTCTAATACCGCTAATTCTTCTTTATTTACCAATTGCTGGGCAAGAATAGCGTTATTATAAGCCAAAAAGTAAACATCAAATGTTACTCCTTCATCAATCAAAGAAGCAGAAATTTGGTCGTTTTTAATCATTTCTCGTAACAAATCAGGAAATGAATCTTTATAAGTTGCTTTATTCGAATCGTTTTCTTCAAGATTGGTTTCGATTCTTATTTCAATTTTATTGTCATTTAAAAAAGCTTTTGCAGCTGTACTTGTAATTCCGTGCCCCTTAATAGAAGACGAATTATTGTACTCACTTACATGTTCCTGAATTTTCTGCTTGGTGTTCTTACAGCTTACCAGCAGTAATGCAAAGGCAAAAGCAAATGCGATTTGAGTAATTTTTTTGATCATAGTTTTTGGTTTTATAGTTAAACTTGTAACTCAAACATAACAAACTTTTAACACAAAAACAACATTCACAAGATTAAAGTTAATTATGTAATTATTTGACTACAAATTAATTAAATTAAAAAAGTATTCACATCACATTAACAAAATCATTGCAATTTCAAACAAAAAAACATAAAAAAAAAGCCTCTTTAATCAGTTATAAAGAGGCTTTAAGTATAATTTAATTTTTATTTCAACAAATCTGAGACAGTCTGTTTGTTTACTATTTCTTTGAGAAGTACGGTATTATCGTTGGCTAAATAATAAGCATGAAATTCAACTCCTTCGTCTATTAATTCTTTTAGATTTTGATCTTTATTGATAAGATCTTTCAATAAAGCAGGAAAATCAGTATTCGCCTTCACTTTATTTGCTTCATTTAATTCTAAACCTGTTTCAAATCGTAATTCGATTTTGTTATCATTTATGTATCCTCTGGCAGTAGTAAGTGTAACATTATCTGCTTTAAAGTTTGCAGCAGAAGCGTTGTAAGTAGTTACAAATTCCTGAAGTTTCTGTTTGGTATTTTTACAGCTTACCATCAGTAATATCATTATTAGAGCAAATGCAATACGGCTTATTTTCTTTCTCATGATTTTATTATTTTATTTTCTGAAGTCTTAAAAGTGCTTCAAGATAATAATAATCTGCGTAATTTATAGAACAATCAATTTCACTTCCTGCAGGTTTATGTCCAGTTGAATGAAGTAGAAATGCCGAATTTACATCATGACTTTGATATTGATCTGAAAGCGAAACGATCATTTTTTTTGCTTTTGTCAGGTATTCTGATTTCAAAGTTTTGCCTTTTGTATATAAACTTAACTCTAAAAGTGCCGAAGAAACAATCGCAGCGGCTGAAGCATCTCTTGGTTCATTTGGAATATTTGGCGCATTAAAATCCCAATACGGAATCAAATCTTCGGTTGTTAATTTATCCAGATATACTCTTGCTAGTTTATGAGCAAAATCTAAAAACTTCGTGTCTTTCGTTTCTCTGTACGTCATCGTAAAACCATAAATCGCCCAAGCTTGCCCTCTAGCCCACATACTGTCGTCGCTATAACCTTGAGCGGTTCTTCCTTTGATTTTTTTTCCTGTTTCAAAATCATAAATAATAACGTGATACGATGTATTATCAGGTCTAAAATGATTTGCCATTGTGGTTTCAGCATGTTTTACAGCAATATCATAGAGTTTTTTACTGCCTCCGTTTTTTGAAGCCCAAAACAACATTTCCAAATTCATCATATTGTCAATAATGGTATTGTGTCCGCCCATTTTATTATGAGGCCATGATTGAATTGTTCCCACTTTTGGATTGAAAAGTGTTGCTAAAGTATCAGCTGTTTTTAGAATGATTTCTTTGTATTCTTTGTTTTTAGTCAAACGATATCCGTTTCCAAAACTATTAAATACCTGAAATCCTAAATCATGGTCTGTCGCTTTACTAACTGATAACGGCGTTAAGAAACGTGAAAATTTATCAGCTTCTTTTTCCCATTTTTTATCTTTTGTTGCTTCATACAAATACCATAATTCGCCTGGCCAGAATCCGCTTGTCCAATCTTTATAATTTACAAATTTCCATTCTTTACTCCCGTTTGGAACCGTTCTTGGCGAAGTTCCATCATTTGGAATAACTTTTAAAGTCTTTGAAGCCTGTTCTGCACAGTAATCCAATTGTTTTTTGATATTAAAAGAATTTTCTTTTTGAGAATAGCCCTGATTTGCAAGCAGAAACAAAGCGGTAATCAGTGTAAAAAATTTTACATTCATGTGGTTATTTTTAGATAGATAGTTTATTGAACCGATAAATTTATAAAATAAACCAAACCTATTTGAATCTTTGTATTTTTGTTTAACCAAAAATGTACTAATTTTTCTTAAGTCAAATCAAATTTGAGCCGATCCAGAATTTCATATTTCATTTCATTTCTATTTGCAATCTTTCTTGGAATCCTCTCCAGAAAAATTTCATTTGTTCCTTTATGGATTGGTGATTTCTTATATGCTGTCATGATTTACATTTTGATACGGGTAGTTTTTCCTAGTAAAAAAGTTTTTTATATACTATTATTTTCAGCATTGACTTGTTATAGTATAGAATTTTTACAGCTTTATGAAGGTCAATGGATGATAGAACTTAGGAAAACGTTTTTGGGGCGGTACGTTCTCGGACAGGGATTTTTATGGTCTGATATCGTGGCTTATACATTTGGAATTCTATTTATATTTTCAATCGAAAGACTCATTTTAAAATATCATAATCATGAAACTCGTTTTTGCATCAAACAATAAAAATAAAATCAAAGAAATTCAAAGCATTCTAAATGGCACTATTCAATTATTAAGTTTAGAAGATATTGGCTGTCACGAAGATATACCAGAAACTGCTGACACCATTGAAGGGAATGCCATTTTAAAAGCCAATTATGTAACCGAAAGATACGGTTATGATTGTTTTGCCGATGATACAGGATTAGAAGTTCGTGCCTTAAACGGAGAACCTGGCGTATATTCTGCCCGATATGCCGGAGAACAGAAAAATGCCGACGACAATATGAATAAACTTCTAGAAGCTTTAAAAGATCAAGAAAACAGAAGTGCTCAGTTCAAGACCGTTATCGCTTTAAACTTAAATGGTGAACAACATCTTTTTACAGGTCTGGTTCAGGGAAATATTACCTTAGATAAAACTGGAAATCATGGTTTTGGATATGATCCAATTTTTCAGCCTGAAGGTTATCATGAAACTTTTGCCGAATTATCTGCCGAAATCAAAAACAAAATCAGTCATCGCGCGAAAGCAACTGAGCAACTTATTGATTTTCTGAACGCAAGAAAATAATTGTTTAAAATACAACATTTTAGTGTTTAAAATTGATATTTCACGACGTGTTTTTTAGAGCAATTTAGTATTCTCACAGAAAAATGATTTTAGCAAAAATGTAACTTTTTGATAATCAAAACATAACAAATACATAAATCTTAAAATAGCATTAGCATATCTGAATAATTAAAAGTAATTTTGCACCCTATTTTAAAAACATATATGAACAAATTTGAACAATTAGGATTGAATGAATCGTTACTGAAGGCGATTTTAGATCTAGGATTTGAAAATCCGTCAGAGGTACAGGAAAAGGCGATTCCCCTATTATTGGAAAAAGACACGGATATGGTTGCGTTGGCTCAAACAGGGACAGGGAAAACAGCAGCTTTCGGTTTTCCGTTAATCCAAAAAATTGATGCTGACAACAGAAATACACAGGCATTAGTTTTATCGCCAACAAGGGAGCTTTGTTTACAGATTACTAACGAACTTAAAAACTACTCAAAATACGAAAAAGGTATTAATGTGGTAGCAGTTTACGGAGGAGCTAGTATAACAGAGCAAGCTAGAGAAATTAAAAGAGGAGCACAAATTATTGTGGCTACTCCAGGAAGAATGCAAGACATGATTAACAGAGGTTTAGTAAACATTAAAAACATAGATTACTGTGTTCTTGATGAGGCTGACGAAATGTTAAACATGGGATTCTATGATGACATCGTATCTATCTTATCAGATACTCCAGACGAAAAAAGCACATGGTTGTTCTCTGCAACAATGCCGCAAGAAGTTGCTAGAATTGCAAAACAATTCATGAGCGAACCATTAGAAATTACTGTTGGAGCTAAAAACTCAGGTTCTTCTACTGTATCTCACGAATTTTATTTAGTAAATGCTCGTGACCGTTACGAAGCTTTAAAAAGATTGGCTGATGCTAATCCAGACATTTTTTCTGTAGTTTTCTGCCGTACAAAAAGAGACACTCAGGCTATTGCCGAGAAATTAATTGAAGACGGATACAGCGCTGCAGCTTTGCACGGAGACTTATCTCAAGCACAACGTGATGGTGTAATGAAATCATTCCGTGGAAGACAAATTCAGATGCTTGTTGCTACTGACGTTGCTGCACGTGGAATTGACGTTGATAACGTAACACACGTTGTAAACTACCAATTACCTGATGAAATTGAAACATACAACCACCGTTCTGGACGTACAGGTAGAGCTGGAAAATTAGGAACTTCTATTGTTATAGTTACAAAAAGTGAGTTGCGTAAAATTTCTTCTATTGAGAGAATCATCAAACAAAAGTTTGTTGAAAAAACTATTCCTTCTGGAATCGAAATCTGCGAAATTCAGTTATTGCACTTAGCAAACAAAATTAAAGATACTGAGGTTGATCACGAAATTGATAACTATTTACCAGCAATCAACAATGTTCTTGAAGATTTATCGAAAGAAGAGTTGATCAAGAAAATGGTTTCAGTAGAATTTAACCGTTTCATTACTTACTACAAGAAAAATAGAGATATTTCTGTTCAATCTTCTAGCGAGAGACGTGAAAGAGGTGATGCTGAGCCAAGAGAATTCAACAACAACGGAGCAGTTCGTTACTTTGTAAACATTGGTTCAAGAGACAATTTCGACTGGATGTCGTTAAAAGATTACTTAAAGGAAACATTAGACTTAGGTCGTGACGATGTTTTCAAAGTAGATGTAAAAGAAGGATTCTCTTTCTTCAACACTGATCCAGAGCATACTGATAAAGTAATGGACATCTTAAACAATACTCAGTTAGAAGGACGTCGCATTAATGTTGAGATTTCTAAAAATGACGGTGGCGGAAGACGCGATCACAACAACCGTGGCGGAAGACGTAATTCTGGAGGAGATTCAAGAAGAGACGGAAACTTTGCTCCAAGACGTGAAGGCGGATTTAGAAGCGATAGAAATTCTTCTAGAGATGGAGGTTCTCGTGACGGAGGTTTCAGAGGCGACAGAAATTCTTCTTCTAGAAAAGAAGGAGGTTTCAGAAGAAACGAAGGAGGTTCTGATAGAGCTCCAAGACGTTCCGAAAGCTTCGGGGATTCATCAAGACCAAGAAGACCAAGAAGAGATTAAATTTATTTAATCCCTTAAAATACAAATCCCAAATTCCAGATATAATTGGAATTTGGGATTTTTTCTTATATCTAACAATGTTATCAATGCCTTTGTTAATTTTCTTATAATTATATTGATAGACTGCGAAATATTTAATCTCGATTTACTACTTTTAGTGCTTTAAATCAGGATATGAAATATTTCGCAGTTTTCTTTTTTTTACTATTCTCTACGATCACTTTTGCGCAGGACAACGAATCTACTACACCGCAAAGGGTTTCGGGTTATATTATAAACGATGATAGTAAACAACCTCTTCCAAATGTAAATATCATTAACACCAACAAAGTGCGCGGTGCAAAATCAGATGCAAAAGGGTATTTTGAAATTGATGTACAGCCAAATGATACTATCCATTTTTCTCTTTTAGGGTTTCAATCCCTCCGAATTAGAGTAACAAATGACTGGATTAAAAATAAAGTAACTCGAATTCAGCTTACCGAAAAAGCAATTGCGCTTGAAGAGGTTATTATTGCTCCTTTCAGTTTAACAGGATATCTTGAAATCGATTCTAAATTAATTCCAACCAAAGAAAATTACCGTTACAGTATTTCGGGTCTAACACAAGGTTACGAGGCCGGCGAATATTCTCCAAATGCTTTTGGTAAAGTATTAGGTTCTATTTTCAACCCTGCAGATATGTTGTACAATTTCTTTGGAAAAAATGGAAAAGAGCTCAAAAAACTCAAGGATATGAAAAAAGACGATACGATTAGAAACCTTTTGGAAACGAAATACGATCGCGAAACTATAGCAGTACTATTAGGAATTAGTAAAGATGAAATTCCTGAAATTTTACAGCGATGTAGTTATTCAGATGCCTTTATCCAAACCGCAAATGACTTACAAATATTAGATGCCATCAGCGGATGCTACGAACAATATAAAGTACTGAAACGTAATTAGAGAGTTTTTAGTCACGGTATTCAGTATTCAGTATTCAGTCGCAGTATACGATGATCAGTTATAAAAAAAGAGAGCAATCATAATGATTAATGATTGCTCTCTTTTTTAGTTTTCAGTCACAGTTTTCAGTTTCGCAAAGCTGAGCACTCAGACCATAAACTGTGACTAAATACTGTATACTGAGACTGAATACTGTAAACTTATTTAACCGGTATATTCGAAAGAATTTCCAACACAAATTTCCAATATTTTTGAGCAGATGAAATACTTGCTCTTTCATCAGGAGAGTGAGCTCCGTGAATAGTTGGACCAAAAGAAATCATATCCATATCAGGATAATTTGTTCCTAAAATTCCACATTCTAAACCTGCGTGACAAGCTACCACTTTGGGTTGTTCACCGTTTTGTTTTTCGTAAATATCTTTTAAAACTTCTAATATTTCAGAATTTACATTTGGAGTCCATCCTGGGTAAGAACCAGAAAGTTCTACTTCACAGCCTACTAATTCAAAAGCAGAACGTAAAGAATTTGCTAAATCAAATTTTGACGATTCAACAGAAGATCTTGTCAAACATCCCACTAATATTTCTCCGTCTTTAATAACTACACGGGCAATGTTATTTGAAGTTTCAACTAAATCGGCCATATCAGCGCTCATTTTGTAAACTCCGTTATGAGCTGCGTAAATAGCTCTTATAATACCTTCTTGAACACCTAAATCCATTACTTTTTCAGGTAAATCGCTCTTTACAATTTCAATAGACAGGTTGGGTTCAGTTGTTTTGTATTCTGCTTTAATATCCGAAATTATCTCCTGCATGTCATACACATACGCTTCATCAAACATCTGAGAAATAATAACTTTAGCAGTACTTTCTCTCGGAATCGCATTTCTAAGACTTCCACCGTTAATTTCAGTAATCTGTAAACCAAAATTTTCAAAACCGTCAAATAATAAACGATTCATGATTTTATTGGCATTCCCTAAACCTTTATGAATATCCATTCCAGAATGCCCGCCGTTTAAACCTTTTACGGTAATAGTATATCCAACAGAACCTTCAGGAACTTCTTCTTCGTTATAATTTCTTGTTGCTGTTACATCAATTCCTCCCGCGCATCCAATATCAATTTCGTCATCTTCTTCAGTATCTAAATTCAAAAGAATCTGACCTTGTAAAATTCCGCCTTTAAGATTTAAAGCTCCTGTCATTCCCGTTTCTTCATCAATTGTGAACAAAGCTTCGATTGCTGGATGCGGAATATCTTTACTTTCTAAAATCGCCATAATAGTCGCTACTCCCAGCCCATTATCAGCTCCAAGAGTTGTTCCTTTTGCACGAACCCAGTCACCATCCACATACATATCGATTCCCTGCGTATCGAAATCAAAAACAGTATCGGCATTTTTTTGGTGCACCATATCAAGGTGACCCTGCATTACTATTGGCTTACGGTTTTCCATCCCAGGAGTTGCTGGTTTTCTTATGATTACGTTTCTAATTTCGTCTTCAAAAGTTTCTAAACCTAAACTGTTACCAAAGTTTTTCATAAACTCAATAACACGTTCTTCTTTTTTAGACGGACGCGGAACGACATTTAAATCTGCGAATTTATTCCAAAGTGCTTTTGGCTCCAGATTTCTTACTTCTTGACTCATTATGTTTTGTTTGAAGTTTAACAATTAAGAATGTCAAAGTTACAAAGTTTAATTTCTATTTTGCCACTATTTTTTTTGAAAACCAGTATTAAAACAGATAAAAACAATGATCTAATTTTTTTTAAATTTCAATAGTTTTTTGAGAAACACTTATTCCTTTTCCTCCTGCCATAAGTTTTGTAATTTGTTCATTTTGTATAGTTAAATCAACATATATCAAACTTGGAGATGGAATAGACATAAAATTCCCCTGTTCTATTAGAAAACTATTTTTCTTACTATTTAATTTATCATATAAAAAACAAGCCAAAGGTCCAGCCGCCATTCCTGTTCCAGATTCTTCTTCGATACCATATCTAGGAGCAAACATTCTTGTTGTTGCATCACTTTCAGAATTTTCACTATTGGTAAAAACATAATATCCTATTAAATCTAAATCGTTACTGATATCATTAATCAAATCGAAATTAGGTTTTATTTTTTTTAGAATTTCTGAATTTAATACAGGAATAATAACAAACGAGTTTCCTGTATTTACCAACGAAATTGGCGCATTCTCAATAAGATCATTTTCATTTAAGGATAAAGATTCTAGAATTAATTTTCTTTTTTCTGAAACATCAACATATTTTGGTGCTTGTTGCTCCATAAATGCGAGCTCTCCTTTCAGAATGATTTCTTTTATTCCATCTATGGTTTCTTTTGAAGATTGAAAACCATTTATTTTATTCAACTGGCTTAAATGAGAAAAAGCTGCAATTGTCGCATGACCACAATGGGCGATTTGTCTGTTTGGAGTAAAAAAATCGAGTTTAAAATCTGCTTTAGCTGATTTCGAAACGAAGGCTGTTTCAGACAATCCAACTTTTGCAGCAATAAGCAGTTTTTCTTCATTTGTTAAATCATCAGCATCAAGAACTACGCCTGCTGGATTACCTCCTTTGTTTTCACGAACAAAAGCATTTACTATTTGTACGTTAACTTTTTTAAGTTTATTCATGTTTTGCAATTTTGAATTAATTATACATTCATAAACCATAGACGCAGTATATCGTAAAAAGACGCAAAATTATTGTAAAGAAAAATCATCAAGATTCATTTCATCTTTATTCTTGCAATTTAAGACTTGTGTTTTTACTTTTTCTTTTCCTCTCTGAACTCTTGATTTAGCGCCAGAATGAGATATTCCAAGATATTCGGCTAATTCAATTTGAGAAAAATCTTTTAGAATAGTAAGCAATAAAGCTTGTTTGTATTTATCAGGAAGATTATTTATTTTACTATTAATGCAATCAGACAATCTCGAAAAATCTAAATCTACTTCATCTTCCGCCATGTCATTATTATCAAGAAATAAAACTGAATTATTTTTTCGAAAATGATCGATAACACTATTTCTTGTAATTTGATATACCCACGAAGTTAACTTCGAAGAATCCTTTAAAGTGTGAACGTTCAACTGAATCTTCAAAAAAACATCCTGCAATATATCTTCACTTATCTCTTTGTTCTTTACTTTCAAAAAAATAAATTTTTGAAGTTCTAGATGAAAATCTTTCCATATATTTTGAATTTCATTTTTCATGTTCTTCCCTTTTACATACTACAAAACTATATATGCAAAAATAATGATAAAAAGAGTACAAAATAGTTTATTATATTTACGATAATTATATTCTTTTAAAATGTTAAAACGAAAATACATCCTGCCTTTATTTCTTTTAGTTCAGATCATTTTTTACAAAATACTTCCGTTTTTTCCGGATTTCGTAGAAGGTTTTTACAGCAACAATCTCTACATTCGAATTTCGCATTTTTCAAGATCTGTTTTAGGAAGATTTCCATTTTCGGTTGGCGATTGCATTTATGCGATTTTGATTTTATCCATTATTAGCTGGTTTTGGAAGATTCGAAAAACATGGAAAACAGATTGGAAAGACCATCTTTTAAAAATAACAGGCAAAATTTCTGTTTTTTATTTTTTCTTTCACCTGCTTTGGGCGTTTAATTATTATCGTGAGCCTCTTTTCCAAAAAATGGATATTAAAAGAGAATATACAGATGCCGAATTATTAGTTTTTACCAAAAAATTAATTGCAAAAACTAATGAAATTCAGCTGAAAATAACAAAAAATGACAGCGCAAAAATTGTTCTTCCGTATTATCAGAAAGAAGTGTTCACAATGAATGTAAACGGATATAACAATCTATCAAAAGAGCATCCATATTTTAAATATGAGATTTTAAGCGTTAAGCCATCCTTATTCAGCGTGCCATTGACTTATATGGGTTTTGGTGGTTATTTAAATCCGTTTACCAATGAAGCTCAGGTTAATGATTTATTGCCAATGTATAATTTTCCGCTTACGAGTGCTCACGAAATGGCACATCAAATTGGTTTTGCCAGCGAAAGCGAATGTAATTTCATTGGCGTTTTGGCTTGTGTAAACAACGACAATTTGTATTTTCAATATTCGGGTTATAGTTTTGCTTTGCGCTATTGCCTTAGTATTTGGAAATTTAAAAATGAAAAACTGTTTGACCAGTTAAAAAAACAAGTAAACGTTGGAATTTTGAAAAATTATCAGGAAAGTCAGGATTTCTGGAAAAAATACGACACTTTTATCGATGAAGGTTTTCATTTTTTATATGATAGTTTCCTGAAAACCAACAATCAAAAAGACGGCATGGAAAGTTACAGTAAGTTTATTGACCTGATGGTGAATTATTACAAAACCAGAGAATTATAATTTTTTATTAGATAGCTATAAATTGATTTAATCTTTAGTAAAAAAATTAAATTCCAACTGTAACAAAAATGATTTCAATACTACTAATACTTTTATGAGCGAAAATCTAGAACAGTCATTTGTTGCGCAATTGCAGGCAAATCAGAATATAATCCACAAGATTTGTAGATTATATACTGCCGGTGAAGACGCACATAAAGATTTGTTTCAGGAAATTACCATTCAGCTCTGGAAGGCTTATCCAAAATTTAGAGGCGACAGCAAGTTCTCAACCTGGACATACCGTGTAGCCTTAAATACTGCCATTACCTTATACCGTAAAACCAAAAGAACCATATCTACCGTAGATTATGAAAGTCATCAGCATTTTGTAAAAGATGTTGATTACAACTATGAAGAGGAGGAACAGATAAAATTGATGTACAAAGCTGTTTACCAACTTAATGACATCGAAAAAGCATTAGTGTTTATGTATTTAGAAGACAAAGATTATCAAGAAATAGCCGAAACTTTAGGTATCAGCGAAGTAAATGCCCGCGTGAAAATGAACCGAATTAAAGGAAAGCTGAAAAAAATATTAAATCCTTAAATTGTATTATGAAAGAACTGGATTTACTAAAAAAAGACTGGAAAAAGAACTCGGATTCTTTTCAACAAATTTCTGAAAAAGAAATCTACAAAATGATTCACAAGAAATCATCTTCTATTGTAAAATGGATTTTGATTATCAGCATTTTAGAGATTTCATTTTGGACGTTTTCTAATATTTTCATTAATACTGATGATGTTCTTAGAAAAATCAATCATCCAGAAATTGTAACGACACTTGAATATTTAACGTATTTTAATTATTTAGTGGGTCTTGTCTTTGTATTTATCTTCTATAAAAACTACACGACGATTTCGACAACTGTCGCTACCAAATCGTTAATGAGTGCGATTTTAAGAACTCGTAAAACGGTACAATATTATGTATGGTACAATCTGGGAATGATTGTAGTGACCTCTATTTTAAGTTTCTTTATTGCTTTTGTCTACAATCCTGATATGGCTTTTTTAAGAGATAAATTAGCCTTAAGCGGAAAAGCGATGTTTACCACAATAGGGATATTACTATTGGTAATATTAGGTTTCTTTGGATTGTTCTGGTGTTTCTACAGATTATTATACGGAACTCTGTTACGCAGATTGTATGTGAATTATAAAGAGCTGAAGAAGATTGATTTTTAATTAAGTTCTGAGATACCCTAAGATACTAAGGCGCTAAGTTTTTTTTAGTGGCAAAGGAACAAAGGTTTAAAGGCGATTTGACTTAAAAAAATAAATCTAAAATCAGAAATCTAAAATTTTTAATAATCCCAGCGTCTCATTTGGTTTAGTTCTTCCTGAGCTTTTAGTTCTTCGGCTGGAATTACCTTTAAGAATGATGGGTGTTGTTCGATTGCGTATTCTACTTTTTCTACGATTTGTTCGATCGTATCGTTTTCATAATCAATATCAAGAGGTTCTTTGATGATGAAAGATTGAAGGATATTTTTCTTTTTCATACGAAGTCCTTTTTTGTCAAAAGAACGACGGAATCCATCGATTACAATAGGAATTACAATGGGTTTGTGTTGTTTGATGATGTGGGCAGTTCCCTTTCGAACTGGCTTAAAGGATTTTGTAGTTCCTTGCGGGAAAGTAATTACCCAGCCGTCTTCAAGTGCAATTCGGATATTTTCAGTGTCATTTGGGTTTACTTCGCGTTTTTCGGTTACATCTACTCCTTTTGAACGCCAAGTTCTTTCCACAGTGATAGCTCCAACATAAGCTAAAATTCGAGGCAGTAATCCAGCCTGCATGGTTTCCTTTGCAGCAACATAATAAATATTCATTTTGGGCTGCCATAAATAACCAATATTCTTAATCGTATCTTGACGTCCGCTTAAACTTGCGTTAAACACATGAAACATCGCTACAACGTCGGCAAAATACGTTTGGTGATTTGAGATAAACAATACGTTAGTGTCCGGCAATGTTTTAATAATTTCAGATCCGTCAATCTGCAATTCATTAAAACCTCTATATCTTCGGTGGGTCATGGCTCCCAAAATACGGATTAACCATTTCTTGATGAATAATATATGTCCAAAAGGATTTCGTTTAAACAATCCCATAACGTTGTTTTTACATTTTTAGTTAAGTCGCAAACATACAAAATTTATTCGTTTAGCAATAGTTTAAAAGATTCTCTAATATTAATCACTATTACCATGATTATCAAATTGTTATTTTTATAATTTTATATTTTCTGCTCAAATGTGAGTTTCAAAACATCTCTCAGCTCGCTCAAAATCATCGCTGTAGCGCCCCATACAATATGATTTTGTATACCAAACGCCGGAACCACTGCATCAATTGCATAAGAAGTTGACAATGTGGTTTCAATAATAATATCGTCATTTAAAAAGTCCGAAAGTGGTAATTCAATAATTCCCGCAACTTCGCGGACATCTGGATAAAATGAAAGCTCTTCTTTTGCAATTCCTAAAAAAGGATGCACCAAAAAATTACTTGGCGGAATATACATTGGCGAGAAGTGTTTAATAACTTCAATTTTTTCTGGAAGAACACCAATTTCCTCATTAGTTTCTCTTAAAGCAGTGTCTTTGAAATCAAAATCTGAAATTTCATATTTTCCTCCTGGAAAAGCAATCTGCGAAGAATGTACTCCGTTGTAAGCATTTCGGACAATCAAAACAAGATGTGTTTTTCCATTCTTGGGATAAAACAACATCATTACAGCAGCGATTCTTGGATTTCTTGCTTCAACATCTAGATTTTTCAAAGCTTGGATGCGTTCTTTGGGAGCCATTTTAATATGTGACAGCTCTGCTGGAAGTTCAACTGGAATTAAATTAGGAACATATTGCAAAAAATCTTGAAAATCCATATTCAAAGTTTATTTTTGTACTTTCAATTAAAATATAAATATACTCCAGAAAATGCGGTTCTACAAGTTTTCGGGAACAAAGCCATAAAAATGTACAGCAGAGAAGAATCACAACGAATAAAGAGAGAATTTTGGGTAGCTTTTGCAGAAAAATATCCTCGTAAATGGGTGCTGTATGATACCAAAATAAAAGATTTCTCTTTTAAGTTTTATGTTGATAATAAAAAAGCACAGGTTTTAATTGACATTGAACACCGAAGCGACGAAAAACGAAATGCTTACTTTGAAAAACTGGAAGCTTTAAAAGGTATTTTGGAAGAAGAATTTATTCAAGATTTGGTTTTTGAGAAAAATTATACTCTTGAAAGTGGTAAAACAATCAGCCGAATTTGGGTTGAAAAACTGGGTGTTGGTTTCAGTAATAGAAATCATTGGGATGCTATTTTTGATTTCTTTAATGAAAAAATGCATGCTCTTGAAATGTTTTATCTAGAATACGACGAGTTTATTAAAGATATAGAAGTGTAAAATTTTTAAGTCTTATACAAAAAACCCCGACATTTATAGTGCCGGGGTTATTTTTATACCATAAAAAGGTTATACACTATAATATGATCGTCGTAATTGATATAAAGCTGTTTGCGGTAATCTTGTTTTTTTCTGGTGATAATAGAAAGCTTACATTCACGTCCGTCATTGTCCTTGCACATAAATGAGTACACAATATCGGTTTCATTTTCTTCTCTTTCAATGTAATCCAAAATGTTATACAACTGTATTTCTTGAGAATATACCACAATTCGGTGTTTATCGGTGTCTAAAACAACTGAAAGGTTTACCAAGTCAAGATCGGACCATTTGCCCCACTTCCCTCTTTCTGTTTTTTCTAAAACGCTAAATCCTGATGTTTTAAAATGATAACTCTGGCTTTGAACGTTGTGTACGCCAAAACCTAAAAACAAAAAAAGTATATATATTCGTATAGAATTCATAAAATATTTCTTACCAGCAATTAAAAGTCAAATGTAGCTTTTTCTTCGCAGGCATTTTTAAAATCAGACATCATTTCCTGAATTATTTGTTCTACAGGCAAAATTTCGTGAATTAAACCGGCAATCTGGCCAATTTCAAGTTCTCCTTCTTCAAGATCTCCTTCAAACATTCCTTTTTTAGCTCTTGCTCTGCCTAATAACTGAATTAAATCTTCTTTTGAAGGACATTTTTCATACAATGCCTGAACATCATTATAAAACTTATTTTTTACTAACCGAACTGGAGCTAATTCTTTCAATGTCAATTGAGTATCACCTTCTTTTATACTAACTATTGTTTCCTTGAAATTATTGTGAGCCGATGATTCAATTGAGGCGGCAAAACGGCTTCCTACTTGAACTCCGTCGGCACCTAAAACCATTGCGGCAAGCATTCCTCTTCCTGTGGCAATTCCGCCGGCAGCGATAATAGGAATTTGGATTTTTTCTTTCACCATCGGAATCAGCGTTAAAGTCGTCGTTTCGTCACGGCCGTTGTGTCCGCCTGCTTCAAAACCTTCGGCAACAATAGCGTCAACTCCAGCTTCCTGCGCTTTTAAGGCAAAAATACTGCTGCTGACTACATGTACGACTGTGATTCCTTTTTCTTTCAAAAATGAAGTCCATGTTTTGGGATTTCCGGCAGAAGTAAAAACGATTTTCACGCCTTCTTCTACCACAATACTCATAATTTCATCAATGTTAGGATACAACATTGGAATATTCACTCCAAAAGGTTTATCGGTTGCATTTTTACATTTCTGAATATGTTCTCTCAAAACATCTGGATACATAGATCCTGCTCCAATTAATCCTAAACCTCCAGCATTACTTACCGCAGATGCTAATTTATAACCACTGTTCCAAATCATTCCTCCCTGAATAATTGGATATTTTATATTGAAAAGCTTCGTAATTCTATTCATTAAAAACGTTTATTGTTTTAGTATTTTTCCGGTTTTCTTTTGACCATTTGATTCAAAAGTATAAAAATAAAGTCCGCTTGTTAAGTTTTCTACCGAAAGAACCGGATTCTGGTTTGTTATTTGTTTCTCAATCAGCTTTTGCCCTAAAATAGAATAAACACTTACAGAAGCTGTCTCATTTTGAAATGAAAAAGAAATGGTTGATTTTGCAGGATTTGGATACACCGAAAAATCTGATTGAAATCTTTCTACACTTAAAGTCGATCCAAAATTTGGGATTCCGTAGCCATAATTATTGTCTGGATTAGTAAATCGGTCGGAAGAAGCCAAAATCATCTGTCTGATTTGCTGATTGGTTTTATTTGGAAAAGCCTGCCACAAACAAGCCACCATTCCTGCCATAATTGGACAAGAAAATGAAGTTCCGTTTGCGGTACCAATATTTCCCGAAGTATCTGAAACTACAGATGCAGTTCCCTGAGCCATAATATCAGGTTTGATTCGATTATCATAACTTGGTCCCATGGAACTAAAACTTGATTTTACTTTCGCAGAAGTTACTGATCCTACTGTTAGTACCGAAACTGCATCTGCGGGTCCGCCTATATGTTTTTCTGTTGTATTTCCTTCATTTCCTGCCGAGGCCAAAACGATCATTCCTTTACTAAAAGCAATTTCCGCTCCTTTTGAAATGAAATTTGTCGTTCCGTTCATATCGCTGTAAGTATGGCTGTAATTGGCATTATCAAAAGCAAAATATCCTAATGAAGTAGTTATAATATCAGCACCTAAAGCATCTGCTTGTTCTGCGGCTTCTACCCAATACGATTCTTCAACTGGATTTTCGGAAGCATTATCTTCAGTTATAAATAAATAATACGAAGCGTCTGGCGCAGTTCCCACTAAAGCATTTTCTTTATAACCTCCCATAGTTGACAGCACTTCGGTGCCATGATCGTTTCCTGAATAAAAATTGGCGTTTCTGTTAACAAAATCGTATCCGCCTAAAATCAGGTTATTATCTCGTAATCTCTGAAATGGCTGAGCAGTATTTACTCCTGGAAAACCTGCATCGAGAACTGCAATTATTTTTCCTGTTCCCGTAAAATTCTGCTGATGCAGAACTTGTCCGTTTAACATCTGGATTTGATTTAATGAATTTCCGTAAGAGTAATCGATTGTGGTTTTTAATTTGTCTTTAACCTTGTAAACTGAATTTTCAGAAACTTTTTTAGCCGTTGTATTTAAGGCTTTATTGGCAAAAACTATTTTGTTTACAAAAGAAAGTGATGCAAGTGCATTAATATCGCTTTGAGTTCCTCTTATATGAAGCGCATTCATCCATTTAGATTGTGCTAATACTGTAATTCCAGTACTAGCTTTCACCTGATTTACATACGTGATTTCAAGCGGCGCATCGGAAATATCCAAGGCAATATTTTGGTTTGTACGACGATCTAGTGCTCTCTGCGAAAGTGTTTGCGACGGATTATTGAAGAAATCCTGAGCATTGGGTTTTCCTGTAAAATAAACCCATGCATCTTCCTGTGCGAAGATTGAAAACGAAACAAATACTAAAAGAAAAGTAAAGGTATATTTCATAGCATACTTTTTAGCGGAATTTCTTCCTAAGAAAGTATAAAGCTAAGAAATTACTCCCGAACCAACTAATTCATTTTCTAAATACCAAGCTACAAATTGTCCTTCTGTAATAGCCGATTGAGGTTCTTCAAAACGAACGTACATTCCGTCTTCAAATTGATATAAAACGGCTTTTTGCAAAGGCTGGCGGTAACGGATTCTGGCCATTACTTCCATTGATTCTCCCGGCTTTAAAGCCATATCAGTACGAACCCAATGCACTTCTGAGTTACCTACAAACAGCGCTTTTTTAAACAAACCTGGGTGATTGCTAGACAAACCGGTATAAATAGTATTCGTATCGACATCTGTGGCAATTACAAATAACGGATCTGTAGTTCCTCCTACATTCAGACCTTTTCTTTGTCCAACTGTAAAATAATGAGCCCCTTGATGTTTTCCCACAACTTTACCCATTGTTGGAAGATATTCTAGTTTTTTAGCTTCTATTTTTAATTCTTCTTCTAATGATAGTCCTGCTGGAATTTCATTATTATAAATCGGGTCATTTTTATCGATTTGAACTATTTTACCTTCTTTCGGTTGTAATTTTTGCTGTAAAAATTCCGGTAAACGTACTTTTCCAATAAAACATAATCCTTGAGAATCTTTCTTTTCTGCTGTTACCAATTCCATTTCAGCCGCGATTTCGCGTACTTCAGGTTTTGTTAAAGCTCCAATTGGAAACAACGCTTTTGATAATTGTTCTTGTGACAACTGACATAAAAAGTAAGACTGGTCTTTATTAACGTCGTTTCCTGCAATTAATTGATAAACAGTTTTCCCGTCAACTTCAGTTTCACTTTTTTGGCAATAGTGTCCTGTAGCCACATAATCGGCACCAAGACTTAAAGCGATTTTCATAAAAACATCAAATTTGATTTCGCGGTTACAAAGCACGTCAGGATTTGGAGTTCTTCCTTTTTCATATTCGTTGAACATATAATCAACAATTTTTTCTTTGTATTCTTCGCTTAAATCAACAGTCTGAAACGGTATACCAAGTTTTTCGGCCACTAATAAAGCATCATTACTATCTTCTAACCAAGGACATTCATTAGAGATTGTAACCGAATCATCGTGCCAGTTTTTCATAAAAAGCCCAATAACTTCGTATCCTTGCTGCTGCAATAAATATGCGGCAACACTAGAATCTACTCCACCAGAAAGACCAACTACTACTCGTTTCATTTTAAAACTTTTAATTTTTTATAAGGGTGCAAAGGTACGTCATATTTTAGAAAATTTAAGGGGTTTCAATTAGTTTATATAATCCAGCGGTAGATAAAACTTATGGTTTAAATACTTACTTTTAATATTCAAATAAAGCATTATGAAAAAATACATATACAGTTTATTTCTATTTTTCACTTTACTGTCGGTAAGTGCGCAGCGATATTCGTCATCATTAGCTGATTACGAAGCGTATAAAGCATTTAGAGGCAAGCCTTTATCGGATAAATTTTCGAATATTGAATCTGTAAAAGTGATTTATGATTTAAGAAAGCAAAAAATGTATTACTTCAACAGTAAGCTGATTTCACTTCATTATGATTTTGTCACAAATTATCTGCATTACAATCATGATTTAGAAGTTTTTAATAATGAAAATTACAGTAATACAGAGAAAAATCGTGATTTCCTTCTTGGAAACCTTAATCATATTAAAGGAACTGATAAATGGATTTTCGAACTGGCGGCTTCAGATTACATGCCTATTGAATTGATTGAACGCTTTTTTTACCTCGTTAAAAAATCCACTTTTATTGGAGATAATTTAAAATTCTATTTGAACAATCCCGAAAAAATGGAATGGTTCCGATTGGAAAAGTTTAAAATTCCGTGTGTCAAATCAGATTATATTTTTAATGAATTAAAATATCAGGAAGTTGTAGGTGGAACTAATGTTGGCATCTTAAAGCAATACAAAATCAAAGATTTAGAGAAAACAAAACCTAATCCTGATGAAATTGTAATTCTTGACGGAACACCAGATATACTTCCAAATGTCCGTGGAATTATTGTGACTGAACTGCAGACACCTTTAAGTCATTTAGTACTTTTAGGTAAAAACAGAAAAATTCCAATTATGGCATATACACAAGCTTTTACTGATCAAAATATCAGTCGATTTCTTTCTAAAAAAGTGGAATTAAAAATCGAAGTCGATACATTTTTCATTAAAGAAAGTACTAAGAAAACAGCACTGAAAACAAATTCCAAAAAGAAAAAATTAACAATCGATACCACTATTACCAATTTGGTCGATTTGTCTAAAATTCCTAAAAAAGGGGTTAATTATATTGGATCGAAAGCGCAGAATATGGCGTATTTAATAGCAGTTTCAAAAGAAATTCCTTTTAAAGTTCCAGAAAACGCACATGCGATTCCGTTTTATTATTATACCAAACACATTCAGAAAAAATCGATTTCACCTTTAATACAGGAACTTTTGGCTTTTCCCAAGAAAGATTCGATTGCTTGGATAAACAATCAGCTGAAAAAAATTCGTGACGCAATTAAAAAAGAATCTATTGATCCAGAATTAATTTCGAAGTTAAATCTCGCATTTAAAAATGCTAAGTTTAAAAATTTCAGATTTCGATCTTCTACAAATGCCGAAGATTTAGATGATTTTAACGGTGCTGGATTATACGATTCTAAAACCGGAATTATGGGCGACAGCATCAAAACATTTGAAAAAGCAATTAAACAAGTCTGGGCAAGTGTATGGAATGAAGCTTCTTATAATGAAAGAGAAATTTACGGCATTGACCAGCATAATATTGCAATGGGCGTTTTGGTGCATCGTTCTTTTCCTGATGAACTGGCCAATGGCGTTATTATTACCAAGAATATATTCAGACAAAACTTTCCTGGAATTACGGTCAACATTCAAAAGGGTGAAAATTCAGTTGTAAAACCTGAAAAAGGAGAAGTCTGCGAGCAGTTTGTGGCGTATCACTTTAATTCAGGAACGAGCGACGAAGATTTTGATGTGGATTATACTTCCAATTCTAATCTTAATAACAATGAGCCATTATTAAGCCGAACCGAAATGAGCCGTCTTTTTATGGTCAGCAAGAAAATTGAAGAAAAAATGTATCGTTACTGGCGAAAAAACGCATTTCATCCAGTAGATATTGAATTTAAAATTGTGGGCGAAAGTCGTGATTTGTATATCAAACAGGTTCGTCCATTTAATGACTAATCAATAAAAAACCAATACATCTATTTCATTGGAAACGGTGTTTATCAGTACAATCTTGAATTCAAAGTCATCAATATTAATTTTTTCCTGAATGTTTTTTCTAATGGTTTTATGATCTAAGGAAAAACCGTTTGACAGGGCTATTTTTACATCAACAGTATTTAAATATTTTGAGGCTTTTTTATTTACAATCACCGAAGCTGCAATGTAAAAACCAATGATTATAATTTGAAAAAAGAGGAGTAATTCTATTTTCTCAAACGGATACATAATATCGAGAATAGAAAGCGTAATGGTTGCAAAAAGAAAAATAATGGCATTTACAGTAAAGGATTGTGTTCTAAATCTCAGGATTGAAAATATCGCAAACAAACCAAATCCAATGCCAACGCCAATTTCGATTTTGGTGAACAAATAGCAAAGCGAAAAAGTACACAATCCAACAATAACCATTAACGGATTTATGGTTTCATTGTCTTTTCTGTTGGAGAAAAAATACAAAACCAAAATCGAAAAAAACAATAATAAAAATCGTCCGACAAGTTCGTTTAAATCCATTCAATCAAAGTATAATTGAGTTCAAATTTAAAAAAATCAGCCACGAATTCACGAATCTTTTATATTTAAATAAATTCGTGAATTCGTGGCTGGAAATTGTTTCTTTTATATCCGCCTATTTATTTTTAGGTTTTGAATCGGCTTGGTAACTGCTTTTCGGATCGCTCATATTAACTTCTTTGGTTAATTTGCCTTTAGTATAAAACTGCCACATTCCGGCTTTTTTTCCGTTTACAAACTTTCCTTTCGAAGCTACAGCACCATCGGCATCATAAAAAACAGCATCGCCGTTAAATTCGTTGTTTTTATAAGTGGTTAATTCTAAAGGCGTACCATTCTGACCCATTTTTTTATAGGTTCCCTCTCTTGAGCCATTAACATAAGTCATTTCTTCAGCAACTTTAGCATTTGGATAATAAACTGTTCTCGGGCCGTCAAGTTTTCCTTTTTTATAATTTTCAGAAATCATTAGAACTTTAGAAGCCTTATGATAATATTTCCATTCCCCTTCTCTGTCTTTTCCAATTTCTTTTCCTTCACTTACTTTATTTTTACTCTGATCGTAAAAAATTGTGTACGAACTACCATCATTTGCTGTAAAATCACGTGTTGCAATCACATCACCTTTTTTAGTATCATCAAAAAACTTGAATATTCCAGTCTCTTTTCCATGACTAAAAGTTCCTTCATATCTTGGACGTTTTGATTCGTAAAATCCTTTCCAGACACCATCCTTTTTACCATCAGCATCTACTTTATTAAACTCTGTCTGAGCATTTACTAAAAAGACATTTATGAATGCCAATACTATTAAAATTCTTTTAGAAGTCATGTTTTAATCAATTTTAAACTTTAACGAAATTTAGCTTCAGAAAGTATACAATACTATCACGAAAGTTAAAATTTTGATTTTACTTTTATATCACAAAAGTTTCTTCAAAAAAAAATCCCGATAAAACGGGATTTTTTAAGTTTTTATTTCTTTTTATTTTGAGCTTTTTTAGCCGCTTCCTGCTGTTCCATCACTTCTTGAAGACGTTGTTGGAATTTGCTTGGTTTTTTAGGCTCTCTCTGTTTGTTTTCTTGAATTTGAGCGTGAATTTTTTCACTGTCTACAATATAATTTTTAATTACAAACATAATTCCGATTGTAATTAAATTTGAAATAAAGTTGTACAAACTCAATCCTGCTCCGTAGCTGTTGAAGAAAATTAACATCATCAACGGTGATACGTAGATCATGATTTTCATCATTTTCGCCATATCCGGCATACCTTCCTGCTGTGGAGCTGCCATTTGCTGATCTCCTGAAGTCATTTTCATGTAGAAGAAAATCGCAATTGCTGCCAAAATTGGGAACAAACTAATGTGATCTCCATACAATGGAATATGGAAAGGTAATTTTACAACTGAGTCAAAAGAAGATAAATCATCTGCCCAAAGGAAGCCTTTTTGTCTTAGTTCAAATGCAGCAGGGAAAAACTGAAACGAAGCGTACATAAAAGGAAGCTGGATCAATGCCGGAATACATCCTGCCATTGGGTTTACTCCTGCTTTGTTGTACAGTTTCATAGTTTCCTGTTGTTTTTTCATTGGGTCTTTTTTGTATTTTTCGCCCAACTCATTAATATCAGGTCTTAAAACTTTCATTTTAGCCTGAGACAGGAATGATTTATAGGTAATTGGCGACATAGCCAATTTGATTATAATGGTAAAAATAATAATCGCAATTCCTAAAGACAATCCAATTGTTGAACTTAAGAATCCAAATAACGGAACGAAAATTAATTTGTTGATCCAACCAAAGATTCCCCATCCTAGTGGGATAATTTTTTGGAAATCTTTATCGTAAGATTTTAATACTTTGTAATCTGCTGGTCCAAAATACCAGTTCATTTTATAATCGATCTCACCATTTGTAAAAGCTAAAGGAACTGTAGCATTAAATTGTTTGGTGAAAACAGTATCAATTTTCTCGTCTTTTACTAAATTCTGAGATACTAAATCAGCTTTTGCAAAAGCAGTATTCGTTTGAAGGATGGTAGCAAAGAAATGCTGTTTGAAAGCGATATAATCTACTTTTTCAGGATTTTCTTCTTTGTGGTCTCCTTGACCTACATAACTTTCTTTTCCATCTTCATAATTATAATAAATTTCAGCATAACGGTTTTCATACGAAACACTTTTTTCGTTTCTGTACGTTTTTAAATCCCACTGTAAATTTACTGGTTTAGAAGAATTTAGAACTCGGTTTAATCCTTGAGAACGAATATCAAAACCAACTAAGTAATCATTTGGTTTTAAGATGTATTTGTATTCTAAAAATTCGTTAGCACCTGCTTTTAAACGCATAGATAAAACTTGATCTGCTCCTACTTTTTCTAATGTAGGTTCAAAAAACAAATCTTTCGAATTTAAAGTTCTATTATCAGTAGTTTGTAACTGAAGGTTTAAATTAGAATTGTTGTCTTTAATCAACTCTACTAATTGTTTTGATTCTTTTCTAAATTTCTCAAATTCTTTTAAAGTTGCTTCAACAATGTACCCACCTTTATTAGCAATTTTAAGTTTGATCTTTTCGTTTTCAATAGTCGTAAAAGATTCTTTTGCAGAAGGAAGTGTCGCAGAATAAGCGAAACCACCTAATGTTTTTTGCAATTGCGCCAATTGCATTGTATCTCCAGGAGTTACAGCAGCAGCTGGTAATGATGTAGTTTTTGCCTTATCAGCTTTCGCTTGAGCTTCTTGTTTAGCTACTAATTCTTTCTTGGCTTTTTCAGCAGCGATTTCTTTTTCAGACGGTTGATTTTGGTACATAATCCAAATCAAAAGTCCAAATATCAATACAAAACCAATGATCGAATTGAGATCTAATTTTTTTTCTTCCATTATTTTAAAAAAAAGTTATTCGTTTGAGGTTATTAGTTATTCGTTTAATTTAAATGTTACACCTCTTAGAATGAATTATTATTTTTTATGTGCGTTTACAGCTGCAGCCACAAAGTTTACAAAAATTGGGTGCGGATTGGCAACGGTACTTTTGTATTCAGGATGGTATTGTACTCCAATAAAAAATGGGTGGTTTTCTAGCTCTACGATTTCAACTAAACCTGTGTCAGGGTTAACTCCAGAAGCTTTTAAACCCGCTTTTTGTAATTCATCAGCGTATTTATTATTGTACTCATAACGGTGGCGGTGACGCTCCGAAATAGTTTTTTCTCCGTAAATTTTATGTGCTAAAGTGTTTGGTTTAATATCACATTTCCAAGCACCTAAACGCATTGTTCCACCTTTATCCGTTATGTTTTTCTGCTCTTCCATTAAGCTTACTACCGGATGAGTGGTTTTCTCGTTCATCTCAGTAGAATTCGCTTCTGCATACCCTAAAATATTTCTAGAATATTCGATAACAGACATCTGCATTCCTAAACAAATTCCAAAGAAAGGAATGTTGTTTTCACGCACAAAACGCACTGCTTCGATTTTTCCTTCAATTCCTCTTTCTCCAAAACCTGGAGCAACTAAAACTCCATCAAGAGAACCTAATTTTTCTTCCACATTATCAGCATTGATATGCTCTGAGTGAATAGAAATCACGTTTACTTTCGTTTCGTTTGCAGCACCTGCATGAATGAACGCCTCTAAAATAGATTTGTAACAATCCTGCATTTCTACATATTTCCCAACCAAACCAATGTTTACAGTTTGTTTTGGACTTTTTAATCTTTTTAAGAACGTATTCCAAGTTTTAAGATCTGGAGATGCTTTTTTAGGAAGATCTAATTTCTTTAATGCCACAACATCTAATCCTTCTTCAAGCATTAAATTTGGAACTTCATATATTGTAGAAGCATCAATAGATTGAATAACTGCTTCTTTCTTCACATTACAGAATAAAGCTAATTTCTGGCGTAATTCCTGAGACAATTCGTGCTCTGTTCTACAAACCAAAATATCGGCTTTAATACCGCTCTCCATTAATGTTTTAACAGAGTGCTGTGTTGGTTTTGTTTTTAGTTCACCTGCAGCAGCCAAATATGGAACTAATGTCAAATGAATCACAATTCCGTTGTTTTCGCCCAATTCCCAAACTAACTGACGAACAGATTCTATATAAGGTAGCGATTCGATATCACCAACAGTTCCACCAATTTCAGTAATAACAATATCATAATCGCCAGATTTTCCTAGCAATTGCATTCTGTCTTTGATTTCGTTTGTGATATGAGGAACAACTTGAACCGTTTTTCCTAAAAATTCTCCTCTTCTTTCTTTTTCAATAACCGAAAGATAAACTCTTCCAGTAGTAACATTATTAGCCTGAGAAGTAGGAACGTTTAAGAAACGCTCATAGTGTCCTAAGTCTAAGTCAGTTTCAGCTCCATCATCTGTTACATAACATTCTCCGTGTTCATACGGGTTTAGTGTCCCCGGATCTACGTTAATGTATGGATCAAATTTCTGAATAGTTGTACGGTATCCTCTTCCTTGTAACAATTTTGCCAAAGATGCCGCGATAATCCCTTTTCCTAATGAAGAGGTCACACCTCCTGTAACAAAAATATATTTTGTTTGATTCATTCTGTTGTTTGTTTGTAAGTAGTTGTGTAAAAAACTTGGCAAAAGTACAAATTTAATTAGACAATTTGCTAATTAGAAAATTAGAAAATTTATCAATTAAAAAATTTAAGAAATAGATAAGTTATAATTAGAAAACAATGAATTAAATTCACTTTAAAGTGACATTTTAATGTTATCTCTCTAAAACATTATCTAATTTTCTAAATTTCCATTATCTAATTATTTTAAGGCTTTGGATACTGCTTCTTTATATTTCTGATCAATTCTTCTAAACCATTTAGTTTCAATTCATAAATAAGCTGCAATTGCTGTCCTAATTCTCCTTTTGGAAATCCTTTACTATGATACCAAACGACGTAATATTCGGGTAAATCAATTAGATATCGGCCTTCGTATTTCCCGAAAGGCATTTTGGCGTGTGCTAATTTTATGAGTTGTTTTTTGTCTGGATCCATAGTTTAGAAGAAAAAAGAAGCAAGAAGAAAGATTTAGCCTTCTTCTTGCTTCAATTATATGCAAAGCTATTATTTTTTTGCCACAGATTAAAAGGATTAAAATGATTTTCTAATCTGTGTGTTTTTTTGCCGCGAATTTCACAAATTTCCACTAATTATTTTTTTTTATAATTGTTGCGAATATAAAAAGCTTAGAACCTCAGCATCTCAGCGTCTTAGAACCTTAAAAAAAGAAGCAAGAAAAAAGAACTTATTCAATTCTCTTTTCCTGCTTCAAATTTTTGCTTAAGATTATAAATTCACATAAAAGCCAAAGATTCACACAAAGATTAGAAACCTTTGCACCTTTGCCCCTCAGCGCCTTAGAACCTTTTTAGTAATGCCATCTCACAAATGCTTCCATTGCCGCATAAGTCGCTAAACCTAATTGGTGGTACAATTCAGCAGTTTCGCGGTTTCTGTCTTCGGCTCTCTGCCAGAACTCTCTTGAATCAGTTCCCTGGAAAACAACGCCGTCTTTCTGCGACTGGTGTTTGAAGATTCCGTGGCGTTTCGCCAGAACCTGGTCGGGACTCATCGGAACTGCCATTTCAACTTCGTCAATCCCCCATTCCTGCCATGCGCCTCTGTACAGCCACAGCCAGCAGTCATTCATGAATGCTTTCGGTTTCAGGTTTTTAACCGACTCAAAAACCGCGTCAAGGCATACCTTATGCGTGCCGTGCGGATCTGCTAAATCGCCTGCCGCATAAATCTGGTGCGGTTTGATTTTTTCAATCAGATCCATCGTAATCTGGATATCTTCCTGTCCGATTGGTTTCTTCTCAATAGTTCCGGTTTCATAAAAAGGAAGTTCCATAAAATGGATCTGTTCATCCGGAAGCCCCACAAAATGGCTCGTTGCCCTTGCCTCTCCTTTTCTGATCAGTCCTTTTATATAGCGGACTTCAGGAATATCAATCTCGCTGTTCTTTTTGTTTTCTAAAAAAGTCTGTGCTTTTTTGTAGATATTGTCGGCTTCCCCGCTTTTAATCCCGAATTTTTCGTTGTAGTCAATCACGAATCTGGCAAAACGGAGCGCTTCATCATCGGCAACTGCAATATTTCCAGATGTCTGGTACGCTACATGCACTTCATGCCCCTGCTCCTGCAGACGCATAAAGGTTCCTCCCATGCTGATAATATCATCATCTGGGTGCGGACTGAAAATCAGAACACGTTTTTTTGCAGGCTCTGCTCTTTCAGGACGGTTGGTATCGTCTGCATTGGGTTTTCCGCCCGGCCAGCCCGTAATGGTATTCTGCAGTTTATTGAATATTTTGATATTGATATCGTAAGCCGGACCTGAATCTGCCAGCAGGTCACTCATTCCGTTTTCGATATAATCAGCATCGGTAAGCATTAAAATTGGTTTTTTAAGGTCTAATGCCAGACCTAAAACCGCTTTTCTGGTCAGTTTATCCGTCCAGACAATTTTCTCCACCAGCCACGGTTTGTTGATTCTGGTAAGTTTTGAAGAAGCTTCTTTATCCAGAATAAAAACAGCATTATCATGTTCCTGTAAAAATGAAGCCGGAACTCTGTTCGTTACTTCATCTTCAACTGATCTTTTAACAATATTCGCTTTTCCTTCTCCCCAGGCCAGTAAAATCACTCTTTTCGCTTCCATGATTTTTTTCACGCCGAGTGTGATTGCCGTTCTCGGCGTATTGTTCAATCCGAAGAAATCTTTGCTTGCCGCCACTCTTGTGATATGGTCCAGAGCCACCAGACGTGTTTTTGAGTTCTGGAGCGATCCCGACTCATTAAAACCAATGTGCCCGTTTCCTCCGATTCCCAGAATCTGCAGATCGATTCCGCCCAGTTCTTCGATTTTGGCTTCGTACTCATGGCAGTAATCCGCGATCTGTTCTTTGGTTAAAAGTCCGTCCGGGATATGGCAGTTTTCAGGTAAAATATCGACATGGTCAAACAGAAGCTCTTTCATAAAACGGACGTAGCTGTTGATTGAGTTCGGCTCCATCGGATAGTATTCGTCCAGATTAAAACTGATTACGTTTTTGAAACTAAGGCCTTCTTCTTTATGAAGACGAACCAGTTCGGCATAGAGTCCTTTTGGGGAAGATCCTGTTGCCAGACCTAAAATACACGGTTTGTTTTCTTTTTGTTTTGACTGGATTAAAGCGGCAATTTCCTGCGCAACAGCTTTTGAAGCTTCACCCGAATTTTCAAATACAACCGTATTGATGTTTTCGAAGCGTTTTTCAAATCCTGTCGCTTTGTCTATTTTACTTTTTAACATGATATAGTTTTTTTTATTCTATTAGCTGATATGCGTATTTCATCTTATAAAGATAAAACCTTTATATGCGATACGAGTATAAATTATTGATTTTAAGCAGAATATTATTTTTTATCTTTCCCATAAAGATAAAATTACCTATCAAAACTGAATCTCATTTCGCCTTGATATATTGCATTATTTTTGCATAGAAATGCGTATTTTTTGCAAAGCAAAGATAATTCAATTTATTAGTAATTTCCCAAATTCAATATGAATATTTTGTTAATATTCGTTTGAATTGTATTTAATGTGTTATAAAAAGAAAGCCATACAATCATGTATGGCTTTTCTTTTTGTAAGTATTAATTCCATTTAAAACTAATCTTTTTTTCAATTTCTGAACTTAAACTCAAAAACACCGGACAGGTCATGGCTACACGTTCTAAGATTGTTCTTGCCTTTTGATCTGCATTGCTTTTCATTTCAAAAACAATTTCAATTACGCCAATACGACGAGGTTCTGCATTCATGATTTTGGTTACTTCTGCAGTAGAACCAACAAAGTCTACTTCAATATCTCGAGCTTTAATTCCCATTACGGTCATCATGCAGCTAGCCAATGCATTAGCAACTGTATCTGTTGGAGAAAAAGCTTCTCCTTTTCCGTTATTATCTAAAGGCGCATCCGAAACGATTTCGCTTCCTGACTGCACATGAACTGATTTCGTTCTTAAATCGCCCAAATAGGTTACTTTTGATGTCATTAATTTGCTACTTTTAAAGTTAAGTCTGAATCGTAATATAAAATGTAGACGCCTTTATTGGCATGCCCTCCATCTTCTTTTTTATAAAACTGAAATTTATTATCTACTTGCTGCGTAGTCATTAAATCTGTTGTTTCTTGATATGTTTTTCCTTGAACCAAACGCATCATTGTATCAAAAGTAACATCAAAACCTCTGGTTGCGTAAGTATTTGGATACGTTTTATTTTTCAGCTTGTATTCTTTCTTAAAGATCGATGCCGATTGTTCATCGCTGTCACGTGTAACTGAAGGATACATCAATTTTAATTTTACCAGATTGTCAAAACTAATTTCATCTGTATCTAATGTGCTGTTTTGTTCTAGAATCACCAACTGTACCTGACAGGTTTTCTGAGCATCTATTAAAGCTTTAATCACCGTTTTAATCATAGCTGTATTTCCAGTTTCCATTACCACATAATTCATTCTATTAGGCAGCAGCAAACTTTTTAGATTAGCAGCATCTAAAGCACCAGTTTCTGTTAAAGATGCAAAAACAACTCCTCTTTGGTTTTGCTTGATATAACTGATAACGGATTCTTTTTTCTTATCTACAACAGCTACAATATTTCCGTTTTTAGATCTCATGTAATCAAAAATTGCATTTCGAACCACATCATTAGACGGAATCGTTTGATACAAGTTATCAATAGGATTTGCAACATCTTTAGACAATGGAGAAATTACGGGAACATTAAACAAACGAAGTGAATTCGCTGTCGTTTCAGCATTGTTTTGATAAAACGGTCCAATAACAGCATCCACATTTTGTAATTTATTCTGAGCAATTAAACTCGAAACATTAGAAGTTGTTTTCGTTTCCTGAGAATCATAAATCGAAACATCAATTGGCAGTTTCAATGTTTTAGCCGAATCAATCGCCATCATTGCTCCAGAATAAAAATCAAGGGTCATATTTAAAAATTTATCTGTTTTTAATCGGGCAGCCATTCCAGTTGTATCGCTTTGTAATTTTGCTAAATTAAATGGCAGTAATAAAACAACTTTTTTACGATCAATCTGACCTCTCTTTTTAGTCAGCTCTACAATTTCAGGATCAATAGAAACGGTTTCTGATTTTACTTTATCTACAATTTTAATCCCGCCACCAGTATTTTCATATGATTTTTCAGCAGGTTTTTCAACTTCTTTAGTCGCTATCGTTTCAGATGGTTTTTCTTGTGGCGTTACGATTGGCTGCGGTGCTACATATCCAGCAGGAACTTTCAAAACCATTCCTTCTTTTACTCCTTCAGAAAGTGAAGGATTTAAAGCAATTAGTTCATCTTGCGTTAAATGAAAAACGCGCCCTAAACTATAAAATGTTTCTTTGGGCTTAACTTGATATTCCATATAACTAACTGCTTTTTTAGAAGTCTCAGCAGTTTTTTTAGGTTCTTCGGTTTTCACAGCTGTTGTTGTTTCTGTTTTTGGCGCTTTACCTTTAATAGTCAGTCTATATCCAACAGGCAGACCTGAAACAATATCCGGATTACGTTTTTCTAATTCTTCAACAGTCATATTATACTGTTTAGCAATACCGAATTTAGTTTCTTTTGGCTGAACATCATGAAAAACATATTTTTCAGATCCACTTTCTTTCGGTTTTTTATCAGCTGTTACAGCTGTTTTGGGTGTGCTTCCTTTTGCAGGAATCACTAATTTCTGTCCTGTTTGAATGCCATCTTTTTCTAAAAACGGATTTGCTGCTTTTAAGGCTTCATCTGAAATACCATATTTATGTTCGATGCTCCAAAATGTTTCTTTTGGCTGTACTTCATGAATTATTTCTTTTGAATTACCTGCTGATTTTACCGCAGCTGTTTCTTTTTTATCCACACCTTTATTAGTTGTTGACGGAATCAATAAAACAGTATTAGGTTTTATGCCGCTTCTTGCATCAGGATTTAATTCGTAAATATCATAAGGGGTAACTTTAAATTTTTGAGCAATCTGATTGATTGTTTCACCACTCGAAACAGTATATTTAACCACTTTTCCCTGTGAAAAAGCAGAGCAGGTTACAAAAAAAACAAAGAATACTAATGTTGAAAAATATTTCATAATATGGCTTAAAACAATTTAATTTTTAATTCAATTCACAAGCTAATACTTCCTCTTATACAAGATTCACGCCATTTGTTTACTCTTCAAAAATATTATCGAAGATCGACTTCTAACTTAGCAATAATAATGTTCTTATATAACTCATCTTCTTCTTTTTTCTTGCATTGGTACAAAAGTTCTTCCATGTTTTCGAACTTATCTGCGTAAACATAATACGAAAGACTGTTTACATTGAAGAAAAAACAAGCATTAAAATCGCCTGAATCAATGAGTTTCATAATTAACTTATCTCTCATCATTGAATCTGTAAATATACCCAAAACTAAGTAATAGCCATTCGAAACTTCTTTAAGATTATCATAAACTTCAATCTTTATATTTTTTTCGTTTTTAAATGGGTTTTCTTTCAACTCTTTGCGCATTTCTTCTATCGAAATTGCTTTTGAAGTTTCTTCAGAAACTGGTTTATTTTGCTTTTTAATGGCTTCACCTTGGTATTTTTTTAGTTTTACCAAAGCCAGTTTATCATCAAATTTTCGGGCTTCCATACTATAATAAGAAGCTTTACTGATGTGACGTTTTACTTCAATTTGTTTTTGAGTATCTAATGAATCAATCTTGGCAATTAAAAGCTGGTTTTGAGCGTCGCCTTTTTCCTGATCTATTTTATAACGTTTAATTTCTTCTAACGAAAGTCGCTGTTGTAACGAGGTTACGTTATTATTTTTTTCGCTTTCGCGGACTTTTTTCTTGTACTCCTGATTTTCTTCTACGGCTATTTTTTCCACTTTATTCATTAAACCAGCATATGCTTTTCTGTTTTCTGCCAATTCTTTTTTTAGTTGAGAAGACAAATCACTTGTTTTACCGATGCTTTCATAAGAAAGTTTTTCTAAACGTTTAGATTCATCTACATTCAAGATATCCATGCGTTTTAATTCTTTCAAATCGCTGTTCATCGCATTTACCAATGAATCTAATTTTGCCATTAAAATATCCTGAACATTTTTATTGGCTTCTAAAACCAAACGTAGTTTTTCAACCGAATTTTCTTTTGAACCATTCATATCATTCAGATTCACTTTCAAATCGTTAATCTTTATAATTTTCTGGTTCATTTCTTTTTGAACCACAAGTCGGTCTTTTAAATCTTCAATTTCAACTGTTTTGGCTTTTGTTTTTTCAACCACAACTTGTTTTTCGGCTAAAGCCAGCATCAATTCTTCGCTTTCGTTTGCTGGTTTTATTGCTGTAGTATTGATGGCCAACTTATTTCCAACAATCAATCCGTTTACAATTTCAGGATTTTGCGATTCCAATTGATCAATTGAAATTCCGTATTTCTTAGCAATCGAAAATTTAGTTTCTTTTGGTTCTACAACATGAAAGACCGTTTCTTGATTGATTACACGAACTCTTCCGTCTATTGTTTTTCGTTTATTTGGGATGGTAATTGTCTGACCAATCTGTAAGCCATTTACCAAGATATCTTTATTGAGGTTTTCTAAATCCTGAACCGAAACATTGTATTCTCTAGCAATGCTGAACAACGATTCTTTTGCTACTACTTGATGTGTCGTTTTTGAAGAAGCTGCATTTTCTATTTTAGATGAATTTACAGTATGGGGAATAATTAATTCTTGTCCGATTTGAAGTCCGTTTACAAGAACAGCCTGATTGGCATTTTGAATAGCTTCAACTGAAACATTATATTGTTTAGACAACCCAAAGAGTGTTTCTTTTGGCGCAACAATATGGGTTTGCTGCTTTGAATTTGTATTTTCTGAGGAATGAACTGGAATCTTTATAATTTGATTGTCTTTGATTCCGTTTTGAGATTCTGGGTTGAGTTTGTAAATCTCGTCAATAGAAACCTTGTATTTCTGGGCAATAAAATAAGCGGTTTCTCCTTTTTGAATTTTATGTTCAATAATTGAATCTTGCGCAGCTATTTTGTTAAAAGACAAAATAAACACAAGAGAAATCGTTAAAAGTTCTCTCATAAATAGTAGGTTATAAAAAATTAAGGCCTTACAAATGTAAGACCTTAATTTTAATTTATGCTACTATTCCCACTCAATTGTTGCTGGTGGTTTTGAACTAATATCGTAAACGACACGGTTTACACCTTTTACTTTATTAATAATATCATTTGATACTTTCATTAAGAAATCATACGGTAAATGAACCCAGTCAGCAGTCATACCATCTGTTGACTCTACCGCTCTAAGTGCCACTACTTTTTCATAAGTACGTTCATCACCCATAACACCAACAGAGTTTACAGGAAGCAAAATTGCTCCAGCCTGCCAAACTTTATCATATAATCCCCAAGACTTTAATCCTTCAATGAAAACAGAATCTACATCTTGTAAAATTCTAACTTTCTCTGGTGTAATATCTCCTAAAATTCTAATTGATAATCCAGGTCCAGGGAAAGGATGTCTTCCTAATAATTCTGGATCTATTCCTAATGTAGCTCCCACTCGTCTTACTTCATCTTTGAAAAGCATTCTAAGTGGTTCTACAATTTTTAATTTCATATAATCTGGCAATCCACCAACGTTGTGGTGCGATTTAATGGTCGCTGATGGTCCTTTTACAGAAACCGATTCGATAACGTCTGGATAAATTGTTCCTTGCGCCAACCATTTTACGTCTTCTAATAAGTGTGATTCATCATCAAAAACTTCGATAAATACACGACCAATTGTTTTACGTTTGGTTTCAGGATCGCTGATTCCTGCCAATTCAGAAAGGAAACGGTCTCCAGCGTCAACACCTTTTACATTTAATCCCATTCCTTTGTATTGATCCAATACATTTTGGAATTCGTTTTTACGTAAAAGTCCGTTGTTTACGAAAATACAATATAAGTTTTGTCCGATTGCTTTGTTTAATAAAACTGCCGCAACAGTAGAATCTACTCCTCCAGATAAACCAAGAACTACTTTGTCGTTTCCTAATTTTTCTTTCAATTCTCCTACCATTTCTTCTACGAAAGCGTTTGGAGTAAAGTTTTGAGGAACTTCAGCAATTTTCACTAAGAAGTTTTCTAACATTTTTGATCCATCTGTAGAATGGTAAACTTCTGGATGGTATTGAATTGCATAAGTAGTTTCGCCTTCAATTTTGTAAGCTGCGTATTCTACATCATGCGTACTTGCTAATTTTACGGCATTTGTTGGAAGTGCTTTGATACTATCGCTATGGCTCATCCAAACTTGGCTGTTTTCTGAAACTCCTTCAAAAAAAGTTTCATTTTCTTTAATATAAGACAAGTTGGCTCTTCCGTATTCTCTAGTGTTTGAAGCTGCTACTTCTCCACCGCTGAAATGCGCTAAATATTGTGCTCCGTAACAAACGGCAAGCAAAGGCATTTTACCTCTAATTTGCGATAAATCAGGATGTGGCGCATCTTCTCCTCTAACAGAGAAAGGGCTTCCTCCTAAAATTACGGCTTTATAACTTGATAAATCACTTGGAATGTGATTGTAAGGAAAAATTTCGCAGAATATATTTAATTCGCGAACTCTACGCGCAATAAGCTGTGTATATTGCGATCCGAAATCTAAAATAAGTACGTTGTGTTGCATGCGCAAAAATACTTTTTAAATTCGAAATTGAAAAATCGGAACAATGAAAAAATTTATTTTTTTTTAATCGTCCGATTTTTAGGTGCAAAGGGATAAAGTGACAAAGGTTCCTAGGCAAAATTTAAAGAACCTTAACCTTTGTAACTTTGGACCTTTGTAACTTTGTAACTTTACAGAAAATCCAAACCACTCAAAAATTCGTATCTACAGAAAAACCATTTAAATTTAACTATGAAATCAAAACTTATTGCTCTGACAGTTCTTGTGTCAGTATTTTTTTCATCTTGTAATGCAGTCGATGATTTATTATCTTTTACTATTTCGAATGAAACTTCGATTAAAATCCAGAGTACATCGCCTATTAATCTGCCTTCGGAAATTATCACACCAGAAGTTACCACCAATTCTTCAGCAGAATTTGCAAACAACAAAACAAAAGCAAGTCTGGTAAAAGATGTAAAAATCAGATCGTTGAAATTATCAATCTCTGATCCTTCAGACAAAACGTTTACTTTTTTGAAATCAGTACATCTTTATATTTCAACCAACAATTCTAACGAAATAGAATTAGCGTATCAAGACAATATCAATACCTCTTCAAACACGATTGATTTAATCTGTACGGATAAAAGACTGGATGAATATATTAAAGCAGACAGTTACAAAATCAGAACACAGGTTACTTTAAAAGAAACTTTAACTAAAGACGTAACGGTAAAAGCAGATATGAAGTTTAGAGTGACTGCAGATCCATTTTAATTTTCAGGTTCAAAGCAACAAAGCGACAAAGGTTCAGAGGTAAGTGTAAAACTCTGCTTCTCTGAACCTTTGTCGCTTTGCAACTATAAAAATTACTCTTTAGTAACAATAATCGATGCCTTAAATCCTGCTGCTAGATTATCCCAGTAATCATTGGTAACCAACTGGCCTTTATCATCGTAAACCTGAATTTCGGCTGTATTTCCTCCTAAAGTTCCAATATTTAAAGCTTCGAAATCTAATTTATTGAAACCATTAGCTAGATTTATTTTTACTTGTTTAAAGTTTGCATCTAATAATATTCGCTCTGCAATAACCATATCATTTGAAGAAACTTTCACCAAATCGCCGTCAATTGCTCCAAAATCACGGAATTTGACAATAAAATATTCGGCTTTTGTTTTAAAGTCTCCTAATGAAATATTCTTCTTCACAAGTGTACCGCGACCTTCACGCAAACCAGCATCTTTTAAAGCTTTGTCTACATCTTTTTCCATTTTTGCTACATACTGATCACCCGGATTCGCAAATTCATTTTTTTCATACATCGAAAATTTGCTTTTCTCTGCACCAACCTGCAATTGAGATTTTGGCGTTATGCTGGTATTATCAAAAACGTTTGGCGTTTTTATACTCGGCATATCTGTAGTTTCTGCTTGGGGATCTTTTACAGGAGTGGGAATCTTTTTGGGTTTTGCGCTAAATTTTGGTGCAGCGATAGGTTTGTATTTGGTTCCAAATTCTGTTTGTGCTGAAACCGTTACAGCAGCAAAAAATAATATGAAAAATAAAATATGCTTCATTGAAAAAGTTTTATCGAATGGGCTTTTAATTTTTTAATAGAATCAAGTACCTCACAAAAATAACATAAATAAATTTGGCGCGACAACTTTAAGACTATTATAACAATATATTAGGCAATTTTTTGGAATCAAAAAACCTGCCAAAAATCCAAGAGTTGACTCATAATACAAAAATCTAAATTTCAAACCTGCAGCGGCGTTTCGTTATTTTTTTGTTTAAAAAGAACACACCATTTTGATTCTTACCAACTTATTCTTAACTTCATTATCAAATTTATTTTATCTTAAAATACAAACAAGATGGACTATATTGACTATTACAAAGTATTGGATGTTACAAAATCTGCTACGGAAGCCGAAATAAAAAAAGCGTATCGAAAACTGGCACGTAAATATCATCCTGATTTGAATCCGAATGACAAAGAAGCGGAAAAAAAATTCAAGGAAATCAATGAAGCAAACGAAGTTTTAAGCAATCCCGAAAACCGAAAAAAATACGATAAGTACGGAAAAGACTGGCAGCATGCAGACGAATTTGAAAAAGCCGGTTACAATCCAAACCAGCAACAGCAAAGACAATATTCAAGACAAAGCAGTCAGGATTTTTCAGGTTTTGGTGATGAATTTTCAGGAAGCGATTTCTCAGATTTTTTCAATTCTATGTATGGATCTGGAAGAAGCAGTCGAAGTCAATCCAAATATAGAGGACAAGATTTTAATGCCGAACTGCAACTGGATTTGACTGCAGCTTATACCACTCACAAACAAAATTTAACCGTAAACGGAAAAAATATCAGAATTACTATTCCGGCTGGAGTTGAAAACGGACAGGTTATAAAAATTCCGGGACATGGCGGACCAGGTGTTAATGGTGGTCCAAATGGTGATTTATATATTACTTTTTTAATCGATAATAACTCCGATTTTAAACGTGAAGGCAATAATTTGTATTCAAATGTTGATCTGGATTTATACACGGCAATTTTAGGCGGTGAAATTAACATTAAAACTTTTGATGGAAAGGTAAAAATCAAAGTTCCTGCCGAAACTCAGCCGGGAACTAAGATCAAATTAAAGGGAAAAGGTTTTCCGGTTTATAAAAAAGAAAATCAGTTTGGTGATTTGTATGTGACTTATAATTTAAAAATCCCAACCAATCTATCGCAAAAAGAAAAAGAGTTATTTGAAGAATTATCTAAAATTAGAAAGTCATGAGCAGTAAAAATTTAATTCAAATAAAACAATTTTGTCTGTATCACGAAATTGAAAATACTTTTATAAAAGACCTTAATAATTATGGTCTGGTTGAAATTATTATTCAAGAAAATGATGAATTTCTACAGTCGGAACAACTGCCGACAATCGAAAAAATGATGCGTATGCATTATGACCTCAATATCAACATGGAAGGAATTGATGCTATTTATCACCTTTTAAACAAGATCGAAGTTTTGCAGCAGCATTTAACCAATACACAAAACAAACTCCGGATTTACGAAGAAAACCAAAGTGAATAAATATCACAAAAAAGAACCATTTATAATGTGATTTCAACTTATTATAATTCTTTTATACGAGCCTTATTTCATAAATTGCAGCGCATTAATTAATCTGAATTTGTTTCTAAAATCTAAAGAAAGAATTCAAAAAAACTCATAAAATGAAAAGAGAAAACATCTTAACAGGATCACCTTGGGAAGACAAAATGGGATACTGCCGCGCTGTAAGAATTGGTAATATTATTGAAGTTTCGGGAACTGTTGCGATTGTGGACGGCGATAAAGTAAAAGCCGATGATGCTTATGCACAAACGTATAATATTATAGAGCGTGTCGAAAAAGTATTAGAAGACTTAAATGTAGGCATTAAAGATGTTATCAGAACCCGAATTTTCACAACAGATGTTTCTACTTTTGAAGAAGTAGCCAGAGCGCATTCGGCATTTTTTAAAGATGTAAAACCTACAACTGGTTTTTATGGAATCAGCAAACTGGTTGCTCCAGAATATTTGGTTGAAATAGAATTTACTGCTGTGGTTCAGTAATTATTTTATAGCCACGAATTCACGAATTATTATATTCTATAACCCGTTGGGTGAAATTAAAAAATTCAAATATTTTAACACATAGGGACACAGATTTTTGTGTCGAAAAAGAAAATGGAAGAAACAAGTTTCCAACATAGCTAAACTATGTGCATTTAAACTAGTGAAACGCCTTTTTTTTAAGTTTAGATAAACTATGTTTCTATGTGTTGAAAATAATTTCCAACGAGTATTCTATAGTAATTTTTTAAATTTGTGAATTCGTGGCAAAAAAAAAGCCTCTTCATATTAATGAATACTCCAAATCCAAAACAATTACTGCTTGATATTCCGAAATGGATTCTTATTTGTCTCTTAATCGGTATATTTTCAGGATCGGCTTCAGCTTTCTTTTTAGTTTCTTTAGAATGGGTGACACAATTCAGAATGGCGCATGATTGGATCATTTGGCTTTTGCCTGTGGGTGGATTTCTAGTAGGTTTAAGTTATTATTACTGGGGAGAATCTGTCGTAAAAGGAAATAACCTTTTATTGGAAGAATATGAAAATCCAAAGAAAGTAATTCCGTTTAAAATGGCACCTTTAGTCCTTCTGGGAACTTTGCTAACTCACTTGTTTGGAGGATCAGCAGGACGTGAAGGAACAGCAGTACAAATGGGAGGTGCTATTTCTGATCAGTTCACGAAAATTTTCAAACTCAAGAATACCGAACGCAAAATTTTAATCATTTTAGGAATCAGTGCTGGTTTTGCATCAGTTTTCGGAACACCATTGGCAGGAGCTATTTTTGCCTTAGAAGTTTTATACTTCAGTAAAATTAATTTCAAAAGCATCCTCCTTTCTTTTTTAGTCGCTTACGCCGCTTATTTTACCGTAGAATTTTGGGAAATCAAACACACACATTACAGCATTCCTGTTATTCCTGAACTGAGTGTAAACAATTTATTCTTTACCCTAATTGTAGGAATTTTATCTGGATTTGCTGCCTTATTATTTGCCAGAAGCACTCATTTCTGGGGATCTCTTTTTTCAAAAAATATTAAATATCCGCCGCTTCGTCCTGTTATAGGCGGTGCAGTTTTAGCTATTGCAATTGCAGGATTGGGATTTACTAAATTCTCTGGACTTGGCGTTCCAGTAATCGTAGATTCTTTTTCAACACCAAATGAATGGTACGATTTCCTGCTTAAAATCTTGTTTACAGGATTTACATTGGGAGCTGGTTTTAAAGGTGGAGAAGTAACACCGTTATTTTTTGTTGGAGCTACTTTAGGAAGTGCTTTATCGGTTTTTATTCCAATGCCAATTGCTCTTTTAGCCGGAATTGGATTTGTTGCTGTTTTTTCAGGCGCCACCCACACTCCTATCGCCTGCACGATTATGGGAATGGAATTATTTGGAATTGCTCCGGGAATTTTTATAGCCATTGCTAGTATTGCGGCTTATTTTTCATCAGGCTCTGTGGGGATTTACAAATCTCAAATTGTAAAAGGTCCAAAATACAAATTTTATCAAAGATTTCAGAAAAAAGAATTAGAGAATCTTTAAAAAAATTGAAATTTCAAAAATTCCAAAATTTAAAATTCAAATTCCTTCAATTTATATGTTTCGTTCCTATGGAACTTTTGTACGACACTTTTATATTTTCAACGGATTAAAATCCGTTGCTACAAAATAAACGTTCCTACGGAACTTAGAAACTTTATAAATAAAAATCCGTTTAAATCAGCGTTTTCACGATAGCGAATCCTTTTCATCAGCGTTCAATATTAAGCATATAAAAAATTAAAAAAACATTTGATGAGACTGAACACAAAAATGCGGAACACTGAACACTATCACTGCCTACTAAAAATATTTTCAGCATTACATTAAAAAAATGTAAATTCGCACACTATGAAAATACAAGATATTCAGGCGATACAATTATTGCTTGCAACACCAAAGAAAATAGTCATAATTCCACATAGAGGACCAGATGGTGATGCCATGGGTTCTACTTTAGGTTTATATCATTTTTTACTAAAAAACAATCACCACCCAACCGTGATTGCTCCTAATGATTTTCCAGATTTTCTAGCTTGGCTTCCAGGATCAGAAACAGTGAAAATATTTGAAAAAGATACCGAAAACTGCACTAAAATATTAGAAGAAGCCGAGATAATTTTTACACTTGACTTTAATGCATTTCATCGTACAGGCGAAATGGAGCATACTTTAGCAAAACTGACTGCTCCGTTTATCATGATCGATCATCATGAAAAACCACACGATTATGCGACTTATATGTATTCTGATACATCGTATGGTTCTACTTGTGAAATGGTTTATAACTTTATTTCTTTCCTAAACAAAAAAGAAGACATCGATAAAACCATTGCTACTTGTATCTATACAGGAATTTTAACCGATTCAGGTTCATTTCGTTTTCCAGGAACTACAGGAAACACACACCGTATTATTGCTGAATTAATTGATTTAGGAGTCGAAAATACACAAATTCCTGTTTTATTATACGACAACAGCTCATTCAGCCGTTTACAGCTTTTAGGACGCGGACTTCAAAACATGAAAATTTTTGAAGAACATAAAACTTCTTATACAACCCTTACGCAGGAAGAACTAGATTCTTTTAATTATGTTAAAGGTGATACAGAAGGAATTGTTAATTATGGTTTGAGCATTCGTGGAATAGTTTTTACTGCTATCTTTATCGAAAATAAAGATGAAAAAATAATCAAGATTTCTTTCCGTTCGCAAGGAGGATTCGATGTTAACCAGTTTGCAAGAGATCACTTCAACGGAGGCGGACACATGAATGCCGCAGGCGGAAGATCTGAAGCTTCAATGGAAGAAACCGTTAAAAAGTTTGAGGATTTAGTAACTAAATTAAAATTATAGCCCCAATATGAACTACTTGAAACTTAGTATTTACACCTTGCTTCTGGCAGTTATATTGGCTGGATGCAAGCACCATGAAGAAGCACGCAGACCCATTTCGAGAGCGTCTGGTTCTTTCATGAAAAAATCTGCCGACCGAAATAAAAAACTGGTAGCAAGTGAAGAAGATGTTATTAAAAAAATCATCAAAAGCAATCCAAAAGTAAAGTACTATGCGACTAAAAAAGGATATTGGTTTTGCTATGACGAAAAAAGCAATGCAGAAACTGGTGCTCCAAAAAAAGGAGATATTGCTTACTTCAATTTAGAAATTAAAGACATTACAGGTAAAATCATTTATTCTGAAGCCGATTTAGGTCCGCAGACGTATTATGTTGACAAACAAGACATCATGATGGGATTACGCGACGGAATTAAATACATGAAGAAAAATGAAGTGGTTACTTTCTTGTTTCCATCGCATATGGCATACGGTTATCATGGTGACAACAAAAAGATTGGACCTAATCAGTCATTAATCTGCACTGTAACTTTACGAAATTTTGTTCCAGATCCAGCGCAAGCTCCAACTTCTGCTAATGCTGTAAAACCTTCTGGTTCGACTACGCCAACATCAAAACCTGCAGTTGCAAAACCTGCAGCCCAAACTAAAAAAGATACCTTAAACCCATAAAAAACGTATTAAAAAATGAAGAAGATTTTTCTATTGTTATTAGCCGTTAGCTCGTTTTATTCATGCAAGGACGAACACAGTAATCTGCCTGATGGTTTATATGCTGATATCGAAACGAATAAAGGACACATCCTTGTTGAATTAGACTATAAAAAAGCGCCCGTAACGGTGGCAAACTTCGTAACCTTAGCAGAAGGTAAAAACGAATTTGTAACAAAAGATTACTTAAAAAACAAACACTTTTACGACGGATTAAAATTCCACAGAGTAATTGAAAACTTCATGATTCAGACGGGAGATCCTGAAGGAACAGGTTCTGGAGATGCAGGATATAAATTTAAAGACGAATTTTCAGATTTGAAATTCGACAAAGCTGGTGTTTTAGCAATGGCAAACAATGGTCCAGGAACCAACAGCAGCCAGTTTTTTATTACACATGTTGAAACTCCTTGGTTAACTAATCTTCATACTATTTTTGGACATGTAGTTGACGAAAAAGGACAAGAAGTGGTAAACAAAGTGGTTCAAGGTGATACTATTGTTTCTGTAAACATCATTAGAAGCGGCGAAGCAGCTAAAAAATTCGATGCTGTAAAAGTATTACGTGATTATTTTGGAGAAGCTTCTAAATATACTTTAGCTCAAAAACAAAAAGTAGAATACCTAGAATCTTTAAAACCAAAAGCTACTAAAACAGCAAGCGGATTAGAATATGTAATTACAGAAAAAGGCGCTGGAAAAAAACCAGCAACTGGAGCTCAATTGTACATTCACTATGCAGGTTTCTTAGAAAACGGAACATTATTTGACTCAAGCATTGAAGAAGTAAATAAAACATTTGGAAAATTTGACGCTGCAAGAGCAGAACAACATGGCTATCAGCCAATTCCTTTTCAAGCAGGCCGTAAAGACGGTATGATTCCGGGATTTATTGAAGGTATCGAAAAACTTTCTTTTGGAGACAAAGCCGTTCTTTTTATTCCATCTCATTTAGCTTATGGAGAAGCTGGTGCTGGAGGAGTAATTCCACCAAATGCAAATATTATTTTTGAAGTTCAATTATTAGAAAAACCATAATTATCTCAGTATAATTTAAAGACTTAAATTCGAATACGATGAAATTTAAATTTCTATTTTTATTCTGTCTGGCTGTTGTAAATATTCAGGCACAAACTAAAAAAACAGCTGCAAAACCTACAGCTGCAAAAGCAAAAACAGTAGCAGCAACAGATCCAAATGACGGAATTTTTGCTACAATTTCAACCACAAAAGGCGATATTGTAGTAGCATTAGAATATGTAAAAGCTCCAGTAACAGTAGCAAACTTTATTACACTTGTAGAAGGTAAGAATCCTTACGTAAAAGTGGAAAGATTAAAAGGAAAACCATTTTATGATGGATTAAAATTCCACCGTGTTATCAATGATTTCATGATTCAAGGAGGAGATCCGGAAGGAAATGGAACTGGAGGCCCAGGTTATTCTTTTAAGGATGAATTTGTAGAGGAATTACGTTTTGAAAAAGGCGGTGTTTTGGCAATGGCTAATTCAGGACCTGCAACAAACGGAAGCCAATTCTTCATTACGCATAAAGATACGCCATGGTTAAACGGAAAACACACGATTTTTGGTCATGTAGTTTCAGGAATGGACAATGTAAACAAAATTGTTCAAGACGATGTGATGACAAAAATTACCATTACGCGCAAAGGCGCTGCGGCAAAGAAATTCGACGCTGTTAAAGTTTTTGCTGAAGATGTAAAAAAACAAGAGGCTAAAAAAGAAGAAGCTAAAAAAGTGGTAACTGCAAAAGCAGCTTACTTCGCAGCAACAAAAGCAAAAGCGACTACAACTGCTTCTGGTTTAAAATATGTAATTACTAAAAATGGAACTGGTGTAAAAGGAGCTGAAGGTTCAACTATTTACTTTCACTACGCAGGATATTTTGAAGATGGAAATCTTTTTGACAGCAGCATGTCAGAAGTAGCTAAAGCTTATGGAAAATACGACCCAAACAGAGATGCACAAGGTGGTTATAAAGCTTTCCCTTTTACAGTGGGTAAAAAAGACGGAATGATTCCTGGATTTATCGAAGCATTAGACATGATGACAGATGGTGAAAAAGCGATTTTCTTCCTTCCTTCTAATTTAGCTTATGGAGAAAAAGGTGCTGGAGGTGTTATCCCGCCAAATGCTACTTTAATTTTCGAAATCGAAACATATCAAAATCAACCGGTGAAATAATCTCGGTTTCAAATATTTAAAAAGCCATCAAAATAATTTTTTGATGGCTTTTTTTCTTTTCAGTATTCTGCTGAATCTTCAAATTTCAACATTTCAAATACTCTGAAACACAAACAATGATAACGTTTCCGCATATTTTCTATTAATTCCTAAATAAAATAGCTTACCTTTGCCGGCTTGAATTTTTTAAAACAAATTATCAAAATGTCACAAAATAACGTATTAAAAGGAGTATTTTTAGTTGCTTTAGGAGCTACAACTTACGGAATGTTAGCCACTTTCGTCAAAATGGCCTATTCAGAAGGTTATACAACTGCAGAAGTAACTACCTCTCAATTTGTACTTGGACTAATTGGTATTTTGATCATTAACGCTTTTCAAAAAGCAAAAAACAAAGATAAAGTCGTAAAAGCAACTAGAAAAAACATCTTTAGTTTAATGCTTGCTGGTACTTCACTGGGAATGACAAGTTTGTTTTATTATCTGGCAGTAAAATTCATTCCTGTTTCTATTGGAATCGTTTTATTAATGCAGACGGTCTGGATGGGTGTTCTACTCGAAATGATTCTAGAAAAGAAATTACCTTCCAAACAAAAAGTAATCGCTGTTTTTATAGTACTTACAGGAACTGTTCTAGCAACGAATATCCTAAACAATGATATCAAATTAGACTGGCGCGGAATTGTCTGGGGAATTTTAGCCGCAGCTTCGTTTACTACTACTATGTTTACGGCAAATCGTGTGGCAGTTGGAATTTCTTCGGCTCAACGCAGTTTATACATGCTTATGGGCGGAGCAATCATTGTTTTTACTTTTGGCTTTTTTACTCAGGTAACTCCTTTTAATCTGGCAATTTTCTTAAAATGGGGAATTGTATTGTCACTGTTTGGAACGATTATCCCACCGCTTTTAATGAATTTAGGTTTTCCATTAACCGGAATTGGTTTAGGAAGTATTGTTTCGGCATTAGAACTTCCTGTTTCAGTTATGATGGCTTTTATCTTGTTAGATGAAAAAGTAATTCTGACGCAATGGCTTGGAATTGTTTTAATTATTCTTGCGATCATCATAATGAATGTCAATTTTAAACGCAAAATTTAACACTTTTTAGCGCTCATTAAAAAACTAAGCTTTGTAGTGTAATAATTGTTAATTTTTTTATAATTTCGTTATAAATAATTAGCTATTATGAATTTACCTTGGCATCTATACGTAATGTCTATTCTCTATATACTTGCTGGAGTTAATCATTTTAGAAAACCCGGAATGTATATTAGGATCATTCCCCCGATTTTTAAAAACCCTAAAACAATAAATATCATTAGTGGAGCTGCCGAAGTCATACTAGGCATTCTGCTTATGATTTCTTCTACAAGCCAATTGGCAGCATGGGGCATCATTGTGCTGCTTATAGCCGTGTTTCCGGCAAATTTATTCATGTTTCAAAATAAAAAAGCAGGTTTTGGTCTGCCAAAATGGATTTTATTTGTACGTTTGCCCTTACAAATTGTTTTGATTTTTTGGGCTTATCAGTATACCCTATAACAATCAAATCTATTAATCTAAATTTATTTTACTATGAAAAAATTGTTTGCAGAGTTCTTCGGAACTTATTGGCTGGTGTTTGGAGGCTGTGGAAGTGCCATTTTTGCAGCAGCGTATCCTGAATTAGGAATTGGATTTGCAGGTGTTGCATTAGCATTTGGTTTGACCGTTTTAACAATGGCGTATGCTGTAGGGCATATTTCGGGAGGGCATTTTAATCCTGCTGTATCATTTGGATTATGGGCTGGCGGAAGATTTTCGGCCAAAGAACTCATTCCGTATATCATTGCTCAATGTATTGGAGCAATTGCTGCGGCCGGAACTTTATACACAATTGCTTCCGGAAAAGCAGGTTTTGTAATCGATAATACCAAAGCTGGAGCTTTTGCCTCAAATGGTTATGGAGCTTTTTCTCCCGATGGCTATTCATTGCAATCCGCTTTCATTGCTGAGTTTGTGCTGACTTTATTTTTCTTATTGATAATTTTAGGAGCTACTGATAAATTTGCCAATACTAGTTTCTGCGGTATTGTCATTGGTTTGGGATTGACTTTAATCCACTTAATTAGTATTCCTATTACCAATACTTCTGTTAATCCTGCGAGATCGCTTTCTCAAGCTATTTTTGCTGGCGGTGAACCGCTTTCGCAAGTCTGGTTGTTTTTAGTTGCGCCTATTTTAGGTGCGATAGCAGCTGGATTTATTTATAAAACATTGTTACAGAAGACTGAAGAAGCTTAAAAATATTTCATAAAATTTAAAATGGAAGGAGAAAATCAAATATATTTATATTGATTTTCTCTTTTTCTTTGGATAAAATCGGAAAAGGAAATCGTCATTTCACTCCAAATATTATTGTTATGAACGAAATTATTTCTTACTTCAGTACCATTCCGTCCTCGCATCGGAGTTTAATTTTAATTGGAGGAATTACTATTTTCTGGATGATTGAAAATACATTTCCATTGTTTCAAATGCAGTATCGAAAATGGCATCATGCGGGAATCAATATTTTCTTTACTCTGACTACAATAATCGTCAATTTTGTTTTGGCTTTTATTTTAATCAAAACGGCAAACTGGACTACCGAAAATCATTTTGGAATTCTTCAATGGATTCCTGAAATTCCGCTCTGGCTTTACACCATTATCGGTTTGCTTTTATTGGACTTAATTGGGGCTTATTTAGCGCATTTGGTGCAGCATAAAATAAAGTTTCTTTGGCGTTTTCATCTTATTCATCATACCGATACTTGGATTGATACCACAAGCGCCAACAGACATCATCCGGGCGAAAGCGTAATCCGTTTTATTTTTACAACACTCGGAGTTCTCGTAGTTGGAAGTCCTATGTGGATGGTTTTTCTGTATCAATCCTTATCCGTTATTGCTTCGCAATTCAATCATGCCAATATTTCACTGCCTCATAAGGTAGATCTTTTTTTAAGTTATTTTATTGTATCGCCAAATATGCATAAGGTGCACCATCATTATGTTCTGCCTTACACCGACAGTAATTATGGAAATATTTTTTCTGTCTGGGATCGTATTTTTGGCACTTTTACCTCTCTTCCAAAAGAGAAAATAATGTATGGAGTTGACACGCATATGCTGGCAGAAGAAAACAATCAATTGAAAAATTTACTGCAAATTCCGTTTCAAAAATCAAGATCAGCAAAAAACATGAAAAATCATTAAAAAAATGCAATGCAGCGAACCAACTAATTATTTTTTTTATTAATATTGAAATATAAAATGAAAGTCAATCTATTAAACATTAACCCACTATTGAATTAATTTTCACGAGATGAAAAAGAGTAACCGCAAAGAGTTAACTGTGGAACAAACTGAGAAGCTTGTTTCTTTAGCCTTAGAAGAAAGAAATCCATTTGAAATAATCAAAAAAGAATTTGGATTGGCAGAAAAAGAAGTTCTTGAAATCATGAAAAAGAAAATGCCTCTTGAAAAATTTGAGATGTGGAAAAAGAAGGCTATTGCGAATAAACCAAAACCAAAACCAATTAAAATTGATGATTTTGATGAAGATCTAGACGGAAAATATTATATAAAAAATAAATTTGACTAATATAAAGCTCCTGTAAATCAGGAGTTTTTTTATTATATTCAATTTTTTGTAACTTTTTGATATTTTTTAAGTCAAATATCTATAACTAAACATAAACAGATGAAGAAAATACTTTACACCCTGGCTCTTGCGGTAACATTTTGGAGCTGTAAAACGGGTAGTTCTGCCGCTGGCGGAAAAAATGTCGTAGAAGTTAATATCAATCTAACAGACGTAAAAGATGATAAAGTTTTAGTAACTGTAACTCCTCCACCAATTAAAACTGACGAAGTGGTTTACAGCATTCCTAAAACTGTTCCTGGAACGTATTCTACTGACAACTACGGAAAATATTCAGAAGATTTTAGAGCTTTTGATGCCAAAGGAAATCCATTAACCGTAAAAAGACTTGATGATAACTCATGGTCTATTTCAAATGCTAAGGCGTTACATAAAATCACGTATTTAGTCAATGACACTTTTGATACTGAAAAAGGAACTGGATTTGGTAATGATGACGTTTTCTCACCAGCAGGAACTAACATTAAAGCCGGAGAAAATTTCATGGTTAACACACACGGTTTTGTTGGATATTTTAAAGACAAATTAGAAATTCCGTACAAAGTTACCATTACACATCCTGAAACACTTTGGGGAGCGACTTCGATGACAGACCAAGATGCGAGCAAAACAAGTGATGTTTTTACAACTCCACGTTATGCTGTTTTAGTTGAAAACCCAATTATGTATTCTAAACCAGATTATACTACTTTCAACGTAAACGGAATGGATATTTTGATTGCTGTATATTCTCCAACAGGAAAATTTACAGCAGAGAGCATCACACCGGAAATGAAAACGATGATGACGGCTCAGAAAAACTTTTTAGGAAAAGTAAATTCTAATAAAAAATATACTGTTTTATTGTACTTGTCAAGTATGGCAAAAGACGATGCACATGGTTTTGGGGCGTTAGAACACCCAACAGCTACTACAGTTGTGCTTCCTGAGTCAATGCCAAAAGAAAAATTGGTTGAATCTATGAAAGATGTAGTTTCTCACGAATTCTTTCATATCGTAACGCCATTAACGGTTCACTCAAAAGAAATCCAATACTTTGACTATAACGCTCCACAAATGTCTGAACATTTATGGATGTACGAAGGAGTTACTGAATATTTCGCGAATCTTTTCCAGATCAATCAAGGATTAATTGACGAAGCTGAATTCTACACTCGTATTGCTGATAAAATCGAGCAGTCAAAAAGATTAGACGATACGATGTCGTTTACAGTAATGAGTAAAAATGTATTGGAGCAGCCTTATAAAGACCAATACTTAAACGTATACCAAAAAGGTGCTTTAATTGGAATGTGCATCGACATTATCATTAGAGAAAAAAGCAATGGAGAAAGAGGAATTCTTGACTTAATGCATAAATTATCAATGGAATACGGCGTTGAAAAGCCATTTAATGATGAGGATTTATTCGCAAAAATCACGCAGCTTACTTATCCAGAAGTTGGCGATTTCTTAAACAAACATGTAAAAGGAACAACGCCAATTCCGTATGATTTCTATTTGGCTAAAGTGGGTGTAACAAAAGCTACTGAGAAAAAAGCGGGGGCAATTTTCTTGAAAGGACAAACTCCATATATCAAAATTGATAAGCAAACAAAAGAAATTGCTGTTCGTCCTGATATTGAGCCAAATGATTTCTTTAAAAATTTAAATTTAAAAGGAGGCGATATCATTTTAGCAATCAACAACAAATCGTATTCTTTAGACAACATTTACGATTTAATTGGTGAAAGTGAAAATTGGAAAGAAAATGATCCTATTACTTTAAAAGTGAAACGTGGCGGTAAAGAAGAAACTATTAAAGGAACTGTAAAACTTCCTTACGAAGAATCTGAAACTTTTAAAGCTACTGATGCTTCAAAAGAAAAACTTAAAAATGCATGGCTGAAAGGATAATCTTTTCAGTTTATAAAAAAAACCGACAAGTGATTGTCGGTTTTTTTTATGTTTTGTCAGACTAAGCGAACTCGAGGTCTAACGCTGTGATTTGTGATTCAGTTTGTGTGGCTTCAACTTCGCTCAGCCTGACAATGCTAGATTCAACTTCTTTCCTCTATATTCTATATTCTATATTCTATATTCTATATTCTATATTCTATATTCTTATTTCTTCACAGGAAATTTCCAGTCAAATTCATCTTTATTGTTGATGATTGCTCCTATTTCGAATTTTACAACCTCATCAAATTCAGTTTGAAGAATGAACCAATTGTCTTCATTGAAATAGTTTTCGAAAGTGTCAAATGTTTCCTGATTATATTTTGTGATTCCCTTTACAGCGAAATCTTTCTTTACATCAGTGATTTTTCTTCCAATAATTTTGAATCCGAAAACTTCTAGATTGTTGCTAGAAGCCACAATATACCCTAATTTAAAATCTTCTTCTTCATAAAATGTCAATCTCATTTTGTGCGCATTGTACACAAAAATCACATTTTCGTCTTCGTCTTTATAGTTCTTATCAGGTTTTCCTAAAACAGCTGTAACATCATTCTGCTTCATTCCGAATAATAATTTATCAATTCCTGATTTTAAATTTATTTTCATATTTCGTTTTCTTTATTTGAAATGCAAATTTCGTGAAGTTTTTTGGTGTTCTGCCACGAATTACACAAATTTTCTCGAATTTTTAAATGTCTTATTGTCTAGCTGAGCGGAGTCGAAGCTTTAATTTAACTTTTATAATTCTTTTTATTAGGTTTTGATGTCATATAAAAAGTAATTTTCCCTCCATTTACAACATCAGCATGTTTTAAGAAAGGTCTTGAAAGTTCTTTCCCATTCAATAAAACTTTGCTAACAAAAACATTTTTATCGGATTGATTTACCGTTTCAACTTCGAAGTTTTTTCCGTTTTCTAAATTGAAAATGGCTTTTTTAATCAGCGGACTTCCCAATGCATATTCATCAGAACCCGGCGCAACCGGATAAAATCCTAAACTGCTGAAAATATACCAAGCACTCATTTGTCCAAAATCGTCATTTCCTCCTAAACCATCGGCTCCATTTCTATACATTTTTTTCAGAATCATTCTGATTTTGTCCTGCGATTTCCAAGGTGAATCTGTCCAATTGTATAAATACACTACGTGATGCGAAGGTTCGTTTCCGTGCACATAATTTCCAATAATTCCATCTCTTGTAATGTCTTCTGTATTTTCAAAATATTTGTCTGGAAGATGCATATTAAACAACGAATCCAGACGCACTTTAAACTTATCATTTCCTCCCATCATTTTGATCATATCAGCCGGATCTTGCGGTACATATAAACTGTAATTCCATGAATTCCCTTCAATAAAACCTTGTCCGTGTGTATCAAGCGGATCAAATTCTTTTTTGAAAGTCCCGTCATTTAATTTGGGACGCATAAAACCCGTTTTCTCGTCGTACACATTTTTATAATTCTTCGATCTTTCGATAAATTCATTGTAAATTTCTGTTTTGCCTAATTTCTTTGCTGCTTGTGCAATCGCCCAGTCATCATAAGCATATTCTAAAGTTTTAGAAACCGATGAACCATTTTTATCTTCAGGAACATAGCCTTTTTTCATGTAATATTCCAATCCATCGAAATAAGGCACTTTTGCTGTATTTACACAGGTTTGAAGTGCTTTTTCAGCATTAAAATTACCATTTCCTTTTACAATCGCGTCAGCAACAACAGAAACGGAATGATAACCAATCATACACCAGTTTTCATTGGCATAATGTGACCAGATTGGCAGCATTTTATGAACACTTTGATCTGAATGTGCCAGCATAGAACTAATCATATCTGAATTTCTAGAAGGCTGTACAATATTAAATAAAGGATGCAGCGCTCTGTAAGTATCCCATAACGAATAACTTGTGTAGTTGGTAAAATTATCTGCTTTATGAACATTCATGTCCAAACCTTTGTAATTTCCATCTAAATCCATGTATTCTGTAGGTCCCAAAAAGGCATGATACATTGCGGTATAAAAGTTTACTAAATCTTCTTTTTGAATGGTTTCTACTTGAATTTTATTCAGTTCTTTGTTCCAAATTTCCTGACTTTGTTTTTTCACGCGTTCGAAATCCCAATCTGGAATTTCTTTTTTCATGTTTTCTAAAGCTCCTGCAGAACTTACAGGCGATAACGCCATTTTTATTTTGATTTTTTCTCCTTCCTGCGTATCAAAGTCAAAGAACAATTTTAGGTTTTGCCCTGCCATTTCTGGAAAGTTTTTGGTTTGATCAAATCTTCCCCAAAATCCTCGATAAACACTTTTTTCTAATGGCGCTTGTCCGTAGCTTTTTATGGGTTTGCTGAAAGACATTGCAAAATAAACCGTTCTGGTTCTTGCCCAGCCATTTGTCTGACGATATCCGGTAATTAAAGTATCGTTTTCAACACGAACAAAAGTCCAAACATTCTTCTTATCATAATTGTAAATTCCAGAAGTTAAATCCAGAATAATATGGGCTTCATCTGATTTTGGAAAAGTATATTGATGCATTCCAACTCTTGTTGTAGCTGTAAGTTCGGCTTTAATGTTATGATCTTCTAAAAGAACACTGTAATATGCTGGTTCAGCTTTTTCTGTTGAATGTGAAAAAGCCGATCTATATCCCGATAATGGTTTTGAAGCAACTCCTGAATTTAGCTGCAATTTTCCTGTTGTGGGCATAATTAAAAAATCACCTAAATCAGAATGTCCGGTTCCGCTGAAATGGGTGTGGCTGAAACCTACAATGGTTTTATCTTCATATTGATAACCCGCACAGTATTTATAGACTTCTCCATTGTATTTTCCATTTAAACCGTATGCGATCGTATCGGTTTCGGGACTTAACTGAACACTTCCAAAAGGAACTGTTGCTCCTGGATACGTATGCCCCATTTTCGCAGTTCCAATCATAGGATCAACATATTGAATTAGGTTTTTTAATTTCTGTGCATTTACATTTCCAATGCTTAACAGTAAAACTGAAAAAACCAAAATGCTTTTGCATTCTCTTAAAATCGTTGAAATACTTTTTTTCATTTATCTATAATTTATTTTCATTTGAAAGTGAAAATGGAACTTCACTTTTGCGGTTCTCGCGGTCTTTATTTTCGGAATTATTCATTTCAAAATGTATGGCAGCTCCATTCATTAAATCTTGATGGCTGAAATAATTTTTATTGTATTCTGTTCCATTCAGAAAAATATTCTGAACATATTTATTTTCTTGGCTGTTGTCTGGCGCATTGATTACAATCTGTTTTCCGTTTTCTAAATTAATTGTCACACGTTTAAAGAGGGGTGCGCCAATAACATATTCGTTGCAGGTTGGGCAAACGGGATAAAATCCTAAAGCAGAAAACACATACCAAGCCGATGTTTGTCCGTTATCCTCATCTCCGCAATATCCATCAGGTGTTGGTTTGTACATTCTGTTTAAGGTTTCACGCACCCAGTATTGCGTTTTCCATGGTGTACCAGCGTACATGTACAAATATATCATGTGATGAATAGGGTGGTTTCCATGAGCGTATTGTCCCATATTGGCAATCTGCATTTCGCGGATTTCGTGAATCACACTTTTATAATACGTTTCATCAAAAATAGGTTCGAGTGAAAAAACCTGATCCAGTTTTTTTACAAACTTATTTTTACCGCCCATTAAATCAATCAATCCCTGGACATCGTGAAAAACCGACCATGTATAATGCCAGCTGTTGCCTTCTGTAAAAGCATCTCCCCATTTATAAGGATTAAACTGGCTTGTAAATTTTCCGTTTTCCAGTTTTCCGCGCATTAATTTCGTTTCAGGATCAAACAGATTTTTATAGTTCAAACTTCTGTTTTTATACAAATCGATTTCTTCTTTTGGTTTTCCTAATGCTTTTGCAAGCTGGTAAATTGAGAAATCATCATAAGCATATTCCAATGTTCTGGCTGCACTTTCGTTAATGGAGACATCATACGGAACATATCCTAATTTATTATAATAATTTACTCCAAATCGTCCCACAGCATTAAGCGGACCTTCGCTGTTTGCTCCGTGTTTTAATGCTTCATACAATGTCTCAATATCGTATTTGTAGGTGTCTTTATTTTTAAGATAAGCTTCGGCAACCACCGAAGCAGAATTATTTCCAATCATTACATTACGAAGTCCGGGACTTCCCCATTCTGGAAGCCAGCCGCTTTCTTTGTAAGCATTTATAAGTCCTTCTTGAATATTGGCATTCAAATTCGGACGCATTATATTTAACAGCGGAAATAATGCTCTGAAAGTGTCCCAAAATCCAGTATCGGTAAACATATATCCCGGCAATACTTTTCCGTTATAAGGACTGTAGTGAGTAATATTTCCATCTTTATCAAGTTCGTAAAACTTTCTTGGAAAAAGCATTGTTCTGTACAAACAAGAATAAAACATTTGATTCTGGTCTTTTGTACCGCCTTCAGTAATAATAGCGCCTAGGCTTTTGTTCCAGATTTCTCTTCCTTTTTTCTTGGTTTTTTCGAAATCATCAGAACCAATTTCTTTCAGATTTAATTCAGCTTGTTCAATACTAATAAACGAAGAAGCAACTTTTGCGGTAATTATTTCACCTTTTTTAGTTTTAAAACCTACAACAGCTCCAACATGATCGTTTGTTACTTCACTGGCTTTGCTTAAGGATTTTCGGTTAAAAGTATTTATCTCTTCAAAAGGTTCATCAAACTGAATGACAAAGTAATTTTTAAAATTTGCAGGAACGCCTTTGCTGTTTTTGGTAGAATACCCAATGATTTTATTTTCTTTCGGAAGGATTTTTATATACGAACCGCCGTCGAATGCATCAATAACAACATACGATTTATCGTTTTCAGGAAAAGTAAATTTAAAATAGGCCGCTCTTTCAGTCGGTGTTATTTCGGTCGTAATATCGTAATCGGCTAAATAAACGCTGTAATAATAGGGTTTTGAAATTTCTGATTTATGCGAAAACCAGCTTGCTCTCTCATCTTCATTAAAAACAGGTTTTCCAGTTACTGGCATAATCGAAAATTGTCCGTAATCGTTCATCCACGGCGAAGGCGCATGTGTTTGTTTGAATCCGCGGATTTTATCAGCTGAATAGGTATAAATCCATCCATCGCCCATTTTTCCTGTTTGTGGTGTCCAGAAATTCATTCCCCATGGCAGTGCAATTGCGGGATAAGTGTTTCCGTTTGAAAGACTGGGTTTAGAATCACTACCTATTAATGGATTTACAAAATCTACGGGTTCATTAAATTCTGTTGAAATGATGGTTTGGGCTTCAATAAGCTGACTAGAGAAGAATATAAAACCCAACAAAAATAATCTCATAATAAAAAAATGTAGCAAAATAATTAAAGCTAGAAAATTACGACAAAATAGAGTTTTTAGTATAATAAAATTCTAAACTTTTTAAACCGAAAAACATGTAATCTTTTTCTTTCTTTTTATTAAATTTGCTAAAAAATATTCTAATGAAAATAAAATTAATTTTTAGTCCATCAATAATTGATTTCCCTAATCTTTATAAGGAACGGCAATCATTAGAAATATGTATTACTAAAGTTTTAAACGAACATCATTTTGTAAATCAACTTCCAGATTGGACACTTCAATTTACAATTATTTTAGGAAAAGGAAACTGGAATGGAATTTACAAAAAAGGAACAACAACATCTTCCCTATTACAAAGGAATAACTCTTTATATATTTCTATTCCATTTGATAAACAAATTGATTGGGGAATCCCTGAGAAAAAGTTCGCCCCCAGACCAGAATTAGATAAAAACAAATTCAACATATTACCAGCTACTGATTTGAATTTATATAAAAGTTTAAATGATTACATATTTGAAGAATCTTACAGTGCAATTATATCATTATTAATGTCGGGAATTAAAATAAAAAATGTAAACATAAAAATATAGCATTTGAATATCTTTGACTCTATAAAATAAGCGCCTAATGAAAAAAGTCCTTTTAATTTTTTTACTAATGAATTCAGCTTCTATTTTCTCTCAAAAAACAGAAAGCTACAAATTGACTAAAGAACAAATTTCTCAAAGAGAACTTAACGAAATTGCAGATTTTCCAATTTACAAAGCAATCGAATTTAGCGATAAAGGAGGAGTTTATGATTTAGTTTTCACCGAAAACCAAAAAACAATTTCTAAAAAAGATACTTTGAATACCAAAATTCAAGCAATTTGCGTGATTAATGATCATGGCGGTTTTTTAGAAAAATGGAGAATTACTGATTTGTTAGAAGATACTGATCCAAAAGAAACCAGCATTTGGTTTTGGACAAAATATTGCAGTGCAAAAGATCTTGATGGAGATGGTTATGCTGATCCTGTAATTGTATATGGATCAAAAACTGAAGACGATTATACCAGACGTGTAAAAATAATTACAGTTTACAAAAACAAAAAATATGCAATCCGTGCCGTAGAATGTGATTTAGATTATTGCAGAAGTTTTAAAAAGGATAGTAATTGGAATTCGCTTCCGCAGAAAATTAAAACCTATATTGATCAATTGGTTGTGAAATTGAGAAAAGAGCAGAATTTAATTTTGAAGGATGGGTAAGATTCTTTGTGAGTTATGAGTTATAAATTGTGAATTGTGAGTTGTGAGTTATGAATTTTAATCTAATTGTAATAAAAATTCCGTAGGAATGATTACTATTGTAGCAACGGATAAAATCCGTTGAAAAAATAATAGCAACAGAAACTGAGTTCCGTAGGAACGGAATATATTTAATTATTGAAGACTAAGATTCTAAAGTTTTTTCTTTAGGTTTTCCTTTACTTCGTTAAACCATTCGTCTTTTAGAATACTTAAAACTATGGAATCGCGACGAATAGCTCCTTCTCGTGTAGGCATATTGCTTCGTAGAATGCCTTCGACTTTACAGCCAATGCTTTTCATTGCGGCAATGCTTCGTTCGTTATTATTATCGGCGCGGAATTCTACTCGTTCCATTCCAAGAGTTTCGAAAGCAAATTGTAATAATAAAAATTTGCAGTGTTTGTTTAAACCGGTTCCTCTAAAAGCTGAACCGTACCAAGTGTAGCCTAACTGAAGTGTTTTGAACTCCAAATTGATATCATAAAAACGAGTTGATCCAGCGTATCTTTGCGATTTTTTATCGAATACAATAAATGGAAATTCTTTTTGATTTTCTCTAGCTTTTACTGCTAATTGAATATAATGAATCAAATTTTCTTTTCCTTCAGCACCAACTAAAGAATATTTCCATGTTTCAGGTTCGTTGATTGAGATTTCCAAAAGATTTTCAACATCTGATTCCTGAATAGGACGCAGTAAAACTAAATTATCTTCTAAAATTACCTTATCGGAGAAACTGAAATTTGAAGCTGTATTCATATTTTTTAGTCTTTATATATCGTTATTTAAACTCTTAAAAATTCTATTTTTTTTCAGTTGTCTTAACTGCCATATAACTGCAATTACAACACCAATTCCTCCGCCTGCATAACTAAAACTATGCATTTCAGAAACTGCAATAAAATTTTTCACATTTATAATTTGAAGAGGGAAACAACAATTTGATTCTAAATTTGAAAAACCAAGAAAACCATAACATAAACCTAATAAACCTATTATTATAGTGGTAGTCAGCATTATCAGAATGGCATAACTAATGCTTTTTATCATTGCTTTTGCATTAGCAGAAAACAGACCGATAAATGCAAAGATAAATCCAGCATATAATCCAATCCACCAAACACACCATACGCCAATTAGTGAAGCGGTTAATCTTGGAGTAGTTCTTCCGTATTCTACAAAACCGAATCTTTCAAATAATACTTCGGTAAAAAATTCGCTTGAAATGGTAAATGTAAATTGATTATGTAAAATCCCGAAAAGTGAAGCTACAATAATGCTTAAAAGGATCGAACAAACAAAAATAAGGGCTTTTTTCATCTCACATTCACAGTAAACAAAACCTACTCACTCATTTCGTCATAACGTTCCGGAACTTGCGGGTCGTAAAGCGGACATTTGAATTCTTCCATGATATCTACTAATTTATTCATGGTTTTTCCTTCTGTACCGTAGCAGTCGATTTTTATACTTTGAGGTGTTGTAATAACTTGAAATGCGCCTTTTCCTTTTGGATTTTTCCAGCTGTTTTCATCGACTCTTTCCCATTCAGAAAAGACCGAATTGATTCTGTTTACGATTACTTCGACTTGAAGAACAGCCAGACCTTCCACTTCTTGTTTTTCTACAAGAGCTTCATAAACTTCCTGATTGTTCAGATACATTTCGTCTAGATATCTCCAAAAAAGTAATTCGTACATATTATGTGTTTTTTGAAACCATATAAGTTATATAAGTAAATATAAATTCTTTCTGAATGAAATTGAAGAGTCAAATCAAAATTGGGCTTCGACTTCGCTCAGCCTGACAAATCTGATCTGTCAAATTAAAATGAACTTATATAACTTATATGGTTTAAGTATTTTTTAATAATTGAATGTTCCGTATTCGCTTGTAATAGTAAGTTTCTTCTCTTCAGAAGCTTCTACTCTACCTACGATTTGCGCATCAACATTGAATGATTTCGAAATTTCGATAATATCTTCTGCAATGTTTTCCGGAACGTAAAGCTCCATTCTGTGCCCACAGTTAAAAACTTGGTACATTTCTTTCCAATCTGTTTTTGACTGCTCCTGAATTAATTTGAACAATGGCGGAACTGGAAATAAATTGTCTTTTATAACGTGTAAATCTTTTACAAAATGTAAAATTTTAGTCTGTGCACCACCGCTGCAGTGTACCATTCCATGAATATCTTCTGGAGTGTATTTGTCTAAAATTTTCTTGATAATAGGTGCGTAAGTTCTCGTTGGAGAAAGCACTAATTGTCCGGCATTGATTGGACTGTTTTCAACTTCATCTGTTAAATTAACTTGTCCAGAATAAATTAATTCTTCAGGAACTGCCGCATCATAACTTTCTGGATATTTTTTAGCTAAATATTTCCCGAAAACATCGTGACGTGCAGAAGTAAGTCCGTTACTTCCCATTCCTCCGTTATAACTTTTCTCATAAGTTGCCTGTCCGAAAGAAGCCAAACCAACAATTACGTCACCCGCTTTGATGTTTGCATTATCTACAACATCAGCACGTTTCATACGAGCGGTTACGGTAGAATCTACAATAATAGTACGAACCACATCTCCAACATCTGCAGTTTCGCCACCTGTTGAGTGAATGGTAACACCGAATGATTTTAATTCGTTGATTAATTCTTCTGTTCCGTTGATGATAGCCGAAATAACTTCGGCAGGAATTAGGTTTTTATTTCTTCCAATAGTAGAAGAAAGTAAAATATTATCTGTTGCACCAACACATAACAAATCGTCGATATTCATGATTAAGGCATCTTGGGCGATTCCTTTCCAAACCGAAAGATCTCCGGTTTCTTTCCAATACATATAAGCCAAAGATGATTTTGTACCCGCTCCATCGGCATGCATAATAAGGCAGTGTTGGTCGTCCTGAGTTAAATAGTCAGGAACAATTTTACAGAATGCCTGCGGAAATAAACCTTTGTCGATGTTTTTTATAGCGTTATGAACGTCTTCTTTTGATGCCGAAACACCTCTTTGTGCATATCTTTTACTAGAATCTGAACTCATGAAAATTAGTTTGTGTTGATGTGGTGCAAAGATAATCCCTTTTTTTAATTCTTTGGCTTATTCAAATATAGGTTTCTAAAAAAATCAAATATTTTGGCATAAAAAAACCTGTCTTATAAAAGACAGGTTTGTAAATTGGGTTTCAGAAAACTATTATTTGGTAAATAATAATTCTCTGTATTTAGTCAAAGTCCAGCTTTCGTCATCAACTAAAAGTTCTAGCTTATCGCAGTGATTACGAATATCTTCAAAATATGGTTTCACATTATTGCAATAGGCTTCGGCCATTTTTTGAGCGTCTGTTAATTGATTGGCTTTTTTTCTTTCGTTAGTCATTGCCAACACTTTAGAATTTATGCCTTCAATATGACCTGAGATTTCTTTAATTAAAACAATCTGCTCTCGTGCAATGTCTTCAAAGTCTTTTCCGAAAATTTCTTTTAAACCTTTTACATTTTCAATTAAAGTATTTTGGTAACGGATTGCAGTTGGAATAACGTGGTTTCTAGCAATATCACCTAAAACACGTCCTTCAATCTGGATTTTTTTAGTGTATTCTTCCAATTCAATTTCATAACGGGCTTCGGCTTCAACATGATTAAAGATTCCTAATTCAGCAAATAAATCCAACGCTTGTTTCGAAACTTTTGCTTTGATCGCTTCTGGAGTTGTTTTAAAGTTGCTCAATCCTCTTTTTTTCGCTTCTTTTTCCCAAGCTTCGCTGTAACCATCTCCTTCAAAAAGGATTTTTTTAGATTGTTTGATGTATTCTCTTAGTACGTTGAAAATAGCATCGTCCTTTTTCATGTCTTTTGTATCAATTAGTTTTTCAACTTCATTTTTAAAGTCAATTAACTGTTTTGCTACAATAGCATTTAAAGTTGTCATCGCATTTGAACAGTTTGAATTTGAACCAACTGCTCTAAATTCGAATTTATTTCCTGTAAAAGCAAAAGGGGAAGTTCTGTTACGATCAGTATTGTCTAATAATACATCTGGAATTTTACCAACAACGTTTAATTTAAGATCTGTTTTTTCTTCTGGCGAAAGTTTTCCTGTCGTTACGCTCTCTAATTCTGATAGAACTTTAGTCAATTGTGCTCCAATGAAAACCGACATAATGGCTGGCGGCGCTTCGTTTGCTCCCAACCTGTGATCGTTACTTGCAGTTGCAATAGAAGCTCTTAATAAAGTTTCGTTATCATTTACCGCTTTAATCGTATTAATGAAGAAAGTCAGAAACTGTAAATTACTCATTGGCGTTTTACTCGGACTTAATAAGTTAACTCCCGTATCTGTAGCCAACGACCAGTTATTGTGTTTTCCAGAACCGTTTACTCCTTTAAATGGTTTTTCGTGAAATAAAACTTTAAAATCATGACGTTCTGCCACTCTCTGCATTACATCCATCAATAAAGAGTTGTGGTCTACCGCTAAATTTGTTTCTTCAAAAATTGGAGCCAGCTCAAACTGATTTGGCGCAACCTCATTGTGACGCGTTTTTACTGGAATACCCAACAACATACATTCTTGCTCTAAATCTCTCATATAAGTTAGTGCACGAGTTGGAATAGAGCCAAAATAGTGGTCGTCTAATTGTTGTCCTTTTGCAGAAGTGTGTCCTAATAAAGTTCTTCCTGTCATCATTAAGTCAGGGCGAGAATTTGCCAAAGCTTTATCAATCAAGAAATATTCCTGCTCCCATCCTAAAGTTGCAGTTACTTTTTTTACGTTTTTATCAAAATAGCGGCAAACCTCTGTGGCAGCTTCATCAATTGCAGATAAAGCTCTTAATAAAGGTATTTTGTTGTCTAAAGCTTCACCTGTATATGCAATAAATACAGTTGGAATACACAAAGTTGTACCATATATAAAAGCAGGCGAAGTTGGATCCCAAGCAGTATATCCTCTTGCTTCAAAAGTATTTCTTATTCCTCCATTTGGAAAACTTGACGCATCTGGTTCTTGCTGTACCAATTGTGCCCCTCCAAATTTTTCTACAGGATCGCTACCGTCATAAGACGTTTCAAAAAAGGCATCATGTTTTTCTGCGGTTGTTCCTGTAAGCGGCTGAAACCAGTGTGTATAATGTGTAACTCCTTTTGCCAGAGCCCATTCTTTCATTCCCATGGCGATATAATCGGCCATTTTTCTGTCGATTTTAGTTCCGTGCTGAATGGCATCTCTTACTCCTTTAAAAGCATCAGGAGTTAAGTACTGCTTCATCGCTTTTTCATTAAACACATTTGAGCCAAAAAGATTTGATTTTCGGTCCATTTCTTCAAAATGCAGCGGCTTTCTATTAGAAGCTTCTTGTAAAGCCTGGAAACGTAATGTTGACATTGGTTATATATTTTAAATTCGTAATAATTTTCATTAAAAAAATGAGGAACAAATATAAACAATTAAAGTCCCTTTTTAGAATATAAAATTTAGATTTTTGAACTCTAATTTCACAATGGAAGACGGTTTTTTCAGAGAATATACATTGTCGTATGCAGAAATATAACAAAAAACCGCAATATTATTCATTAAATAAACATTTTTTCATAATTCCTTAACCCAAAAAATCAAAAATACCCCTTAATTATTACGAATTTATTTTTTTACCCTATAAAAAATTACTTATTTTAAAATATACCCCTTCGAAAATTGCGCTTCTCCAAAAAATCACACTCGCCAAAACAAAATAGCCCCCTAATTTTTAGGACTAAAAAAATAAATCTATATTTGACCCAGCGAAAAAACAAAAAAAATAAATTTATATTATTATGGCTAAAATTAAGTTAGAGTACATTTGGTTAGACGGATACGAACCAACTCAAAATCTTAGAAGTAAAACTAAAGTTGAAGAGCACGAAAATTTCAAAGGAACATTAGAAGAACTTGGAAATTGGTCATTTGATGGTTCGTCAACTAAACAAGCTGAAGGTGGTTCTTCTGACTGTCTTTTAGTTCCTGTTGCAATTTATCCTGATCCAACTCGTATCAACGGATGGTTAGTAATGTCTGAAGTTATGTATGCAGACGGAACACCACACCCTTCTAACGGAAGAGCTACAATTGATGATGAAGATGATGATTTTTGGTTTGGTTTCGAACAAGAGTATTTCATCATGGATACTAAAACTCAACTTCCACTTGGTTTCCCAGTTGGAGGATACCCTGCTCCACAAGGGATGTACTACTGTTCAGTAGGTGGAAAAAACACTCACGGTAGAAAATTAGTTGAAGAACACGCTGATTTATGTATCGCCGCAGGAATTAACTTTGAAGGAATCAACCAAGAGGTTGCTTGTGGACAATGGGAATTCCAATTATTCGCTAAAGGAGCTAAAAAAGCTGGAGATGAAATCTGGGTTGCTCGTTACCTATTAGACCGTTTAACTGAGAAATATGGTTACTATATTGAATATCACCCAAAACCTCTAGGAGATACTGACTGGAATGGTTCTGGAATGCACGCTAACTTCTCTAACTCAGTTCTTAGAACTTGTGGTTCTCAAGAAACTTACGAGAAAATCTGTGAAGCTTTCCGTCCTGTTACTAAAGAGCATATCGCAGTTTACGGAGCTTACAATGAACAGCGTTTAACTGGTAAACACGAAACTGCTTCTATCAATGATTTCTCTTATGGAGTTTCAGACAGAGGATGTTCTATCAGAATTCCTTTAATGACTGTTCAAAAAGGTTGGAAAGGTTGGTTAGAAGACAGAAGACCAGCTTCAAACGGAGACCCATACAAAATTGCTGCTAGAATTATCAAAACTGTTAAATCAGCTCTATAATTTAAAGCTTACCATATATTGTAAAAATGCCTGCAAAAACTGCAGGCATTTTTTATTAGAAACTATAAGGACATCTATCTTAAGAATTAAAAATTAAAAATTAAGAACTAAGAATTCACAACCGTCAACCATCAACTACCAACTACCAACCACCAACAATCAACCATCAACCATCAACCATCAACTACCAACAAAAACCAAAAATTTTAAAAGTACCTTTCGTACTAATTAATTTTTAATTTAAACATCAAAAGTTATCTTTGTAAATCATTTAAAAAAATCATTATGATAGTCTGGACTTTGTTTTTACTGGCAGTTGTTTTTATCCTTGCTTTGGATTTGGGAGTTTTTAATAAAACCCCACATATCATCAGCACTAAAGAAGCCAGTAAATGGACTTTAATCTGGGTAACTTTATCCTTTATTTTCTCAGGTGTTATATACTGGTTGTATACGACCGATTATATCGAAAATCCAGATCAGTTAAAACCGGCAGTGGCTTCTATGAAATTCATTACTGGATATTTGATCGAGCTTTCGTTAAGTGTTGACAATATCTTTGTTATTGCTATTATTTTTGCTTCGTTCAAAATTCCACAGAAATACCAGCACCGTGTTTTATTCTGGGGAATTCTAGGAGCTGTTATTTTTCGCGGATTAATGATTTTCTTTGGGGTAATGCTGATTAATAAATTTACATGGACGACTTATTTATTTGGTGCGTTCTTGTTATTTACCGCTGTAAAAATGCTGTTTTCTGGAGAAGATGAGGATTTTCACCCAAAAGATTCTTTTATATATAAGGCTTTAGGAAAAATTATACCAATTACTTCAGAGACTGACGGCGAGAAATTTTTCATTAGAACCGAAAAAGGAAAAAAAGCGGCAACTTCATTATTTGTTGCTTTGATTGTAATTGAAGTTATGGATGTCCTTTTTGCAGTCGATAGTGTTCCTGCTATTTTAGCCATTACTTCAGATCCGTTTTTAGTATTTAGTTCTAATATTTTTGCTATTCTTGGATTGCGTTCTATGTATTTTTTCTTAGCCAATATGTTAGCAAAATTCAGTTATTTAGAATACAGCTTAGTCGCTATTTTAGCATTTGTTGGTTTAAAAATGCTTTTACACGATTGGATTCACGTACCAGAATGGGCTTCTTTAGGATTTATTGCTCTTTCTCTTTTAGTTGGAATTCTAGTTTCTTTAAAATTTGGAGAAGAAAAAGAACTTACGGATTCAGATTCTACTGAAGAATAAGTTTTAGAAATATATAAGTAATAAAAAAAGGGAATCTTTCGATTCCCTTTTTTTATTACTTATATATCCAAAATATTAAAGTTTAATTTTTTGGACTTGGCTCTCGCTTAATTTTGCAGCCTTCATTACATCAGTAAGACTATTTTTATTTATTGTTGAAGCTAAAGCAGAAGGAATTATAACAATACGAAAAGATTGGCTATTTATATAACTAGGAGTTTCTGCTAGATTATAATTTGCTCCTACATAAATTTGAAAATCTTTTTTACTAAAATCATAATCATACGTTATTTCATCTCCATTATCAAAATAAAGTGTAGTTGGAATTAATTGCCAAATTGGAGTTTGAGAATTTATTGTTCCTTTCAATCTATAAATCAAAACTGTTTCATCATCAAATAAATCACCCCCAACTTTACTTTGAAAAGTTCCAGATATAAAATAACCGTCATTAGCATTATACGAAAAATTTGTATTCAAAATTTCAAATGCTTGAGCTCCTATTCCATCTTGTCCCGGAGGCCCTTCTGGTCCTTCGCAACTTGAGAATGCAACTAATCCAATAACTGCAAATAAGGTAAGTATCTTTTTCATAATAATTATTTTTTAAGGTTTGTATTATAAAGGTATTCCAAAAATCAAACCAAAAAAAATGTTAAGTCTTAAAATCGGCTATTTTTTCTTACTTTTTTGTAACCGTTTGGTTTTTAAGCAGAATTTTGCTGAAAAATAATACGTGATATGGTAAAGAATTTTCCCAATATTCCCATGTATGTGCGCCTGGACGTTCGGTATAATCGTGTTCAATTTTATTGTAAACCATTCTTCTGTGCAATTCTCTGTTTGGCTCTATCAAGAAATCATCAACACCGCAGTCAATAATCAAAGGAAGTTTGTTGGCTTTTATTTTATCCAGCATTCCTAAAACAGCATGCTGTTCGTACATTTCGGTACTGCCGCTTTTATCGCCAAAAACGGGCTGCATTAATTTTACCACCTGAGCCGAAGAATCTCTGTTAAGCATTGCTCCCATATCTACAGCGCCACTCATACTTCCTGCAGCACAGAATAAATCTGGATGTCGGGTTGAAAGATACAAAGCACCATGTCCGCCCATTGAAAGTCCTGTTATAACACGTCCTGTTCGATTGCTAATGGTTTTATAGGTCTGATCTACTTTTTGAATTACTTCCTGTGTAATGAAAGTTTCAAACTGACTTTCTTTATTTACAGGACTATCCAGATAAAAGCTGAATGTTTCACCTTCTGGCATTACGATAATCAAGTTATATTGATCTGATAAGCTTTGAACCAATTTTTTATTTGGAGTATTTTTTAACCAGTCACTAAAATGTCCGTAAGCTCCATGTAATAAATACATCACTGGAAAAGCGGTTTTACTTTTGGCATAGGTATTTGGCAGCACGACAGCCGCTTTATAGGTTTTTCCCATAGCCGTACTTGCAATTTGTAAAGTGTCTACTTTTGCCGCATAGGACATTGACGAAGCGAAAAGCAAAACTGCAAATACTAAAATTTTAAGGTTTTTCATTTTGATAGTTTTTCGATTAAGGATTGTAAATATAGGTCTTTTTCTCAATAAACTATCTGAAAAATCCGACTTGCTTTTCTGTCGTAATTTCCATTAAAAAAACCATCAAAAAGATTTGATGGTTTTTATAATTATGATTTTGCTATGCAGCCTACCAGATTGACACTCTAAGGCTATCAGGCAAATAAATTTTATTGTTTTCTTTTACGTTAAATGCTTTATAGAACTGCGGAATATTGCTCATGGGTCCGTTAACTCTAAATTGTTCTGGAGCATGAACATCAGTCATGATTTGATTAATTTTCGCTTCGTCACGTCGGTTAATCATCCACGAATAAGCATATGCTAGAAAATAACGCTGATCTGGAGTTAATCCGTTTATTTTTTCATTTTCTTTAAACTGTTTTGTTTTCTGAAAAGCTTCGTATCCCATTACTACTCCACCTAAATCAGCAATGTTTTCACCTTGGGTAGCATCGCCGTTTACATTTTTACCTGAAATAGAATACTTACTATATTGAGAAACAATTAATTTTGTTTTGGCTTTAAACTTTTTCAAATCTTCTGCTGTCCACCAATTATTTAAATTTCCTTTTTCGTCGTACTGACTTCCTTGATCGTCAAAGCCGTGTGTGATTTCATGTCCAAAAAACGAACCTCCAATTATACCATATATAATAGCATCATCCGGCATACGTCCTTCATATCCTGGAACTATTATATTACAAGCGGGAATCACAATTTCGTTGTTACTCGGACTATAATATGCATTATAAGTATGAGGCTGCATTCCCCATTCGTTTTTATCAACAGGTTTTCCGTATTTATTAATCATATGTTTGTAAGCCCAGTTATTCGCTTTTAAAACATTACCACAAAACGAAGTTCTGTCAATCGAAAGCTGGCTCATGTCTTTCCATTTATCAGGATATCCCAGCTTCATTACAATTTTACTCAACTTGTATAATGCTTTTTTCTTGGTAGGTTCGCTCATCCAGTCCAGCTTTTTAATGTGGTCTGCAAATACATCACGAATATTGTTTCCTACTTCCTGCAGTTTTTCTTTTACCCCTTTTGGCATATATTCGGCAACATATACTTGACCAATTAAATCGCCTAAGTAATCATCTGTGTGCGAAACTATCCTTTCCCAGCGTGGTTTTTGAGCTGTTACGCCCATTAAAACGGTACGGAAAAATTTAAAATCCTGTTTTTCGAATTTTTTAGGAAGATATTCAGCATATGCATTTATCAAATTCCATTTTAGATAGGTTTTCCAGTCGTTTATACTATATGTTTTTAAAGTTTCATTAAGAGCTTTAAAAAACTCAGGCTGACCCACGATAACAGAATCCGCTTTTGCAATACCTAAAACTGGCAGGACTTTTTTCCAGTCAATATTAGAAGTTAAGGTATTGAATTTATCAACGCTAAGTTTATTATAGTTTTTCAAAGGATCTCTCAAATCTTCCAATTTTCTTGAAGATTTTGCCAATTCCGTTTCAAGCTTCATAATTACATCGGCATTTTTTGAAGCCGCAGCATCCTCTTCGCCTGTAAATTGCATCATAGCTTTAAGATGTTTCAGATATTCTGCACGGATGGCAACATTACGCTTATCATTATCAAGATAATAATCTCTTTGTTTCATCCCAAGTCCGCCCTGATTGAAGAACAATGCATATTTACTGCTTATTTTATCATCTTGGGAAACATAAAATGAAAATGCCGGATTGGCGCCAATTGTCTGCAAATGTGCAATTACATTTACCAGTTCGGGAACATCTTTTATGTCATTAATCTTTTGGAATTCGGCGTTTAAAGGAGTTAAACCTGCTTTTTCAATTGCAAGAGTATCCATACCTGTAGCATAAAAATCACCAATTTTTTGTTTGTTGCTTCCTTTAGGAGCGTTTTCTTCTGCTGATTTTTCGCAAATGTTTTTGATTTGCTTGTTAATGGTATCCATGACAATTTTCATGATACCATTACTGCTTTCGGTGCCGGGAATTGGATTTTTTTTGAACCAGCCGCCATTTGCATACGTAAAGAAATCATCTGCTGGATTAACAGTCGTATCGCGATTGGTAAGTAAAGGGTCTGAAAATGCTGTTTCTTTTTTATTACAGCTAAATAATGCCAATCCTAAAAACAGGAAGACAAGAGGTTTTCTGAATAAATTCATTTAGTTCTTGGTTTTTTGTTAGGTTATATTTTGCTCCTTATTATCTTGTTACGTTTTTAAAATAATAAGGAGTAAATATAATTTTTATAACAATACAATCAATAACTATTGAATAATTATCTTATGTTCAAGGCGGTACTGCGAAGCACTTTTACCTGTATATTGCTTGAAAGATTTACTAAAGTGGCTGAAATTATTAAATCCGCTTTCATAACAAACTTCGTTAATACTCATTGGTTTCTCGGCCAGAAGTTTTGAAGCGTGCACCAAACGGTATTCGTTTACAAACTCAGTAAAGGTTTTATTGGAAATCTTTTTAAAATAACGACAAAATGATGGCGTGGTCATGCTTACCAAATTTGAAACCTCATCGATGGCAATAGACTGCTGAAAATTATCTTTTACATAATTAAAGACTACATTCATACGGTCGTTATCCTGTGTTTGAAGTTCCATCGTAAAACCATCGGCATTGAGCATGGTGTATTCTTCAGAAGAATCTAATTCATCTAAAATACTTAAAAGTGTCAGCAGGCGCTCAAATGGCTGCTGGGTTTCCATCATTTCAATCTTATCTCCTATTCTTTTTTTTGTATCTCCTCCAAAAGCAATTCCGCCTTTGGCCTGACTCAAAATATTTTGAATCTTTCTCATTTCAGGAACATCAAAAAAACCATTTCCTAAAAATTCAGGTTTAATGTGAATAACGGTTTCATTTATATTTCCCGTTTGTTCATTTGTAAAACCGCAGTGCGGTAAATTAGAGCCTATCAGAATCAAACTACCATTTGTATAATAGGAAACGTGGCTTCCTATTTGTCTTTTTCCTGCCCCGCCATTTATATACACCAACTCAATCTCTGGATGATAATGCCATAAATGAGCTTTACTATTGGTCTTTTCGGCGTGTTTGGTGTAGGTAAAAGAACTTCCGTATGAGTTAGTTATCACTTCAAGAGCTGGGGCAATTGTTTTCATGATAAATATCTTTAGATAATAATAGCAAATTTAACAAAAACATCTAAAAAAACGCAATCTTTAACCTATAACGGTTTCGCAAATGAGAATTTTTCATCAAAATTTAAAAATTACAGCTTAAAATTAACAATCAAAACAACCATTTTTTCTCTGACTGATATTTTTATCCCATTTTTTTTTAACATATCGCATTTTATAAAATGAATTTATACCAATCTCACATTTTTGTAGGAAATATAGAAATTTTCAAAAAATATCGTTTTCGTAAAAACGTTGAAAAATTATACCGTAATTAACAAAAACACCTAAAATAATTCAAATTTTAACCTATAACGGTTTCGTAAATGAGAATATAGCACATAAATAGGAAAATAGAGTTGTGTTTTAAATTGAACTTCCGAAGTAATTTTACATCAGAGAAATGAACTAAGAATTTAAACATAAGTGAATATGAAAACGATTTTAAAATTAAGTTTAGTAGCAGCAGTACTTTTAACAACTGTAAGTACATATGCAATTGATGGTGGTAATGCTTTTAATTTACACGTATTAAAGAATGACGGAAAAAAAATAACGTTTGCAATGAACCAAGTTCAAAAAGCAAATATTAGTATATATGACCAATACGGAAGCTTAATCTATTCTGAAATTGCTTCTGGTAAAGAAGGTATTTTAAGAACTTTCAGTTTAGAAGAATTTCCAGCTGGAACTTACTTTTTAGAAATTCAAGATAATTCTAAAAAATCAAGACACGAAATCACCATTACTGACGAGAGCACTGTTTTATCTGCAAAAGCTCTTTAAGAATGAAATAAGCAGATTTTCTGCTATACCATACAAGCGTTATCCTTGCGCTTAAAAAGTTATACTTCTCATAAGTATAAAATAAGGTTAGATAGTTAGTAAAGTTTAAAAACGTAAGTTTTAGAAACAGCTCTTTGTGGTTATTGAGCTGTTTTTTTTGCTCTATACTTTTCCTTTTTGAACCTAAGACACCAAAGATTTTACACAAAGTTCGCAAAGTTTATATATAAAGCTTTTGCGAACTTTGTGTTTTTTTCATTGCGCACTTTGCGGTTAAAAGCGGTTGAAAAAAACTGTGATATTCTATTTTTTATTAGCAAGTACAAAACCTACATATTGCCGAAACGTTGAAAAATAATAACCGAATTAACGAAAACGATAAATATAATTCAAATTTTAACCTATAACGGTTTCGTAAATGAGAATATAGCATAGAAATTGGAAAATAGAGTTGATAAAAAACAAGGATAACTAAAGTAATTTTACATCAGAGAATTAGACACAACAACACAACAAAAACAAATAGTTATGAAAAAGAGTTTAAAATTAAGTTTAGTAGCGGCAGTGCTCCTTTCAGGTTTAAGTACGTATGCAATTGACGGAGGAAATAGTTTTAACCTTCATGTATTGAAAACAAATGGAAAAATGATCACGTTTGCCATGAACCAAGTTCAAAAAGCAAGCATTAGCATTTATGACAAAGACAATAATTTAATTTATTCTGAAAATGCTTCTGGCAAAGAAGGTATTTTAAGAACTTTCAGTCTTGAAGAATTTCCAACCGGAACTTACTTTTTAGAAATTCAAGACAATTTTAAAAAATCAAGACACGAAATCACAGTTACTGCTTCGGCAACAGTATTGTCGCCAAAAGCATTACAAAAATAATAACAGATTTTCTGTAAAAATATAGCGGAAACGCTAAAAACTTATACTTGTTCATACAGTATAAAATGAGGTTAGATAGTTAGTAAAGTTTAAAAACGTAAGTTTTAAAAACAGCTCTTTGTGGTTATTGAGCTGTTTTTTTTTGCTCTTTACTTTTTGGTAAAACCAAGTTTACAAAGCCCTAATTTTTACTCGCAATGTATTACCCAAAAGTTAGTTCAACGTAAAATTATTATTTTGCAAAAACGTTGAAAAAAAATAGCCGAATTAACAAAAACGATAAAAATAATTTAAATTTTAACCTATAACGGTTTCGTAAATGAGAATACAGCATCGAAATTGGAAAATAGAGCAACTAAAAAACATGCCTTCTTGTAGTAATTTTACATCAGAGAATTAAACTAATAATTTAAAAACTAAGAACTATGAAAAAGATTTTAAAATTGAGTTTAGTATGTGCAGTACTTTTTACAGGAAGTACGTATGCAATTGATGGAAATGGAGATTTTAATCTTCACGTTATAAAAGCTAACGGAAAGCTAATCACTTTTGCAATCAACAGAGTGCAAAAAGCAAATGTGGCGATTTATGATAAAGACGGTTCTCTAATTTATTCTGAAACTGCTTCAGGTAAAGATGGAATTTTACGAACATTCAGCCTTGAAGAATTTCCAGAAGGAACTTACTTCTTAGAAGTTGAAGACAACGTAAAAAAAGTAAAACACGAAATTAAAATTACTGATACAAATACTGTTTTATCTTCAAAAGCAATATCATCAGTGTACAAAGCAGGAGTTTCTGCTAAAAATACAAGCGTAGCAGTACGCTAAAAAAGTTATACTTCTCATAAGTATAAAACAAGGTTAGATAGTTAGTAAAGTTAAAAACGTGATTGTTTTAGAAACAGCTCTTTGTGGTTATTGAGCTGTTTTTTTTTACATTTTACTGAAGCAAAAAATGCATTTTTATTTTTTTTGAAAAATTATTCTTAATAAATGTATTCCCTTGATTTCTACACCATTAAAAATTTCAAAAAAAATAATCCGTAAGCCCTTTATTTACGTACATAGCGTAAATAAAACGTCGAAAGAGTTTTAATTCAGCATTTTAAGTATCAAAAAAGATATTATTTTTGCAAAAAATTAAATTTCTATTTGTAGTTTTATAACGTTCCACATTTAGTAATATTAATAATTAATTTCAAAAAAAACATGACAAAATTTACCAAAGCAGGTTTGGTTGCGGCCTTTTTTTTAGCAACAGTATTTACTTATGCCATTGATGGAAATGGAGACTACATTTTAAACATTAAAACTGGAAAAGGAAAAGTAGTTAGCTTTACTTTAGACACAGTAGAAAATGCATCATTCTCTATCTTTGACGAAAATCACAATTTACTTTATGCGGGCGAGTCTGCAGCAAACAAATTAGAAATCTCTAAAACAATTAGTCTAGAAGGTTTTCCTGCTGGAACTTACGTTTTGGAAGTAAAAGCAAACGAAAAAGTTGCTAAACACGAAATTAAAGTTGCTGCCAAGAGGGTAAAAACAGTTAAGTTAGACGAATCTGTGAACTATAGTCCAGGATTTCGTCGTTAAACCACCTTTTTTTGCCCCCACAAAAAACGATTAAAGCAGTTCTCCTACCAAGAACTGCTTTTTTTATGTTCATGATTTTTATGATGGATTAAAATCCATATTTACAATATGTTTTCCATTGGAACTTTTTATAGAACCACAATATTGTCATTTCGACGAAAGGAGAAAACTATGGGTAAATTTATTCTTTAACTTTCTTTAAAAATAAAAACCTTTCATTTCTGAAAAGTTTTTCTATGCTTGTAAAATACTCGTTATCTCTCTTTTAGTAATTTCTCCAAATATTCAATTTTATCTTTTTCTGATTGAAGCAAACGCTCGTAAAGCTTTTTATTTTCTTCTACAGATTCCATTAATTTATCTAATGGATTGAAAGTGCAAGAATTATAGTCTCCAAAAGTATTATTTCCTGATTCGTTAAAAGTATTGAAATAGTTAATCACGCCTTCTTCTGAAAAGTTTTTAATTGCTTCTGCTGTTACACCAAGTGCTTTTGCAATTGCGATAAGTTTATCTTCATCTATCGTTTCGCTATTTTCTAAAATAGAAATCGCTTGTTGGTTTGTTCCCAAAGCCTGCGCCAAAGCTTCCTGCTTCATATCTCGAAGTTCACGAATACGGCTTATTTTTCGCCCTATATGATTTGGTTTTGTTAGTGTGCTCATAATTCAAAGATAATAATTAAGTATAACAACTCGCGAAATGTAAAAAACATATTTATTCCTGTACCAAACACAAAAATTTGATTTGCTACAGCAAAATCTATTTCTTTCTTCGCCGAGTCAAACAAAAGTACAATTTTTCTTATAATTATTCTATAAAAGTCAAATTGTAAACACATTAACTTATAAGCCAATAAAAACAAAAATTATGGAAACTAACGAAACTAAAAACCTAAATCGTCTAAAAGAATTAACTGCTTTGTATTTCACAACGCTAAAACCAGCCGAAGACAATTCACAAAAACAAATCGCCCAAATCAAAGTTTTAAATTATTTCGAACTCGGCTGTCTTATTACCGATCTATTAAAACTCTGTATTCTAGCGCTAGAACACGATATGCATAACGTCGAAAAGAAAAGATCTGATTCTATAAATGTGGGTTTGGTTCTGGAAACGGTTCTTTCTATTTTTCCTTTGGATGAAATGGAGTTCTTGGGGTTTGCTGGGGAGATTGTTAGAGAATAATAGTTAAAAAAGCAGTTCTTCGTGAACTGCTTTTTAATTGTAATTTAAGATTCTTTAAAACTCTGCTCTATTCCCATTTGTCTAACTTTATCCAACCAGTCAGAAATCATTTTGGAATTATATTTCGGTTTTCCAAATTCGTCTTTTTCTTTTTCTAAAGCAATAGCCATTAATGCATATTCATTTTCCAATGAAGTAGAAAAAATACCTTGATCATCTGTATTTATTGAAACTGAAAGCTGTGGACAATCTTTTACTACACTATGGTCCATCTCTAAACCTAAATTAAAAAATTTAGTTATCGGGTGTTTAGCATATCTTTTAAATGTTCCAATTAAATAATTTGATGTTGGATTACATTCTATTCCAATATTCAAACTTGCGATAGCATGCATCATACTTTTTTGAACTGCCTCTACTAGTAAAATGTAATCATGACTAATTTCAAGCTGTTTAATCATTTTACCTTGTTTTTTAATATCTGAATTAAAATGATATTGTTGATACAAAAATTTCACATCAACATTACTTCTAACGTTTTTAACTATTGACGGAATTTCATTTATTCGGCATCTTTCCCAATAAGTCAAATTTATTTTATTATAAACTTCTTCCTCTAAATTATCAAGATAAAGATAAGGATCATCTCCTCTTAATTTCCATGAATCAAAGTATATTGTTTGATGAAAATATTTTTTCTTAAAACTACTATCATTATCAAAATTCTGCTGATACAATTCATAAAATAAAACTTCATAGAGTCTTTCTAATCTATTAACCTCATTTCTACAAATTGAAATTCCATACTTTCTAATCTTTGCCAACAACCAAACTGTATTATCTAATACGGTTTGTTTTGGTAACATTAACTTATACTTTTTAAATTCATAATATTCCTTAACATCAACTCCAAGCGCCAAAGCATGACCAATTCTATCTCCTTGGTTTAAATTTAAAAATAGTACACATTCATCAATTGCTCGCAAACCATCTACCACATCATAAAAATCTTCACCTGCATGATATGTCGCAGACATTTTATGCTCACTTATTTTTTCTTTTAAATGATTTAAAGTTCCTTTTAAGTTGTGGTTTTTCAAATACCTAAAGCCCTGGGCAAAAACTTCAGGTGAAGCAGCAAACTCGCTTGATGCAGCATCAATTCCACGAATTAATTCAGAATATTGTTGATTACTTTCACGTAAGTTACGTATTGCAATAGATTGCTTTTTTATTTCCTTACGCAGCTTGAAGTGTCTGCAGGTAACATAACTTGAGATAGTAGAGTTTTTAAACTTGTCTTCTTTTTTTATATAATGTATAGTATAAAAATGCTGTTGTGTTGAAACAATATTTAAATTATTGAAATCAGGACTAAACTCTTTTTCTGATTCAATAGCATTCTTAGTTAAGACAGTATTATATGATTTTATACTCTTAGTTAAGTCAATATAACTCTCTTTAGGTGCTATTCGTACCTCAAAGGATTTTATTTTACTATGAATTAATGTATCATGTACTGCTAAATTTACAAATGCCGTGTGATATATGGATTTATCCGATAAAAAAAATTCTTTCCTGTCTTGATACTTTGAAAAATTTCCAAATCCAACTTTGTCATTTATCTGAATTAATTCGGCTCTAAATTGTGCTTTAATTAATAAATAACTATGAAACAAATAATGGAATTTTTTAAAATCACTTTCTTTATTGAAAATCTTTTTAAAACAATCGTAAAGAAATTTACGTTCCCCATAAAAAATGTATGAATTCTCTAAATTTTGTTTGTGAATATTTTTAGGAATAGCATAATCAATAACTTCAATACTCTTAAAATGTTTAAACCGATGTCCACAATCTTTTTTATTAAGACTGATTTCCCTATTAAGCTCATTTAATTTTATAACTAAATCATGAGAATCTGTTGGATTAGAATCTTTCGATAAATCAATTTTAAATTCTTTATTTTTATCATCCTCAACATATTGATCAATATTATTTAAAAAATTGAAAAGTTTTAACCTAATATAAGCAGCTTTATAAACTAAGATTTTTAATGATTTTCTTGATGTTTCAGATGAATTTGAAATTTTTGTAAAAAGTGATATTTCTGCTTCTAGATTTGTAAATTCATTTTCGAATTTATTTACGTTATTCATTATATTAATCCAGCTTAAATCGAAAACAGGACCAGATCCTTTTAAATGAAAATGATTTTCCGCAATTCCTTTTTTTAATAATATCCTTAATTGCTTATTATTTGAAAATGAAGTCGGTCTCCACGAAAAAAAATCTCGTTCTCGTTGTGAAATAGTATCTGAATATGCAAAATGGGAACATGTTAGTAAATCTTCACCTACATAATAAGACAAATCTCTCCATTTCAATAAATGTTCAAAAACTACAAAAGGCTCCAAGTTTTCTTCTACTAATATTTTAGAATTAAAATGTGTAAGTATATTGAAAACTGATTTACTTTTAGTTTTATCATTTATCAAAAACCAGTCATTTTCAAGTTTAACAAAAACGTTACTAATTTCATCCAATGAATAATTAGAAAACGAATGAAACCCATTTTCTAAAAAATTTTGTTTACAAATGTATTGTTCTTCATTTTTCAGCTTCAAAATTTTATCCGAACAATAATTTGTAAATAAAAGACGAATAGACTTACGAAGATTGTCCATTAATTTTTTCCTTTAAGTATATTTTTAAATCATCTTTAATTTCTTTAATTGTATCTTCGGTTGAGTTATTAATCTTATTTTTAAACAGATTTAATTCCTCAACAATCGGATGAAATTCATCAATTGCCTTAATTTCATTTATAATAGTTGACAATGTTACTACTTTATATTTTGGATTTTTATTAATCCTACTACTCAAAGTTTTTAATTTCTTACTAATAATCTCTTCTTTTTCAAGCCTATTGTTATTAGCTTTGTCATCATAAGAATTTTCATATATTTTATCAATTTCATCTGTTAAAAATTTTGAAATCACATAGGAGTCTTCAATATTAATATAGGATAGATACATCTCATTTAATTCTTTTACTTTCTTATATTTCAAATTTTCAGGATTTTTCATAAAATATTTAACTAAAGCTGAAATAATTGGAAATTTAAGATAATCTTTGGTTATTCCCTTAACATTATGCTTCTCTTCAATGTTATGTAAAGAATTAAGAATACCATAAACAAAAAGTAGACAAACGACATCAATATATTTTTTTGGTAGAGTTTCTTTTATTTCCTTTTTTCTAAACTTATTAAGTTCTGAAAAAAGGCTAATACTAAAATAAGGATTAAATAGTTGGCTTATAAACTTAGAGTTTTCAAACCATTTTAAATTCTCTAAAACAAATTCATTCTTAACATCATATTTAAAAATTTCAGAAAGTTCATCAACATTTTTTAAATTACTAAAAATTGAATATGGAGATAGTATTCCTTTCTTAAATCCTGGCACAAACAATTCTTGATCAAAATCGTTTCTATAATTTTCTCCGTCTCCTAATTGAAACATAAACGCACTAATAATAAATCTTTCTTCTACATTTAATCTATCTAATATGATAGGTGTATCAAACCTAACAATCTCTCTTGATTTGTTACCTGATTCTTCCGATATAATTTTCAATTTACCATTATAAAAACCATATTTCAAAAATTCTAATTCTTTTAAATTAGGATTTATACAGTACAATCTAATTATATAGTACAATTTTAAATAATCAATAAATTCTAAATTATAAATATTATCAATAGGAGTAAAATTTTCTAGTTCATGTATACAATATATTACATCTCCTGTTGAAATATTTTCTGGAATTTTACTTCTTGACAGTCTAAAAACTTCTTCTCTGTCACGTAAACCTCTCGGTGAAACCAAAACATCATTAATCTTTTTGATTAGAAGAAGATTGAAAATTAAATCACTGCAGTTATCTAACTCAAAGAAAATTTCATTATAAATATCCTTTTTATATATTTCATCTAAAATGAACTTTCTTAATTGTTCGTATTGATTTTTTGTTTGAAGTAAATTGAAAACAGACTGAGTTTCTCTTATTGTTTTAGGAAAGATAGAATTAGATTTTATATAACTTTTTGTTATTAATATTTCCTTATTTTTATAGAACATTTCAGTGAGACATTCTATTACATCAGAATGGCTATTATCAAAAATTATATTATCCTCGTTTCTAATGACAAGATTTAATTTTTTTATTAAGTCTATTTGAGGGAGAATAATTCTTCGATTAAAAGGAATTAATTTATCTAAATATCTTACAGCCCTATTTTTATTCTTATTTACATCTTCTTTTAAATGAAAATTAGAAAAATGTAATTCCAAAGCATCACTTAATTGTTCTATTTTACAAGCTATTAAAATAATAATCTTATTTTGAATTAAAAATTGACGAATATCTTCAAGCATTTCATATGCACCTGAAATATTTAAATCAAAATCATCTATGGCAATGACTAAAAAATCTTTCTTTTCAAAATCTTTTAAATATTGCTGAACTAAATCTTTAAAGTATTCTCTCAAGTTACTGCTTGTTGCTAGTTTACTTAATGCTTCAATAGTTTCCAGTTCATAAAGTTCTTTTCTATCAGATTTGATAATATGTAAATTGTCAAAAACATTATAAAATAGTTTGATTAAGCTTCTTCGGCTTTCATCTTGAAGACTTGAATTATTACTTTTCATTTCCTTTTGAAACTTTGAAAACATTTTAGCCAAAACAATTTCAAATAGTGCTTCGCTATTTCTAAAACGTGATGGGTCAATAATATCGATTTCAGCAAATGTTTTATCTTTTAATATTTCAAAAGTTTTATTTGAAACATTTTTCTTGTTAAAAAAATCAATATGCTCATGACTTCTACTATTAATTAATGCATTTCTAAAAGAAATCATGGAAGATGATTTGCCTTTTCCACGTTCACCTGTAAAAGCTATAATATTATTGAAATCGTCATATTCACTTTTTATTTCAGATTGTTTAATAATTTCAATTACATTATTAGCAGCGTTTACATACACATTTTCAAATATTGATTCATAGAAATCATTTCCATTTTCAATCTTTATTTTGTATTCTTCATTTAGTTTTATGGTTAATGTTGACATTTATTTTTTGAGTTTTTTAATTGGTTAGTATTATTATTTTTTTGTTTTAAAATTTCAATGTTCTTCAAACATAATAATATTTTTACATTTCAGTCTTTTTGGGTTAATGTTTTTACATCAAATTAATAAAATAAATTACCGAATAATTTACGGTTTTCCTCAATTTTACATAATTTCTAACAAAAAAACCTCCCATTTACATGAGAGGTTTTTCCATAAATCTATACGTACAAAAATTACATATTCCTTCTATACTGCCCACCAACCTCAAACAAAGCCGAAGTAATCTGACCTAACGAACAAACTTTTGTAGCTTCCATTAAATAATCGAATAAGTTTTCGTTTTTAATTGCGGCTTCTTGTAACTGGCTTAAATGCTCGTTTACTTTTGCTTCGTGAAAATTATGCAGGTTGTCCAGCATCGTAATCTGGTATTGTTTTTCTTCTTCTGTGGCACGAATTACCTCAGCCGGAATTACCGTTGGCGATCCTTTTGAACTCAGAAATGTATTTACACCCACAATTGGGAAATCTCCGTTGTGTTTTAAGGTTTCGTAATACAAACTTTCTTCCTGAATTTTAGAACGCTGATACATCGTTTCCATTGCGCCTAGAACTCCGCCTCTTTCTGTGATTCGGTCGAATTCTTGTAGAACAGCTTCTTCAACTAAATCGGTTAATTCTTCGATGATGAACGAACCTTGAATTGGGTTTTCGTTTTTCGCCAAACCTAATTCTTTATTAATAATCAGCTGAATCGCCATCGCACGACGTACAGACTCTTCTGTTGGTGTGGTAATCGCTTCGTCGTAAGCATTCGTGTGCAATGAATTACAGTTGTCGTAAATGGCATACAAAGCTTGTAAAGTCGTTCTAATATCGTTGAAATCAATTTCCTGTGCGTGTAACGAACGTCCAGAAGTCTGAATATGGTATTTCAACATTTGTGCCCTTTCGTTGGCTCCGTATTTCAATTTCATGGCTTTTGCCCAAATCTTACGCGCCACACGACCAATAACCGAATATTCTGGATCTACTCCGTTTGAGAAGAAGAACGATAAGTTTGGTCCAAAATCGTTGATATTCATTCCTCGGCTCAAATAATATTCCACGTAAGTGAAACCATTTGAAAGCGTAAATGCCAATTGCGTAATTGGATTGGCTCCCGCCTCGGCAATATGATATCCTGAAATCGAAACCGAATAGAAATTACGAACGTTTTTGGTAATAAAATATTCCTGAACGTCTCCCATTAATCGCAACGCAAATTCAGTTGAGAAAATACAAGTATTTTGTGCTTGATCTTCTTTTAAAATATCGGCCTGAACCGTTCCACGAACTTGAGCTAAGGTTTTTACTTTTATTTCGTTATAAACCTCCAAAGGTAAAACCTGATCTCCCGTAACGCCCAATAGCATTAATCCCAAACCGTTGTTTCCTGCTGGAAGTTCACCTTGGTACTTCGGTCTTTCGATTCCTTTTTCTTTATATAATTTGTTGATTTTCGCTTCAACTTCTTTTTCTAAATCCTTTTCTTTAATGTAAATCTCACATTGCTGATCGATTGCGGCATTCATAAAAAAACCTAAAAGCATTGGCGCAGGTCCGTTGATCGTCATACTTACCGAAGTCAACGCATGAACCAAATCGAAACCTGAATATAGTTTTTTAGCATCATCTAAACAACAGATTGAAACTCCCGCATTTCCGATTTTCCCGTAAATATCCGGACGTAAATCTGGATCGTTTCCGTACAAAGTCACACTGTCAAAAGCTGTAGAAAGTCGTTTTGCAGGCATTCCCGCACTTACATAGTGAAAACGTTTGTTGGTTCTCTCTGGTCCTCCCTCGCCCGCAAACATTCTCGACGGGTCTTCGCCTTCACGTTTAAACGGATACAATCCAGACGCGAAAGGAAATTCTCCAGGAACATTTTCCTGTAAATTCCAACGCAGAATATCGCCCCAACCTTCATATTTAGGCAAAGCAATTTTCGGAATTTGCAAATGAGATAAACTTTCAGAATGTGTCGCGATTTTAATCTCTTTATCACGAACCTTAAAGCTGTAAACTGGATTTTTATATTTCGCTACTTTATCAGCCCAATTCAGAATAATTTCCCAATTGTACGGATCTAAATCCATTTTTACTTTATCAAATTGATTTAGTAAAAGATTTAAAAAGATTCTGTTTTCGTCAAGTCCTTCGACTCCGCTCTGGATGACACTATTGTCATCGATTCCTGCTTTTGTAATCTGCGGAATTTTTCCAGAAACCGATTCTATCGTTTTAAAGATTCCGTATAATTTCTGAGCTACTTTTTGCTGTGCAATTGCAGTCTCATCATAATTTCTATTATTCTCAGCAATTTCAGATAAATAACGTGTTCTTCCCGGCGGAATTACGAATATCTTTTCGCTCATTTCTTTAGTAATCTCAAAAGTCGATTTCAAGTCAGAATCGGTTTTTTCGGCTACTTTATCCATGATCGCTTTATAAAGCGTGTTCATTCCCGGATCGTTGAACTGCGAAGCAATGGTTCCGAAAACTGGCATTTCATCTGGATTTTTATCCCAAAGATTGTGGTTGCGCTGGTATTGTTTTTTTACATCGCGTAAAGCATCTAAAGCCCCGCGTTTATCAAATTTGTTTAAAGCCACTAAATCAGCAAAATCAAGCATGTCGATTTTCTCCAATTGCGTTGCCGCTCCAAATTCTGGTGTCATTACATATAAAGAAACGTCTGAATGATCCATAATTTCGGTATCAGACTGTCCGATTCCGGAAGTTTCCAAAATAATCAAATCGTATTTTGCGGCTTTCAAAACCTGAATCGCTTCGGCTACATATTTAGATAAAGCCAAATTCGACTGACGTGTCGCCAGCGAACGCATATATACTCGAGGATTGTTAATCGCATTCATACGGATTCTGTCTCCTAAAAGTGCACCTCCTGTTTTTCTTTTCGAAGGATCGACAGAAACCAATCCAATTGTTTTTTCTGGAAAGTCAATTAAAAAGCGACGAACCAATTCGTCTACCAAAGAAGATTTTCCGGCACCGCCCGTTCCTGTAATTCCTAAAACTGGAATTTTAGAAGTAGTGTTGCTATCGTGAATTTTATCAAAAACTGGTTTTGCAATTTCTGGAAAGTTTTCTGCTGCCGAAATCAAACGAGCAATTGCCGTTGGAACTTTATTTTCGATATGATCGATTTCTCCGTTTAATTGATCTCCAATAGGGAAATCGGCACGCTGCACCAAATCATTAATCATTCCTTGAAGTCCTAAAGAACGGCCGTCATCTGGAGAATAAATTCTGGTGATACCATATTCATGTAATTCTTCGATTTCGCTTGGCAGAATAACGCCGCCGCCGCCTCCGAAGATTTTAATGTGTCCTGCTCCTTTTTCGCGAAGCAAATCATACATATATTTAAAGTATTCGTTGTGTCCGCCTTGGTAAGAAGTCATGGCAATTGCATTGGCATCTTCTTGAATGGCGGTATTTACTACTTCTTCAACACTTCTGTCGTGGCCTAAGTGAATCACTTCAACGCCCGTAGATTGTATGATACGACGCATAATATTGATGGCAGCGTCATGTCCGTCAAAAAGCGAAGCAGCAGTAACAATTCTTACTTTATTTTTAGGAATATATGGTATTTGTTGTTCCATTTTATGAATATGATAATTTTATGCGACCAATGTACAAAATATTTTAATATTTGATGAAGGCTATAGCTTTATGTTAACAAAATTAAATCGATTTCGTAAACCAAAGAGGTAACAATTTGCGTAACTAACTGATATAGTTAAGGAAAGCTTAAAGACATGGCAATTTCGCAACATTTAATTAAAATCTGAAAACATCTTTTGTGCCTTCCTAAATTAATTTAGCATTGTTGAAAAGCCCCAAATTTTTACCACGACTTAAACATGAAAAAGTATAACGTAAAAATTTTAAAAATGAGAACATTTTATTCATTCACCGTAATTTTAGGTTTGAGTTTTTTTGTATCTTCTTTTGCAACAATTGAAAATGACAATTTAAAATATAAAAAAACATCAAACACCATTTCTTTTAAAAATTCAGATAATGATGACGTAAAAGAAAACATTTCAAATGACTTCTTTAAGAGGTATTCTGATTTAAAAAAGTATAAATCTGAAGTAATGTCATTATATAAAAACAGAACTCTTGGAACCATTTGGTATGATGAAGATGAGATCAACGAGTTTGGAAGTATTTTATACCAAAAAGCAAAGAAAACAAATGATTTGGTTATTCCATATCAAAAAGAAATAGATCAGTTATTTGATTCTTCATCAGATGCCAATTTTTCCAGAACAGATGCTGATATGTTATTAAGTTCTTTATATGTAGTGTACACCAAAAAAAATAATGCTGACAAGAAAAAAATAGCTTATGATGCTATGCTTAAAGATTTTCTGAACTACAGTACAATCGAAGAAGCAACAGCTAAAGTGGAAGACGACGGAAATTTATACGACCAATATTATAAACTTCAGGATGTTTTAAAAAAATATAAAAAACTTGAAAGATCAAGCAAATGGAAACCTATCGTAACCGAAGTGCCTTATAAAGAGTTACGTCCAGATGCTGTTTCGAGCACTATTGCACAAGTTAGAACTCGCTTATATTTATTAGGCGATTTAAAACAAGATTCTAAAAGTGATTTTTATGATCGTGAATTGATGGATGCTGTTATGAAATATAAAGTTCGTAATGGTTTTAAACCCAACTACATTCTGGCCGAAGAACACATTAAAGAAATGAATATTCCAGTTTCAGACAAGGTAAAAACATTGATGCTGAACATGGAAAGAATCAGAGCTATATCTCCTCAATTGGTTAATAATGATGAGTTTGTAATGGTAAACGTGCCTTCTTATGAATTGATTTATGTAAAAAATGGAAAAGTCGTTTTAACATCAAGTGTATTCGTAGGATCGCCTTTAACTAAAACCACTATTTTTAACGGAGAAATTGACAGAATTGTTTTTAGTCCATATTGGACAGTACCTCAAAGTATTGTTGACAATGAGTTGAAATTGAAAATCGCAGCCGATAAAAATTATCTAGCCGAACATAACATGGAAGTCGTGAACGGTCAGGTAAGACAAAAACCAGGACCTGGAAATTCATTAGGATTGGTAAAATTCATGTTCCCAAACCCAGATGATATTTATATGCACGATACACCGTCTAAAACCTTATTCGATTTCGAAAAAAGAACATTCAGCCATGGTTGTATTAATGTGAAAATGGCAAAAGAATTAGCCGCAGCGATGTTGCAAGATTATCCTGAATGGACTCAGGAAAAAATCGACAAAGCAATGGCAGGAAAAGTAGAAAACAGTTTTAAACTTTCTAAAAAAGTGCCAATTTACATCTGTTATTTTACTTCATTGGTTAATGAAAACGGAGAAGTAGGTTTCTTTCCGGATGTCTATGAAAAAGACGCTGAATTAAATCCAGAAAAAACTCTTACTGCAAATTAATTTACTATAAAATAAAACAAATCGGGAATTCATATAATGGGTTTCCGATTTTTTTATCACTTTTAAAAACAGCTTATTTTATTGTTTTTAAAACTTTTTTTTCCCAGCAGGACATTTTTTTCTTCGGACTTTTACAGAAGATTACATACCCAACTATTATTTAAAATTACTCAGCATGAAAACAAATAATACAGAAGGTTTAACCCTATTCGAAATAAATCTATTGGTGCAGCAAGGTGGGAAATTCGTAATTTTTCCGAATACCATTTCAAAACTCTTTAAAAAATTTAAACTTTCGAATATTTATTTTATCCGTCCAAACGAAACTACTTTCAAATATGCTTTAAAGCATTTCTTTTTAAATTTATCTTTAAGCTGGCGTATTATTCCGTATGGTCCCATCTATGTTATTAAATCCATTTATTTTTTAATTAAAGGCGGAAAAGATTATACTCAGAATATATTGAATGAATTAAAAAATAACAATCCGGTTTATAGTCCCGATCCTCAATATCTACAGTAAAACTTTTTTACCTTAAATTATTATTTTAAAATCTTTTTGAGGCAGAGAACGTGATTAGTTAGAATGAGATTTGCACAATCTTTTTTAATGAATCATAATGAAAAAACACGTTTTCTTTTTTAGTTGTATTGCATCATTCCTATTTATTACATGTAATAACTTTACTTCTGAGAATCCAATTTCGGCAGATGGAATACGTAAACCAAAAGCCCCAAAAGCTGTAGGTCCTCCCCGCATATTATTTATAGGCAATAGTCAGATAGAATATTTTGTAAGCGCTCCCACTTTATTTCAAGAATTATGTAACGCGAATAATGTAAATATAAATGTCCAACAATTGATAACGATGGGAGTTGGACTTGACAAAGTATATTATACCAATAAGACAGAAGCCAATCAGAATTTTTCAAATATAGATAAAGATGGAAATTATTATGATTATGTGGTCTTACAGGAATCAACGCCAACCGCATTAACAAATGTGGAAAAATATAGAACAAATCTAAAACTGATTGCAGAAAAAATACATAAAAACAGCCCAGATGCGGCAATTTATGTGTATCAAAACATACCTCCTCTACCTTATACAAATTCTGATTATAACGAGTACTATAAAGAATTACGAAAAAATACAATTTTAGCGACCGCGTTCATAAAAAATGCAGGGATGCTGAGAGTTGGTGATGCTGTTACAGATGCTTACGAGGGAAAACATGGCTATCAGTATTTGAAAAACAACAAAGATAATCTTCGCTTTGGCCAAAGTACACTTCATTTTTTAAATGATGGCGGATTTTTACAGGCAGTTTTATTGTATGTCACCCTATTTGATAAAAAGCCTATTATTCCTAAAAAATTAATTTTAAGCACTGGAACAGGTGATCATGACAATTTAAGAAAACAAGAAGTTTCAAAAGCTATTAGCAATCCTAAAGCTTTAGAAGAAATTGCTCTTAGTAATCGATAAGATGTAACATCATTTCAAAATTAAATCACCTTTAAATTTATAGGTGATTTTTTTTATTTACGACATAACTTTTAAGACTCAATAAATTTCTTATTTTAGCCTCAACTAATTCAAACCAAAAACAATTTTATGGAAGATTCTAATGAGTTGATACAAAGAAAAAACTGGTGGGACAGAAACTGGAAATGGTTTGTTCCAACTGGATGTTTAAGCCTGATTATCCTTTTTGGATTATTTATTGCCGGAATTTTCTTTGGCGTTACTTCAATGATGAAAGATTCTGATGCTTACAAAGAATCTATAGCAGCCGTAAAAAAGAATAAAATTGTAACCGAAAAACTAGGAAATCCAATTGAAACCGACGGAATGATTTCTGGCAGCATAAACGTAAGCGGCGACAAAGGCGAATGCGATCTGCAGATTCCTATAAAAGGTCCAAAAGGAAAAGGAACTTTATTTGTGGTAGCTCATAAAAGAGGAAAATGGAATTACGAAGAAATGTCTGTTTACGTTGAAAAAACAGAAGAAGAAATTAATTTACTTCAAAAATAAAAACATATATTCTTTAGATTATATCCTAAATAAAAGACTTAATATGTTATTTTAAAAACGTATTGTGGTAGTATCAAAGGGATTTTAAAAAATACTTTTGCAGTCATTTTAAAATCTGACTACCATGATAAATGATACTTTAGGAAACCTTGCTTTTACCTGCAAACCGGGAAGAATTTTGCTGATAACTGCTATTGTGGTTTTTATACTTTTTACAGCTGCTTCAGTTTTTATTTGTTTTACAACGATTCTCCCTATTGATGGTGTGCACTTTAGCGGTGATGTTTTTATAATTTACAAAACAATTGCCCTTCTTATGGGGATTGGCATTTTGTTATTGTCAGTTGCCATTTATCTTTCCAAAAAGCCTATTTTTTCTTTATATCAAAATGGAATCGTTTCGTCGTTTAATGCAGTCGAAAAAAAACTGTATTTTGATGAAATAAAAGACATTTACCCATATACATCTGGAAAAAAACTTTTTATGCCTAACAATATTATGTTTAGAGGATCTGATCAAGATTCTTGGCAGGTTATTTCTCCTGATTATTCCAATAATATTGAAGCTTTAGATTTTATAATCGATCAGCATGCGTCACAGTACACACCAAAAATCGTAGAACAGTTAAAAAACGGCGAGGAAGTCACTTTTCATTATATGAATTTACAGCAAAAACTATTAAATCAGTTTTTCGTTGTCAGCAATAAATCATTCCAAAATATTGATTCTAAAAGTTTCAGATTATTTAAAGATAAAATCATTAAAGATGATAATGTTTACCATTTTGATGATTTTAGACGCATTACTCTTAATACTATCTTGAATACTATTAATTTTATCAACTACGAAGGCAAAATAGTTTTATCCTTTACACATACCTTAATCTTTAGCCGAAATACTTTTATGGATGCTATTAGAGAATTCAATAAAGAAAAAGTAGAGTTTTAATACCTCCGATACAATGAAGTCTTATTTACTTGTGCTTGCAACGCTTTTTCTATGTTTTTCCTCATGGGCTCAATCAGCTCAAAATTATCAATCCTACACAAACCGAATCACCAAGTTTTCAAAACCTGCCAGAATACTTCATAATAATGTGAATGCTCAGGGAAATGGCAATATCGAATTTACAAATTCTAAAAACCAGATACTTCGTTTTCGATTAAATAACCATAAAGTACAGCCGGGATCTTGCCAAATTGCTTTTGAAATATATTATTATGAAAATAAGTATTTGAACAAAATTGAATCATACGATATTAAAGGAAATTTAATTGGATGCGATTTAAAATTAGATGGAGAAGCAGTAACCCAATTTATCATCGAAAAACCTACTCTTTATTTAAAGAAAAAGAAATTAATTGATAATGCAGATGGCAATATCGAAATGAATGACACCAAAGAAAAGATCATTCGTGTACTGATATTTGATGCCAATAACAGACCCATACTACAACTGCAGCCTGCTTATATTTCTAGTAAAGAATTTTGGCAATATAATAGTAGAATGTCTTGGCCATAGTTTTTAATTGTTAATTAACTTCAATAAGCAAAATCTAAGATTATTATAACAAAATGTTATTGGCCTTTGAATAAATTTGTGGCGTTATTTTTGAATAAAATACTACATTTGAAACTTAAACAAATCCCCACAATGAAAAAGATTTTATTATTAGCCGTTGCATTTTCACTTACCTCTTGTGCACAGGTACAACAAACTCTAAATCAATTCCCTCAAATATCTTCTCAGGTTCCTGGAGTTGGAGGCGTAGACATTGCTTCTGGATTAAGAGAAGCACTTAACAAAGGAATTACACAGCAAGTGAGTAAATTAACCGCAGTAGATGGCTTTTATAAAAATGAAGCTGTAAAAATTCTAATGCCAGAAGAACTGCAAAAAGTAGACGCCACTTTAAGAAAAGTCGGGTTGAGTTCTCTTGCCGATGAAGGTATTAAAATGCTAAACCGCGCTGCCGAAGATGCCGTAAAAGAAGCTACTCCGATTTTCGTTTCGGCTGTAAAAAATATGTCATTTACAGATGCAAAAAATATCCTTTTAGGAAATGACAGCGCTGCAACTACGTACTTACAAGGAACTACAACTACAGCTTTATATTCAAAATTCAATCCTGTAATTAAAAGCTCTTTTGAAAAAGTAGGTGCCGATGCCGTGTGGACAAAAATCATCAATAAATACAACACCATACCATTGGTAAAAAAGGTAAATCCAGATTTAACAGATTATACAACCAATCAGGCTTTATCAGGTGTTTTTAAAATGATTGCTGTAGAAGAAAAAGAAATCCGTAACAATATCAGCGCCAGAACAACTCCTTTATTGAAAAGTGTTTTTGCCCTGCAAGACGGAAAATAGTTTTTTTATACCTGCCAAGGCTCAAAGTTGCAAAGGTTTATCTTCTCGAATCTTTCATAATTTTCAACATCTATATTGCAGTTAAACAAATTAACGATTAACCGATTAAACCAAAACAAACCAAAATGCAAAAAATAACCATTCTGATTCACTGTAAAGACCAAAAAGGTATTATTGCCGCAGTGACTGCTTTTATTGCCAGAGTAGAAGGAAATATTATTTATATCGATCAGCATGTTGATGTCGAGCAGAATGTCTTTTTTATGCGATTGGAATGTGAATTTACCAATCACAGAAATACAATCGATGATATAAAAGCTGAATTTGAAAAAACACTTGCTGTGGATTTCAATATGTCATGGGATTTGTACAATCAAGAACAAAAACCCAAAATGGCATTGTTTGTTTCTAAATACGACCACTGTTTATTTGATATTTTAGGCCGATACAGCGCCGACGAATTAAATGTTGAAATTCCAGTGATCATAAGCAATCACAATGATTTAAGAGGAATTGCCGAACGCTTTGATATTCCGTTTCACTGTGTTCCTTTTACAAAAGACAATAAAGAGGAAGGTGAAGCCAAACAAATTGAATTATTACGAAAATACGATATCAATTTTATTGTTTTAGCCCGCTACATGCAAATTATAACACCAAAGTTGATTGAACTTTACGAAAATAGAATTATAAATATCCACCATTCGTTTTTGCCAGCTTTTCCGGGCGCAAAACCTTATCATTCGGCTTTTAAACGCGGCGTGAAAATTATTGGTGCAACAAGCCATTACGTAACCGAAGAATTAGACGAAGGTCCAATTATTGAACAGGATATTGCCAGAGTTTCACATATTCATTCTGTTGAAGATTTTATCATGAAAGGACGTGATTTAGAGCGAATAGTTTTGGCAAGAGCAATTAAATTACATTCCGAAAGAAAAACAATGGTGTATAGTAATAAGACAGTTGTTTTTTCTTAGGTGCAAAGTTTTTTAAAAAGAATTATACTTTGCTTTTATAATAACAAAACCCGACAGTTTAAAAAACTTGTCGGGTTTTATTTTTATTAATGTTTAAAAACCTCTTAACCTTTACAACTTTGTACTCTTAACCTAGCTTTACAATATTCAAAAATAGGTTTCTAAAAATCTTAACTTATGGTCAACAAAGTAATAACAAAACCTTAACAGCATAAGATTGATATATGTCGGACATTTGTAATGTAATAAACTGGTTATTTATTATTTTGGTTTTGGTTAGTTAAATGATGCCGGCGTCTTCGAGATGCCGGCATTCTTTTTTAGATAAATTCTGATGGATTATTTAGATTCCAATGAAAAAATTCCAAATTCTAAATTCTTGTAAAATTCCAATTTAAAAGTAACTCACATAAAAAATTCCAAATTCCAATTGCGAAGTTGGATTTTGGAATTTAAATATTGGAATTTATTTTCCCAATACACATTAACTTATATTCAACAAAGTAATAACAAGATCTTAACAGCTTAAGATTGATATATTTCGGACATTTGTAATGTAATAAACTGGTTATTTATTATTTTGGTTTTGGTTAGTTAAATAATGCCGGCGTCTTCGAGATGTCGGCATTCTTTTTTTACAACTATTTGCTTTGAACATATTTTAACCGCAAAGAGCGCTAAGTTTTCTCCAAAGTATTATGAATACAAACGCAAAGTTCGCAAAGCTATCACAGCTTTGCGAACTTTGCGTTTTATAAAATTACTCCACGTAAAAAATCTTAGCGCTCTTTGCGGTTAAATTCACATTCCAACAATTTGAAACCTGAAACAAAAAAACTAATTTTTAAGCCTCTCATGTAGAAGTTTAAAATACTGGAAAGCTTTTAAAAGTCGGCTGCCGTGCCAAGAGAACATTTCACCATCTACGAAAATGGTTTTGGCATGATGGGTGAATCTTCCTATTTCAAAAGCGTCTTCTTCTTTAAAAGGATACGGTTCAGAAGAAAGAAATACAATATCTGGATCACCTTCGAGACGCATCTTCTTTAATTCGATTTCAGGATAACGGCCTTTATCTTCGTAAATATTTTTAAAATGATTGAGTTTTAGCAACTCATTTATATAGGTATCATTTCCGGCAACCATATATGGATTCTTCCAAATAAAATAAGCGGCTTTTTTAACAGCAATATCTTGAATGTATTTTTTGAAATCGCTCAAGGCGAAAGATAATTTATCATTCCACTTTTGCGCTTCGGTTCTGCAGTTGAATAACTGTCCGAAGTCGGTTATCATCTGGAAATTATCTTCAATAGAAACTATATTCGTTACCCACACTGGACAAATTGTACGCAATTGTTCGACAATTTCGATTGTATTTTCTTCTTTATTACAAATAATAATATCGGGTTCTAGAAGCTTTATTTTTTCAAAGTGGATTTTTTTCGTACCACCCACCATTTTTTTGGTTGATTTGAAATGAAACGGATGGACACAGAACTTCGTAATTCCGATGATTTTTTCTTCTAAACCTAAATCATATAATAATTCAGTTTGCGAAGGAACAAGCGAAATAATACGTTTTGGAGGCGTTTCAAAAGAATGAATCGTTCCTATTTGGTCGGTTAATTGTTTCATGTTTATTTAAGAAGAAGTTTTTTCAGCCACGAATTCACTAATTTTTTTATTCGTGTAGATTTTAGTTGCGAATTTCACTAATTCCTCAAATTAAAAAGAAATTCGAGAATTCGTGTCTAACAATTATTAAACCTGAAACTTCAAATCAATAATCTCTTCCATTTCTTTTTGTACTTTGAGAGCTTCTTCCCTTGCCTTTTCAGCAAAATCAGTTCCTTTTGAAGCATAGATAATTGCTCTTGCTGAGTTTACCAAAAGTCCCACTTTATCATTCATTCCGTATTTGCAAACTTCAGACAAACTTCCGCCTTGAGCGCCAATTCCTGGAACCAACAAGAAACTGTCTGGAACAATTTTTCTGATTTCAGTAAAATATTCGGCTTTAGTAGCTCCGACTACGTACATTAAGTTTTCGCTATTTTTCCACGTTTTAGAAGTTTCTAAAACTTGTTTGTAAAGCTCTTGTCCGTTTGTATTTAAGGTCTGAAAATCAAATGCTCCTTCATTTGATGTTAGAGCCAGCATAATAGTATGTTTATTTTCGAAAGCCAAGAAAGGTTCAACCGAATCTTTCCCCATATAAGGAGCAACTGTTACACTATCAAAATTTAAATCTTCAAAAAAAGCTTTGGCATACATACTCGAAGTGTTTCCTATATCACCTCTTTTGGCATCGGCAATCGTAAAAATATCTGGATAATTCTCGTTGATGTAATTAATTGTTTTTTGCAGCGACATCCAGCCTTTTATTCCATATGCTTCAAAAAAAGCGGTATTAGGTTTATATCCAACCGTTAAATCGTGTGTAGCGTCGATGATGGCTTTATTAAATTCGAAAATTGGATCTTCGGTTTCTAATAAATGCTGTGGAATCTTAGTAAGATCTGGATCTAAACCTACGCATAAAAATGATTTTTTTTGAAGAATTTGTTCGTGCAGTTGTTGTGTTGTCATATTGCTTTTTTTGTTGTGCGGCAAAATTACAAATAATATTAATGTATTGCGAATTTGAGCTTCACATTGGATTCATATAACATCTTAGAAAAATTGTGTAAAATTAAATGCGTAGTCGTCATCTAATTTTGATTTGTAACCTACAAAAAGAAATTATGACTCCAAATATCGGAATATCGGCTGCGAACCTTAAAAAAAGCACAACCATATTAGCTACTATTTTATCGAACGAAATGACTCTTTATGTAAAAACAAGAAAATTTCACTGGAATATTTCAGGAAATAGCTTCATGGAATTGCATAAACTATTCGAAGATCAATATAGAATTCTAGAAGCTAATATTGATGAAGTAGCCGAAAGAATCAGCCAGCTTGGCGAAAAAACGATTGGAACCATGAAAGAGTTTATCGAAAACTCAACACTAAAAGAATCTCCAAAAGAATATGCTTCACAAAAACATATGCTGGAAGAACTTTTAGAAAATCACGAACAGCTGGTTACTGAATTTAGAGATTACATTCCGATTTTTGAAAATGAAACCAAAGACGCAGGTTCTGCTGATTTTGTAACCGGATTGCTGCAGGAGCATGAAAAAATGGCTTGGATTCTGCGCCGTTATCAGGTTTAAAAGCAAAAATGTGAATTATGCAAATTAACCGGGAATTAATGTAAAAAGGTCTCAATTTTAAAACAGAACTTTACTTTACTATTAATTACAAACAAAATGCAATCATGAATACCACAGAAATAAAAGGAAACTGGAATGAGTTGAAAGGCAAACTAAAGCAGAAATATGCTGAGCTGACAGACGATGATTTGATGTTTGCTGAAGGAAAAGAAGACGAAATGTACGGAAGACTTCAGCAGAAACTGGGAAAAACAAAAGAGGAATTTCATCAAATCCTGTCAGAATTGTAAGTCTTTAAGACTCAATCAGGAAATACCGTCTAGTAAAGCAATATTAGACGGTATTTTTTTGAAGATTTTACTTCTTTTTGCATCAATTTCTACATTCTAAAACACATTAAACACTGTAACCACGAATAATTTAATTATCTTTAACCAAAATTTTCTAAAAAATGAAGCTATTTATAAAGTTCGACATAAATACCATTTGTTCGCTTTATCTCAAACAAAACCTCGATCAGCAAGGCATTAATTTTACCAGTCTGGGTTTTGGGGAGATTGAGATTGACGACAATCTGGATGCAGATGCACTCGAAGCTTTAAAAAATAATTTAAGTCCGTGCGGATTTGAAGTAGTTGAAAATCAGAAAAGCGTCTTAGTTCAAAAAATAAAAGATGCTATAATCGAATTGGTTTTTATGGAAGACAGCAACAATTATAAAAGTTCTGTTTTTCTAGCCGAAAAACTCAACCATAGTTATGGCTATTTATCTAATGTTTTTTCTGAAGTAACGTATTCTTCTATTGAAAACTTTATTATCTTACAGAAAATTGAAAGAGCAAAACAATTAATTATTATCAATGAAATGAGCTTAACCGAAATTGCTTTCTTGCTAAACTACTCAAGTGTAGCGCATTTAAGCACGCAGTTTAAGAATACGACTGGTATTACGCCGTCGGCATTTCAGCGAATAATTAAAAAACGAAGAGAAAATTTAAAATAAAAACCCAAATACCACACTAAAATGCAAAAAAACGCATTAAACATTTTACTGGCAGATGATGATGAAGATGACCGCCTTTTTTTTAAAGACGCTTTCGAGGAAATTAAAATACAAACAAACGTAGAGTTTGTGCATGACGGAATGCAGTTAATGGATTATTTATTAAATCCAGATAATAAACTTCCGGATATTTTGTTTCTGGATTTAAATATGCCAAAGAAAACTGGTAAAGAGTGTTTGATTGAAATTAAAAAAACAGATCATCTTAAAAACATTATTATTGCCATCTATTCTACTTCTTCATCTGAAGAAGATATTGAAGATACTTTTATTCAGGGTGCCAATATTTATATCAAAAAGCCAAGCGATTTTAATACGCTTAAAAAAATAATTAATGAAGTCGTGACCGTAAACTGGCACTATCATACCTCTGGGTTAAACCGTGATAATTTCTTGCTGCGACTAAAATAAAAATAATAGTACACCAATGAAATGGATACCAAATTTTAATTCTTCAAACTCTTTGAGAGTTATTTTTGTAATCGCAGTTTTCATTCTGTTATTTATTTCATCGGTAGCTTATAAGCATAATCAGGACTTGAATGAATCAAGCAAACTGGTCATGCATACATACGAGATAAACATTCAATTAGAACGATTGATGTCGGCTATAAAAGATGCCGAAACCGGACAAAGAGGTTATATTATTACCAGAAATGCCCGTTTTTTAACTCCGTATATTTATTCACGCGACAAGGTAAATACTTCATTTATTACTTTAAAAAAATTAACTGCTGATAATCCACAACAGCAGGAAAATCTTCGAAAGCTCTTTAAGCTTATTATACAGCGTTTTGTGTCTTTCGAAAATTGTTTAAAATATAGCGATCCCAAAACATATGATAAACGAAAACTCGATAATCATATGTTTGGGGGACGAATCTTAATGGAAAATATTCGTTTTAAAGTTGACGAAATGAATGACATTGAGAAAACCTACCTTAAAAACAGGCTGAAAATCTACGATGCTGAAATTTCGTTAAGTCCTATATTTTCTATCTCGCTATTCTTAACAGCGCTATTTTTTATCTTACTGGCTTATCGACAAATCAGTAAAGATTTCCAAAGGCTAAAACTTTACAACAAAAAGCTTTTAATTTCGAGCGGTTTAATTTCTGAATCTGAAGCAATTGGTAAATTTAGTACCTGGCAATGGGATCTTGATGCAGATAAAATCGATTATTCAGACAATCAATTTCGTTTACTGGGTTATGAACCTGGCGATTTTATTCCAAGAAGAGAAACCCTTTTAAAATCCGTACATCCTGATGACAAGGATAATGTTGCAACTGCGATTGACGGAATCCTTCAGAACAAACAACAGCCTTTTGTATATTATAAAATACTACTTCCAAGTCACGAAGTCCGTTATTTTAAATCGACCGGAAAGTTACTGACAGACCAACAGGGAAGCAAAATTTTACTGGGCATTAATTTTGACATTACCGATGAGCATCTGCTTAATATCGAACTTCAGGAACGTAATAAAGAACTTGAAAAAAGCAATAAAGAATTAGCTTCTTTCAATCACGTCGCGAGTCATGATTTACAGGAGCCGCTTCGAAAAATCCAGACTTTTATCTCTCGAGTTTCTGATGCTGATAAAGCAGTTATGTCACAAAGTGCACGTGATTATATTGCCAAAATTGAAGTTTCGGCAAAAAGAATGCGTATTCTTATCGATGATTTATTATTGTTTTCGAGAACCAATACAACCAAAAAAGAATTCATTAAGTCGAATTTAAATGAATTGCTTGAAAATGCCGAATCGGAATTAACAGAAGTTATAGAAGAAAAAAATGCAGTTATAAATACCTGCAAACTTCCTAAACTTTCGGTGATTCCCTATCAAATCGAACAGCTTTTCATCAACTTGATTGGAAATTCATTAAAATACAGCAGACCGGATGTTCCGCCGGAAATTTCAATTGATTGTGAAAAAGTAAATGCAGCTGATTATCCAGAATTAGATCAAAACATTAAAAAATACCACCGAATTACTTTTACAGATAACGGAATGGGTTTTGATCCTCAGTTTAAAGAAACAATCTTTATTTTGTTTCAAAGACTGCACTCTAAAACTGACTATCCAGGAACTGGAATTGGTCTAGCGATTTGTAAGAAAATCGTAGACAATCATAGAGGTCATATTACAGCTGATAGTGAGCCGAATAAAGGTTCGGTTTTTACTATTTTTCTACCAGATTAAACCTCGTCAGCTCCTTTAAACACTAGATATTAAAACGTTATATAAATTCTTTATGGGAATTATATAACGTTTCTTTTTTATGCTGTAAGGCAAATCATCGTATTCGTTAGCATCTTTGTATTGTAATACTTTAGGAAGTAATAATGAAAGCAAAACCCGTATTGAAAGCCATCATTTTTAAAGTGCTTTTTTTATTGATCGTGATCTTTGTAACATCGTGCCGAAAATCCAATTCAATAGAATCTAATCTTAAAAAAAATGAAGCTTTTAGTAAAAATGATAAAGAAGAAGTTGAGGCTTTCTTTTTTATTGCAACGGCAAATGTTGGAAAAACTATTATTTCTAAAAGTCAAATTGCACAACAAAAAAGTTCAGAGAGTTCAATAATGATTTTAGGTAAAAAAATCGAAAGAAGTCAAAGCAGATTACTGCAGGAAGTAACAGAATTAGCAAATAAAAAACTTATTATTATTTCTGAAATAAATGCAACACACCGCCGCGATACTTACGATCTGGTTACCGCAAAAAATTCTTCAGAATTTAACAGAGTCTATTTAAGAGCAATGAAAAAATGTCTGGAAGAACAAATTCAATTATTAGAGACCGTTTCGAAAGAAACCAACGATAAAGCAATTTTAAAGTTAGTATTGAAATATCTGCCTGAACAATTTGATCTCTTACGAGAGATTGAACAAACAATTAAGAAAGGAATTAATTAAAAGCCTAACAAATCATTAACTAAATTATTTAACTATGAAAATGCAAAACAATTTTTTATGCGCCTTAGCCCTTTTTATCTCAGCTTCATTTGGAATGCTGCACGCTCAAAATACTAATGTAGAAACAGAATTTGGTGTAAAAGGTGGATTCAACATGTCTAATCTATACAACAATGGCGATGATGTTGATGACAACAATATTCTATACGGTTTCAATGCCGGTGTTTATGCAACTTTACCAATCTCTGATTTTGTTGCTATTCAGCCTGAGCTTTTATTTACAACAAAAGGTGCCAAATTAGAATACAACAGCGCTCTTTTTAATGGAGACGCTAAATTCAAATTGAATTATATCGAACTTCCATTATTGGTAAGAGTAAATATTACTAAAAACTTTAACGTACATGCCGGTGGTTACGCTTCTTACCTAGTAAGTTCTAAAGTAACAGGAAGCGGAGACGCTGAGTTTGAACAAACTATTGATACAGACGATTTAAACAAATTTGATGCTGGTATTTCAGCTGGTATTGGAGTAGATTTTAATCCAGTTAGTATTGGAGTACGTTACAACTATGGTTTAACAACTGTGGGGAAAGAAAGAACAGCTTTAGGAACAACTTATACTTTTCCTGATGCTAAAAACAGCAACTTAACTTTATACTTATCGTATAAATTGAACTAATTCATTTAGTAACCCTAAAATAAGAAAACCATGTCAAATTTATTATACACCATAGCGGTTATTCTTGTAATACTATGGGCTCTTGGTTTCTTTGTTTACAGTTTTGGAAGTATTATTCACATACTGCTTGTAATTGCCATTATCGCAATATTATTGAGACTTATCAAAGGACGGGAAATTTAAAAACGAATCAACATTAAATAATTATATTAATCTATTAAAAATCAAATATTATGAAAGCATCTAGCACAATTTTAGGAGTAGCAGCTGCAGCTGCAGCAGGAGCATTATTAGGAGTTTTATTTGCTCCAGACAAAGGTTCAAACACTAGAAAAAAAATCAAAGATAAATCGAAAGATTACAGCGATAATTTAAAAACAAAATTTGATGGTATTGTAAACACAATCACTTCAAACGGTAAAGACATCATCGATGAAGGAAAAGCAAAATTCAACCAAGTAAAAGATGATTTCAATACAGTTAAAGACGAAGCTAAAACAGTGAAATCGAACTACTAATAAAAAGTGATTTTTTCAAACCATAAAATACTATATCATGGAACCAAATGCAACAACAAACGAGAATTTAAATCTTTATGAAAAAGCTGAAACTTATGCAAAAACAAGTTTAGAATTATTAAAACTTAAAACAGTATGTTCAGTGGCTGATGGTGTTTCATCATTGGCATCAAAGATAGCAGTCGGCGTTGTTGTTGCATTTTTTACCCTGTTCTTGAATATTGGTTTAAGTTTATGGATTGGAAAAGAACTTGGAGAATATTATTTCGGATTTTTTATAATGGCACTTTTCTATTTAATAGTAGCTGTTGTAATACATAAATCTCATCATAAACTAATCAAAACTCCTATTGGAAATTCGATTATTTCGAGCATCTTAAAAGAAAAATAAAAACTGATTTAAAATATTAATACTTAAAAAAGACTATTATGGAGCCTATTTACACTATTGATGAGTTAAATCAGAGAATAAAATTATTAGAAGATCGTCAGGATGCCGAATGGTGTGCTATTAAAGACCATATCGATGATATTAAAGAAAATTTAAAGCCTCTAAACCTTATTCGAAATACGGTTGAAGAAATCAACGAAACGGTTGGCTTTAAAAGTCATATGGCACAATCAGCTATCAGCATTGCGATTGGATATTTAGCCAAACGATTTATTGTTGGAAAAGGTGATACTATGTTTAAAGGAATTTTAGGCTCAATTGTCCAGCTTATTGTAACCAATCTGGTTTCGAAACCTAGCGAATCTTCAAATGAAACTTCTGAAGAAGAAGAATCATCACAATACGAACCATCATAAGAGTAATTGTCGAATTAAATACTGACTATTATGGAAAAGCTAAACGAAATAATCATAAAGAATGGTGTGACCCTCTACTCTAACTTATATAAATGTTTTGAATTTACAAGAGTATTTCTCGGTATCTAACTCGCTTATACGTTTCCAAGGCAACAAAACGATTAAACAGTTAATACATCACTATATTTTTAAGGTTATGAGATTCTAAGCTTCTAAGAAGCTAAGATTGAAAGTTTACAACTTATCTCAAACCAAAAAAGAGACTTTTTTACACTAGTAAGAAAGTCTCTTTTTCTTTTTAAGGTACTAAGGCTCTAAGAAACTGAGATTCTAAGCTTAATTTTCCCATGTCAAAATATTAGAAACTTAGTCCCTTAGCATCTCAGTTTCTTAGAACCTCAAAAATCAATTATAACTCTGATAAATAGGAATCTTCAATCCCACATATACATTGCTGGCTTTTGAATTGTTTGAAAACAAATTCGAAATCAGCGAACCTGATCCTATGAATAATGGTCCGGCTCTAAAACCAGTTCCTATCTGTGTTCCGCTGTATTCCATATAGGTAAGCGGAATGTAAAAACTAAACTGGCGAGTTTCATATCTCGGTGTAAAAGTAACCGAATTAGCAATCGCAGTTCCGTTAATTTTTTTGGCGTCGACCAATCCGAAATCACCGCTTAAATTCAGGTAAAACTTATTATCGATATTCCAGTCAAAGTTGGTATGAAGAGCGGTTGGAAGATTTGCTTTTACTCCTTTCTGCGATGAAACTTTGGTATAATGATCATTAAAAAACTGAAAAATATCACTCGCATTATCAATATCATCTTGTGTCACTCTTCCTGCGAGGTTATATGTATTCTCGATAACATTTTTATAATTCAATTTCCCAATATCTGTTATCGAAGCTGCCGCTTTTAATTTGTATCGATTTCCAATACAAGTATGGCAGTTAGTGCGGTATTCATACGTAAAACCCAAATCGATTCCCACACCTGCTGATGACATATCAAATTTTGGATCTTTTCCTGCATTGTAATCATAACTTGCAGCTGTTTTTAATGTTCCTGTTGAAAGATATTCACTTTGCGACGGAATCACATTGTCCTTTTCATAAGCAACACTCAGATTATTTCCGTTGATATAATTGTTAACTCCCGCCATTAGGTATTTTATGGTAAGACCAGCTTTCATAAAATGTACATCTTCGTCTACTAATATTGTTCCGTAACTTGCTCCAATCTCAGCCCAGGAATTGGTAACTCCATTTGGGTTACCGCCTGTAAATAAAAAACTGTTTGAAGCATCTACATCTTTATTAACCTCATCAATAAGCTGTCCGTTAATACCTGTAAGATTGGTAACACTTCGAACACGAGTAAAAATTCCAATGCTATGCTCTGGCGTAATATTCATCATACACGATGGCCCAAGAATATCGATATTCAAGTTTCCTCTGTTGTTTGTTTTAAAATTCTTTGACGCATCAGTTTCTAGACTGTAACCTCCATCAAAAACATCGGCGATATTAACGCCATACAAATCGTTTTGTCCCGTTGCGCTGACAGATGAAATGGTAATATCTGATCTGAATTTAGAATCAACAATCGCTGACGGATTAAACAAAACTCCTTGAATTCCCGCATAATTATCGTCCCGAAATCCAAAATACGACTGTCCCTGACAATAAAAAAAGCTTCCAAAGAAGCTGCATAAAAGTAAAGTTCTCTTCATAAATTAACATTGGTTGGTTGATTAGTACATTTCTCTTTTTGGTAAAAGACAAACAAATATGAAACAAAAAATGTTTTAAAAAAACTTATGCTTTTTGCAGGTTCAAAGCAGCAAAGTGGCAAAGCTTCAGAGATATACGAAAATTATTTTCAAAAAATATTATAAATCTTACTCCCCTAAAAGATCATGTAGTATTGCTCTTAGATAACACAAAAAAAGCCGAACAAATGTTCGGCTTGATTATTTTTGATATTCTATTAAAAAATATAGAATTTACATCAACTTAAAACTAAATCTAAGAAAAAACTTAAGAGTGTTTTTCCAAAGCAACAAAACCTTTGCAACTCTGAACCTTTGTACCTCTGTGTCTAGAAATTAATAAACTTCCGAAGCCTCTTTTAATTTCTCCATGTTGTTTACCAACTGAAGCTCAGAAACAATTTTCTGAATATCACCGTTCATGATGTTACCCAAATCGTAAAGCGTTAAACCAACACGGTGATCGGTTACACGGCCTTGAGCATAGTTGTACGTACGGATTTTTGCCGAACGGTCTCCAGAACTTACTTGAGAACTACGTTTTTTAGCATCTTCCTCTTGCTTTTTAGCCAATTCCATTTCGTATAAACGAGAACGTAATACCATTAAAGCTTTATCTTTATTCTTGTGCTGTGATTTCTCATCCTGACATTGCGCCACTAATCCTGTTGGAATGTGCGTTAAACGTACAGCCGATTTCGTTGTATTTACCGACTGTCCTCCAGGCCCTGACGAACAGAAGAAATCCACACGAACATCGTTCATATCTACCTGAACATCAAACTCCTCCGCTTCTGGTAAAACCATAACGGTAGCTGCCGATGTATGCACACGACCTTGAGTTTCTGTTTGAGGAACACGCTGCACACGGTGAACACCTGCTTCAAACTTCAACGTTCCGTATACATCTTCTCCAGTAACTTCAAAAATAACCTCTTTGAAACCACCTGAAGTACCTTCGTTCATATCTACAACAGAGGTTCTCCACCCCATGCTTTCGCAATATTTAGTGTACATTCTGAATAAGTCCCCTGCAAAAATACTTGCTTCATCTCCACCCGTTCCGGCACGAATCTCCACCATTACGTTTTTAGCATCTTCAGGATCTTTAGGAATCAACATAAATTTGATTTCCTCCTCCAATTCTGGCAAGCGATCTTTAGCTTCGTCCAACTGCATTTTGGCCATTTCCACCATTTCAGCATCGCTGCCGTCAGCAATGATTTCGTTAGCCTCATCGATATTTGCCAAAACTATAATGTATTCTTCTCTCTTTTCAACCAAAGCCTTAATACTTTTATATTCTTGGTTGAGCTGTTTATAACGCTTTTGATCAGAAATAACATCCGGCTGAATAATCAAATCCGAAATCTCATCAAATCGCTGCTTTACATATTGAAGTCTATCTAACATTTTCTTTTTCCTTTATTTGGACTGCAAAATTACAAAATTTTTGTGGAAAATTCTAGTGCTGATTTTTTGTGTTTTTTGAGTGAGATTTTGATAGAAAATTTGATGGGCTAAAAGATTTCGAATGTCTTTATAATTATCAACAAATATTTTCATGCCTTTACGGTTTCCCGTAAGGATATTGAACTTTAAGTAATTAGATTTGAAAACATTAAAAATTTTAATATGAAATTCAATCTAATTATATTTTTATTACTCACAACAATATCAATAAGTTATTCTCAAAACGGAAAAACAAATTCTGAAACCCGCCAATTTATTGAGAATGCAGAAATAACGCAGATAAATAAAGATTGGAATATTAAAGCCGACTTTAGATCTGGTTTAAATGAAGTCGTTTCTTTCTTTCCCGTTGAAGCAATTGATTTGAAATTAAACAAAAAAGTAAAATCAGTGCAAGTAGATATGGGATTAACTAATAATTACTTCAAATCTTCATGGATCGATTTAAATGAAGTTGATGAATTTATTTTATTTATTGAGCAATATGTTATTCCAAATCTTAAAGATAAAACAGACAGAAACCAATCGACCAAATATATTTTTAATTCCAGAGAAATAACCTTTAGTTTTTATATTGAAAAAAGTTCAAGAAGAATATCGATTTATCTTAAAGACGATGGTGTTACAGATTACAACTATTATTTCTGGACAGAAACACAAGTCAATAAAATTCCTGAATTACTTACTATGTTGAAAGAAATTAGATAACGCCATTAAAAAAAATAATAAAATGAAAAAAATATTGTTTACAGCCTTTCTTTTGATAGTTTTTAGTAAATCATTTTCCCAAACAGATGAATTTCAATATGTAACTTCAGGTCAAGACGGTACCGAAGTATATTTATTTTTTGAAAGAGATAATGATGGATACAAAGAATTTTGGTTGAAATTAGTGTCACCAACTAAAACTGTTAAAAACAAAAAAGGCAAATTAATTAAAACTGGCGGTGATTCTACTTTACAATTTTATAAACTAGATTGTTCTGAAAAAACATATTCTACTTCAGATGGTGTAATATATAATCGAAATGGAGAGGCAATAAAAAAAATATACATTAATTCTTATGATGATAAAATTATACCTGGAACAATTCTTAGTGCAGTTTATAAATTTGTTTGCGAAATTGAAATAAATTAAAAACTACCTAATTCCTCTAGTTGTTGCGAGCATCCTATTGTGTATGCAACTTAAAGAAAAACAACGTTTCAATAGTAGAAATTAAAAACTAATTAATTAAATTATTATGGGAAGACTTGGAGTAACAGAATTACTAGTAATTGGAATTCCGTTTTTAGCAATTTATTTTTTACCATCAATTATTGCATTAAGTCGCAAGAAAAATAATGCTGCTGGAATAATTTTGCTGAATTTCTTTTTGGGATGGACATTTATTGGATGGATAGTTTCGTTAATTTGGGCTTGTTTAAAAGATAACGAACCTCAAACAATTGTTGTAAATAATTCTTACCCAAAACAGCAAAATTCATTAGATATAAAAAGGAATGATTTTGATGAAAAATTAGACAGTTTACAAAAACTAAAAAATTTATTGGACTCTGGTGTTTTATCTCAGGAAGAGTTTGAACAGCAAAAAGCTAAATTATTACAATTATAAAGCGATCAAGTCTTATCTTACTCTTTATTTACGAATAGACATTCACTTTAGCAACAATGTTTTATTCTATTATTTTTATGACTTTTACTGGCACAAGCCAGATAGCGCGGATTTGCAATCCGTGCACACAAAAGCTAAACGCAATAATAGTCAATAAAAAAGCTACAAGATTGTAGCTTTTTTTATTTTTAAAGAAATAAGTCAATCTTTACAGGCACGGATTGCAAATCCGCACTATCATTGCGATAACAAAAAATACTCATATATATTAACTTAACAGCCAACAAATCTCTCCGATTATTTATATTCCTCGTCTTTAAATATACAAATCCTTCAAAAGTTCACTTGAAGTTGTATCAAGTGCTTTTGCCATTCTAATCAAAAGATTTATAGTAATACCCTGTTCTTTTCTTAAAATTCTTCGTACAGTGGTCTCAGTACAGTTACTTGCTTTTGCAAAAGCACTCTTGTTTCCTGTGTATTTTTCTAGGAAAAGCTTATAAATTCTATCGACTATTTCTGCTTCTAATTTATCAATCGTCTTCATAAAACAAAGAAAATGAAGTAACCTTTTGAATCTACAAAACAAATTCGACTTATAAGTCGAATTTTATTATATTTGCTTTATATAAGTAAATACTAAAATTAATTATAAGCGATGGAAGAAAAGCTGGAGAAACGAATAAATGATCTTTTAAAATTTGCGGCCAATGTAAATTATTTCACAAAGCTTAAACCAAATCTTAAAGATCATAATTCTCTCAAAACCGATCTAACAATAACGTGTTACAACGAATTAATGCAGACGATTTTTTCTCTAATTAGAACAAGTATCAAGATCCTGCAAAATGAAGAATCTCAAACCGCTATCGATGCCATGCTTTTACTTGAAATAGCTGTGCAGCTTCTGCCAAATGATGAAATGGAATTACTGGATGAATTGCACAAGATTTTATAAGAAATTTGCGCAGCGATGATTTGGCAAACCCGTTAGCGGGAATTTGCAATCCGTGCCCACAACAGCAAGACAAAAAACAAATTATCAAATACAAAAGCTACAAAAAAACATGTAGTTTTTTTTATATTTGACAAAGGGTATAAATCAGAGCCATCGGATTCAAAAAATAGAAACGGTAATTAATTTTAAACAAAATGAATTTAAGGACACATCCCATGCAGACAATAGGTGATTGTGCTATTTTTGCTTTTAGATTAGAGCCAGCATCAGATGATCCGACAGAAAGATTGATGCGTTCTGTATCGATCTTCGTGGATGGAGTTAACTTCACGGAACATGATTCGATTGTCTATGTTCCTCAGTTTATTCATTCTCTGAAACAGACTGTAAATAAGTTGAATAACATTGATTTGAATCGATATAAGAAAATTTGGCGTGGGGAAGATCCAGAAAATATACATACCAAGTTAACTGTTGGCAATTTGATTGAAGATTCTCAATGGGCAGATATGTTGGCTGATCTGCAATTTTTGGAATTTGGTGAGACGACCTATAATTTGTTGAGTTTCTTTATTCCGCGAGACAACAATTGCTGGATAACCTGCCAATCTGTTGAAGATCCCGAGATACAAGGAAGTATTCATTCGGTTTGTATTGATTTTGATGATTTAATTAAATGTATATCAGACACTGCGGACATAATTGAAGTGGATTTTGCAAAAGTGGAAAAGAACATGTAGTCATACCTCGATAGCGCGGATTTGTAATCCGTGCCCGCAACAATATGACACTTTGTAAATCAAATACAAACCAAACCAATCTTTACGGGCACGGATTGCAAATCCGCGCTATCGGATTATGGCTCGGAAAACTTAACTAAGATCTAAAAATTTAACCATGAAAAAAAGTCTCTTATTAGTAATAATGATTCTTCTTTTTGGAATATGTTTCTTATTCAATTCCTGTAAAGAAAAAAACAAAAACGAAATTAAGATTACAGAAAGCCAGGCTTTAAAAATTGCTAACCGATATGGTATTTCAGGAGATAATGTGCTCATTTATTTTAATACTTATACTTACTCCAAAACGAGTTTAGGATATAAAAATGGAAAAAGAAAATTATACTACTGGAATGTATCAAAAGAATGTAATCATTGTCCAATGATACAAATTGATGCCGTAACTGGAAATGTGTTTTCTGAAGGTAAATATGATTACGTTCATTAAAATAAAATTAGCAAAAAATCGTGCAGCTTTTCTATATTTACAGAAAACAAACCAAAAAACTATGACTCTAATTGCAATTTTCTTCCCGTGTGTTTCTTTCTTTTTGAGAGGGAAAATATTAACGTCGATTCTTTGTCTAATCTTGCAAGTAACCTTAATTGGCTGGATTCCTGCTGCAATTTGGGCTGTTATTTCTTTACAGAATTCAAGAGCTGATAAACGCAATAAGCAACTAATAAAAGCGATAAAATCTAAATCTTAAGTATAAATTAGATTTTATTTTTGTCTTGATGACAATTAAATTACGTTTTCTAAAACTTTAAAAAAATCAAGCAATCATCACATTATTCCACATTTTTATTCTTCTGTTATTTATATGTTGGCTATTATTAAGCAATAGTTCCTCCTTGTCATATTTGGATAAATTTTTAATCATTTCATAATATTTTTTTGAGGTAATTATCTGGTGATTTGAAAGAAAAAATTTATGGTTTATCCGTAATCCAATTAGTTTTAAACAAGGTATTTTTGAGAAACAAGTTTGTTATTTATAATTCAAATTTGGAAACTCCCCAATAGTATCTTTAACTAAATTAATAGATTATGAAAAAATCCACAAACAAGTATTACGGTAAATCGCTGCTTTTTGCGTTTGCATTTTCAGCATTGTTCTTATTCCAAAACTGCTCTGACGAAACTTCTGATTCAGCCAGTATTGAAAATGCGCTAAAAAAAGAATCAGTTTCTAAAGATGGTAAAACGTCAAAAACTGCTCTTACAAACACAATAATATCATCTCAGGTAACAGCATCTGGTCCTACTTACATTCAGGGCGGAACAACCTTATTTGAATGGCAGTATACAGGAAGTATCCCTAATCCTGATTTAAACAGCATTATCTGGTGGTATTCAAAAGTAAATAACAATGGAGAAGCTCCTTACGCTATTGGCTGGGGCGCAACTGGTTATTTTATGTCTGTACCAGATACTTATTATTCTGATCCCGGACTTCAAACTTCAAACTTTAAAATCTATCTTACTATACGTGATACTAGCGGAAACCTTTATCAAAGTTACAGTATTTACCAAATCATGAAAAAAGGAAAATATAAATTAGAAAATTCCCTTTAACAAAAAAAAGCGCAAATTCTCTAGATTTTGCGCTTTTTTACTTCTTAAACCTTAGTTAATATATGTTTTTAATATCAAAAGAAAGTTAAATTTGTTTTCTTTATGGAAACTAACCTCAAACAGAACCTACAAAACCTCACAACTGAATTGCTAAAAATGGCAAACTTGTATTGCTGGAATAGTATTTCAAAAAATACAGTTTTTATTTTGTCTAATATCTCTGAGATTAAAGAAGATAACTTTAAAAAAAATTATACTAATTCGTAGACAGAAACTATCTACATCATGCAAACAAGGAAACAAGAATATAGACAATTTTTAAATGACAATTTCAAGGGACTAAAACTACGAAAGCCTTTGTTTTATAATTGGCATTTTGCACTTCGTTTTAACTTACAAGAAGGCCGCACTAATACAGACGAATATTTTAAAGAAGCAACGAGAAGAGCCACAACAATATTTGAAAGTGCTTTTGATAACTCGGACAAAATCTTTTTGGTTTTTATGGATTTCAAATACAGACGTAGAAAAATAAGACTTTCAAATTTTCTATTTAATCAAGTTGACAATCTTGAAAAATCAGAAATTTGTTTTTCAAAAGAAATGAATCTGTATGAACCAAGTTCAAAATTTGACATTAGAAATATTGCAATCATTAAAGCAACAGCTGATAGAATTAATTATAAAATGGTCTTAAAAGCAATCTGCCATTCTGATTTTCCTTTGAGAGAACCTAGACTGGATCAAAAAGGAGCTTTTACAGAAAAAGAAATTTACTTTATAAACATTGATAAAAAGATAATACTTAACATGTACGATGATAGAGGACTTGATCTTATTTCTGCAGACAAAAAAAATCTCAGACAAATTTATAAAGATCACGAAGAATGGCTACTTGATTATGACAGAGAACAAATCAATAGCCAATTCAAGTAAAAAATATCGAAATAATGGAAAAAAAACAGAACCTAAAAAAACAATCTTGGCTCACTACAATTGTTGAAATCATACTTGAGTTTATCTTACCTTAAAACCAATAAACCCAAAATGACAAAAACCGAAATTTCTAAGGTTTTTGAAAAATTACATTTGCAGAATCACTTTCCTGATTTTACATCAAATATCCTGATGCTTTTCCATATGATAAGTTAAATATCATTCTTTAAAGAAAAACAAATTATCTTTATGTGATAATTTATAGCGATATGAAAGTACATACTACAAATTATTTTGACACTTTTATTGAAGTAGCAGAAGATACAAAAGTAGATCACGGAATTATACCACCCAGTAAAGACAAGAAAACCATTGCAGAAATGCAATACGAGCTTATTGCTAAAAATCCCTATCAATTTACTTCTGATGATATTCTTTTTCAGGTTTTTGCTGATCGAAAAGATTTAACAAAAAATGAATACGAAAAAGCTCGAGAACAATTTTTCTCAAAAGGACAAGCTTGCTTTCGCGCTTCACCTCTTACCAAAACATACGGATTTGGTATTCATAACAATCATAATGGAAAAATTGCGCTTTTCGGAATGGAAACTGATGAATATCAAAAGTTTATCAAGGACCCAAAAGTAAAAAAAGTAAAAGCGATGAAATCAAGCAGATAAATTATTTAGAATACAAACAATATACTCAAATATTATGGAAAACTTTGACTGGACTTCTTTCACCAAAAAAATAGCTGTAAAAATCTAAGATTCAGGACATTTACAACGCTTGGACAAAAGCCGATGAATTACAAAGATGGTTTCTTGAAAAAGTTTCTTCAATCTTCATCTAGACTTTGAAAATTTCTCTCATTTTTCATTTGCATTTAGAAAATTGTTCAGACATTCGCCTAAAGCATTGATTAATAAAATAACATGACTAAAAAACTAGCACTACTTCTTTTAATACTGATTTATGGTTGCAACGCTGATATAAATGATAGAGATAAAAGAAACGAAAATTGGGTATACTGGTTAGATTCAAAAACTGGTAAATCATCTTGGATTCCAGTAAGCGACCAAACAACAGTAAAAGACGGAAAATATATTTCATTTTATTCTGAAGGAACCATTTATGAAAAAGGGAAATTAAAAAACGGAAAAAATATTGATACAATTTACTGGTACGATCAAAATGAAAAACTCATACACTACGCTTTGGTTAAATCTGGGAAATTTATCCAGTATTATGTAAATGATGGACCTTATATTTCATATTTCCAAGATGGAAAAGTTTTTGAAAAAGGCATCGTAAAAAATCATAAAATAAAAGATCAATGGACAAGATATTTTAATAATGGAAATATAGAATGGAGTATCGATTTTAAAGATGGTACCGGTCTAAAAACATGGTATTTTGAAGATGGACAAATATCCGCAAAGACTGCATATATTAAAAACAAACTTAGTGGGCAAAATAAACATTGGTTTGAAAACGGTCAAGTGAAAGAAATCTCATACTGGACTAACGGAATGCAAACTGGTTTATTTGAATGTTACTTTGAAAATGGAAAACTTGAACAACGAACGAATTGGAAAAATGATGAACCAGAAGGTCTGAGTGAACGCTGGTATAATAACGGTCAAAAAAAGAACATTCAGTTTTTTAAGGGAGGACTCATTGATGGAAATGGTAAACAATGGCATCCCAACGGTAAATTACAAGTAGATCTAAATTATATTTCTGGAAAAAAGAATGGAAAAGCTCTTAAATATCATGAAAACGGAAATCTTCAAGTTGAAGGAAATTATAAAAACGATGAGCAAGATGGAGTTTGGAAATGGTATGATGAAAATGGGAAATTTATCCAAAAAGATATTTATGTCAATGGAAAATTAATTGAAATTCAAAATAATTTATAACACTTACATAATTATGAATAAATAAAGTGATGGTTTATTTTCATAATTAAAAACTTAAATCATATCATCTAAGCACCTTTGCCTCTTTGCCCCTTCCAAGAAAAATCCCTAATTTCGCTTTAAATAAGAAAAGGAGAAAATGAAGGTCTGTATTGCCGAGAAACCAAGTGTAGCACGAGAAATCGCATCTGTTTTAGGTGCCAATACCAAGCACGATGGTTATTACGAAGGCAATGGTTATGCCGTGACGTACACTTTCGGGCATTTATGCACCTTAAAAGAACCCAATGATTACAAACCACACTGGAAAAGCTGGGATTTAAACAATCTGCCCATACTTCCCGAAAAATTTGAAACTAAAGTCGTTCAGAATTCAGGAATCCAAAAACAGTTTAAAATCATTAAAAGTCTTTTTGAAAAAGCCGAAGTCGTTATAAACTGCGGGGATGCCGGACAAGAAGGAGAATTAATCCAGCGCTGGGTGATGAACGAAGCGCATTACAAAGGCGAAATTCAGCGATTATGGATTTCTTCCCTTACTACAGAAGCTATTAAAGAAGGTTTTGAAAATCTTAAACCTTCTTCTAATTACGATAATTTATATTACGCCGGATTTTCTAGAGCCATTGGAGATTGGCTTTTAGGCATGAATGCAACTCGTTTGTATACCGTAAAACACGGCGGCTATAAACAAGTTTTGTCAATCGGACGTGTGCAGACACCAACCTTGGCGATGGTTGTAGAACGCTTCAGAGAAATCGAAAACTTCAAACCTCAGCCGTATTGGGAATTACAGACTTTATATAGAGAAACACTTTTCAGCTATGAAGAAGGACGTTTTCTTAACAAAGAAGACGGAGAAATTCTGGCCGAAAAAGTAAAAGAAAGTGATTTCGAAATCATTTCGGTTGATAAGAAAAACGGAAACGAATATGCCCCAAAGCTTTTTGATTTAACAGGTTTACAAGTCTATTGCAACCAAAAATTTGGCTTTTCGGCAGAAGAAACTTTGAAAATTACACAGACATTATACGAGCAAAAAGTTATCACGTATCCCAGAGTTGATACGACTTTTTTACCAAACGATATTTATCCGAAAGTGCCTGGAATTCTGCAGAAATTAACCAATTATGCCGAATTGACTCAGCCAATTTTAGAGAAAAAAATCAAGAAATCGCCAAAGGTTTTCAACGATAAAAAAGTAACCGATCACCACGCAATTATTCCAACTGGAATTCAAAATAATCTGCCACACAATCAGCAGCAGGTTTACGATATTATTACAAGACGTTTTATTGCCGTTTTTTACGATGATTGTTTGGTTGCCAACACTACAGTAATTGGAAAAGCTGCCGATGTGACTTTTAAAGCAACCGGAAAAGAAATCCTAAAAAAAGGTTTTCGAGTTGTTTTTGAAGATCCAAATGCAAAAGAAAAGGAACCCGATTTACTGCCAAGTTTTGTGGTGGGCGAAAAAGGTCCGCATGAACCTTCTTTCCTTCAAAAAGAAACCAAACCGCCCAATCAGTTTACCGAAGCCACTTTACTTCGTGCGATGGAAACCGCAGGAAAACAAGTTGACGACGAAGATTTGCGTGAATTAATGAAAGAAAACGGGATCGGGCGTCCGTCAACTCGTGCGAATATTATCGAAACGCTTTTCAAACGCCAATATATTGTTCGAAATAAAAAACAAGTTTTACCAACTTTAACCGGAATTCAATTGATTGATACGATTCAGAACGAATTGGTAAAATCGGCCGAACTTACTGGAACTTGGGAAAAACAATTGAAAGATATTGAAAAAGGAACTTTCACTGCGGCGGCGTTTATTCGAAACATGAAAAGCATGGTGGAAGCATTGGTGTATGAAGTACGAAGTGAAACCAAACATGCCAATATTTCGCATGCGGCATCGATTCAAAAACCTGTCGTAAAAGCAGAAAAAGAGAAAAAGAAAAGTTCTGGAATTTCGGTAGAAACGTGTCCGAAATGCCAAAAGGGAAATCTGATTAAAGGAAAAACCGCTTTTGGATGCAGCGAATATAAATCAGGTTGTGATTTTGTGCTGCCTTTTGTTTTTCATGATAAAAAAATTACAGAAAGTCAATATTTACGATTGGTTCAAAAAGGTTCGACCGTAAATATAAAAGGCTTTAAAACTGATTCTGGAACTGTAGAAGGTTTAATTCGTTTTGAAGAAAATTATAAACTGAAATTAGAGCCAAAGAATACAGAGAAAAAAGCCGAAACTAAGGAAAGTTCAGATGCATTAGTTTGTCCGAAATGTAAAAAAGGAACCATTTTAAAAGGCAAAACCGCTTATGGCTGCGCCGAATATAAATCAGGTTGTGATTTTAAAGTCACTTTTGATGACGTTCGTGCAAAACTAAAAGATCAAAAACCAACGAAAGAATTGGTTTATTCAATTTTAAGTGAAAGTGTTTAGTTTTTTATAGCCACGACTCGAGCGATAGCGAATAGATGAAGTAATTCACGAATTATTTTTTTCGAATTGATTCCTAATTTTTTACTCAAAGATGGAAGAAAATAAAATTCGTGAATTCGTGGCGGAAAAAAAATTCATACTTTAGTACCTCTATTACAAACCCAAAACTCATACATATGTTTCAGAAAATTACTCTTGTAGCCCTAATAATAGCTTTTGTTTCCTGCCAGAAAAAAGAAACCGTAGAAAAAGATAAAATCAAACTAGCCGATTGGTTAATTGGAAATTGGGAAAACACATCTCCTGAAGGCATTTTATCTGAAAATTGGCAAAAACTAAACGATAGTACTTTTAGTGCATCTTCATATTTTATTAAAGGAAAAGACACTCTGCATTTTGAAACCATTGTTTTAGCACAATTAGGAGAAACGCTGACCTACAAAACAACCGTAAAAGGACAAAACGACGATAAACCAGTCTTCTTCCCTTCTACTTCTGAAACAGAGAAACAACTAGTTTTTGAAAATCCGAAACACGATTACCCTCAAAAAATCAAGTACACAAAAACTGCAAACAATACTTTAACCGCTGAAATTTCTGGAAGCTTGAATGGGAAACCAAGCTCTGAAAAATTTGTAATGACGAAGAAATAAATTTAAGATTTACCATAACGTACAAAACCAATTAATTATGAAAGTAAAAAACATTCCATTAGTTATTCTAGGTTTAATAGTTTTAACATCTTGTAAAAAAGAAAATAAAACAGAAGCTGCTGTTACAGATAAAAATATTGATAAAGCAGCATGGTTTATTGGCGAATGGGGAAATAAATCTAAAGAAGGTGAACTTACAGAACGCTGGAAAAAGGTCAATGACTCCGTATATTTTGGCGAATCGTATTTTGTAGTGAATGAAAAAGATACCGTTTTTGGAGAGCATGTAAATCTTGAAGATAAAAATGGGAAACTATCTTTTATAGTAACCGTTCCCGGACAAAATGACGAACTCCCAGTCACTTTTGAAATGACTTCATCTTCAGAAAATCAAATTATTTTTGAAAATCCAAAACACGATTATCCAAATAAAATTGTCTATAATAAAGTAGGCAATGATTCTTTAATTGCAGAAATTTTCGGAACGAAAAAGGGAAAAATGGCTTCTGAAAAATTTTTAATGGCTAAAAGGTAATAATTTTTAAAAATGAAGAATTTATTATTGATTTTTCTAGTTCTCTTTTTTACTATTTCTTGTAAAAATGAAGAAAAAAAATATGTATCAAAAAACATCAATTCTCAAAAATTAGATAATAGCAAAAAATATTTAAGAAGCACGCTAAATATTAATTATTCTGATGCAACAGAGGAAATAGAATTGTATATAAGTAAAAAAAAGGATACCATTTCAAATCAATATAAATTAATTCGAAATAACAAAATAGACACTCTCGAAAGTTGTTATTATGATTTAAAAATATCTAAATCAAATAAACCTAATTTTTATCGTGGTGTAATAACCTTACATACAAAGTATGAAAATTTAAAACTAAATAAGAAAAACAAACGTACTATAGATTTCGGATATTGTAATCAAAATAAAGATAGTGTGTACCTAAAGTATATAACATCAAAAAATTCAACAACACTAAATTTTGAATTTGAAAATTATAAAGGCGCAAATCTGAATGGCATTTTATATCAGCTCACTCAACGTGATACAACAAAAGATATGATTAATTTAAATCAAGTTCATTTGTTAGTAGACAATCTACCTCAAACAAACAATTTTTTACTAGAGTCATATAATTTAGATAAGGATAAAAGCAGAAAAATTAATCTCAAGGAAATAAAACTGAAAAAAACTAACTAAAAATGATTAAGCTTCAATGTCGATAACGAGAAGAAAGATTCTCAGCATCTTAGAACCTTAAAAAAAACCTACTCATTCTCCCCGATTTTATTCACCATAAAAATCATCAAAATACCTAGAAGCGCCATTACTAAAAATGCCCATTTCATACTTAGATATTCAGAGATAAAACCAACCATTGGCGGCACTAATAAAAATCCCAGATAACCAATTGTAGATATTGAAGTCAAAGCAGAACCGCTGCTTAATTTTGATGATCTTCCAGCAATACTAAAAACCAGCGGAACCACACAAGAAACCCCAAATCCGATTAAAACATAACCGAAAATAGTGGGGTAAGCATACGGCAGAATAAAACAAATTCCGAAACCTACAGTTATCAATATTCCGCTGTACAAGAGGATTTTTTTCGTTCCAAATTTCATCACGCCATAATCGCCAAAAATACGACCTAACGTAACTGCCGAAGCAAAAAATACAAACGCAGCACTTGTTAATTTTGGAGAAGCTTTTAATATATTTTCGAAGTAAATTCCGCTCCAGTCGTACATAGTATTTTCACAAGCCATAGAAACGAAACAAATCAAAGCAAATTTTATTAGGTTTTTCTCTGGCATTGAGAAGAACTTCTTTTTAACCGGAACTGGCTCATTGTGAATGCTCATCGGATAAAAACAAGCCGTTAGTGCCAGCATAAAAATACTCACGCCTAATAAATGATGCGATGGAGCTATTTTCTGTGTAACCATTACATATCCTAAACCTGCTCCCGAAAAAACCGCAATACTCCAAACAGCGTGAAAACGAGTTATAATCGATTTTGGATACAATTTCTGAACCTCAAGTGACTGCGCGTTAATCGATAAATTGAAAATATTTCGAGAAGCACCAAAAAATAAAAGTATAATAACCAACTGCCAGACAAATGCTGCCAAACCAGGCAATGACAATGCAACATTAAACATAACCGCTCCTAAAAGCATAATATAACGACTGCTGTATTTATTTAACAGTTTTCCGGTAAAAGGCATTGTAAGCATCAAACCAATTGGAAATGCAAATAAAACAGCTCCAAATTGAGCTTCTGACAAATGTAATTGTGCTTGTATATGCGGAATTCGCGATACCCATGACGAATACCCAAATCCAGAAAGGAAAAAAAAGACAGTATTCGCTATACGATATCCTTTAGGCGTGTACTGTAGTTTTTTTAAGAAGGGGAAAATCATACTTTCTTTTTTTCAAAGTGCAAAATTAAACCTTTTAAAATGAATAACTGTCTTTTTTACGCTTTATTAAATAAGTATGATTTTTCGCTTTTTTAATAAATCCAGTAAGAAGGGAATTCCTCTATTTTTTCTCAAAAACATATCTCCTTTAAATGAAAGCTCAGAATATTTGGCATCCAAAATAATATTTTTACATTTGCGTTGTTTTTATTTATTCTAAATAAAAGCATTTAACCAATTTTAAAAGCCAATGAAATATTTTAGCCTGAAAACACACCGTTTTCTATTTACAATCAGTTTTTTATTTTCATTCTTAACCATGTTTTCACAGCAAAACAATGGAAAAATCAAAGGAACAATTACAACTTCTGACGGTCAAGCCGCCGCTGGCGTAAACGTTGTTTTAAAAAATTCAAAATATTGGACCATTACCAATGACAATGGAACTTTTGATTTTAACAGAATAAAAAGTAATACCTATATTCTTCAGGTTTCATTAGCAGGTTATGAAACTATCGAAAGAGAAGTTATTGTAGCCGATAACGAAACAAGCGAATTGAACCTGCAGTTAAAAGTTTCAAACAAAGAATTACAAGAAGTAGTCGTAAACAGTAAAAAAAGCATTACTTCTAAAAAAACAGATTATGTAGCGAGAATGCCGATTAAAAATCTTGAAAATCCTCAAGTTTACAGTGTAATTCACAAAGAACTTTTACTGGAACAAGTTGCAGTCGATATTAAAAGTGCTGTTCAAAATTCACCTGGAGTAGTTGCAATTAGTTATCCTTCTGGAGGTGTTGGAATGATTTTCAGAGGATTTTCGATAGGTGTAAATGCTCGAAACGGAATGGAAACTGTTTCTGGCCGTTCATCTGTTGATCTTGGCAATGTCGAAAGAATTGAAATCATGAAAGGTCCTTCGGGAACTTTATTTGGTTCTACTGTATCATCATTTGGAGGTGTTGTCAATCTAGTTACCAAAAAACCACATGAAACTCCTGCTAATGAAATATCATATACTGCTGGAAGTTTCAACTTAAACCGACTTACTGCAGATGTAAACACGCCATTAAATGCCGATAAAACGGTTTTATTCAGAATAAATCTTGGAGTGAACAGAGAAAAAAGTTTCCTTGATTACGGATTCAACAATACCATTCTGGTGGCGCCAAGTCTTACATATAAAGCATCTGACAAACTTACGCTTAATTTCGATGCAGAACTTTACAACGTAAACAACACCCGACGTACTTATAATACCTATGCAGCAACATCGGGAATTACAAACCCTACTCAATTACAAATCAACTACAAAAAATCGATGTTTCATGATGATAATGATGCCAAAACATCGGCAACAAAAGTTTTCGCTCAAGCAGAATATGAAATATCAGAAAACTGGAAATCAACTACTGTATTCTCATTTGTAGGCGAAGATGTAGAACGCAGTTACCAGAGTTATGCCGTGTGGAGTTCACCTACACAAGCTGCAAGAAGAGTTGGACTTTGGGGACCAATCTATAATAACTATACTAACATACAGGAAAATATCAATGGAACTTTCTCTACTGGAAGCATCAAACATAAATTCCTTGCTGGTGCTAATTACAGATTATACAGTTCAAATTTTTCGGGAGGAACAACATTTACACTTGATAATATAGATGTAACAACCAACTTCGCTCCTATTAGAAGAAAAGCAGTTGATGCGGGACTTGTTTTAACATCTTCTCCTATTGCCGACCAGAAAACGTTGAGTGTATACGCCTGCGATGTAGTTAATTTTACCGACAGACTTTCGGCAATGTTGAGTTTGCGTTTGGATAATTTTGAACGAGCAAAAGTAGGAACTGTTGAAGGATATCATCAAACCGCTCTTTCTCCTAAATTAGGATTGGTATATGAAGTAGTTAAAGATCAGGTTTCGGTATTTGGAAATTACATGAATGGTTTTCAAAACATGCAGCCGGTTACGCAGCCTGATGCCAGCCAATTAGTTTTAGACCCAATTTATGCTGTACAATATGAAGGGGGAATAAAAGCCGAAGCTTTCAATAAAAAACTTACCGGATCTGTAAGTTATTACAATATTACTATTGACAATGCTACCAGACTTGATGGCAACGGATATACGATTCAAGATGGGAAACAAGTAAGTAAAGGTGTTGAATTTGAAGTAATATCGACTCCCGTTAACGGATTAAATATTGTTGCTGGATATGCTTACAATGACAACCGAATTGTAAAAGCCACTACAAACTCAAATATTGAAGGAAATAAAGCAACGGGAGCTCCTGAAAATGTAGCAAACTTCTGGGCAACATATACTTTTCAAGATACATTAAAAGGTTTAGGATTTGGTGCCGGAGCCAATTACGTAGACAAAAATTTCTTTACTGCCGATAACACTTTTTACATGCCATCGTATACGGTTTACAATGCAACGGTTTATTATGATAAATCTTCGTGGAGAATTGGTTTAAAATTCAACAATTTAACCAACAAAAAATACTGGGATTTCTGGGGAACTTCGCAGGCTCCGGCTAATATTCTGGCTAACTTAACGATTAAGTTTTAAAAACTAAACCTACAAAAAGCACCTTATAAAATAAATGAGGTGCTTTTTTCTAACAACAACAGCTTAACAATCAAGCTATAGAATTACAAATCATGGGATTTAAAAATTTTATAAAAAAAATACATTTATGGCTGGGATTAGCTTCGGGGATTATTGTCGTTATATTAGGCATTACAGGCTGTTTATATGTTTTTGAAGAAGAACTTCGCCCTATCGTACATGACTATTACCATGTAGATCAGATAAAAAATAAAAAACTTCCTATTAGTAAATTAATTGAAATTGCTCAGAAAGCCAACCACAAAATAAATCCTCAACAAACACTTTCAGGATGCAGAATTATTAATGATGATAAACGTACGATTATCATCTGGTTTTTTCAAGAATTAGATGAAGACGCTTTCTGGTACTGGAATAATTATCAAAATACCTACGTTTATATCGATCCGTATACGGGAAGCATAAAAAAGCTCGAAGAATACAATTTTGAGTTTTTCGTTTTTGTGCGAATGCTGCATCAAACGCTTTGCTTTAACAGTAAAATTGGCGATCCAATAGTAGGAACGGCTACTATTCTCTTTATCATTTCATTAATTACGGGATTAATACTTTGGTGGCCGAAAAATAAAAGTGCCGCGAAACAGCGTTTTTGGTTTCAATGGAAAAACACCACCAAATGGAAACGTAAAAATTACGATTTACATAATATTCTTGGATATTATATGATGGTTTTTGCTTTAATTATTGCACTCACCGGATTAGTCTGGGCTTTTAAATGTTATGATAAAGGCGTACAATGGCTTTTTAATGGCGGAAAAACGTACGAAAAAGAAAAGCTGGTTTCTGATACTACTCATTATACTGAAAACACAGCCACTGACAAAATATACACAACGACCAAAAACTTAAATCCGAATGCAAAAAGCTACTATTTATTTGTTCCGAATGCAGATGATTCACTCGCAACATTTCAAACCTTTGTACGCTATAAAAACCGTTTTGATGATGTCGCAATGGAATTTGACCGATATACAGGAAAGAATCTAAAAATCACAACCTACAACGACAGAAATAATGGTGAAAAATTCCGATTTATAAATTACGATCTGCATGTGGGCAGCATTTTAGGATTTCCCGGAAAAGTGCTGGCATTTTTTGCAAGTCTCGTATCAGCGAGTTTACCCATAACAGGTTTCTTAATTTGGTGGGGACGAAATAATAAAAAGAAGAAAAAAGCTTCTTAAGCCAAATAAAATCAAGTAAATTCCTTCTTTTAAAATCACAAAAAACCGACGAAGTTTCCAAATAATTCTTGTTAAGGATAGTATAATTTTCTACATTTGCTTTGTTTGTATTCGTTCTAAATAACAAACTGGTAACTAACTAAAAAAGACAAAATGAATTATTCAAAAACAGGCACAAAAAATGTTCTTTATACTTTCTGCCTCTTCCTATTTTTTACCACCATGTTAATTGCCCAGCAAAATCATGGAAAAATTAAAGGAACCATCACCACATCTGACAGTGAACCAGCTGTTGGAGTTAATATCATTCTTAAAAATTCTAAGTACGGAACAGTTTCCAATGAAGATGGAGCTTTTGAATTCAACAAAGTAAAAACAGGTACTTATATCGTACAAATCTCTTTAACCGGTTACGAAACCCTTGAATATCAAGTTAAAGTTGATGCCAATACAACTGAATCATTAGATTTACAATTAAAAGTTTCCAATAAACAATTAAAAGAAGTTGTTATTACCAGTAACAAGGGAAAAGCTTTTCCTAAACAAAGTACGTACGTATCGAGATTACCGCTGAAAAATATCGAAAATCCTCAAGTGTACAATGTTGTTTCTTCTGAAATCATGAAAGAGCAAGCTATTACCAATTATGAAGATGCCTTAAAAAATGTTCCCGGAATCCAGAAATTATGGGAATCTACAGGACGTGGCGGCGATGGAGGTTCTTATTATTCTTTAAGAGGTTTTGAAGTTCAGGCTAATATCATAAACGGACTTCCAGGTTTGACAAACGGAACGCTTGATCCATCAAACATTGAAAGAATCGAAGTAATCAAAGGGCCATCGGGAACTTTATTCGGAAGTAGTTTAGTGAGTTATGGAGGATTAATCAATACCGTTACTAAAAAACCTTATGAAGGTTTTGGAGGCGAAATCTCATATCTTACCGGAAGCTTCGGATTAAACAGAGCCACTGTAGATGTAAATACTCCGTTAGACGATAATAAAGCTGTTTTATTCAGAATCAACTCTTCATTTCAAACCGAAAATACATTTCAAGATGCCGGTTTTCGTACGGCTTATTTTATCGCTCCTTCTCTATCGTATAAAGTAAATGAGAAACTTTCTTTTCTTGTGAATACGGAATTTATGGAGGAAGAAAAAACAACGCCATCGATGTTATTTTTAGGAAGAGATTCCCAAGTTCAATTCGCCAATTTAAAGGAGCTGAATTACAACACCGACTTATCTTTTTACAGCAATAATTTACCTATAAAAAATCCTAGATTTAGTTTGCAGGCTCAGGCAAATTATAAAATTTCATCCAAATGGAATTCGCAGACTGTATTCTCACGAGGAACTTCTAAATCAAGAGGATACTACTCGTATATTTATGATAACGAAAACGGAAATGGGGACTTTGCGTTATGGATTACCAATGAAAATTCACAAACAGCGACTACTGATATTCAGCAGAATTTTACTGGTGATTTCAAAATTGGCAGTTTACGTAACCGTATCGTAATTGGTGCCGATTATTTCAAAAGAGATGTGGTTTTTGAAGGCACAGGATATGCTCCCGTTTATAATATTACACCACAAGGAGAAATCAGACAATTCGACGATCAGAACCCAAATTACCTGACTAAAGCATCCATTAACAAGCTTCTTTCAACAGAAGCAGGACCTGATTATCATTCAAAAGATGCGACTTACAGTGCCTATGTTTCGGATGTATTAAACATTACGCCCACTTTGCTTGCAATGGCAAGTTTAAGAGTTGATTATTTTGATACTGAAGGAAGTGTCAAAACTGACAATGATAATTACAATCAGACAGCTTTGTCGCCAAAATTTGGGTTATTATACCAACCTATTGAAGATAAACTAGCCATTTTTGGAAATTACATGAATGGTTTTAAAAACATTGCTCCAACTGCCATTTATGACAATGACGGGAATTTTTTAAGATCTCAAACCTTTAAGCCAGAACATGCCAACCAGTTAGAATTGGGCGTAAAAGGAAATCTGTTTTCAGATAAATTAACCACTACAGTGAGTTACTACGATATTAATGTTGCCAATCTTGTTACAAGCAATCCAATGTACAGTGCACAAGGTGGTAAAGCCAGAAGCAAAGGTTTTGAATTTGATTTAAACGCCGCTCCTTTAAAAGGTTTAAGCATTATTGCAGGATATAGTTATAACGACAGCAAAATCACAAAAGGAGACGAAAATAATGTTTGGTTAGATCAAGGAAAAAGACCTTTCTGGGCTGGGCCAAAAAACTTAGTAAACCTTTGGGCGAGCTATAAATTTTATGAAGGATTCTTAAATAATTTCGGTCTTGGATTTGGAGGAAACTATGCCAGCGACAATGCAATCTTAGACAGCGAAGTAACAGGAAAATTCATTTTACCAGCCTATACGGTAATCAATGGGTCGGTATTTTACAATTCAAATAAATTTCGCGTAAGCTTAAATGTCAACAATATTACCAACAAAGAGTATTTTAACGGAGGCTGGTCAACCGTAAATCCGCAAAAACCAAGAAACTTTGTGGCAAGTTTCGCGTATAAATTCTAATAAAAACACAAAATAAATAAAATCCCGATTTCATTATTTACGAATGATTTCGGGGTTTTTTATTGTTTTATTTTTAATTATTCTAAATAAAAAACTATGTTTGTATAAAATATCATTTTAAACAATTTTTTAAAACTTGATCTTATGAAATCAAATACTTTAAAAACAATCACCTTTTTATTTTTAGCTCTTTTTGCTGCACCTCAGCTTTTTGCTCATGCTCTTTGGATTGAAACCAAAACCACTGGAACAAAAGGAAAAGCTCAGGAAATTTCAGTTTATTTTGGAGAATTCTCTGATAACGATATTACAAAAGCCGATAAATGGTTTTCTGATTTAAAAGATTTTACTTTGGTGGTAATTTCGCCTTCTAAAAAGGAAACCAAACTTACTTCAAAAGCTTTAGACAATAAATACCAAGCTTTCTTTACGCCAGATGAAGATGGTGTTTACACTATTGTAATGCACCATACAGTAAAAGATGTTTACGGAACAATGAAATTAGATTATAATTCAAGCGCTACAGTCGTTGTTGGAAATAAAACCGCAGGAAATGTTGCTGCAGCGAATAATAACGTAATTAGTGTTTTTTCTGAAAATGCCGATACAGCCAAAAAGAACACTGCGATTACAGTTTCTGCATTATACAATGGTGATATTGCAAAATCTCAAAAAATAAAAGTAATTGCACCAAACGGCTGGGAGAAAGAATTATGGACAAATGATAAAGGAGAGATCACTTTTACCCCAATCTGGTCAGGAAATTATATGGTTGAGTTTGCTTACACAGAAAAATCTGCTGGAGAACACCATGGTAAAAAATACGATGAAATCTGGAAAATGGCTACGTACCAAATTGTTGTAAAATAGTTTCAAGCTATTTTTTTAGATCATACTTTACTTGCAATTAAACCTTGTTTCTTTTGAGCAAGGTTTTTTTATTTAATCTAGTTATAAATATTTTCATTTTAAAAACCCAATTCTTAAGCAAATCTTAAGAAAGAAATAATAAAGTTTTAAGCAAGAAATCGTTCTAAAAATTCTGTTCTAAGTATTGCGTGTATATATATTTGCAAAAATTTATTTTTATTAAATCTAAATAAATAACATGAAATATAATTTACTATTACTTTTATCTTTATTAAGTTTTGCATCTTACAGTCAGAATTATACAAGCACAGAAGGTGGTTCTGTAAATGATACTGTTAAAAACAAAAAAGGCGAAACTTTAAACGAGGTAATCGTTACCAAAACCAAAGAACCAAAACCTGTAACCGCTGTTCGTTCAGGCTTAAAACCAATGGACAACCCACAATCAGTACAAGTTATTGGTTCTGAAGTTATTGAACAGCAGCAGGCTATTAGATTAAGTGAAGTACTTAAAAATGCCAATGGTGTGTATGTTGGTTCTGCTCGTGGAGGCGCTCAAGAATCTTTCTTTTCAAGAGGTTATGACATGTCTGCCAACAATATGTTTAAAAACGGGTTTCGTTATAATGCAGGTTCTATTCCAGATGTTTCTGGTTTAGATAAAGTAGAATTCCTAAAAGGAGGTTCTGCCCTATTATTTGGAAACGTAGCGCCAGGCGGAATTTTAAACTTGGTCACTAAAACACCTCAATTTAAAAGCGGAGGAGAAATCTCAATGCAAATGGGAAGTTATTCTTACTACAAACCTGCTTTTGACTTTTATGGCGGTTTAAGCAAATCAATTGCCTTTAGAATCAATGGTTCTTACGAAAACTCTGAAAGCTTTAGAGATGTTGTCAAAAACGAACGTGTTTATGTAAATCCATCGTTACTTTTTGTGGTAAGTCAAAAAACACAAATTACAGTACAAGGAGATTATTTATCTGCTGACTGGACTCCAGATTTTGGAACGGGAATTATTGGAACAAAAATCCTTGATTTACCTCGAAATGCTTTTTACGGATCACTTTGGTCTAATGGTAATACAAAATCTGCCAGCGCATCCCTATTAGTAAATCATGATTTCAACAAAAACTGGAAACTAAATTTCAATAGTTCTTACCAAACTTATAATAGAACTTCAAAATCTACAGCGCAATTATCTACTGTAAAAGATAATGGAGACTGGACCAGACCATTAGTTCAAAACGAAAACCTAGAACAAATTTTAGGAGATCAATTAAGCCTTCAAGGAAACTTTAATACAGGATCTGTAAAACACCAGATTTTTACAGGTTCTGATTGGGAAAATTCATTTGCAACAGCGTATACTTTTGCTTTCACTCCAGCAAATTATGATACGATTAATCTTTTCAATTTTGATCCGTCAACGCAAAAAAATACTATTCCTGATGCCAGAACAACTCAAATTGCAAAAACAGATACTAACCGTTTTGGTGTTTATTTCCAAGATTTAATTTCCATTACAGAGAAATTCAAAGTTTTAGCAGGAATACGTTGGTCATGGCAGGAAGCCGAAGTTACCACTTATAAAGAAACTTACACTACAGCTTCTGGACAAACCGTTAAACCTGAAAATGCAGTACCTGTAGTTGGGGCAAAAAAATTAGACAATGCATTTTCTCCAAAATTTGGATTAATCTACCAGCCAAGACAAGACGTTTCTATTTTTGGTAGTTATTCTACTTCATTTACGCCAAACACAGGAACAACTGCAGATTTAAAACCAATTGCACCTTCAATCATTGATCAATATGAAGCTGGTATTAAAACTGACTTCTTACAAGGATTATTAAGCACAAATGTTACCGTTTATCAAATCGTAAACAGTAATCTTGCCCAGACAGCTGAATTTAAAGCTGACGGAAGTTTAAACACAGACACAAACGTAAAAGTTTTAAGCGGTGAAACAAAAAGTAAAGGTATTGAAGTTGACGTTACTGCGAGACCAATCGAAGGGCTTAGTATTATTGCTGGTTACAGCTACAACGATATGCGTTATACTAAAACATCTGGTTTAAACGGAAGTTTTATTGAAGGTGACCGTCTTGTTAGAACTCCTGCTAATACAGCAAACTTAAGCTTCTTTTACACAGTACAAGAAGGTTTCTTAAAAGGATTATCTGTTGGGGCAATTGGAAATTACATTGGTGATCGTTTAGGTGGCTGGAATGACCAATACAGCACAGATCTTACGAAATATCCTGACGGTATCTACCACAGAGAAATTCCAATAAAAGGATACGCAACAATCGATGCTTCGGCTGGTTATACTTGGAGAAAGTTCTCTATCTTATGTAAATTATCAAACATTACGAATGAACTTAATTACACCGTTCACGAAAATTATAGTGTAAACCCAATTGCACCACGTCAGGTTATGACAAGCCTGAAATATAAATTCTAAAAATTTGAATTAGATTTTGATTTTAATCCCGCGGTTTTCTTTCTTCATTTGAAAATAGAAATCCGTGGGATTTTATTAAAACACACAATATTTGAGTCTCATTTAGTTTTTAAATGAGACTTTTTATTTTCTAAAAAAATACTGCAATTAATACTATTTTTGCTGAAAATTAATTCCAAATACACCAATCCAAAATGACCGATTCCAAGAAGAACCAACTGAAGAAAAGTTTAGGCCTGAGTTTTAATATTGCCGTTTTAATTGGAGGAACAATTGGAGTTGGAATTTTAAGAACTCCAGGAACCATTGCCGAAATGCTTCAAAATTACTGGTTTATTATTGCTTCATGGCTTTTTGGAGGTTTGTACATTTTACTAGGCGCCAATTCATATTCAGAATTAGCTACTATGCTGCCAAAAGCTGGCGGATCTTACAATTACATTAAAAGAGCTTTGGGAGAATATGCCGGATTTCTTTCAGGCTGGTATGATTATATTACCAATGCGATTCCGCCTGCATTTTACTGTATCGTAATCAGCGAATACATTATTATTTTATTTCCTGCTCTTGCCAATTATTCAACGGTAATGGCGATTTCTTTATTGGCGGCGTTTGTGTTGTTACATTTAAGCGGTGTTAAAAACGGAAGTGTCATCCAGCAGATTACGAGTTTTTTAAAAGTAATTTGTTTTGTGGCTTTGGTTGTAGCTTGTTTCATGTATTCCGGTGTTCAAGTTCCTAAAATTGAAACTGACACTACTCTATTCCAAATTGGGCTTATATTTGGATTTTTTAAATCATTACAACTCATCATTGGAACGTATAATGGCTGGAATGCAGTTTGTTTTTTTGCTGAAGAAAATGAAAATCCAAGCAAAAACATTCCGAAATCTTTATTCAGCGGAGTACTGCTTGTCGTTGCTATTTACGTTTTAGTAAACGTAGCATTTTTTCATGTACTTCCTATTGAAACTATTGCAAAATCAAATCTTGCAGCGGCCGATGTTGCCAAGATTCTTTTCGGAGACAGTGGAGCCAAAATTGTGACAGTAATTTCAATCTTTTCGTTAATTAGTATTCTCAATGCTTTTATGATGATTCCGCCAAGAATTCTTTATGGATTAAGCCGTGACGGATTCTTCATAAAAAGCGGTACTCAGGTTAATAAAGGTGGAACACCAATCACCGCGCTTTTGGTTTCTTCATTTTTCAGTCTGTTTTTAATCTGCATTGGTTCTTTTGAGGTATTGTTTTCATTCGCTGCATTTATCTCGATTATTGTTTGGGGGCTGGCTTATTTTTCACTTTTAAAACTAAGAGCACAAGAACCAGATCTACCAAGACCTTATCGCTCTTTTTGGTATCCGTGGACGACTATAATTGCCATTATTGCATCAATTGGATTACTAGCAGGATTTATTTACAGCGATCCTAAAAGCTTTATAATTATCGTTGGGATTACGATTATTTCTTATCCTTTATTTTTGGTTTTAAGCAAAAATAAAAAAGTGTAAGACTGATAAATCTTCTTCTGAAAAAATAAATCTACATCGAATAGATTACGAAAAACGTCTCAATACTTGAGGCGTTTTTTGTTGCTGAATCATTCACTTTACACTTTTACAGCCTACAAAAAAACGCTTTTTTAAAACAAATTTTAAACAATTAAAAATCAGGTATTTATACGCTATTCCACTTCGACAATTTTAAGGAGATTTGTTTTAATTAAAGTAATTTCATACAAAATAAGATATTTATGTAAGAAAGTAAGTTTAATTATATTTTAAAAGATATTTCTTATAAATAAATATAATTATGGAAACAATAAAAAGAATTATAAAGGACAGAAGCCCACCTTTATATCATAAAAGAAACCTTAAAAAAATACCCATTTAAATCTTAAATCATATGAAAAAATTATACCTAATTATTCTATTTTGCGGTTATGGGATTACCTACGCCCAAACTCAAAATGACATTGAGATTATTAAATCTGAAACAGCTGTATCAGAACTACAGTCATTAAGTAAGCAATACAAAGCTGAATTTGACCGAAAAAAAGAAAGAGCCATAAGTCTGGCCAGAACCAACGGCTGGAGCATTACCATTATCAACAAAGACGGCACATTAAGCGAGTTGGTTGATGTAACGCCAGACGAAAAATCACCTGTGTATTTTACACCTGAAAATGCAGACGCTGCAAAATCTACTCGTACCAATTATTTAAATTCCGGCGGTGGTCTGGGGCTAAACCTCAATGGACAAAACATGACGGCTTATGTTTGGGATGGGGGTGCGACGCTGCCAACACATAACGAGTTTACTGGGAGAGTTTCTATTTTAGATGGTGTTACCACTATTAGCCCAAGTAGTAACAACAGCCAGCACGCTAATCATGTGACCGGTACTATCGTTGCCGCAGGTGTAATAGCACAGGCCAAAGGAATGGCTTATCAGGCAACAGCCAAAACCAACGATTGGAATAGTGATTTATCTGAAGCTTCATCTGCAGCTGCCAACGGGATGTTGATTTCTAATCATTCATACGGCTGGGCAACAAGAAGTTCTCCAGGAGGACCTGTATTGATTTCTCCTTGGCAGTTTGGGGCATATCAAACTATTGCCAGAGACTGGGACAATTTAATGTTTAATGCCCCTTATTACTTAATGGTTAAAGCGGCAGGAAATGATGGCAATGATAATACTGCCAATACAAGTCCAATAGGTGGTCTTGCGAGTTATGATAAACTTACAGGAGTGGCTACCAGTAAAAATAATCTGGTGATTGCCAATGCAAACGATGCTGTAATAAACAGTTCTGGAGCGCTAACCAGTGTAACAATCAATAGTTCGAGCAGTCAGGGACCAACTGACGATTTAAGAATAAAACCAGATCTTACTGGAAACGGAACTTCTCTTTATTCTAGCGCTACACTTACAAATCCAATAACGCCTTTAGCGAATAATAGTTACGGAAACGCAACAGGAACTTCAATGGCTTCTCCAAACGTAACAGGAACATTGCTTTTATTGCAGCAGCATTATAAAAACAAAACGGGAGGATTTATGCGCGCTGCCACTTTAAAAGGATTAGCACTGCATACCGCAGACGACGCCGGTACTCCTGGCCCTGACGCTATATTTGGATGGGGACTGCTGAATGCTAAATTCGCAGCCGAAACGATTACCAAAAAAGGAACATTAGCCATTATTGACGAAAACACTTTAAACAACGGAAGTTCGTACAGTTTCAGTGTCACTTCTGATGGTGTAAATCCGTTGATTGCTTCTATTTCATGGACAGATCCTGCTGGCGTAGCATATTCTGGAAGCACTCCAAATATTGCAACTGCCAAACTTGTAAATGATCTTGATATACGTGTTACAAATTCGTCAGGAACCGTTTTCCCATATAGATTAGTCACTGCCACTACCAATAATACAGGCGACAATACAAAAGATCCATATGAAAAAATTATCATCAACGGGGCTTCAGGAAATTATACTATAAATATTTCCCACAAAGGAACTTTGGTTAACAACCTGCAAAAATATTCTGTAATTGTTACCGGAATTACAGCTCCTCTAACCGATCTTTACATAAAAGACCGTCCTTTTGATACTGGAATCGAACCAAATCCAGATTCAGGACCTATGTGGATTAGCGATGATATCTGGGTAAGACAAAATCCAGATGCCGGACTTACTCACGAAAACCCTGAATACAAAGTAAGTTCTCCAAATGCCGTTTACATACGCGTTTACAATAAAGGAACTGCGCCAAATTCAGCAGCAAAAGTTAAATTGTATTTTGCGAAAGCATCTACTGGATTAACTTGGCCAACAAACTTCGTAAACTTCAGCGTAGGATCTGTATTGCATGGTGATTATATTGGAGAAGCTTACATTCCGGCAATTCCGGCAGGAAACAGCGCCATTGTAATGATTCCGTGGTATCCGCCAAACCCAGCAGATTTTACATACGATCAGCATCATTTTTGTTTAACTGCCAGAATTGAAGCTTTAGGCGATCCTATGTTCAATGAAGTAAACAATATTGGAATTGGTGCCAATGCAAAAAACAATAATAATATTGCGTGGAAGAACCTCAGCGTTTACAACTTAAATACGACTGATGTTGTTTTACCAACTGCGGTTTTCATAAGAGGAATACGATCAAAAGCAGTCAATATTAAATTCTTAGATAGAGGTTACAATGAGGAACTTAAAAATAATTTCTTTGAATTAGGAGGAACAATCGAAGCTACTCTTGATGAAAAATTATTTGAAAGAGCGCAAGCAAATGGAAGTTTAAGAAGCGTAAAAATTATCGATAAAAACAAAATCCTTATTACTTCGAGAGAAGCTGCAATTACTAATTTACCTATCGACAACGGCGAAACTTTTGGAATCACTTTTGATTTCAGGGTAGCTAAAGATTTCCCTGCTGAAGAACAAATTATTTTAGACGTAGTTCAAGAAGACCTGAAAGGCGAATTAGAAGGCGGCGAACGTTTTGCTCTTGTAAAAGCTGGAAAACCTCAACGCAGCACTGGAGATATCACGCTGAAAGAAGCAGAACAATCAAGAGTATTTACGATTTATCCTAACCCTACAAATGGCGTTTTCAAAATAAACATCAATAATGAGGAAAAAGGAACTTTAAAAATATCGAGTATCTATAACGGAACTGTTTTTGAAGAAAAAACCAACAAACAGAAAGAATTTAATGTCAATATTGCCAAACATCAGGCAGGTATTTACATTGTACAATTCTTCTCTGAAAATGGAACTGTAACGGCTAGAAAAATAATTAAAAACTAATTTCAGTGTTACCATTCTTTCATTTGAATCTGTAGAAAATATCTTTTTTGCCCTGCATTCAAATGGTTATTGAAAAGAAAATCCCAATACTAAAATAAGTATTGGGATTTTCTATATTTAGAAAACAAGTTCTTATTTCAAACCTGCTAAACTCTGCTCGATTGTAGCAATTTTTGCCAAAGCATCGGCTTGTTTTTGTTTTTCCATATTTAAAACTTTTTCCGGAGCTCCGTTTACGAATTTCTCGTTTGAAAGTTTTGCTTCAACAGATTTCAAGAATCCTTTGATGTAATCCAATTCATCTGTCAGTTTTTTAATTTCGGCTTCTACATCAATATTTCCAGTAATTGGAATGAAGTATTCATTTGATTTGACACGGAAAGATAAAGCGCCGTCAACCTTTTCAGAAACGTATTCAAAGGCGGTAATGTTTCCTAATTTCGTGATAACAGAATCAAAATAAGTCGAAACGTTTTCATTGTTAATCGCTTTTAATTCGATACTGTCTTTATTGGCAATATTTTTCTCTTTACGAATCGTTCTGATTCCAGAAATAACTTCAATTGAATTTTCAAAATCAGTAATTAATTTTGCATCAAACGGTTTTACTTCTGGCCAAGTTGAAACAATTAAAGCTTCATCAGCAGTTCTTTCTGTTATTAAATGCCAGATTTCTTCTGTAAGGAATGGCATAAACGGATGCAATAATTTCAAGTTATTTTCTAACATTTCAACCGCTTTCGCTAAAGTAACGCTGTCAATTGGCTGTTGGTAGGCTGGTTTGATCATTTCAAGGAACCAGTTACAGAAATCGTCCCAAACTAATTTGTAAATAGCCATTAACGAATCTGAAATTCTGTATTTTTCAAAATTATCTTCGATGTCAGCTAAAGTCTGCTGGAATTTAGCCTCGTACCATTCGATTGCTTTTTTCGAAGATTCTGGCTGTGCAATTTCTGCAGTTTCCCAACCTTTTATCAATTTTAAAGCGTTCCAGATTTTAGTTGAAAATGCTTTTCCTTGAACACATAATTCTTCGTCAAACATGATATCGTTTCCTGCTGAAGCACTTAAAAGCAATCCAACACGAACTCCATCGGCACTAAATTTATCAATTAAGTCCAAAGGATCAGGGGAATTTCCTAATGATTTAGACATTTTACGACCTTGTTTATCACGTACTAAACCTGTTAAATATACATTTTTAAAAGGTTTTTCGCCTGTATATTCATATCCTGCAATAATCATTCTCGCAACCCAGAAGAATAAAATATCTGGTCCGGTTACCAAATCATTTGTTGGATAGTAATACTTAAAATCAGCATTATCAGGATTTTTAATTCCGTCAAAAACTGACATTGGCCAAAGCCAAGCCGAAAACCATGTATCTAACGCGTCAACATCTTGTTTAAGATTGTCGATTGTTAATTGTGGGTTGCTGGTTTTTTCCTGTGCCAATTTTAAGGCATCTTCAATACTTTCTGCCACCACAAAATCTTCTTTTCCATCTCCGTAATAGTAAGCCGGAATTCTGTGTCCCCACCATAACTGACGAGAGATATTCCAATCACGAATGTTGTTTAACCAGTGTGCATACGTGTTTTCGAAACGTTTTGGATGTAATTTAATCTCATCTGATTCTAACACTGCTTTGATTGCTGGTTTCACCAATTCGTCCATTTTCAAAAACCATTGGTCAGATAATCTAGGTTCGATTACGGCTTTGGTTCTTTCAGATGTTCCTACTTTATTTAAGTGGATTTCGGTTTTAGCCAAAGCTCCAATTTCTTCTAATTCCTTTGCAATTTCAGTACGAACTACAAAACGATCTTTTCCTTGATAATGTAACCCGAAGCTGTTTAAAGAAGCATCTTCATTAAAAATATCAATGATTTCAAGATCGTGTTTTTCTCCTAATGTTTTATCGTTTACGTCGTGAGCCGGAGTAACTTTCAAACATCCAGTTCCGAATTCTACATCTACGTATTCATCTTCAATAATCGGAATTACTCTTCCGCAGATTGGTACGATTGCTTTTTTACCTTTTAAATGAGTAAAACGCTCGTCGTTTGGATTGATACAGATTGCAGTATCTCCAAAGATAGTTTCAGGACGTGTTGTGGCAATTGTTAAAAATTCCTCAGTTCCTTCAATTTTATACTTTAAGAAAAATAATTTCCCTTGTTGTTCTTCGTAAATAACTTCTTCATCAGATAAAGTCGTTTTTGCTTCAGGATCCCAGTTTACCATACGGTATCCTCTGTAAATTAATCCCTTATTGTATAAATCAACAAAAGAATGAATTACAGCTGCAGACATATCAGGATCCATAGTAAACTTAGTGCGCTCCCAGTCGCATGAAGCTCCAAGCTTTTTTAGCTGTTCTAATATTGTACCGCCATATTTATGCGTCCAGTCCCAAGCGTGTTCAAGGAATTCCTCACGAGATAAATCGTTTTTATTGATTCCTTCTGATTTTAATTTCGCCACAACTTTTGCCTCAGTCGCAATAGAAGCGTGATCTGTTCCCGGAACCCAGCAAGCGTTAAATCCTTTCAAACGAGCTCTACGAATTAATACATCCTGAATGGTATTGTTCAGCATGTGTCCCATATGAAGGACTCCAGTGACGTTTGGCGGCGGAATTACAATAGTGTAAGGTGTTCTATGATCTGGTTCTGAATGAAAATAATTGTTTTTCATCCAGTAATCATACCATTTGTTCTCAATCGCTTTAGCGTCAAATTGTGCTGGAATTGTCATTTACTTAGGTTGTTTAATCGTTTATTTTTTGTTTATTCGTTTAATAGTTACGTCGTTTAATCGTTTTATTTTTTTTGAAATGCATTCAGGCAGATCAATTAAACGATTAAACAGTTAAACAAATAAACGAAACTTTGGTTCAATTTTTGTAATTATAACTAACAGCAAAAGTAAATAATTAAGTAGATTATAAAAAACGAAATAATAATTTGTGTGTTAATTAAAACAATGTATATTTACTTACAACTTAAAAACAATTTCAAAATGAAAAATGTTGCCTCTTTTATTGCTGTCGTATTATTTAGTATAATAGGTTATGCACAAAATGGCCCTAAAATTGAATTTGCAGCCCCTGACAATACCATTGATTATGGAAAAATTTCTAAAACAGATAATGGGGTTCGTTCCTTTGAGTTCACTAACACCGGCGATGCTCCGCTTTTAATTACGGGTGCCGAATCGACTGTTAGTTCTATAGTTGTTACCAAACCAGCTGCTGCCATCATGCCTGGTAAAAAAGGGAAAATTGATGTGAAATATAATATGGCTACTGGGCCAATTCGTAAAACAATTACAGTTGAAACCAATGCCGTAAATTATCCTGATGGGCGTGTTGCCTTGAAAATTAAAGGAGAAGTTTTATAATAAAACCTATAAAAAAAGTAAAAGCCGTTTCAAATGAAACGGCTTTTTTTGTGGTTATAAATTATCTTTTTGATTATTTATCAGCACATTCTGCGCTATCGAATTTGTATTTTACACGTTCAAAATCAATTGGTTTGTCTTTTACCAAATACGTAACTCCCATTGTGGTCTGCATGGTTCCGTTTCCTAAAATCAATTGTTTATTGCGTTTTAAAAATGCCATTGGATTTTTAAACGTTTTATCTTTTGTGGCTAAGTCTTTAAAAGTATAATCGGCAAACAAAGTATCTCCATGAAATTCTCCAGTAATTTCACCTGTTCTTACAGTTGAAGGAGCGACTTTCATAATCATATTTCCTGTCAGTTTTCCATTTTTTAAAGTATTCAGTTTTAACTGAATGGTATCTTTTTCATAAAGAGCTTGGTAACATTCTGTACTTACCACTTTTTCGCCTTCGGCTTTTGCGGCTTCTGCTGCTTTCTGTTTTTCTTCGTTTTTACAGCTTTGCAATGCTACTAAAGGTAAAAGCAGGCAGGATAAAACTAGATTTCTCATAATTGATGATTTAAATTTTCATGGTTATACCATAAAATTACTAAAAAAGAAGCCAAATAAAAGGCTTCTTAGTCAAATTTATTATGCAGAAATCTACAAGTTTTTAATTACAAACTCTGATCTTCGATTCAGCTCATGTTCTTCTTCAGAGCATGCATCATCTGTTTTACATTTTACAATAGGTACTGATTCTCCGTATCCTTTGGCAGTCACTCTTTTAGGATCGATACCCGATTGTATGATAAAATCTCTGGTTGAGCTGGCTCTTTTTTGAGATAAGTTTTCGTTGAATTTTGCATTTCCGCGGGAATCTGTATGCGAACCAATTTCGATTACCATTCCAGGATATTTTTTCATCAATTCGACCACTCTTCCTAAAACTACTTTTGATTCTTTACGGATATACCACATATTATAATCAAAGTAAATAGGATCAGTTTTGATAATCAAACGGTCTTTGTCTTTTACAACATCTTTTTCCTTTGCCAGAATTTCTTTTACTTTTTCATTCTTTTTTACTTCAGCAGCAACAATGGCCGCTTCTTTGTCTTTTTTCTCTTTTTCTTTTAATTCAAGAGCCGCCAAGATTTCTTTTTTCTTGTTTTCTTCTTCTATAATAATCTCTTGTTTTCGTCTCTTTTCTGCCTGTTCTTTTTCTTCTTGCTTGATGGCTTCAACAGATTTAAGAGCTAGTGAACCATCATTTATTTTGTCTCTAGTTTTATCTAAAGTCAATGTTCTGGATTCATTTGTATATTTTTCTTTAAATGCCGAAATTTTATATGATGCTTCACACGGAACTGTAAAACTAAATTTTCCGTCAGCCAAAGTCGTGATGGTATTTAATGTTTTATTTTCTGAATCTTGAAGAATTACGGTTGCATTTTCTAAAGCCAATTTAGTATCAACATCCGTTATAATTCCGGCAATAAACTGTTTACAGTCTTCTACAATTAAGTCTTTTATTTCTTTAAATTGATAGATGTCGTCGCTTCCTTTTCCTCCTTCTCTATTGGATGCAAAAAATCCTTCTTTGGTATCTGAATCAATATTGAAAGCAAAATCATCGAGGTTTGAATTTAAAGGAAGTCCGATATTCACTGGTTTTGAATATACATTTCCATTAATTTCTGAAACAAAAACATCCAGCGAACCATAACCTAAGTGTCCGTCAGAAGAAAAATACAGTTTATTATCTGCAGAAGCAAAAGGAAACTGTTCTCTTTTTGCAGTATTAATTTCTGGCCCTAAATTCTTTGGCGTATCAAAAGCGCCTTTATTTACATTTACGGAATAAATATCAAAAGACCCTACAGAACCCGGCATATCCGAAGCAAAGTATAATACTTTTTCATCAGGACTTAAAGCTGGATGTTCTACAGAATAATTAGGACTGTTGAAGGGAAGCGAAGTAATGTTTCTCCATTTTCCATTTACTAATTCAGCTTTAAAAATCTGAAGGTTTGAGATTTTTTTATCGTTTTTCTTTTTCTTTCCGTTTTTAGAATTGTTTCTCGTAAAATACATTGTCTTGCCATCCTTGGTAAAAATAGCGTTTGATTCGTGCATTCCAGTTTTTAATTCTTGGGCAAAATAACGTACGATTGGTTTTTCAGCATTAATTTTATTGAGCGGAATGGTTACCAAATTTAAATAAGCAGCATTGTCCCATTTAAACTTTTTATCAAACAATCCCGGCTTTAAGTCTACTCCTGTAAAAACCAAATTTTCTTTGTATTCCACAGCCCCAAATTCAGAGTTTGGTGTATTTATCGCCAGATTTTTAATATCAAAACGTTTTCCTATTGCAGTAACATTTTCAAGTGTTTTTAGGTCTTTTTCAAAATTCTTAATGTCTGCAGAATCTGTTGATTTGCTGTAATATTCTTTTAAAACAGCATTTGCATCATCATAACTTCCAGTTGCTTTTAATGTTTGTGCGTATCTAAAATAATATTCTCTATCTAAGTTATTACTATAATTTTTAATGAGAAGACGGTAATAACGCTGCGCTTTTACAAGGTCATTTGTATAAAAATATGAATCGGCTAGATTGGCTATAATTTCCTGCGATGGTTTTTCGTCAGCTAGTTTTTGATATAAAATGATAGATTCGCTATAATACGTTTTGTCGAAAAAGCGTTTGGCTCTTGCTGATTCTTGATCTTGTGCACTTATAAACTGTATTGAAAATACGAATATAATAACGAGTAGTTTTTTCATATTTTTCATTTTAAAAGAATCTAGGTGATTTATCAAATCCTTTTCCTAATAAGTCCAAATCGAAAAGCAGCATGATTTCGTGCGTTCCTGAATTAAACTGACCTAAGTTTGTCAGTGTATGATCGTATGCATAACCCACTCTAAGCGTAGGCGTAACATTAACATTAAACAAACCGCTTACAGAATCTCCAATTCTATAGGCTGCTCCTAATTCGAATTTTTCGTTGTACAAAACATTTGCCGTAAGGTCTACAGAAATAGGAGAACCTTTTACAAATTTTGACATAAAGGCTGGTTTTATTTTCCACATATCAGTAACCTGAAAAACATATCCTGCGGTTAAAAAAGCATGAATTTCTTCAGATCCAAAAGCATTCAGACCTGATTTTTCTTGAATGTATTTTGACTTCAATAAATTAGGTGCCGAAATTCCCACATATAAATTATCTCTAAAATAATATGCTCCTACTCCAATATTCGGTTTGGTTACATTTATATTTTCTGCGAAAGCGAAATCTGTTTCGGGATCGGTAAAACGGAATCCGTTAAAATTGGTCTGCATAGAAGAAAAACCTGCTTTAAGCCCAAGGGAAAGTTTATTTCTTCCTCCTAAATTTAAAACATACGCGAAATCGGCATAGAAGTTATTTTCTTTTTTTGCGCCGTCACCAATATCATCTGATATAAATGAGAAGCCGGCTTCGACTTTATCGCTGACAGCACTATGCGCAAAAAAAGTAAATGTTTTTGGCGCTCCCACTGCTCCAACCCATTGTGTTCTGTATAATCCTCCAAAATTCATCATGGCTGGAACTCCTGTTGCATAAGCAGGATTCACGACACTCATATTATACATATAGTGTGTGTATTCAGGATCCTGCTGCGCGGAAACTGCTGTTATATAGAGGAAACTTATAAAAAGTAGTATTTTTTTCATTTGACTGCTGTTAAATAACATAAAACGGAATTATCGATTTAAATAAAGACGCCCTTGTTTTGGCGGTTTATTGTCTTTATTGAAATAGAGAATATAGAAATACACTCCGTTTGGAGCTACCCCGCTTCCAATTCCGCTCTTTTCATAATTTATTCCATCCCAAGCTGGTTTATTTTTGTCGCCTTTATACATTCCGTTGCCGTATCTATTGAAAATCTCAAGCGTGTAATCAGGATATAAAAACTCAATATCTTTGATTGCAAATGAATCGTTTACGCCGTCTCCATTAGGAGAAAATCCATCTGGTATAAAAAAGTCATTTGGTACATTATCACAATCTGTAAGCGTCACGGTAACTTCGATATGATCGTACGAAAAACAGCCTGTTGTATTTGATAAATCGAATCCGTAATATTTTCCTTGTTCGGTTAAAGGAGTTGAAGCCGTTAATAAATTTCCGTTGTTTGGAGAATCATACCAAACTACAGTTGAAGGTACATTGGTATTATTGGATAAATCTGCTATTGTTGGATTGTTTAATCCGCAGAAATTTTGTCCGTCTGTATTGAGCACCGGAGCAGGAGTATCATTTATGGTTATTAATACTGTTGCAGCATCAGAAGTACAACCTGCTGGAGAGGTTTCTTTCACATAATAATTACCCGACTGTAAAATAACTGTGTCTGCAAGAGGTGTAGTTGAAGTGGCGGAATCATACCATTTAAATTGATTTCCATTTGGAATTAAATCAGCAATTGTTGCGCCATCGACTTTACAAAATGTCTGCGGATTTAGAACTGGTGCCGCCGGAATTGGATTTATTATAAAACTGTCTAGAACATTGGTTAAATTAACATCGCAGCCTGTAATATTATTTTTCAGGTTTGTTAATGAAACTACTGTTGATCCTGAATTTAAAAGCAAAGCAGAAGGAATTACAAAATCCGCATTTCCACCTGATGCAGTTAATGTCAAAGTTTGTTCAGGTGCAGGATTACTGCCTAGTAATACGTATGAAAGCGTGATATCGGTTAAACTTCCCAGTCCCCAAACTCGTACATTGACAGGATCGTTGAGACAAACATCATTTACAATAACACCTGCAGAAGCATTTGGCAATGCATTAATTATCATGTTACCTCTTGCATTAGCATTATTGGTACAAGTGGTTACAGTATTGGTGATTTTGGTTATAGTGATGACAGATGCTCCGCTATTTGCATTTAAATTACCTGGAATAGTAAATGTTCCTACTCCGCCAGTAACCGTCATGTTGGCAGTTTGATTTAAAGCAAAATTGTCTCCGGTTAAATTATAAACAATGTCATAATTCCCATCGTCAAGGCTAGCGGCATTTGTAAGCTGTACTACAGAACTTTTATTCTGACAGGCTGGATCTGGAGTCAGTATCGCATTGTCTAAATTTGGCAGTTTGTAAATATGTAAATCGTCTGATAAATTATTGATAATATTATTACAAGCTCCTTTTCCATCGGTTGAAAAAATATCGGTTATGGTTACCGTAAAAGTTCCTGCTTGTCTAAAAAACTGCGAGTTAATTGGAAAAATTAATCTTCCGTTTACAAAACTAGAAGTTGTAGAATCTGTTCCTCCGTTTGGTCCCGATACATTAAAAACAATTCTATACTGCCCATTCGGAATTGAAGTTGTTCCTTCTGTAATTACTCCAGAATAACCTGCTGTTGCAATTTCATCTTCACAAATATCTTCGGCAATAACTAATGTGGCACCTGTAAAATCCAATCTTTCTTCGAGTGTAATTACAATATTGGCAGATTTGTCTGGACAAGTTGCATCGTTAGATAAAACAGTATAAAAATAGTTGTACACACCGGGTCCATAAGTGGCATATACTTGTTTTAAATCAACAACTGGATTTGTTGGTCCTGTTATGCCATGTCCGCTCCATCTTCCACCAGGATCTTGTCCGGTGAGTAGTGTACTAACATCAAAGGAGGTATATCCATCGAGATCAGTAGTACCGCATAAAGCCAATTCTCCCGGAGTACCAGGTTCTGGTGCTCTAAAAACGGTTAAAACTACTGTTGATGATACTGGCGAAGGTGAACAAGCTAAAACGGGCGGCACAGTATAAGTAAACTGATACGTTCCCTGCATTTCAGTAATTGAAATGGTTGACGATACTGCCTGTCCAGCGCTGTTTGTCCAAACTCCATTATTATGCGGACTCATGACTGTACTATTAAATGCCGAAAACAGATTAAACGTTTGTTCATCGCTGCATTTTGTGGCATACGGTGCAGGATCTCCTGAAAACGGACCAATTGTAATAGTTACAGTAGCTTTATTATCTGTACAGCCTGCTGTAGACGGTGCAGTATAGGTATATTGATAACTTCCCCCGCTTCGAATAAGCTGGGCATTTAAAATTCCTGTTGAAGTGTTTAATCCTCTCGAACCATTATCATCTGTCCATGTTCCGCCGGGCACAGGACTTCCTCCCAGCAAGGCAAATAAAGATACTGATTGGTTAACTGGATCGGAAATGTTACAAATTATCTGATTGCCATCATTGCCTGCACATTGTGCATTCATTTTTTCTGAAAAAAAAGACAAAAAAACAAAAAACAATACAAATTGTAAGAAATTGATGTATTTTTTGGTCATACGCTATTATTTTAAGTTAAACATAGTGAAATAATAGCAAATGACAAAAAAACTTACTTTTCTTATTAATTCTTAAAACATTTTTTAAATCAACAAATCAACCAAACAATCCTTCAGAAAATAAAATGATTTACAATTCATCTTCAAGCTTAAAGTGGAATTTTAAAATAAGGCTGTTTCTTTCAACTTCTAAAGTAATCCAGACATCATCTTCTGATTTTAAAAGCTGATTAATTTGCTGCAGAGTATATTTATAAGGACGTTCTTTATTAATACTGACTATAATATCCCCTTTCTGTAGTCCACATTTTTCCGCAGCAGAATTTTTACGAATATTGACAATTTCATAAATGGGTTTTAGGGAGAATTTGTATCTAAAGTTCCCACCATCATTTTGTGCAGCTTCACCTTCACTTAAAGATACAGCGACTTTTACGGTTTCAAGATGCACTGTTTCCTGTACCCATTGTAAACCATTATGCTGAATTGTAATTCCACTTTTGTTATACGTAAAAGGTTCTTTAAACTTGCTGTTCTTTTTTAGAAAAATTTTTTGGTCAGCATAATCTAATACTACTGTAAAGCGTTTTAAAACTTCTCCTCCTACAGAACCAATACGGTCTGGAACCATCTTAACATTACGAATAGAACTTGAATCGGGAAAAGCTACGATCGGTCTTTTAAAATCAAATTCATCGATAGTAAATGTCTTAATGCGAGCACGATGTCCTTCGATATCGCCACTAAAACCTTTACCTAAAAAATCAGGAAAATTCTTTTTAGGAAGTTTTATTTTGTTGTTTTCAAAAATCCAAAAGGCATCACTATTTCCTATATCAATCAGTAGCTTGGCAGGTATTCCAACACTATCGACAATTGCAGTAGTATAAATATACGGTTTAGACTTTTCGATGGTGATAGGAATGGCTTTAAACTTTTTTTCAAGTTTCTTTTTAAAAGCGTCATTATTCACATGTACCGTGATTTTCTTTTTCTCGTAATTTACTTCAACCAGATTGTTCTTAAAGAATTTATAACCAATAATTCCGTTTACGGGAATTCCAATATGCGATGATAAATTAAAACTTTGATCTAAAATCACATACAGCATATGGTTATCTGATTTTAGCCCGTGCGTTTCAAGAGTATTTTTGGTCGATTTTAATCCTTCAATTTCATTTTCAGAACCAAGTCCTCTAAGTTTGATTTTTTCAACATTATTAAACTTCACTTCCTGCATTTCATCCATACTGAACAAAATAGTCTCTTCAACACCAGAATCTAATAGAAAATTGAGTTCGACTCCGTTTACTTTAATCGGAATAAAAATGAGGTTATTGATCAATTTAAAAGGGATAATCGCCTTTTTATTGTTGTTTTGTATAATAAAATTATCTTGAGCTTTTATAAAAAAAGGCAGCAATAACCCAAAAAACAGGACGATATATTTTTTCATTGACAATATTTTATTATAAAATTAGCAAATATATTTATTATTGTTACATTTTTATAAGACCGTGCATTGTTTACGTTAAATTCGAAAAAAAAATGCAAATTTGCACTTCAATAAAAAATAAGATGCCAACAATTTCTAACAAAGGCAGAAACATGCCCGAATCTCCGATACGCAAGCTTGCTCCCTATGCTGATTTAGCAAAGCAGAAAGGACACAAAGTGTATCATTTAAACATTGGTCAACCGGATATCAAGACACCCGAAGTGGCCATCGAGGCGGTAAAAAATATTGATTTAAGTATTATCGAATACAGTCCGTCAGCCGGATATGAAAGTTACAGAAAAAAATTAGCTCAATTTTACCAGCGCCAAAACGTAAACGTTAACTCAGAAGACATCATTGTTACAACTGGTGGTTCTGAAGCCTTATTGTTTGCACTGGCCACAATCACGGATCCGGGAGATGAAATTATTATTCCTGAACCTTTTTATGCTAATTACCATGCGTTTGCTTCTTCTACAAGTGCGACTGTAGTGCCTCTAGTTTCTACAATTGAAACTGCATTTGCATTGCCAAGTATTGAAGAAGTTGAAAAACTGATTACACCAAGAACCAAAGCAATTTTAATTTGCAATCCTGGTAATCCAACTGGATATTTATATTCTGAAGCCGAAATTAAACAGTTAGCCGGTTTAATTAAAAAATATGATTTATATCTGATTGCTGACGAAGTATATCGTGAGTTTTTATATGATGGATATGATGTGCATTTTTCTGTAATGAATCTTGAAGATGTGCAACAAAATGTAATCATGGTTGATTCTGTTTCAAAACGTTACAGTATGTGCGGTGCAAGAATTGGCTGTTTGATTACTAAAAACAAAGAGATTTTAGCAACGGTAATGAAATTTGCACAAGCGCGTTTGAGTCCGCCAACTATTGAGCAGATTGCCTGCGAAGCTGCGATCGACACTCCGCAAAGTTATTTTGATGAAGTTATTGCAGAATACAAGGAACGACGCAACACTTTAATCGCTGAATTAAATAAAATTGAAGGCGTTGTAGTTACCAAGCCAAAAGGGGCATTTTACTGCATCGCCCAGCTGCCAATTGATAATGCTGATGATTTTGCACAATGGCTTCTGGAAAGTTACAATTTAAACGGAGAAACTGTAATGATTGCTCCTGCCAAAGGATTCTATTCTACACCAGGAATGGGACTTAATCAGGTTCGAATTGCATATGTTTTGAACAAAAAAGATCTAGTGAGTGCTGTAAATGTTCTAAAAGAGGGACTTTCGGCATACAAAAATAGATAACAACAAACTTAAACTTAACCTTTAAAAGACAATAACTAGCTTAGTTATTGTCTTTTGCTTTTTATAAAAGTCTGTTATTGGATTAAATTTAAATTATATCCAAAAAGGATCAATTAAATAATAAAAACGATAGAAAAGGTTTCCCATTTATTAATTATCTTTACCGCCTTAAAAAGATATACCACATTATAATAGTAGTTTTTAATGATAAATAACGACGATTTTTTAGACGAAATAGGTGACAGTCATTTCAGCAGCAATGCAAAAAACCCTCTTAGAGAGGATGCTTTTGAGTTAAGCGACGAAGAGAAAATAGAAAAAATAAAAAAAGATGTTGAAAACATTCTTCAGACTTTAGGAATGGATTTAACAGACGACAGCATAAAAGGAACTCCAAACCGAGTTGCAAAAATGTTTGTTAAAGAAATTTTTGGCGGTTTAAATCCTGCAAAACAGCCAAAGGCTTCTACTTTTGATAATAACTACAAATACGGCGAAATGCTGGTAGAAAAAAATATTACCGTTTATTCTACTTGCGAACACCACTTATTACCTATCATAGGACGTGCTCATGTTGCTTATATTTCAAGCGGAAGAGTAATCGGATTATCAAAAATGAACCGAATTGTAGAGTATTACGCAAAAAGACCTCAGGTACAAGAGCGTTTGACTATGCAAATTGTTCAGGAACTTCAAAAAGCTTTAGGAACAGAAGATGTTGCCTGTGTTATCGATGCTAAACACCTTTGTGTAAACTCAAGAGGAATCAAAGACATAGAAAGCAGCACTGTAACTTCTGAATTCGGAGGAAAATTCAAAGAACCTCAAACTAAAAGAGAATTTCTTGATTATATTAAGTTAGATACACAGTTCTAAAAGTTTATTGTTTTTAGTTAATAGTTTGTTGTTCTAATGGCGAAAATAGAAAAATTTGAAGATTTGGAAATTTGGAGATTAGCTCGAGAAATCTGCCAGCAGATTGAAAACTTAATTCAAAGCACCAATCTAAAAACAAATTATTCTTTAAGAGACCAAATTGACAGAAGTTCAGGCTCAATTATGGACAATATTGCAGAAGGTTTTGAACGCAACGGTAATAGAGAATTTATTAACTTTCTCAGCATTGCAAAAGGTTCAGCTGGAGAAGTAAAATCACAATCTTACAGAGCTTTTGATAAAAAATTAATCAATGAAGAACAACATTTAAAACTAAACGAAAAGGTTGAATTGGTAAAAAACAAAATTGGAGCAATGATGAACTATTTAAATAAATGTGAAATCAAGGGACTAAAATTTAAATAAATCTTCAACCAAAACAATAAACAACAAACTACAAACAATAAACAATTAGCAAATATGCCTTTATATACAAGTCAGCCCTTAAAAATATACAATTCGCTTTCTGGCGAAAAAGAAGATTTCAAACCAATCCATGAAGGAAATGTTGGAATGTATGTTTGTGGACCTACCGTATATAGTAATGTTCACTTAGGAAATGTGAGAACCTTTATGTCTTTTGACGTAATCTTCAGGTATTTTCTTCATTTGGATTATAAAGTTCGATATGTTCGAAATATTACCGATGTTGGACACATTGTAGATGATGTTGATGAAGGTGAAGATAAAATTGCCAAAAAAGCGCGTTTGGAGCAATTAGAACCAATGGAAGTTGTACAGCGATACACTGTAGATTTTCATGATATTTTAAAAGCTTTCAACTTTTTACCGCCAAGTATTGAGCCAACAGCAACTGGACATATTATTGAACAAATCGAAATCATCAAAAAAATTATCGACAAAGGAATTGGATACGTTGCCAATGGATCGGTTTATTTTGATGTTGTAAAATATAACGAAACTAATAATTACGGAATATTAAGCGGTCGAAATATCGAAGATATGCTGGCTAATACACGTGATTTAGACGGACAGTCTGATAAAAGAAATCCTCAAGATTTTGCACTTTGGAAAAGAGCAGAACCAGAACATATCATGAGATGGCCTTCTCCTTGGAGCGATGGTTTCCCTGGATGGCACTTAGAATGTACTGCCATGAGTACAAAATACTTAGGAAATCATTTTGATATTCACGGAGGCGGAATGGATTTAAAATTCCCGCACCACGAATGTGAAATTGCACAAAATGAAGCTTGCACAGGACAATCTCCAGTAAATTATTGGATGCATGCGAATATGCTTACTTTAAATGGTAAGAAAATGGCAAAATCAACCGGAAACAATATCTTACCGGGAGAAATTTTAAGCGGAGACAATACTGTTTTAAGCAAACCATTTTCTGCTTCTGTAACAAGATTTTTCATGTTACAGGCACATTACAGAAGTATATTAGATTTTTCTGATGATGCTATTACGGCTGCAGAAAAAGGTTACAAAAGATTAATGGAAGCTATTGATGCTCTTCCAACCATTACAGCAGGAAATTCAAGTTCTGTTGATTTTAATGCATGGAAACAATCTTGTTATGATGCCATGAATGACGATTTTAACACGCCTATTTTAATTGCACAATTATTTGAAGGGGTTCGTTATATCAATTTATTAAAAGAAGGAAAAGAAACAATTTCTGCCGAAGATTTAAAAACATTCTCAACGGCAATTAATGCCTTTGTATTTGATGTTTTAGGCCTAAGCGATGAAAAAGCTGCAGATGGAAACAATGATAAATTAGAAGGAGTTATAAATATGCTTATTGCTATGAGAAATCAGGCAAGAGCTGATAAAAACTTCGCATTATCTGATCAAATTCGTGACCAGCTTATTGCTTTAGGAATTCAACTGAAAGATGGTAAAGAAGGAACTAGTTTCTCCATATAAAAACAGTTACAACAAATCTAATAAATCATGAAACTGATAACACCATTTGTTTTATTAGTACGTTTTTATCAAAGTGCAATTTCGCCCTTTACTCCTGCTTCATGCCGGTTTGAACCTACGTGTTCTACTTACATGATTCAGGCTTTGCAGATTCATGGATTGTTTTATGGCGGATATCTGGGAATAAAAAGAATCTTAAGCTGTCACCCTTGGGGAAGAACCGGATACGATCCTGTTCCTGAAAAAAAATGTTCACATAAACATTAACTTATTATAAAGTTATCTCGAATTTAAATAGCTATTTTTATACACCAAAAAACATAAAAACTTATATGACACAACCCTTAAATATTGTTTGGAATCCATCTGAAGGAATCGATTTAGGATTTTTCATGATTCGTTACTACAGTTTAATGTTCGTAGTTGCCTTTGGTTTAGGCTGGTTCTTGATGAAGAAGATTTTCGAACGTGAACATGAATCTCTTGAAAAATTAGATTCTTTATTTGTCTGGACTGTTTTAGCAACGTTAATTGGAGCTCGTTTAGGGCACGTATTCTTTTATGACTGGGAGTATTTCAGAAATCATTTAATGGAAATTTTTCTTCCATTCAGATTTGAACCTGAATTCCAATTCACAGGCTTCCAAGGGTTAGCAAGTCATGGTGCAGCGGTTGCTATTATACTGGCTATGTATTTTTACAGCAAAAAAATCCTAAAACGTTCTATGTTATGGATTTTAGACCGAGTTGTAATTCCAGTTGCAAGCGGTGCTATATTTGTTCGTATAGGTAATTTTATGAACTCAGAAATTATTGGAAATGATACTACTTCAGCTTTTGGAATTCGTTTTCTGCACGATCAATTTAGTAAAAGTGAGGCTGTAAACGCAACGCAAATCGCTAATCCTAAAGATGCGTACAACGCAATCGCAACTGATCCTAAATTTGCTGATTTACTAGCACAAGTTCCAGCAAAACATCCAACGCAATTATATGAAGCATTCTGCTATATTTTTGTGTTTGCCATTTTGTTCTTTTTATATTGGAAAACCAATGCAAGACTTAAAACAGGATTTTTGTTCGGACTGTTTTTAGTGCTTTTATTTGTAGTTCGTTTTATAGTCGAATTTGTAAAAGAAAGCCAAGGCGGAATAGAAAGTTCATTAGGCTATTTCTCTACTGGACAATGGCTGAGTATTCCATTTATAATTATTGGTCTTTTCTTTATCATTAGAGCACAGAGAAATCCTTTAGCGGAATCATAATTAAAATTATCAAATATAAAAAGTCCGGTATTTTTCGAAATACTGGACTTTTTTATTAGAAAGGACACGAAACACCAAATTCAATATTTTTGGTATTATATCCTGCATTTTTACTTCCTAAGCCTGCGTTTGAAACGTGTCGTACTTCAGAACGGATATCAAAAGCTATTTTATTTACTTTAAAAGAAAAACCAATCGCAAATACATCTGCAAAAGCAAATCCTTCGGACATTCTTTCTGTTTCTGTATCGGTGATCATTGGACCCACGCTTCCCAAAACATAAAAAGAGCAAGTTTTCGATATCGGTTTTCGAATTAAAAATCCTAGATTCAAAACATATTCGCGAACATCTTTCAATTTAGTATATTCGGCTCTTTTTTCTTCAAAATTGGGCGTTTCCGGCTTTACAAAGTAAAAGTTCAGCAATTGATGTTTTCCGAAATTAATCTCGGGCTGTACAAGAATTTCATATTTAAAATTTCTGGTTTCCTTTATTGTATAATACAATTGCACTTTATAAAAATGATTCGTAAAAGTATAATCTGTATTACTGAATTCACTTCCAAAACCATAATTAAAACCCAACGCAAAACGGGGTTTTCGATCCTGAGCTATATTTTTAACGCAACACAGCAACAGGAAAACCAAAAGTAATTTTCTAACCATATTTGTTTTTCAGTATTTAAATATAGGCAAAAAAAAAGATCCGATTTTCATCGGATCTTTTACTATAATGTAAGCAGTTAATTATGCTTTATTGTGTTTGTCTTCGATTGTATGTTTCTCATCAGCAGAGATTGTATCAACCAATACTGGAGTTGCAATAAATAATGAAGAGTAAGTACCTACAATAATACCAATTAACATAGCGAAGATAAATCCTCTAATTGACTCACCACCAAAGATAAACATCGTTAATAATACGATAATCATCATTAATGAAGTATTCAAGGTTCTAGATAATGTAGTATTAATAGACGCGTTTACGATATCTTCAAAGCTACCTTTACGGTTTCCGATGATAAACTCTCTTACCCTGTCAAATACAATTACCGTATCGTTCATAGAGTAACCAATTACCGTAAGAATCGCAGCGATAAAGTGCTGATCCATTTCCATGTGGAAAGGCATGAATTTGTAACATAATGAGTAAATACCTAATACGAAGATAACGTCGTGAGCAACCGCTGCAATCGCACCTAATGAATACTGCCATTTACGGAAAGATACCATTAAGTATAAGAAAATAACTGCCATTGCACCAAGAACTGCCCAGTAAGAGTTAGTTTTGATATCTTCAGAAATAGAAGCTCCAACTTTAGAAGCCTGTAAAACTCCAACTTTTTTACCATCAAAAGAGTTGATGAATTTATCGTAAGTAGTATTTGGAAAATATTTCTGTAATCCAGCATATAATTTTTGGTTTACTTCTTCATCGATAGCTACACCGTCTTCTTTAATTTTATATTTAGTTGTGATTTTCAATTGATCGTCATCACCCAAAATTTTAGCTTCAACCGGAGTACCGAAAGCAGTAGATAACTCATCTGAAACTGCAGTAGCATCAACTGGTTTTTCGAATTTAACTTGGAAAGTTCTTCCTCCAACAAAATCAACACCTTCATCTAAACCATTAACGAAGAAGATAGAAACTAAACTTACTACTGTTACAATAGAAGAGAAGATATAAGTGAATTTTTTGATTTTAATGAAATCAAAGTGGAAGTTTGTAAACCAGTTTTTAGTAATGTTTGTAGAGAAAGTCAAATCTGCTTTTCCTGCAATATTTCTATCAATAAAGATTCTCGCAATAAAGATTGATGTAAACAATGAAGTTACGATACCAATTAATAATGTTAATGCGAAACCTTTAATAGGTCCTGTTCCGAAGATGAATAAGATTGCTCCAGTTAAAACGTGAGTAACGTTTGCATCGATGATAGAACGCATTGCACCGTGCCATCCGTAAGAAGCTTGAACTGCTTCAGACAATGATTTACCTTCACGTAATTCCTCTTTCGCTCTTTCGTATATAATAATGTTCGCATCTACCGCAGTACCTAATGTTAAAACGATACCAGCAATACCAGGTAATGTTAATACGAAACCAAAACTTGCCATAATTCCGAATAAGAATAGTAAGTTTAATAATAAAGCAAGGTTTGCATACCAACCCGCTTTACCATAATAGAATACCATCCAAACGCAAACTAATAAGAAACCTAATACAGAAGAAATTGTACCTGCATCAATAGCTGCCTGTCCTAAAGATGGACCCACAACAGTTGACTGAATAATATCTGCAGAAGCTGGTAATTTACCTGCGTTCAATACGTTAGCTAAATCTTTAGTTTCAGCAACATCAAAAGAACCTGTGATTTCAGATCTTCCTCCAGCAATAGGACCGCTTGTTACACCTGGAGCAGAATATACGATATCATCTAAAACAATAGCAATATAACTTTTTTGAGCAAATGCTCTTCCTGTTAATTCTTCCCAAATTTTAGCACCTTGGCTGTTCATCTGCATAGAAACTGCAGGTTTACCCATTTGGTCAAAAGTATCTTTTGCATCAGTAACAACACCACCGCTCATTGCAGGACTGTTATCTCTGTTTCCTTTTAAAGCATATAATTCAACAGCCTCGATATCTTTCGCGCTTTTGGGATCTTTTGATTTAGGATCTTTAATAGTTGTTGGTTTACTCCATACAAATTTTGCATAGTGTTGGTCAGCACCTAATAAAACTCTAATTTCTGGTCTTTTAAAGTAATCGTTAACAGCAGCTGTATCTTTAGGAGCGAAATAACCTAAAACTGGTCCGCCACCTTGAACGATCATTTTATCAAATAATGGATTGTTTCCTTTTTTAGTATCAACAGAATCTTTAGTATCTGTTAATAATGCGTTTAATGAATCTTTAGCAACAGTTTTAGTTTCAGTCTTTTTAACTTCTGTTTTCTTTAAAGCTTCGTTAGCTGACACTAAGAAATTACCAATTTCTTCAATTTTGAAAGTTTCCCAAAACTCTAATTGAGCTTTACCTCCCAATAATTTTTTAATTCTATCTACATCCTTAGCACCTGGAAGCTCTACTAAGATTCTTCCTGTTTCTCCTAATTTCTGAATGTTTGGCTGAGTAACACCAAATTTGTCGATACGCTCTCTTAATACTTTAAAAGCACTTTCAACAGACTCGTCAACTTTTCTTTTGATAACTTTTTGAGCTTGAGCATCAGTCATTTGAAAATCGATACCACCATCTCCTTGTAAACTTCTGTTTGCAAAAATATCTGGTGATGCCAATTTCACATTTCCTTTTGAGTTTGCATCAAAAGCTTCGAAAAATTTATTTAAATAGGTCTTATTTCCTTCTAAGTTTGCACTTGCATCTGCTAACGATTTATTAAATACTGGATTTTTAGAATTGTTAGCTAAACCTTTTAATACATCTTTAATAGAAATTTGAAGAATTACGTTGATTCCTCCTTCTAAGTCAAGACCTTTATTAAGTTGTTTGTTTTTAACTTCATCATAAGTGAAGTCTGTAAAACCAAGGTTTAATACTTTTTCTTTACCAATAGAATCTAAATATTTTAGCTCTTTATCAGGATTGTCTCCTGCAAAAGCTTTAGCTTCACTTTTGACGCCATTTGCCACAAAAGTGAACGAAAGTTGGTAAATACTTACCAATGCAAATAGAATTGCGAAAAATTTAATAAGTCCTTTATTCTGCATTATTACTAAAAATTAATTAAGTTTTATTATTTGTTTTTGTTTTAAGTTCCTGATAAAATAAGCCCTGACATGATTTTTTAAAACAAAAAAACGAGATCACGAATTACCAATTTTTTTTTAAACCGAGCAAATATATAATTAACGAAAATATTAACCAATTAATTTATTAATTAATCTCAAAAAAAAGACTGCAAAAGTGCAGCCTTTTTCTTTTTTTTCGGTTTTTATTATACTAAAATCGATTTTAGAGCGTCATTCATGCTACGAACCGCATCTGCGCTTTTAGCAAATAACGCCTTTTCCTGATCGTTCAATTTAATATCAACAATTTCTTCAACTCCGTTTTTACCTATTATACAAGGTACTCCAATACAGATATCATTTTGTCCGTACTCTCCTTCTACAAAAACAGAGCAGGCAATCATTTTCTTCTGATCGTTTAAAATACTGTCTACCAAGTACGCTACAGATGCTCCAGGAGCATACCAAGCTGATGTTCCTAATAAACCTGTAAGGGTTGCACCTCCTACCATGGTATCGGCAGCGACTTTTTGAAGCGCTTCTTCAGATAAAAACTGGGTTACAGGTATACCGTTATAAGAAGCCAGACGAGTTAACGGAATCATCGTTGTATCGCCATGCCCTCCAATTACCATTGCCGAAATATCATTTGCTGGTTTATCTAAAGCAAGAGAAAGATACGTTCTAAAACGAGAGCTGTCTAATGCACCTCCCATACCTATAATTCTGTTTTTTGGAAGTCCAGTTGCTTTTAAAGCTAAATACGTCATAGTATCCATAGGGTTGGAAACTACTACAATTATAGTATCAGGAGAATATTTTAGGACATTTTCGGCAACTGTTTTTACAATTCCTGCATTTATACCTATTAATTCTTCTCTGGTCATTCCTGGTTTTCTTGGAATTCCTGATGTAATAACCACCACATCACTTCCGGCAGTTTTAGAATAATCGTTGGTAACTCCGGAAACTTTAGTATTAAAGCCTGTGTTTGTGGCACACTGCATAATATCCAATGCTTTCCCCTCGGCAAAACCTTCTTTAATATCCAACAATACTACTTCGCTTGCAATTCCTCTATAAGAAATAACATCGGCACATGTAGCTCCAACATTTCCTGCTCCTACAATGGTAACTTTCATATTTTTTACTTTATCGGTTATTAATTATTTGTCTATTCTTTAAAAAGACAATTCGTTTAATTGTCTAGTAAATTTAAACAATTAAACGAATTGAAATTATTAATTTTTTATTTTATGCGTCAATATTTGCATAAACTGCATTTTTCTCGATAAACTCTCTACGAGGCGGTACTTCGTCACCCATTAACATAGAGAAAACACGATCTGCTTCTGCAAGACTTTCGATTGTTACCTGACGAAGCGTTCTGAAGTTTGGATCCATTGTAGTTTCCCATAACTGCTCTGCGTTCATCTCTCCAAGACCTTTATAACGCTGAATGTTGGCGCTTCCTCCCATTCTTTCGTTTGCCTGATCACGCTGAAGATCGTTCCATGCATATTCTTTTTTATTTCCTTTTTTAACTAAGTACAAAGGAGGTGCAGCGATATAAACGTGGCCTTCTTCGATAAGTTCTTTCATGAAACGGAAGAAGAATGTTAATATTAAGGTAGAGATGTGACTACCATCGACATCGGCATCACACATGATGATTACCTTATGATATCTTAGTTTTTCAATATTAAGCGCTTTACTGTCTTCTGCTGTACCTACAGTTACTCCTAAAGCGGTAAAGATGTTACGTATTTCTTCGTTTTCGAATACTTTATGATGCATCGCTTTTTCAACATTCAAAATCTTACCACGTAATGGAAGAATGGCTTGGAAGTTACGATCACGTCCTTGTTTTGCAGTTCCACCTGCCGAGTCTCCCTCGACAAGGTAAACCTCACATCTTGCTGGATCCTGCTCAGAGCAATCTGATAATTTTCCAGGTAATCCGCCACCGCCCATAACGGTTTTACGCTGTACCATTTCACGTGCTTTTTTCGCTGCGTGACGTGCTTGAGCTGCTAAAATTACTTTTTGGATAATTGTTCTGGCATCATTTGGATTTTCTTCCAAATAGTTTTCAAGCATTTCTCCAACTGCTTGAGAAACTGGAGAAACTACCTCTCTATTTCCTAGTTTGGTTTTTGTTTGTCCTTCGAATTGAGGTTCAGCAACTTTTACAGAAATAATAGCTGTTAATCCCTCACGGAAATCATCTCCAGAAATTTCGAATTTTAATTTATCAAGCATCCCAGAAGCATCGGCATATTTTTTAAGGGTTCTTGTTAAACCACTTCTAAAACCTTGCAAATGTGTTCCTCCTTCGTGTGTATTAATATTGTTTACATACGAGAAGATATTTTCGGTATAACTTGTGTTATAAATTAAGGCAACTTCAACCGGAATTTCTCCTTTTTCGTGATCCATACTGATAACATGCCCAATAATTGGCTCACGGTTTCCGTCTAAGTAACGGATATATTCTTTAAGACCTTCATCAGAATGGAATACTTCACTTCTGAATTCGCCTTTTTCATCTACTTCTCTCTGGTCTGTAAATGTAATAGTGATTCCTTTATTCAAAAATGAAAGCTCACGCATACGAGCTGACAAAGTATCATATGAGAATTCTATAGTTTGCTGGAAAATCGTGTCATCTGGAAAGAAAGTCTGGCGTGTACCTCTTTTATCAGTTTCTCCAATTTGTTTAACTGGGTATAATGATTTTCCTCTTTCATATTCCTGCTCGTAAATCTTTCCTTCTCTGAAAACGGTAGATTTCATGTGTACAGAAAGTGCATTTACAACCGAAACCCCAACCCCATGAAGACCTCCCGATACTTTATATGAATCTTTATCGAATTTACCTCCGGCACCAATTTTAGTCATTACAACTTCAAGTGCAGAAACGCCTTCTTTTTTATGTAAATCAACTGGGATACCACGTCCGTTATCTTCAACTGTAACAGAACCGTCTTTATTTATTGTAACGCTGATGGCATCACAATGTCCTCCCATTGCCTCATCAATAGAGTTATCAACAACCTCGTAAACCAAATGGTGTAGCCCTCGAACACCTACATCTCCAATATACATCGATGGACGCATTCTTACGTGCTCCATTCCTTCTAATGCCTGAATACTATCTGCTGAATAATTGTTCTTCTTGATTTCTTCGCTCATATAATCTGTTCTAAAAAATATAATTATTGTCTAACACGCAAATATATAAAAACGCGGGGTATATACCCATAAAATTCCGACTTAAAGCGCTTAAGTTATTAACACAATTGTCTGAAAAACCAAAAAATAATTTCAAAATCTAATTTTAAATTCCATTTTTTAAAAAATCTAAAACTAAATTTCAAAAACTCGGATTGAAAATTTCAAATTCTGAGATCAATAAAAAAACCGAAATAACATTTTAAAAATGCATTTCGGTTTTTTTAAAACATTCAAACCTTTATTTTGATTCGAATTTAGAATTTAAAATTGGACTTTTACTTTCTTATTTTTTATTGAAATCACCTGCATAAATTGAACTCATTTTATCTAATGAAAGGTATTTTTTCAGGACAGCGTTTACTTCTTCCACTTTTAAAGCTTTTACTTTTTCTTCTAAAGCATCATAATCTTCCAAAGGCACTCCGTATTGCAGATTCGTATTGACTAAATCCATTAAAGTATTGTCTATGCCTAATCTGGTTTTTCTTTCATTCTGCCAGCTTTTTAAATTGGTTTTTAATTCTTCTGCTGTAAATCCGTCTTTTATTGCTTTTGCAATTTCTTCTTTTGCTGCGGCTTCAACAGCATTCTTTTTCGTTGGATTTAAAAATGCATAATAACTCCATGAAGCTGTATCATTGTTAATTGGCACATCTGTAAAGGAACCTGCTCCATAACTGATTCCTTCTTTTTCTCTTAATCTCATAGGAATTCTAGCGCTTAAGAAACCTCCGCTTCCCAACATTTCATTGGCCATAACAAATGCTGGATAATCCGGATTTTTTCTGTCCATTTTAAAACTAATTCTTCCTACAGCAACTGCATTTTCTTTGTCTGGAGTAATAATTTCTTTGTCTAATTTTGTAGTTTCAAAATACGTTGGAAATGCAATTTCATATTTGGACTTAGAGTTCCATTTACCAAATGTATTTTCTAAAATTTCTGCTGTAGATTTAGGATCTAGATCTCCAACAACACTTCCGACTCCATTATTTCCACCTAAAATATTTTGATAGAAATCAACAATTTCAGATTGTTTTACCTTTTTAAAAGCATCTATCTGTTCTGGTATAGTCTGTGTGTAAAAAAAGCTGTCTTTTGGATATTTTGTTGTCTGTCTTACAATTTCTGTAAATGCTACAGCTTGCGGATCATTAAGACTTGATTCTAAATACGTATTGTACTCGTTGATTGTTTTAGTCAATTCATTTTGAGGGAAAGTTGAATTCGTTAATAAATCTCCCAAAATACCCATAACTTCTTTAAAACTTTCTTTGTAAGTACTAATATTGATTGACAAAGTTTGTCTTGAAAAATTAAAATTGATACTTGATTTTAATTCATCCAATCGATCCTGAATTTGTTCTTTGGTTCTGGTTTTAGTTCCTGTTTTTAATAACTGAGCCAGAATACCTCCTGTATCTGTTTTACCAGCTAATTCTTTTTCATTACTAACTGGGAATTTAAAACTTGCTTGAACTTTACCGCCTTTAATTTCTTTTTTAATTAAGCCGTATTTCGCCCCGTTTGTTAGTTTTCCTTCAACAAGATTTTGTTTTAGATTTTTTATTGATGCTTCAAATGGCGCTGCTTCTTTTTCAACCGCTTTACCTTTATATTCTTTAGTTAAACTTACAATTTGTTCATCAGTAAATTCAGCAGGCTTTACTCTCACTTCATCTTTTGATGGAATGAATATACCAACAGTTCTGTTATTGGATCTGAAATATTTCTCAGCAACTCTTTGAATATCTTCTTTAGTTAATTTTTCAACTGCGTCTCTGTATAAAAAACCAAGTCTGTAATCACCGGAGCCAATAATTTCTGTTAAGTTGATAGCAAACGAAATGGTATTATTTTTTTCGGCATCGATAGATTTTATAAGTTTTGCTTTTGCACGGCTTACATCCTGATCGGTATATTGGGTGGTTGCTATTTTATCTAGCTCGGCTCTAAAAGTTTCATTAACTGCTTTAACATCTTTATCATTTGGAACGGATACTCCAAAATAAATATAACTTGCATCTCTTGTGGTTGGCTGCCAGAAATAGATATTAGAAGCTTTTTGCGTTTCTATCATTGACTTATACAAATATCCTGATGGATCTGCCGTTAAAATTTCGCCTAATGCATCGACAGCAGCATAATCTTTATCGGCATAAGAAACGGTATGATAGAGAGCTCCAATATTTTTACTGTCACCTGCTCGTTTAAGTTCTACGAATTTCTCTCCGTCCTGAGCCGGCTCAATTGTATAGGTTTTATCTAAGAGTCTTTTAGGTTTTGGAATTGCTCCAAAATATTGCCCCGCATACTGCAATGCTTTTTGCTCATCAAACTTACCCGCAATTATTAAAGTAGCATTATCCGGCTGATAATATTTTTCGTAAAAAGTCCTAAGTGTATTCGCCTTTACTCTTTCAATATCTTCTTTACTTCCAATAGTACTTCGTCCGTAATTATGCCAAAGATAAGCTGCCGAAACAATTCTTTCCTGTAAAATTCTATCAGGGTCATTTTCTCCTATTTCAAATTCATTTCTTACCACAGAAAATTCTTTATCAAGATCCGTCTGCAGAATAGTGGCATTAATCATCCTATCTGCTTCCATTTCGATACTCCATTTTAAATTTTCATCGTTTGAAGGAAAAACTTCATAATAATTTGTTCTATCTAACCAAGTGGTCCCATTTGCATTTCCTCCTTTATCAGATAGCATCTTTTTAATATCACCCAAATTTTTTGTACTTTTAAAAAGCATATGTTCTAATAAATGAGCCATTCCTTTTTCTCCATAACCTTCGTTTCGAGAACCTACATTGTAAACAATATTGACAACCATATTACTTTGTGAAGCATCTGGAATCAAGAGAATTTTTAATCCATTATTTAAAGAATATTCTTTAACACCTTCAACATTTGTGATATACTTTGGTGTTTCGGATTTTTTTTGGGCATAAACTGAGCTCAATGAAAGTAATGAGCAGCATAAAACTCCACTTAATAAAAGCTTTTTCATAGATTTTGTTTAATTATTTAGTAATTGTTCATGGGTAATCAAATATAGTATTTTTCCTAAACACGTTTAATTTTTATTAACTAACTTTTAATACTTAAAACAAACATAAGTTTAATGTTTTTCACAGAAACTCACAATTATCTCAACAATATGGCGAATTCTATAAAATAATTACAAAAAAGAAAATCCGAAACTACATTAAAAAATGATTGTTTCGGATTTAGTTTTGATTCCAATTTAAAACTGGAAAGTATTTTATTAGACTGCGATTCCTGATTTTACAGTTTCAAAGTTCCCATTTAAGTGAGCCGCATTTGCTCTTCCGCTCGGGTCAAGATTTTCCTGCCATTTCGGAATCCATTTACGCACCGTTTGTGCTGCGCTGACTTGAGGATAATATTTATGAAAAATCGAACGGTACAAATACGCCTCTTTTGTTGTAGGTGTGTTATATGGAAATTCTGCACTAGCTCCTGCTAACTGTTCATCAGTAACCTGAGAAGAACAGTATTCAATTAATTCATCAACCCAATTGTATCCTACTCCATCTGAAAATTGTTCTTTTTGTCTCCACAAAACCTCAGCAGGTAAATATGGATTTTCAGGAACATCAAAAGCTTTTCTTAAAATATACTTTTCTACTCCATCGTATGTTTTAGGTTGTTTTTCTTCAGTTTTAATTCGAATGGTAACGTCTAGAAAATCTTTATCCAAAAACGGAGTTCTAGCTTCGATTCCGTGAGCCATTGTCGTTTTGTCTACACGAAGTAAATCTGCCGTAAACAGTTTTTGGACTCTTTCGATTGTTTCATCTTGAAATTCTTCTGCTGAAGGCGCATTTCTAAAATACAAATGTCCTCCAAAAATCTCATCGGCGCCTTCTCCTGACAGAATTACTTTTACTCCTTTTTCGCTGATTGCTTTAGACAATAAGTACATTGGTACTCCTGAACGAACAGAAATGATATCGTAGGTTTCTATAGCAGAAATAACTTTTTCTAAGGCTTCTACTCCTTCTTTTACAGTAAAATGTATTTCATGATGATCTGTGCCTAAAAATTCGGCTGCTTTTCTCGCGAAAATATTATCAGGCGCATCGGCATCTAAACCTATTGAAAAAGAAGGCAGTTTTTTACCACTTTCTTTTAAAATTCTAGAAGCTACAGATGTAATTAATGAGGTATCCAAACCTCCTGACAATACTACTCCTACAGGAACTTCACTCATTAAGCGTTTACGTGTTGCTTCGATCAAACTTTGGCGGATTAATTCAAAATCTAATGGCTGATCTGCTTTTAAATGATCTTCGTATTCGGGATGATAATATTTTACAAAACCGCTTTTTCCTGTGTAGTAATGACCTGGTGGAAAAGTAGAAAACGATTTGCATTGATCTGCTATAGATTTCATTTCTGAAGAAAAATAAATTCTTCCTCTTTCATCTAAACCATAATACAAAGGTTTAACTCCTATCGGATCTCTTCCGGCAATGTAATTGTCGCCATCGATAATTACGAAAGCAAAATCACCATCGAGTTTATTACAAAAATCATATCCAAATTCTTCATACAGATGTACAATTACTTCTGAATCAGAATTGGTTCTGAATGTGTGTTCTTTTAAAATTGTATTTTTTAATTCTTGATAATTATAGATTTCTCCATCGTGCACCATCCAAGCTTTATTTGTTCCTTGAATAGGTTGTTTGCCCGATTGTAAATCGATAATAGACAAACTCTCATGGCATAAAACACTGCCATTTTCCATAATATGCAAATCACTTTCATCGGGACCTCGATGTGACATTCTTTCCGAAAGCTCTTTTACAAGCTGCGGATCTTTTCCTTTACCAATAACGGCCAATAATCCAGACATACTATTTTATTTTTACTTTTTAATGAATTGAAACAAGTCTAACATTAAAAAATCATTAAAAAATTCAACTAAAAGCAAAACTAAATATTATTTTTTGCTTTCCTACATTTTAATGTTAAAATATCAGCGATTTAACTGTAAATCGATAAATGTAAATATATCAAAAGAAAGTTAAATAATTGCCGAAAACTTATTCACAAACTGCTGATTTTTAGAATTTAACATTTTAAGACAAGAAAAACGTCCTCAATTCTGAGAACGTTTTCCGCGAAAATATATACTAATTCTAAAAATTAACTTTGTTTATGCTTTTACGTAAGCATCGTCGTGAACACTTGCTACTGCTCTTCCAGAAGGATCGTTTAAGTTTTTAAAAGCTTCATCCCACTCTAAAGCAATTTTTGTACTACAAGCTACACTTGCTTCCTGTGGTACGCATAAGGCTGCCGCATCACTTGGAAAATGCTCTGAGAAGATAGAACGATAGTAATATTCTTCTTTAGAAGTTGGTGTTTGTAAAGGGAATTTATATTTCGCGTTTGCTAACTGCTCGTCTGAAACTTCTCTCGCCACTACTTCCTTCAAAGTATCAATCCAGCTGTATCCTACTCCATCAGAGAATTGCTCTTTTTGTCTCCAAGCAACACTTTCTGGAAGCATATCTTCGAAAGCTTTACGAACCACCCATTTTTCCATTGGGTGTTCTTTGTTGATCATTTTATCTTGCGGATTGATGCGCATGGCAACATCCATAAATTCTTTATCTAAAAATGGTACACGACCTTCAATTCCCCAAGCCGCTAAACTTTTATTAGCACGTAAACAGTCGTACATGTGAAGTTTTCCTAATTTACGAACGTTCTCTTCGTGGAATTCTTTTGCGTTTGGTGCTTTGTGGAAGTATAAATATCCTCCAAACAACTCATCTGCTCCTTCTCCTGAAAGAACCATTTTGATTCCCATAGATTTGATAACTCTAGCCATTAACCACATTGGAGTTGAAGCTCTAACCGTAGTTACGTCATACGTTTCAAGGTTGTAAATTACATCACGAACGGCATCTAAACCTTCTTGGATTGTAAATTTGATTTCGTGGTGGATTGTTCCGATATGGTCTGCTACTTTTCTTGCGGCAGCTAAATCTGGAGAACCTTCTAGACCAACTGAGAAAGAGTGCAATTGCGGATACCAAGCATCTGTAGTATCATCAGATTCAATTCTTTTTTGAGCGAATTTTTTAGCTACAGCTGAAGTAATAGAAGAATCTAAACCTCCTGAAAGTAAAACTCCGTAAGGAACATCACTCATTAATTGTCTGTGAACTGCTGCTTCAAGCGCTTTTCTGATTTCTGGAATGCTAGTTTCGTTATCTTTTACAGCATCATACTCCGTCCAGTCTCTTTTATACCATTGTACAAATTCTCCGTCTTTGCTTGATAAATAGTGTCCTGGAGGAAATAACTCGATTTTTGTACAATATCCTTCAAGAGCTTTTAACTCAGAAGCTACATAGAAAGTTCCATTTTGATCCCATCCAATATACAATGGAATAATTCCCATATGGTCACGAGCAACAAAATATTCGTCTTTATCAACATCATAAATTGCAAAACCGAAGATTCCGTTTAATTCATCAACAAAATTTACTCCTTTTTCTTTATATAAAGCCAAAATAACTTCGCAGTCACTTTCAGTTTGAAAGTTATATTTTCCTTCAAATTGTTTACGCAAATCTCTGTGGTTGTAAATTTCACCGTTTGCAGCCAAAACCAGTTTTTTATCTTCTGTAAATAAAGGCTGTTTTCCTGAAGCAGGATCTACAATTGCCAAACGCTCGTGAGAAAGAATTGCTTTATCATTGCTGTAAATTCCGCTCCAGTCTGGTCCACGGTGACGAATGATTTTAGACATTTCTAATACTTGAGGTCTTAAAGTCTCTGCTTTTTGTTTTAAGTCAAAGGCACATACAATTCCACACATAATTCTATATTTTAATTTTTAAGTTTAAATTTTAATTTGATAGGGCAAAGATGAAATATTAGTTACAATTGAAAAACACATTCAACAATATCAATTACAATTAGCAATCAAAATATTCAATTTACATACTAAATGTAAAATTTTAATATAAAAATATGCTCTAAACTTGAAAATTTTAATTTCTGAGGCAGAACTGCTTTAAAATTTAAAGTTTAATCTATTTTTTTGAAATAAATTTTGAGTTATTTGGATATAGATGAAAAATTCGTAAAGACAGGAAAGAAAGCTGTTCTGGAATTGCAGTTTATACAATGACAAAAGACTTACTCATAACAACAAGAGCCATCGGCTCGATTTAACATTGTAAGCCGGATTTTAATCCGGTTGTGAAAAACGTCCCGTAAAAAAGATCCGTAGGATCGAAACATATTGTGCGGTCTTTATGCTACGTCCTTCATTCAACGGATTAAAATCCGTTGCTACAATATTGGGTCATTCCTAGCGGAATTTTTAATGCGATTCCTCGTCCCTCAGAATGACGAGATTGTGCACAGGTGCTTACGCACAAAACTTTGACAAAGTTGACAAAGAAGAAAAAAACTACTCTACACTTTCAATTGTATAATGCGTTTTATTGATTTCAAACTTAAAACCAACTTTATTCCCCATTAAATGATTTCCTAAAGGAGATTGCGGAGAAAGTGCAATAACGTTAATTCCGTCAATTGTAATTTTAGGAAGTGCTACGCTTACATATAAATAAATTCCGTTTGCTTTTACCAGACTTCCTAAAACTATATTTTCTGTTGTTTTTGTCGGATCTATTTTTTCCAAGATTGCTATTTGAGCAATAGATTCTTTGAGTTTATTAGTGAGTTTTTCCTGTTCGATATGCATCATCGACAAAGCTGTTTCGTGTTTGTCTCCGGCAGAACCTTTGGCGTCGTTTTTAGAATCTTCGGTTAAATTAGAAATCATATCTCTAAAAACATCAATTCTATCTTGAACCATTTGGGTATAATGCGAATATATTTTTTCTTTAAAGGTCATTTTTTTGAAGGTACTGAGGTTCTAATGTACAAAGGTGCAAAGTTTTTTTGTTTGTCGAAGGTTTATTGGAAGAAAACATCAGGATAAACAACCTTACCGTATACTTTTTTTAATCCGTCTTTTACAAGCGGAATCACCATACAATTTTCTGCTGGAACATCAAACGGCATTTTAATATTATACTTTTCACAACGCTCATATCCAAATCTTGGATAATAACCTTCATGTCCAAGCAAAACAACAGATTCATATCCTAATCTTTCTGCTTGTTCATGACCGTATAAAATAAGTTTTGAGCCAATTTCTTTTCCTTGAAACTCTGGTAAAACTGAAACTGGTGCCAATGCTAACGATTCAAAAACATTGAGTTCGTTTACAATTTGTAGTTTTGTAAATAAAATATGTCCCACAATCTGTCCGCCAACCTCTGCCACAATAGACAACTGCGGAATAAAACCTTCTGATTTTCTTAATCTTTCGACCAAAAACTGTTCGTTGTGATCACTGTATTCTAGATCTTTAAAAGCTTTTTCTATTAACCGAAATACACTTTCGTAATCGTTTTTATTTTCTTGTCTAATTAGAACTTCCATAATCGTATAATCATCATAAAAATAGCCACAAATTCACGAATCTACTCCAAAAATTCATGAACCCATGGCTAAATAAGACACTTCCTGTTTTAGAAACTTCGTGCCCTAATACCTATAAAGTTTAGTATTTAAAAATCGAATTTGTAGTTTCCGCCTACTAAAACCTGGAATCCTTGAACCGGATAGTTCAGCCATCTTTCATAAGCCTGATTTCCAATATTGTTTAATTTAAGGAAGAAAGTCAAACGATCATTGAATTTATATCCCAAATGTGCATTGGCATCGAAATAGCTTTTTAAAGTTACCAAAACTGGATCTACACCAGCATTTAAATTAGACTGCATGTCTTTACGTTCTCCTACGTAGAAAACTTTTAAACCTGCATACCATTGTTTTGTAATGTTCACATCCAGACTAGAACTTAATTTCATTGAAGGTAAATTCCATGCTTCAACTGCGCCGTCTGTATTGTAACTGTTAAAAGTTCCGTTGATTCCAAAAGAAACATTTTCTGAAAAATCAGCTTTTAATTCTGCATAAAAACGAAGCGTTCTAATATCTTCATACACTACTCCAAATGAGTTTCCAAAAGCATAATTCTGGTTCGATAAATCTTCTGTATAATCATTGCTTTTAAACAATGCTTTGTCTTTTTCATTTAAATAAGAACCTGTCAAATTATAGCTTACATTATTGGCTAATTTTCCTTTTAATCCCGCAAATACATTGTATTGTGTACTGCTAGGTCTCATGTTTAGAGTTGGAGACAAAAACGGATTTTCGGTTACAAAATCAGCGTATGAGTTTTGATTTAAACTACCATTTACTCCTGTATAGAAAATCATTAAATCACCTACTAATTTATAGGATGCATTTACTTTTGGATAGATGTAAAATTTGTTTCCGCTGTTTTCAGAATCCAAAGCATAAAACAATCCTGCTCCTAGCTCTAATGTCCAATCGTTTTCAGTAACCACAAAACTTGGCTCAATACCAAAATTGGTTAAACTGTATTTTAAAGGTTCAACATTATCTCTTGCATAATTATTTTCGAAAGAACCACTTACGTGATCGATAATAACATTGGTATTAATCGCTTGATCCATTACATCCACTTTGAAAGTCGGTTTCAGATAAAAACGATTTTCTGAAGAAGAAAAACTATCTGAAAAATGTGTAAATCGGGTTGAAACTTTGCTGAAAACACTTTCATTAAATTCAAAATTTCCTCCTAATGAAATGGTATTGTACGAATGATTCGGATTAATTCCTGTAACTAAAGCTACTTGATCTGCAGGAGGCAAAGTTGCTCCAAAATCCGATGGTAAACCATACCAATTATAAACCTGATTTTGATATCCTAAATCGATTCCCCAAGACACATCACGATTGTTAACTCCGTAACCTACGTTTAAAGCTGTATCATAAAATTCATCGTTCAGTTTTGCATCTTTGATACCACCTTGCGAAGAATGATGACGAAACATTCCAGCTAAATAATCGTTGTTTCCTAAATCTTGAGTTACGAATAATTCACCATTTAAGGTTCCGTAATTACCAACTCCTAATGTTGCATAATTATTGAACAATCTTTCTTTTTTAGATTTATCGACAGCTTGCGCATTCCCTTTTGACGGCGTAAAAGTAGAGGCTACAGGAACGGATAAAATGCTATATTTGATCGTTTCTTTCGGCTGATTTCCAGAATCGTCAAGCGAAGGAATCTCTTTCACTTTAAACGCATCAGATATAGTTGGCGAATAAGGTTTTACTACGTTTACTGTTTCAGTTCCGATGTTTTCATTTTTCTTTTGGGCAAACGAAAGCTGAACAACAAATAACACAAGTAAAATGATGATTTTATTTCGGCAGTTTAATTTCATATTTCTTTATTTTTAGAGGATAGAGGAAAGAAAAAAAGAAAAGATATTTACAATACCTTAATTTCTTCTCCTCAAAACTCTTTGTTCTATTCTCTATATTCTATCTAAATTCTTTTCGTGATTATATTCTCTAATTAGTATGCTTCCCAATCTCCTTTGGCTACAAACTGGGCTTTTCCTCCTATTTGTATATCAAATTGGTCGTTGGTTAATTTTCCTTTGAAATAAATCTCAGACGGACGATTGATATAATCTCCCTGATAATTTGTTAGTTCTATTTCTGGTTTATGATATTTTAATAAAAAGGCTTGTAAACACGTACTGGCACTTCCGGTTGCTGCATCTTCAACTAATTGGTTGTGTTCGACACAAAGCATTCGGCTAAAGATTTTTGAACCTTCTAAATAATAGAAATACAATCCTCTGTGGTTTGTTTTACAATTCTTTTTCAACCAATCATCCGTTTTATCTTTGTCTAAAACCAAATTTTCAAGCGCTCTTTTACTGCTTAATCCAACCATTACAAACGCACTTCCCGTAGTAACTTCTTGAACCGGAAATTGATTTTCAAAATCACTGACCGTTAGATTACTAAATGTCGTAATATCTTGTTTTGAAAAGATATCCCAAAATTTTGGCTGAGCCGCTTTTAACCAAATCAAACCTTGGGACTGATGAACTGCAATTGGTCCAATTGGCACTTCCAGTTTTATTTCTGCAGGCGGATTATCAAAAATTTTATTGATTATAACCCAAGAAGTTCCAATTATTGGATGACCTGCAAACTGCATTTCCTGTGAAGGTGTAAATATTCTGATTTCGGCTTTGTTGTTTTCTCTGTCCAGCTTGGTTATAAATGTGCTTTCTGCAAAATTGATTTCGCGTGCCATCTGCTGCATTTCTTCTGAACTTAAATTTTGTGCATCTAAAAAAACCGCCAACTGATTTCCGGCATATTTTCTATCAGCAAAAACATCAACTATATAAAAAGGTAAACTCATTTCTTTTTCTTTTTAGAAAATAGAACAAAGAAAATAGAGGATAGACTTTCCAATCTTTTTTCTACCATCCATGTTCTAACTTCTATATTCCATTTTCTATTTTCTATTTTCTATTCTCTTATCGGTTAATTGACGAATTCGTTTTTGATTCTTCTACTTTAATGGCGCCCAATTCTCTTTTCGCTTCTTCAACTACATCCGGATAATCTGTAAAATTATTGATTACGTTGTCTAAGATGTAAGTTGCTTGATAACTGTCTTTTAATCCGTAGAAGTTTTTCGCCATTAAAACCAAGCCTTTTGCTCCGTAATATTTGTAAGCCGAATAGTTTTTAGCCAGTTTTTGAACCGCAGTATTCGAAGCTTCGAATTTTCCTTCTTTCGTTTTAAAGTACGCATCGTAATACAAAGCTTCTGCCGCTAATTCACCTTTTGAAGTTGCCAAAAGTTTAGCATAAGCTGTTTTTGCTTTGTCTTCGTTTCCTGTCTGCATTGCGGCACGCGCTACAATGATTTGCGCATCGGCTTTTACGCCAGCATCGGCTTTTGGATTTTCTAATACTTTTTCTGCAGAAACAACTGATTTGTCATAATCTTTTTTATCATAATAACATTTCATCAAGTTGGCTTGTGCGAAGTTTTTATTTTGAGGATAATCGGCTTCATTTTCTAAACGTGCCAAAACTGGAATTGCTTTATCACAGTCTTTTGCTTTTAAATAAATCTGAGCCAATCTGTTTAAGGCTTGTTCTGAAAATTCGCTTCTTGGCTGTTGTATTACATATTGGTAATTCGAAATTGATTTGGTTTCAGAACCTTCGGCATAATACAATTGTGCTAAATAGAAATTGGCTTCTAAAGCATGTAATCCCGAAGGAAAATTAGTGATATAACCTGCAAAACCTGTAATGGCATTTTTGCTGTTGTTTTGGCTGTATTGTTTGAAAGCGGCATCGTAAGTATCGTTATCCAATTCAGCATCTGTAACCGAAACGAAATCCAATGTTTTAACCCATGAAGCATATTCATCTACTCTTCCAGAATCGACATAAATTAATCTTGCTGTGGAAACTGCTTCTAGAGCTTCAGGCGTTTTTGGGAACTCAGCAGCGACTTTTTTGAATTTAGATAAAGCTAATTCGTCACGATCTGAATTGTAATAAATTAAACCTTGTTTTAAGATAGATTTTGACGTAAACGAACCATTTTTATATTCTGAAATTAACTGATCGTAGGTTTTAATAGCTAAATCATTTTTCTTATCAGCAACATATGTATTTCCTAATTCAAACAAAACATCATCACGATATTCTGATTTTTTATACATTTTTAAAAAGTTGTTCAGTTCGTTGATTTTCTGATCGTTTCTTGACATAAAACCATACAAAAGTGCTTTTTGAAACTGCGCATAATCAGCATCGACACTTTTGGCATCCATTGCTTTTCCGTACGCTTCCATTGCCTGAGAGTATTTCGAAGTCACAAATCTTGAATCTCCTAAACGCAGATATGAATCATTCAAACGTGTTTTATCTTCTTTATTAGTATCAATCTGAGCTTGAAATGAATTAGCTGCTTGATCGTATTCTTTTAATTTAAAATACGTGTATCCAATATTGTAATTGATGTTTTTGTATTCGTCTGTACTTTTAGCCGATGGAAGTCCCGCAAACTGTTTGTAAGTTAACAATGCATTCTGCATATCGTCGTTAAGATATTCTGTTTCGGCTTTCCAAAAAGTAGCACGTGCTGTAAATTCAGGTGTTTTTTGTTCAGCAATAGCGCTTTTGAACATTTTTCCAGCTTCAGAATAATTGGATTCGTTGTACAATTCAAGTCCTCTATAAAAAAGTACTTTTTGATACGCTGCTTTATTTTCAGGAGTTCTGTTTTTTTCTAATAAAGCCAAAGCTTCTTTGTAGTTTTTGGTAGAAATATACGAATCAACTAAAAGTTTTTCTACTTCAGCTCTGCTTGAATTGTTTGGGTATTTTTTCAAGAAATCCAATAAAATTCCCGGAACAGTCTGATATGCATTTCCAATATCATAACTTAATTTAGCGTAATTCAAGGCTGCATCTTCTTGAATCTGTGCATTAAAATCCATTTCCGAAGCATTTTTAAAAGCATTAAGCGCTTCCTGTTTTTTGCCTGTATTCAAATAACTTAAACCTAAGTGGTAGTACGCATTTTGCGCTACGAAGTCTTTTCCCTCTATAATTTTATTGAATTGAGAAATAGCCTTTTCATACTCTTTCTGTTCATAATACGCATATCCTAACTGATAGAAATCGGTATTGTTCCATTTTCCTTTTTTACCAGCGTATTTTTCTAAATACGGAATTGCTTTTCCATATTGTTTTAGGTTGAAATAACTTTCTCCAATAATTTTATTCAATTCGGATTTTTCCATTTCATTGGACTTATCCATTGCTTTTTGTCCTAAATCAATGGCTTTTTGGAAATTCCCTAATTTGAAATTCATATCGGCCTGATAATACGAAAGTTTTTCTTTGTATTTTTCTTCGCCAGAAACCTCATCAAAGTATTTGGTTGCTTCTTTATAATCGTCGCCTTCATACGCCATAAAACCTAAATAGTATTTGGCTTGCGAACCGAACTCAGGAGAATTCACGACCTTATTAAAATAAGTTGTGGCTTCTTTTTTCTTTTTAGCATTGAAATAGCTGTACCCTTTCTGGAAATTGAATTTATCCGATTCTGATTTGCTCATGTAACTTTCGTCAACTTTATCAAACCACTGCAACGCTTTTGGATAATTGCCCTGCTCGAAGAAATACTGCGCCACTTCGACATATGCTTGATTTTGTTTCGTACTTGTTGGATAATCTTCAACAAATTTTTCCATCAAAGCATCTGCATTTGGCTTATTGGTTCTAATAGCACAATTGGCAATGTAGTACGCACAGTCGGATTTTACTTCTTCGGTAACTGCCGTATTTTTTACGTTTTCGAAAATATGTTGTGCCGAAGCATATTGTTTGTCGTTATATAAAGCCAGTGCTTTGTCAAAATCCTTTAAATCGTAAATATATATAGCTGATTTTTGTGCTGAAACTGAAGACGAAATAAGGATAATTTGGAATAAAAAGAACCAGGAAAGTTTACGCATTTTAGTTATATTTAGTATTCAAATTTATCATTTTATACCGTTTATAACGAAACGTTTCCTAATTTTATTATGAACAAATGTTTTAATGATTGTTATAATACGGCATATAGTCAAGCAATTGGTTCTCAAACTTTCAAAAACTTTTATTCTTTTGGCTGTTTTATTCAGAAATGATTGAAATTTATTTTGAATACAATCGTTAACTTAGTACTTTTACCAATCAAATCAATTTTATTATGTCACAAACCGTACTATCTCTTAAAGAAGTCACTATATATCAGGAAGGAAGAAAAATTATCTCTCATATTAACTTAGACGTTGAACACGGCGAGTTTATCTACATCATCGGAAAAACAGGTTCAGGAAAAAGTACTTTCTTAAAAACTTTATATGCTGATCTTCCATTACTTGAAGGCGAAGGTCATATCGTTGAATTTGATTTGGCTTCCTTAAAAGAAAAAGACATTCCGTATTTGAGACGTAAAATTGGTATCGTTTTCCAAGATTTTAAATTACTTCCAGATCGTTCTATAAAAGACAATATGCTTTTTGTTCTTAAAGCTACTGGATGGACTGAAAAAGAGGCTATGCAGCACAAAATCGATGAAGTTTTAGACAAAGTTGGAATGAAAGATTTCTTAAACAAAATGCCTCATCAGCTTTCTGGCGGAGAACAGCAGCGTGTAGCTATTGCAAGAGCACTTTTGAATGATCCTGAATTTATCCTAGCCGATGAACCAACCGGAAACCTTGATCCGCAGACAAGTTCTGAAGTATTGGAAGTTTTAAAAGCGATTAACGCTGCAGGAAAAACGGTTATCATGGCTACTCACGATTATGCTTTATTAATGAAATTCCCATCTAAAACATTAAAATGTGAAGATGAAAGAATTTTTGAAGTGGTGCAAAGAAGTGTATAATGCTTTCCATTTTAATTCCGGTTTATAATTATAATGTTTTACCGCTTGTCAGCGAACTCGTAAAGCAGTGTAATTCTTGTGGAATTAACTTTGAAGTTCTTTGTCTGGACGATGCTTCTAATCTATATGAAGAAGAAAATCAAAAAATTAATCAATTTATAAATTGTTCTTTTATTGTTTTACCCAAAAATATAGGCCGAAGTGCGATTCGGAATTTATTAGCCGAAAAAGCCCATTATGAAAACTTATTATTTCTAGATGCTGATACAATTCCTGTTCAAGAAAATTTTATTTCAAATTATACACAAGAAATAAATCAGGAAGAAAAGATAGTTTACGGAGGTATTTTATACGAGAACATTAAACCTGAAAAAGGAAAAGTTTTAAGATGGATTTATGGAAGAAAAAGAGAAGCGTTACAAGTTTCTGATCGCATCAAAAATCCATATCTTTCTTTTTTAACTTTGAATTTTTTGATAACAAAAAGTATCTTTTCAGAAGTTCGATTCAACGAAAATATTCCAAATCTCAGACATGAAGATACGTTATTTTCATTTGAATTAAAACAAAAACAAGCCAAGATTATTCATATTGAGAATCCTGTTTTTCATTTAGGAATAGAAACCAGTGTAACTTTTTTAAAAAAGTCTGAAGAAGCTGTTTTAGGCTTAAAAAACTTAGTAGATTCAAATCTTATTTCTAAAGATTATGTAAAACTTTCGCATTATTTTCAAATGATAAAAAATTATCAACTAAGTTCTATTATTTCTTTTAGTTTTAAAATCTTTAAACCTCTATTAGTCAAGCAGCTTGTAAGTAAAAAACCTTCTCTTTTACTTTTTGATATTTACCGCTTGGGATATTATTCTAGCTTAAATTAGCTTTTACAATTTCTTCAAAGAAATTTTTCCATTGATCCATAATAAGGTCAATATCATATTTCTGAACGCTTTCTTGGGCTTTGTGTCCCATTTTTTTGCGTAAAATTTCGTCTTCCATTAATAAACTTACTTTTTCAACAAAAGATTTTTCATTCTCTTCTTCAATAAGAAATCCATTCTCGTTATTCCTAATAATCGCTTTTGGTCCAACAGGACAATCATAAGCTATGCAAGGAAGACCAACAGACATTGCTTCTATCAATACCATTGGCAGCGCTTCATTTCTCGAAGTCATTACTAATATCGAGGCAGCTTGATACACTTCCTGAATATTATGTACTGGATTAGAGAAAGTGACATTATTAATCTGTTGTTTTTCAAACTGAAGTGTTTTGTTAGGCTTTCCAAAAATTTCCAATGTCCATTCTGGATGTTTTTGTGTTATAAGTGGCCATATTTTCAATATTCTGTCAATCCCTTTTTCATAGGAATGTCTGGCAATCATTATGATCTTCTTTTCTTCCAGTTTAGCAGTTTGAGAAACCTTGAACCACAACGGATTAGAAATTATTCTTCCATTTTTAATGGACCATTCTTTTAAACTTTCCTTAGATAATGCAACAAAAAACAAAAATTTAGAAGCACAGTAATTCCGGTATTCATATTTTAACTTACCTGTAAATCTTCCAAAAAAAGTTTTTCTATATTCATTAAATCTTGAACCGTGAGCTTCAAATATAACAGGAACATCTGTTTTTAAAAATAATGGAATTGAAAACGATTTTAAGGCAAAATCACAAACTATTATACAATCAGGTTTCAAAAGACTAATATGCTTTTGAAGTTGCTTTTTATATTCAAACAAATTTAAAAGTTTCCCTTTTTTTAATGAAATATCATAAAATCTTATAGCTCTATTAAATTCGAAAAATACGTCTGAATCTCCATCATTCTGTGTAATTATAGAAATTTGGTAATTCCATTTTTCTATTAAATAATTGGTTTTTACAGAAAGTACTCTTTGAATTCCTCCTTCTTCATTAATCCTTTGAGTGATGTATAATAGTTTCATTTTTTAGACATCAAAAATTTGTCATAATCTCTTATGTAATCGTTCTCATCAAAAACATCTGACGATAAAACAAGACATACTGCTCCTGATGAAAAATCTTCAAGTTCTCGCCATAGTCCATTTACTAAATGCAGACCAGTATCTGGCTTATTTAATAAAATTTTAGTTTTTTGAAAACCATCATCCAAAGTGACATAAAAGCTACCGCTAAGCGCCACTAAAATTTCATGTTGCTGAATATGCGAATGTCCTCCTCTAAAAGCATTACTTGGAATATCAAAAAGATAGTAAATTCGTTTGAATTCAAAAGGCAGAATATCATTTTGTATAAAAGCCAAATTACCACGAACGTCCTCTACTACAGGAAATTTTATATATTGAATATCATGAATTGTCGTTTTCATATTACTATTTTAGAACATTCCTAGAAATGCTTATTGATGATATATGCTTTAGATCACAAATATTAAGTATTGATTTCTTAATTTCGTATCAAATATAACATTAATGAGGATTTTACTTGTTGGCGAATATAGTCTTTTACATAATTCTTTAAAAGAGGGACTAATTGAGCTTGGTCATGAAGTTATTTTAATTGGCAATAAAGACGGTTTTAGACAGTATCCTCTAGATTATAATTTTGAACCCAAATATCTTAATCTTAAAATATTTAATATTCCTCGAAAAATAATTTATCGTTTATTTAAATTTGATTTTGCAGGATTAGAAGCGGGATTTCGTTTTTATCTTTTTCTTTCCAAATTGCAAAACTTTGATGTGGTTCAGTTTATTAATGAAGCTTCTGTAAAAACGACTTCAAATTTTGAACTTTATCTTATGAAAAAGCTTTGTGCAACAAACAAAAAATCTTTCATGCTTTCAACTGGAATTGATTATTCTACACTGACATTTTATATTGAGAATCAATCTAAAAAATCAATTCTTCAACCTTATTTTAAGAATCCTAAAGAAGACAAAGAATTCAAAGCTTTCTATTCTTATATCAGCAAAGGTCATCTTAAAATTCACAACTTTATTAAAGAAAGATTCAATGGCATCATTGCAACTGATTTTGATTATGTAGAGGCAAATAGCAAAAATCCAAAATATTCAGGTTTTATTCCTTGTCCTGTTAATACCCAAAAACTCGGTTTCAAGGAACTTGTTACAAATGGAAAAATCATTATTTTTTTGGGCATAAGTAAATGGAGCTATCATCAGAAAGGGATTGCATTTTTTGAAAAAGCTTTGGATATAATCAAAGAAAAATATCCTGACAGAGTTGAAGTAATAACTACAAATACAATTCCTTATCCCGTTTATATCGAATTGTATAATAAGGCACATATTTTATTGGATCAGGCTTATTCCTGTGATCAAGGATACAATGCGCTTGAAGCAATGGCAAAAGGGAAAGTAGTGTTTACAGGTGCTGAATCTGAATTTGTAGAATATTACAAGATAACCGAAAAAGTATGCATTAATGCGCTCCCTGATGTTGACTACCTTGTTCAAGAATTATCTTTTCTTATAGAAAATCCTGCTGAAATTACTGCAATAGGAAAACGTGCGAGAGCTTTTATTGAGAAAGAGCATAATTATATTAAAATTGCACAGCAATATCTTGATGTTTGGAAAAGTTAAAATCTAATTTTTCTTAAAAAAACAGATCGAAAATAAAAAAGCAACAAAATAAAATAAATAAAATTATCCAGCGCGTATCCCATTACAACTCCTTCGATTCCATACATTTTAATGAAATACAGACTGAAAAAATACAGAATTGCCAGCGAAAATAGTTCGGTTAGAATAAATGCAGAGGTCTTTTTTTTCGCAAAAAACTGATATCCTAAAATAAGAGAACAAACTTTAAATACATCTCCCAAAAGCTGCCAGAAAAACAAATCAGTTACAGGTAAAAAGTCTTTTGTAAAAAGTAATTGGATAATAAAATGTCTCAAAAAATATAGGATTGTCACAGCCAAGACAAACACTGGAAGAATAAATTTGTAATACTGTAAAAAAACTTTTCTCGTTTCTAAATTATTTTCGGCTTTTGCTAATTTGGGAAGAAAATAAACACTCAGAATGGTGCTGACAAACATTAAATAATATGTAGAAATTCTCGTCATCGTTTCCCAATATCCAGCTTCGTCAATTCCTAAATTCTGAATAATATGATTTCGGATTGCCAGAAATACAAAAGGTCCAAAAACAGATGAAACCAGTGCCATTAAAGAATAAGATGATAGATTTTTTAAAATCTTGAAATCAAATAAATGTAATTTTATAATCTGAAGAAATTGAATTTCTTTTTGAACCAGATAAAAGGTAATAAGAAACAACAACGCAGGTGCAATTACAATTGACATTAAAGCTCCAATAGTTTTAAATTGTAAAATCAGGAAAATGGAAGTCAACAAACCAATGATGTTTCCGATGATGTTGATCCAGATTACTTTTTTGAATTTCCCTAAACCATTAATTACAGCTATAAAAAAAATAGAAAGTCCGTAACCTGGCAAAACCAATGCTAAAACCTTGAAAACAAGAAGATATCCTGTGTTACTTCCAAAAATTTTATAGTTCCAATAATACGCAGTTAGAAATAAAATAGAGCTTAAAAAGACTGCAATACAAAGCATCGTTATAAAAACGGTTGTAATTATCTTGTGGAGTTTGGTTTTACTTTGTTCATTTTCAGCGGTGTATTTTACGATTCCATTTTGAAAACCTAACGTACAAATCGTTTCAAGAGACGTTGAAAAATTACGGAGATTTCCAACAAGCGCCATTCCGTTTGGACCTACGAAAATGGCTAATATTTTTGATGTGATGAGTCCGATTCCGATTTTTAAAGCAACACTAAAACTGTTTAAAGAAGTAATCTTAAACAAACTGGTTTGAATTATTTTTCTATAAAAATTCAAATTAATATTGATTTAAGATTTCTATAATAAAATCAATTTCCGTTTCGGTTAAAACCGGACTGATCGGCAGACTTAAAACTTCGTTGTGAATCTTTTCGGTTATGGGAAAAGATAAATGATTCCATTCCTGGAACGCGTTTTGTTTGTGAGGCGGAACTGGATAATGAATAACAGTTTGGATATTATTTTCGCTTAAATAGTGCTGCAAATCTTCTCTATTTTCTGTTCGAACCACAAACAAATGAAAAACATGATTATTTGAAAAATTCCAAAACGGAAGTATGATTTTTTCATTTTTAATTTCAGACAAATATCGTCTTGCAATCGCTCTTCGTTTCTCGTTGTCAGCGTCTAAATTTGGTAATTTTAAATTTAAAAATCCTGCCTGTAATTCATCTAATCTTGAATTTACACCAATGTATTCGTTATAATACTTTTTCTCAGAACCATAATTCCGAAGCGTAAAAAGTACTTTTGCTAATGCCGAATCGTTTGTGGTAATTGCTCCGCCATCGCCTAAACATCCCAAGTTTTTTCCGGGATAAAAACTGTAAGCTGCTGTTGATTTTTGATTTTCTACCCCGTGAGATTGAGCAGAATCCTGAATAATCAATAGATTATTTTTTTCTGCTATTTCATTTATTTTCTCCATTTCAGCTAATTGTCCGTATAAATGAACGACCAAAATAGCTTTTGTTTTTGAAGTAATTTTTTCTTGAATTAAATCGGGGTTTATATTGTAGGTTTCGAGTTTGGGCTCAACCAAAACAGGAACTAAATCGGCTTGTAAAATCGCCAAGATACTGGCAATATAAGTATTGGCAGGAACTATAACTTCATCACCTTTTTGAAGTTTTCCGAGTTCAATATATCCTTTAAAAATAAGTACCAAAGCATCAAATCCATTCCCAACGACAATGCAATATTTTGCTCCGCAATATTCGGCGAAAGCCTTTTCGAATGTTTCTACTTCTTTTCCTAAAATATACCAGCCGTTCTCTAAAACCGATTTCAGTTTTTGCTGAAAAGCAGTTTCATACGGTTCGTTTATTTTTTTAAGATCAAGAAAAGATATCATTGTCGTTGTGTTTTAAATAAGAATATCTTCTAATTTAGTATAATTAACAGTATCAACTTCATAAAAATCGTGCACAATCGTACTAGCGCCAAAACTTTCTTTCCAATACGTTAATCCTTCGTTCAGATTTTTCCCTTGATTTTCATTTGAAATTCCAAAATCAAAAAACCGTTTTTGAGAAAATCGTTCCTCAATCAAGTAATGAAAAAGATAATCCAGACTTCCTAAATCTTCTTTATCAGGATTTTTTGAAATATACTGGCAATGCGCTACATTTTGTGTTTCAAAAACCGTTGTTCCGCCTACAATTTCATCATCTTTATAAATATTAAACTGATGGATGTTTTCAGGAAAAAAAGATTTTAAGATATGTATTTCCTCAATTGAATGAACTGGTTTTGCGTGGTGTGTTTTTTCTAAATTCGGAATAAGAATTTTGCTCCAAAATAATTCAAATTGATTTTCTTCTTTAATAATCAATTCGTTTGAAATAGCTTTTTTTATGCCTCTTTTTCTAATTTTAGAAATTGTTTTCTCCTGCTGCAAATCAATCACAGAAAGTGAATCACGTCTAATCAGTTTTGCTTCTGCCAAAAACAAAGCGTATAAAATTTCTTCAGAAGGTTTTAAATGGTAAATGGAAGGAAGTGTTTTAAGGAATAGTTTATCGAAATTATTTTCATCCAAAAAAAACAAAAGATTTCTAAAAATAGAAATCACTGATTTTAGTTTTGTCTGTTCTCTATAAACAAGTCCGCCGTAAGTAAGTCCTTGATGTGAATGAATGGAATTTCCTTGTTTATTGGCAGGAAGAATCGCTTTAAGTTTTTCTTCTTCAAAAATTAAAAGCGAAAAATCTTCAAAACGATCTTTATGGTATTCCATAAAATCACGATGAAATAAAAATGTGGCATTTTTGGCCTGATTTACAAAATCGTTCCATAACGCATAATCACTTTCCTCGTATTTTTTTATGGTGTACTGACTCACTTTTACGACTTTTTATTTGTGGTCAAATGCTTTTAAATTCCATTTGTACTTAACTGCCAGCAACCTGATTATAATGATAACCAAAGAAGTAACGAGATATAAAATATCATCGTCTAAATTTAATTTTCTGAGACCAAAAAATACAATTCCTCCTAGAATACAGATCGTTGCATATATTTCTTCTCTAAAAACATTCGGAATTTCATTGCACAAAATATCTCTGATTACGCCGCCAAAACAAGCCGTCATAGTCCCCAGCGCAATACAAATTGCTGGATGAAGTCCCGTTAAAATCCCTCTTTCAAGACCTATTAAAGTAAAAACCCCAAGTCCGATTGTGTCAAATAAAAAAAGAGAAGTTCTAAGTTTATCAAAACTTTTTCTGAAAATAATAGCTAAAAAATACCCAAGAATAATTACGTATACATATTGCATATCACACATCCATCCTACTGGCGTTCTGCCAATTAAAACATCTCGAAGTGTTCCTCCTCCAACTGCTGTTACAAATGCAATTATAAAAACCCCAAACGGATCCAGCTTTTTATGCATCGCCGTTAAAGCTCCAGACATTGCAAATGCCATCGTACCAATAATATCTAATAAATGGAACATTTCTTTTTCTTAAGGTTCAAAGGTGATAAAGGATTAAAGAAACAAAGTTTTTAGTAATTGTTACTAAATTACATATGCTGTGTATAGAAATTGTAATCTTTCAATATCACTCTGATAAAATCATTGTTATTACCAGACTGGTTTTTGATACCGCTTACACTTTCAATTTTTTCTACCAGTTTGTAAATAATCTCCTGATCGTTTTTTGCAATTGCCCTCTGATAGGTTTCTTTAATAATTCGCATATCGTTATCCGAAAGTTTGATTACTAAAGGATAAGTCGGCACATACGAATCTCCAATTTCTTCCAGAATCGTATGACTAATATTGATTTTATTTTTTAAGGTTATAACAGCTGTTCCTGCCACCATATCACCTAATCTTTGTGATTTTTTGCTGGAAACAATTGCAATTAAACCTACTAGACCGTAAAAACTAGTAAAATCTATAATTCTGAAAAACCAGCGCATCAAATAATCTCCAAAACCTGCCTGGTATCCATCTATTTTTACTACTTTTATTTTTACCAGTTTTTTTCCAAAAGACTGTCCTTCAAAAATACTTTCTAAAGTTATGGAATAAATTATGACCGGAAAATACAGCATTAGCAGCACAGCACCATACGACCATGAATCGACACCTCTCAATACTTTTTCGAAGTTTAGCACATAAAAGAAAAACCAGCTTATAAAAGCGATATAACAGCCTTTTATGAACAAATCGATAAAATAGGCACCTAATCTTTCGCCTGCTGTAGCGGCAATAAAATTTATTTTAACATTTTGTGTCGTATTAATAGATAATTCTGACATATTTTATATTTTAGCCTCCAATGAGAGAAATTGCATTTATAAAACAAAATAAAGAAAAATGGCTGGAATTTGAGCTAGCTATTTTCGGTAAAGCTAAGAAAAATCCTGACGAATTAGCTAATTTGTACATTCAATTAATGAATGACTTGTCGTATGCACAAACTTACTATCCTAAAAGTAAGACGGTTATCTATTTAAACCATCTTGCTTCACAGATTTACCAAAAAATATACAAAACGAAGCGAACAGAGAAAAACAAAATTGTCGAATTTTTCGCAACGGAAGTTCCGCTTTTGCTTTATCAATACAAAAGATACCTATTATATGCTTTTGTTCTGTTTTTTGCGACTGTAGCAATGGGAGTTGTTTCTGCCCGTTACGACCAGAATTTTGTCCGTTTGATATTAGGCGATGATTATGTAAATATGACTTTAGACAATATCAAAAAAGGAAATCCAATGGCTGTTTACGGTTCAGGTTCTAACTGGGGAAGTTTCATTGGTATTACCATGAACAACTTGTATGTAGGCGCAAGATGTTATTTATACGGAATTATTGGCGGAGTGGGAACTTTTTACGTTTTCCTTCAAAACTCATTAATGCTGGGCGCTTTTCAATATTTTTTCTATGAGCAGAATGTCTTCTGGAAAAGCGTACGCGGAATCTGGATTCACGGTTCAATGGAAATTTTTGCCATTGTAATCGAGTCTGCTGCCGGATTTATTTTAGGAGCTTCGATTTTGTTTCCAAAAACATTCTCCCGAATGAATTCTTTCAAAATTGGTTTTAAAAACAGCTTTAAAATATTCTTGAGCACGTTTCCATTTACAATAAGTGCCGGATTTCTTGAAGGCTTTATTACCAGATATTCCATAGATATGCCTAACTGGCTGAGCAGTCTTATCATATTATCTACGTTAGGAATAATTTCATTTTATTATCTGGTTTATCCTTTCATCGTTCATAAAAAAGTACACAAATTATCAGCCCAATCGAATTAACCAAAACCAGTAATGAATAGAATTTTCTTTATTTTATTTTTTATCTTTTTCTGTATTTCATCAAATGCACAGGAAGATAGTTTGTATACAGAAGATCCACCCAAAATTTCTTCCATAAAATATACCGAAAAAGACATCCAAACAGATTCAGATGCTGTTGAAGCCAAAACTTTTTCAAAAGATTATCAGAAAAAATATACTGATTCTGATTTTGTTTACGAACCAAAAGCACCCGAAAAAGGTCTTTGGGAACGTTTTAAAGATTGGCTGGCTAGTATTTTCCGAAATCTATTCTCTTTTAGTACAACTGAAGCTTCTTTAAATTTTGTTGCCATTCTGATCAGGGTTATTGCAGCCATTGTGATCATTACTGTGATTTATTTCATTGTAAAAGCGATCATCAATAAAGAAGGACAATGGATTTTTGGAAAAAATTCTAAAAAACGAACAATTCAATATTCTGATATTGAAAAGAATATCCATCTTTTAGATTTTGAAAAACTAATACAAGAAAGTCTTCAAGCAGGCGAAAAACGAACTGTTATACGATACTATTATCTTTGGCTGTTAAAAATAATGGCACAAAACAATTATATCGAATGGGATATTGAAAAAACCAATTCAGATTATTTATACGAACTTCAAAAACCGGCGCACAGAGAAGAATTCACCTATTTATCTTATCTCTACAATTATATCTGGTATGGAGAATTTGAGATTGACGAAAATACTTTCGCGAAAGCTCAAAACCGATTTAAGAATGCTTTAAAAACCTTTAACTAATGAATAAAAATATTAAACTATACATTGGTATTCTGGTTTTAATTTTCATATTAATCTTAATTTCAGATAATAATAAACAGAAACCAATTGACTGGCGACCAACTTTTTCGGTCAATGACAAAATCCCTTTTGGATTATATGTTTTTGATAAGGAAATTGGCGGTATTTTCAAAAATGAAAAAATCCAGAGAATTGCAGATGTCACTCCTTATGAATTTTTAGATTCAAAATATGTTGACGATACGCTGACTAACGGGACTTATTCTGTAAAAGGAACTTTCATCAATATTTCACCAAATAATAATATTGATGATCAGTCTATGAAAGAAATCATGTATTTCGTATCGCACGGAAACAATGCTTTTTTAAGCATGGTCGATTTTCCAAAGCCATTACTAGATACTTTAAAAATAGCTTACGCTTCTAATTTTTTAAAGACCAAAAACAATTCTGTATGGTTTGCTAATAAAAAATTGAGCACCAAAAAATACAAAGCAATTGCTGATATTGGGGATTATTTCTCAAAAATAGATACACTCAACACCACTGTTTTAGGTTATCAGGGAGAACCGGGAAGCAAAAAGAACATTAACTTTATAAAAGTTCCGTACAAAAACGGTTATTTCTTTCTGCATACGTATCCAATTGCTTTTACTAATTATAATCTGCTGAAGAAAGACCGTTATCAATATACCGAAAAAGCATTGTCGTATATCCCAAAAGGAAACATTTTATGGTACACAAAAGTGCAGAGTGAAGAAGGTATTTCTTCCTCGCCAATGCGTTACATTTTAAGTCAGCCCGCTTTAAAATGGGCGTGGTATATGTTCTTAATCGGAATGTTGATTTTTATGATTTTCAATGCCAAACGTAAACAGCGTATTGTTCCTATTTTACAGCCGCTGCCAAACCTGACCGTTGATTTCACCAAAACAATTGGAAATCTATACTATCAAGAAGGCGATCATACCAATATTATTGACAAAAAAATTATCTATTTCTTAGAAAAAATAAGAACCGAATATTTGATCGATACCACAAAACTCGATGATGATTTTATTAAAAAGCTGCATCTGAAAACTGGTAAAAACGAAGCCGATATACAAGAACTTGTGTTTTTAATTAACGAACATCGAAACAGTTATCACGACAGCATTGAAGCGGATTTAATCCGAATTAATAATGCAATTGAAAAGATTTTACACTAATATTACATAAAAAACCAATCAGAAAAACATAGCCATCATGGACGATATCAATACACCAGAAACAGGAATCGTAAACGAGAATGTAAACGAAAACGTAAATTTCGAAACCAGAATAAATCTGGCACCTTTATTAGAACATGTAAATGCGATTAAAAAAGAAATCGAAACCGTAATTGTAGGACAACATAAAATGGTTGACCAGCTTTTGGTCGCTATTTTATCAAACGGACATGTTTTATTAGAAGGTGTTCCCGGAGTTGCCAAAACTATTACCGCAAAACTGCTTGCCAAAACCTTAAATATTGATTTCAGTCGAATCCAGTTTACACCGGATTTAATGCCTTCAGATATTTTAGGAACTTCTATTTTCAACTTAAAAAATTCTGAATTTGAGTTCAAAAAAGGGCCTATTTTCTCTAATTTGGTTTTAATTGATGAGATCAACCGTGCTCCTGCAAAAACACAGGCCGCTCTTTTTGAAGTTATGGAAGAGCGCCAGATTACAATTGACGGTTCAGGTTTTAAACTTGAAGCTCCGTTTTTAGTAATTGCTACACAAAACCCAATCGAACAAGAAGGAACTTACCGACTTCCAGAAGCGCAGTTAGACCGTTTTCTATTCAAAATCACCATTGATTATCCAAAATTAAATGAAGAAATTCTGATTATCCAAAAAGAGCACCAATTACAGGATCACGGAAAACTAGAAGCGATTAAAACCATTCTTTCTTCATCTGAAATAAATGAATACCAAGGTTTAGTAAAACAAATCAGAGTAGAGCAAAACTTATTAGAATACATTGCTCGAATTGTGGTAAATACACGAGAAAATGCCTTTTTATATTTGGGAGCTTCACCGCGTGCTTCAATTGCAATTTTAAATGCCTCTAAAGGTTTTGCAGCAATTCGCGGACGTGATTTCGTAACTCCTGAAGATATTAAAGAAGCTGCAATTCCAGTTCTTCAGCACCGTGTTATCGTAACTCCAGAACGTGAAATGGAAGGCATCACAAGCTCTGAAATTATCAAACAAATCATCGAAACAGTTGAAATACCGAGATAGTTTTTTTAGTTTTCAGTTTGCAGTCGCAGTGCACAGTGACTGAAAACTGAGACCGAGACTGAGACTAAAAAAACACATTAAAAAATTAAACTAAGAAAAATTGAAATTCATAAAAAGTCTATATCTCAATAATTTCTTCTTCTATCTGCTTTTGGGCATTATAGTATTATTTGTCTGCGCTTTTATTTTTCCAAATTTATACAATGCAGTTTGGTTTGTGGTGCTGGTATTATTTTCTTTTCTGGGACTTGATCTTTTAATTTTATATCTGACAAAAACCGGAATCGAAGCTGAAAGAATAACACCAGAAAAACTTTCAAACGGAGATTTAAACCCAATCAATATTCAGGTAAAAAATCACTATACTTTTCCAATTTTGATTAAGATAATTGATGAAATTCCGTTTCAGTTTCAGGTTCGTGATTTTAAAATCGTTAAAACCGTAAAAGCTTCAGAACATAAAGAATTTGCATACGAACTGCGTCCAACAGAAAGAGGCGAATATCATTTTGGATTCTTAAATATTTACGTTTCATCGCCATTGCGTTTAATTTCCAGAAGATTTGTCTTCGGAAAAGACCAAATGGTCCCTACCTATCCTTCTTATATTCAGTTAAGAAAATACGATTTATTGGCTTTTTCAAATAATCTGTATCAATACGGAATTAAGAAAATCCGCCGAATTGGACATACAATGGAATTCGAGCAGATTAAAGAATATGTTCAAGGAGATGATCTCCGCACTTTAAACTGGAAAGCTACCGCAAAGAAAAATGCTTTGATGGTCAATCAGTTTCAGGATGAAAAGTCGCAATCGGTTTACATGGCAATTGACAAAGGTCGTGTGATGCAAATGCCTTTTGACGGATTAAGTCTGCTGGATTATGCGATTAATTCGACTTTAGTTTTATCTAATGTAATTCTAAAAAAACAGGATAAAGCCGGACTTTTTGCATTTTCAAAAAAGGTAGAAAATAGAGTTTTTGCCGAAAGAAGGGGTTCGCAGATGCAGAAAATCCTTGAAACTTTATACAACATTAAAACTGATTTCTTCGAAAGCGATTACAGCCGTTTGTATGTTGATATTAAAAAAAATATCAATCAAAGAAGTTTGATTATTCTGTATACCAATTTTGAAACAATGGACGGTTTAAATCGTCAGTTGCCGTATCTAAAAGGAATTGCGAAAAGTCATTTACTGGTTGTAGTCTTCTTCCAAAACACAGAATTGAATTCAATCATCAACAAAAAAACCGATACCATTCAGGAAGTGTATGATAAGGTAATTGCCGAAAAATTCATGTTCGAAAAACGCCTTATCGCCAACGAATTAAAGAAATACGGAATACATTCGGTCTTAACACAGCCTGAAAATCTGACTTTAGATGCTATCAATAAATATCTTGAGATTAAGTCTAGAGGGATTCTATAAATTTATTTTTATCAATTTATAGTTATGACGTTATTGCGTAAAATTGGATAAATTAAATTAATTAGTTTGAAGAAATCAAAACGATTAGTAATTTTAAATTGCTTAAAAATGCGAAAAATAGTCCTTATCCTATTTCTTTTATTTATTTCTAAAACCCAAGCTCAAAAAAGTGAAATTATTACAATACCGAAAGGCATTGTTTACAATTATGCTGACAATAAGACCATTGAAAAAGCAAAAAAACTAATTGCTGACAATCTGTCTAACAATTCTGATTATAAGTTATTACAAGACAATCTTGTTATTGGTCCTGTACTATGGAAAAGATTTAAAGATAATGAGAAAATACAAAGTATCGAAGGAAGGAAAGTACAATTTCATGTTGATAATGAAGTCTTAGAAGGAAAGTTGAGTCAGGATCTTAATGAATCAAAAATTATATGGGATGAGTTTAAAATCGAAGTTGCAAACGATTTTATAATACGAAAAGCTACTCCTCAAGAACTAATATATTATTGGTCAGTAATTTCCTTTGATATTGATGAACCGTTATTAATTATCGAAACAAAAGAACACAACTACATTTTGAATCTTTTAAAGAAAAATTTGAAATTAATGTGGTTGGACGAAGCTCCGAAATCAAACAAAATTAATGCAACTGTAGCTTATCAAAATGGAGAAAAAGAAACTAAACTTGAAAAAGTGATTTTTTTAAATTCTGATGCAGAATTAGTAGAAAATAGTTCTTTTGAAGATCTTAAATTAATCATTGAAAAAACAAATGTAATATTTGAGGAACTATTTAAAAACTCCGAAAAAGCTGGAAAAATAAGGGTTCAATTTGTTTTAAAAGAAAACAAAAATGAAATAGAATATGCCGTAAAAGATAATTTGGATTTAGATATCATGAAGGTATTTGAACAAAGAGTCAATGCAGAAAATTATCCAAACTCAAAAAAAGATCCAATTAAATTACAACTCCTCTTTAAAGTTAATTCTTTTAATGAATTAGAATAAATGAGTTTTTTGTAATCTGTTAACTTATGGTTATTTTATAGATTTACTTTGCAGCTATCGGCTATTATTAAATTAATTTTGAAAGAAAATAACAATCTGATTCTAACAATTTAAAAGCAGGTAAAAATGAAAAAAATAACCCTAATTCTATTCATTTTAATAAGCGTATCGTCTCAGGCTCAAAAAACGGAAAACATCATTATCATTACAACCGACGGCTTTAGATGGCAGGAAGTTTTTAAAGGTGTTGATCCGGCAATTGCCAATGATAAAAAATTCAATCAGGGAGACAGCACTTATATTTACAAAAAATACGCAGATTCAAATCCTGTGGCATCACGTCAAAAATTAATGCCTTTTTTCTGGTCTGAAATTGCTTCAAAAGGGCAAGTTTACGGCAATCGTGAATTGGGCAGTAAAGTTGATGTTTCTAATCCGTATTGGTTTAGCTATCCCGGATACAGCGAAATTATGACTGGAAATGTTGACCTTCAGGTAAACTCAAATGGTTACAAACCCAATCCAAATAGCAACGTTCTCGAATTCCTAAACAAACAATCAAAACTAAAAGGAAAAATAGCCGCTTTTGGCGCTTGGGACGCTTTCGACCGAATTTTAAATGAAGAGCGAAGCGGTTTTCCTGTAATTTCTGCTTTTGATAAAGTGGGCGGCAATAAACCAACTCCAGCACAAAACTTATTAAATGAAATGCGTGACAATTCATTTAAACCTTTTCATGAAGATGAATGTCTGGATGTTTTTACACATTATCAGGCAATGGATGAACTGAAAAATAAAAAGCCGAAAGTGCTTTATATCGCATACGGCGAAACCGATGAATGGGCACATCACGGTGATTACAGATCGTATCTTGATGCCGCCAATCAAGTCGATAAATGGATAAAAGAAATTTGGGATTTTGTACAAAATGATCCACAGTACAAAAATAAAACAAGTCTTTTTATAACCGTTGATCACGGACGCGGCGATAAAACCAAAACACAATGGACAGATCACGGCGCCGATGTTGCAGGCGCATCAGAAATTTGGTTTGCTGCAATGGGGCCCGAAATCGCTCCTAAAGGTGAAATCAAAATAGAATCTCAATTCTATCAAAAACAATTCGCTCAAACCATTGCAAAAATTTTAGGCTATACTTTCGCAACAAACCATCCCGTTGCCGAAGAAATAAAAGAAGTTTTTGAAAAATAGTTTTTAGTATTTTCCCCGCCACGAATTCACGAATTTGTTTAAGATCGAAATAAATTCGTGAATTCGTGGCGAAAAAACCTGTACAGCTTTTAAAAAAACTCTGTATCTTTGCAACTTTGAGCCTTAAAAATGAAACAAATCACTTCAATTCAAAATCCGTTTATCAAATCTTTGGTTTTACTTCAAGAAAAATCCAAAGCCAGAAAACAAACCGGAACATTTTTAATTGAAGGATTACGAGAAATTTCATTAGCCATAAAAGGAGGTTATGAAATCGAAACGGTTTTATTTTTACCAGAATTAGTTTCCGAAACCGAAATCAACAAACTAATTCGTTCGCCATTTCAAATAATCGAAATCAACAAGGAAGTCTATCAAAAACTAGCGTATCGCGATACTACTGAAGGAATTTTAGCGGTTGCCAAAAGCAAATCTTTAAAATTATCTGATTTAAAACTATCTGAAAATCCATTGATTTTGGTTGTAGAATCTTTAGAAAAACCAGGAAATATTGGTGCTGTTTTACGCACAGCAGATGCTGCAAATCTGGATGCCGTTTTAATTGCCAATCCAAAAAGCGATTTGTACAACCCGAATATTGTTCGTTCCAGCGTTGGTTGTCTGTTTACCAATCAAATTGCAACGGGAACCACTTCAGAAATCATTTCTTTTTTAAAAGAAAAAAAAATCAATTTCTACAGCGCTACTTTACAAAATTCAACTTCCTATCACACTCAAAACTTCACTACTCCAACAGCATTGGTTGTAGGTACAGAAGCAACAGGATTAACGCAGGAATGGCGTGATGAAGCTACTCAAAATATCATTATCCCAATGCAGGGCGAAATCGACAGCATGAACGTATCGGTTGCCGCTGCGATTTTAATTTTTGAAGCTAAACGACAAAGAGGGTTTTGATTGCAGATTTTAGATTTTAGATTTTAGATTTTAGATTTTAGATTTTAGATTTTAGATTTTAAAAATCGCTTTGCTCTTTTTTGGAATTTAGACTCGAGCGATAACGAACAAGTGAAGCAATTTAAAATTTGGATTTTTCAATTTTTAATGTCAGACTGAGCGAAGTCGATGCCCAATCCTACAGGAAAAAATCAAAAATCAATAATCTAAAATCAACAATCCTCCCCCCTTGCGTATGTTCAAACAAATTCTTATTTTTAGTACTTGAACTATGCCGTTATGACAGAAATTGATATTGAAAAAGAAAACAAAGCTATTGCGCACGAATACAAAGAATTACTTCGAATTAGCTACCAAACTTTAACTCCTGCTGACAAGAAATTAATTCGAAAAGCTTTTGATGTTGCCGTTGATGCTCACAAAGAACAACGTCGTAAATCAGGCGAAGCGTATATCTTTCATCCTATTGCAGTTGCAAAAATTGTTGCCTCAGAAATTGGTCTGGGTGCAACTTCTATTGCCGCAGCTTTACTGCACGATGTTGTCGAAGATACTCCCATTACCGTTGAAGATATCGAACGTTTATTCAATCCAAAAGTAGCGCAGCTTGTTGAAGGTTTAACGAAGATTTCCTTAGTTCAAAAAGATTTAAATGCATCGATGCAGGCGGAAAATTTCCGTAAAATGATCCTGACGCTGAATGATGATGTGCGTGTAATTTTAATTAAACTCGCCGATCGCCTTCACAATATGCAGACTATGGATTCGATGGCAGAATACAAACAAACCAAAATTGCATCGGAAACACTTTATATTTACGCTCCCCTTGCCCACCGTTTGGGACTTTATAATATCAAAACCAAACTTGAAGATTTAGGTTTAAAATATACAGAACCTGCCGTTTACGATGATATCGTAAGTAAAATCAGGGAGACAAAAGAACAGCAGGATGCGTACATAAAAGACATTTCTGAAGTCATTAAAAAATCACTTGATGCAGAAAACATCGATTATATCATAAAAGGCCGTCCAAAATCTATTTATTCGATCCGCAGAAAAATGCGTGCACAAAACGTAAGCTTCGATGAAGTGTATGACAAATTCGCACTTAGAATCGTTTATAAATCAGATCCGCATGACGAAAAATTTATTGCCTGGAAAATTTATTCCATCGTAACCGATCATTACCGACCAAGCCCTAGCCGTTTACGTGACTGGATTTCATCTCCTAAATCAACCGGATACGAAGCCCTTCACATTACTGTAATGGGACCAAAAGGCCGCTGGGTTGAAGTGCAGGTGCGAAGCGAACGTATGGATGAAATCGCCGAAAAAGGATATGCAGCACATTACAAATATAAAAACGGCGCAACTGAAGAAAGTGGTTTGGATGTTTGGTTAAATTTACTTCGTGAAGCATTAGAAAATCCTGAAACCAACGCAGTAGATTTCGTAGAAGATTTCAAAATGAATTTGTATTCTAAAGAAATCTTCATATTTACGCCAAAAGGAGAAATAAAATCGCTGCCAAAAGGAGCCACTTCTCTCGATTTTGCTTTTAGTATTCACTCAGAGATTGGAATAAAAACCAGAGGTACACGTGTTAACGGACGTTTGGTTCCATTAAACCACGAATTAAAAAGTGGTGATCAGGTAGAAGTTATTACCTCTCCTAACCAAAAACCAACCGTAAACTGGCTGGAATATGTTACGACTTCGAGAGCCAAAAATAAAATCAAAAACGTTCTTAACGAGAACACGAAAAAAATTGGTGAAGAAGGAAAAGAATTACTGACCCGAAAATTAAAACATTTAAAAATCACGCTTAACGAACAAGTTACAAACGAGTTAGTTAACTTTTTTAAATTAAAAACCAGTTTAGATTTATTTTACCGCGTTGGAATTGGTGCTATAGAAAATCAACAGCTTAAAGATTACGCAGCACAGAAAGGAAATACGTTTATTAATTTCTTTAAAAATAAAATCAAAAGAAATAAAGACACTGCCATTTCTGAAGATATTCACAAACCCGTTATCAGCAGTAATTACGACATGCTGGTTTTCGGAACTGAACACGACAAACTGGATTATAAACTTTCGCAATGCTGCAACCCAATTCCGGGTGACGATGTTTTTGGTTTCGTAACCATTAACGAAGGAATAAAAGTGCATAAAAAAGACTGTCCGAACGCTATTGGGATGCAGTCAAATTATGCCTATAGAATTATGAGTGCCAAATGGATCGATTCTTCCCAAGAAGAATTTAAAGCCATCATCAATATTACCGGAATGGACGTTTTAGGACTTACCAATCAATTGACCCGTGTAATTTCAAATAACATGAGTGTTAATATCCAGAGTATTTCTTTAAGCACTGATGCTGGAATTTTTCACGGACAGATTGCTGTAATCGTTCAGAACAACACGATTCTAAAGAAAATGATCAATGCAATTAAGAAAATTGATGGTGTTGATAAGGTTACAAGAGAGTACAGAACCTAACTTTTTAGGGAAACTATAAGAATTTTGTAACGAAACTTTAAACCCGAAACTTTTATTCATTAAAAATAAAAAATTATCTTTGCCGGATATGACACTTATCTCAACTGACAACACTAAGAATCAAGAAATTGTAAAAAATGTTTTTACAATGTATCTTGAACAAAAAGGGCATCGCAAAACTCCTGAGCGTTATGCTATACTTCAGGAAATTTACGATAGCGAGGAGCATTTTGATATAGAAAACCTTTACATCAAAATGAAAAACAAAAACTATCGTGTGAGTAGAGCAACACTTTACAACACGATTGAATTATTGTTGGACTGCGCTTTGGTTAGAAAACATCAATTTGGGCAAAATCAGGCTTACTACGAAAAATCATATTTTGATAAACAGCATGATCACATCATTATGACAGATTCTGGTGAGGTAATTGAATTTTGTGACCCAAGAATTCAAACCATCAAAAAGACTATCGAAGAAATCTTTGATATCGAAATTACAAATCACTCACTTTATTTCTACGGAAACAAAAAGCAGAGTTCAAATTCATAGTCTGAACATTTAGACTTTTTCAAAAAATTAAAAAAAGAAAATTAACTACATAATCAGTAGGACAACTTAGATTGTCCCAACGCAAATTAAAACAGAATGACCGTAGATTTATTACTAGGATTACAATGGGGAGATGAAGGTAAAGGAAAAATTGTTGACGTTCTTACCTCAAATTATGATATTATTGCACGTTTCCAAGGAGGACCAAATGCAGGACATACATTAGAATTTGATGGAATTAAGCACGTACTTAGAACCATTCCTTCTGGAATTTTTCATGAAAATTCAGTAAATATCATCGGAAATGGAGTTGTAATTGACCCAGTAGTTTTCCAAAAAGAAATCGAAGGTTTACAGAAATTCAACCTTGATATCAAAAGCAAATTAATTATTTCTAGAAAAGCACACTTAATTTTACCAACTCACCGTTTACTAGATGCGGCTTCTGAAGCTTCAAAAGGAAAAGCAAAAATTGGTTCTACTCTTAAAGGAATTGGACCAACTTACATGGACAAAACTGGTAGAAATGGTTTACGTGTTGGAGATATCGAATTAGAAGATTTTAAAGAGCGTTACAGAGCTTTAGCAGATAAGCACGAAGCTATGATTGCTTTTTACGATGTTAATATCCAATATAACTTAGCTGAATTAGAAAAAGAATTCTTTGAAGCTATCGAAGAACTTAAAAAATTAGATTTCATTGACAGTGAAGAATACATGCACCAAGCTCAAAAAGCAGGTAAATCTATTCTTTGTGAAGGAGCTCAAGGATCTTTATTAGATGTTGATTTCGGAACATATCCTTTCGTAACTTCATCAAACACTACTGCTGCTGGAGCTTGTACTGGTTTAGGAATTGCTCCTAACAAAATCAAAGAAGTGTACGGAATTTTCAAAGCGTATGTTACTCGTGTTGGTAGCGGACCTTTCCCAACAGAACTTTTTGACGAAGTTGGTGCTACAATGGCAAGAGTGGGTAACGAATTTGGCTCTGTAACAGGAAGACAAAGACGTTGCGGATGGCTGGACTTAGTAGCTTTAAAATATGCTGTACAAGTAAATGGAGTTACTCAGTTAATGATGATGAAAGGTGATGTCCTTTCTGGTTTTGAAACTTTAAAAGTATGTACCGAGTACAACTATAAAGGACAAAACATTTCTCACTTCCCTTATAACATCGAACCAGAAAACGTTACTCCGGTTTACAAAGAATTTAAAGGATGGAAACAAGATTTAACTGGATTGACAACTTACGATGCGTTGCCAATCGAGCTGAAAGAATATATTGAGTTTATTGAAAAAGAAATCGAAGTACCAATCAAAATCGTATCGGTTGGACCAGACAGAAAACAAACAATAACAAAATAATACATTTTAAACGCTCTGATTATCAGGGCGTTTTTTTTTATTTTACATTATGAGAAAGAATCCTGAAATAGAAATAACAGAAAATAAATTATTATCTGACAACTGGTACTTGTTACACAAAGTAACTTTTAATTATAAAAAAGAAAATCAGCCTGTAGAATCTCATATTCGTGAAGTGTACGATCGAGGAAATGGAGCAGGTATTTTATTATACAATACTGCTAAAAAAACAGTTATTTTAACGAGACAATTTCGTCTGCCAACCTTTCTAAATGGAAATAAAACGGGATTGATGATTGAAGTTTGTGCTGGGCTTTTAGACAAAGAAAATGCAGAGCAAGCTATTATCCGTGAAACGGAAGAAGAAACTGGTTATCGTTTAAGCAAAGTCCAGAAAGTTATCGAAACTTATATGTCTCCTGGATCTGTAACTGAGATTTTATATCTTTTTGTCGGCGAATACGACGAAAGTATGAAAGTAAGCGAAGGCGGAGGACTGGATGCAGAACAGGAAAATATTGAAGTTTTAGAATATACATTTGATGAAGCTTACGCCATGATTGAATCTGGTGAAATAACTGATGCCAAAACAATTATGCTATTACAGCACGCCAAAATAAAAAATCTGATTTAAATTTTTTTTTGAGTATTTTAGATTCATAAAACAATCTAAAATGCTCAAATCTAAAACAATACTAATTTTTCTTTTACCGTTATTTATTTTCTCGCAAAACGAAAAATGGCCTTCAGAAAAACTCAAACAAGATTTAAATATCTTTAAAGAAATAAGAGAAAAAGCCAATTCTGGATTGTATAAATACAGAACAAAACAACAGATTGACAGTATTTATTCTTGGGCATTTTCGCAGCTCGATGAACCAAAAGAACTTATAGAATTCTATAAAATACTTCTTCAAATTACCGATTTTGAAGGAAGTCTGCACAATGACACAACTCTTCCTGATGATTTTGAAAAGAAACGTTCATCAGGAAATGTTTTCTTTCCATATCCTGTAAAACTTATCAGTAAGCAGCTCATTATTAATTTTGAAAATTCAGAAATTCCGTTGGGTTCTCAAATTCACAATATTAATGGAATAGAAACTCAAAAATTACTGTCATCTCTCTACAAATACTACACGACTGACGGTTACAATATTACAGGAAAATCAATTGGAATTGGAGGTTCGTTTGCTAAATATTTCGAAATGGAATATGGCCCTCAAAAAAGTTTTTTAGTCGAATATTCGCTTCCTAATCAAACGCAAAAGCTGACCAAAATGATTGCTTCTGTTTCTAATGAAATCAGAAAAGAAAACTTTAAAAAACGATTTTCACTTCCAATGGATAGTTTGCAATACGCTCGAGCAAAAGATAAATATTCTTTTAAATTAATTTCTCCAAACGCAGCGCTGCTTTCTGTGCATACCTTTGTAATTGGAAGAAATGCGAAAGACAAAATACATATTGCCTACAAAAAGTACTTAGACAGTTGTTTTAAATACTTATCTGAGCATTCTGAAATCCAAAACTTAATTGTAGACATTAGAAACAATGGCGGCGGAACTGATCCAAATGATATTCTTACCTTCTCTTATTTGACACAAAAACCATATCGTGAAAATGCTTCGGCGTATGTCAATTTTCAAAAAATACCATTTGCTAATTACTTAGTTTATGAAGAAACTGATGCAAAAAAGCAACAGGAAGAGCGAAAAGATTTTGAAGATGAATTACTTGAAGAATTCCCAAAACTCATTAACAAAAAATATCCTCAGGATAAAAAATTTAATCCAGTTTTACAACCGGATAAAAACACTTTTAAAGGCCAGATTTATTTGCTTATTAGTCCGAGAATCGCTTCTGCTGGATCGTTGTTTGCTGCTCTTGTAGCTGGAAATACAAATGCAATTGTTATTGGCGAAGAAACGATGGGAGGTTATTTTGGTCACAATGGCCACACTCCTATCGAATATGAATTGCCAAACACCAAAATCAAAACCCAGTTTTCGATTGTAAATTTAGAGCAGGATGTTCCCCAAAAAGCCAATCAAGTCTTTGGAAGAGGAATAATTCCGGATCATGAAATCTCACAGACCTTTGAAGATTTTATGCAAAATAAAGATACTCAGTTTGAACATACTTTAAAACTTATTAAGAACAACTAATATAATCGCCTCTAAAAAAGAAGGAAAAAACTTATTTTTTTTATATTTTTACATTTTGAAAAATATAATCATGACACATCAACAAATCCTTGATAAACTGGCAGCTAAACATCTTGTAAAATCAATTGATGAAGATTTAGCGAGATTGACTTTTACGGCAATGTGCTACGAAAAAGATGTAGAAAAACAGCTTTCATATCTTTTACCTAAATTAATGAATCGCTGGAATTGTGTTTTGTTAGGTACAGGAGACATTCCTAATAGCTACAAACAAATTACAATTGTTGCCCTTTCAGTTCTTTTGCATAAATACGGTTTTCAAGTTGATGCAATAAATAAAACAGCAATTAATGCGATAGATCTTTTGAATAAAGGAGTAGTTCTAAGTGATGATTTTTTTAGGAAATCAGAAGAAATAAAACAACTTATTTTATCGCAACCAACACCTTTAAAACGAAAACCAGCAGTTCCAGATATCATTACTTTTTATAGAAAAGGTGATGTAATTTCTATTCAATTAGAAAATCATTACTACGTTGCATATATTCATGAAATTTCTGGTGCGAATGAAAGCCCAATATTAGAATTCTATGATGGTAAATTCAACAAACTGCCTACAGTTAGCGAAATAGAAAGCCTGCCAGCGAAAGGACAAATGTATAATGACGGCAAAGAACATATTTCTCATTTTTCAGTTGATGGAATAAAAAATCAGCCTGACCTAGCAGAACAATTCCAGTTAATATCAACGAATATTGCACTTAAACCTTCAAATAAACATCTTCAGAAATCAATTGGCCTTTATGAAGAAACAGATTTGTTTGAAATTCAAGATACGATAAAAAATCTTTTTAAATGAAAATCCCGAAACCAATTTAAAAAATTATGTAACCCTTTTGAGCTATCATATATATAATTTTATCATTATAAAAATACGACCTATGAAAAAGTTATATTATACAGCAAACGCCCTACTTATATTAATGTTAGTTTTAGTCGTTTCATGCAAAAAAAGCGATACTATTAACTTAACAGAAAATACCGCTGAAAAGGAAAAACCTAAGAAAACTATTGAATATAAAAAACCGGAATCTTCCGTTTCTTATCAATTTACAAAAGTGAAAGACTGGCTGAAAGCCAATGAAGCTGACAGCACTAAAATGGATATCGTTTCGGCTATAAACAGAGCCGACAAAACGAATCTAAAAAAACTAGATTCAGTGGTAATTCCATCTGATTTTAGTGGAGATTTGGTATATTATCTGCCATTTCCGTTGCATGTTTCAGCATTAGAAGAAGTTTCAAAAATTATTATTTTCTCATATCCAACCCAGACTTTTGCCGCTTATGAAAATGGTGAATTAGTCCGCACTGGTCCAACTAATATGGGAAGAAAAAAAGATCCTACTCCAACTGGATTATTTTTCACCAACTGGAAAGCAGAAAAAACAACCAGTACTTTTAATGACGAATGGGAATTAAAATGGAATTTCAATATTGAAAATAAAAAAGGGGTTGGTTTTCATGAATATGATTTACCTGGTTATCCAGCATCACATTCTTGTTTAAGATTATTAGAAAAAGACGCTAAATATTTATACAAATTTGCAGACGAATGGGTTTTAAAGGACAAAGAAAATGTAAAAGTCAAAGGAACTCCGGTAGTTGTTTTTGGAAGTTATAATTTTGATGGTCCAAAACCATGGCTGCAGTTAGCATCTGATCCAAAAGCATTAAAAATTTCGGAATCTGATGTCGAAAAAGAAGTAAAACCGTTTCTACAGGAAATTTTAGAAAATCAGACTGTAAGAGACACAGAACAAAAAACTACTTCTCTTTAAACACGAAAAATATCTAAATAAAACAGCCGAAACTATTTTAAGTTTTGGCTGTTTTTTTATTTAAACGAAACATTTTTTTATCATTCTATTGAAATGAATTTATTATTTTTGATTATAAAAATAAACTTACAATACAAAATGTCTAAAAAATTAATATTATTGTTTTTATTATCAGGTTTTTTCGCAATAGGACAAACCAAAAACAATTCAAAATCAGAAACCTATACCGGCCGAAAAGGGATTTATGAAATAAAGTACAATCCTGAACATTGGATCCAAAATCCTCAATCAGAAAATTGGGATGCCGAATTTCATGATAAGTACAATTTAGTCAATGCTTATTTTATTGAATATGATTATTTTATACCTGAGAAAAAACTCAAAAGCACTATAGAAGAGCAGTATAAAGAATATGGAAAAATTAAAAATCTAAAAATATTCAAGAAAAAACTAAATAATATTGAAGTAAATTACTTTACCTGTGAGTTAGATTATAATGATTTTTTATATAAATATCAGGGGTATATTTACAACGGAAAAGGTGGTTCGATACAATTGCAATATGGCGGTCAGGCCGAATCGATAGAACAAAATCAAAATACTATTAATGAATTGGATAACGGCATTTCAATTATTAATTAAATAAAAAAGGCGTAAAAAATTTACTTTTACGCCTTTTTTAATATTTATAAAACTAAAAATTATCTTGAATAATTTGGAGCTTCTTTTGTAATCGTTACGTTATGAGGATGACTTTCAGTGATTCCACTTGAAGTAATTCTAACAAAACGTCCAGTTTCTTGTAAAGTAGGAATATCTTTTGAACCGCAATATCCCATTCCGGCACGAAGACCTCCAATAAACTGAAGCATACTTTCATTCAATTCACCTTTATAAGGAACACGTCCTACAATTCCTTCTGGAACTAATTTCTTAACATCATCTTCAACATCTTGGAAATAACGATCTTTAGAACCTGTCTGCATAGCTTCCACAGAACCCATTCCGCGGTATGATTTGAATTTTCTTCCTTCAAAAATAATAGTTTCTCCCGGAGATTCTTTTGTTCCTGCTAATAATGAACCTAACATTACACAGTCGGCACCAGCAGCAATTGCTTTAGGAATATCTCCTGTATAACGAATTCCTCCATCTGCAATTACAGGAACACCACTTCCTTTAATGGCAGCAGCCACTTCAAGAACAGCAGAAAATTGAGGAAAACCAACACCTGCAACAATGCGTGTTGTACAGATAGAACCTGGTCCAATACCTACTTTTACACCGTCAGCGCCATTTTCTACTAAATATTTAGCCGCTTCAGGAGTAGCAATGTTTCCAACAATTACGTCTATTTGAGGAAATTTTGATTTTACTTCTTTTAAAGTATTTACAACACCTTCTGTATGTCCGTGAGCAGTATCGATAATGATGGCGTCTACACCAGCATTTACTAAAGCTTCAGCTCTTTGAACTGCATCTCCAGTAACTCCAATTGCAGCAGCAACTCTCAAACGACCAAATGAATCTTTGTTAGCGATTGGTTTTTGAGTCAATTTTGTAATATCTCTAAACGTAATTAAACCAACTAATTCGTTTTTAGCATTTACAACTGGTAATTTTTCGATTTTGTGGCCTTGTAAAACTACTTCAGCTTGTTCTAGTGAAGTTCCTTCTGCAACTGTAACAAGGTTTGAACTTGTCATAACCTCAGCGATTGGTCTCGATCCGTTTTTTTCGAAACGTAAATCACGGTTTGTTACGATTCCTTTTAGGATTTTATTTTCGTCAACGATTGGAATACCGCCGATTCCGAATTCTTTCATTGCGTTTTTTGCGTCTGCAATAGTAGAAGTCATTGGTAAAGTTACCGGATCAATAATCATTCCTGCTTCAGCACGTTTTACTTTTCGAACTTTTCCTGCTTGTTGTTCGATAGTCATATTTTTATGTAAAACACCTATTCCTCCTTCTTGCGCCATAGCGATTGCCATTGCACTTTCAGTCACAGTATCCATAGCAGCAGATACGATCGGAACGTTTAATGTTATGTTTCTTGAAAATTTTGATTTGATACTCACTTCGCGAGGAAGCACATTCGAGTAGTTAGGTACTAATAATACATCGTCGTAAGTTAAACCTTCGCCGATAATCTTGGAGTTGTGTGCTATCATGGTGCAATTTCTAGTTGAATTGCGTGCAAATATAGTGAATAAATTGCTAACTTGAATACTAACTTATTCATAAATTTAACTTTACAGGAAATAACGCACAATTTAAATTCCGAAATAAAAAATCACAAATTCCAATTAATTCTAAGAAACAATGCTAAAATTGGAATTTGGAATTTCATTGTTGAAATTCTAATCCTTATCCTGAAAGACAAAATTGAGTCCGATTTGAAATGCAGCACTATTTGCCTTCGATATATCTTTATATTCTAATACATTATTGACTAAAGCGTAAATATTGAAACTGCCGATGGTTCCTGAAAGTCCCAAACCAATATTTTTGTTTGAAAAAGTATCGAATGTGTAAGTTGCTTTAACATCTAATTTTTCGAAAATATTTCTTTGATAAAAAGCAGTAAAAGCTGCTATGGGAGTTCTTGGAGCTGACATAAAGAAGAGCTGTCCGCCAACTGCATTTTTATATCTTTTCTTAATTTGTCCTCTACAATTACAATCTTCATCAGATCGATATTCTCCAAAAGAATACTGAAGTGAGGTATACATTTTAGTAGGTCGCCAGGTCGTGTATTTATTATGCAGCGTTTCTCGTGGAATGGCTTTATCAAATTCATCAAAAATATTTTCCGGATCATTATTCCCCATAAAATCTGGGTTTGCACCTTCATAATGATAGGTTCCTTTATACGTTACTGTTTCAATATCTTTAGATTGTTTTATAAAACCAAAATCAATAATACTGGCTGTAAACTGCAGATTGTCTTTAAAATAATAGGTAAGACCGGCATCAACTCCCAATCCTAAACTACCGTTGAAAAAAGTGTTGTGGGCAATATCTGAAACAATATTTCCTTCGTATTCATCTTTTGTAAAAGTGGCAATTCCAGAAGTTTTCAATTCTAAATTAGATGAAATAGTTTGAGTATAAATATTGGGTGTTCCAGCGGTTTGACCAGTGTAAATGTATCCAGAGTTTTTAGTTGAAACAGCATTGGCGCCACTTGAATAGATTTTAGCGCGTCCGCCCAACACCAGTTTGTCGCTTACTTTTTTATGAAAACCGACATGGAAAACGGATAAAACCTCAGCTTTCAGACTTAAATCTCCCAGATTAAAAGATTTCCCTATATAATCTCGGTTTCCATCTAATCCCAGCAAAGCCAGATCTTTAGGCATAAACATAAAAAAATCAAATTCCTGATAAGCACCAAACGAAATATACGAACGACTTTCTTTACCTCCTATCCTGAATCCGGCTGAAAACAATTCCAATTGCTGATTTGTTATAACTTTGTCATTACGTGAAGATTTATTGACAACGTTTCTAACTTTATCATTGAAATCGACACCATTATCAGCAAATAAATCATAAGCAGAAAAACTGCTTGATCCTAAATTGGCAGAAATTCCAGATAATACTGGAACTCCAAAATAAAATTTATACGAAACATCGGCTCCCGGATTTACCATAGAAGCCTGCGGAATTGAAGTAAAATTATACAACACTTCTTTATTTTGTGCAAAACAAGAAAATGCGGCAAACAGCCATACAATTAAATAGGACTTTTTCATTCGATCACTAAATAAGCTGTTGCACCTGATCGTAATTTAAGACTTCCTGTACTGTTTTGATTTAAAGAAGGACCAGGCGCAATTACGATAGAAAAACCTATTTTTACAGTCTGCTTGAGGAGATCTAATCTTTGATTTTCAAAAACTTCTGTTGGATATTTTATAACATTTGGACTCCCTGCATAAGCAGGAACAGTAAAAGAAATGGTTTCCAGAACATCATTATTAGCATTCATCAATAACATATTCACCGAAAAAGCTCTTTGAATAGTATTTTCTATTTCGACATCAAAGTCGGCACGTTTTAAGCGATTATTAAAAAACTTATCTTTAAAAATATCAAAATCACGAACGTCATAAATAACATTTGTTGTTCCATTATCTATAACCTTATTCGCCTGAATATCAAAATAGGCTAAATTGGCCACGATCACTGGTTCTAATTTCAAATCCTTGACCTGATCAAAATCTAAATCACTTGAACAGGAAAAGAATAATAGAGGTAAAACCAAGATATTTAAAATTCGAAAGAAGTAAGCTTTCATGCTAATTTAGATTGAAATAGTTTATAACTCGTTTTATTACTAGTTATTGTCTAACATCAGTAAATATAACTATTTTTTAACGAATTTTCCTAACAAATTTTGAGTCATGCAAATTACATTAGTTTAAGTATTCAATTCTAACCAATGGTGAATTCCTTCAATTTAGCTTTTCAATCTTTTAATGAAATTTTCCGAATACTTTCGAAGCTTCATTGTAGGCGCTTTCAAAACTTAAAGAATTAAGTCCGGTTGCTTTTTTATTGGCCGTAAAATAAGAAACTAATTTTTCTGTTGGCATATTTCCAGTCAATTTATCGGTTGCCATTGGACAGCCTCCAAATCCTTGAATTGCACCATCAAAACGAGTACAGCCTGCTTTTGCTGCAGCATCAATTTTCTCAAACCAAGTGTCTGGTGTTGTATGCAGGTGCGCGCCAAACTCAATTTCTGGATATTTCGGAATTAAATTAGAAAACAAATAAGTAATAACTTCTGGTGTAGAACTTCCAACGGTATCAGAAAGCGAAAGGATTTTTACGCCCATTCCTGCAAGCTTTTCCGTCCATTCGCCTACTATTTCAACATTCCACGGATCTCCATATGGATTTCCAAATCCCATTGAAAGATAGGTTACGACTTCTTTATTTTTTTTATCAGCAATTTCCAGAATTTCTTCCAAAGTAATCAGAGATTCTGCAATCGTTTTATGAGTATTTCGCATCTGAAAGTTTTCAGATATGGAGAATGGAAATCCTAAATACTGAATGGCTTCGTATTCAGATGCAACTGAAGCGCCTTGAGTATTGGCAATTATAGAAAGTAGTTTGCTGGTCGTTTGAGAAAGATCAAGCTGTGCCAGAACCTCAGCCGTGTCTTGCATCTGCGGAATGGCTTTTGGCGATACAAAACTTCCAAAATCAATGGTATCAAACCCTACGCGAAGAAGCGCTTGAATATAAGTAACCTTGTTTTTTGTTGGAATAAACGTTTTGATACCTTGCATGGCATCTCGTGGACATTCGATAATCTTGATTTCTTTATTCAAAACTTTTGCTTTTGTAAAGCTAAGTTAGCTTCTTTTTTAAAGAAATAAAAATTATAGTCATTTTCGAGGTTGATTTTTTAAGCTTAATTAAAAATGCATTCCTTAATTCTGTAATAATATCAAATAGTATCGAAATACGTAATATTTATAACTATTACCTAAAAACGTAATAAATTAAAATATTACCAAAAAATGTAATAATTAAATTTATTACTTATATTTGTAATAGAAAATTTATATTTTTTTAATTATATTTGATTTATGACTAGTGTAATTACAGGCGATATAATTGGTTCAAGACAACAAGAATCAGAACATTGGGTAGAAGATTTGAAGAAAATCTTGCATCCGCTTGGTAAAACCCCAAGTCAATGGGAAGTCTATCGAGGCGATGAATTTCAAATAGAAATTACAAATCCTGAAGATGCTTTATGGACTGCGGTTTTAATAAAAGCCCGTTTAAGAGCCTTAAAATCTGATGCACGAATGAGTATTGGTTTTGGAAATAAAACTCATAATGCCGAAAAAATTTCAGAAAGCAACGGATCTGCATTTATTAACTCGGGAGAACTTTTTGAAACGCTGAAAAAGCAGAAAGTCACTTTAGCGATGCGAACTGAAGATGCTGATTTGAACGAAAGAATAAATCTTATGATACAGCTGGCGTTGACTTTTATGGACAACTGGCTGGCACAGTCGGCAGAGTTTGTGGCTTTGGCAATAGAATATCCAAATTTGTCTCAGGAAGAACTCGGGCAAAAATTGGGAATTAATCAAGCAGCGGTAAGTCGAAGACTAAAACGTTCCCACTTTGATCTGATTATGAATTTAGACCGTTATTTTAGAACACAAATAAAACAACTTACAGCCTTATGATTTTATTTATAAAACTGCTTCTGGCACATTTGTTAGGTGATTTTATCTGGCAGCCCAATTCATGGGTAGCTCATAAAGAAGCTCATAAACATAAAAGTATTTATTTATACCTTCATATCTTTCTTCATGGGATTTTGGCTGCCGTTTTAGCGGGTGAAATTTCCTTTATACCGTATGCTGTTTTAATTGCAATTACACACGGCATAATTGACTTAACCAAACTTCATTTTCAAAAAAGCAAAAATAAACGAACATGGTTTGTGGTTGATCAAATTGCACATTTATTAATTTTAATTGGAATTACGCTTTTATACGAAAATGAAAATATAGACTTTCTTTGGTTTGACAATCGGTTCTGGATTTTACTAACGGGAATTTTATTAGTAACCAAACCGGCTTCTATTTTCATCAAAACCATAATTTCAATCTGGAGTCCAGAAAGTCAAAACAGTCATCAGGATAATTCTCTTGCCAGTGCTGGAAATTATATTGGCATTTTAGAACGTTTACTTACAGTCTGTTTTATTCTAACGGGACATTTTGAAGCCATTGGATTTTTACTGGCCGCAAAATCCATTTTCAGGTTTGGAGATTTAAAAGAAGCCAAAGACCGAAAACTAACCGAATACGTTATGATTGGTACTCTGATTAGTTTTGGAATTGCGATAATTACGGGCTTAATTCTTCAAGCGCTTCTTTTACAACTGTTTTAAAACTTTCTTATTGATGGCTTTTATCAAAGCAGGACCTTCATAAATAAATCCGGTATACAATTGCACTAAACTTGCTCCTGCATTTAATTTTTCGATAGCATCGTCTGCAGAGTGAATTCCTCCTACTCCAATAATTGGAAATGCTTTATTGCTTTTTTCTGAAAGAAAACGAATTACTTCTGTAGAACGTTTTGTTAATGGCTTTCCAGATAATCCACCCATTTCTGTTTGGTTTGCAGATTGTAATCCGTCTCTTGAAATAGTGGTGTTTGTGGCAATAACACCTGCAATCTGAGTGGTTTTTACAATATCGATAATATCTAATAATTGCTCATCTGTTAAGTCTGGAGCAATTTTTAAAAGAATAGGTTTTACTTTTTGAGTACTTGTTTTTTGTTTCTCAACATTTCTGTTTTGCAAAGTCTGAAGCAAAGCTGTCAAAGGTTCTTTATCTTGTAAAGCTCTTAAATTCGGTGTATTTGGAGAACTCACATTTACCACAAAATAGTCAACATGGTCAAACAAAGCATCAAAACAAATGATATAATCGTCTACCGCACTTTCATTTGGTGTTACTTTATTTTTTCCAATATTTCCTCCAATTAAAACATTTGAATTCTTTTTCAAACGTTCTACAGCTTCCTGAACTCCGCCATTATTAAATCCCATTCGGTTAATAATTGCCTGATCTTCTTTTAATCTGAACAAACGTTTCTTTGGATTTCCTTCTTGACCAACAGGAGTAACCGTTCCAATTTCGATAAAACCAAAACCAAAATCGCCTAATTCCTTGTAAAGCTTAGCATCTTTATCGAAACCAGCAGCAAGTCCAACCGGATTTTTAAATTTAATTCCGAAAACTTCTCTCTCTAAACGAGTGTCTTTTAACTCATAAATTGATCTTATAATCGCCGAAACTCCAGGGATTTTTGAAATGAATTTTACAAATGAAAAAGTAAAGTAATGCACTTCTTCAGGATCAAACCAAAAAAGTATCGGACGGATTATCAATTTATACATAATGTTGTTGTGTTGTTTTTTTTCGGATGCAAATTTAGATATTAAACTTGAAAATGTCGGCACAAATAATTTCAATTTTGTTCAATTCTAAAACAATACATTTTCATAACTAATAAATATGCTTTTTAGGTTTCAAATTATAATATGAAACCAATTCAAACCTTCTTAAACACCTCTTTAGAACACATATAGCCTAATTTTGAAGTATTCTGTTTCATTTTTCATTCCGCAGCAAATCCATTTCATATCAACCTAAAAAATATGTGTAAGGCAGATAAAACGATTCTTGTTTCAAAAAAACTTCTATTAGTACTATGGCTGACTATTTGTTTAACAGCATCTGCACAGCAGGAAAAAGACACAACCAAGCTGATGACTGTTCGTTACGGAAACAAGGGAATCGAGCTTCGTACAAAAGACAATAAATTTCTTTTTCAGCTACAAAGCCGTTTACAATTTCGTTTTTCAACTCCTTACGATGCAGATCCTCTTACTTACGACGATTATAGTCAAGATGCACAAACCACTTTTAAAATTAACCGCGCCAGGCTCAAAATTGGCGGTCACGCTTTTGAACCTTGGCTGAACTATTATTGGGAATATGAACTAAGCCAATCCAACTTGCTGGATTTTAGAATCATGATTGAGAAATGGGAGTGGCTGAGTTTTAAAGCTGGACAATGGAAAACGGAATTTACCAGAGAACGCTACATTAGCAGCGGCGAACAGCAAATGGTTGAACGATCTTTGATCAATCGTCCTTTTACAGTTGACAGACAGCTTGGAGTTGAAGTTTACGGCCATTTAAAAGGAAATGGTATTGCTGATTTTAATTATTGGTTTGCCGCTTTAACTGGAACTGGGCGTGGCAGTACTGAAAACGATGATGGTAATTTAATGTACTTTGGAAGAACACAATGGAATTTTTTAGGAAGATTTCTCGATTTTGAAGGCAGTGATTTAGAATTCCATGAAAAACTGACTCCCATTATTGCTTTTTCTGCCATAACTAACCGAAGTCCTTACACGAGATTTTCGCAAGCTGGAGGTGGTTCTTTAGATGGTTTCGAAAATGGCGCTCCCGGTCAATACCGTGTAAATCAATGGAATTTTGAAAGCGCTTTTATGTATCGTGGCTTTTCATGGCAGAGCGAGTGGCATACCAAAGAAATTATCGACAAACTAGACAATGACCAGACCACTGTACTAAAAGGATATTATGTACAGGCAGGCTATTTTTTTCACAATATTTTTGATTGGTGGCCTAAACATTTGGAAATGGCAGGCCGACACGCCGCATACCGACCGGATAATTCTATAAGACAAAATAGGCAGGAAGAATCTACGCTGGCTTTTAACTGGTTTTTCAAAGGACACAAAAACAAACTCACTACAGAAGTCAGTTATTTTAGTTTTCAAGATAAAACACTTCCCTTAGAGCAAGGCTGGCGTTTTAGAATTCAATGGGATATTTCCTTATAATATTTACAAAGCTTTTTAAACTTTTTATCATATTAACAGTCATATCTTTTTTTTTGTCATAACTTTATTACACTTAAATCACTGAATATGAAAAACATATCCAACACAGTAAAAAAATCAGCACTATTATTATGCCTGATTGGAACATTTTTCCTTATTTCAATTGATAGTTTTGCGCAGCGCCGCGGTAATGCCGGATCGAGAGGCGGAGCCACGCATACGAGACCAGCAGCAACAAGACCTGCAACCACGAGACCAGGAGCTGGAGGCTCAGGTGTTCAAAGACCTAATAATACTGCAAACAGAGCGACAAGACCAGCCAATTCAAATAATAAGGCAACACGCCCTGCTACTCAAAACACTAGAGAACAAAATATTGCAAATCGAAACAACGGAAATAACATTAACAGAAACAATAACAACAGAACTGGAAATAGAAACACTAATATCAGTGGCAATACCGTAAACGTTAATGTAGACCGCAGTAGAGATATCAATGTCTACAATCGTAATACAGTTGTACGTCGTAATACAGTCGTTTATGCACGTCCTCCGTACAGATATGGCGGATATCGCTATTACGGCTACCATCCTTATTATTATCATCCATACCGACCTTATTATTGGGGACCTGTTTGGCATCCTTGGGGATTTTTTGTTACAACTTTGGCTGTTACAGCGATTGTTGTTAGTGTAGAAAGCACGCAATATCATTATGATCAAGGAAATTGGTATGCTCCAAGTAATGGCGGTTATCAGGTAGTTCCTGCTCCAGTGGGCGGAACCGTCAATAATATTCCAAGCGGTGCGCAGACAGTTAATACAGGAACTGTAAATAATTATTATTACGGAGGAACATTTTATGAAAAAGACGGAAGTAATTATAAAGTAGTACCGCCAACAGCAGGAACTTTAGTTGACAACCTACCGGAAGGCGGAACCGAAGTTACTATTGGAGATGTAAAATATATTAAGTTCGGCGAAACATACTATCAGCCTGTTCATGTTGACGGAAAAGACAAATACGAAGTCGTATTGGTTGAAGAAGATAAATAACAAAATATTTAAATTTTATTAATCCTATAAAATTACTATATTATAAAAGTTATTTTTTATAATTTTACTTCCATCTATTTGACATCCATACCAAATCAAAATAAAACCATGAAAAATAAAACCTTTTGGATTTTCGGTTTACTGACTTTATCGATTATTTCGATAGCGTACAGTTATACTAAATTTGCAGCACCAAAAACAGAAACAAAAGTTGCAGAATGTCATGACGTTCCCAATACCGGCGAAGCATCGGCGTTTCAGCCTACTATCGAAAACAAGAATAAACCAACTGGAAAAGCTCCAAAAGGAATGGTGTGGATTCCCGGCGGTGAATTTTCGATGGGATCAAATGTTGAAGACGAAAGTTTATGCAGCATAAAAGGCGTTACCAAAGATGCTGCTCCAATACATAGAGTATATGTTGACGGCTATTATATGGATGAGACCGAAGTAACAAACGAGGAATTCGAAAAATTTGTAAAAGCGACGGGTTATGTAACTGTTGCCGAACAAAAACCAACTAAAGAGGAATTCCCAACGGCAAATGAAGAAGATTTAATAACAGGTTCTGTAGTATTTACTCCTACACCATCTGCGGTAAATCTAAACAATTTTCTGCAATGGTGGCGTTACGAACCGGGTGCTGACTGGAGACATCCAGAAGGCCCTCAAAGCTCTATAAAAGGAAAAGAAAAATATCCTGTTGTGCATGTGGTTTATGAAGATGCTGAAGCGTATGCGAAATGGGCAGGAAAACGACTTCCAACGGAAGCCGAATGGGAGTTTGCGGCACGAGGCGGTAAAACAGGAAATCTATATGCTTGGGGAAACGATTTAAAACCTAAAGGAAAATTTCAAGCCAACATTTATCAAGGCCACTTCCCTATTCAAGATGGCGATACTGGCGAAGATGGATTTAAAGGAATTGCACCAACAAAACAATTCGCTCCAAATGCGTACGGTTTATATGATATTGCTGGAAATGTTTGGGAATGGGTGCATGATTGGTACAGCGTAGATTACTACAAATCATTAGCGGAAAGCGGAAAAGTTACCAAAAATCCGCAAGGGCCAAATGCGTATAACGATCCAAATGATCCAACACAAATAAAACGTGTACATCGCGGCGGTTCTTTTTTATGCACCGATCAATATTGCACTCGATATATGGTGGGAACAAGAGGGAAAGGCGAAATCAGATCGGCTGCCAATCATCTTGGTTTTAGATGTGTAAAAAGTATTTAAAATATATTTTGCCAAAGGATTCTTCAAAACAGAATCCTTTTTTTATTGCTTTTGTTTGAAAACTGCAAAATATATAGGCTCAAAAAATTGTCTATATTTGCTAAAAATAAAAAAGAAATGCAGCACATTATTGATCGTTTTATCAGTTATATAACAATTGATACTGAATCAGATCCGAATTCAACAACAACTCCGAGTACAGAAAAACAATGGAATCTTGCCCATAAATTAGTCGAAGAATTAAAAACTATTGGTTTAGAAGATGTTACTATAGACGACAAAGCGTATATCATGGCAACGCTTCCAAGCAATGTTGACCACGAAGTTCCTGTAATTGGATTTATTTCTCACTTTGATACTTCTCCAGATTTTAGCGGAGCCAATGTAAAACCTCAAATTGTAGAGAATTACGACGGAAAAGATATTGTTTTAAACGCAGAGAAAAACATCATTTTATCTCCTGATTATTTTAAAGATCTATTATTATATAAAGGACAGACCATTATTACCACTGATGGAACCACTCTATTAGGTGCCGATGATAAAGCTGGAATCACTGAAATCGTTTCTGCAATGGAATACCTAATTCAGCATCCGGAAATTAAACACGGAAAAATCAGGATTGGTTTTACACCAGATGAAGAAATCGGACGCGGTGCGCATCATTTTGATGTAGAGAAATTTGGTGCCCAATGGGCTTACACCATGGACGGAAGCCAGATTGGCGAATTAGAATATGAAAACTTTAATGCTGCTGGAGCCAAAATTACTTTTAAAGGAAAAAGCGTTCATCCTGGTTATGCCAAAGGAAAAATGATTAATTCGATGCTTTTAGCAAATGAATTTATCAATGAACTTCCAAAAGGTGAAACTCCGCAGGAAACTAGAGGTTATGAAGGCTTCTTCCACGTTCATCATATTAAAGGAAATATCGAAGAAACTGTTTTAGAACTGATTATCCGCGATCATAACAAAAAGAAATTCGAAAAGAGAAAAGAACTAATCACCAAAATTGCGAAGAAATTCAATAGAAAATTTGCAAAGAAATTTGGTGAAGATATTGTCATTACTGAAATAAGAGACCAGTATTACAATATGAAAGAAAAAGTACTTCCTGTAAAACACATCGTAGATATTGCCGAAAAAGCAATGCGTGACTTAAACATCAAGCCAATCATAAAACCTATTCGAGGCGGTACAGACGGTTCTCAATTATCATTCATGGGATTACCTTGTCCGAATATATTTGCGGGCGGCCACAACTTCCATGGAAAATACGAATATGTTCCAGCAGAAAGCATTCAGAAAGCAACTGATGTAATTGTAAAAATTGCTGAATTAACTGCTGTTCCAGGAATCTTTGATGCTTCAGAAAAACCTAAACGAAAAAGATAAAATTGGAATCAAAATCCGAAAATACAGGCATTTGGAAATATGGTGAAAAATGGACCGAAGAATTACTCCTGCTCAAAACCATAGTTGACAAAACAGAGCTGACAGAAACCACAAAATGGGGCGGTCCAGTATATGTTTACAACAAAAAGAATGTTGTAGGTCTCGGTGGATTCAAAGATTATTTTGCCATTTGGTTTTTCAATGGTGTATTTCTGAAAGATGACAAAAAGAAACTCATAAATGCTCAGGAAGAAGTAACAAAATCGTTGAGACAATGGCGTTTTACTTCTAAAGAAGAAGTAAACGAAAAAGAAATTCTGGAATACATTGCCGAAGCCATAGAAAACGAAAAACAAGGCAAAATCATTAAACCTTCTAAAAAAGAAACTATCGTTTCTGAACTTTTAGAAAAAGAAATGAATCAGAATCCGGCTTTGAAAGAGGCTTTTCAAAAATTCTCACCTTATAAACAATATGAGTTTTTAGAATACATCGAAAGTGCCAAACAAGAAAAAACAAAAATCTCAAGAATTGAAAAAGTAGTTCCGATGATTTTAGCAAGTGTTGGACTGAATGATAAATACAGATAATTTTTCTGAAATTCCAAGTTCTAAATTCTAAATTCCAAATTCCAAATTCTAAATTCCAAATTCTAAATTCCAAATTCTAAATTCCAAATTCTAAATTCCAAACTATACGAGACCTTTGTCAAAGTTTTAAACTTTGACAAAGGTTTTTCTTTGCAGATTTTCTTTTGCGATTTATCCTTATGCCGAAATGAGAAAATGTTGTGTATAAAATCACCCATAAAAAAATCCCAAACTCCTTTTTGGAATTTGGGATTTTATATTTTTGAAATTTTAAAAAACTTATGCTTTTTTATTCAAAGCGGCACTCAATTCTAAAGAGATAGCTGAACGCTCTAATTTTAATTTTCCTGACATTGTTTCGATTACAACAGTTGTTTCTGCTAATTCAGCAATTTTACCGTGAAATCCACTTTTTGTAACTATTTTGTCACCTACTTTTAGGCTGTTTTCAAATTCTTTTTCGTTTTTTGCTCTTTTTTGCTGTGGTCTAATCATGAAAAAGTAGATTACCACGAACATTAAAAGAAAAGGTGCAAATTGAGATAATTGTCCCATAATTAAATTCTGTTTTTGATTTATATTAATTTCTTTTTGGAATTTCGAATTTACTAATTGGAATTTCAGCTTTTAATTACATTAACCCTCTTCCAACTTTAACCATCTTTTTGTTGGCTTCAAGTTCTTTTACCAGATTGTCTAGAATTCCGTTGATAAAAATACTACTTTTTGGTGTAGAATACTCTTTTGCGATTTCTAAATATTCGTTAAGAGTTACTTTTACAGGAATTGAAGGAAATTTTAAAAATTCGCAGATTGCCATTTTCAAAATAATCGTATCGATTTCTGCAATCCTTTCGCTGTCCCAATTTGGTGTTTTATCATCGTATTCTTTTGCAAAAGCAGCTTCATTTAAAACAGTTCTTCTAAACAAATCTTTTGCAAAATCTTTATCCTCCACATCCTTATACAATTTAGGAACTCTAAATTCGTCTGGATTTTCAGTTTTAATCGCTTTTAATTGTTTAATGATATGCGTATTAACAACTGGAATATCATCAACCCATGTTAATTTATCATCTTCTAAATACTCGTATAATTTTTCATTCGGAACAATTACGTCCGAAAACAAATCAGCAATAAATTGTTTGTCTTCTTCAAATGTGTTTACATTATTCGACATGTATTTTTTGTACACATCGCTTTCTTTAATATCATTTAAAAGCAAAATGATATAATCATCGTTTAAAGCCCAATTGTTGATTTTACGATTTTCTAAAGCAATGCTTAAAGAATTACTTTCGGCAAGAAGCTGAAAGATTTTGTTTTTGATAAATTTTTCGTTTGGATTACGTTCTGCTGGAGTTGCAAGATGTTTTTTACTTGACAGATGTAAAAAAACAGATTCTTTTTTACATATTTCAATCAATGAAGAAAGCATAATCAAATATAAATCCTGAATATTATCAATACTGTAGAAAAGAAATTTTTCTTCTTTTTCCATATTATCAGAACCGCTTTGATGCATTGCATAAATGGACTGCATTACTTTAATGCGTATGTGTCTTCTATTTACCACCTCGTAAGAACATTTAAAAATTAGTCCGCAAAAGTAAAACTTTTAAGGCGTATTTTAAAATTAAATCGTAAAAAAGTGTTTAGTCGCGGTTTATAGTATTCAGTCGCAGTTTTCAGTCGCAGTTTTCAGTCGCAGTTTTCAGTCACAGTTTTCAGTCACAGTCTCAATTTGCTGCGTCAAAAAAATAATTATACCACTAAACTAAACTAAACTAAACTAAACCTGAGACTGAAAACTGAAAACTAAATATCGAAAACTTAATACCGAAAACCGAGACTGTAAACTAAAAAAAAGTCCCAGTTTCCAGCAGAACTGAAAACTGAGACTGAGACTGTAAACTAAAAAGAATTACTTAGAAGCGTTCTCGATTTTTCTTTGATCGATACGGTTTTGAGCAATTGTAAGTGCCGCTTTGTGCGTTGTAATTCCGTTTTTCGCAGCGTAATCGATAATTTCTAAAGTGGTGTTATAGATATTTTCTGTTTTCGCCATGATTTCAGCTTTACCATAGTGCTCTAATTCAGCATAAACATTAATGATTCCACCAGCGTTGATTAAGAAATCAGGAGCATATAAAATACCTCTGTCTTTCAATCTCTGACCGTGAACGTTTTCATCTGCCAACTGATTGTTTGCTGCACCAGCAATAACTTTAGCTTTAATTTTTTCTATTGTAGCATCGTTAATAGTTGCTCCCATTGCACATGGTGCGTAAATATCAACATCAGCAGTATATAAATCTTCTCCTGTATAAATAGAAGCGTTGTATTTTGAAGCAACCTGATATAATTTCTCTTCATTAATATCGGTAATGGTAACCTGTGCGCCTTCTTTAGTTAAATATTCAACCAAAGTTTCACCCACGTGTCCAATTCCTTGAACCAAAACTTTTTTACCATCTAAAACATCAGATCCAAACTGACTTTTAGCAGCTGCTTTCATTCCTAAATAAACTCCGTAAGCAGTAACTGGCGAAGGATTTCCAGAACCTCCTCTTTCCTCAGAAATTCCCGTAACGTAAGGCGTTACATCTCTTACAGTATCCATGTCTTTAGTTTCCATTCCAACATCTTCAGCTGTAATATATCTTCCGCTTAAAGAGTGAACAAATTCACCAAACTTACGCATTAATTCAGGCGTTTTTTGTGTTTTTGCATCTCCAATAATAACTGCTTTTCCACCGCCAATATTTAGACCGGTAATTGCTGATTTATAAGTCATACCTCTTGAAAGGCGCAGTACATCGTTTAGCGCTTCCCATTCAGTATTGTAATTCCACATTCTTGTACCTCCTAAAGCTGGTCCCATAACCGAATTATGAATACCAATAATTGCTTTTAAACCTGTATCTTTGTCATTGCAAAATACAATTTGTTCGTGATCATCAAAAGATAACTGACCAAAAACAGGATCCATTTTTTGAAGTTCCTTTCCAGTTGCGAAAGCTGCATTCATAGTGTTAGAATTTATTTGTTTAAAATTACGAAATCGTCAAAAAGACTTCTCAAACATAAACAAAAAATACACATGTGCTAATTTTTTATCCTTAAAATAACAATTTTACAATATAATTGTTTTGATTAAATTGCATTTTATTATAATTTTAATTAACAATAATTCATAAATTTAAATCAAATCAATATTGAATTTCTTAAAAAAATGAAAGAATTAAGCTATTTAAATAAATATTTCATCAAATATAAATACAGTTTTTCTCTTGGTATTTTAATCACCATAATCGCACAAATTTTCTTTTTGTTTACTCCAAAGCTGGTCAGCCACTCATTTGATGTCATTGAAAAATTTTTAAAATTATCAGAATCAGATCGTCACTCATCTATTATAGCTAATTTTTACAAGGAAGATTTAATTCATAACATCTTCTTAATCATAGGAAGTGCGATCGTAGGAGGATTTTTAACCTTTTTAATGCGTCAGACTTTAATTGTCATGTCTCGCCATGTTGAATTTGATTTAAAAAATGAGGTTTTCAAACAATATGAAAATCTTTCGCAGAATTTCTACAAGCAAAACCGTACCGGAGATTTAATGAATCGTATTAGCGAAGACGTTTCAAAAGTGAGAATGTATGTGGGACCAGCTGTAATGTATACCATTAATACTTTTATTCGTTTTGCGATTGTACTATTATATATGTATAATGTTTCGCCTTTGCTAACCCTTTACACCATTCTTCCTTTACCTATATTATCGTATTGTATTTTTAAACTAAGTTCTGAAATCAATAAACGAAGCACGACTTTTCAGCAATATTTGTCGAAAGTTTCTAGTTTTACTCAGGAAATATTTTCCGGGATTCGCGTCATAAAAGCCTATTCCTTAGAAAACCAGCATCAAAATAATATGGTAGATCTTGCCGAAGAAAGTAAACGAAAAAGTCTTGATCTTGCCAAAGTACAATCGCTTTTTGGCCCTTTAATGATCGCGCTTATCGGAATCAGTAATTTGGTTGTGATTTACTTTGGAGGCGTAATGTATATAAATGGAACAATTCCAAACATTGGAACCATTGCTGAGTTTATTTTATACGTTAATATGCTTACTTGGCCGGTTGCTTCTCTTGGATGGGTTTCATCGATGGTACAAGAAGCCGAAGCTTCTCAAAAACGTTTAAATGAATTTTTGAAAATCGAACCTGAAATCAAAAACAACAATCACAACTCATCAGAAATTAATGGCGAAATTGCTTTTCGAAATGTGAGTTTTACATATGAAGATACTAATATAGAAGCTTTAAAGAATGTCAGTTTTACTGTCAAAAAAGGCGAAACACTTGCTATTCTTGGAAAAACAGGTTCTGGAAAGTCTACAATATTATCATTGCTTTCCCGTTTATATGATGTTAGCGAGGGAGAAATCACAATTGACAACAAAGAAATCAGTACTTTAAATTTAAATGATCTTCGAAACAGTGTGGGTATTGTTCCTCAAGATGCGTTTTTATTTTCGGATACGATTAAAAACAATATCAAATTTGGAAATCAAAATGCAACTGATGAAGAAGTTATCGCAGCAGCCAAAAGCGCTGTTGTTCATGACAATATTATTGCATTTAACAAACAGTATGATACGATTTTAGGAGAAAGAGGAATCACACTTTCGGGCGGACAAAAACAGCGTGTTTCGATTGCAAGAGCGCTTATAAAAAACCCTGCAATTTTACTTTTTGACGATTGTTTGTCTGCTGTCGATACAGAAACTGAAGAAATCATCTTAAATAACTTATTTGAATTTTGTAAAAATAAAACTACAATTATTGTCAGTCATCGAGTTTCTTCGGCTAAAAATGCCGACAAAATCATCATTTTAGAAGATGGTGAAATAATCCAACAAGGCTCTCATAATCAATTGATAAATCAAGAAGGCTATTATGCAGCGTTATATTTAAAACAACTTTCGGAAAAAGAATTACTTTAATTGTTGCGTAATAGATAATTTTTTATGATTTTTGATTACTATTAATTCCAAAAATGATAGAACGTATTATGAGAGAAAATGACATGTTAGAAAAAGAAGAAATTTTTTCTAAAGTATTACGAGCAGGAAGAAGAACTTATTTCTTTGATGTGAGAGCTACTAAAGCTGACGATTATTACATTACAATTACCGAAAGCAAAAAGTTTACTGAAGAAGATGGTTCATTTCACTTTAAAAAACACAAAATTTACTTATATAAAGAAGATTTTAGTGCTTTCGCAGAAATATTAGAAGAAATGACTTCATACGTTTTAAACCACAAAGGCGAAGAAGTAATCTCTGAAAGACATCAAAAAGATTTCAAAAAAGAATACAGTTCTGACAAAGCTGAAACTACACGATCAAGCTTTACCGATATTGATTTCGACGATATTTAATCTATATAACTTTTTAAAAGTATAAGTCCAATTTGTTTAGCATTTTGGACTTTTTTTATATATTTAAGTTCTATTAATTCAATCGATTTTAAGTTTTAATCTTAAAATCAAACTACAAACTATAATACAATGAAAAATTTACTTCTTTTACTAAGCTTTATCTTGATTAGTATAACCTCAACTGCACAAAAATTAGAGTATGAAACCAAATCTAACATTCAATATTACAGTGCGGCCATCAACAAATCCGACAGTTACATTAACGAAAGATGTGTGCTGGATATCTATTATCCAAAAAACAGTAAAGGTTTTGCTACCATTGTCTGGTTTCATGGCGGAGGATTAACTGGTGGAAACAAAGAAATTCCTGAAGCTTTAAAAAATAAAGGTTTTGCCATTATTGGTGTTAATTATAGATTGTCTCCAAAAGCAAAAGCCGAAAAAGCGATTGAAGATGCAGCAGCGGCAGTGAGCTGGGCTTTTAACAATATTACCAGTTATGGCGGTGACGCTTCGGAAATATTTGTTTCAGGACATTCTGCCGGAGGTTATTTGGCCAGCATGATTGGTCTCGATAAAAAATGGCTTCAGAAAGAAGGAATCGATGCCAATAGAATCGCTGGATTAATTCCGTTTAGCGGACAATGTATCACTCATTTTGAAATTAGAAGAGAAAATGGAATTCCCGAAAAACAGCCTACAATTGACCAATTTGCTCCTTTGTATTACGTTCGCGCCGATGCTCCGCCCCTTTTATTAATTACAGGTGACCGTGAATTAGAAATGTTAGGCCGTTACGAAGAAAACGCTTATATGGCAAGAATGATGAAACTTGTTGGACACACTCAAACCAAATTATACGAATTAGACGGTTACGGACATGGTATGACGGAACCTGCTTTCCCACTTTTGGTAAACGAAGTAAACCGAATTTTAAAAGAGCGCAAAAAATAAATCACTAAATCACATCCACGGCAATGGAAACACAACTCTTAATACTGCCAGGACTCGGGGATTCCGGAGAAAAACACTGGCAGACCTTTTGGCATGAAAAATTTAAAAATTCAATACGTTTAATTCAAGATAATTGGGATGAACCGCTTCGCGAAGACTGGCTCGCACGTTTAAATGAAGAAATTTCGAAACTAACGCAGCCTACAATTTTAGTTGCACACAGTTTAGCCGTTTCTTTGGTTTTACATTGGGCAGAAAAAAACAGCAGCAAAAATATAATTGGAGCTCTATTGGTAGCTCCTGCCGATGTTGATTCACCAGAACATACGCCAGATGTTATCCGAAATTTTTCGCCAATGCCGCTTTATACACTTCCTTTTCCTTCTATTGTAGTAGCAAGCGAAAACGATCCGTACGCCTTATTTGAAAGAAAACAATATTTTGCCGAAAAATGGGGAAGTGATTTTGTAAACGTTGGCCAGCAAGGACACATCAACTCTGACTCTGATTTAAGATATTGGGAAGAAGGACAGTTGATTTTACAACAACTTATTAAGAAGATTAATTCTTAGTTTTCAGTATTCAGTATTCAGTCGCAGTTTTCAGTGCAAAACTGTCTAAGAACAAAAACTGTGACTGTGAACTGCGACTGAAAACTAAAAAAATCACCCAATCCTCAATCCATTTTCAATCTTAAAATCGGGAGCTAATAAAATTACGTCTCCCTCCTCGCCTACGGCGCCAAGCACCAGGCACTCACTCATAAATTTACCAATTTGTTTTCTTGGAAAATTGACAACAGCAACAATTTGTCGGTTGATTAAATCTTCTTTTTTATAACGTTTGGTAATTTGCGCCGATGATTTTCGAATGCCGATTTCTAATCCAAAATCGATCGTTAACTGATAGGCAGGTTTTCTGGCTTCGGGAAAATCATTTACTTCCAAAATTGTTCCTACACGCATATCGGTTCTTTCAAATTCATTCCAAGTTAAATCCATAATTATTAAGGTTTTATTACAAACCTATTAATTTTATAACGAATAGGACTAATTCTATAACCTCTTTTTTTGATACTCCGTTTAATTTTACTAATCAATTTCTTGAATTAATCGTAAAAAAATATACAATGGAAAATAGTGTAATTAATCCTGGTACCTCCATTAGAGATTTAGACTTTAATGTCCATCAGCAAAATACAGACAAATACATCGAAACTGCCAAAAATGTAAAACTTTATGTGAGGGATTATGGAAAGGGAAAACCCGTAATTTTAATTCATGGCTGGCCGCTTTCTAATGAAATGTGGGAATACCAAATAGAATTTTTGGTACAAAATAATTTTAGAGTAATCGCTTATGACCGACGTGGTTTTGGAAAATCATCTCAACCTTGGAATGGTTACGATTACGACACTTTAACCGATGATTTGAGCGAAATTATCGATCAGTTGCAATTAGAAAACGTTACACTTGTAGGGTTTTCAATGGGCGGTGGCGAAGTAGTTCGTTACTTCAGCCGTCATCAAGGGAAAGGAGTTGAAAAAGCGGCTTTGATATCTTCTATTATTCCTTTTTTATTAAAAACGGAAGATAATCCTGAAGGTCATCCAAGAGAGAAAAGTGATTCAACAGCCGCATCGATAAAAGAAGACCGAATTGGTTTTGTAGATAATTTTGGTAAAACCTTTTTTGGTGTTAATATTATCAACAAACCTTTAAGCACCGCTTTATTAGAATATTACAGAATGCTTTGTTCATTTGCTTCTCCTCGTGCCACATTAAAATGTGCTGAATCATTTTCATTTACTGATTTTAGAGATGAACTTCAAACTGTAAATGTACCAACACTTATTATTCACGGAAATGACGATAAAATTGTTCCTATCGATTTAACTTCTAAAAAAGCTGCAGAAAAAATAGCACGCAATAATTATATTGTTTATGAAGGCGCACCTCACGGTTTGTTTTATACAGAACGAGATAGATTGAATGAAGATTTACTTGAATTTTTAAATTCATAAGCCGTAAGAACATATTTTAGTATAAATAGAAAGATCGCAATATTTACTATTGTGATCTTTTTTTTACAGATAATAAAAGTTATTTTTGAAAACTAATTATTTGTAAAAAATGGCTCGAACTCCATCAAATATGGTTCCGCTTGGAACAATTGCTCCTGAATTCTTTTTAAAAGACACTAATTCGAATAATACGTATTCGTTTGCTGATTTAAAAGGCTCAAAAGGAACTCTTGTCATTTTTATGTGTAATCATTGCCCGTTTGTGCTTCATGTAATTAATGAGATTGTGATGATTGCAAACGATTACAGAGTTCAGGGATTGGGAATTATTGCCATTTCAAGTAATGATGTTGAAAAATATCCTCAAGATTCACCAGAAATGATGGCTGAATTTGCCTTACAGCATAAAATTGATTTTCCTTATTTATATGATGAAACTCAGGAAACAGCCAAAGCATACGATGCGGCCTGTACTCCAGATTTCTATTTGTTCGACAATCAAAACCGTTTATTTTACAGAGGACAACTAGACGATTCAAGACCTGGAAATGGAATTCCGCTGAGCGGTACTGATTTACGAAATGCTATTGATGCTTTGATATACAATAGAACTTTAAGCGAAATCCAAAAGCCGAGTATTGGCTGTAATATCAAATGGAAATAAAGCTTTTACCTATTAAAAAAAGTTTCTTATCTTTGCCATCATAACAAAATTTACTCATTGTGAGCACCATAACAATATTTACAATTGCTGCGTTGCTGTTTTCTTTTTCAAGAAGACCGCTTTCGGCTGTATTTATTTCACAGAGTAAGGCCTTTATTAATTAGGCCTCCGTCTATTTCACTTTTCTTCTTTCAGGCGGAGGATTTACATCAGTTTTAAACCTTTATTTATTTGACAAAAATCAAATTAGTCAAATATTTTTTGTTTTTATTTAAAGTTTCGTAGAAATCTGTCTTGAAAAAAGGCCTGTAAAACAACTGTCTCTTTAAATTTAAAAAGAAGAAAAATCATTCAAATAAAAATTAAAGCATAATAATAAATTCAAATAGATATGAAACCAACACCTACTTTCTGCAAAGCAGATTATCAATTTCTAAGAGAATTGATTTTAAAAAGTAAAAATGCAACAAATACAAAAGAAGCCAATCAGCTTTCACAGGAACTTGACCGCGCTGTAATAGGCAAAGAAAGTGATTTAGATTTGGTTATACGCATCAATTCCTTTGTGACTATTGAAGATGTAAAAGCCAATAAACAAATGAAAATTCAAATCGTTTTACCTTCGGCAGCCGATGTAAAACAATCTAAAATATCGATTCTAGCACCTTTAAGTGTGGCCATTATTGGTTTTAAAGAAAATGATCAAGTTGATTGGGAAATGCCTGCAGGTATTAAAACATTAAAGATTGTTGCTGTAGATAATTCGGCAGTACTTCATTCTTAATTTCAAAAACACCTCCTTTTGTGACGGTGTTTTTTTATATCTATTTGAAAAACAAAAACCGATTCAAAGTAATTGAATCGGTTTTTTATATTTTTTGAAATGAGAATTACAACTGAGAATCAATAAAATTGGTTATTGAAGCCATTTGCATATCGTCAAGTTTCGCCTTTTTCTGCATTCTTACCAAAATTGGTTTCCACTCTTCTTTGCTAAACTGTTTTGGTTCGTACCATTTATGACATTTTGCACAATTGTTATCATACAATTGTTTTCCTTCTGCCAAAGCTGTATCACCAAATACAAGATCTTTAGCAGATACTTCTTTTGAAGGCGGCGGCGGAGGTGGCGGAGCTTCTGCCATTGATTGTTTAGTACTACAGGCTACTAAAACTAAAACCGTTCCTGCTAAAATTAAAGTCTTTCTCATTACAATGTTTTTTAGTAAATATAAAAAAAATCCCATTCGGCGAGGAATGGGATTATTATTTAAAACAAAATTAAATTGTTTAGAATTCTTATTTAACGTCCATTAACTCAACGTCAAAAATCAAAGTTGCGTGTGGCGGGATAACACCTCCTGCACCTGATGGTCCGTAAGCTAAATCAGATGGAATGACAAAACGAGCTTTGTCACCAACTTGTAATAACGCGATACCTTCGTCCCATCCTTCGATAACTTGTCCAATTCCTAATTTGAATTCGATTGGTTTTTTACGTGGGTAAGATGAATCAAAAACTTTTCCGTTTTCTAAAGATCCTTCGTAGTGAACAGAAACTGTTTTCCCAGCTTCAGCTTTTTTACCTTCACCTTTCTGGATCATTTTGTAACGTAGACCACTTTCAGTTTTATCAAAACCAGCAGCTAATTGTTCCATTTTTGCTTCAGATTCTGCTTTTAAAGCTGCTTCTCTTTTCATACGAGCACCTTTTAAAGAAATGAAAGCTTCAATAGCATTCCATTTTTGAGCTTCTTCACCAACTCTGATAATTTCTACAGACTCTAAAGCATCACCTTGAGCAACAGCATCTACTACATCTTGTCCTTCAACCACATGTCCGAAAACAGTATGTTTTCCGTCTAACCAAGGAGTTGGAACGTGAGTAATAAAGAATTGAGAACCGTTTGTTCCAGGGCCTGAGTTTGCCATAGATAAAACTCCCGGACGATCGTGTTTTAAACTTGGTACAAATTCGTCGTCAAATTTATAACCTGGATCACCAGTTCCAGTTCCTTTTGGACAACCACCTTGAATCATGAAATCAGCAATTACTCTGTGGAAGTTTAATCCATCGTAGAATTTTTGCCCTTGAGGTTTTACTCTATTTTCCATGTTTCCTTCTGCAAGAGCTACAAAATTCCCTACAGTTCCAGGTGTCAAATCATGTGTAAGTTTTACTAAAATCGAACCTTTACTAGTATTGAATTTAGCGTATATTCCGTTTTCCATTGTTGTATTTTTTTTATTTGAACGCAAATTTACAAATTAATTTTTTAATCAATTTGCGCTTTCTCTTTTTTAGATTTTGATTTATAAGTCAGTCCGTAAACTGTTAATGACAGTAATGACAATACCATACAGCCAATTGTTACGGCATGCCATCCGCCCAGTTTCCATAATAATAATCCGTAAGCAGATCCTGCAGCTGTTCCTAAGAAACTGAAAGACATAAACACTGTATTAAGTCGGTTTCTAGCTTCTGGCAAAAGTGAATATACTCGCGTTTGGTTTGAGATATGAACTCCCTGAATTCCAATGTCAATAAAAACAATTCCAATCGCTACTCCTATGACACTTTCTATTGAAAAGTAGAAAATTAAAAAGCTTATTAGAATTAATAAACAGCCATATCCAACCGCAATTCTAGAATTTCCTTTATCACCAATTTTCCCCACTAAAGGCGCTGCCAAAGCTCCAGATGCACCAACAATTCCGAATAAACCAATTGTCGCACTATTGAAGTGAAATGGCTCTCCTGAAAGCAATAAAACCATTGTCGTCCAGAAAGCGCCAAATTGGGCAAAACTGAAAACATTGATTGCAGTTGCTTCACGCAAAACCGGCTGCGTTTTTATTAAAGTAAATAAAGATTGAATTAGCTGGCCGTAGGTTCCTTGAAACTGCGGTTTGTTTACTGGAAATTTGCTTTGGATAACAAAAAAGATTAAGAGACAAATTCCTGCTGCGATATAAAACATGGATCTCCAGCCTAGAACTTCGCCAATAAATCCGCTTAAGGTTCTGGAAAGTAAAATCCCGACCAAAAGTCCGCTCATGATCGTTCCAACTACTTTTCCACGTTGTTCGGGCGCACTTAAAGAAGCCGCCAGAGGCAGAATTAGCTGTGGAACAATCGAAGTAATTCCAATTAATAAAGAAGCGATTTGTAACACCAGAAAACTTTTGGCTGTAGCAGCAATTAACAATGCAATTACAGATGCAAAAGTGGTCATTAAAATCTGCCTTTTACGTTCTATTTTATCGCCAAGCGGTACCATGAAGAACAATCCAATGGCATAACCTGCTTGGGTAAGATACGTTATTGTTCCGGCACTGGCTTCGGGAATTTTAAATTCGTTAGCGATTAAGACAATCAAAGGCTGGCAGTAATACAGATTTGCAACGATAAGACCCGTGCAAACTGCCATAAAAAGTACATTAGTTTTTGATAAATTCATGTTGCAAAAATACCAATCTAATTTTTAGCAAAACTTTAAAAAATGTATAATTTTTAAGCTTTTTTTAAAACCATATAAGTCATAAAAGTTCATTTAAACTAAACACCTCAATTACTTATACAACTTATATTTTTGTTTTTTTTACTTTTAATAGTTCAAAAAGTCTTCTCTTGCAGGGCTGAAAACATCTGTAAGCATTCCTTCTTCAAGACAAACAACTCCGTGAACAGCATGAGGCGGAATATAAAAACTGTCGCCTTGCTGTAAAGTTTGGGTTACACCACTAATCGTTACATCAAATTTTCCGCTTGCTATATAGGTAAGCTGAGAATGATAATGATCGTGAAGCACACCAATTCCCCCTTTTTCAAAATGTACATTTACTAACATTACACGATCGTCAAACGCCAAGATTTTACGTTTGATTCCTTCTCCAACTACTTCCCACTCTATTTCGTTTCCTTTTATAAATTCTTTACTAGTTGCCATTTATTTACTTTTTCTAGGTCTTTTTTCATTAACGTTAATCCTTCTTCCAGATTATTTTCTTTAAAATATTTTTCCAGTTCTTGCAGCCTTTTTACATTATCATATTTAAATCCGGAATTTAATTTTCTTTGGCAAAGCGAACATAATCTAACTGAATGTTCATCAGTCTCCGGTATGCTATTGGTTCCGTTCATTACGAATTAAGAATTGGATTGGGATTTTCCTTTTTATTGGATTGACACGAACAAAGCATTACAAAAACCAGAAAAAGAATTTTCTTCATAAATCAACACTATTAGATTAGATTTTTAGCAATAAAATCACAACTCGTTTTTATAGATTCGATAGAATTCGAAGCATAATTATTTTCCTGTTCTACAAAAAAATGAACCATACCAGATTGCTTTGCTTCTTTAAAAAAGGGTTTAAAATCTATTGTTCCTGAACCTACTTCTGTATTTAACTTTTGATTCGTTTTGTCTGCATCCTTAACATGCCACATTTTAAAACGTCCTGGATTTTCGGCAAATAATCGCAAAGGATCATTTCCTGAATAGATAACCCAGTATAAATCTAATTCAAAATAAACCAAATCTTTATCGGTTTCTTTTAATAAAATTTCATAACCGGTAACTCCGTCGTGCTTTTGAAATTCAAAATCATGATTGTGATAAGCTAGTTTTAAACCCGCCTCTTTACACAACTTTGCCGCTTCATTTATTCGGAAAGCAATCTTCTTATAATCATCAATATTTTTCCTAAAAGGTTCATCAACCCACGGAACTGTCAGGAATTCGCTTTTTAAAACTTTTGCGGCTTCTATTGCTGCAATCAGCTCCGTTGTATTTCCGTCATACAAATAACTTCCTAAATTATAATGTCCGCTTACCGCTTTTAATCCATTATCATCGAGAATCTTTTTTAATTCCTTTGGAGTTAGTCCCCAAAACTGGTCTTTAATCGAATATCCGTATGTTTCGACGGTTGTAAAACCTGCTTTTGCTACTTTTTCCAAAACTACCTTTACATCTTTAGGAAGTTCTTCACGAAGCGTATATAACTGTAAACCTATTTCCTTTTTTTTCATAGTAAATGCAAATGATGGAGAAGCCAAAACTGCCGTAGCAGCCAGGCTTGTATTGATGATAAAGTTTCTTCTGGTGATCATTTTTTAAGCGGAATTTCAATTAAGTAAATCTACTATAAAAATTGATTCGCAAAGTAATTTATAAAATTTTGAAGTGCTTTTTCTGTTTCCTGATTGATGATTTTTCCATCAGCATCGATTTTACCACGTATTCCCTGAATTAAAAGTTGTGTGTTATCATCGAATTTCGCTTCAAGGGTTTTCATAATCAGTAATAATTGTTCATGTCCCATTTCACCAGAAGCAGAAGCCGTAATTAATCCTGTTTTTTTATTCGAAAATATTGTTGTTGAAACGCACCACTCCAAAGCATTTTTCAAACTTCCGGGTAAACTAAAAACATATTCAGGTGTACAGATAAGGACACCGTCTGCATTTTGGATTTTCTTTCTGAAAGATTCTACTTCTTTTGGAGGATTCTCTGTATCAAGATCGGGATTAAAGTGCGGAATAGCAGTCAGACCTTCAAAAATTTCTACTTCAAAATCAGATTTAAAATGTTCCGAAATATATTTGAGGATTTTATAATTACTAGAATTCGTTCTTGTACTTCCTGTAATGGCAAGTATTTTTATTGTTTTGAGTGACATTATTTGGTTTTATATATTTAAATTAATTCCTTAAAAATAAATTTTTCATCATAATCAACTTCGGATTTTTCGAGAAAATCGACAAACTCTTCTCTGAAAGATTGCTTTTTGTGATGTGATTCTTGGTTTTCAATATAACGTATGACAGCCTTCAATTGAGATTTGCTATACGAAAAAGCACCATATCCTTCCTGCCATTCAAAATGTGTATTTGTAAATTTATTTTGATTGATCCATTTTGAAGAGTTTTGCTTTATAGTTTTCATTAATTCAGATATAGATTGTACAGGTCGTATTCCGATTAAAATATGTATATGATCTGCAGTCCCATTTATTGCTAAAAGCTTGTGATTGCAATTTTTAATAATTCCAGAAATATATCTGTATAATTCATTTCTCCAATTTGTATGTATAATTGCTTTTCTATATTTCACTGCAAAAACAAAGTGGATATGTATCTGTGTGTAGGTGTTTGCCATAACATATTTTAGTTCTACCGAAATTAATTTTCCAGTATATTTTTTAATTTGCACAAATATAAAAAGAAAGAATTATCTTTCAATTTATACTTTTAAAATATGACAGTCACACATTTATATAATCCCTACAGGACATTATCTCTATACTGCATTATTTCTACCGAAATTATATTTCTAACAGAATACCTAATTATTGTCCTTAATCACCTTGGTTGTAAATTTTTCTCATTTCTTGTTCCGCTAGGAACAAAATATCGGTAGCAAAAAAATAGATAAACGACCTTTTGTTTTGTCCCATCAGGGACTATATTTTTTATTACAAAATCTAAATATTTATATAGTCCCTGACGGGACAATTTCCCTCTCTTCTCCTCTTTTTTCTACCAAAATTATATTCCTACGGAATATTACTATTGTCTTTAATCATCTTTATTGTAAATTTTCCCATTTCTTGTTCCGCTAGGAACAAAATATCGCTAGCATAAAATTATAGACGGTCTTTTGTTTTGTCCCATCAGGGACTATATTTTTTATTACAAAACATTTATTAAAATCCCTATGGGACATTATCTCTATACCGTATTATTTCTACCGAAATTATATTCCTAACAGAATACCCAATTATTGTCCTTAATCACCTTGGTTGTAAATTTTTCTCATTTCTTGTTCCGCTAGGAACAAAATATCGGTAGCATAAAATAGATAAACGACCTTTTGTTTTGTCCCATCAGGGACTATATTTTTTATTACAAAAACATTTATATAATCCTTTCGGGACATTATCTCTATACCGCGTTATCTTTCTACCGAAATTATATTCCTACGGAATATTTTATAATCATTAATTTCATAATATAGAAATCCATTGGTTTCATATTTATTTAAACTCTCTAATTTTAACTTGTATCTTTGCAAAAATTTTGACGAAAAATGCGAATTGATATTATTACCGTTTTACCTGAATTGTTAAGAAGTCCGTTTGAGGCTTCAATTATGAAACGTGCCATTGACAAAGGTTTAGTTGAAGTACATTTTCATAATCTTCGTGACTACAGTACTAACAAACAAAAAAGTGTAGACGATTATCAATTTGGCGGTGGAGCCGGAATGGTGATGACAATTCAGCCTATCGATGATTGCATTACGCATTTAAAGAGTCAAAGAGAATATGATGAAATTATTTATATGTCTCCTGATGGTGAAACTTTAAACCAGAAAATGGCAAATAAAATGTCGATGTACCAAAACATTATCATTTTATGCGGACATTATAAAGGTGTTGACCAGCGCGTGAGAGATCATTTTATTACGAAAGAAATTTCTATTGGTGATTATGTTTTATCTGGAGGAGAATTGGGTGCAATAGTTTTATCTGACGCCTTAATCCGATTAATTCCAGGTGTTTTAAGCGACGAAACCTCCGCTTTAACCGATAGTTTTCAAGACAATTTACTTTCGGGACCAATATACACAAGACCTGCAGATTATAAAGGATGGAAAGTTCCTGAAGTGTTAACCAGCGGACATGCAGCCAAAATCGATAAATGGCGTGAAGACATGGCGTACGAACATACCAAAAATAGACGTCCGGATTTACTCGAATAAATCCCAATCTTTAAAAACTCCAAAAACCAATTAATCAATTAGTTAAGAAATTGGGATTTGGAATTTATTTTTATTTGGAATTTATTATTTTTTATCTACATTTGCACCCGAATTAGACCAACCTCTGGCGAAACTCGTGAACGTTGCTCTAAATAAACTATAATCATAAAAATTATCATGGCAGATTTATTAAAGTTCGTTCAAAACGAATTCGTTGCTAAAAAAGATTTCCCAGATTTCGGAGCTGGAGACACAATCACTGTTTTCTACGAAATTAAAGAGGGGGAAAAAACAAGAACTCAGTTCTTTAAAGGAGTTGTTATTCAAAGAAGAGGTTCTGGAACAACAGAAACTTTCACGATTCGTAAAATGTCTGGAGCTATTGGAGTTGAGCGTATCTTCCCAGTTAACTTACCAGCTTTACAAAAAATCGAAGTGAACAAAAAAGGTGCAGTTCGTAGAGCTAGAATTTTCTACTTCAGAGAACTTACTGGTAAAAAAGCTAAGATTAAAGATAAAAGAAGATAATCAATTATCTAATTGTTATAAAAAACTCGTTTCATACCATTTGAAACGAGTTTTTTTTATGCCTCTTTTAGAGTCAATAACAATACTGTAATTTTTTAATATCAAAATCACCAATTTGACAATTTAAAGAGCACGAAATAACAATCTGATAAATCCTTTATTTCAAAATAAAACTACACCGTTTTCGGACGGTTTTTATTATATTTGCTCCGCTCGTTTTGAGCCGACTATACTTTTCAAATCGGCATTCTTATGACGATACGATTATAAAAAAAGAAAAAAAAATGACACAGAATTCAAAAATCTTTTACACCTTAACTGATGAGGCGCCATTATTAGCGACTTACTCTTTATTACCTATTGTTCAAGCTTTTACTTCTACAGCTGGTATTGCTATCGAAACCAGAGACATCTCTTTAGCAGGAAGAATTTTATCTAACTTTCCTGAATCTTTAACAGATGCTCAAAAAACAGGCGATGCCTTAGCAGAACTTGGTCAATTAGCAACTAAGCCAGAAGCTAACATTATTAAATTACCAAACATCTCTGCTTCTGTACCGCAATTAAAAGCAGCTATTGCTGAATTACAATCTCACGGATACAACGTACCAAATTATCCTGAAGATCCTCAAAACGATGCTGAAAAAGAAATTAAAGCAAAATATGCAAAAGTATTAGGTTCTGCCGTAAACCCAGTTTTACGTGAAGGAAACTCTGACCGTAGAGCTCCAAGAGCAGTTAAAAACTTTGCAAAAGCAAATCCACACTCAATGGGTGCATGGTCTGCTGACTCAAAAACTAAGGTAGCTTCTATGTCGGGAGGTGATTTTTACGGAAGTGAAAAATCATTAACTGTAAACGAAGCAAATGATGTAAAAATTGAATTCGTTGCTAAAGACGGAACAACAACTGTTTTAAAAGCAAGTACTCCGCTAAAAGCAGGAGAAATTATCGATAGCTCTGTTTTAAGCGTAAACAAATTAAAAGCATTCGCTGCTGATGTAATCGCTGAAGCTAAAGCTGCAGGAGTTTTACTTTCTGTACACTTAAAAGCTACAATGATGAAAGTTTCTGATCCGATTATCTTTGGCGCTATCGTTGAAGTATATTTTGCAGATGTTTTCAAAAAATACGAATCTTTATTCGCTGAATTAAACGTTGACACTAGAAACGGTTTAGGCGATATTTACGCTAAAATTGCTGGAAGACCTGAACAGGCTGAAGTTGAAGCTGCTATCGATCAAGCAATTGCAAACGGACCCGCTTTAGCAATGGTTAATTCTGATAAAGGAATTACAAACCTACACGTTCCATCTGATGTAATCGTTGATGCTTCTATGCCTGCAATGATTCGTACTTCTGGACAAATGTGGAACAAAGAAGGAAAAGCACAAGATACATTTGCGGTTATTCCAGATCGTTCTTACGCTGGAGTGTATACAGCAACAATCGACTTCTGTAAAAAACACGGTGCTTTTGATCCAAAAACAATGGGAAGTGTTCCTAACGTTGGGTTAATGGCTCAAAAAGCAGAAGAATACGGATCTCACGACAAAACTTTCCAAATAAAATCTGATGGTGTTGTCCGTGTGGTTGACCAAAATGGAAATGTTTTAATGGAGCAAAACGTTGAAACAAACGATATTTTTAGAATGTGTCAGGCAAAAGATGCTCCTATTCAGGACTGGGTTAAATTAGCAGTAAACAGAGCTCGTTTATCTAGTACTCCTGCTGTTTTCTGGTTAGACGAAAACAGAGCACACGATAGAGAATTAATCGTAAAAGTTCAAAAATACCTTAAAGACTACGATACTACCAACTTAGATATCCGTATTTTAAACCCAATTGCTGCTACAGAATTTACTTTAGACAGAATCATCAAAGGTTTAGATACTATCTCTGTAACTGGAAACGTTTTACGTGATTACTTAACCGATTTATTCCCAATCTTAGAGTTAGGAACTTCTGCAAAAATGCTTTCTATTGTTCCTTTAATGAACGGCGGTGGATTGTTCGAAACTGGTGCTGGAGGTTCTGCTCCTAAACACGTTGAGCAATTTACAGAAGAAGGCTACTTACGTTGGGATTCATTAGGAGAGTTTTTGGCGCTTGGCGCTTCTTTAGAACACTTAGGACAAACTTTAGACAATTCTAAAGCAATTGTTTTATCTGAAACTTTAGATCAAGCTAACGATAAATTCTTAGCAAACGATAAATCTCCTGCTCGTAAAGTAGGTCAGATTGACAACCGTGGTTCTCACTTCTATTTAGCATTCTACTGGGCTCAAGCTTTGGCAGCTCAAACTAAAGATGCTGAATTAAAAGCGATATTCACTCCAATTGCAGCGGAACTTGAAGCTAACGAAGCTAAAATCGATACTGAATTAATTGGTGCTCAAGGCAAACCACAAAACATTGGTGGATATTATCAGCCAACTCCAGAATTAGTAAGCAAAGCAATGCGTCCAAGTGAAACATTCAATGCTATTATTTCTAAAATCAAATAAATGGCGCACAGCTTGTGCATCTCATATAAATACAAAAAGGACAGCTCAAAAGGCTGTCTTTTTTTATTCTTAACTAATGTTTAACAAAAGTTCTGCCAAGATATTTAGTAAGAATCGCTATCTATGTATATCAAAACCAGTGCAATGATTACAAAAAAAATAGGTCTTTTTCTAATTATCATCCTCACGGCTTTTACCTCTTTTTCACAAGAAAAATTCACTTTAAGCGGTACCATAAAAGACTCAAAAAATAATGAAACTTTAATTGGTGTCAATATATACATCCCAGCTTTAAAAATAGGAACTACAACAAACGAATACGGATTTTATTCTTTAACCGTTCCTCGTGGCGAACATCAAATCGAAATCAGTTATGTGGGTTATCAAACCGTTCAGCAAACCATCATTTTAAATCAAAATACAAAAAGTAACTTTTCCATCAGCGAAAGCGGACAGGAACTTCAAGAAGTTATTATTACAGATAATAAAGGCAAAATAAACATTAAATCTCCCGAAATGAGCGTTAATAAACTCTCGATTTCAACTATTAAAAAAATGCCTGTTGTTTTGGGTGAAGTCGATGTTTTAAAATCCATATTACTGCTTCCCGGAGTAACCAATGCGGGCGAAGGTGCTTCAGGATTTAATGTGCGAGGCGGCGGTGCAGATCAGAATTTGATTTTATTAGACGAAGCAACGATTTTTAACTCATCGCATGTATTTGGATTTTTCTCTGTTTTTAATCCCGATGCTATAAAAGATTTAAAATTATACAAAGGCGGAATTCCTGCTCGTTTTGGCGGAAGAGCTTCATCTGTTTTAGACATTTATCAGAAAGACGGAAACAGTAAAGATTTTCATGTAAACGGCGGAATTGGTTTAATCTCAAGCCGACTGCTTTTAGAAGGTCCGATTGTTAAAGACAAAGGTTCTTTTTTAATTGGCGGACGTGCTTCCTATGCACATTTGTTCCTGAAATTTTCCGAAGAAAACAAAGACAATTCCGCTTACTTTTACGATTTAAACACCAAACTCAGTTATAAATTAAACGACAGCAACAGTTTGTATTTATCAGGTTATTTTGGAAGAGATGTTTTCAATCTCAACAAAAGTTTCACTAATATTTATGGAAATTCAACTTTGAATTTAAGATGGAATCATTTGTATTCAGACAAACTTTTTTCAAATTTATCACTAATTTACAGCGATTACTATTATGGTTTAGATCTGGATTATGTCGGTTTTAAATGGGATTCTGGAATCAAAAACTACAATTTAAAATATGATTTCAAACATTACTTTTCAGATAAATTCAAATTAAACTACGGACTTAATGGAATTTACTACGATTTTAATCCCGGAACTATAAAACCAACTGGAACCGATTCAGGAATAAATCCTGATCAATTGGATCGAAAATATGCTTTTGAACCTTCAATATATCTCGATGCCGAAAACCAGATTTCCAAAAAAATCACATTGGCTTACGGATTACGTTACAGTTTATTTTATCGTTTAGGAGCTTCAACCGTAAATTATTACGACAACAACAATCCCGTAATTTTTGATTCCGATATGCAGATTTATGAAAAAGGAACTCCAACCTCAACTCAATATTTCGGAAAAAATAAAGTAATAAAAAACTATAACAATTTTGAACCTAGATTTTCAGTTTCATATCAACTAAACGACAATCAGTCTGTGAAAGCGAGCTACAATCGTATGGCGCAATATCTGCAATTAATCTCAAACACCTCATCTCCTACTCCGCTTGATGTGTGGATGCCGAGTGATACTTATATCAAACCTCAAATTGCAGATCAAATAGCTTTAGGATATTTCAGAAATATTAAAGAAGGAGCTTATTCGCTTGAAGCGGAAACATTTTATAAAACAATTCAAAATCGTCTCGATTATATTGACGGAGCCAATTTAATTGCCAATAATGCCATCGAACAAGTAATTCTAAACGGAAAAATGCGAGCTTATGGTCTTGAAATTATGCTGAAGAAAAACACTGGAAAATTCAACGGCTGGATTTCTTACACCTTATCAAAATCCGAACAGCAGACACCTGGCAGAACTCCCGAAGAAACTGGTATCAACAATGGACAATGGTACAGTTCAGCTTATGATAAAACCCACAATCTTGCCGTAACATCGGCTTATAATTTAAACGAAAAATGGTCATTTGGGGCTAACTTTGTTTTACAATCAGGACAGCCGGTAACGTATCCAAACGGACAATACGAATATTTAGGAATTACAGTTCCAAGTTATGGTTTAAGAAACGAAAATCGTTTATCCGCCTATCATCATTTGGATATTTCGGCCACGTTAACCCCTAGAAAAAACAAAGATCGGAAATGGAAAGCTGAATGGGTTTTCAGCATTTACAACCTATACAATCGCAGCAATGCGGCATCGATTAATTTCAGACAAAATTCTGATACTGGTCTAAATGAAGCAGTCCGATTATCAATTTTTGGAATTGTTCCAGCGGTTAGTTATAATTTTAAATTCTAGAATTTATTTCTCAGAGAAAATAAAACATCATGAAAAAAGCAATTGTATTACTCGCACTCTGTATCTCTTTTTTCTTTACCAGTTGTGAAGAAGTCGTTGATGTAAATTTAGATACAGCTCCGCCAAAATTAGTAATCGAAGCGGCAATAAATTGGCAGAAAGGCACCACAGGAAAACAACAAGTAGTTAAATTAACCACAACAACCGGGTATTTTCAAGAAGTAATTCCTACGGTTTCTAATGCTGTAATCTATATCAAAAACAGCCAGAATGTGCAGTTTAATTTTAATGAAATTCAAAAAACAGGACGTTATATCTGCACTAATTTTATTCCAAAAATCAACGAAACCTACACGCTAACTGTTATAAGTGGCGGAAATACGTACACAGCAACAGAAACCTTAAAATCAGTCGCTCCGATTACTCGGATTGAACAAAATAACGAAGGCGGTTTTACAGGAAAAGACATTGAAGTAAGAGCGTACTATAATGACCCGCCAGATGAAGATAATTTCTACTTGTATAAATATGTGTATTCCAATAAAGTAACTTCTAATTTTTATGTGGATGAGGATAAATTTTATCAAGGAAATGAATTCTTCAGCGTATCTGAAGATGATGAATTAAAACCTGGAGACGAACTGGAAATAACGCATTACGGAATTTCAAAACAATACTATAATTATATGAGTATCCTGGTAAGTATTGCCAGCAGTAACGTGGGAGGTCCATTTCAATCACCGCCAGCCACAGTAAGAGGAAATATTATCAATACAACTGACAAAGCGAATTATCCATTAGGGTATTTTTCGCTTAACGAAAGTGAAACCAAAAAATACAAAATCCAATAATTTATGGAAGCCAGAATTGAAACTTTAACTGAAAAAAAACTACTAGGTAGACACATCGATATGTCTTTTATTGAAAATAAAACCTTTGAATTATGGAGTGGTTTTATGCCGAAGAAAAAAGAAATTAAAAATATCATAAGTGATAATTTATATTCATTAGAAGTTTTTTCGACCGGTCATTTTGATAATTTTGATCCCAGTAAAATCTTTCAGAAATGGGCCGCTGTAGAAGTTTCAGATTATAATGACATTGCGGTCGGTATGGAAACTTTAGTTGTTCCAGATGGATTATATGCCGTTTTTGTTCATTATGGTCCTGCATCAAATGGACATACGACTTATCATTCCATTTTTACAGAATGGCTGCCAAACTCTAAATATACAGTTGATGACAGACCGCATTTTGCTGTAATGGATCATAAATACAAAAAAGATGATCCAGATTCTGAAGAAGAAATATGGATTCCAATAAAAAATAGAAACTAATTATGGTAATCGAATCTTTAAAAACGCTTTTTAATAGAGATTTAAATAAGCTTAAAATCGAAATTGAATCGTACGAAAACGAAAATGCAATTTGGGTAATTGACAAAAACATCTCGAATTCAGCAGGAAATTTATGTCTTCATTTAATGGGAAATATCAATACTTATATTGGCGCACGTCTTGGTAACACAGGTTATATTCGCAATCGCCCGCTTGAATTTTCGCTGAAAGATATTCCAAGCGCAGAATTGATCAGCAAAATCGAAAATACAATTTTAATGGTCAATGAGATTTTCGATTCTTTAACTGAAACTGATTTAGAAACCATTTATCCTGAAATTGTTTTTGAAAAAGAAATGACAACAGGTTTCTTTCTGATTCATTTAGCGACACATTTGTCGTATCATTTAGGACAGATTAATTACCATAGAAGGCTTTTAGATTTCTGATTGTAGATTGTAGATTGCTCATTTCAAAAAATCTAAAATCTAAAATCTAAAATCTGCAATCAAAAATCTCCCTCCTCAACATATGTAAATGTTTTAAAAATTAGAATTGCGAAACCTTTGTATTCTTAATTTTAATTTTTAAAACATGAACTATTTAATTGCATTTGCAGTGTGCCTTTTTACATTCCAGACAAAAGCACAAACTTTCAAAAATCCTGATTCTTTATTCAATCCCACTCCGTATGGTTTCAGCCATGCCTCTTCTGTAAAAACATCGGGAGAACTAGTCTATATTTCGGGTCAGAGCGGCGGACTAGGCAAAGAACACCTTTTAAGTCCCGACTTTAGAGAACAAGTTCAAACGGCTTTAAAAAATCTGACAACCATTTTAAACAGCTATAATCTGAAACCAGAAAATGTCATGAAAATTACGATTTTAATAGTGGACCACTCCTCAGAAAAGCTCAAAATATGGGAAGAAGAAATGAGCAAAACGTGGCAAAACAAACCATTTCCGGCCAGTACTTTAATTCCGGTTCCAAGACTTGCGCTTGATAAAATGCAGATAGAAGTTGATGCTGTTGCTTTTAAAGCCAATTAAATAAATTCATCCAGTCAAAGCCCCATAACTTTCGTACATTTGCGGCATAATTTAAATGAACTCTAAATGTCATCACATCATATTGTCCGCGACGATCAGGAACCTGCTTTGATAATTGCCAATGGCGCTGCCTGCAACCCTGAATTATTAGGACAATTACTCGAATGGTCTCCGCTCGTAGTGGTTTTAGATTCGGCGATAGAAAGAGTAATAGAATTAGGAATAAAAGTCGATGTACTGCTAGGTGATTTTGATCGTGGTTTTGATCCCGAGTTTTACAAAACTTCTCAATATCCATTAGAAATTGTTCACACACCCGATCAAGATAAAACCGATCTTGAAAAAGCATTTGATTATTTAATCGAAAGAAAAATTCCTGCCGTAAATGTCGTTTGGGCAACTGGAAGACGTGCTGATCACACGATTACAAACCTTACACAAATTGTTCGCTATAGAGATTTACTAAAAATTGTAATTCTTGACGATCATTCGAAGATATTTCTGCTACCAACAAAATTCGAGAAATGGTATACAGCAAATACGCCAATTTCCCTTATTCCAATTGGTATTGTAAACGGAATTTCTTCTACCAATTTAAAATACGAATTAAACAACGATACACTTACAATGGGCTACAGAACCGGAAGCAGTAATTCTGTTGAAAAAGATGGAATGGTAACTATTACCCATTCTCAAGGTGATTTACTTTTGATGGAATGTTTTGATTAAAAATAACCATAAGGTCCATAAATATTTGACCGTGAATTTTAATCTGGTTAAAAAAAACATTTAAAAAATCATTGATTCGAAACAGATCTTCAAAATGAATCGTTCTTATGGAACTTTTTTAACATCATTCATTAATTACAACGGATTGAAATCCGTTGCTACAATATTTTTATTCCTACGGAATTCTTCCAAAAATTATTTCTTCGAAAAAATTTAAAATTTCCAAAAGCGCCATTAGGCTCGATTAATATTGTAAGGCCGGATTTTAATCCCGTTAGAAATATATGCACCGCATAAAAGAGCCGTAGGTTCGACTAATATATTCTAACATGAATAGGTTGCACTAAATTGAATTAAAAAACAGAATCCATACCTTTGCATCGAAATCAATAAAAATGAAAGCAGAAAAAAATTCCGAAAAAAGCAATTTACACCCAAGAAACCTTCATCGTGATCGTTACGATTTTGAAAAACTCATTTCAAATTGCCCTGAATTAAAAACTTTCGTTTCTACCAACAAATTCGGAATTGAAACTATTGATTTCAGTAATCCACTTGCTGTAAAAACTTTAAACAAAGCGCTTTTACAAACGTATTACGACATTCAAAATTGGGATATTCCTAAAAACTACCTTTGCCCTCCAATTCCAGGCCGTGCAGATTATATACATTACATTGCCGATTTGTTAACTGAAACCAATAACAATCAGCTTCCTGATGGAAATTCTGTTTTAGGATTAGATATCGGAACGGGTGCCAATTTAATCTATCCGATATTAGGAAATTCTATTTACAATTGGGCTTTTGTTGCCACAGATATTGACCAGAAAGCAATCGAAAACTGCAGTAAAATAATCGAAGCGAATCCCAGATTAATTGAAGAAATTAGTTTGCAACAGCAGACAGAACCGCGATTTATTTTCAAAAATATAATAATCCCCGAAGATCGTTTCACATTTACGATGTGCAATCCTCCTTTTCACGCATCTGCAGAAGAAGCGAATAAAAGTGCTTCCAGAAAGGTTTCTAATTTAAATCCGAAAGAAAAAAGAAATGCAAATCCAGTTTTAAACTTTGGAGGACAAAATGCTGAATTATGGTACAAAGGCGGCGAAATCGCTTTTATAACCCAAATGATTTATGAAAGTGTCAAATATGGTTCTCAATGTTTATGGTTTACAACTTTAGTTTCTAAAAAAGAAAATCTTTCATCGATTTATAAAACCTTGAAAAAGGTAAACGCCGTTTCAGTTAAAACAATTGATATGGCACAGGGACAGAAAAATAGCCGTATTGTAGCATGGAGTTTTGCAAACAATAAATAAAAGAAAAATATTACAAAAAATACTTCTTGCTATTTGTAAAATGTATCTTTGCATTTATGTAATTTATGCTTCTTCTAAAGAAGCATTTTACAAGTCAGTATATTTATTCATTTAAAATATTGAATAATGTTTAAGATAAAAGATAACTTTTTTGAAATAAAGCATGCATACTTAGATGCATTTATAAAAGAGCAAAACAATCAATTAATTTTTGGCTTACAAATAAAAGCGATAAGTACAGATGATTATGAAAATGTAGATACATCAAATTCATTCTATCCAGAAGATGAATTATTTTTTAATGCCGAAATAATATTAAAAATCAAATCTGGAGAAATTCAAAACTGGACTGATATTTCAGGCAAAATAGTTGAATGGAATGATTATCCTGAAGATGAAGAAGAACCTCATGCTCTTTTATATCTACATGAACACACACAAGTATACAATTCAAAAATTGAGTTCAAAAATGTTAATGATAAAATAGTTGTGATTATTGATGCTTTGTGCGATCTCTATCTAAATGAAGCTTTCTCAGATCATTTACCATTAAAGATTGAAACTGAAGTTGATTTTTTTGGAATATTGTGTGGAAAAAATTCTGAACAAAATAGTATAAAAAGTGTACAACCTTTTTTAGATATGAGGAATTTAAAATGGGTACAAAATAAATATGGCGTTTCTGTTATTGTACCTAAAGATACCAATATGGAGTCTAATTTATTGGTATTAGGTAAATACTAGTAAAATAAATAGTTCTTCAATTTCTATACAGAAATCAATTTTGTAATTTACTTTTATTACATTTAACATAAAACATTAAATATCAATATCATGGCAGAATATATTGGTTATCTCGCATCTGTATTTATTGTTGGAGGTTTTATGCTGAAAAATCTCAGAACAATTCGCTTTATTAATATGTTCGGCTGTATCTGCTTTGTAATCTATGGAATTTTCTTAAACGATTACAGAGATTTAAATCAATGGCTTTTACCTGTAATTATTCCTAATGCGATTCTGGCTTTGGTTCAAGTATATTATTTAACTTCCAAAAGCAACACAACCTTATAATTATGATATTTTAAAATAAAATTCTGATACAGCTTCCGCTTGTGATAATCGTAACTTTAAGCTGAAAATCGAATTTTATCACCATGTCAAAACTATATACTCGCTTAGCAGTTGTCCTTTTTTTGGTTGCAGGTTGCGCTTCAAAAAAAGCCAAATTTGAAGATTACGTTTTTAAAACCAAAAACGAAGAACAAAAATACCAAACCGCATACAACAAGTCCTTAAAACTTTGGAACGTTCCTTACACCGAAGAAGATGTCAATACCAGTTTCGGAACTGCACATGTAATTATCGCTGGACCGAAAAATGGAAAAGATTTAGTTTTATTACACGGAATGGACGCCAGTTCTACAATGTGGTATCCAAATATTAAAGCTTTAGCCAAAAACCACCGTATTTACGCCATTGATTTTATAATGGAACCTAATAAATCTAATTTAACATCAAAACCACTTTCATCAGAAGAAATTGTGATTTGGTATAACGAAGTTTTCGATCATTACAAATTAAAGAAATTTGATATTGTGGGCGCTTCAAGAGGAGGCTGGATTGCTACATTATTAGCCTCTCAAAAAAAGAATTCAATCGATAAAATCGTTTTATTAAGTCCCGCACAGACTTTTAAATTCATAGATAAAGTCGGCAAAACCACTTCTGCTTTAATGTTAAAACTTTTTCCAAGCGAGAAGAAATTCAGCAAAACTTTATCAACCTTTTCAACACATCCTGAAAACATAAGTCCAGTTTATAAAAGACAATTCTATTTAGCCAATAAATACGCCAAATCAAATTCGAGCATGCTTAAAATGCATCCATTTTCAGATAAGGAATTACAATCTATCGAAAATCCAGTTTTGGTTTTAATTGGCGATCAAGATGTTATTAATTCAAAAGAAAGTTTAGAACGAGCTCAGAAATACTTACCAAGAAGCAAAACAAAAATCATAAAAGATGCTGGACATTTTTTAACAATCGATCAGTCTAAAATTACCAATGATGCCGTCATTAATTTTTTAGATTCGAATGCAAACTTCGTATCTTTACAAAACTAAATTTTCAGCCCGCACAAATGAAATTTCAAGTAGCTTCAGAATACAGTCCAAAAGGAGATCAGCCGCAAGCCATACAAAAACTGGCGCAAGGGGTAATTGATGGAGATAAATATCAAACTTTATTGGGAGTTACAGGATCTGGAAAAACCTTTACTGTTGCCAATGTAATTCAGGAAATCCAGCGACCGACTTTGGTTTTAGCCCATAATAAAACATTGGCTGCGCAATTGTATTCAGAGTTCAAGCAGTTCTTTCCAAACAATGCCGTTGAATATTTTGTTTCCTATTACGATTATTATCAGCCCGAAGCTTTTATGCCAGTTACAGGAGTTTTTATTGAAAAGGATTTATCTATCAATGAAGAACTCGAAAAAATGCGTTTGAGCACTACCTCTGCCCTGCTTTCTGGACGACGAGATGTTTTGGTTGTCGCATCAGTTTCTTGTCTGTATGGTATTGGAAATCCAACAGAATTCAAAAAGAATGTAATTGAAGTATTTAGGGATCAGGTTATTTCTAGAACCAAATTATTACACGGTCTGGTACAAAGTTTATATGCTAGAACCGAAGCTGATTTTAATCCGGGAACTTTTAGAATTAAAGGAGATACAGTTGAAGTGTATCCAAGCTACGCGGATGATGCTTACCGAATTCACTTTTTTGGAGATGAAATCGAAGAAATTGAAGCTTTTGATGCTAAAACTTCTCAGGTAATCGAAAAATTTAAAAGACTGACCATTTATCCCGCGAATATGTTTGTGACTTCTCCCGAAGTTTTACAAGGTGCTATCTGGCAGATTCAGCAGGATTTAGTAAAACAAGTTGATTATTTTAAAGAAATAGGAAAACATCTCGAAGCCAAACGTTTGGAAGAAAGAACCAATTTTGACTTAGAAATGATTCGCGAATTAGGATATTGTTCTGGAATCGAGAATTATTCAAGATACCTTGACGGACGTGAAGCTGGAACACGACCTTTCTGTTTATTGGATTATTTTCCAAGCGATTACTTAATGGTTATTGACGAAAGCCACGTTACGGTTTCACAGGTTCACGCCATGTACGGAGGTGACCGAAGCCGAAAAGAAAATCTTGTAGAATATGGTTTCCGCTTACCTGCTGCAATGGATAACAGACCATTAAAATTTGAAGAATTCGAAGCCATGCAGAATCAGGTAATATACGTTTCTGCAACACCAGCCGATTATGAATTACAAAAATCAGATGGTATTTATGTAGAACAGATTATCCGTCCAACCGGATTATTAGATCCAATTATTGAAGTACGTCCGAGTTTAAACCAGATTGATGATTTAATTGAAGAAATCCAGGTTCGCTGCGAATTAGATGAAAGAGTTCTCGTAACAACTTTAACCAAAAGAATGGCCGAGGAACTAGCGAAATACTTGACCAAAGTAAGCATTCGTTGTCGTTATATCCACTCGGATATTGATACTTTAGAACGTATCGAAATCATGCAGGATTTACGAAAAGGACTTTTTGATGTTTTGATTGGTGTAAACTTGCTTCGTGAAGGTTTGGATTTACCCGAAGTTTCGCTGGTTGCGATTTTAGATGCCGATAAAGAAGGTTTCTTAAGAAATCACCGTTCTCTGACCCAAACAATTGGTCGTGCTGCCCGAAATTTAAATGGAAAAGCAATCATGTATGCTGATAAAATTACAGCCAGTATGCAGAGAACTATTGACGAAACCAATTACAGAAGAACCAAACAAATCAACTTTAACGTTGAAAACAATATAACACCACAGGCATTAAATAAAAAAATCGAAAGTGCCTTCACCAAAAATCCTTTGGTCGAATACGAATTAGGACACACTACAGCTATTGCCGCAGAACCAGAAACGGCGTATATGTCTAAAGCTGATTTAGAAAAAACAATTCGTGAAAAGCGTAAATCAATGGAAAAAGCAGCTAAAGAATTAGATTTTATGCAAGCCGCAAAACTTCGCGATGAAATTAAGAAACTTCAGGAACAGCTTCCTTAATTAGCGTTGTTATAAAATATTGAAAAGAAAAAAGAGGAATTTATTTTTTAAATTAATGAATAGAATTTTCAATTATACTTGTTAAAATTCATTAGTTTTAGCAAAATTTTTAAATTCTGAAATGAAATATTACTTTCTCTTTTTTCTTTTTTTAATTTTTAATCCGCTTTTAAAAGCACAATTCGACAAAAGCAATTCTTGGAACGAAGAAATAGAAAACTCTTCAGATATTATAAAACCATACGTGCTTTCCACGCATCCCTTAGGAATTTACATTTCCAGACTCTACCATAATTTTAATGTTCGTTCTCCTGAAAAATACTCGTTTTTATTTGAAGTTTCAAGCGGAAATGTGGTATTGCCTTATGTAAAATCATACGAGTTAACAGATCCAAATGATCGTGAAATATCCAAAAATATACCTTGGCATACCCGTGAATTTTCATTTGATTTAAATAAAGTTCCATCTAAAACCAAAGAGTTTACTGCTGACGGCGTTATCCGTTCGTATAGATTCACTTTTTCATTACCTCTTACCATTCATCACGAACTAAATTTCAGTCTTCGTGCCAATTCTCTTGACCGAGGAAAATATCCTTTTTCTGTTTTTACTTCAGATGAAACAATAGAATGGTTTCATCGTAACATCGCAGGCGGAAAAGATCCATTTTCACGATATCATTACGGCATCAATCAAGCCGGAATATCGTATAAAGATGAAAACAATAAAGTTCTCACAATGAACAATAATGATTTCAGAATTCCGGGAATCGATATCAATTACAATTATTATCCCGAATTGGAAATGAATAAAAAACACCGCATTTATTTAAATTTTGGTGCACAGCTTGGAATAAATACTTCTAGTTATAATCCATCGGCAGATATTGGCGTTTCTTCTTCTATTTTGAAAAAAATGATTGTAAAAGATAAAAATATTCTAAGTTTTGGTTTAAGTGCCGGAGCATTACGTCAGCATTTTATAGAATATGGCGATAGAGTAAATATCAGTAATCAAGATTTCCTGTATAGCTTTGAAGCCCTTTTCGACTACAAAGTCAAACTGAGAAACAACAATCGCATTTCGTACGGCATCAATTATAATTTTCAGACTTCGTACAACAAGAAAAAGGATTTAGACTATCTGGTTTTTACCGGAGAAAGAATCAACACACACTGGCAGAAGAGTATATATCATTTATATGAAGATCTCGAAGGATGGAGTTTTATGTGCACCTATTCGACCAAGCGATTCTCTTATTTTGTATATTTCAGAGAAGATTTGAACCTTGACAATGCCCCAGATTTTCAAACAGGAATTGGCTTAAAAATGTCCATCAAAAGAAGTTAATATATGGAACTGATTTTAAGAGAATACAATCTTAAACTAAAACATACTTTTAGAATTTCTCGAAAAACAATTGATTTTCAACCCACTTTAATTGTTGAATTACACGACAATGGATTTTCGGGATATGGCGAAGCTACCTCAAATCCGTATTACAATATTACTATTGATATTCTTCAAAACGATATTGAGAAAATCAGAAATTTAGTAACGGAAACTTCCAACGAAACTCCCGAAGAATTCTGGTCTAAAATAAGTCCGTTTTTACAAGACAATCCTTTTGCGTTATGTGCGCTCGATAATGCGTATAACGATTTATATGCACGCAAAAAAGGGCAGAAACTATACGAACTATGGCATTACAATATACATCATAATCCACTCACAAATTACACTATTGGGATTGACACTATTGAAAATATGGTTTTAAAAATGGAAGAACTTCCTTGGCCGATTTATAAAATCAAACTCGGAACTCCTGACGATATTTCGATTGTAAAAGAACTTAGAAAACACACTGACTCCGTTTTCAGGGTTGACGCCAATTGCGCTTGGACAGTTGAAGAAACACTTTTAAACGCAAAAGAATTCAAAAAATTAAATGTCGAATTTATCGAACAGCCTTTAAAAGCAGAAGATTGGGAAGGTCAGCGCGAAGTTTTTAAAAATACTGTTCTGCCCATAATCGCAGACGAAAGCTGTATTAGAGAAGAAGATGTCGCTAAATGTCATAATCATTTTCATGGCGTAAATATCAAATTGATGAAATGCGGAGGCACAACTCCCGGCCGAAGAATGATTACCGAAGCTAAAAAACTGGGTTTAAAAACCATGGTTGGCTGTATGACGGAATCTTCTGTTGGGATTTCTGCCATCGCACATCTACTTCCTGAACTGGATTATGTTGACATGGATGGTGCTTTATTATTAGCCGAAGATATTGCAAATGGCGTTAAAATTATAAACGGAAAAACTTTTTATCCTGACAGAACTGGAAACGGTGTTATTTTATTCTGAGATTTACCTTGAAAATAATGTACCTTTGTAAAAAATAAAAAAATGACGAACAACGATATATTAAAGAAACTTCGCGTGGCTCTGATGTTGCGTGACGATCAAATAGTTGAAATTTTAGAATTAGTAGATTTTAGAATTTCAAAATCTGAACTTGGTGCTTTTTTTAGAGCCGAAGATCATCCAAATTATATGGAATGTGGCGATCAGGTTTTGAGAAACTTCCTAAACGGATTGGTAATTCACTTAAGGGGAACTAAAGAAAATCCGAAAAACCCAAATGAGGTTTTAGCAAAACATAAATCAGAAATTCCAAAGAAAGAAAATTCTAAAGAAAGACCTGAATTTAAGCCAACTCCAAAAGATTCTCAAAAATACAGAGGCGATCAAAGTCCATCAAAATCAGGTTCAGCATCTGGAAAACCTAAAAAGAAATCATTCCCAAAAGGAAATGGAAAACCAGTTGTGGTAGAAAAAGTGGTTTACAAAAACGGTAATAAGAAAAAATCTTAACTGGGAGAATTAACCGCAAAGCACGCAAGGTTTTTTGCCAAGGATTTTGAATATAAACGTAAAGTTCGCAAAGCTATATGGATAAAGCTTTGCGAACTTTGCGTTTTTTAAGGCATCAAAAGTAAACAACCTTGCGTGCTTTGCGGTTAAATCTTATTTTGATCAATTTCATCAAAAAAAGCATCTTTGTAAGTCGCACCTATTGGCAATTCTTTTCCATTTATAAAAACAGAAAAATTACCCGTTGATTCAATATGCTGCAACGAAATCACATAGGATTTATGTATTTGAATAAAATCAGTTGAAGGCAGTGATTCTATTACATTCTTTAAGGACGAATGCGTAATAATCTGCTGTTTTAACGTATGAATACAAACATAATTCTGTAGACTTTCTACGTATAAAATATCATTCAAAAATACTTTCTGAAATTTATTCTTTCCATCGGTTTTTATAAATAAAAAATCCGGCGCATTATTATTGCTTGAAACTTCAACTTTTGGCTCAGAATTTAATTTGGAAACGGCCTGATAAAAACGTTCAAACGAAATAGGTTTCAGCAAATAATCCACCGCATTTAACTCAAATCCTTCCAAAGCAAAATCGGGATAAGCAGTTGTAAAAATCACTTTTATATCTTTTGAAATGATTCGGGAAATCTGCAATCCAGTTAATTGAGGCATTTGGATATCTAAGAAAATCACATCGACTTGCTGTGTGTTCAGAAATTCCAAAGCTTTCAATGCATCATTAAAAATGCCCACTTTTTCCAGAAAATTCACCTTCCCAATATAGTTTTCTAATATTCTCGTTGCAGGCGGTTCGTCATCGACTATAATGCATTTAAAAATCATTTTCTTAGTGGTATTTTGAGGTACGTTTTAAAGGTATTATTTTCTTCTGTTTTTTTCAGAATAAATTCATTTTTATAAGTGTATTCTAATCTTTTGGTGAGGTTGTCAAAACCAATTCCAGTTGAAGAATAATTCTCCCCATCCAAACAATAATTAAAGGTTGAAATCTCCAGAAAATCATTTTTTATTTCGATGGAAATCATTGCTTTTTTGGTTTCATCGTTCAATTTTCCATGCTTAAAAACATTTTCAACAAAATGAATTAAAGCCGATGAAATAATCTTTTCGTTTGCATAATTTCCTTCAACTTTAAAATCCAAAAACAGCTGATCTTCAAAACGTTTCTTCTGTAAATGAATATAATTTTTAATAAACTGAATTTCTTTCGAAAGCACCGCTTCATCTTTATCTGTTTCGGTAATAACATACCGCAGCAAATCTGAAAGCACCAAAACATCATCAGCCATTTTATCATCTTTCAGAATCAATTGACTATAAAAAGAATTCAAGGTATTAAACAAAAAATGCGGACTAACCTGCGCTTTCAACATTTGAAATTCAGCCTTTTTATTCTCTAAAAGCAATTCCTGATTTTGATGTTGTGCAGTCTGAAATTGCCAAAACAAAAAAGTCAATGCACTTAAAATCACAGCTGGCAATCCGTAAAAAAAATTATCTTTTATGTAATAGGTAATTTCTCTAGCTTCTTCATAATAGTTGTGTACTCCGGTAATATTATACACAACAACTTCTTCCACAAAATACCGAACAGCCGTAAAAAGTAATAACGAAACTGGAATGGTCAGAATATAAAAAAGTAATTTCTTTTTGTTTAAAAACCATTCACAAAAGAAATAAAAATTAAGAACATAAATACAAAATAGGGACAGCATGTAAGTTGATGTAACACCATAATAAATTCCTTTCATTATGATTTCTATTTTCCTGTCATTAAGTCCAATATCCCATAAAATATAAGTTATAAATAATAAAAAGAAAAAGACAATATGATAGTAAAAGGGGATTTTTGATTTCATAATTTTTGATAATTAACTCAAAAATACAACTAAGCCTGAAATAGAAAATTATATTTATTTGAAAGATGCTTTTTTATGGACAAACTATCAAAAACGTTATACGAAATTATTAGGATATAAATTTCATCAGTTTGTAAAACAAAATCCATGGTTCATCAAATACAAAAAAAGGAGGTAAAAAGATAGAATACATTTGCCATGAATTTAAAAACGAAAATCATGCAAAAAATCATTTTATTAATAGCTCTTATTACATTTAACGTTGCCTCTTCTCAAACTAAGAAAAAGCAAATTTTATTGGTTGGAACTTTTCATTATGCCAATCCAGGTCTTGACGTTGCGAAACTAAATAATTTTAATATCATGTCTGAAAAGAGCCAAAAAGAACTCGAAATAATGAGTGACAAAATCAAAAAATTTGGTCCAGATAAAATATTTGTAGAATGGGAATTTAGCAAACAAGCCGATTTAGATAAGTTTTACAACAAAAACACAGATAGTCTTTTTAAAGCCAACAAAAGCGAAATAACACAACTAGCTCTGCGTACTGCTAAAAAACTGAATCATAAAAAATTATACGGAATGAATCTTTACACTCCTTTTCGCTATGATAGTTTAATGATAGCAATGGAAAAAGCAGACCAGAAGGATTTAATAGCGAAAAATAAGCTGACAACAGAAAGTTTCGAAAAAAATCACAATGAGAAAATTAACAAAAGCTCATTACAAGAAATGATGTTGTACTACAATACAAAACAAGCCGAGAATGAAAATCTTCAATGGTATTTGGAAATAGCAAACAGAGCCGGAAATCCAGACGATTTTACAGGACCATCCTTAGTTGCAAATTGGTACAAAAGAAATTTATACATGTATTCTTTAATTCAGAAATTAACGGAAAGTACAGATAATAAAATAATGATTTTAGTTGGTGCCGGTCATGCTTCCATCATTAGAGAATTTATAATACACGATCCAACATTTGAAATTGTAGAATTGTCAACTGTCTTGAAATAATTGTTTTTTAACCGCAAAGCACGCAAGGAATTTTACCTAAAAGACTTAATATAAAACGCAAAGTTCGCAAAGCTATATGGATAAAGCTTTGCGAACTTTGCGTTTGTATTCACAATACTTGAAAAAATCTTAGCGTGCTTTGCGGTTAAAAAAAATCCATTCCGCAAAACGGAATGGATTTTCTATATAAATTGATTTCTTATTTTAATTAAGAAAGAGCAGCTTTAACTTGGTCAGCAGCTTCTTGGAATTGAACTGCAGATAAGATTGGCATACCAGAGTTGTCAATTAATTCTTTTGCAATTTCAGCATTTGTTCCTTGCAGACGAACGATAATTGGCACTTTAATAGCGTCTCCCATGTTTTTGTAAGCATCAACAACACCTTGAGCAACACGGTCACAACGAACGATACCTCCAAAGATGTTAATTAAGATAGCTTTTACGTTTGGATCTTTCAAGATAATTCTGAAAGCTGTTTCAACACGCTTAGCATCAGCAGTTCCTCCTACGTCAAGGAAGTTAGCAGGCTCAAAACCAGCGTATTTAATTAAGTCCATAGTTGCCATTGCAAGACCAGCTCCGTTTACCATACATCCTACAGTACCATCAAGGTCAACATAGTTAAGACCAACTTCTTTAGCTTCAACTTCGATTGGATTCTCCTCACGGATATCTCTCATTTCAGCATATTTAGGTTGTCTGTATAAAGCGTTATCGTCGATATTTACTTTAGCATCAACTGCTAAGATCTTGTTGTCAGAAGTTTTTAATACAGGGTTGATTTCGAACATAGAAGCATCAGAACCAATGTAAGCATTGTAAAGTGCATCGATGAATTTCACCATTTCTTTAAAAGCATTTCCAGAAAGTCCTAAGTTAAAAGCAATTCTTCTAGCTTGGAAACCTTGCAATCCAACAGAAGGGTCGATTTCTTCTGTAAAGATTAAGTGTGGAGTGTGCTCAGCAACTTCTTCGATATCCATACCACCTTCAGTAGAATACATAATCATGTTGCGTCCTGTACCTCTATTCAATAAAACAGAAACATAAAATTCAGAAGTTTCGCTTTCTCCAGGATAGTAAACATCTTCAGCTACTAATACTTTGTTAACTTTTTTACCTTCAGGCGGAGTCTGAGGTGTAATTAACTGCATTCCGATGATTTGTTCTGCTAACTCTTCAACTTGTTGTAAGTTTTTTGCCAGCTTCACTCCACCACCTTTTCCACGACCACCTGCGTGAATTTGTGCTTTAATTACATGCAGTCCTGTTCCCGTTTCGGCAGTTAATTGTTTTGCAGCGGCCACAGCTTCAACTGCATTATTAGCCACGATTCCGCGTTGTACGCGTACTCCGTAACTCGCTAAAATTTCTTTTCCTTGATATTCGTGTATGTTCATAATATAGAATTTGTCTGGTTCTGAATTTATTTCAGAATAAAAGTGCGACAAAAGTAGCAAAATTCAACTTAATAGTAAAATCTTTTTTAAATTAATAATGGCTCCTTTACACATTCTACATCTCAATAAATCGAAAGAAAAATTATCATTAAACAATTGTATCTAAAAAGTTAACACAAAACCGCTAAAACGTTTGAGATTTAACAAAAACTTCAACGATATCAATAGCTAACAGACGATTTTTCTTAATATATTTTAAAGGGAATTATCATTTTATTAATTCGCAATGGTTTATATAACAATATTACTAAATAAGAACCCTTTTTCTAATATTACAACAAAAATGAAAGCAAAATCATAAATTCAATACATTATGTTTAACAAAATCTTTATTTTTGTAAAAAAAATATCAAGAATGAGAGTTAAAGAACAAGGGCTTTATCTGCCTGAATTTGAACACGACAATTGTGGTGCAGGATTTATTTGTAATTTGAATGGTATTAAGTCAAATGATATTATTCACAAAGCATTAGACATCTTAATTAAATTAGAACATCGTGGTGCCGTAAGTTCTGATGGAAGAACTGGAGACGGAGCCGGAATTTTATTCGACATTCCTCATGATTTTTTTAAGAAAGTTTGTGACTTTGAAATCCCTGAAGCACGTGAGTATGCAGTAGGAATGGTTTTTTTACCAAAAAGCAAAAACCAGGTTTCTTTTTGCATCAATGCATTTGAAGCAACTATTAAAGACCAGAACTTAAAAGTTTTAGGTTGGAGAGATGTGCCAGTTGAAGTTGAAAATTTAGGTGAAATCGCCGCAGAAAAAGAACCAACAGTTAAACAGGTTTTCGTTTCTAAAAACGGTCAAGATTTAACTGAACAAGAATTTAATGCAAAACTTTTTGCAGCTAGAAAAATTGCTGAACATGCCGTAAGAGGATCTAAAACTTCTGAAAGCCACATGTTTTACTTCTCTAGCTTATCGACCACTACTATAATATATAAAGGTCTATTGATGCCAGAAGACATCAGCCGTTATTATGTAGATTTGAAAGATCCAGACTTGGTAACTCGTCTTGCACTTGTACATCAACGTTTCTCTACCAATACATTCCCTTCTTGGGACTTAGCTCAGCCGTTTAGATACATGTGTCATAATGGTGAGATCAATACCCTTCGTGGAAACGTAAGCCGTATGCGTGCTCGTGAAGAGCTTATGCAGAGCAAAGTTTTTGGCGATGATATCAAAAAACTATTCCCAATTATCTTAGAAGGAAAATCAGATTCTGCTTCTATGGATATGGTAATTGAACTTTTATTAATGACAGGCCGTTCTCTTCCTGAAGCAATGATGATGGTAGTTCCTGAAGCTTGGGAAAAACACCAAACCATGTCTGAAGAGAAAAGAGCTTTCTATGAGTACAACGCTTGTATCATGGAGCCTTGGGATGGTCCTGCTTCTATTCCGTTTACAGATGGTAACGTAATTGGAGCTTTATTAGACAGAAATGGTCTTCGTCCTTCTCGTTATACTTTAACCAAAAGCGGATTCGTAATTATGTCTTCTGAAATTGGTGTATTAGACATCGATCCAGAAGATGTAATACAGCACGGTCGTTTAGAGCCAGGAAAAATGTTCTTGGTGGATATGAACGAAGGCCGTATCATTGAAGATGATGAAGTTAAAAAAGCGATAGTTACAAAACGTCCTTATAAAGAATGGGTTGATGCTAACTTATTGCCATTAGCCAAAGTTCCTTACACAAACAACCCTACTCCTGTTGAAAAATTAGATTTCTTAACAAGACAACGTTTGTTTGGATATACTATTGAAGATTTAAAAACAATCATCAACCCAATGGGTAGCGACGGAGCTGAAGCCATCAGTTCTATGGGTAACGACACGCCGTTAGCTGTATTGTCAGATCAGCCACAATTGTTATACAACTATTTCAAACAATTGTTTGCACAGGTTACAAACCCGCCGTTGGATGGTATTCGTGAAGAAATCATTACCGATATCAGTTTAGCAATTGGAGGAGATTTCAATATTTTCGAAATCGAATCGAAACAATGTAAAAAATTAAAAATCCAAAATCCGGTTATTTCTAATGAGGATTTGGATAAAATTAGAAATATCGATCACGCAGATTTCAAATCGGCTACCATTTCTACTTTATATAAAATAGAAAAAGGAGTTAACGGTTTAGAGCGTGCTCTTGAAAAATGTGTTCAGGCGACTTTTAAAGCGGTTAATGAAGGATGCAACATCATTATCTTATCAGATAGAGGTGTGAGCGAAGAATTGGCTCCAATCCCAATGCTATTGGCTTGTTCTTACATTCACCACTCATTAAATATTTTACAAGTTCGTTCTAAATTCGGAATCATCATCGAATCTGCTGAGCCACGCGAACCTCACCATTTTGCTTTATTGTTTGGATATGGCGCAAGTGCGATCAATCCTTACATGGTAAACGAAATCATTCACGATCAAGTCGAAAAAGGTTTCATTACAAAAGTAAAAGCAGATTACGCAGTTGTAAATTACAACAAAGCAATCGCAAAAGGAATCGTAAAAATCATGAACAAAATTGGTATCTCTACATTACATTCGTATAGAGCTGCTCAAATTTTCGAGATTTTAGGATTAAACAAAACATTTACCTCTAAATATTTTCCTTACACACCTTCTAGAATCGAAGGAATTGGTTTAATGGAAGTGGAAAAAGAAGTGAAAAAACGTTTCCAAAAAGCTTTCCCAAATTCAAAAATTGCAAACTTGCTTTCTCTTGAAATTGGAGGTATTTACAGATGGAGACGTGGTGGTGAAAAACATATGTTTAACCCAACTACGATTTCTAAACTACAGCAAGCAGTTCGTTTAAACAGCCCAGAAAGCTATAAAGAATATGCTAATGCGGTAAACGAGCAAAGCTCAAACCTAATGACTATTAGAGGTTTATTTGAATTCAACAATTTAGATCCAATTTCTATTGACGAAGTGGAACCTTGGACAGAAATCGTTAAGAAGTTCAAAACTGGAGCAATGTCTTATGGTTCTATCAGCCAGGAAGCTCACGAGAACTTAGCCATTGCAATGAACAGAATTGGCGGAAAAAGTAACTCTGGAGAAGGTGGAGAAGATCCAAAACGTTTCCAGAAAGAAATTAACGGAGATTCTAGAAACTCTGCCATCAAACAAGTAGCTTCAGGACGTTTTGGTGTTTCGATCAACTATTTGACAAATGCTAGAGAAATCCAAATCAAAATGGCTCAGGGAGCAAAACCTGGAGAAGGTGGACAGCTGCCTGGAGAAAAAGTAGTGCCTTGGATTGCCGAAACTAGAAACTCTACGCCTTATGTAGGTTTGATTTCGCCTCCGCCTCACCACGACATTTACTCTATTGAGGATTTATCTCAGTTGATTTATGATTTGAAAAATGCAAACCGTGAAGCTCGCATCAACGTAAAACTAGTTTCTGAAGTTGGAGTTGGAACAATCGCTGCCGGTGTTGCCAAAGCAAAAGCTGACGTGATCTTGATCTCTGGTTATGATGGAGGAACAGGTGCTGCACCATTAACTTCATTACAGCACACAGGTATTCCGTGGGAACTTGGTTTAGCTGAAGCACAGCAAACACTTATCTTGAATGACTTAAGAAGCCGTGTAGTTTTAGAATGTGACGGACAATTAAAAACAGGACGTGACGTAGCGATCGCAGCTTTATTAGGTGCCGAAGAATTCGGTTTCGCAACGGCTCCACTTGTAGCTTCTGGATGTATCATGATGAGAGCTTGTCACTTAAATACTTGCCCGGTTGGTATTGCAACTCAGGATCCTGAATTGAGAAAAAATTTCAAAGGAACTCCAGAGCACGTAATCAACTTCATGTATTTCATTGCTGAAGAGTTAAGAGAGATCATGGCTCAATTAGGTTTCAGAACTTTAAAAGAAATGGTAGGTCAGTCTCAAAAATTAAACGTAGACAAAGCCATCAAACATTATAAAGCGAATGGTTTAGACTTATCGACTATTCTATACAAACCGGAAAAAGCGAAAACAGTTCCAAATCATAATACAACAACTCAAGATCACGCTCTTGAAAACGTATTAGATTTCGACATCATCAAAGAAGCTATTCCATCTATCTATAGAAAAGAGAAAACGAGAGTTACCTTCAAAATTAAAAATACAGACCGTTCTGTAGGTGCGATTTTGAGTAACGAAATCTCAAAAATTTATGGCGCACAAGGATTACCAGATGACACTATTTTAGTTGATTTTGAAGGTTCTGCCGGACAAAGTTTTGGTGCATTTGCAACAAACGGATTGTCATTTAAAATTCACGGAAACTGTAATGATTACTTAGGAAAAGGTCTTTCTGGAGGAAAACTAATTGTAAAAGTACCTCCTACTGCAACTTTCAATCCTGAAGACAACATCATTATTGGAAACGTTGCCCTTTACGGAGCTATTACCGGAGAGGCTTATATTAATGGTATCGCAGGAGAACGTTTCTGTGTGAGAAACTCTGGAGCAACAGCAGTTGTAGAAGGAATTGGAGATCACGGATGCGAGTACATGACAGGTGGTACAGTTGTAGTTTTAGGAAAAACTGGAAGAAACTTCGCTGCTGGTATGAGCGGTGGTGTAGCTTACATTTACGATCCGAACAAAAAATTCGATTCGACAGTATGTAACATGGAAATGGTTGCATTCGATCCAATGGAAGAAGAAGATCTTACTAAACTAAGAAAACTGATCAAAAATCATTCGTTGTACACCAGCAGTCCATTAGCAAAAAGAATTTTAGCAGACTGGGAAAATCAAACACAGCACTTCGTAAAAGTAATGCCGACAGATTACAAAAAAGCATTAAAACGAATTGCGGAAGAAAAACAAATAGAAGAATTAATAGCGGGATAAAAATCAATTTCAAAAAATAAAATTCCAAATTCCAATGGCAATATCAATGTCAACGAAAATGTCTTCCTGAGCGGAGTCGAAGGATTGGAATTTGGAAATTTAAAGAAATTGGAATTTAATTTAAGAAAGTCATGGGTAAAATAGGCGGATTTAAAGAATACAATAGAGCCGACGAAAGTAATTTAGCAGTTGCAGAACGTGTTTCCAACTACAACGAATTTACTATTCCGGTACCAAAAGATAAATTAAAAGAACAAGGATCAAGATGTATGGACTGTGGTATTCCTTTTTGCCACAGTGGATGTCCGTTAGGAAATTTAATTCCTGACTTCAACGACATGGTGCATCAGGAAGAATGGCAGAGTGCATTAGAGATTTTGCAGTCTACAAACAACTTTCCAGAATTTACAGGTCGTTTATGCCCTGCTCCATGTGAGAAATCATGTGTATTAGGAATCATCAAAGATCCAGTTTCTATCGAAAACATCGAAAAAAGCATCGTAGAAAGAGGTTTTGCTGAAGGATGGATTAAACCACAGCCACCAAAATCTAGAACTGGAAAAACTGTTGCCGTAATTGGTTCGGGACCTGCGGGTCTTGCAGCTGCTCAGCAATTAAACAGAGCGGGTCACACGGTTACTGTTTTTGAAAGAGACAACGCAATTGGAGGTTTATTACGTTACGGAATTCCAAACTTCAAATTAGAAAAAGGAATTATCGACCGTCGTGTAGCTATTCTTGAAGCAGAAGGAATCACTTTCAAAACAAATGTGAATGTTGGGGTTAACTTCAGCGTTGAAGAATTAAACCAATTCGATTCTATCGTTTTATGTGGAGGAGCAACTGAAAGAAGAAGTTTACCAACTAAAGGAATCGAAAGCAAAGGCGTAGTTCAAGCAATGGATTTCTTAACGCAACAAACTAAAGTTTTATACGGAGAGTCTATTCCAGACCAAGTTAAAGCAACTGGTAAAGATGTAATCGTTATTGGCGGTGGAGATACAGGTTCTGACTGTATTGGAACTTCTAACAGACACGGAGCTAAATCGGTAACGAACTTTGAGATTTTACCAAAACCTCCAGTTGGAAGAAGCGAAACAACTCCATGGCCTTTCTGGCCGTTACAGTTAAAAACATCTTCTTCTCACGAAGAAGGTTGCGACAGAAACTGGTTAATCAATACGAAAGAATTCATCTCCAACGAAAAAGGGGAATTAACTGGATTGAAAACGGTTGAAGTACAATGGAAAATGACTCCAGGTCAAAGACCAGAACTTATTGAAAAAGAAGGTTCTGAGAAAATCTGGCCTTGCGACTTAGCGTTGTTAGCTCTTGGATTTACAGGTCCAGAGAAAACATTAAGCGAGCAGTTAGGTATCGAAACTGATGTGAGAAGCAACTATAAAGCACACAACTATCAGACAAACGTTCCTCACATTTTCACTGCCGGTGATATGAGAAGAGGACAATCATTAATTGTATGGGCTATTTCAGAAGGTCGCGAAGCAGCAAGAGAAGTAGATTTATTCCTTATGGGATCTACAAACTTGCCTACTAAAGGAAAAGGAGATCTTCCTAGCTTGTAATTTTTAAGGTTCTGAGATGCTAAGATTCTAAGGGACTAAGGTTTTCTTGTATGCGTGATCTTTAGAACTAAAAATTAAAACTATAAAAACAACAACACATACTATTTGACAAACCCTTGAATTTCCTTTCAGGGGTTTTGTTTTTTTTGTTTTTTTTCCGCCACGAATTCACGAATTTTTCTTTTTTTTACTTTGCGCAACAATAGCCAAAGCCATTGGCTATATTTTAAGTATAATTCGTGAGATTAAAGCAAAGGATAATTTTCAGCGTAATGTAGGAATTAGAAAAATTCGTGAATTCGTGGCGAAAAAAACTTAGTATCTTAGCACCTCAGAACCTTAGCATCTTAAAAAAGGTTACAAAACTCCAAATACAACAACTTTTTGTTTAAAATAAAACAATTTGTTATAATTTGTTATTTTTCTACAATTAATTTGCAGTTACTCAAAAGAGTAATAACTTTGCTCAAAATAAGTTTAAAAATGCAAGCAAAAGATTTACTGCAGTTAGCAGACCAATTTGGAAGTCCATTGTATGTTTACGATGCTGAAAAAATCCAATCTCAGTACAACAGATTAACTAAAGCTTTCTCTAAGGTAGAAAACTTAAGAGTTAATTACGCCATGAAGGCATTGTCTAATGTTGCGATTCTACAGTTATTAAAGAACATGGGGTCTGGATTAGACACTGTATCGATTCAGGAAGTTTTATTAGGACTTCATGCTGGCTATGAACCCGAAAGAATTTTCTTTACACCAAACGGAGTTTCTTTAGAAGAAATTGAAGAAGTTGCCGCAATGGGTGTACAAATCAATATCGACAATTTATCTATTCTGGAGCAATTCGGAACAAAACATCCACATATTCCGGTATGTATTCGTATCAATCCGCACGTAATGGCGGGTGGAAATGCTAATATTTCTGTTGGGCATATCGATAGTAAATTCGGAATCTCTGTTCACCAAATTCCGCATATTTTGCGAATTGTGGAGAACACAAAAATGAGCATTGTGGGTATTCACATGCACACAGGATCTGATATTTTAGATATTGAAGTATTCTTGTATGCAGCTGAAATCCTTTTCGATACAGCGAAACATTTCAAAGATTTACAATTTTTAGATTTCGGAAGTGGATTCAAAGTACCTTACAAAAAAGACGATATCGAAACCGATATTGAAGAATTAGGTAAAAAATTATCTAAAAGATTCAACGCTTTCTGTTCTGAATACGGAAGAGATTTAACGTTGATTTTCGAACCTGGAAAATTCTTGGTGAGCGAAGCAGGTCATTTCTTAGTAAAAGTAAACGTAGTAAAACAAACCACTTCTACCGTATTTGCAGGAATCGATAGTGGTTTCAACCACTTAATCCGTCCAATGTTTTACGGATCTTCACACCATATCGAAAACATTTCGAATCCAAAAGGAAAAGAGCGTTTTTACTCTGTTGTAGGATACATTTGCGAAACCGATACTTTTGCAAACAACCGTAGAATCGCGGAAATTACAGAAGGAGATATTCTAGAGTTCAGAAACGCTGGAGCATACTGTTTCTCAATGTCTTCAAACTACAACTCAAGATACAAACCAGCTGAAGTGCTATGGATGAACGGACAAGGAATCTTGATTCGCCAAGCTGAAACATTTGAAGATTTACTTAAAAATCAAATTCCGTTGCCACAAGAAATTGCTGCTACGGTTTAACAATAGAAAAAAAGAGAATATCACCGAAGTCCCGTTTCTTAATTGAGGCGGGATTTTTTTGTTTTTAGATCCCTTAGATGTTAGACTTTTTAGATTGTTTACTAACTTTTTTATCAGATTGAACGTTCCAAGACTTTAATGAAATCCACATAAAATAACCTTTCTTTTGTGATTCCGAGAAATGAGAAGTTTTACAACAAATTTTACAAAATTATATTATTCTTAAATAATATAAAATATCTCTTTTCTTAGTTAGGTTTTATAAGAAAAAAAATATTAATAAAAATATTATATTTGAAAAAAAAAACTGCACTAAACTAACACAAAACCAACAATTTAAACAATGATTAAAAACCAACCTATAAAAGATTCTGTCGTAAAAGATTCTATCGAAATTGTAAAAGAAATTAAAAAAAGTTCAGATCACTTAACAGAGAATACTGAATTAATTTCTAATCTAATAAAGCTTATAGATGTTTTAAAATGGCCTATATTAATTTTAATAATAGTTTTAATTTTAAAAAAGCAAATCTTAGAATTAATTTCTAAAATAAAAAAAATTGGTCAAGGAGGAATAGCAGTAGAAATTGAACAACAAACTATTGCAATTATATTAGAAAAAAAACCTGTTTCGAATGTGGATAAAGCATTAGGTTTATTTAGAGAAGAAACTATCACCTTTTTTAGGAATGCAGTTTTACAAGAAACTGATATCCAAGCATACAAATCGGATGGAGAAAAAGCTCAACATTTATTAAATTATTCAATTGCTTTATACATAAACAAGCATTTTGATATGTTGTATAATTTAATTTATGGGTCTCAACTTCAAATTTTACAATTACTCAACTCAAATTATTCAAATGAAAATATGCAAACGTTAAAACGATTTTACGATATTGCAGTAGAAACTTATCCTAACTTCTATACTAACTATCCTTTTGATGAATATATTAATTTTTTAATTTCAGCGAATTTAATTGTTGAAGAAAAAACAGAAGTTAAAATAATATCTTTAGGTATAGATTTTCTTAAATACTTGACGGAAACTAGTCGCAGTTTTGATAAATCAAAATAGATTCGATTAATAATAGAATTAGAAAAATATTTTGAGAAATTATATTTATGAGAAATTTTGACTTTGAAGAATTTAACAATAATATTAATAAAAATCTTATTTCAGCACAAAAATTAATTAGTGTTATCGAAAACGTACAATGGGACGAAATCCCGATAGCGCGGATTTGTAATCCGTGCCCGCATAGATGAGCACATTCTTCTTCATTGATTTTCTTTATGGGCACGGATTACAAATCCGCGCTAACGATTCTAAGAAAGTTGAACTTCGTACTTATTTACATAAGAAAAACCGTATTTTTGTTTTGTTCAAAATAGTAACTTACTAAAACCCCATGTTTTTCACCAACCTCTATTTTTTCAGAAAAAATTAAATACCTTTGAAATATGAGTACAGCAATAAAACCAAAACATATCGGTAGAAATATCAGCCGAATCAGAGAGCTTAAAGATATGAAGCAGGAAGCGCTTGCGTATGCAATTGGTTCAAGTCAGCAGACTATATCTATTATTGAAAACAGCGAAATTGTGGATAAAGATAAACTTGAAAAAATTGCAGAAGCACTTGGAGTTACAGTTGAAGCTATTGAAAATTTTTCAGAAGAAAATGTCATAAACTATTTTAATACTTTTCATGAATCTGTTTCTGGAAGTTTTATAACAAACAATTCTTGTACTTTCAATCCTCTTGATAAAGTTGTAGAACTTTATGAACGTTTGGTTCAAGCTGAAAAAGAGAAAAACGAATATTTAGAGAAATTATTAAACGGAAAATAATTTACTTCAACAATATCAATTTTATAAAAGCACAAGTATCATTTACTTTGTGCTTTTTTTGTAATCAAAAAAACAGAAATTAAAAAAATAACAGATAAATAAAATTTGATTTCATATATTTCCAGATAATATAATATTTTAGCACCTTAAAACAGATTTTCTGAAACCCATTTACATTCTTAAAACTAAATTTAATTTTGAAAATTCAGCAACTTACATTTACAAGATTCATTGCGGCAATATCAATTGTAATCTTCCATTATGGTACAAAAAACTTTTTATTCGACAATTTCATTTTTAAACAAGCAAGTGTAGGAGTTAGTTATTTTTTTATGTTGTCTGGATTCGTAATGATTATTTCTTACGGAAACTTAGAGAAAATTGATTTTTTTGAATATCTTAAAAACAGACTTGCCAGAATTTATCCTCTGTATGCTTTAGCAGCATTATCTGTTATGGTCTCAAATCAATTTAAGAATGTCAATATTGAAAACGTTTTAATTCACTTTTCGATGTTACAAAGCTGGATTCAAGGACAAGCTCCAAAAATTAATCCGCCTGGCTGGTCATTATCTGCAGAATTATTCTTTTATATTACTTTTCCTTTTTTTGCAAACAAATTTTATTCGAAACTAAAATTAAAAACAAATGCCCTTTGGATTATTTCATTCTGGATTATTAGTTTAGTACTTTTTAATTGCATATTGTATGGTATTATAAGTTTTAAGAGTTTTCCTCCAGATCTTAACGCTTATTATCCTTTAATGTATTTAAATACATTCCTGATTGGTAATCTGGCTGGTCTCTATTTTATCAATCATCTTAAAAACCAACAGGGAAATTATTTAATTCCCATATTAATATGCCTACTGTTTTTAATTCTAGCATTGCGTTATCCAACAGGAATTGATCATCATAACGGATTGTTTGCTGTTATTTTTATTCCGCTTATAATTTTTATATCTCTAAGCACAGATAAACTAACTACATTTTTTTCTCGAAAGGAATTTGTGTTTTTAGGTGAAATTAGTTTTGGCATTTATATACTTCAATATCCTGTGTGGATTATTTTTTCAGATTTTAGATTAAATAAATTTTTAGGAACCGACAGAGAAGCAGATTATACTTTAAACTTTTTCATTAGGTTACTTATTTTAATCGCTGCATCAGCTTTAAGCTATCTGTATTTTGAGAAACCAATGAGAAATCTGATAAAAAGTTTCGGGAAACGAAAACTCGAAAATAAACAAATAAATACAACAGAAAGCATTCAAGCTTGAGAAGAATAATATTTTTTTTACAATTTCTCATATAAAACAAAATCCGATAAATTTAAATTAAAAAACTACTTTAGCCACACAAACCCAAATCCATGAAATTTACAATTACTCTATCAACCCTACTCCTACTATTTACAACCAATTTATTCAGCCAAACCATTGCTGATTTAAAACTAAAACCAAAAGAAATTCCAAAAGGTGGTTATATGGTAAGCGACGGAAATATTTGCATTACGCCGCAAGCCTGCACTTTTTATAATGATATCGAAACCTACAGCAATATTGTGGGAACTGTGAAAGGTAAAGCGATTCAGAGTTTTAAAAGCAAAGCAGATCGTGGTTCTATTATGTATTTTGAATTTGATCACGTTTTTAAAGGCGAGCGTTTTCTGCAAGGTTTATTATGGGGAAAAGACGGTCAGCCAACAGCAGAACATCCAGAAGAATATATTGCAAAAGGAAAATTTCTGGTTATTTGGAGTTTACAGCCAGATAGTCCGTTAAGAGAAAAATCCGAAACTAAAATTGAAGCGATTTTAGAATAAAAAATCCCGTTTCTTTATTGAAGCGGGATTTTTTATTATTCCTTAAATGGTATTCTTTATTAATGATTATGCATTTTTTCGTAAAAACTTGACTAATAAATATAATAGATACAGTAAAAACAAACCAAAGCCCAGAATTACAATCTGCCAAATAAATAGTCCTAACTCAAAATCATTAATTAAATTTTCCATAATTTTATCTTTTAAATATCTTATTTGGTAAAGTACAAATAAACGAAAAAGCTTTATCATTTTAAAAGTAAAAAACACAAAAATGAAACTACAAATACGAATTCTGTTTTACTCCATTTTATTCTTTTTATATCTAACCCTAACGCAGTTTATTTTATCATTAGGTGGAAAATTAAAAACAGATCCTTACATCACTTTAGGTTGTGGTTTTGCCGTTTTAAATCTTATTTATGCCTTTTTAGGCCTAAAATGGAAACCTCTTTTAAATATACTTTTTGCGATAGGAATCGCAGCTTTGGCATTGTTTCTGGCTTTAAAATTTACCGACTTACATTTGGTTATCGATTACGATCCGTATCAGGTTAAAACGGTAATATTTGCCAATGCGATTTTCTCTATTATTTTTTGGGAAATTGTGTATCAGATTAAAATTAGAAAAAAATAATTTTTGAATTGCCTTCAGCTTCAACTGGAGGCAATTTTTATTAAGCGATTGATAGAACGCTGCTCATTACGTTAGAAAATCATATATTTTCGTACGTATTTTTTTATATTAGCGCTGAATTTTTCTAAGCCAAAATAGAATTAATATGAAAATTAGAATTGTACTTCTTCTCTCTTTATTAGCCATTTCTTGTAAAAAAGAAACCAATCCTGAAACCGAAAAACCTCAAATCGTTTCAAAAGATACTATTGAAGTTTCTGAAAAACCCGAACAAGAAGCTCAAAAAAACGATACTGTTGTAATATCAACCAAACACAAAATCAACAAAATAGTCTGCGATCTCGATGGCGATAAATTAAATGAAATCGTCGAAATTGTACGAAGCACTTTAAGCGGTAAAAGTGGTCTTCGAATTACCTATGGAAACGGAAAAAAGACTGATTATTTGGGTTTGGGAAATGATGTTCTAAAACAAGGTTTTGATGAAATCGATTGGGTTGGAATATTTGAAAAAGCACCAAAAAACGAAATATATTACAACAATGTAAACGATGAAGGCGAAATTATTGGTGAAGAAGATGTAAAAGAGGAAGACAAAATAAAACTGCCAAATGACGGAATTTTTATTCATGCCGATGAAAGTTGCGGCGGCGGAATTATTTACCTGAAGAACGGAAAATACGAGTGGATTCAGCAAGAATGAATCTGTAATACCTTTGAATATGAAAAGTACGAAATTGGCATTTTAGATAATCTTCATATATAAAACATCATGAAAAACGAGATAAGTAATCTAACGAATAATTTGCGTTCCAATGATGAGATGTTTATCACCTTATTTGAAAATGGAATTCTTCGTAAAAAACTCAATCAATTTCTGCTTGAGTATACTTTTGCAAAACAAAATCAAGATGGATTTATTGTAATGCTTAATACAGATGAAAACAAAAACGCTTTTATTTCTGCAAACAGCGAGTTTTCATTGTATGCAATAAGGTCAATATCAGTTATTGAAAATGGTGATTTTTATTTTCATATCGTTTTAAATTTAAAAGATGATTATCAAGAAAAATTTTTCCTCACAATGTATATGAATTATGATCTTTCTGTCTACGATATTGAATTGAGCAGATAAATTCTTTTATTTATATTTTAAAACTTTTCTCTCAAATTAGGAGAATTTAGTATATTTATTTAAAATTATAAACTTCTAAAAATGAGAAAATTAATCTTAGGTTTTGTATTCTTAATTGGTTTATCAGTATCGGCGCAGACCTCTAAAGAGTTGATTGGAAAATGGCAGCTTATAAAATGGACCAAAAACGGAAAAGACAAAAGCATTCAAGAACGTTTTAAAACAGATCAGGTTTTTCAGGTTTTTAAACAAAATGGTGATTTCGAAAGTGTTATTGGCACTGAATCACATAAAGCATCTTGGAAACTATCTCCAGATAATTCAGAACTTACTATTATTTCTGTTTTATTGCCTATTAAATTCAAAATTGACTATTTCGATCCTCAAAAACGAATTATAAGCACACCAGGACTTGGAACTCTGGAATATAAAAAGGTGGCAGAATAATTCTTTTGCATAATATAAGTTTCTTATGAAAATAACAAGATCTTATCTAGCCCCGATGGAAGCGATATCCTTTTGTGGCAATCTCCACAACAGTTGGAAGCCACAAAAGATTTAGCGTACAGCGGGACAGTTAGTTCTTGTAAAAATGAGACCATCTGCTCCTAAAAATAATTTTAAAAAAGGCATAGTTGTTGAAAGTTAAAAAAGATATATTTACACCTTCAAATGTGACTACTATGCAAAAAACTACTTTACTATTTTCTATATTCTTTTTAGTCCTTTCATCATGCGGGGTCAAAACAACGCAGTCACTTTTAAGCGATGGTGATTATGATGGTGCTATAAATCGTGCAGTTGAAGCTTTGCGTACCAAAAAAGATTCTAAAGGGAAACAAGATTATGTATATTTACTCGAAGAAGCATTTGCCAAAGCCAAAGACCGCGATCTGCGTAATCTTGAAATGATGGCTAAAGAAGGTAATCCAGCCAATTCTGAACGCATTTACAATACGTATTTACAATTGAATAGCCGTCAGGAAAAAATCAGACCTTTATTACCGCTTCCGTTATTAAAACAAGGAAAAAATGCTTATTTCCCGTTTGATAATTATTCGGATCAAATTGTAAGCAGCAAAAACGAACTTTCGAAATATTTATACGAAAACGCCTCTGCCCTTTTGAAATCAAAAAACAAAATGGATTTTAGAAAAGCATATGACGATTTTTTCTATTTGGAAAGTATAAATCCGGGGTATAAAAACACCAAAAAATTAATGGACGATGCGCAGTTTAAAGGAACTGATTTTGTAGATGTTTATGCTAAAAATGAAACTGAAATGGTGATTCCAAAACTGCTTCAGGAGGATTTACTAGATTTTAAAACGTATGGATTAAATGATAAATGGACGGTTTACCACAACGCCAGACAAAAAAACGTTACATACGATTATAGTTTGATTATCAATTTCAGACAAATTTTAATTTCTCCTGAACAGATTAAAGAAAAGGAATTCATTAAAGAAAGGCAGATAAAAGATGGTGTTAAAACACTTCTTGACAGCCGCGGCAGACCTGTAAAAGACAGTTTGGGTAAAGAAATTAAAGTTGATAATTACAGAACACTTCGTGCGAATGTGTACGAGTTCAGACAATTTAAATCTTGTCAGGTTACTGCTAAAATTGATTACATTGATTTACGAACAAATCAATTAGTACAGACATTTCCGGTAAGCAGCGAATTTGTGTTTGAGAATATTTATTCGACATATAAAGGCGATAAAAATGCCTGCGAGGATAATTATATTGCATATTTTAACAAAAGAGCGGTTCCTTTTCCGAATAACGAGCAAATGGTTTTCGACACTGGTGAAGATCTAAAAGCCAAGCTGAAAGACATTATTGTCCGCAATAAAATAAGGCAGTAACCACATAAACAATCATTTAAAGACGCATTCAAAAGATGCGTCTTTTTTTTTTAACACTCAAAATTATAAAAAAATCGAAAAAACATTTTGCGCAACCAAAAAGTTGCGTATATTTGCAACTGATTAGTTGCTTATTTATTTTATTAAAATGAAACGAGATATTTTTCAGGCTATTGCCGATCCGACCCGCAGAGCAATTCTGGTTTTGATTTCTTCAAGTGCGTTAACTCCAAATGCAATTGCAGAACAATTTCAAACTACCAGACAAGCGGTTTCTAAACACATTAAAATACTAAGTGAATGTGATTTACTACAAGAAAAAAAAGTAGGAAGAGAAATTTATTATCAACTAAAAATCGATAAAATGAAAGAAATAGATCACTGGCTGGAACAATTCAAGAAAATATGGGAAAGCCGATTTAGTCAATTAGACCAAGTATTATTGAATTTAAAATCTAAAGAAAATGAAATCTAATCTGTTAATGAATTTTTCCATAGATAAGGAAAATAAAACTGTAAATGTAAAACGCGAATTCAACGCGTCATTGTCTAATGTATGGTCGGCTTGGACAGAAGCTGAAATCCTAGATCAATGGTGGGCGCCGGCTCCTATGAAATCCAAAACGAAAAGTATGGAATTTAAGGAAGGAGGCAGAAGACTTTACGCCATGATTGCCCCTGACGGCATTGAACGCTGGAGTACTTTTGATTATTCTTCGATTTCACCTAAAACAAATTTCAAATACGCTGCTACTTTTTGTGACGCTGATGGAAATCCAAATTCAGAATTTGGAAGTTCTTATTGGGATATAACATTCTCTGAGCAAGGAGATTCAACTTTTGTCGATATTGTGATTACAAGAGACAGTTTGGAAGAATTAGAAAAAATAGTCGAAATGGGCTTCAAACAAGGATTTACAGCGGCTATGGAAAGTTTGGATAAAATCTTTGAAACAAGAAAGTAAAACACACATTATCATATAATTAAATAAATTATTAACGACTAAAAAACCGAACGAAAATGAAATCAAATTTGTTAATGAATTTTACTGTTGATAAGGAAAATAAGGCCGTAAATGTGAAACGCGAATTCAACGCGTCATTATCCAATGTTTGGTCGGCATGGACAGAAGCAGAAATTCTCGATCAATGGTGGGCACCTGCTCCGTGGAAATCAAAAACTAAAAGCATAGAATTTAAAGAAGGCGGAAGAAGACTTTACGCAATGGTTGGACCTGAAGGTGAAGAACATTGGGCAATTGCCGATTATACTTCGATAAACCCAAAAACAAATATCAAATGGCTGGATGCTTTTTCCGACAGCAACGGAAATTTAAACAAAGAATTTCCGCGTTCTGACTGGGATATTACTTTCTCAGAAAAAGACAATTCAACTTTTGTTGATATAGTTATTAAACATGAAAAACTTTCTGATCTTGAAATGATTATTCAAATGGGATTCAAAGAAGGTTTCACAATTGCAATGGAAGGTTTGGACGCTATTTTTGCCAAACAAACAAAATAGTGCAGTACCAGATAAAAGCCAAGGCAAAAAAGCAAAGTGAACTAGTATTAAATTCGTATTTTCGTTTAATAATCACTTTTATTCTATTAAAATGAATCGTCTTTTTGCCCTGGCTTTCTTATTTTTAATTTCGATTACAGCTTTCAGTCAAAACAAAAAATCTAAAACAACCGAAACCACAAAACCTTTTGTTTTAGGTATAATCGATGAAATTCAGTCCAAAGAATTGGGCGAAAACAGAATCCTAAACATTTATCTTCCTGAAGATTATAATCCGGCGGATGCTGTAAAATATCCTGTTATTTATTTACTAGATGGTTCTGCCGATGAAGATTTTATTCATATTGCTGGATTGGTTCAGTTTAATAGTTTCGAATGGATCAATCAAGTTCCAAAATCAATTGTGATAGGAATTGCAACTGTCGACAGAAAAAGAGACTTTACCTTCCCTACTACGCTTGAAAAGGACAAAACCCGTTTTCCAACAACAGGGCACTCCGATACATTTATCTCATTTATCGAAAAAGAATTACAACCTTTCATTGAAAAAAAATACAAAACAACTGAATCTAAAATGCTTATCGGACAGTCTCTTGGTGGATTGTTGGGCTCAGAAATTCTGCTTAAAAAACCTTCTCTTTTCAATAAATATGTGATTGTAAGTCCAAGTATTTGGTGGGATAATGGTTCTATACTCAACTTAGATGCAGCAATTCTTCAGGAAAATTTTAAACAGCCTACAGAAGTATATATCGCAGTTGGCAAAGAAGGTTTAACGCCAACCGAAATTCCTAGAGTAATGGAAGTTGATGCAAATTTATTAGCTGAAAAAGTACAAGCGTCTAAAAGCAAAAATATCAAAGTTTATTTCGACTATTTTCCGAATGAAAACCATGGATCAGCTCTGCATCAAGCCGTTTCAAATTCTTTTAAATTCTTTTATCCGCAACTAGAGAATAAATAATTTCTTCATATTTTCAAAAAAATGTAAATTTATTATTCATTTTACTTTTCAAAAATTAAACACAAAATGAAGTTTCCAACGACAGCAGAAGATATCAAAGATGAGCTTTTTAAATCTGTGGATATGATAGATAAACTTGGAGATTTAAGAATTCAACAATTAATTGAAATTTTACACAAAGTAAAAGATTCAATAATTATTGAAGGCATTATTCAGATTTTTGAGAATGAAGAAAGAACTAATTCTATTTATACCGACCAAAAATATGCTGGATTGATTCTAAAAAAAATTAATCCAAAAACAGAAGAAAATATTGAATTATTAATACATCGAGTTTTAAAAAATTGGAATAAAAGTGTTGAAGAATTACCTTTTTGGCTAAAAGATAATTATGGCTTTGAAAATCTAAAAAAAGCTTTTTTTGATATTGAAAGCAAAGGTTTATCACAATTAGAATTGGAGAATTTAAAAACAATGAAATGGTTCTTAAGAATCTAAAATATTAATTTTTAAAATATGACACCAAATAAACAAACCGTAAACGAATATATGGAAGCTTTTAGAGTAAGCGACCATAAAAGAATTTTAGATTTTTGACCGATGATATTATTTGGGAAATGCCTGGAATTTATCAGCATGTAGGCAAAGAAGAATTTGATAAAGAAATCGAAAATGAAAACTTTGTGGGAAGTCCAACCATTCAAATTTTTAAATTAATTGAAGAAAACAATACCGTAATTGCTGAAGGAGCTGTTCAGGGAAATATGACAAATGGAGGCAAACTTGATGCCGTTTTCTGCGATGTTTTTGAAATGGAAAACGGAAAAATTAAAAAACTTACCTCCTATTTAATGTCGAAAAATGCTAATTTAAAATTTGAATAATCGACACTTCTGAATCATCAAAAAATATTTTTATATCTTTGCATCATTAAATAAGCCGCACAATCTCTATGTGAATAAAAATTTCTTTCGGACAATTTTAAGGTAAGCTGAAAATCGGCTTGCATATTTGTTTATTCCTTTAAGAAAGAAATTATGGTTATTTTACAGAATATCTCATACGCGCATGCGAACAAAGAACTTTTGTTTGATGCAATCACTTTTACAATCAACAATCAGGATAAAATTGCCTTAATTGGCAATAACGGTGTTGGAAAATCAACTTTATTAAAAATTATCGCTGGAGAATTACAGACTTCAGAAGGTCTTATAAAAACCGATGCCGTGCCTTATTACATTCCGCAGATTTTCGGACAGTTTAATCATTTAACAATTGCTCAGGCATTAAATGTCGAAGAAAAACTAAATGCCTTTCAGGAAATTCTAATTGGAAATGTTTCCGAAGAAAACCTTAACCTGCTAAACGACGACTGGACAATCGAAGATCGCTGTAATGAAGCTTTACACTATTGGCAGCTTGATAATTTACAACTCGATCAAAAACTGGAAACGCTTAGCGGCGGACAAAAAACAAAAGTTTTTCTGGCCGGAATTTCGATTCATCAACCTGAACTTGTTTTGTTAGATGAACCGAGTAATCATTTAGATACTGCAGGCCGAAAACTATTATATGATTTTATTAAAAGTACTTCAAGTACCTTACTAATAGTGAGTCATGATCGAAAATTGCTGAATTTATTACCTTCCGTTTTTGAGCTTACGAAACACGGAATCAATGTTTATGGCGGAAATTACGATTTTTATACAGAACAAAAGCAAATCGAAAATAATGCTTTAAGCCACGATATTCAAAGTAAAGAAAAAGCACTTCGTAAAGCCAAAGAAAAAGAGCGTGAAACGCTTGAACGCCAGAACAAACTAGATTCACGAGGCGAGAAAAAACAAAAGAAAGCCGGAGTTTCGCGCATTATGATGAATACGCTGCGAAATAATGCCGAAAACAGTACCGCAAAAACAAAAGGGGTTCATGCAGAAAAAATAGGTGGTATTGCTAAAGATTTGCAAGATCTTCGTTCGGCTTTGCCAGAAATTGACAAAATGAAATTTGGTTTCGAAAAAACGGATCTTCATAAAGGTAAAATCCTTTTCACAGCCAAAAATATTAACCATAATTTTAAAGATCAATTATTATGGAAAGAACCTCTTGATATTCAAATTACAAGCGGTGAAAGAATTGCGATAAAAGGGTTAAATGGTTCTGGAAAAACAACTTTAATCAAAATGATCACTGGGAAAATTGAACCCAAAATGGGAACAATTTCTAAAGCGGAAGCCAAAATAATTTATATCGATCAAGATTATTCCTTAATCGAAAACGAATTGACGGTTTACGAGCAGGTTCAAAAATTTAACGATTCAGGTTTAGAAGAACATACCTTAAAAATGAAACTGAATAAATTTCTATTCTCTCAAAATGATTGGGACAAATCTTGTACCGCTTTAAGCGGAGGCGAAAAAATGCGTTTATTACTTTGCTGTTTAACCATTAATACAAAAGCGCCGGATATCATTATTTTAGACGAACCAACAAACAATCTTGATATTCAGAATATCGAAATCCTAACAGCCGCAATCAACGAATATCAGGGAACTTTAATTGTAGTTTCGCATGATGATTTGTTTTTAGAAGAAATAGGAATCGAGGAGTTTATACAGGTTTAGTTTCAAGTTTCAAGTTTCAGGTTTCACGTTATTTTTTTGGAGTTATAAGCTTAATTAACTTGAAACTTGAAACTTGAAACCTAAAACAAAATCTTAAACAAAACCTTATCCCAGCCATCCTTCTCGATCCAGACTTCTGTATTGAATAGCTTCAGAAATATGATACGAAACCACATTTTCAGAATGATCTAAATCAGCGATTGTGCGTGCCACTTTCAATATTCTGTCATAAGCTCTCGCAGAAAGATTCAAGCGTTCCATGGCATTTTTCAGAAGTTCTTTTAATTGTTCATCCAAAACACAAAACTCACGGATTAGTTTACTACTCATTTGCGCATTGTAATGTATGTTTTCGATTCCTTCAAAACGTTTGGTTTGAATTTCTCTAGCGGCCGTTACACGTTTTCGGATTTCAACACTACTTTCGGCTTTGCGGTCATCAGCTAACTTTTCGAAAGAAACTGGTGTTACTTCAATATGAATATCGATTCGATCTAAAAGCGGACCTGAAATCTTGCTCATGTATCGCTGCATTTCATGCGGAGAGGAAGTATTCGGCATACTCGGATCGTTAAAAAATCCGCTTGGACTTGGATTCATACTAGCCACCAACATAAATGACGATGGATACGTAACCGTAAATTTCGCTCTTGAAATCGTAACTTCACGATCTTCAAGCGGCTGACGCATTACTTCTAAAACATCTCTTTTAAATTCCGGTAATTCATCTAAAAACAAAACACCATTATGTGCCATTGAAATTTCGCCTGGCTGTGGATAACTTCCGCCACCCACAAGTGCAACATTCGAAATAGTATGATGCGGACTTCTAAACGGACGCTGATTCATCAAACCTACTTCTTTCAGCTTTCCTGCCACACTATGAATTTTTGTTGTTTCGAGTGCTTCACGCAAGGTCATAGGCGGTAAAATACTCGGGACACGTTTTGCAAGCATGGTTTTTCCTGCTCCCGGCGGACCTATTAAAATGATGTTATGTCCCCCTGCTGCTGCAATTTCCATACAACGTTTGATGCTTTCTTGTCCGCGGACATCTGAAAAGTCAAATTCTGGAAAATCTAATGTTTTGTAAAATTCGGCGCGAGTATCGATAACGGTAGGTTCAAGAGTGCCTTTTCCATTGAAGAAATCAATTATTTCCTGAAGATTAGAAACGCCATATACATCTAAATCTGATACGATTGCGGCTTCTTTTACATTTTGAATGGGCAGAAAAAAACCTTTATATCCTTCTTCTTTTGCTTTTATGGCAATAGGCAAAGCCCCTCGAATAGGCTGTAAACTTCCGTCAAGCGAAAGTTCTCCCATAATTATATATTGTTCGATTTCAGGGGCTTCTATTTGATCTGAACCAACCAAAATCCCCATAGCAAGTGGCAAATCATAAGCAGAGCCTTCTTTTCTTAGATCAGCAGGAGCCATATTTATCGTGATTTTTTTTCCTGGAAAACTTAATCCGTTGTTTTTTAAAGCGGCTGCGATTCGGTAACTGCTTTCTTTTATGGCATTATCCGGAAGTCCAACTAAATGATAACCAATCCCTTTATCCATGTGCACTTCGATTGTAATAGTTGTAGCTTCAACTCCAAAAACGGCACTTCCGTAAATTTTTACTAACATAAATAAATTCTTATAAAAAGGTAAAAATATCTAATTAAAAAAGAATGAGAAAAAATATTTGTAAATATTTTATTACTTTTTATAATTAAATAAAATTCTAATCTTAAATTTCTATAAATGATTTCATTATTTTATTTATGTTTATAAAATAATTCTAACGACAACCAAAAACTCAATTAATGAAAAAAACTTTACTTTTAATTCTTATCGCTACAGCCACCATTGGATCTACGTTTGCTTTAGTATATTATATTAAAATAGATAAGTTTTCATTTGCCTGGGCTTTAAACTTTTTGCTGATGCTTTTTGTAACTTACTTTACGGATGCACTAAAAAGCCCGCTTGCTTCTTCGTATTACGATGAAAAAACTTGGGAAAAAAGAGGAAAGGTTTACGAGAATCTTGGTATAAATATTTTTAGAAAATTATTAGTTTTGGTTGGCTGGGAAAAAGTAATCCGAAAAACTTTTCCAATCGAAAAAAACACAAAATCTTTAGAGAAACTATATTATCAAACCAAAAAATCAGAACTGGATCATCTTATAATTTTAATTATAGTATTAGGATTTAATGTTTTCGTGGCACTTGAATTTGGATTTGTCAAATCGCTATCATTATTAGTATTAAATCTGCTGCTTAATCTTTATCCAATTTTCCTTCAAAGATATAATCGTCCAAGAATTGCGAAGGCGCTCAGATTAAGTTTGAGAAAATAACTTTATGATCTAATTCTAACTTCCTCAACTATTCTGCTTAAATCCAAACTATTTTGATGCGACCAAAGTTTGCTTTCAATTTGATTGTTTCGAATACAGGTATGGCATTCGATAATTTCATGTGAATATCCTTTTCCTAAAGTTGGCAAAGTAAAAACAGCTTCTTTTTCTTCGTTTTTAAATAAAGAATAACCATCGGCTACAAACCAAGGAGCATTTAATTCTATTCTTCCCAATGTTCCTGAGATTATAGCTTTCATATCAGAATCAGAAACAATAGACGCATGCAAAATCGCCTGCGCCGATTCGTATTGAAGTATTATCGAAGTCTGTAAATCAATATCGTTGGCATGTTTTATCGCTTTTGCTAGAATCTCTTTGGGTTTTCCAAGTAATAAATAAGACAGAAACAGCGGATAAACTCCAATATCAAACAGCGCTCCTCCTCCTAATTCTTTATCGAAAAGACGTTTGTGTTCGGTTTCACTTCCGTAGAAGGCAAAATCGGCTTTAATGTAATTTACCTTTCCAATATTACCATCATTTATTTTCTGTAAAACATCTTGAACAGATGGAATAAAACGTGTCCAGAATGCTTCCATAAAAAAGGTATTGTATTTTTTAGAAACTTCTATCATGCGTTCAGCATCTTTATAAGATAATGCCATTGGTTTTTCACATAAAACATGTTTATTATTTTCGAGTGCCTTTATTGATAATTCGGCATGTGAATTATGAGGCGTTGCAATGTACACAATATCAACTTCAGGATCATTAAAAAGTAAATCATAAGATTTGTAAGCTTTAGGGGCTTTGTATTTTTCTGCAAATTCTTTGGCTTTAGAAAGGTCTCTCGAGGCCACAGCAATTAATTGTGCATCTTCAATTAATAATAAGTCTGCTGCGAATTGATGTGCAATATTTCCGAGGCCGACAATTCCCCATTTAATCTTATGATTTTTCATTCTTAAATTTTAATTACAAAATTTGTTAAAAACATCAAATATACTTCATCAAACTTAACTATTAGATGTTTTTAAGCATTAAACTTCAACTTTAACTCAAAAAAACGTATCAAAAAATTAAGAAAAATAACCAATTTAAAAGCAATAGAAAAAAAATTGCTGCTAAAATGTAAATTTTAAGTTTGTTTTAAGAAATTCATGCAAATTTTAAGGGGTCAAATTTTAAAATTAACAAAAATTAAACATTAAACCCTATTTTTTTAGGGGGTATCAAATCATTTTATACTTTTATCAAAAATTTTAAAACTAAATAACTATGCGAAAAATTATTTTAAGTGTGATTCTTATCACTATTTTGGTACTAACCTTTATATCAAACTTTATTATTGCTGACAACCCCATTCCAGCAGAAGCTGTAAAGTTTGATACAGGAGATACTGCCTGGATGATCGTTGCAACTGCATTTGTATTGTTAATGACTCCTGGTTTAGGATTTTTCTATGGAGGTATGGTTGGTAAGAAAAACGTAATTAGTACTATGCTGCAAAGTTTTATGGCAATGGTAATTGTTACAATTTTATGGACTGTTGTTGCTTTTGGTTTGGCTTTTGGACCAACAATTGGAGGAATTATCGGAAACCCTTCTGAGAATTTGTTCTTTGCAGGAGTTGGAACTAATACTGCATGGAGCCTTGCACCAACGATTCCATTTATTTTATTCGCATTATTCCAGGCAAAATTCGCTATCATTACTCCTGCATTAATTACAGGTGCATTTGCAGAGCGTGTACGTTTCTGGGCTTATTTATTATTCATGGTTTTATTTATATTATTGATATATGCGCCGCTTGCTCATATGACTTGGCATCCTGATGGAGTTTTCTTTAAAATGGGAGTATTAGACTTCGCTGGTGGAACAGTAGTTCACATGAGTGCTGGATGGGCTGCATTAGCGGGAGCTATCTTCTTAGGAAAAAGAAAAGTTCAAAAAGTGAATCCTGCGAGAATTACATATGTATTATTAGGAACAGGTTTACTTTGGTTTGGATGGTTTGGTTTTAACGCTGGATCTGCATTAGGAGCAAATGGTCTTGCTGCTCAAGCTTTAGGAACCACTACGGTTGCTGCCGCTGCCGCTGCAATGGCTTGGGTTTTCCTTGATAAAATTTTAGGTCACAAATTATCTGCTCTTGGAGCTTGTATTGGAGCTGTTGTAGGTCTTGTGGCTATCACACCTGCTGCTGGTTTCGTAAGTATCCCTCACGCAATCTTCATCGGTTTATTCTCTGCAATTGTAAGTAACATTGTAGTAAGCAAATTCCCTAAAGGTAAAATTGATGATGCCCTTGATGTATTTGCTTGTCACGGTGTTGGTGGTATGGTAGGTATGCTTTTAACTGGTGTTTTCGCTTCAAAAGCAATCAATCCTGCTGTTGGAGATAATCAAGGTTTAATCTTCGGAACTCCAACATTATTCATCAATCAGTTAATTGCTTTAGTTGTCGTTTCAATCTTCGCATTTGTAGCTTCTTATGTATTGTTTTTCATTGTAAACAAAATTACACCGCTAAGAGTTACTGAAGAAAAAGAAGAACTAGGATTAGATATTTCTCAACACGGAGAATTCTTATAAGATTTAATTTTCACTTTCGTTACTTGATAAAAAAAGCACTCTAAATTTGACTTAGAGTGCTTTTTGATTATAAAATATTTTAGATTGTAGATTGATGATTGCTGATTTTAGATTGTGGATTTTAAATTTTCTAATATAGCTGCAGATTATAAGATAGTGTTTAAACCCAAACAACAAACAACAAACAACAAACAACAAACAACTACTACTTAAAATTCGAAATCCCTTCTTTCAGCCATTTCAAATATTCATCAGCACTTACGTAACTGATTGTTGGTTTAGAAGCGTTTAAATTGTTTGCTTCCAAATCTGTAATTACATATAAAGGCTGTGTGTTAGTTTTATATTTTGAAATCATAAAATCTGTCCATTTATCTCCTGCCGTAATGATTTTATCTCCAGCTTCAGTTGTAAACTGCTCTTCTTTTGGCAATTCACGTTTGTCATCTACATAAAGCGAAATCAAAACCACATCATTTTTCAGAATGGGAAGAATCGTTGGTTCAGACCAAACATTATTCTCCATTTTTCTACAGTTTACGCAAGCATACCCAGTAAAATCAAGCATAATTGGTTTATTAATTGCTTTTGCGTAAGCTAATCCATCCTCATAATCGTGAAAAACCATAATTCCGTGCGGACCTAATTCGGCACCTTCCGGCATTCCTTTTCCAGCTTCAGAAGAAACTCCATTAACAGAACCTCCTACTCCAAACGGGCTTTCACTGTAGGTTGGAGGCGGCGGAAATGCACTTATTAATTTCAAAGGTGCACCCCAAAGTCCTGGAATTAAATACATCGTGAACACTAAAGTCAACAATCCTAAATACAGTCTTCCAACCGAAATATGATGCGTAGGACTATCATGAGGCAATGTAATTTTTCCGAATAAATATAAAGTAAGCGCACCGAAAATAGCAATCCAAATCGCAATAAAAACTTCTCTTTCTAAGAAATGCAATTGTAAAACTAAATCAGCGTTTGATAAAAATTTGAATGCGAAAGCCAATTCTAAAAACCCTAGGACCACTTTTACTGTATTCAGCCATCCGCCAGATTTTGGTAATGAATTTAACCAGCCCGGGAACATAGCAAATAACATAAACGGAAGTGCCAGTGCAGATGAGAATCCTAACATTCCCACAATTGGAGCAATTCCTCCGTTTGAAGCCGCATCCACTAATAACGTTCCTACAATTGGTCCTGTGCAAGAAAATGATACAATTGCAAGCGCCAATGCCATAAATAAGATTCCAACTATACCGCCTTTATCTGCTTGTTGATCTGCTTTGTTTGCCCATGAATTTGGAAGCATAATTTCGAAAGCCCCCAAAAATGATGTAGCAAAAACCACTAAAATCACAAAGAAAATCAGGTTAAACCAAACATCTGTAGACAAAGCGTTTAAAGCATCGGCACCAAATATTTTAGTCACGATAAGACCTAAAATCACATAAATAGCAATAATTGAAAGTCCGTAGAAAATAGCATTTCTAATTCCTTTTGCTCGGCTTTTACTTTGTTTAGTGAAGAAGCTCACCGTCATAGGAATCATTGGGAAAACGCATGGCGTTAATAATGCCGCGAATCCTGATATAAAAGCTATAAAAAAGATTGACCACAAACTTCTTGCTGGTGCAGAGGCAGGGATTTCTTCTTTTGCTGTTTGTGCTGTTTCAGTTTTTGGCTGTGCTGCTGCTTCTTTTTTAATAGTATCAATCGCCAGACCTGTCACTTTTGTTTCATCCAATTTAGCTTCTGTTAAAGCAGGAACTTCATCCATTTTGAAAGTAGAAGGTACTGAAATTGAAAATTTCTTGCTTGAATTGATACAAACTTCTTTACAAACCTGAAAATCAAAATCAACATCAACCGTTTTTAAGTTTGGATTGATGATTTTTATTTCTTGTTCGATGTGTGCTTTTCCTTCAAAGAAAGTCTCGTCTACACCGAAAACATCATTAAAAGCCGTTCTGGTTTTACCTTCTTTGGCTTTTCCAACTAACTCATAATTTCCTTTCTGGTTTTTAAACGTAATTTCCAAAGCTAGAGGTCCGCCATCTGGTGTAAACTGCGAATACATATGCCAGTCTTTTTCGATTACGGCATCAAAAATCAATAAGGCATTGTTTCCTTTTTTCTCAATTTTTGACGTCCATTTTACAGGTTCGAGTATTTGGGCATTACTATTTAAAGCAAAAAAGAAAAACAGTAAAAAAACTGTGATTCTGTTCCAGATACTTCTTGAAGTTATCGTGTTTAGGTTTTGATTAAAGTTCATTATTGCATTTCTATTTTAAGTATTTTATTTGTGGTATTTTCAATTTTAAAACGTTCGTCCTGTCTGATTCCGATTACCCATACAATTTTATCTCCCGACCATAAAATCCATGTTTTTTCTTTTTCAATCAGGGATAATTTCTCGTCTTTAAAAAGTTTGCTGACTTTTTTTGACTTACCATTCATTCCAAAAGGCTGGAAAATATCACCCTCATTCCATTTACGTAATATAAGTGGAAAATGGATTTTTTCAGCGTCGACAAATATAGTTCTATTTGAACCGAATGTTGTGTGACCTACGTTACAAAGTGTCATTTTTAAGGGAAAATTAACTTCTGTATCGTTTTCAGAAATTTCAAATTCTTCTTTTTCTGATGTTCCCGAAAAGGGCGTTAAAATCAACATTTCTCTGTTTTTCAACAATCTGAATTCTTCTGCAAAAATTTGTTTTCCAGACTGTCCTTCCACTAAATCATAGATATCGTTCCAAGCCGAAAATCCAAATTCTTTCAGCCATTGGTACAAATATGATTTATAATTCGGAAGTTTTTTAAGCTGATTCAAATCGAAATGAATATCATCTCCAGCTTCTTTAGCAACTTGCTGATATACCATAATTGAAGCATCTTCCACCATTTCATTTGATTCCTGCAGAAAAGATTGTGTTTTCTGAAAAGCATCCAAAAAATTAGGATTGATTTCTTTTAAAATGGGAACTAAATCATGACGAATTTTATTTCGAAGATATTTAGTCGAAGCATTACTGCTGTCTTCTCTCCATTCTATTTTGTGCTCTTCAGCGTATTTCAAGATTTCATCTCTAGAAAATGGAAGCAGCGGACGGATTATTTTATCGTTTTGTTCTGGAATTCCAGTTAATCCTTCTAATCCAGTTCCTCGCGTTAAGTTGATAATAAAAGTTTCCAGATTATCATCGGCGTGATGAGCAGTTAATAGAAAATCAAAGTTTTTTTCTTCTAAAAGTTCATAAAACCAGCTGTAGCGAAGTTCTCTTGCTGCAACTTGTATCGAAACTTTGTAATCATTGGCAAAAGCTTCGGTATCAAATTGGGTCGTAAAAATTTTGATATTGTTTTGATCGCAATAGTTTTGAATAAATTCTTGATCTCCAAAACTTTCTAGTCCGCGAAGCTGAAAATTGCAATGCAGAACTGCTATTTCGTAGTTTAATTGTTTAAATAAATGCAATAAAACCATACTGTCTAATCCGCCGCTTACAGCGAGAAAAAGCTTTTTCTCTGCCAAAAAAGGAAAACGGGAAACGATATGATTTTTGAATTTTGAAAACATTCTATAAAAGTAAAAAATTAAATTCGATCTATTTTTAAATGAAATGTTAAGCATTGTTTTCTGCCACGAATTCACGAATTATTTTTTTTATGCAGATGGCGCAATTTTTACCACAAATTAGCGCAAATTATTTTTACGTTGCGATTATTAATAATTCGTAACCCGAGCGATAGCGAATAGACGAAGTAATTCGTGGCGAAAAAAAATTATTGTAAAACTTCGTGCATTGCTTTTGCTTTCAGTAAACATTCTTCGTATTCTTTTTCAGGGACAGACTGCGATGTTATGGCACTTCCTACTGAAAATGAAACGTATTGTTTTTCTTGATTGTATAAAATACTTCTGATTACGACATTAAAATCAAAATCACCTTCTGGCGAAAAATAACCAACCGCACCGCTGTACAGTCCGCGTTTGGTTTCTTCGAGGTTTTCAATAATCTTCATTACAGAAATCTTGGGAGCTCCGGTCATACTTCCCATTGGAAAAGTGGATTTTAAAACATCAACAGCCGAATATTGCTGATCTAATTTTGAAATAACCGTTGAAATCATTTGGTGTACCTGCAGAAACGAATAAATTCCGCAGAGTTCTTTTACCTCAACCGAACCTTTTTGCGCTGTGTGCGAAAGATCGTTACGTACCAAATCTGTTATCATGATATTTTCAGCACGCTCTTTTTCGTCTGAAGCTAAACTATTTTTTGATTTTTCATCTTCAATTGGATCAGCAAATCTTCTAGAGGTTCCTTTGATTGGCTGAGAAATAATGGTTTCTCCAACTTTTTTCAAATACCTTTCCGGCGATGCTGAAAGCAGAAAATGTTTGTGATTTTTAAAGAAAACTGAAAACGGCGCTTGTGAAATTTCATTTAGTTTTCTGAATTTTTCTAACGGATTTATAATGGCATTTTCGGCATAAAATTCCATACAGAAATTTGCTTCATACATATCACCAATATGAATGTGATGCAGCATTTGATTTACTTTTTCTACATATACATCTTTTGAAATTCGCTGTTTAATTTCAATTTTATTTAATGAGGCAAAAGATTCAGAATAGGTTTGTATAATTTCAGTAAAATCATCTTCAAATTCATCATCACAAAAACGCAGATATTGCATTTCAAGCTGATTCTCTTTCAATAAAAAAACTTTTTTAGGCTGAAAGAAAAATAAATCGGGAAATTCTAATCCGTCAAAATTATTGGATTTTAAATCCTCAATATCATTTTTTAAGTCATACGACAAATAACCAAAAAGCCAGTCTTTAGTCGTTTGCTTGTATTGTTTTAAATCATCAAATGCATTGTGAAAATCAGTTTTAATTGATGTAAAAGCATCAACTGCCAGAATGCAATCGAAACTCGAATATTCTTCTGGATAGCCATTGCCTTCCAAAAAAACAACCTCCCGAAACTGCTGTGACCACGTTAAAAGCTGTTGTTTAAAATCGGAAGGATTTGAAATATGTTTATGAATAGAAACTCTCAAAAATGATATTTTTTTAAACTTCAAAATTACAACAAAAAAAATCCTTCGATAAAAGAATATCTAAAATTATTGGCACGCTTTTTAGTCTATCGATTTTGAATCGATTCATAAAATATTTTACACAATCAGAAACCTTTTAACCAACAAAAGTTTATTTAATCAAATTTTTAACCTTTTATGAAAACAATTACAAAACTAGGATTAACCACTTTGGTAATCACTACATTGCTTTTTTCGTGTAAAAAAGCAGATTATGCTACATCTGAAACTGCTGATTATGCGGTAGACAGTACCGCAATTTCTTCATCGGCTGCTGTTGAAAAAAAAGACAGTAATCAGAAATTTATCCGAACCGCCGATTTAAAGTTCAAGGTTAAGAATGTGGTCAAATCAACTTATGCAATCGAAAATGCGGTTCAGAAATTTGGAGGTTTTGTAACCTATACAAATCTGCAAAGTACTATTCAGGACCAGATTAAAACTAAAATAAGTCAGGACAGCACGCTGGAAACAACCAAATTTACGGTTGAAAATAACATTACTATTAGAGTTCCTAATACGCAATTAGATACTGTAATTAAAACCATTGCAAGACAAATTGACTTTTTGGATTTTAGAGTGATTAAAGCCGATGATGTTTCGTTGAAATTATTAGGCAATCAGCTTTCTCAAAAAAGAAATAGTGAAAGTGCTGACCGAATTACAAAAGCAATTGACAACAAAGGCAAAAAAGTAAATGATATTGTTGATGCCGAAAATACACTAGCAAATCAAAAGGAAGCTAATGATAATGCTGTTTTAAACAATCTTTCTTTAAAAGATCAGATTAATTTCAGCACTGTTACTTTACAGCTTTATCAAAATCAAACCGTAAAACAAGAAGTAACGGCAAGTGAAAAAGACGGCAGCAGCTATGAGCCTAATTTAGGAATTCAAATTGTCGATGCTTTAAAAAATGGTTTGTATATCATTCAGGCAGTTTTTGTCTTTTTCCTTAATTTATGGCCTTTTATATTAATTGCAATTGGATGTTATTTAGCCTATAAAAAATATTTCAAAAAATAATCAAAACTGTTAAAATTCAGCAATTTAGTAAGCAAAAAAATCATTATATTTGATATAGCATTTAAACTAATCCCAAAATAGAATATTATTGATTATTGAATTCTCAGTAAAGTGATTCTAAAAATAGATTTTCTTTTTATTTGAGAATATAGATTTTGCATTTTCAGCACACTAATTATATCTATTAACCTATTCAAATTTTAAGTATTATGAAAATTGCTACTATTATTGTCCGCGTTTTGATTGGTCTTTTACTACTCTTTGCTTCCATTTCGTTTTTTCTAAAATTAGCTCCAGAACCGGAAACAACGGGGAATTTTAAGGCCTTTAATATGGGTTTAGTTGCTTCGACTTATTTACTGCCACTGGCAAAAACTGTTGAATTACTGTGTGGAATTTCGTTTGTAACAGGACGTTTTGTTACGTTAGCAAACATTTTAATTCTTCCAATTACAATTAATATTTTGTTTATCAATTACTTTTTAGCTCCAGATGGGCTTCCAGTTGCCGTACTTCTGTTCATCGGTAATTTATTTTTGATTTATAGATATTGGGATAATTACAAAACGGTTTTCACTCCTTGATTTTTCAAAACTAAAAATAAAAAACCCGGTTCTTTACGACCGGGTTTCTTTTTAATTTGTTTTATCGTGTTTTACCCAAACTAAATCGGTTACGTTATATCCAATATCTTGAGCTTTGATCAGAAATTCTGCTTTGACACTTTCTGGAATTGTTTTTTCTCTTGAAAGTATCCACATATATTTTAAACTTTCGCCTGCTACAAGAGCATATTTATACTCTGTATCTATGGCAATAACATTGTATCCTGAATAAAAAGGACCAAAAAATGAGACCTTAAGCATACCAATATTGTCTTTTTTGACAAATTTGGCTTTCCCGATGCTTTCTTCCCACTTGTCTTTTTTGACATCATAGCCCTTATTATCGACTTTTATGGTGCCGTTATCATTCAAAGAATATTCGGCTGTAACATTGTTTAAATCTCTTTCCCATTTGTAATCTAATCTGGCAATTTCATACCATTTACCTAAATATCTGGCTTTGTCAAAATTAGTTACAGGTTTTGCTTTATCCGGAATTCCTCCTCCACAAGAACTCAGCGCGATTCCGATTCCTGCTCCAATTAAAACTGGAACTATATATTTGCTTTTCATAACGCTATCTTTTTAAATACCATAAAGATAGCACCCGAAATACACATCTAATTTACAAAATTATTTTTGAATATTATATTTTGTGAAGCATAAAAAAACCGTCTCGTTTTTTAATGAGACGGTTTATAAATATGATTTAAAGTAAAAATTATACGTGTAAAGCTCTATTTTCTGTAGCTGCCAATGCTGCCTCTTTTACCGCTTCCGCGAAAGTTGGGTGCGCATGGCTCATTCTTGAAATGTCTTCAGCAGAAGCTTTGAATTCCATTGCAGTAACTGCTTCAGCAATTAAATCTGCTGTACGAGCACCAATCATGTGAACTCCTAAAACCTCATCTGTTTTCTCATCAGCCAAGATTTTTACGAATCCGTCTAAGTCAGCACTTGCTCTCGCACGTCCTAAAGCTTTGAATGGGAAACTTCCTGATTTGTATTTAACTCCAGCCGCTTTCAATTGCTCTTCAGTTTGTCCAACTGCAGCAACTTCTGGCCAAGTGTAAACTACACCAGGAATTAAGTTATAATCGATATGTGGTTTTTGGCCCGCTAAGATTTCAGCAACCATCACTCCTTCTTCTTCCGCTTTGTGTGCCAACATCGCTCCGCGAACAACATCACCAATTGCGTAGATATTTGGAGTACTGGTTTGTAAATGATCATTTACTTCAACTTGTCCTCTATCTGAAATTTTAACTCCAGCTTTATCAGCGTTTAATCCGTCTGTGTAAGGACGACGACCAACAGAAACTAATGAATAATCTCCTTCAAGAGTAATAGTTTCTCCTTTTGCGTTTTCAGCTTGAACTACAACAGCATCACCGTTTCTTTCAACTGATTTTACTTTGTGAGAAACATAGAATTTCATTCCTTGTTTTTTCAATACTTTAGTTAATTCTTTAGAAAGCGCCCCGTCCATTCCTGGAATAATTCTGTCCATGAATTCTACTACAGAAACCTGAGCTCCTAAACGAAGATACACTTGTCCAAGCTCGATTCCGATAACTCCTCCACCAATAATAACTAAGTGTTTTGGAACTTCTTTTAAAGCTAAAGCTTCAGTCGAAGTGATGATTCTTTCTTTATCAATTTTGATGAATGGCAAAGAAGATGGTTTTGATCCTGTAGCAATTACAGTATATTTTGCTTCAATAGTTTCTGAAGTTCCGTCAGCTTTTGCAACAGCAATGTGAGTTGCGTCTACGAAAGAACCTATACCATTGAAAACAGTGATTTTATTTTTATCCATTAAGTAGTTGATTCCACCTACGGTTTGATCTACAACAGCTTGTTTGCGCGCGATCATTTTCTCTAAATTGATTTTTACATCACCAGAAACTTCGATTCCGTGATCTGCAAAATGAGCAATTTCTGAATAGTGGTGAGAAGATGATAATAATGCTTTTGAAGGAATACAACCTACGTTAAGGCAAGTTCCGCCTAATGAAGTATATTTTTCTACAATAGCAGTTTTGAAACCTAATTGTGCGCAACGAATTGCTGATACATATCCGCCAGGACCTGAACCTATAATGACTACGTCAAATGAACTCATAGTTTATCTATTTTATTTTAAGCGTCACAAATTTAAGGAATAAAGTTTTGTTTAAAGTTTAAATTTCAATGTTTTTTGCGTGAAATTTGGGGTTTTTATTAACCGCAAAGAGCGCTAAGATTTACGCAAGGTTCGCTAAGTTTTATTTTATCGTGACAAAATTTTGCTCGCAAAGACGCTAAGTCGCAAAATTTTTTTTGAATTGCCTTCCTGCTTTAGCTGGAGGTTTCAAATTGAAAACATATCAGGCTTTAGCCAAACTTTGAGAATTTTGACTAAAGCCTCTTGCTTATAACTATACTTTACATCTAGCTAAAGCTGGACGCAATTCAGCTATACAAAATTCACAAAAGAACTTCGCGACTTAGCGTCTTTGCGAGATTAAAAAACTTAGCATCTCAGAACCTTAAACCTTAAAAAGAAATCACCGTAGAGTTCTTCACTTCGCTAATCATAAACATACTTTGTGTGCTCCCGATATGCTGTAAAGAAGTTAGTTTGGTTACTAAAAATTCTCGATAGGCTTCCATATCTTTTACTAGAACTTTTAAAATATAATCGTAATCGCCGCTTACGTGGTGGCATTCTAAAACTTCATTTAGTTTGATGACTTCACTTTCGAATTTGGTTAAGAATTCTTTGGTATGCTGAATCAATTTTAAATGACAGAAAACTACAAATCCTTTTTCGATTTTAGATTTATCGACTAAAGCCGCATAGTTTTTTATAATGCCTTCGCGCTCCAGCTTTTTAATTCGTTCATAAACTGCTGTTACAGAAAGATTCAATTTTAAAGACAATTCTTTATTGGTCTTTTTGCTGTCGGTTTGAAGCAAAACGAGGAGTTTTTTATCTATTTCGTCAAGAGTCATTTTGGTTGATTGTTTTTACTTGATTGTTGATGGATTACTTAAGTGAAAGAAAATCTATTGACATGTATTTTTTAGAACAAATTTAGATTAAAAATCATTATTAATTTAATTTAATAGTTTTAAAATCTAAATAAAAACGAAACAATTGATTAATTATCTAAAACACTCTTTCTTTGACTGGAATTTCTTTTGAAAAACAAATGTCCTAGCCCTGATAGAAGTGGAAATCCTTTTGCTTTTTTCTTTAAAAAGTAAAAGATTGAAACGGATAGCAGGAAGCAGCTCCTTATCCTTCGACTTTGCTCAGGATGACAATGGCAACTTGAAACTAACAAAAAACTAACTATAATGAAAGACTTTAATCCAGCAGATAAAATTCAGGATTTGCAATACTTTGGGGAATTTGGCGGTGTGAATCCATCAATTTCTGATTCTTCTACTTATACTTTTTTATCGGCAAAAACGATGTTCGATACTTTTGAAGGCAATATGGAAGGCTGTTATTTGTATTCGCGCCATTCTTCACCAAGTAATTTGTACTTGGATCAGGCTTTGGCCGCAATGGAGGGAACAGAAACGGCAAATGTTTCAGCTTCTGGTATGGGCGCTATTACACCTACTCTATTGCAATTATGCGGTGCGGGAGATCATATCGTTTCAAGCCGAACGATTTATGGCGGTACCTATGCTTTTTTGAAGAATTTTACGCCTCGTTTTGGTATCGAAACCACTTTTGTTGACATTACTAAACTGGATGTTGTAGAAGCTGCAATTACTTCTAAAACTAAAGTTTTGTACTGCGAAACCGTAAGTAATCCGTTATTGGAAGTAGCAGATATTCGTGGTTTGGCTGCAATTGCCAAAAAGCACCATTTGAAATTAGTTGTAGACAACACGTTTTCTCCATTATCAGTTTCTCCTGCAAAATTGGGGGCTGATATTGTAATTCACAGTTTGACGAAATACATTAACGGAAGCAGTGATACCGTTGGTGGTGTAACGTGTGCTTCGAAAGAATTTATTAATTCGCTGAAAACTGTCAACACTGGCGCAAGCATGCTTTTAGGACCAACAATGGACAGTTTGCGTTCTGCAAGTGTGATGAAAAACCTGAGAACACTTCATATTAGAATTAAACAGCACAGTCATAATGCGCATTTTCTAGCAGATCAATTTGAAAAAGACGGTTTAAAAACGGTTTATCCGGGATTGAAAAGTCATCCGAGTCATGAATTGTATAAAACGATGATTAATCCCGAATATGGTTTTGGTGGTATGCTGACCATTGATGTTGGATCTTTGGAAAAAGCTAATGAATTAATGGAATTAATGCAGGATAGAAATCTGGGTTATTTAGCAGTAAGTTTAGGTTTTTATAAAACGTTATTCAGTGCACCGGGAACTTCAACTTCAAGTGAAATTCCGTTAGAAGAACAAAAAGAAATGGGATTGACTGATGGTTTGATTCGTTTTTCTATTGGTTTAGACAATGATATTCAGCGTACTTACGAAATGATGAAAGCTTGTATGATTGAACTTGGGGTTTTACAAAAAGATTCTAAGGTTCTGAGCTGCTAAGGTTCTAAGTTTTTTAATCCTCTTGCTGATCTTGCTGATCTTTTTCTTAGCAAATAATCTGTTTAATCGGCGAGAGAAAAAATTACCCACAATAAATAGGAAACATTACTTTATAAATAAATTTGCATCATTTTTTTAGATTGTTTCAAATCCGCTGGAGATTTTCTCTAAGCGGATTTTTTATTTTGAAGTTTGAGTAAAAAAGCCGTTCTGAATATTCAGAACGGCTTTATAATTATCTAGGCTCGTAACCTCTAAATGTTCGCCAATATTTGTCTTTATAAATTTCGTAGCTTATCTCAAAAGTGCCATTGAATTTTTTAATTAATTCATCGGCTATTTTAGTTGGTTTTCTGAAATCTTTACACGCAAAAAAGATTTCTCTTTTATTGGTGCGTGTTTCTCTTCCTATGTTCAAATAACCATCCAAATCTTTAAGTTCCAATACTACATCATCCTCAATTTCATTTAATAATTGATATGTTTCTTTATCCGGCATTCCGCTATTGTTGCTTCCATCAAATGGAATTGTAATAATAAATACCCACGGATGAGATGCTTTTTTATCCCATTGTAAAATATCACTATTTATAATGGCGATAATAGCCCCACCATCTTTTGCAGTACCCTCAAGACTTGAATAATTATCATTTTCTGTATTATGTCTCGTGCCTTCATATTTCTCAACAAATTCCTTCTCTCTCCAGATTAAATAATCTTTTAATTTTTCGATTGGAATTAATTCTTCTGAAATTTCATTAGATCCAACAACATTCATGTTATCTATCAATGTCAAAGAATTTAGTTCTCCTAAATAATTATCTAGAAAAATATAAACCCCGTTTGTTACTTTTCCTTTTTCTTCTTCAACAAATCCATCGTATACTATTGTCAAATCTATTTCGTCTGGATAACCTTCGTGAATATTAGGGTAAAATTTTAAATTCTCTTTATCAAATTTGAAATTTTCATACTCAATACCAACACCCTTAATATCTGAAGCTGGTTTAAGAGCAGTAATTTTCCATCCTACCATTTTTGGAGCCGCATTTACCAGCTCTTCTATAGCATAAATATTTCTGATTGCTCCATCTGGCGTTAAGATTAATTCAACTGTATTGTCATCAAACATTCCAGTTAAAAAATAAATTCCGTAGTGAACTTCATCTAGTTTCGGAGCTAATTTTTCAAAAAAACCTTGGTGGATATTTCCTCTGTTTTTAACGATTTTAAAAAACTCTTTTTCCTTTTTTAGAAACCAATTCCAGAAGTCATTATTAGATTGTATTGGAGCATCATTTTTGCCCAATATTTTATCAAGAAAACTCATTTATTACAAATTATATTTTAAAATTTACTGAAAACAAACTTAAGGAAAAGCCTTTTAAAACATAAGATTATTTGTATAAAAATTAGAACATTTTAAAACACTCTCAACCAGAATGAGTTAAGTTCATAAAAATCATTTTTACCCAGATTTAAAGAGATTAAGGCAGATTTAAACTGATTTTTTATATAAAAATCCAAACTAGATCTGCTACAATCATTTAAAATCTGCGCGCAAATATCCCATAAAAAAAGCCGTTCTGAAATTATTCAGAACGGCTCACTTCTAATTTATAACTCTTAACTTATAACTTCTCCACGAAGTTCAATTTACTATTTTTTCGGCTGTAGCCAAAGTAAATCAGCAGTCCGATTATTAACCAAACGGTAAAATAAATCCAGTTCCAAACGCTTAATTCGGCCATCATATACAAACAGCAGATTAATCCTAAAAGCGGAATCAGAGAAAGATTTTTTCTGAAAGCCCAAACTGCCAATCCAACTAACACAAACAAGAAAATCCACATTGGAATTTTATGTTTGAATAACTGAAATCCCGTTTCGTATTTTAATGAATCTTTAATTGGAAGTCCTTTTACAACCTCAGCATATTTAACTTCATCATCCTGATATTGGCTTAACAAATGCTCTAAATCTGAAGTTTCAGAAGTTTTGTTGGTGGCATCTATACTTTTTAAATAATTAAACACTTTTTCAGAATCTTCTTTGTCTAAAGACGTTACAATAGATGTGGCATCAAAAGTTTGTGCCTCATTATTAATAAATGCCATTGTTGCTTTATTATTGAACGCAAAAGCATAATATAAACCAGCGATAATTAAAACTGGTAAAATGTATTTTGAATTGATGTAAGGCGTTTTGAATTTTCCTCTTGGGATTTCAGGTTTATTCTGCAATACTAAAACTCCGGCACAAACCAATACAAAGGCAAATAAAGTCCCGATACTGCATAAATCAGTAACCATTGTCAAGTTTAAAAATAATGCTGGAATCGCTACTACAAATCCTGTAACAATAGTGGCAAAAGACGGTGTTTTGAATCTTGGGTGAACGGTTGAGAATTTCTTTGGCAATAATCCGTCACGGCTCATACTCATCCAGATACGAGGCTGTCCCATTTGAAAAACCAATAAAACGCTTGCCATTGCTACTACAGCACTCACCGCAATAATTCCTGACATCCATTTTAAATCTAATTTATCGAAAACAAATGCTAGAGGATCTCCAACATTTAATTCGTGATATTTTACCATTCCAGTTAAAACCAAAGCAATAGCAATGTATAAAAGGGTACAAATGATAATCGCCCACATCATTCCGCGTGGTAAATCTCTTTGCGGATTTTTACATTCTTCTGCTGTTGTAGAAATAGCATCAAAACCAATATAAGCAAAGAAAACTGCCGATACACCTTTTAAAACCCCGCTAACTCCATTTGGCGCAAACGGATCCCAATTGGCAGTATCTACATAAAACACTCCAACTGCAATTACCAGCAGCACCACACAAAGTTTTACAACCACCATTAAATTACTTGCATTACGAGATTCTTTCATTCCTCTGTAAACCAAAGCGGTAATCAAAATAATGATGAATAAAGCTGGTAAATCAGTCACAAAGTGAAATGATCCTATTGTTGGTGCTGTTTGCCAAGCTGTATGCGCTTGTTGTAAAGCTGTGCTTAAATTTTCGAATGATTTTCCGCCTCGCATTAAAGCTTCAGCATCTTTAAAACCGTTTGAAGCGGTTAAGTAATCCATTTGAATCCATTGCGGTAAATGTATTCCGCCACTCTGGAGAAGTCCTGTAAAATAATCACTCCACGATATGGCAACCGTTATATTTCCTACAGCATATTCCATGATTAAAGCCCAACCGATAATCCAGGCAATGATTTCTCCAAAAGCTACATACGAATACGTGTAAGCACTTCCAGAAACGGGAACCATTGATGCAAACTCGGCATAAGCAAAGGCCGCAAAACTACAGGCAAGAGCAGTAAAAAGAAACAAAAATATTACGGCTGGTCCTCCGTCGGCACTCGCTTTTCCGATGGTGCTGAAAATTCCCGCTCCCACAATTGCAGCAATTCCGAAAGCAGTTAAATCTTTGGTTGTAAGATGCTTTCCTAATGCTTCATGCCCATCTGCTTCATTCTTTGCAACCTGTTTCAGAATATCCTGCACTGTTTTTTTTCGGAATAAACTTGAAAATGCCATATATTTTTCGCTATTATAAATTGATTTAATTCAGTCGTTCTGGTTTTATTTTGCAAATAATGCAAAAATTATCCTGATTTCAAATATATAAAACGATTTTGTTTTTTTGTGATTTTTTTTTCATGCCACGACCCGAGCGATAGCGAACAGGCGAAGCAATTCACGAATTATTTTTTCAAATCTTTGTCTTTAAATTTTCTCTCGCAGATTGAGCAGATTTGATTTTAAAATCTACATAAATATTTTCATCACAACAAAAATCTGCATTATCTGCCAAATCTGCGAGAGAAATAAAATCTTTGTGAACTTTGCGTAATTCTTTGCGCTCTTTGCGGTTAAATAAATTGCAAGTGTAACATTTCTCAAAATGAGCTTACTAATACAAGTAGTATTTAATTTAAAGAATCATTTTTATGGAAAAAATCACGAGACGTTCTTTTGTAAATAAATTTGGACTTGGCGTTGGCGCTTCTGTTGTCATGACTTCACTTCCTTCTTTTATCACCGAAACAGAAAAGGTTCACAAACCCTACTCTGGAAAAAAATTAAATATTGCACTGTGCGGTTTAGGAAACTACGCTTCGTTATTAGCCGATGGTCTTCAGGTTTCTGAATACTGCCAGCTTGCCGGAATCGTTACAGGAACGCCTTCTAAAGCGGAAACTTGGAAAAAGAAGTATAACATTCCAGAGAAAAATATTTACAACTACGAAAACTTCGATTCAATCGTAAAAAACAAAGATATTGATTTGGTGTATGTTGTAACTCCAAACTCACTTCATAAAGAATTTACTGTTCGCGCTGCAAAAGCAGGGAAACATGTTATTGTTGAAAAACCAATGGCCATTACAGTTGAAGATTGTAAAGAAATGATAAAAGCCTGCAACGATAATAATGTACAACTGGCAATGGGTTATCGTTTGCATTACGAACCGAATCATTTAGAAGTAAAACGATTGGGACAAGAAAAAGTTTTAGGGCAAGTTAGATATATAGAAGCTTCTCTAGGTTACAGCACTTATGACATTCATGACGTAAATAAACCTGTTGATTTAAATGCCCGTAACGAATGGAGATTGACTAAAAAGTTTGCAGGCGGTGGTGCATTGATTAATTTAGGAGTTTATTGCATTCAGGTTTCGCGTTATGTTTTAGGCGAAGAACCAATTGCAGTTACGGCACAATTTGGAACTGTAAACAACAAAAATAGATTTGCTCAGGTTGAAGAAAATATCACTTGGCAAATGGAATTTCCAAGCGGTGCTGTTGCTAATTGCTGCAGTTCGTATGGTTTTGGCATTGATAGATTTCACGCTGCTGCGGATGAAGGTTTCTTCGAAATGAGTCCTGCTGTAAGCTATGGGCCTTTTGTAGGTAAAAGATCTGACGGAAAATCATTTAATTTTCCTGTCATAAATCAGCAGCAAACTCAAATGGATGAGATTTGTAAAGTGATTTTAGCCAACCAGAAACTCCCAAATCACATTACAGGTGAAGAAGGCATTAAAGATGTTAGAATTATCAATGCTATTTATAAAGCCGCTGAAACAGGAAAAAAAGTTAGTCTGAAGTAGTTTTTCTGCCACGACCCGAGCGATAGCGAACAGGCGAAGCAATTCACGAATTATTTTTTTTTGCGTAAAATATTTTTTTAATGACGAATTAAAGAATTACTCAAATTTTTTAATTTGTGAAATCAGCGCAAAGTATAATTTGTGTAATTCGTGTAATTTGTGGCTAACTTTTTAAACAGCTACGCAGAATACTAACCGGATGCTGCGCTTCACGACTCGTTCCATCATAAATTTGATGGCGACAGCTTGTTCCTGCTGCAGCGATTTTTACGTTTTCAGCTGTTGCACGGACTTTTGGAAATAAAGTGTCCTCGCCCATTTGCATGCTCACTTGATAGTGCTCTTTTTCATAACCAAAAGAACCTGCCATTCCGCAACAGCCCGAATTGTAAATCGTAACCGTATTATTTTTAGGAAGATTCAGCATGGCGAAAGTCGCTTCAACAGAACTTAAAGATTTCTGATGGCAATGTCCGTGGATTTTGATTTCTTTAGTTTCTTCTGAAAAAGAATCGGCTGTGATTTTTCCGTCTATGATTTCTTTTTTGAAGAATTCTTCGATTGTAAAAGCATTTCTTGATAACTTTTCCGCAGCTTCTTTATCATCAGCTAAACGAAGATATTCATCTCTAAAAGTCAAAATCGCTGAAGGTTCAATTCCGATTAAAGGTGCATTTGCCAAAACCAAATCTTTAAAAACACTTACATTATGATTGGCTATTTTTTTCGCTTCTTCTAGAAATCCTTTTGAAAGATACGTTCTGCCACTTTCTTCATGATCAACAACTAAAACTTGATAACCTAATTTCGTCAATAATTCAAAAGCATCGATTCCGATATTTACATCATAATAATTCGTGAATTCGTCTACAAACAAATACAATCTTCCGTTTGGAAAATCTGTTTGTGATGGTTTATTATTGGAATACCATTTTCTAAAAGTCTTTTTCGCCAATAACGGAACTTGTCTTTCAGGTGCAATTCCCATAGTTTTTTTGACCAAAGACTGATTTGAAATAAAATTCGTAATCGCTGGGAATTTGCTTCCCATCTTGTTCAATTTGGCATTGTTGGCAAAAATCTTATTTCGGATTGAAAAGCCGTTTGCTTTTTGATATTGGTATAAAAATTCGGCTTTTAAAGTGGCTACGTCTACGTTACTCGGACATTCGCTTGCGCAGGCTTTACAGCTTACACACAACTCAAAAACTTCGTATAATTCTTTCTGGTCAAATTTATTTTCTTTTTCAGAATACGTTAAATATTCTCTCAAAGCATTTGCTCTTGCACGCGTAGTTTCTTTCTCGTTTCTCGTCGCACGATAACTCGGACACATCGCTCCTCCGCCCGACGGCAATTTTCGGCAGTCGCCGGAACCGTTGCATTTTTCGGCAGCACGTAAAATTCCTAAACTGTCTGAGAAATCCTGAAACGTTTTAATATCTGGTTCTACCCTTCCCGAAACCACACGATGGTTTTCGTCCATTTTCAGAGCGTTTACAATCTTACCGATATTTAGAACCGAGTTGGGATCAAATGCCAGTTTGATTCTTTTCAGCAATTCGTAATTCTTGTCGCCAATCATAAACGGAATAAACTCACCACGCACAATTCCATCGCCGTGTTCACCGCTTAACGAACCTCTATATTTTTTTACCAAATGCGCTACTTCTGTCGCAATGGTTCTGAATAATTTTAAATCAGATGTTTTCTTCAAATTCAAAACCGGACGAAGGTGCAATTCTCCCGCACCAGCATGAGCGTAGTAAATCGCTTCTTGTCCGTGGCTTAACATCATCGCCGAAAACTCTGCAATATAATTTGGCAAATCGCTCAATTCAACCGCAGTATCTTCAATAGAATCGGCTGCTTTATCATCGCCAACAATACTTCCCAAAAGTCCAAGACCTGCTTTTCTTAGTTCGTTGGCTTTGTCAATATCATTTCCGTAGATTTTTACTCGAGCGTAGCCAAAATTGTTGTTCTCTAAATCGGCAATCAAAGCATCGGCTTGTTTTTCGGCATCTTCCAAAGTGTGCGATGCCACTTCAAACAACATAATCGCTTTTGGTTCTCCAACCAAAAAGAAACGGTTTTTAATGTGCTCGCGATTCGTTTTCGTACAATCCAAAATTGTGTCGTCGATCATTTCGCAAGTGTACAAATGATGTTTCATCGCTACCACAACCGATTCTAAAGATTCCTGAATCGTATGATAATGCCCAACGACCATAATACTGTGAGGCGGCGGCAGATCATCAACTTTCAGCGTTACTTCGGTTGTAAAAGCCAAAGTTCCTTCGCTTCCGCAAAGTAGTTTTCCTAGATTTATGGTTGGTTCGGTTCCGCCAAATAATTCCGATTTCAAAAGAATATCAACCGCATAACCTGTATTTCTTCTGTGAATTTCTGGTTTCGGAAACTCTTTTACAATTTCTTCCTGCGCTTCTTTTATCGAAAGTTCATCATAAATTGTTTTGTATATTTTATTTTCTAAAGAATCGCCTTTTGTTTTTTCCATGAACTCAGCCGAAGTCAGGTCTTTAAAAACGACTTCAGAACCGTCACTTAAAAGTGCTTTTACTTCTGCAATTTTATCGCGCGTAACGCCGTATCGAATCGAAGTTGTTCCCGAAGAATTATTTCCCACCATTCCGCCAATCATCGCGCGGTTTGAGGTTGATGTAATTGGGGCAAAAAATACGCCGTGAGGTTTTAAGAACAAATTCAGCTCATCGCGAATTACGCCAGGCTGAACCGTTACCGTTTTCTTTTCGGCATTGTAGGAAATGATTTTTGTAAAATGTTTCGACACATCAACCACCAATCCATCTCCTACTGCTTGTCCTGCCAGTGAAGTTCCCGCAGTTCTTGGCGTAATCGACAGCTTATGTTCTGCCGCGAACTTAATCAGCTTGGCAATATCTTCGGTTGTTTTAGGAATTGCCACCGCATTCGGTTTAATTCGGTACACCGAAGCATCTGTGGAATAAAGCGTTTTATGAAGTTCATCGAATAAAAGGGTACCTTCGAGACTCGCGGATAATTGCTCTAAATGAGATTGGGTCAACATGTAAATGTGCTTTTTATAAAAATATTTCCTGAAAAAACTCAGACCACAAAGATAAAAATATCACAAGGTAAAACGATTCTATTTTTGTGAATTTATCTAACAACTCCGTCAATATTTTATAAAATTCGAAGAGAATCCTGTAAGTGTTTTATTTACTAAAAAAGTAATTTTAGAATTTTCGTTTGTTGGACGAAATAATTTTAAACACATAGAAACATAGATTTATTTCTTTAAATTCTGAGAATAGTTGAAAAAATCTAGATTTTAACACATAGCACTTTACGTTAAGCTATGTGAATTGAAACAAATGAAATGCCTTTAAGTGCAAACAAAAACTATGTTTCTATATGTTAAAAAAACAACTCAGCGAGTTTAAACATTTTACGCCTTAATTATTATGGAAAATTTCTTTCAGGACGTCATTAATCACCTCGAAGGTTACTACAATAGCATTGTCGATCTTACGCCAAAATTTATTTTAGCAATTTTGGTCATTCTGGTTTCATGGTTTATTGCGAGCCGTGTGGGTATTTTTGCAGGAAACCGACTCAAAGCTAAAATGCACGATCGTTTGCTTGCCATTTTTATTGCCCGTTTAATTAAATCGGTTTTGATTATTATCGGAATCTTATTTATGTTCCGAATTATTGGTCTCGAAGGCGTTGCACAAAGTATGTTGGCTGGTGCGGGAATCTCGGCTTTTGTAATTGGTTTTGCGCTTAAAGATATTGGCGAAAATTTCCTTGCCGGAATTCTGCTGGCTTTCAAAAGACCATTTTCTATTGGCGATATTATCGAAAGTAATGGTGTAAAAGGAGAAGTCATCAATCTTAATCTTCGTGATACTGAGGTCAAAAGCGATTCAAAAATCATTTATATTCCCAACGCACTTCTTATAAAAAACACGCTCATTAACTACAACAGCGAAGGTTTTCTGCTTCAGACTTTCACCGTCGGACTTGAATATGGTTCTGATTATACGCGAGCGATTGAACTTGTTAAAGAGATTCTAGGAAAGGACGAAAATGTAACTGAAAAAGACCACGAAAACGCCGCCGTAATTACCGATGTTATTGCTGGAGGTATTATTCAGCTTAATATTCGATATTGGGTTAAAACGGCATCAACAACCGAAAATTCAGAATGCCGATCTAAAATTATTGCTGCTGTTTTGAAAAAGTTGAAGGAAAATGGATTTATACTTAAATAAAGGTTCTAAGGTACTGAGATGCTAAGTTTTCTTTAAACACGATTGTCACCCTGAGCGTAGTCGAAGGCTTATGAAATCTAAAATTTACTAACTATTACCGATAGCGCGGATTTGCAATCCGTGCACGTAAAGTATATTTTTTTTTACTTATAATCTGTCCAATCCAATCTATGCGTGCACGGATTGCAAATCCGCGCTATCGGGTTGACGATTCTCTTTGCAGAATCCCGCGTGTGATTTCTCGTTCCTCGAAATGACAAACTCTCTGGAAATTTACTTCCGTTTATCTTTTCTCAAAATAACGTTTTATATTTACCGTGCAGAGATGATTTACTGCAAGGAAATTATTTTTAAATATAATATTTTTCTTACTTAAAATATTTTTTTTGATATCTTTACAATCCTAAACACAAAGAAAATGATATCAAAAAAACTTTTGCCCGTATGGTATGGTGGCGGTATTGGAAACAACTGCAACGCACTTTGTGGCGTAGGACACCTTAGCTGTACGGGTTTCTTTTCCTAAACACAAAGATTATGAGTATTAACACAATTTCACGAGAAACTGAAATTCGACTTTTGAATTTTTTCAGCGACAGAATCCTGCCCGAAGAAATGGCAAAAACACTAAGGCAGATTAATTTCACATTAGCTTTAGGCATTATGAGCGAGCACGAAACACTTCAAAATGAAATCGCAAAATTAAGAGACGGTTTATACTGGCTCAATGAATTAGCTGAAACTTTAAATCCTTATTTGGATTTGGAGTAGAAGTTTAAAAAATGAAAAACCTCGAATTAAAAAATCGAGGTTTCTTTATATTATTGATAGCGTGAATTTTATTTTATATTATAATCCAGCTTTTAGAGAAGTTCATATTTATAACAAAATTATTTTTCACCTATAATTATTTCGCTCCAAATGAAATATTTCTTTAAACTCATATTTCATTTGGAGCGATTTTTTTAGTTTGAAAAAATAAAATTCAAAGTTTATTTACCTTTATATCCGAAATAACCTGATTTTAGCGTTACTAATAAAATGACTTCTATAAAACCTCATTTTAAATGAATAAAAATATATCCGCACTTTATACTATAGCTCAAAAAGAAACCCGAAAAATACTGGGTTTAATGTCTGGAACTTCTCTCGACGGACTTGACATTGCTTTGTGCGCTGTTTCTGGTTCTGGCGAAAACACAGATGTAAAAATCCTTGAATTTGAAACGATTTCTTATTCTGAAGATATTAAAAATGAAATCAGAAAAGTATTTGCCCAAAGAACAATCGATTTTCAGCATTTGGCTTTGTTAAATGAGTGGATCGGAATATTGCATAGCGGCATGATTAACGATTGTTTGAAAAAATGGAATATTTCGTCAAGCGAAGTAGATTTAATTGCTTCGCACGGGCAAACAGTTTTGCACGCTCCGAAGTTTTTGCATCAGCAGGAAAAATTTCCAGATGCGACTTTACAAATTGGCGACGGCGATCATATTGCGGTGAAAACGGGAATTATTACACTATCCGATTTCAGACAAAAACACGTTGCGGCTGGTGGCGAAGGCGCGCCTTTGGCGGTTTACGGCGATTATTTATTATTTGGAAAAAAAGGCGAAAACAGAATCATGCTCAACATGGGCGGAATTGCAAATTATACCTATCTCCCAGCCTCTCTAAACGCCGAAGAAGTTTTTGTAACCGATACTGGAACAGCAAATACGTTAATCGACATTTTTACCAAACATTATTTCCCTAAAAAAAGTTACGATAAAGATGCTGAAATCGCCAAGCAAGGAACTGTAAATCAAGAACTTTTAGAGGAACTTAAAAAAGATGATTTCTTCCAGAAAAGTTTCCCAAAATCGATTGGACAAGAGTTATTTAATTTCGGTTTTGTACAGTCGGCTTTGGTAAAATGCAGTTTAGAAAACATTTCGGCATCAGATTTGCTGGCGACTTTAACGCGCTTAAGTGCTGAAACTATTGCAGAAGCGATTTATTTCACCATACAAAAAACTTCAATTCTGGCAGAAGATTTTCATATTTACATGTCGGGAGGCGGGACTAATAATCCGTTATTGGTAAAATGGCTGAAAGAATTATTGCCTTGTCAATTTCACACTAGCGACGATTTGGGCATTTTAAGCGATGCGAAAGAAGCCGTTTTATTTGCGCTTTTAGCAAATGAAACAGTTGCTGGAGGCGATTACAATTTTGGAAACAGCAAAATCCCATCTGTGACAATGGGAAAAATTTCGTTTCCTGATTAAAAAAGATATCCATGAGTTGACGAATTATTTTTAATGATTGAATATAATCCAATCGGCATAATTCGTTTTTAATTAGTAACGTTTTTTCGAATAGGTGATAACGAAATTCGTGAATTCGTGGCGGAAAAACTTTGATTAAAAAAAAATCGTGGCAGAAAAAAAATTAAACCTATTTTTGATTCCTGTTAAAAAACAATAAAATGCATAAAAAACAGCACTTAATATTTTCACTTTTATCTCTATTTTTCTTCACTTCGTTTATGAATGCGCAGGAAAACCTGCATCCTAAAAATGAATTCAGAGGTGTCTGGATTGCAACGGTTGTAAATATCGACTGGCCTAAAACGGCAATAGACAACGTAGAAAAAGAAAAAGCTGATTATCTTGAGATTCTGGAAACGTATAAAAAGTTAAATTACAACGCTGTCATTGTCCAAATTAGAAGCGTTGGCGATGCTTTTTATCCGTCAGAAATGGCGCCTTGGTCACGTTTTTTAACAGGTAAAGAAGGTCAAGCTCCAAATCCGTATTATGATGCTTTGGCTTGGATGATCGAAGAAGCCCACAACAGAGGTTTTGAATTTCATGCTTGGCTGAATCCGTATCGTGCAACTTTCGATTTAAACAAAAATCTTTTGAGTCCAAATCACGATATTTTCAAACATCCGGAATGGATGATCGAATACGGCGGAAAATACTATTACGATCCTGCATTACCTGAAGTGCAGACACATTTGACAAAAGTAGTTAAAGAAGTGGTTGACAAATACGATATCGATGCTATTCATTTTGATGATTATTTCTATCCATATGCCGTTCCTGGAAAAGTTTTTAACGATACCGCATCTTATAAAAAATACGGTGCAGGCTTAAGCCTTGCCGACTGGCGTCGAGCTAACGTGAGCAACTTCGTTCATACAATTTCAACTACCATAAAAACGAGTAAACCTTGGGTTCAGTTTGGAATTAGTCCGTTTGGGGTTTGGCGAAATAAATCGCAGGATCCTAGAGGTTCAGAAACACAGTCAACCTCTAATTACGACGATTTATATGCTGATCCTGTTTTATGGATGGAACAAAAATGGATCGATTATATTCTGCCTCAATTATATTGGAGTATGAACAACCCGAGAGCCAATTATTCAAAATTGGTAAAATGGTGGTCTGAAAATTCAAACAATACAGCTGTTTACATTGGTCACGCCTCTTATAAAATTAGAGGAGATGCTGATAAAAGCTGGAATTTTGCTACCGAAATTCCAAATCAAGTTGATTTTGCAAGAAGTTTTAAAAATGTTTCCGGAAGTGCATATTTCAGCGCTAAATGGTTCATGGATAAAAACTTCGACATTACACGTCTTTTAGCAGAAAACCAATATAAATATCCCGCACTTCCTGCAGCTGTTCCGAATTTAAAACGCATTATCATTGATAATCCTGTTTTTACTGAATTTACAAAAGACAGTTTAAAATATACTTTTTCGCTGAAAAGTCCGCTGAATACAAAAGTACGTTACATTGTAATTTATGGAGGTGAACACATGTCAAAAGTGAATACAAATGATGCAACTAAAATAATTGACAAAGTAAGAGCCATTGAAAAAGATGGCGAGATAAGCTTTTCAATTCCTGCTGAAAAAATCCGTCAGTATAAAGCTTGCGCTGTGACATTTATTGATTATTTTGCAAACGAAAGCACACCAGCTTCAGCCGACATAAAAAAGAATTTTAAAATCTATTCACCTGCTCAGCCAAATGAAAACAGATAATACTAAACCGTGGTTTTGGATTCCGCTTCTTAATTTTGCCTCAGGATTACCATATGCCGTAATAATTTCGGTTTCGGTATTGATGTACAAAAATCTCGGAATCAGCAACGAAGACATTGGTCTTTATACCAGTTTATTATATCTGCCTTGGGTTATTAAACCGCTTTGGAGTCCGTTTATTGAACTCACAGGAACCAAAAGAAAATGGTTTTTATCGATGCAGCTGTTAATTTCAATTGCATTTCTTCTAGTTGGTTTTACGATTCCAACAAACGGATTTTTCATGATGACTTTGGCAATTTTCTGGGTTGCCGCTTTTGCTTCGGCTTCAAATGATATTGCGAGCGATGGTTTTTATTTATTGGTTTTACCAAAAGAACAGCAGTCTTTTTTCCTCGGAATCAGAAGTACTTTTTACAGATTATCCATGCTGGCAGGAAACGGATTAATCGTCCTTTTTGCTGGATATCTAGAACATAAATACAGTGACAATACAAAAGCATGGTCATACACCATGATTTGTGTGGGCTTGCTAATGACTTTTATTACGATTTACAATTTTATTTTTACACCTAAAAACGAAATTAATCCAGCTGAAAATAGCGAACACCATCATCAAAACTTTGGAACTATTTTCATTAGCTTTTTTAAGAAAAAACAAATCGCTGTTGTTTTAATTTTTATTCTGGTTTTTAGATTAGGAGAATCACAGTTATTAAAAATGCTGACGCCATTTTTGATTGATCCTATTAAATATGAATTAGTAGAAAAAAGCTCAGATTTAGATGAAAATAAGGCTTTAGAATTATATAATACTAAAGTAAAAGCAGGTATAAAACTTGAAAATTCAGAATTAGAACTATTATATTCAAAACTACCAGTAGTGGTTGAAACTAGAAAAGGTAAAAAACCTATAGCAGAAACTAAACCTAAAGCGAATGAAGAATATAAAAAAGTAAATGAAGCAAGAGTTAGTTTTATTGATGGATTGATTTCTAAAAATGGAAATCAAAAAACCGTTCAAGTAGGCGGAATGGGTCTTGACACTGAAGACGTTGGTTTGATATATGGAACTTTGGGATTAATTGCTTTAACGATTGGAGGAATTTTGGGCGGAATCGCAATCTCAAAACAAGGACTTACTAAATGGATGTTTCCAATGTTTCTGGCTATGCACCTTCCAATTTTAGGTTTTATTTTATTGGCTTTCTTTCATCCTTCATTCATTTATTACATTTATGCCGTTGTAATTTTAGAACAATTTGGCTATGGTTTTGGCTTTACGGGCTTTATGATGTATTTAATTCATGTTGCCGAAGGAGAATCAAAAACAGCACATTATGCACTAGCAACTGGATTTATGGCATTAGGAATGATGCTTCCAGGAATGTTAAGCGGTTTTATACAAAAATATTTAGGCTATCAAAACTTCTTTATTTGGGTTTTTATTGCCACAATTCCAGGTCTAATTTTATCTCGTTTTTTAATTTTCCCGAAAGATTTTGGGAAAAAATCTGAAGAAGTTTAAACCCAAATCAAACTCTTACAATATGGAAATCAATGAAAATTTGCAGGCCGAACGCAATCTAAAAGGAGCTGAGTTCGAAAAAACAGGAGATTTTGAAAAAGCTATTGCTTTGTATGAAGAAAATGTAACTGAAGGTTTTAAAGGAAATCATCCTTATGATCGATTAGCTACAATATACAAAAACCAAAACGATTTGGATAATGAAATCCGCGTTTTAGAAAAAGCTATTATTGTTTACGAAGAAATCACGATCGAAGATCGATTAGAAGGACTTCCAAAACTTTTTCGTTTTAAAAACCGATTAGAAAAAGCAATTGAAACCAAAAAACAATTGGCTAAGCAAAAGAAAGCGAAATTGAAATAAAAGAATAATCTCAAAATCTTCAATAAACGATGAAAACAAAGATTTACATAATAACATTCATAATGTTAATATTATCTTGTGGACAAACTAATGAGAAGAAAAACAAAATATTGGATAAAAAACAGCCTGTTGTAAAAACGTTTGAGCAAAGAGAAAAAGATCGTTTAAAGAAAAGAGCTAAAATTGAAAAAGAGGAAAAAATAGATAGCATAAGGTTAGATAAAGTTTTATCTGACGCTTTGAAAATAGCTTCTCTGGAAATCAAACAAAATAAATTTCAAAAGAAATATAAAGTTAGACCTGATAACGAATATGATGTTGAAGTTGAAATAAATATAGGTGATTATTTCATAAAAAATAATCCTCAACTTATTATCCGAAGATTAGAACCTAATAATGTACATATAGATATTTATTCTAAGGATGGAAATAAATTTAAAAAAGTTCTATCTCATAAACAATGGAATTTAACATACGTAAATGACACAATCAGAGATATTAATGGAGACAATTTAAAAGATTTTGTTATTAATTGGTATGGTGCAACTGGATGTTGCTTAAAAGGATTTAGCGATGTTTACTTGCTTAGAAATGATAAGAAAACATTTTCTAAAAATTTTGAATTTATCAATCCTACTTTCTCTCCTCGTGAAAAAATAATAAGAGGAGTTACTTATGGTCATCCTGGACATACTGAAATGTATAAATATAAATGGAATGGCGAGACAGTTGACACCTTAGAGTATGTCTATTATGAAACTATCGAGAATGAGAAAAAAACTGGAAAAATAGTTATTTCAAAAAAAAGAGCTTACAGCAAAGATAAAAAAAACATAAAAAAACTAAACTCAATACCTGCTGAATATAAAAAAATTGAAGGTTTTGATTGGTTTACTGGAAATTTCCTTAAATAGAAAAATATAAGATAGGATATGATTAACCTAAATCGTACAAATTCAGACGATATTGATTTTATCAATCTGGTTGCTTTATTAGATCAAGATTTGGCTATTAGAGACGGAGATGATCATGCGTTTTACAATCAGTTTAATAAAACCGATAAAATAAAACGCACAATTGTTTATTACGAAAACGGAGTTCCTGTTGGCTGTGGCGCTTTTCGTGAAAAAGAAAGTGACAAAACCGAAATCAAAAGAATGTATGTTCATCCTGATTATCGCAAAAAAGGAATTGCATCAGCGGTTTTAAACGAATTAGAAATCTGGGCTAAAGAAGTCGGTTATAGTTATACGATTCTCGAAACCGGAAAAAATCAGCCTGAAGCCATCAACTTATATCAAAAATTAAATTATACCATAATACCGAATTATCCGCCTTACGAGAAAATGGATAATAGTGTCTGCATGCAAAAGACTTTATAATAATAAAAATGACAGCTGAAGCTCTACGACAAAGAATAGGACAATTTTTCTTTCCTGCAGTATTCATCAACGATACTGAAGAAAATATTCAAGAAACCGAACGTCTCATTAAAGAATATAATATTGGCGGACTTACCTTTTTCCATAGTCGTGCAAGCGCTGCCACAAATTACGAAAGCAAGCAAAAAATTGTTTTTAACGATGACAGTTACGAAAAAATCAAAGCGTTAATTGTTCGTTATCAAAAAGCTGCTTCCACTCCACTTTTAATTAGTATTGATGCCGAATGGGGTTTGGCAATGCGCATCGAGAAAACACCGCAATATCCGTATGCGATTACGCTTGGCGCTTTGCCGGAGAATAAATCAAATTTGGTTTACGAAGTGGGAAAACAAATTGGTTTGGATTTAAAAGCTGCTGGAATTCATTACAATTTGTCGCCTTTGGCAGATATCAATAATAATCCGAACAATCCGGTTATTGGCTATCGTTCTTTTGGTGAAAACAAAGAAAAAGTTGCCAATTTTGCTGTTGAATATCTAAAAGGAATGTCGGAAGTTGGCGTTTTGGGCTGTCTGAAACATTTTCCCGGACACGGAAATACCAATGTAGATTCGCATTTAGGATTACCGGTTTTAAAAGAAACTTTAGAGGAATTATTAGAAAACGAATTATATCCTTTCATCAAAGGAATCGAAAACAATGTCGACTCTATTATGATTGGACATTTGGCTGTTCCGAGTTTAAATGAAGGGAAAGATACTTCTGCAACATTATCAAAAGGGATAATTCAGGATCTTCTGCGTGACAAATTAGGTTACGACGGTTTAGTAATTTCTGATGCTTTAAACATGCACAGTGTTTCGAAATTGTACGAGACAAAAGGACAGTTAGAATGGGAAGCTTTCAATGCTGGAAATGATGTTTTATGTTTTGCCGAAAATGTTCCCGAAGGAATTGAAGCTATTTATAAAAATGCTTCGCCAGATCGTATTTTTGAAAGTTATAACAGAATCATGAAAGCGAAAGAAAAAGCAGGAATCCTTTCTGGAAATACTGCCGTTTCAGGCGAATTAAATTTCGAAAAAACATCTCAACTGAATCTTGAAATTGCTCAAAATGCAATTACGAAAATTATTGATAACGGAATTTTAGATTTAGCTGTTGAAGCTCAGAAAAACAGTAAATTAGCCAAACTCAGTTTGTATAAAAATACCGAAAATACATTTTTCAAAACTTTAAATTCAAAATTACCTTCACCTGAATTTGCTTTCGAAAGTTTAGAAACTTCGGATATTTCGTCTATTAACAATGAATTAGAAAATTTCGAAACGATAATTGTTTCATTATTTGTCCCAAAGGCAAAACCTTTGAATAATTTTGAAGTAAATAATGAAGTTTTTGAACTGCTTTCTAATCTTTTACAAACCAAAAAATGCATTATTTACGTTTTCGGAAATCCGTACGTTTTACCACTTATTCCAAATCTTAAAAAGGCTTCAGGATTAATTCAGGCTTATCAAGATTTTGAAGAATTTCAAAAAACAGCAGGAATTCAATTTTTAGAAAAAAATAGTTCCAATGGCATCTTACCTGTAAATATTGATATTCAATAGATTACAATTAAAGATAACCAAAATTTATCAACTTATAAATTTTTATAATCACATCTTATTGTAAGTACCTGTACTTATGCCCTACTTTTGCACCAAATAAATTTTTAACGTAAAACGAATATTATGTCTTTAGTAGGAAAAAAATTCCCAAGTATTGCAGTAGATGCTATCTCTGAAATGGGTGACAATTTAAAAATCAACATTTTTGAAGAAGCAGTAAACAACAATAAAAAAGTACTTTTATTTTGGTACCCAAAAGATTTTACTTTTGTATGTCCAACTGAATTACACGCCTTTCAAGCTGCATTACCAGAATTTGAAAAAAGAAATACTATCGTAATTGGTGCTTCTTGTGACACAAACGAAGTTCACTTTGCTTGGTTAAATACTCCAAAAAACAATGGTGGAATCGAAGGTGTTACTTACCCAATCTTGGCTGATACAAACCGTAACTTAGCTAACATTTTAGGTATTCTTGATATCGAATCTACAAGCTACAGCGAAGATACAGATTCAGTTATCATCGAAGGTTCAAACGTAACTTACAGAGCTACTTACCTAATCGACGAAACTGGAAAAATTTTCCACGAAAGCGTAAACGATATGCCATTAGGACGTAACGTAAACGAATACTTAAGAATGGTTGATGCTTACACACACATCCAAACTAAAGGTGAAGTTTGTCCTGCTAACTGGGAAGCTGGTAAAGAAGCAATGTCTGCTGACAGAGTTAGTACTGCTGAATACTTAAGCGCAAACTAATTTTTTATAAAGGTACAAAGGTTCAGAGGTACAAAGTGGCAAAGTTTTTTTTTGCTACGTACAAACAAAGTCAAATACTTTGCCCCTGAACTTTTGTTACCTTAAATTCCTTTCTAAATTAAATAAATGCAAAGGTCAAAATGCAAAAATCTTATTTGCATACTACCTCATAGACAGAGTTTTCAAAACTTTGTCACTTTGAACCTTTGCCACTTTGAACCTTAAAAAATAAACAAATGTTAATCGACTTAAACGAAGATACGTTAGCAGATTTAGTTGCTAAAAACGAAAAAGTAGTAGTACAATATTCAGCTTCATGGTGTGGAAATTGCCGTATTATGAAACCAAAATTCAAAAAATTAGCAACAGAAAATGAAGCTATTACTTTTGTTTTGGTTGATGCAGAAAATTCTCCAGAATCAAGAAAATTAGCTAACGTAAGCAACTTGCCTACTTTCGCTACTTTCGTAAACGGACAATTAGTTGGCGAAACTCAAACCAACAAACAAGAAGTTTTAATCGATCTAGTGAACGCTATTGTTTAATTGGTTATTTGTTTATTCGTTTAATCGATTAAACAAAAAAACGATTTAACGTTTAAACAAAAAATTATGAAATTACCAGTAATCAAACATTTAACACAATTCATTGAAGAAAACGATCAGGATTACATCATCGAAACGATCGAAGTTCTAGAAGCCATGACTGAAATTCCTTCTCTTAAAGACGAAGAATTGGACGTAATCGGCGAATTGATTTCAAATATGTACGGCGCCCTTGAAGTACAAAAATTGGTAGCTCAGGGAACAGACAAAAAAGAAGCTTTAAATACGTTTATGAAACGTGTTTTAGGATCTATCGATAAATAATCGAGCCTCTTTTTTCAAGAAAAAAACAAAAAAACATGACTGAGAAAGCGTTTCTATATTTTAGGACGCTTTTTTTTGTTTACAGTGATCAGTTTTTAAATCTTCAGTCGCAGTTCTCAGTATTCAGACAATGTTTTGTCAGGCTGAGTGAAGTTGAAGCCCACATAAGTAACTCCACATTCAAAATCAAACTTTGACAAAGTTGAACGTAAAAAAGTATCAAAACTAAAAGAACAATATTCACTTAAAATTAAAGTTATCACTAGAATAATCTGCGATAATAAACTGCAAATTCGTGAATTCGGGGCTATTCAAAAACCATCCTAAATCTATCCTTAAACCCATAACAAATACTTTTAGATTCAAATATTAATCCTTACTTTTGAACCTCATTAATTTTAAACAAAAATCATGGCATCAATCACATTAGGAGGAAATCCAGTTCATACATCAGGCGAATTACCAGCAGTTGGATCGCAATTAGCTGACTTTAAATTAGTTCAAAATGATTTATCAGTTGCTTCTTTAAGTACTTTCGCTGGTAAAAAATTAGTTTTAAATATTTTCCCAAGTGTTGATACAGGAACTTGTGCAGCATCTGTTAGAAAATTCAACGAAAGTGCAAGCGGATTAGAAAACACTACTGTTTTATGTATTTCTAGAGATTTACCTTTCGCACAAAAACGTTTTTGTGGCGCTGAAGGCTTAGAGAATGTTGTAAACTTATCAGATTTTCAAACTGGTGCTTTTGGTAAAGCAAACGGACTAGAAATCGTTGACGGACCTTTAGCAGGATTACACTCAAGAGTTATTATTGTTGTTGATGCTAATGGAAAAGTTCTTCATACAGAACAAGTTGCTGAAATTGCAAACGAACCAAATTACGAAGCCGCTTTAGCTGCACTATAATATACTCGCTCTAATGGAGTTTCAAAAAGACAATACTTTTGTTACAGGTCGCTTAAAAAGCGTTACATATGCTTTTAAAGGAGCTGTAAAATTAATAAAAACAGAACACAGCGTTATGGTTCAATTCTCATTGGGAATTATCATGACTATTGCTGGGTTCTATTTTCACATTTCACAAACCGAATGGCTGTGCCAAACATTAGCCATCGGTTTGGTTTTAAGCATTGAAGGATTAAATACAGCAGTTGAAAAAATTGCTGATTTTATTCATCCTGATTACAGCAGACGAATCGGATTTATTAAAGATATTGCTGCAGGAGCGGTATTTTTTGCCGCAATGACAGCAATTGCAATAGGTTTAATTATTTATATTCCAAAATTTATATAGGCAGGAACATAAGAATGGCAAAAAGTAAAAAAGAAACTGTAGACAAAAAAACCGAATCAAAAACTGCAGGCATTAGATCCTGGAAACTAAACAAACCTCAAAGATTTGTTTTGGGATGCCTTTTGGTACTCTTTTCTATTGCATTGTTAGTCGCATTTATTTCATTTTATGTTAACGGACAATGGCAGACAGACCAAAGTTCGGTTAACAGTCTTGGCGATCGTACAGAAGAAGTAGAAAACTGGCTTGGGAAATTCGGGGCTTACCTTGCTGATTTGATTGTTTATAGAGGTTTCGGTCTTGCTTCTTTTATATTTGTCCGTTTATTTTTCCTTACCGGATTATTTCTGGCATTGGAACTTTCAACCAAAAAACTAAAAAACACTTGGTTTTGGGACATTTTTGCTATTATTATTGTTTCAATCCTATTTGGTTTTTTTGCCACTTCAGCTCCAGAATTAGGCGGAACTATTGGTTATGAATTAAATCTTTTTCTTCAAGATTACATCGGAAAAACAGGAACTTTACTAACACTGCTTTTCGGATTAATTGTTTATTTAATCTTTAAGATAAAAGTTTCTCCAGAAAAAATTCAGTCTTATTTTGATTCTACTAAAAAAGAATTCAAATCAGAATTAAATTCTATTAAAACTGTTCAGCCAGCACAACAATCACAAGAAGAACCTGAAAGTGCTTATAATCTGGAAGAATTTGCGATTGAAGAAGATCCTGAATTAGACAACATCCATCTAAAAACAGTTGACACACAATTCGAACTCAATAAAGAAGCTTTAAAACCAACAATTTCTCATTCATCTGAAATTGAATTAAATCCGATTTTAAAACCAATTCAGCCGCCGCCAACGCAAATTACAGCCACTCCAGACGAGGCTTTTGTCATTGAAAAGGCAGAAGAAGAAGATATTATTGAAGAAAACCTGGCTTCTCGCCTAGTTGCTGATTTCGGATTATTTGATCCAACTTTGGATTTATCGAATTATAAATTCCCAACCATCGATTTGTTAAAAGAATATTCGACTGGAGGAATTACGATCAATCAAGAAGAATTAGAAGAAAATAAAAACAGAATTGTAGACACACTTCGTAACTACAAAATTGAAATTGCACAGATTAAAGCAACCGTTGGTCCATCGGTAACTTTGTATGAAATTGTTCCAGAAGCTGGAATCAGAATTTCCAAAATTAAGAGTTTAGAAGATGATATTGCGTTATCATTATCAGCATTAGGAATTCGTATTATTGCGCCAATTCCAGGAAAAGGTACTATCGGTATTGAGGTTCCAAACAAAAACCCAACTATGGTTTCCATGAAAAGCGTTATTGGAGCAGCTAAATTCCAAGAAGCTGAAATGGAACTTCCAATTGCTTTAGGAAAAACTATTTCTAATGAAACTTTTGTGGTCGATTTAGCCAAAATGCCTCACTTATTAATGGCGGGTGCTACTGGACAAGGTAAATCGGTTGGATTAAATGCGGTTTTAACTTCGCTTTTATACAAAAAACATCCTGCAGAAGTAAAATTCGTTTTAGTCGACCCGAAAAAAGTAGAACTTACGCTTTTCAATAAAATAGAAAGACATTATTTAGCCAAACTTCCTGATACAGAAGATGCTATTATTACTGATAATGCAAAAGTAGTTAATACCTTAAATTCGCTTTGTACCGAAATGGACAATCGTTATTCTTTATTAAAAGATGCGATGGTTCGTAATATTAAAGAGTACAACGAAAAATTCAAATCCAGAAAATTAAATCCAGAAGCCGGCCACCGATTTTTACCATACATTGTTCTGGTTGTCGACGAGTTTGCCGATTTAATTATGACTGCTGGAAAAGAAGTCGAAGTTCCTATTGCGCGTCTTGCGCAGTTAGCCCGTGCAATTGGTATTCACTTAATTATTGCTACACAAAGACCTTCTGTAAACGTTATTACAGGTTTAATTAAAGCGAATTTCCCTGCCAGAATTGCTTTTAGAGTAACTTCTAAAATTGACTCAAGAACCATTTTGGACACACAAGGAGCCGATCAGTTAATTGGACGAGGAGATTTATTATATACAAACGGAAACGACGTTATTCGTGTGCAGTGTGCTTTTATTGACACGCCTGAGGTTGAAAAAATTACAGATTTTATTGGTTCACAAAAGGCATATGCCACAGCTTATTTGCTTCCAGAGTTCGTTGGAGAAGAAAATGGCATCAATCTTGATGTGGATATTTCCGAAAGAGATGCCTTATTTAGAGAAGCGGCTGAAATTATTGTCAACGCACAGCAAGGTTCTGCTTCATTACTGCAGAGAAAATTAAAATTAGGATACAACAGAGCCGGTCGTTTGATCGATCAGCTGGAAGCAGCAGGAATTGTTGGTCCATTCGAAGGCAGTAAAGCCAGAAGCGTGAATATTTCAGATTTAAGTGCTCTTGATCAATTTTTTAATAATGAACAAAATTAACCCCATCATGAGAACAAAAATTCAGGAAATCAAAAACAATTCTATCACTAACATGACTAAAAAGTGTTTTCAAATAGCTCTTTTATTCCTTTTGAGCTTCACTTCTATTCACGCTCAGGATAAAAAAGCGAAGGATTTATTGAACGAAGTAACTGCAAAAATAAAGAGCTACGATAATATTGTTATCGATTTTAAGTATTCTCTAAACAATGCAAAAGAGAATATCAATCAAGACAGTAAAGGAAATGTAACAATGAAAGGAAATCAATATGTATTGAATTTCATGGGTGTTACTAAAATTTTCGACGGACAAAAAACTTATACTATTGTACCGGAAGATGAAGAAGTTACTGTTTCTAAAGTAAACGAAAAAGACGATAACGCCATTACACCGTCTAAAATGCTTACCTTTTTTAATTCAGGATACAAATACACTATGGATATTGTGCAAAACGTTAAAGGAAGAAAGATTCAATATATCAAATTAGTACCTACAACTGGAAAAGACCAAAGAAAAGAAATTTTGTTAGGTATTGACGTTCAGACAAAACACATCTACAATTTGATTGAAACTGGAAAAAACGGAACAAAAACAACTTTAACCGTTAATTCTTTTAAAACCAATCAGCCATTATCAAAAAATCAATTTACCTTTGTAGCGAGTAAATACCCAAAATACTACATTAATAAATTAGATTAATTAGAAGGTTGAAAATTCTAGACAGATACTTATTAAAAACATTCTTATTTACATTTACTACGGTATTTGTAATCTTATTTTTCATATTCATACTTCAAACAGTATGGCTATTTATATCAGAACTAGCAGGTAAAGATCTCGACCTAATATTGGTCGTGAAATTCCTGCTTTTTTCTATGCCCCGTATTATACCGCTGGTTTTACCACTTTCGGTTCTTTTGGCTTCAATCATGACTTTCGGAAACTTAGCCGAGAACTACGAATTCGCTGCTATGAAATCATCTGGAATTTCGCTACAGCGTGCTATGCGGGTTTTAATCATTTTTATTTTCCTTTTAAGTATTGTGGCATTTTGGTTTGCCAACAATGTTATTCCGTATGCCGAATTTAAATTCGTAAACTTCCGAAAAAACATCGCTCAGGCAAAACCTGCTATGGCTATTGCCGAAGGACAATTTAATGATGTTGGAACTTACAACATTAAAGTCAACAAAAAGTCAGGTGAAAACGGTAATATTTTAACTGGAGTTACAATTCACGAAAAAGCCAATAATATAGGTGAAAACAAAACCGTAATTAAAGCAAAAGACGGAGAATTAATCAGTAACGAAAAATCTAGTATTTTGAAACTGGTATTAAATGACGGTTATTATTATCAGGATGTTACTCCAAAAAAATACGAAGACAGAGCGAAAATGCCTTTCATAAAAGCCGCTTTCAAAAAGCACATTATCAACATCGATTTATCAGAATTAAATAAAGTTGATGACAGTAAAGAAAGTATTGCAGGAACAAACGCCATGCTTAACGTTAATGAATTACGTTATACGCTGGATTCTTTAAATAAAAATCTGGAAAATGAAATTGTTTCTTTTTCAGAAAATATAAATCAGCGTGTGGGAATTAGAAAACCTACGTTCAGACCAAATGCAAACGAGAAAGTAAAGAAAAAATCACTCCCAAATGATCTTTTGTCTTTGTATACCAATAAACAAAAATCTGATGTCATAAAAATGGCAAGCAGTAACGTTACCAATAACATCTACTCAGTCGAATCTACTCAAAAAGATTTAAAAGACAAACAACGAGAAATCAACAAACACTTAACCGCATTATATGAAAAGTTTGTGATTGCATTTGCCTGCTTCTTAATGTTCTTTATTGGCGCACCTTTAGGAGCAATTATACGAAAAGGAGGACTTGGCTTACCTATCGTTTTTGCTGTCTTGATTTTCATTACATTCCATTTCATCAATACATTTGGTAAAAGATTATCACAGGAAGGAGGAATGACACCATTTATGGGATCATGGATGTCATCTTTTATATTATCTCCATTAGCCATATTATTAACCTATCGTGCCACAAACGATAATGGGTTAATCAATTTTGATGCGATAACAACCCCAATATCACAACTATTTCAAAAAATTTCTGAGCGGTTCTTCCCTGCTCAAAACAAAGAATAATTATGTCAACAACAAAAATACAACTGAACACCATTGAGGAAGCTATAGAAGATATTCGTCAAGGTAAAGTAATCATTGTAGTCGATGATGAAGATCGTGAAAATGAAGGTGATTTTTTGGCTGCTGCCGAAAAAGTAACTCCAGAAATGATCAACTTCATGGCGACTCACGGACGTGGATTAATCTGTACTCCGCTTACCGAAAGCCGTTGCAAAGAACTTGATTTACGTGCTATGGTAACCAACAATACAGATCATATGGAAACTGCTTTTACGGTTTCTGTAGATTTAAAAGGACAAGGTGTTACTACTGGTATTTCAGCCGCTGACAGATCTAAAACCGTACAGTCACTAGTTGACCCAAATACAAAACCACACGATTTAGCTCGTCCAGGACATATTTTCCCTTTAATTGCAAAACAAGGAGGTGTTTTAAGAAGAACCGGACATACTGAGGCTGCTATCGATTTTGCACGTTTGGCAGGATTTAAACCAGCAGGTGTAATCTGCGAAATTTTGAACGAAGACGGAACAATGTCTCGTTTACCAGAATTAATTAAAGTTGCTAAGAAATTCGATTTAAAATTGGTCTCTATCGAAGATTTAGTTGCTTATAGAATGCAGCACGATAGTTTGATTGTTAAAAAAGAAGATTTTGATATTGAAACTCGTTTCGGAACTTTCAGATTAAGAGCTTACGAACAGACTACAAATAAGCAAATTCATATCGCTTTAACAAAAGGAACTTGGAATCTTGGCGAACCAATCTTAACACGAATTCACTCTTCTCAAGTTAATAATGATTTATTAGGCACATTGACGAATAATGCTGAACAGCAGTTAGACGATATGTTTAAAGTGATTAACGAAAACGGAAAAGGTGCTGTTATTTTCATTAATCAAGATATGACGGCAGTTAATCTTTTAAACAGAATTTCTGAACTTAAAGCACTGCAATCACAAGGAACTTTAAAAGCACCTAAAGTAATTATTGATAGTAAAGATTACGGAATTGGGGCTCAAATCCTGCACGATATTGATATTTCTAAAATCAGATTGGTTTCAAATACAGAGCAAACCAAACGTGTAGGTATGATTGGTTATGGTCTTGAAATTACAGAATACGTTAATTATTAATATGGGAACAGTAGAAGAAAGAATTCACAAATCAGAAACTCGTATTTTTAAAGCGGTTTTTCCAAGCACAACAAACCATTACGATACTCTATTTGGAGGAACAGCACTACACCTTATGGATGAAGTTGCTTTTATATGTGCAACACGTTTCAGCCGTAAAAAAGTAGTTACAATTTCAACTGGCCAAATTGACTTTAAAAAAGCAATTCCAGCAGGAACTTTAATCGAATTAGTTGCAAAAGTAATCAGTGTGGGAAGAACAAGCTGCAAAATTCATGTTGATATTTTCATGGAACAGATGTATTCTGAACTTCGCGAAACAGTAGTCTCTGGGACTTTTTCATTTGTTGCTGTTGATGAAAACAAAAAACCAACGCCAATTTTAGACGATTTAGAATAATTTTCAAAACAAATCTATTTTCGGAAATACTGATAATTAGACACTTGAAAATTTATCTTAAAAAACTTCAAAAAAAGTCCGAAAAAAGTTTTTATAACCGAAAAACCGTCTTATATTTGCACCCGCAATCAGACAATGAGAGCGACATACTGGAGAAATGGCAGAGCGGTCGAATGCGGCAGTCTTGAAAACTGTTGACTGTAACAGGTCCGGGGGTTCGAATCCCTCTTTCTCCGCTGGAAGCTAAAAAAGAGACTTTTCAAAGTTTACAAAAAAGGCTAAAATTCACGGAAAACCCTGCAATCAAGCAGGGTTTTTTCTTTTATATATTAAAAAGAAATATCGACTTAATTAAAAATTCTCCCGAGCAGTATTATCTGCTGATTATTCCTGAATATGGCACCGCTTTAAACCATATTCCCCTAAAAAATATTGCTTCCTATCTGGGCATTCCCCAGCAAGCATTAAGCAGGATACGCCAGCGCATTTTTAAACCTGGATTCATTGTTTTATATTTGTTGGTTTGGAAGTTTGTACTTTAAAATTTACAATTATGATTAGAGAAATTACAGAGATGGATTATGCCAGATTAATGGAAATCTGGCATAGTGCGGTAATCAATACGCATGATTTTCTTAAAGAGGAAGATTTTTTATATTACAAGGAAATGCTTCCTGTCTACTTTAAACATGTTGCCTTATCTGGATTTGAGAAAGATGGAGTATTAGTCGGTTTTATAGGAACTTCAAAAGAAAATCTTGAAATGCTGTTTATTGATAATGATTTTCGAGGAACTGGAATAGGAAAAAAATTGACTGCATTCGCAATAACCAACTTAAAAGTAAGCAAAGTTGATGTGAATGAGCAGAATACGCAAGCACTTAACTTCTACAAACATCTAGGCTTTAAAATTGTAAAAAGATCAGCGCTAGATGAAAAAGGAAAAGAATATCCTATACTGCATATGGAATTATAATCCGCTTTTAAGCAAAATCTTAAGTTTAAAAACATAAAAATACTTGATTAGAGTCATCTACAATAAGACAAAAGCTTCAGAGAAAATCTGGAGCTTTTTTGTATTAATTAAGATAACAGTATAATTTTTAATTGTTTTTATGGTCGGATTTTACCTTTATTCCATCTTAAATTTTTCATTTTTACAATCTAAAATTAGTTTATGATTTAGGAAAAGTTTATTCCCTATCATTCCCTGCATTCCAGAACGTTTCATTAAAAATTGCTGCAGATCAGATATTCCTTCAATGTACGTGACTTCAGAGAGATTTAATGTCTTATTATCAAATTGTATTTTCTTTTTCGCGGAAGCAGAATAAATAGTTAACGTAGTTCCCCATGAATTTCCCTTTTCTTTTTTTACGGCACTATTTTTTATTCGGTAGTTCTGCCAGTTCTCTTTTGTCGTAATCAATTCATAACCACTGGTTCCAGAATCATAAAGTAATTTTAGCTTTTCATTTTCAACAGCTGCCGAAATAAGAATTTTACGTTTTTTAAATTCAAAATCGGAGAAATTATTTTCTTTATATTTTTCAACAAAATGACACAGGCTGTTTTTAAAGTCTAAAACCACAATTCTTTTTTCTAATAAATCTGTTCCGATCGTTCCGATGATATTCTCTGCTTTTGGACTGTCAAAATCAATCTTTCTGCCATAATTTAAAACTTCAAATGTTTTAGAAACAACTTTGAGATTTCCGGTTGTAAAAGCTGCCGGAATCTGATTTCGGTCATTTATTCTAAGAGAATTATGGAATTTTTCTGAAATCGATTTTAAAGAATTTCTGTAAAAAACGGTAACAGGCGAACCTGAGTCAAACTGCATATAAAAAGTCTGAGCAATTCCGTTGATTTTTATAGGCAAAAGCAGGGCAGAATGTGAATTTCCTTCGCTTGAAATCCATTTCATAGGAATATTTTCTGCAGCTCCAGCGACCTGTAGATAGTTTTCTGGCGGAGAGAATTTATTTTGAAAATAAAGATACCCTCCTAAAAGGAATAAAATGATAACGGCTAAAACTATGGCGGCGATTTTCTTAAATAATTTCATGTTTTTTTCTGCAAGATTCGGTTTTTATTTCCGATTTTCGAGCAAAAACAATACGACACCTTTACGTCAGTTTTATGACATTAGTTATAAAAAATTGGTTTTAAGCTTTATAGACAATTGTTTTTTTTGGTTTAAACTGATTCCATTTATAATAACAATCAATAATTTTAAACCTAAAATTATAATTAAAGGAATAAGGAAAAGCGGAAATTTCAGAGAAAATAGGCTTTGAACAAACGGACTTATAATCATTGAAACGGAAAGAATAAGACTTAAGAGAATTTGAAAACCTACAATTTGTTTTCCAAATTCTTTATTTAGTAAATCCTTAGTTTTATGAGTTAAAACCAAAGGAAAAATAACGCTTCCGAACGGGATAATAAGTCCGGATAAAACAGAAAGATTAATAAGTTTTGCTCTTTCGATTGTGCTGTTTTCTTTTTTAATAAATAGGTTATCAGGTTTGGTTTCTAAAGTTTGTGCTACTTTTTTTAACGTAAAACCTTTAAGAATATGTCCGGCTTCAACACGCTGAATAGTACGCAGCGAAAGGCCTGATTTTTCGGCAAGCTCATTTTGAGTCATATTTTTTTCTTCTCTCAAAATTTTGACTTTATTCTTCATCGTTTTTGGATTTAGTACTAAGACGAAATTATGAAAAAACTTTGATTCTGATTGTTTTACTGCTCGTAAACACACAGTTATTAAAGAATAGTCTAAACAAAAAAAGCTCGAGATTTCTCTGAAGCTTAAGTTGCATAAAGTAACTTTCGTTTGAAATGTGCTGCTTATAGGATAATAGACTATAGATGGCCATGACTTTTATTCATTTTTCGATTACTTAAAAATTCTTAAGATAAAGGTTATTCCAAGTACGATAGAAAAGAAAAACAGCCTTACGGCTGTTTTAATTTTTATGTGATGACACTATAATAAATGATTTGACATCTCTTAAAATCAGCCTCATGAACTAATCTTGACCAAAAACTTTTCCCAGATGTTCCTCCATAACAAAATACGGATCATCGGTGTGGGTCATCGATCTTATATGAATTAAACTTGTTTTACTCATCATTCTGAGCATTTGTCTTCTTTCACACGGAACAATTATTCCATTTTCTTCTCTCTGACCTGCTGTAAAAGCACTTCTTCCATGGGCACACAAGTGATTATTGACAAATATAACGTCTCCTGAATCCGGAATGTAATCACTGTTAATCAACTCTTTGGCTTCATTCCAGAATTCGGTTAAATTGTAAAGAGCTTCCGGTGTCTGCCCTGCTTTTTCATTAAATATCTGCTCTGCGGCATCAAATCTAATAAAAGGCAGGTCTTTATTTCCATATAAAACAGAAGCCAGCGGACCATCATTAATTTCATCCTGATAGTTAGCATCTTTAGGGCACTGATAAATAGGATCGAAAAGTTTTTCCATTATTTTATTTACCTTTCCGTGTGATCGTACAGAGTAAAGTGTAGAAGGAACTCTTTCTTCATTACGCAGATAAAGAAAGCTTAAAAAATCAGCCTGGTGCAGTAAAAATGCATCTTCAGTATGAACATATAAATTAGTTTTTGAACCAGAACCTGTCTGGGTACCCGCCATTTTTTCATCTGGGATAACAGCGTGCAGAATTCCTCCTCCTTTTCGCTGCGCATAATACTGAACAGGTTTAGAAGGAACTGCGCCATGCAGTAATGAACAAATAAAACCGTATTTATTCAGTTTTGAATAATCTGCGCTCTGCCAGTTAGCAGGTGTCGGCCCTAGATGGTCCTGATCAACTTCCAGAAGACCTCTAAAAATAATGGCTCCGTACTGGTCTGCTGAGAAATCTGTTCCAAAACGGCTTAGGATTCTGGCGATTCTTTCTGGAAGAAGCTGGAAAGAATAAAGATGAAGTGCCTCAATATAATCTGGATTTTCATAGCTTTTAAATGCCTTCTCGAGAAGGGTTCCTACATTAGATAAAATGTTTCTTTCCTGAGGCGTAACCTCTACTATCAGCGGGCTTGTAGGAATTTGATAACCATAGTTCTCTTTTACCAGTATTTCATCTTCAATTAATGATTGTGATTTCATTTTTTTAGTTTATTTAATAGTTAACAATAATTGGGACAAATAAAAAACACAAACTACTAAGAATAACCTATATACAAATAAAACATCATTCCATAACATTAAGATAATGTAGAGAATTTCGTATAATTTTTTTCTGTTTTATTTTTTTTATAAAGATTAATTTCTACATTTGCTCCTACTGTTTTTATTCATTCTAAATAAAATCTACTTACAAATGTATTTATTTTCACAAATAAAAAAAAGAATTTTCTTAAAAAATTTATTAAAAAAATATGAATATTAGCACTAAACCTAGTAAAATCAAGGTGTCCGATTTTACAGATAGACACAATATTTCAAAAATCATTCGAACAAGGCGGAGTGTTTATGCTGATGAATTCATAAAGCAAAACATACCCGACGAATTATTAAATGAAATCTTGACAAACGCGACTTATGCACCTACGCATAAAATGACGGAGCCATGGCGATTTATCGTTTTTAAGGATGGTTACTTAAAACAGCTTGGCTCTTTTCTGGCGGATTATTACAAAGACTTTTATTTTGAAAAGTTTGCTACCGAAGAAGCTTTTGAAAAGTATAATCTGCTGAAAGAATATCCGCTTAATTCGGCTTGTGTTATTGGTGTAATAATGGTTCGCAATACCAAAATTAATCTGCCCGAATGGGAAGAAGTCGCCGCCGTTTCCTCTGCTGTTCAGAACATAGCCCTCTCCTGCACTGCCCACGATATTGGCAGTTATTGGAGTACCTCAGCAGGTGCAGTTGATTACTTAAAGCAATTTGGTCTGGCCGAAAACGAGCAGTCTCTCGGTTTAATTTATGTAGGCTATTATCCTGAGGATCTTGAACCTTCCAAAAAAAAGAGAACCCCGATTTCTAACAAAGTAACGTATCACCAATAATCTCAATTCTAAAATTTATCATTATGCAAAACCTATTAGACAATGCCCCGGATGTCTTTGTTAAAAGCTCCACTGACGATTTTTACCAGGATATTTTTCATGAAAATTCAGGAGCAGAATATGCCAATGCAATAGAGTTAGTACAAAAACGTGTAGCTGGTTTTCTTGAAAACACAAAAACTCCTTTCAGCGGTATTAAACCTGATGAAATCAGAAATAAAGTCGAAGCTGTAAACTTAGATCAGCCGGTTCAGGATTATGAAAGCCTTTGGGATGAGATAGATGAAATTTATGTCAATCACGCAACTGCTTACCATTTACCAGAATATATAGCCCATTTAAACTGTCCTGTTGTGATTCCCGCTTTAGCTGCTGATGTATTGATAAGTGCTATTAACTCATCTCAGGATACATATGACCAAAGCGCAGGAGGAACATTTATAGAAAGAAAACTGATTGCCTGGACGGGTGAACAAATTGGATACAGCACAGATTGTGATGGTATTTTTACAGGAGGAGGCTCTCAAAGTAACCTTATGGGACTTCTTTTGGCAAGGGATTATTTTGCTTTAAAATATCTGAACTGGAATATCAAATTAAATGGCTGTCCTCCCGATTCAAGTAAGTTCAGAATTTTTGTTTCAGAGAAATCTCATTTCAGCAACCAAAAAAATGCTTCAATTCTGGGTCTTGGCGAACAATCTATTGTTCAAGTGGTTACAGACAGCCGTTACAGAATGGATGCCGAGAAATTAAAACAGGCTATTATTGAAGAAAAAGAAAAAGGCAACATTCCGATTGCTATTGTGGCCACAGCGGGTACAACAGATTTCGGTAATATAGATCCATTATCTGAAATTTCAGTTCTGGCAAGAGAACATGAATTATGGATGCATGTTGATGCAGCTTACGGTTGCGGATTATTGCTGACAGATAAATATAAACATCTGTTAAACGGCATCGAACAAGCTGATTCTGTTACAATTGATTATCATAAATCTTTCTTTCAGCCTATTTGCAGCAGTGCTTTTATGGTAAGAAACAAACAGCATCTTCACATTATAAAACATCATGCTGATTATTTAAATCCGAAAGAGCAGGATTATGATGAACTTCCGGCACAAATTAACAAATCTCTGGTGCAGAGCACACGCCGTTTTGATGCTTTAAAACTATGGTGCACACTACGTTATATGGGCAGAACTAAACTGGGTCAGTACACGGATACCATTATAGAAACTACCAAACAAACAGCTGAAATACTAGAAAACGCTAACGATTTTGAGCTTTTAACCGATTCAGATTTAAGTGTTTTGGTTTTTAGATATAAACTAGACGGCTGGCCTGGAGATACTTGTAAAATGAACTTACACATTAAAAAGAAAATGTTTTTTAATGGTGAAGTCTTAGTGGCAAGCACAAAAGTAAATGGCATTTTCTACCTGAAGTTCACCATTTTGAACCCTTTAACCACTATCGCACATATCAATAACATGCTTTCAATTATAAAAAAACACGGAAATGAATACATCTTCTCCTAAAGAGATTGCTCAGGAAGCAGTCAATATAACGTTTACCATTTTACTTAACTGCTGTGTGCGTGAACTAGGCAACAGTAGTTTTTATGAAGGAGTGCCTAAATACGATCCTGTACTTAAATCGTACATGTCAAAGCACAATCATAAACTTCATCTAAAACTGGACTTTCCAGTTGATCAGGTTGAAGTCTATGCACCAATACGTTACAGATCTGAAACCTTCAGACATTTGTATGACTTTCCGGTAATGGAACGCGATCTTACGAGTGAAACCATAAAAGAAATAGATGCTGACCGTTTATTAGAATTAATTACAGCTCATGTAAGACAGCAGTATCCGCTTGCAGATTCTAAAAATGTAAAAAAGAGAATGCAGCTGAGTACCGAGAAAATAGCGCAGTTCTTAGAACATTTTCAAACTTCGGGACAGCAGTTTAATAAACCGGAAATGACGTTTATCGAAGCCGAACAATTATTTCCGGCAGGTCATTTACTTCATCCACTTACCAAAGGTCGTGAAGGATTTACAGAATCAGAAGTTTTAAAATATGCTCCTGAAACTGGCGGTCATTTCCAGTTGTATTATTTTTTAATACATCCTGATCTGGTTATCGAAAAATCTGTAGATGCTATTCTTCCTTCTGATTTTGCAAAAAAAACAGTATTAGAAGCAAACAGCAGCGATAAAAAACTACACGATTTACTGGAGCAATATCCTGATTGGAAAGTGATTCCGGTTCATCCGTGGGAAGCTTCTCATTTTAAATCCCAAACTGTATTTGATACTCTGGTAAAAGAAAACCTGCTTATCGATTTAGGTGAATTTGGAAAAGAATTTACAGCAACCTCATCGGTAAGAACAGTATATAATGAAGAAAGCGATTATATGTATAAGTTTTCTCTTCATGTAAAAATTACTGGAGCAGAACGCATTAATCATTATCATGAACTTTACAGAGGTTATGAAGTATCGCGCTTAATGCAGACAGTCTGGGGAGACAATGTAAGGAAATCGTATCCAGAGATTGAACTGATCTGCGATCCGGGCTTTATATCAGTATCTTATAATGGAAATGTACTCGACAGTTTTTCTACCAGTGTGCGTTACAATCCATTTAAAATTGCTGCAGGCGAAAAGGAAAACAATGTTTGTTTATTGGCTTCTTTATGTCAGGACAGCGTATTGGGAAATCCTTCAAGAATGTACAACGTCATTGAAAAAGCTTCAGAGCAAACTGGATTATCTCTGGAAAAAACCAGTGAACTTTGGTTCAAAAAATATATAGACATTATAGTTGGCGGTGTAGTAAAAATGTTCAATGAGCAGGGAATGTTCTGCGAATGGCATCAGCAAAATACACTTGTACAATTGGATGCAGGGTTCATGCCTGAAAAACTATTTTTCCGTGATAATCAAAGTTTTTTATTCAGAAAACCTTTTGAAGAACAGCTAAATGAAATCGTACCCGGTTTAGCAGAAAATGGAAAAATGTTTATCCCAGACGATCGTTTATACAATTTATTGCTTCATTATTTCTGGGTTGGCAATATACTGGCCGTTGTAAATACTTTCGGCACCAGCGAGCTTGCAGATGAAAAAAATCTCCTAAACATTTTATATGACACTTTAGAAGATTTACAAAAACAAGACAAAAGCGGTCTGGTTACCTTTATTCTCGAAAGCAGATATTGGAAAGTTAAAGGCAATTTACTGACTGCACTAAATGATATTGACTGCGGCGGTAATCCTGCCGGTGTTACGCGTATCAACTTCCCTAATGTTTTACACAAACGCTTTTTCTCTGAGCAATTGATAAATCCAAAAGGAAAAGAATTGGTTTACAACCGTTATTTCCCTAAAGAAGATGTGACGATTAGTCTGCGTCCTCTTGATTTAGAAAATGACTTAGAAATGCTGCATGAATGGTTTCATCGTGACCATGCCAAAGCCAACTGGAAAATGGACTGGCCTTTACGCGAATTGGAAACATATTACAGAACGCTGCTTCCGGGTGACGGCTTGTACAGCTACATAGGAATGGCTAACGGAGAACCGACTTTTAATATTGAAGTCTACTGGCCTACCCGCGATGTATTGGGTGATTATTATGATGTGCTGCCTACGGATTATGGAACGCATCAATTTATTGCACCGACAGATCCGAAGCAAAAATATGTTTCTCCATCAACACAATGTATGATCGATTATGTATTCGCTCAATCTGAAACGGGCAGAATGGTTGGTGAAGGTTCTGTTGATTCCAGAGCTTCGATGATGAACAAAGCTTTTCATGGCTTTAAAATCGATAAAGTGATCGAAATGCCGCATAAAACCTCAAATCTTAATTTCTGCTATCGCGAATGGTATTGGGAAAAATTCCCTCAGAATAAAGACATTAACATAAACTCAGAAGCAGAACATAATCTTATAAACCAATAATATGGAAGATCGTAAAGTATATTCATTAATAGGCATCGGTATTGGACCTTTTAATTTAGGTTTAGCCGCTTTGTTAGAACCGGTTGATGACGTTTCATCACTTTTTTTTGACCAAAGAGAGCAATTCAACTGGCATCCGGGTCTGCTTTTTGACCATGTTACGCTGCAGACTCCATTTTTATGTGATTGTGTCTCCATGGCTGATCCTACAAGCAAGTTTAGTTTTTTAAATTTCCTTAAAAAGACAGATCGTTTATATAAATTCTTTATCCGCGAAAATTTCTTCGTACTGCGTAAAGAGTATAATTTATACTGCCAATGGGTCATTAAACAATTGCAAAACTGCCGTTTTTCATCCAGCGTAAGAGAAATTTATTATAAAGACGGTATTTATGAAATACATGTTTTTCACAAAGATCAGGATCAGACTAAAATCTACTACAGTGAAAAATTAGTATTAGGAACAGGTACTGTGCCTATACTTCCTGATTTCGTCGATTTAAATGAGATGGAAAAAGTCTGTCATACATCAAGCTATCTTTTTAGAAAAGAAGAAATATTAGAACAGGACACTGTAACTGTAATTGGTTCCGGACAAAGTGCTGCCGAAGTATTTTTTGATCTGCTTCAAAACAGACCTAAAAACTTAAAATTAAATTGGTATTCCCGTCCTGACCGCTTTTTTGCTATGGAATATTCTAAGCTTGTTTTAGAACATACATCGCCGGATTATATCGATTATTTCCATCAAATGTCATCTTCAGATCGAAAAGTCATGCTGGACCGTCAGAAATCACAATTTAAAGGAGTCAACTTTGATTTACTAAATGAGATTTATGATTATATGTATGCACTCAGCGTAGACAATGAAGACATTGGCGTAAAAATAAGACCGAACATTCAATTGGATGATATAACGGCTGGAATTCACAATAATTACGAATTGCATCTGGAACAGGTAGAACAGCGCAAAAAGTTTACAGACCATGCCGACTATGTGATTTTAGGAACCGGATATCACTATCAGGAACCTCAATTTCTTAAAGACATACAGCACCGCATCAGCAGAACTTCGACTGGCAGTTACGATGTAAAAAGAAACTATACCATAGACAATAACGGCAGTGAAATTTTTGTACAAAACGCAGAAATCCATACACACAGCTACATTTCATCTGATTTGGGTATGGGTGCATATCGTAATTCCTATATCATTAACGAAGTGGCGAAACGTGAAGTATACAAATTAGAAAAGAGAATTGCTTTTCAGGATTTTGACCTTTCACATATTGCAACAGAAAAAGCAGAAGAAATTAGTCTTTAACACACCTCTAAAATGAATATAGAAACAATACCACACATAGAAGTTTTTACTGCTCAAGTTTGGGAAAAGGTAAATCTTAATCTGCTGGCAAAGAGTTTAGCCGAATTAATGCATGAAGATGTTGCCAAACCTACAATTACAGGCGGTAAAGATGGTGTTAAACATTTTAAACTCACAACGGATCTTCCTGAGGTTTACTACACTTTTTCTGCTTATCCAAGACTTTTAGAATATTGGCATGTTGAAAAAGAAAGCATCCAGAGATGGGAAAACGGAATAGCGGAGCCTGCAAAAGATGTTCTTTGTCTTTTTATGGAATTGCAAAAAACTTTTGGCATAGATTCTTTTACACTGGCGAAATATACCGAAGAACTTCTCAATACATTATATGCAGATGCACATTTGTATACCCGCGAAAAGTTAAGTGCTGCTGATTTAACAAAAGCGGATTATCAGACTATCGAACACCAGATGGAAGGTCATCCGTGGGTTATTGCTAATAAAGGACGTGTTGGTTTCAACAACAGCGAGTATCACAATTACGCTCCCGAAGCCAATAAGAATACCGATTTATACTGGCTTGCTGCACATACAAAAAGAGCTTCATTTAACGCTTTGGAAACGATCAATTTTAATGATTTTTATGCCGAAGAATTAGGTCATGAAGTTTACAACAGATTTCAGGAAAAGCTGCGTAATTTAAATCTTGTGGTTGAAGATTACGTTTTTATTCCCGTGCATCCTTGGCAGTTAAATAATAAAATCTTATTGCAGTTTCATCAGGATCTGGCGCACCAATATTTAGTGATTTTGGGCAAAAACGACGATGTATATTCGCCTCAGCAAAGCATTCGGACTTTTTTCAATTTAAGCCATCCTTCCAAACATTATGTAAAAACAGCCATCTCTATTTTGAGTACAGGAAATATCCGCGGACTCTCTCCAAAACAAATGGATATTGCGCCCAGAGTGACAAAATGGGTAAAAGAGATGCTGGATAAAGATCCTTATTTTGAGGAAAAAGAAGTCGTGCTTTTAGGCGAAGTTGCAACGGTTTCTTATCGTCATCCGCAGTACAATTCTATAGCTGACAGTCCGTATCATTATCGCGAAATGTTAGGTGCCTTATGGAGAGAAAGTGCAGAGAAATACCGCAAACATGAAGAAAACCTAATGACGATGGCTTCTCTTTTATATATTGATGACAACGAACGTCCTTTTCTGCAGGAATTGATAAATGTCTCTGGACTAAGTATCCAAAACTGGCTGGAGCAATATTTAGAAGCTTATTTAAAACCTTTGCTTCATATTTATTATCAGCACTCTTTATGTGTAACTCCGCATGGCGAAAATATTATTTTGGTTATGAAAAATGGAGTGCCACAGCGTATCATCATAAAAGATTTTGTTGACGATATTGTTTTGACAGAAGAAGCCAAATCAAAATTACCGGATGATCTCAAAGACGGACTTATTCAATCTTCTAATAAAGAGAATACGCCTTTATTTATTTTGATTGGTGTTTTTGATGCCTTTTTTAGATATCTGTCTGATATTCTGCATACGCACATGGATTATGATGAACATCTGTTTTGGAAAACGGTTATAGGATCAATTGAAGAATATCAGCAGGCAAATCCGCATCTGACAGACCGTTTTGAAAAGTACAATCTTTTTGAACCGGAGTTTAAGCGGTTCTATATCAACAGTCTGAAACTGCTAAATAATGGATATGCTGAACAAACTGGTTTTGCAGTGCCGAAAAAAGGAAGCAAACTTCCAAATCCGCTTTATGTAATCAGACAGTATGAAATGAACGAGTTTACAGAGATCAGCGAAACAATACAGCACCAATCATGAAAGTAGTTGTATTAAGACTTCAGTCCTATACTGATTTGTTTCTTACCGCAGTATTAGGACGAGAGAAAAAATTCACTTCGGGCAGTATTAATCGTGCCATTGTATTGCTTGCCGTTCCTATGGTTTTAGAACTCGTAATGGAATCTGTTTTTGTTTGTGCCAGTTTGTTTTTTGTGAGCAAACTTGGTGCAGCAGCAGTTTCTATTGTCGGTTCTACAGAATCTGTTATCAGCTTTTCGTATTCGGTTTCAATTGGTTTAAGCATTGCGGCTTCGACTTTAATTGCCAGACGCGTTGGTGAGCAGAATTTTAAGGACGCAAGCATCACAGCCGGACAGGTAATAAACATAAGCGTTATCAGCGGTATTTTAATAAGCTTGATATGTTTTATATGGAGTAATGAAATACTTGGACTAGTAGGACTTTCTCCGGCAGTTATAGAACAAGGCAGTTTGTATGCCAAGGTAATGTTTGCCAGCTGCGGCTTTATTATTATCCGCATTGCGTTAAACGGTATTCTTCGCGGTGCCGGTTATGCCTCTATGGCAATGCGAACGCTCTGGCTTTCAAATGCTTTAAACATACTCTTGTGCCCGCTTCTTATTTTTGGATGGGGACCAATACCTGCCTACGGACTATTGGGAGTTGGTATCGCTACTGCTGTGGCCCGTTTTATCGGAGTCTGTTATCAGGCTTTTCATTTGATTAAAGGAACGACCATTATTCAAATTGGAAAAGAACAGCTGGCAATTCACCGTGAGACTTTCCAAAAAGTAATGAAACTTACTTTTGGAGGTATGCTGCAATATTTGATTCCTGCATCGAGCTGGCTGTTTATGATCAAAATTGTTTCTCATTTTGGAGGCAATGCTCTGGCAGGTTACATTATAGCACAGCGTGTTGCTTCAATAGTGACTACTCCGGCTTGGGGAATTGGAAATGCTGCCGGAATTTTAACCGGACAAAATCTGGGTGCCCAACAGCCCGAAAGAGCCGAAAAATCAGTCTGGAGAGCCGGAATGATTAATATGTGCTTTTTGATTACAGTGGCAATTGGATGGATTTTTATGGCCGATCCTGTGGTGAGAATCTTTTCTGACGTGCCGGAAGTAGTCGATAACAGCACAACCTACATTCACATTATTTCCATGGCTTACGTATTGCTGGGCTACACAATGGTTATTTCCAGAGCGCTTAATGCCGCTGGAAAAGTTATGATTGTTACCCTGCTTTACATCCTTATGTTTTACGTGATACAAATACCGCTTTCCTATGTCTTTGGAGTTGCATTGGGATTTGGTCCAAAAGGCATTTTTGCCGCGATATTACTTTCAGAGCTTATATTGGCTTTTGGCTGTATTACAATATTCAGAACAGGAAAATGGAAGTTAACTAAGGTTTAAAAATAGATAGTATAAATTTTTAACACATAGAAACATAGTTTTTTTGACTTGAGAAAAGGCGTTTCACTTTACTTAATTCACATAGATATGTGCGAGAAACTGGTTTCTTTCAATTATCCTTTTATAAAATAAAAATCTATGTTTCTATGCATTTAAAACAATTAAAACCAACACGTTAAAACAAATAACATAAACAAATTAAAAAATAAAATCATTATGAGTACAACACAAGAATTACATCAAGTTTTTGCCACTGCATTCGAAATCCCTGTAGAATCAATTACACCAGATTTAGAATATCAGGGAATTGTCGAATGGGATTCTATGAGCCATTTGCTTTTAGTAGAGGAACTAGAACGTTTTTATAATGTTTCTATTTCTATGGAAGATATTCTGGAAATGGGAAACATCGATAAAATAAAAGCAATATTGAAGAAAAACGGAGTAGAAATCCAATAATTCAAAAGAAAAAAGTATGGGACTTTATGATTTAATTCAAAAAAATAAAAAATTAAATTTTATAGATGCAGACACCAAGGTTGTTAAAACGTTTAACGATATACACAAATCTTTAGATATTGAAGATCTGCGTGCCGTGGTTTTCATTTACAATGACAATCAGCTGCCGGCAATTGAAGCGTTTTTGAATTTTTATCAAAAAAAGTACACAGTGGCGCTGCTTAATTCGGGGCTGCATCCTGAGTTTAAACAAAACCTGGAAAAGGAATACAAACCAGCTTATATCTTCGATCCGTCTAGAACGGTTGTTGAAGAATATGATATAAAGCAGGTTTCTAAAGACATTTCCGTTTTTAAAAGAAACGAAATTCGCCTTTACCCTATTCATGGTGACGTTAAACTTTTAATGAGTACATCCGGAACCACAGGGTCGCCTAAATTTGTTAAGATCTCAGATGATAATCTGGTACAGAATGCTTTATCGATCATGGAGTACATGCCAATAACGGAACACGATATTGTTCCGTTAAATGTGCCCATTAATTTTGTGTATGGTTTTTCGATTTTTACAACAAACTGCATAAAAGCAAAAACAATTGTCTGTACTGAGAGAGATGTGCTTCAAAAAGAATTCTGGTCAGATCTTGCCGAATACGGCTATTCGACCTTAAGTGGTGTTCCTTATTTTTACGAGTTACTGCAGCGTTTTGGTTTCTTCAAAAAAGACACGCCTTCTGTTCGTTATTTCACCCATACGGGAGGAATGCTGAATCAGGAACTGGCAAACGTCATTTCAAATTATACCCACATTTACAACAAACAGTTTTTTGCTCAATATGGACAAACGGAAGCCAGCGGCAGAATGGCTTTTTTACCGCCAAACGATTTTAAGACCAAAGGAACATCAATTGGATTTCCGGTGAAAAATGGAAGATTTGAAATTGATGAAAACACAGGAGAACTTATTTATTACGGCCCTAATGTTTCCGGAGGTTATGCCAACAACATTTTCGATCTACAGCATTACGATCATACTGACAAATTGTATACCGGCGATCTGGCGGAAAAAGATGAATTGGGCTACTATCACATTAAAGGACGTATTAAACGCATCATGAAATTATTTGGTGTCCGCTTAAACCTTGATGAAGTAGAGGTTTTACTTAAAAATCAATTGGGCGGACAAACCTTTATCTGTATAAGCGTTCAGGACAAATATATTGGTGTGATACATCAGGATCCTTCTTTGCAGCGTGAAACCATAACACAGGTAATAAAAGAAAAACTGGGATTACATGCCAGTTCTATAAAAAACTATTATTTCGATGAAGTACCCCTCACTGTCAACGGTAAAGTCGATTATCCGGCTATAAACAAATACATCAACGAAAACGAAAATTCATTTGCAGCTGCCAAAACAGTTGTCGGGTAATTTTTAATATTTAATAATCCATTGGTGAAATTAAAACACACAAATATTTTAACACATAGAGACATAGTCCAATAGCTATAGGGCTTACATCGAAAAAGAGTATCGAAGAAACATTTTTCCACATAGAGATAAAACTTGTGAATTTAAACTAGTGAAACACCTTTTTTAAGTTAAAAAACTATGTTTCTATGTGTTAAAAAATAATTTCACTTAAAAAGTATCTAACTAACAATTAGGTTATATAAACCTAAAATAAAAACAAAACCATGGAACAGCAAAGTAAAAGAATCCCAGCACTGGATTTAATAAAAGGAATGAGTGTTATAGGAATGATCATTATACATACACTGCTTACATTTGCAGATGTCAAATCACAGTCAGAAAGTGCTATTGGCCTTTTTATTGTTTTTCTGGGCAGAGGAACCTCTATTTTCCTAATCTGCATGGGAATAACATTTATGACCTCACGTCATCAAAGCCTTAAAAGTTCCATAACGCGAGGCGGAATGCTTTTGGGAGCAGCCCTTTCTATGAATTTCTTAAAATTTATTTTTCCGGTAATCTTTGGTTTTGCGCCCCATAATTTTATACAGCGATACGGCTGGCATGCACCAATCGAACAGCAGTATTTGTATTTAATGCTATTGGGTGATATTCTTCAATTGGCAGGAATGTCTTTGCTTTTCGTTGGTTTTATTAGAAAATACGTTACCAATAAATACGGAATTTTAGCTATTGGCTTATTAGTCGCGTTAGTTTCCAGAGAAGTCAGCGGTATTAATATTGATATTCCTGTTGTTAATTATGTTTTTGATCTTCTTTTCAATAATGATTTTCCGGCTTATGTTTATTTTCCTGTTTTTCCCTGGATGTCTTTTATTATCATCGGAATGTTTTTTGGAAAATGGTATCAGGAACTTAATTATAACAGACCGCAGTTGTTCAAAAATATGCTGTATATCGGCATTCCCTTCGCTGCATTAGGCGCACCACTTGTTTTTATTTACGGAGATTACAATTACAACGGTTTTTACCACATGGGTCCGGGCGGAGTGCTTTATTTCGCAGGATGGACTTTAATTTTTCTATGGGTAATTTTTAAAATATCTATAAATGTCAAAGAAAACAAATTCATTAAACTTTTAAAATATTGCAGCAAGAACCTGACTTCTATGTATATGACACAATGGATATTGATTTCTTGGGGAAAAGGTATTTTCGGTTTTAGAGAAAATGGAATAACAACTGTACTGGCGCTTATAGGAATGTATATCATATTGACTTTTTCATTGCAGATTCTTTTAGATTTATTGAGAAAAAAAAGCCAGAAATCAAAGGCTGTAGAAGTTTTAAATTAAAAATTTACATTTTTTGTTTTCCGATTAGGATATTATTAATAGATAATTTCATACTTTTAAATTTTTATTTATTCTAAATAAGAATAATTTCTTAATTATAAGTATATTTCATGAGGTTCAAATTAGTATTGCTTTTTATTCTCTCGTCGACATTTTTAATCGCGCAAAACACAATCACTGGTAAAGTAAATGATGAATACGGCAACCCGTTAAGCGGTGTTAACATTCAGCTATTAGGTACACCGATAAATGCAGCAACAAATGCTGACGGATTTTATCAAATAGAGAATCTCGCAAAAGGAAGCTATACTATAGAAGTGAGTTTAGAGGGATATATTTCAAGGAAGCAGACAATTGTTTTAGAAAATTCGCAAAATAATTCGGTTACTACAACTTTAGAAAAAGTTCATAATACATCAAAAGAGGCAGAAAAATTAAATGACGTAGTGGTAAAAGGTGTATCTGAAAAAAGAAAAAAAGAGGAAACAGCGCAAGCCGTTTCTGTAATAGAAATGAAGGAAGCTAAGTTTAAAACTGCTGATTTAGGCGAAGTGCTTGCCCAAACTCAGGGTATTAATGTTAGACGTACAGGAGGTTTAGGCTCAAGAACAAATTTTTCGATGAATGGACTCACAGGAAATCAAATCCGATTTTTCCTTGAGGGAATTCCTTTGGAATATCACGGTTACACTTTCGGGATTTCAACAGTTCCCGTAAATTTAATTGACCGTGTTGAAGTTTATAAAGGTGTTGTTCCTATCGAATTTGGAGCAGATGCACTTGGCGGAGCTGTCAATTTAATTACTCCAAAAATAAAATCTGGTTTTAGCGGTTCTTTTTCGGCTCAGGCAGGATCTTTTGGAACCTATAGAACATCATTGATACTTAGTAATTACAATGAAAAGACTGGATTTTTTATAAAAGGAAACGGATTTTACGACACCTCTCAAAACAACTATAAAGTAGATGTTGATGTTCCGGATGATGCCGGAAAGATCAAAAAAGTAACGGTACGCCGATTTCATGATGCCTACAAAGGATACGGATTGCAGTTAATAACAGGTGTTAAAGACAGAATCTGGGCAAAAGAATTAAGCATCGAAGGTTTTTATACCGATTACACAAAAGAAATTCAGCACAATCAATTAATGGTTGGAGTTCCTTACGGAGAGGTTATGACCTACCGAAAAGCAGCTGGAACTGTCCTTACCTATCGCAATGATTTTGGTGAAAATTTTAATTTAGATTTTACTTCGGGATATAATTACAGAGAACGCCAATTTAAAGATGTATCTGATTACGTTTACAATTGGTACGGTCAACGTATTGAAGATTCTGCCGGAAATGTCAGCGGGGAGATTTCGGAATCTACTGGTCCAAGTGATACGTATACGTGGAATAATGATGTTTTTGCTCGCCTAAAAGCTTCATGGAAAATCAGTGATCAATACGCTGTGAGTTTTACTTCGGCGCCTACCTACTCCAACCAAACTGGAGACGACAGACTTATTACTGGTTATGATCCGGCGAGCGCTGTAAGAGATTTATTTACATGGGTTAATGGTGCAGATTTTAAAATAAATGCATTTAATGAAAAATTAGAGAATCTCTTCTTTGTTAAAAATTATCTACAGAAAATCAATTCCGAAGAAAAAATACCTTCCAATAATTCGGTAATAAAAGAAGACCGAAGCGTAAACTATTTTGGTTTTGGAGACGGATTTCGCTTTAAATTTAATGAACAATTTGCCACGAGATTAACATATGAATACGCTACACGTTTACCACAAACAGACGAGTTATTTGGAGACGGACAATTTATACAAGGCAACCTAAACTTAAAGCCGGAACGCAGCCACAACGTTAATTTTGAACTTTTCTTCAAGTCTAAAGAAAATTATGAAAAGAGCTCCTGGCAGGTTCAGACGAATCTCTTTTTAAGAAAAATAGACAATCAAATCTTATTTGTTCCAGCTCTTGACCGAAATAATATCTATCAAAACGTATTTGCTGCTACTTCTAAAGGAATTGAATTGGCCGGAAATTGGACTTCTAAAAATGACCGACTTTCATTTCACGCAAACAGTACGTATCAGCATTTTTATAACGATTCGAACGAAGGAATATTTGCCGCTTATAAAGGCGACAGAGTTCCTAATCAGCCTTATTTTTTTGCTAACGGAGGCGTCAATTATTCATTCTTCAACCTCATCGGAAAATCAGATAAATTATCCCTTTTCCTTGACGCAAGATATGTCTATGAGTTTTTTAGAAGCTGGGAAAGTGCTTCTGTAAATCCATTTGTTATTCCGAGCCAGCAGACTTTTGATTTTGGAACCACCTATCACAGCAATATAAATGGGATTAAATATGCTTTAACCGCAGAAATTCAAAATTTAAGCAATGAAAAAAATTATGACTTCTTTGGTGTTCAAAAACCGGGAAGATCTTTTAATATCAAATTAGTAACACAATTTTAATTAATTATATAACCAGTAAATATGAAAACAAATCGATTTTTTATAAAAAATGCGGCATTAGCTCTAATGTGTTCACTATTCGCATTAACATCATGCAGTTCAGATGATAATAAGACAGATGACGAAGGTCAGGGTAATAATCCTGCCGTTATTGCATCTGTTCGTGTAAATACTCCATCAGGAAGAGTTTTTTATTTAGGAGCATATGATAAATTCCCTTCAACTCTTGACTATAAAACAATGACAGAGATTGGTCCCGGAGCTACAATCTATTCTTATGGCGAACATCCGTATGTTTGGAATGGTACAGCTTCAACATTAACAAGATATAATGTAAGCAACGAAATGAAAATTTCGGCTTCAGATGCTCTAAGTCTTGCAGGAACTGGTGTCAGCGGTACTTTTGGACCTCCTGCTTTTGTGTCTGAAACAGAAGCTTATTTTTTCGCTTTAAATGATGGAAAAATTATCAAGTTCAATCCAACGACTATGAGTATTACAGAAACTATCACAGTAACTCCGCTGCCGTTAAGTAACGATGCTGCTGTTAAAACATCAACTTATATGAGTTATGTTACTTCAGCTAAAAAAATTATTCTACCGGTCGCTGCAACTCCTACTGATTATAACAAGTTTCCACAATATGCTCAGATCGCCGTTTTTGATATTGCCTCAAAAGTAGTTACTTATGTTAAAGATACTCGTATGTCAATGGGATATGATACATTTGCTAAAGGTGATGATGGAACTCTGTACTACAGACCTTCACGTGCTACATCACTTTCATTAGATTACAGCACAGTTACTGGAGCTCCGCCAGCAGGAGCATTATTAAAAGTTAATCCTGACGGGACATTTGATCCAAACTTCTTTGTAGACTTAAAAACTCCTTTAAATGCGCATTCGGTAAACGTAGTAGCTTACATTAACGGAGGTAAAGCCCTTGCACAGTATCTGGATAATACATTTACGCCGCCTGCAAAACCAGCTGATTGGTACAATGCTCCAACAAAATTTGCTCTTGTAGATTTAAAAACATTAAAAGTTGAGCCATTTACTTCTTTTGAAAAATATGGTACCGTATATACTGTTGGTACAATTGACGGAGTGGAATATTATGGAAATATCACAGCTCCTGATGGTAAATTCAGCCTTTTAAAACAAAAAGGAGCCGCTGAGTTTGAAGCTGTTTCTGAAGCTCTTGGCGGTAGTTTAATATTTGTTGGGAGATTACGCTAATATCCACATTCACTTATTTTAGATTTCACTTATTCTTAAGAGAAATTAAATTATCATGCAGAGAGAAAAGACCCCATTAAAAGATAGGGTCTTTTCTCTTTTTATATTTTTCTGGGTATGCTTAAGCAGGTCCTTGTAAAATTTAATTTTCTTAAGTATTTTTTACAAATTTAAAATCCTTTTTTTTCTGAATTCTATAACGAAAATATGCTTTAATAAACTTAGCAACTGAACATGTAAAAAATGCAAAAACATGTTAAAATATAACATTAACGCAGCGATCCTTATTTTAATATCAGTATAATTTCATAACTTGAAAGGTAAATATCAAACTATGAAAATATTAAACGCTGCAACTGTATTTATAATAGTTCTTTTTGCTTCGTGCAATGGCACAAAAGAGAACGATCTTGAAGCCAGGGAACAAAAACTAATACTTCTGGAAAAAGAGTTTTCGGCAAAGGAAGAAGACTATAAAAACCTTCTAAGGCTCCGCGACAGCCTTGAGCTGGCTCTTTTGACGAAAAAAGAAAGTACGGATTCTATTAAGAGATTCTGGCCGGACAGTCTCACAGGAAGCTGGAATAGTAAACTGGTCTGTCGCGAATCTGCATGCGGAACCTATGTCATAGGCGATCAGCGCACTGAAAAATGGATTTTTTCCAATGACAGTATAGGCCCGATTGTCAATGTTATGGACAATAATAGACTTAAACGCACATTCAGGGCTGAATACAAGGATGGAAAAGCCAGACTATATATATATTTAGCAGACAGCACTGCCGCAAGAAATAATAAGACAACTGCCCTATTGGATAATTTCAGCAAAAAAGTAATTAAAGGCACTCAGTCACTTTCAGGGCAGGACGATTGTCTTGTAAAATTCTCCGTTGAGCTTTCTCCTTCTCCAAAAAAATAATCTATGTTTTTAAGTATACAGCATATTACCTTTCCTATTGAAGATCCGCTTTTAAAATTTCTTCTGGAACTTATCATTATTCTCTGCATACCGCTCCTGCTCAATAAAATTAAAGTACCGCATCTTTTAGGACTGTTAATTGCCGGTGCTGTAGTGGGACCAAATGGTTTTCATATTCTCTCGAGAGACAGCAGTGTTGTAGTAACAGGCACGACAGGACTCTTATACATTATGTTTTTGGCTGGATTAGAGATTAACATGGGTGATTTTAAAAAGAATAAATGGAAGAGCATCACTTTTTCCATCTATACTTTTGCTGTACCCTTTCTACTGGGGCTGGCAGGAGGATATTACATATTAGGCTTTAACATGCTTACCTGCGTTCTTTTTGCCAGTTTATTCTCTTCCCACACACTCATTGTATATCCAATGGTAAGTTCATTGGGCATCACCCGAAATCTGGCTGTAAATATCACCGTTGGAGGAACGATGATAACCGATGTGCTTTCTTTAGTAGTTCTGGCCGTGGTAGTCGGCATGTCACAGGGAGACGTAGGATCATCTTTCTGGATCAGACTTTCCATCTCGATGATTCTTTTTGGTGTTATTGTACTGATGCTGTTTCCTGTAATAGCCCGCTGGTTTTTTAAAAATGTACAGGATAAAATATCACAGTATATATTTGTGCTTGTTATGATTTATATGGCCGCGCTGATGGCTGAGCTGGCAGGCATTGAGGCTATTATCGGTGCCTTTTTTGCAGGACTGGCACTCAACAGGCTTATACCCCATACCTCCTCTTTGATGAACCGTGTGGAATTTGTCGGCAATGCTATATTCATTCCATTCTTTCTTATCAGCGTGGGAATGCTGATAGACTTTAACGCCTTCTTTAAAAGCTGGGAAACACTCGGCGTAGCTGCAGTGATGCTTGGCGCATCAATTGGAGGAAAATATCTTGCCGCTGTTGCAACGCAGAAAACTTTCCGTTTTACAGATGACGAAGGTAAATTAATATTCGGTCTCAGTGCTGCCTCTGCGGCCGCTACACTGGCTTCTGTTATGGTGGGTTATAATATTATACTTTCAGAAAATGAAGCGGGTGAACCTGTACGATTATTAAACGAACACGTGCTGAACGGAAGCATACTTCTGATCCTGATTTCCTGCACTGTATCTTCATTTGTATCAATGGCATCTGCCCAGCGTATTGCCGAAAAAGAAAAAGAAAATACCGTTTCAGGTGAAACCGAGGAAAAAGATAAAATTCTGCTGGCACTCCACCATGAAAGTACGGTGGAAAAAATGGTGAACCTTGGGCTGCTAATCAAGACCAAATCCCATCATAATAGTATGTATGCGCTAAATGTCATCAGTGAAGACAAAAACGAATCTTCTGCTAAAAATGCCGAAATTCTCTTAGATGCAGCCGTCAAAATGGGTGCTGCGGCTGATACAAAAATTATCCCTATCAGCAGACATGATTCTGATGCTGTCTCCGGAATTAATAATGTCATTAAAGAACAGTATATTTCCGATCTTGTAATAGGCATTGAAAATGATAAAGGTTTTTCATCCTCCTTTATTTATAATTTGTACAAAGGTTATCTTCAGAATAAACAAAGCAATATTCTTGTGTATCATGCAGCCCAGCCTATAGGAACTATTAAAAGTTATACAGTCCTTATACCCGCAAATGCTGAGCAGGAACCCGGATTTTTTCATTCACTTCTCAGAGTCTGGAACATCTGCAAAAATTCTGGAGCACAGATGATATTTTATACTAATGAAAACACAGCCAGAATTTTAAGACGAATCTGTGAGAAAGACAATATTGAAGCCACATTCAATATTGTTACTTCATGGCAGCAGGCACAGACAGCCGCTGCAACAATAAATGAAAATGAAGGTCTTATCATTTTTATGGCTGACAGAGGCATGAGATCGTACTTTGAAAAGATGAGAGAAGTTCCTGAATTTCTTAATATAAATTTGAATAGTAATAATTACCTATTAATCTATCCATATAGAACATTAAATGAAACTGCACTCGAAAAACGATCTGTAGCTAATCATGATGACTTTGCTGAAATTGGAAAAATGATCTCTAGAGTTTTTAAATAAATCTATACTAAAAATAAATTTTGAACATCAATTTCGAAAATCAAAATCGGAATGTTTCATGGATATTCAAAAGCCCCAATCTGTAATCGGGGCTTTTTATTGACGGGATAATCATTAAAAAATCCTGTCTATTATAACTTAATTCGGTAGATAAAATAGGGAGGTTTGCCGGCGTCTGAGCTGCCTGTAAATGCAGGGGTAGTATAGAGCTGGTTAACCGAAATATACAAATAGCCATCTTTTGAAAGCGCAAGATTATCCGGCCAGTTTAATTTACGGTCGGTTATATAGTCCTGCAAGTGACCCGAAGCATCCAATTTACTTATGCCAAAACCTCCAAGATTTGTAATATAGTGATTGCCATGCTGATCTGTAACCACTCCATCGCTGACAGGCTTGTCTCCAAATTTTACAATGGACTTACCAATAGTTTCATCATCTGCACCTTCTCTGAATAATTTTGCTGGAACCTGATACCATTTAGTGCCATTCATGGCACCAAAGAAAATAGTTTCTCTGTCATCGGATAATGTAATGGGATTAATCCCTACCCTAGCTGGTTTTCCGCCAAAGTTGATCACTTTTCCATCGATAAGCATATCCACATCTTCTGACTGCAGGGCCTTATCACCGCTGAAACGCCTTGCTGTTTTGGTAGAAAGATCAAAAGCAATTATTCCGGGATTTGAGATATCCGCCAAATAAACCCATCCTCTTGACTCATCAATGGCCAGATCCTGGATAAAGCTTCCTTTGGGCGCAATTATCTGGTCAAACTCAATTGTATTTGTAATTTGATTTTTCTTCAGATCAAAACTGAAAAGCCTTGTTCTGCCCAGCTCTAATCCCATATCAATCATCCACAGATTGTTTTTCTTGTCGACAACTATTCCAAGCGGAGTGTCGAAAGTTTCAGCACTCGCTGCCTTTCCATTTTTCTGCAGGTCAGCTGAAGGATAAGGGACAGCTCTGCCTTTTATAATTTCGACCAGCTGTTCATTAGGAGCTCCAAGCGGATGAATCGTCGCAAATACCCTTCCATCAGCACTCACCGCCACATTTCCGGGACGTGTTTTATCGAATCTGGCTACCACTTCCAGAGAATTATTGGCTATTCTTCGCTCATTTTTCAAAACGGTGGAAGTACCTTGTGCATAACTGCCGAAAAAAAACAGACTGGCTGCTGTAGACACAATTAAGCTTTTAAATGTTTTCATAATATTCATGAGTTAAAATTTTAAATATATTATTTCCTCAAACAGGAACTTGAGTGACAAAATTATACCAAAGAAAGCCGTTTATGTAGTATAAATTTGCTTTTATAGTGTATAAATTTGCCACAAGACCCTTCAATTATGACATTACACAATCTTCTTTACGAACCCTACACCATTCATTTTGAGACATTGGATGTTTTTCCCGATACAAGAGGAAAAAAGAACTTTTTTGAACTGATCTTTGTCTTGTCTGGCAACGGCGAACACTGCATTAACCAGCATAGTTTCAGCTATAAAGAAAACCACATGTTTTTAATTACACCTCAAGACTGCAGTAAATTCTATATTGAAGAAACTTCTATATTCTTTTTTTTACGTTTCAGCAACATTTACCTCAGCAGAAACGGATTTTCAGGGGATATTATACGTCGTCTCGAATATATCCTTCACAATGCAAACCATAAACCAGGTTGCATCTTAAAAAACCAAAGCGATAAAGCATTGATTCGTCCTGTAGTGGAAGCTCTACTGAGAGAAACAGTGAACAATGATTTACATCAGCAAGAAATAACGATGCAGCTGATCAATACTCTTATTGTAATTGTAGCTCGGAATATTGCCAAATATCTTCCTCATAAAATAGAAAGCACAACGGAGGAGCGGATTATGGAAATACTGCACTATATCCAGCGTAACATTTATCAGCCTGCCACAATACGCACTGAGAGGATCTGCAAAGAATTTGGAATTTCTGAAAATTATCTGGGCAAATATTTTAAACAGCATAATGGAGAAACCCTGCAATCCTACATCAACAATTACAAAGCTACCCTTATAGAACACCGTTTAAAATACAGTGACCTCCGCATGAATGAAATTGCCGACGAGCTTGGTTTTACGGATGAAAGCCATTTAAATAAATTCTTTAAGCTAAAAAGGGGAATAAGTCCTCGAAAATATAGAATCGATTTCCAGAAAGATCAGCGTAGTTCTAATTAATTGAGGTAAAAGGATACAAAAATGATAGACTTAATATTATTTCTGCCGCAAAAATTTGAGGTGAATTTACAAATAATTTGACATTGCAAGTTTCGTGGAGTATTAAGAAAGCCCCACCTACAGCTCTCTAAGTACTTTATTTTAACACGCAATTTACTGGGTTTTATTTTACTTATGAAGCAGATGTCATTTTCTTTATAAATAATGCAAAAAAAATTTCTACAATCGAAAAAACGTTCTATATTTGCACCCGCAATCAGACAATGATAGCGACATTTTTGGAGGAATGGCAGAGCGGTCGAATGCGGCAGTCTTGAAAACTGTTGACTGTAACAGGTCCGGGGGTTCGAATCCCTCTTCCTCCGCTTAGAGAGCTTAAAGGACAACTTTTCAAAGTTTACAAAAGGCTAAAAATTAACAAAAAAACCCTGCAGATCATACGATTTGCAGGGTTTTGTCTTTGTATGAATTTCAATATTTAAAGTTTTGAATAGAAAAATTATGTACGTAAGCGATATTTTTTTATTTCAAAGATTCTGGTTATTCATGCCTCCAAAAATCAAATAGATCAAAAAGGTCTAAAAAATAACGATGAAATATTTATTAGTTATCACATGATTACAACTGTGCCTTTATTTTACCAGACGAATTCCAGAGAATTGCCACTGATGTCTGGGATGGAAAAAATTACGATAGCTTGAACGGCTATGGCCTTTCGGCGTAGCAATAGAACTGCCTCTTAAAACCATTTGATTCACCATAAACTTTCCGTTGTATTCCCCGATCGCGCCAGAGGCTTTACTGTATCTCGGATAAGGAAGATAAGCGCTATTAGTCCATTCCCATCTTTCACCCCAGCCAAAAAGACTGCTTGCAGCCTCCCATTCCTCTTCAAGGGGCAGGCGCATTCCTTTCCATGAAGCAAAAGCAGATGCTTCATAAAAATTCACATGGCAGACTGCTTCAGACCAGTTAATACTCTGAAATCCAGACAGCTTATAATACCCCCAATCTCCATCTGTAAAATGCCAGTAAAGTGGCGATCTGGCCTGGTGTTGCTTTACCCAATCCCATCCTTCAGAATGCCAGTGCCTAAAATCTTCATATCCTCTGTCCTGCATAAATTCAAAATACTCAGCATTAGTGACGGGTGATGCAGCGATCTGATAAGCCTCGAGATACTTTTTATGGCGACCTGATTCATTGTCGAAGCTGAAACCTGCACCGCTGAAACCTATCTCATAAATTCCTTCAGACATTTCAATGAAATCTAAATTGTCTTGCAGATCTGATGCAAGATTAAATTGAACTCCAATATCGTCTGCTTCGTATAAGGGAAAGAGCGGATTGTGACCCAATATGTATTTGATATCTGTCAACAACAGCTCCTGATGCTGCTGTTCATGGTTTAATCCCAGTTCTAAAACAGCATAAATCTCATCAGACAGCACAGCTTTAGTCAGATATTTTTCCATCTGTTCATCTACATAAGATCGGTAGGCATAAATATCCGAAACCGAAGGTCGGCTTAAATTACCTCGGTCTGTGCGCACTACCCTTGCTCCTACAGTTTCATAATAGCTGTTAAAAACAAAATTATACTGCGGGTTAAATTCCAGATATCCTTCAAAATAAGGAATCAGAATGAAGGTTTCAAAAAACCAAGTGGTATGCCCCAAATGCCATTTAGGAGGACTGACATCTTCAATTGGCTGAACCACATAATCTTCTGTCTGCAGTGGACCGCAGATTGATTCCGAATGTTTTCGTATTTTTTTATACTGCTCCAGCAGAAGCTGTGCCTTATTTTTTACTGATGTTTCCATACTATAATATCTTCTTTTAAACTGCTGTCCAAAACGTATCAACAAACCATTCTCTGCTGTCCATAATATTGTAATGTGGCTCAAATCCAGACTGGCTAGCTATCTTACGTGTGTCCTCAAGAGAGAATTTCTGGGATACTTCCATGTAAACGGGTTCATTTTCCAAGAAATGAAATGTCTGATCTCCAACATTGACCTGTTGCTCCTGCAGGCTGATCAAATAACTGCGACAGGCACCGCTGACTGGATCATAGGTTTCATAATGTTCAAATTGATCTACAATAAAATCAGCATCAAGCTCTCTGTTGATACGATGGAGAAGATTTAGATTAAAAGCAGCTGTAACACCATTAGAATCGTTATAAGCATTTAAAATAGTATTAGGCTCTTTCTTCAAATCAAATCCAATCATCACCACATCTCCCTTGTTCAGATTCTTGCGGAGTTCAAAACAGAAACGATAGACATCTTCCATCTCCATATTCCCAATGTTACTGCCTAGAAACAAAATAACTTTACGGCGTGTAGATAGTTGAGAAGCTTTGTAAAGCATATCAAAGTATTCACCCTGCAGACATTCGATATCAAGATCAGGAAGATGTTTGCTAAGCTTCTTTTCAAGAACGGATAAGATGTTTCCCGAGATATCGATAGGCATGTACCTGAAATCGGCATCTTGCTTCTTTAGATACTCTAACAGATGAATGGATTTAGAAGCATCTCCCGCTCCAAGCTCTATTAGATCAAACGGCGTTTGTTCAGCCCTTATGACAGAGGCTATCTCAGCAGTTTGATTCTTAAAAATATCCATCTCACAGCGGGTTAGATAATATTCAGGCATGGCCATAATCTTCTGAAAAAGACTATCTCCATACTGGTCATAAAAATATTTGGAGTTTAAATATTTGGGACTCTGCCGTAGTCCTGCATGCACATCTTCCTTAAAATGCTCTGTATTTTGTTTAGATATTTCTATATTTTTTTCTATGGTTGAAGTTGTAGCTGTTAATTTCATTGTAGTGTATTTTAATAGTTTCAGAAAGACGCGCTTTCTTTCTCTAAAATACATTTCAATTACCGTAGAAAGGATTCTGATAAAATAGAATATTAACTCAAAAAAATTAGAGTTCGTGCAACTTTGCAATTCCATTCCTTAAATTAACTCCTATCCCATTAGAGGTAAGTATTAAAATCATGTAAATCAACGTTATGAAGACTGTAATTTTTAATAGATGAATTAGAGTTAAATTGCATAAATAAAAATGAATAATAATAAAATTTAAAAAGTTACTGCCATGAATGATCTAATTGAACAATTTGAATCAGAACTGAAAGCCTTTCTTGAATTCCGCTATAATTTATCCCTGCAGCAGAATACCGCAGAGAGATTCAATGAAACCGAGAGAGCAGCATTTGACTTTGTAGATGACTATCTGCTGAATACCCCTGATCTGATTGCAGGCGATGTAGAAAAATCTATTCAGAATATTTTAAACGATTTCATTGATAAGAAAATAAGAGACAATTAATGCATCTAATTAAAAAGTGCTAAGATTTCGGCATAATTGTCATCATCATCAAACCATTCCTGGTATTGATATGCTAAAAAGATCGGTAAATGCGATCTGTCAAATATTGGATGTATAAATGCCGAGTCATGAAATAATATAACTCTGCTCCATAATTCTATAATTTAAAAACCTGTAGTGCTTTCTATTTTTGGGATAAATAATTACAAAACCTTCTTAATAATGAAATCACATACAGCTTCCTACTCTTTTAAACCTTTCAGCATAGCGAATACGAATTTCACAGATGCAGAATTTCATTTTGAAAAACAGAACACATCACAAATATTAGATTTATACCGTAAACATGAGGATGAACCAGATTTTGACTGTGAATTTTTAAAAGGCATCACTCATGAGCAAACCGAAAATTCAATAGATCTAGATTCTGAGCAAGAACAGATGGATGATTACAATGATTATGAATGGGATCCCGAAATCTATGATCCGTATCTAGAGTCCACTTATTATTAATTTGACTCACCAATACAATTAAGATAATACAAAACAGCTTTGCAATTTGTACAGCTCATTATACGCTACTTTATGGTATCTTATAGAAAATAAAAAGCAGAAACTATGTTCCTGCTTTTAAATTTTTGCTTGTTTTCAAGATTTAGATATGAATGTTGTTTAACTCAACTTATTGAAAGAGTTTTACAAAACATCAAGCCTTTTACATTGAAGAAATTACAAACTCACTTCGTCTGTTTTTTAAATGTTCTTCTTCTGAACATTTTACACCGTCTTTGCATCGGTTAAGAAGCTTGCTTTCTCCATAGCCTTTTCCTTTCAAACGGTCCGCATCAATACCTTTGGAAGTAAGCCAGGAAACGATGGATTTTGCTCTTTTATCCGATAGAATCATATTAGACTGTGCAGAAGAACGGCTGTCAGTATGGGAACGGATATCAATTTTCATGCTTGGATATTCCTCCATTACCGCTAAGATTTTATTTAGTTCTGCTGCGGCCTTATCTGTAATATTCCATTTGCCAAGATCAAAATAAATCATGGAAATGTTCAGGGTTTTAGCCAAATCAGTTCCTACCTTAACGCCTTTGATTTCTGGATTTTCTAGTAATGCAATAACTGGTTTCTCCAACTTTAGATCCAGCTTATTTTCTGCCGCTATAGCAATAACAACTGTATTTTCTTTTGGTGGATACTGCTTTTTCTCTGCACGCACGGTATATTTTTTATTACAGCTACATGTAAAACTATAAGATCCATCATCGGCTGTCTGTACTTTTGCGACTTCTCGATTATCTTCGTCTACAAGTGTAAGCACTGCTCCCGCAATCACAGCACCTGTCTTATTATCCGTAACTGTGCCCGTTAAAGTTCTCTCGCATACCAGTTGTCTGGTTTCTGTAAACCCATAAATATCATCGCTGCCCGCTCCTCCTTTACGGTTAGAAGAGAAATAGCCTTTTCGGGTCACGCTGTTTATAATAAAGGCAAAATCATCCGATCTGGTGTTTACAGGTTCGCCTACATTTTGTACTTGACCATAAGTGCCGTCCTGCATCATTTCAGCAACTACAATATCAAGGCCTCCAAGTCCTGGGCGTCCGTCAGTTGCAAAATAAAGTTGATTATCCGCAGAGATAAATGGAAAAGTCTCTCTTCCTTCGGTATTGATCTGAGCACCGAGGTTCTCCGGCCTGCCATATGATCCATCAGGGTTGATCAGTACGCTGAATAGATCTGACTGGCCGAATGTTCCCGGCATATCTGACGCGAAATACAGTTTCTTTTCATCCACACTTAGAGCTGGATGGGCTGTACTGTATTCATCGCTGTTAAAAGGAAGCTCTGTTATATTAGTCCAATTCCCGTCAATAAAACTTGCTTTATATAATTTCAGTAATGTGATATTTTGCCCGTCCTTACCGCGTTTTCCATCCAAATAATTATTTCTGGTGAAATACATTGTTTTCCCGTCTTTGGTAAATACAGGAGTCGACTCGTTAAACTTGGAATTAATTTCCTTGTTTAACAGAAGCGGACTTCCTGTACTACCGTCAGCATTGATTGGGGCAATGTATAGATTGGTAAAACTTTTGTTGGTCCATTTAAAGGTTTTGCCTTCCTTGTTTTCTATCTGTCTTGCAGAGCTGAATACGAGACTGTTTCCTAAAAATGCGCTTCCAAAATCCGAGCTCTCTGAATTCACACCTGCAGGATAAATAGCAAATCGCCCTGAATTACCTTTAATCTGCTCAAGATAATTCCTGTTGCCAGCAAAGAGAATCCCACGGGTGTCCGCACTGCTCTTTTTGTTGAATTCTTCAAGCATTTTATCTGCCTTCACATAATCACCTGCAGCTTTCAACGACTGAGCGTAACGGTATAAGTATTCGGGCTCCTGCTGTGCAGAAATAGCAAAAAGTCGATCGTACCAAATTGAAGCCTTTGCCAGATCTGCATTAAAATAATATGCATTTCCGAGCCTCTGGAACATCTTCTGATCCTCAAATCCTTTGGCAACCAGCTTTTCGTAAATAGCAATAGCATCTGCGTAAGCATAGTTATTATATTCCTTCTCTGCTTGATCCAGTAGAGCCTGCTGCGCCGATGCGTTGAAAAACAGCAGGGACAGCCCGATAGTATATAGTATTTTCTTAAAGTCCATAATTAGAAAAATCTAGGTGATGTAATTCGGTTATAGCCTTTCATAAACTCAAATCGCAGGAAAATCTCATGCGAACCCGAGTTGTAATTATTCAGCTTGGTGGTTTCACGGTCATAAGCATACCCGATGTACATGCTCTTACTGATCTGAAATCCTGCCATCGCACTCAGCGCAGCACTCCATCGGTACGATACTCCTGCAGCAAACTTATCATTGAAAAGGAAATTGGCTGAAACATCTACTTGAAGCGGCGAACCCTCCACCATCTTGGCAAGGGCCGCAGGTTTGAACTTAATCATCTCATATCTGTCTAGATTAAACACATAACCTGCAATAAGATAATAATTGATTTTTTCCTTATAAATCGCATAATCATTATCATCGTAACGGTTAGTTTGGATAAAATTTGGAACAGAGAGCCCGACATATCCTTTATCAGAATGATAATACACTCCGGCACCTACATTGGGCGTAAACTTATTTTTAAAATTCGAAAACTTTGGATCTCCCTGATGCTCCATCGTCAGCTTATTAGGGTCTAGATTAAATATATTGGCCGATCCCTTAATACCAAAAGAAAGTTTGGCCTCAGCTGAAGTCTGGATGGAATACGAAATATCCGCTGAGAAATTATTCTCTGAAGTGGGCCCGATTTTATCATTTACAAGAGAGAATCCAAGTCCCAAGCTGCTGCCGCTGATAGGCGTGTTAAGGGATAAAGTGCTTGCTTCAGGCGCGCCATCCAGACCTACCCACTGAGTACGGTACAGTCCAAAAATACTCATCACTCCTCTTGAACCCGCATAAGCCGGGTTTATATTGATGGTGTTATGCATATATTGCGTATACTGCGCATCCTGCTGCGCAAAACCTGCTGCGGAACAAAACAATAATAGTAAAGCTAATTTTTTCATTTATCTATTTTTAATAATGGCTTAACCGATATGGCTAAGCCATTTTTATTTTTATGGAAATATTATTTGGTCAGATATAAATAGCCTGCTTCCTGTTTAGTCTTGGCAGTATCACTCTTATATCTCAGGATATAATAGTAAGTTCCTTCAGGCAGTCCTTCTGATCCTTTCACTGTTGTTCTTCCTTCTGAGTATCCTTTAAAAACAATATCATTGTTGTTGTAATGTTCTCTTTCAAATACCAGAACTCCCCAGCGGTTGAAAATCTGAACTGTATTGTCAGGATAACACTCAATACCTCTGATATAAAATCTCTCATTCATACCGTCTCCGTTTAACGAAACCGCATTATAAATTTTAATACTGCATCCATCCAGTTCTATCACAGTTGGATTATTTCCGTTTAGTTCTTTCGAATCCGATGTATCTGATGTAGTGACACCAAGTGGGCTGAGTCCTGAAACGGAAGCTTGATTGGTTACTGAACCAGCATTAATATCTGCTTGTGTAAGTGTATAGGTTCCTGTAAAAGTTGACGTATCGCTCTGTCCTACAGCTAGTGTTATCGGTCCGCCTGTAATTATAACTCCAGGCAGCAGATCTGAAATCTGGATATTGCTCAACGGCACATTTCCAGTATTTTTAACGACAAAGGTGTAAGTTAGCGTTTCACCTGCCTCCACATTGCCGTTTCCGTTCTCGTCATTTACTTTTACTTCCATAATAAGCGCCACAGCTGGTACTTCAACAAACAAGTGAACCGTTGCACTGCTGCAGTTATTAGGATTCGCTTTTTCACAAATTTGGTAGGTTAGATTGTGATCCCCTCCGGCAGTTCCTGGAGCTACGTCAATTGTTCCGTCAGGATTAAGTGTTATACCCTGCGGGAAATTCTGAGCTGTTAGAATCACATCTTGGGCATTTACTGGAAAACCGTTTAAGGTATCGTTGTCTAAAACATTGATTACCTCCAAAGAGCCATTGATTCCGTCAGCAGCAACCGTATCGTCTTCATTAACCGCCTCTATTCCAAAGACAGGTGAAGCATTACAACCTGCTGAAGCCAAAGGATAATTTACAGTAACTGACTGAGTCGGATTAAGAGTAAACTGCATGGTAACAGATGGTCTGGTCAATTCAAATCCGTCATTGCCCTGCTGCCATTGTCCATTCTGGAATATCCATCCAGGCCAGTCTGTTGGTTTATTCCCTGCATCCACTACAGCACCAGGCCATAAAACCGTTCCGTTTAAAGGCATGTCATTCTGTGTGGCTACAACACGATTCGCGCTGTCAATCCATCTGATGGTCAACAGTCCTGAAGGGGCAAAATTCTCCGCTTTCACGCTGTATCTCACATATGGAGTATTATCTGAACAATAACTCTCTGCTTCTATACTCATTACCGGAGCAACAACTGTAACGGTAACTGTAGCTGTAGCACAGTTTGCAGCATTCGTTTTTTCGCAGATCTCATAAGTCAATGTATACGTTCCCGCTGGAGCATTCGGAATTAATACCGCTGTTCCGTCAGGCTGTAATGTCAGCACATTGGATGGATCAGGAGTAATTATAGTAAGATTCACCTCATTCGGAGTTAATGGATTGTTGTCCACAGTATCATTGTCAAAAACATTGATCAGTTCCAACTGTTCATTAATACCTACGACTGTTCCAATCTCGTCCCTTACAGCTGTAAGGTTTCTCTTTTCAATTGGAATTATGACTACTGCCGGTGTTGTGTCTACAGCACCGTTGTTATCTGTTGCCGTAAATGTAAAGGAATCATTTCCTGAAAAAGTGCCACTAGGATCATACGTAAGCTGTCCTGCCTCCAAAGGCGACAATACCTGCCCTGCAATAACTGCTATTCCGTTTAATGCCAAAGTTCCATGTACAGGCAAAGTAACAATTGTAAAGGAAACAATAGTTCCATCTGTATCGGTAGCTGTTAAAGCGTTAACAGCCGTCGGACCTGCGCTTGCCAGAACTGGCAAGTTTGTATCATTATTAGCCACAGGCGCATTGTTCTCCACAGGGATTGTTATAACTGCCGTATTGGATACCGCATTTAAATTATCAAGAGCCGTAAAGGTAAAAGTATCATCTCCCGTAAAATCACCCGCAGGGTCATACGTAAGCTGCGATGCCTCTAAAGGCGAAAGCACCTGACCTGCAGAAACGGGTGTTCCGTTTAAAGCTAATGTTCCATGTAACGGCAAAGCAGTAATTGTAAACGAAGCAATTGTCCCGTCCGTATCAGAAGCCGTAAGGGCATTTACTGATGAAGCTCCAGCTGATGAAGCGATAGGGGCATTTACTGCCGAATCCGCTGAAGGCGCATTGTTCCCCACAGGGATTGTTATAACTGCCGTATTGGATACCGCATTTAAATTATCAAGAGCCGTAAAGGTAAAGGTATCATCTCCCGTAAAATCACCCGCAGGATCATACGTAAGCTGCGATGCCTCCAAAGGCGACAATACCTGCCCTGCAGAAACCGGTGTTCCGTTTAAAGCTAATGTTCCATGTAACGGCAAAGCAGTAATTGTAAACGAAGCAATTGTCCCGTCCGTATCAGAAGCCGTAAGAGCATTTACTGATGAAGCTCCAGCTGATGAAGCGATAGGGGCATTTACTGCCGAATCCGCTGAAGGCGCATTGTTCCCCACAGGGATTGTTATAACTGCCGTATTGGATACCGCGTTTAAATTATCAAGTGCCGTAAAGGTGAAAGTATCATCTCCTGTAAAATCACCGGCAGGATCATACGTAAGCTGCGACGCCTCCAAAGGCGAAAGCACCTGACCCGCAGAAACCGGTGTTCCGTTCAGTGCCAGAATTCCATGTACCGGCAACGCAGTAATTGTAAAGGAAACAATCGTACCGTCTGTATCAGAAGCCGTAAGGGCATTTACTGCTGAAGCTCCTGCTGATGAAGCGATGGGAGCATTCACTGCCGAATCCGCTGAAGGCGCATTGTTCCCCACAGGGATTGTTATAACCGCCGTATTGGATACCGCATTTAAATTGTCAAGTGCCGTGAAGGTGAAACTGTCATCTCCTGTAAAATTCCCCGCAGGATCATACGTAAGCTGCGATGCCTCTAAAGTTGACAGCACCTGCCCCGCAGAAACGGGTGTTCCGTTTAAAGCTAATGTTCCATGCAACGGTAAAGAAACAATTGTAAAGGAAACAATCGTGCCATCCGTATCAGAAGCCGTAAGGGCATTTACTGCTGAAGCCCCTGCTGATGAAGCGATAGGGGCATTCACTGCCGAATCCGCTGAAGGAGCATTGTTCCCCACAGGGATTGTTACAACTGCCGTATTGGATACTGCATTTAAATTGTCAAGTGCCGTGAAGGTGAAAGTATCATCTCCCGTAAAATTCCCCGCAGGATCATACGTAAGCTGCGACGCCTCCAAAGGTGACAATACCTGCCCTGCAGAAACCGGTGTTCCGTTCAGTGCCAGAATTCCGTGCAGAGGAAGAGAAACCACCGTATAAGAAACAATTGTACCGTCCGTATCAAAAGCCGTAAGGGCATTTACTGCTGAAGCTCCTGCTGATGAAGCGATGGAAGCATTCACTGCCGAATCCGCTGAAGGCGCATTGTTCCCCACAGGAATTGTTACAACTGCCGTATTGGATACCGCATTTAAATTATCAAGTGCCGTGAAGGTGAAACTGTCATCTCCTGTAAAATTCCCCGCAGGATCATACGTAAGCTGCGATGCCTCTAAAGTTGACAGCACCTGCCCCGCAGAAACGGGTGTTCCGTTTAAAGCTAATGTTCCATGCAACGGTAAAGAAACAATTGTAAACGAAGCAATTGTCCCGTCCGTATCAGAAGCCGTAAGGGCATTTACTGCTGAAGCTCCTGCTGATGAAGCGATGGAAGCATTCACTGCCGAATCCGCTGAAGGCGCATTGTTCCCCACAGGAATTGTTACAACTGCCGTATTGGATACCGCATTTAAATTATCAAGTGCCGTGAAGGTGAAACTGTCATCTCCCGTAAAATCACCCGCAGGATCATACGTAAGCTGCGACGCCTCCAAAGGCGACAATACCTGACCCGCAGAAACCGGTGTTCCGTTTAAAGCTAAAGTTCCATGCAACGGTAAAGAAACAATTGTAAACGAAGCAATAGTTCCGTCTGTATCAGAAGCCGTAAGGGCATTTACTGCTGAAGCTCCTGCTGATGAAGCGATAGGGGCATTCACTGCCGAATCTGCTGAAGGCGCATTGTTCCCCACAGGGATTGTTACAACTGCCGTATTGGATACTGCATTTAAATTATCAAGAGCCGTAAAGGTAAATGTATCATCTCCCGTAAAATTCCCCGCAGGATCATACGTAAGCTGCGACGCCTCCAAAGGCGACAATACCTGACCCGCAGAAACCGGTGTTCCGTTTAAAGCTAAAGTTCCATGCAACGGTAAAGAAACAATTGTAAACGAAGCAATTGTCCCGTCCGTATCAGAAGCCGTAAGGGCATTTACTGCTGAAGCTCCTGCTGATGAAGCGATGGAAGCATTCACTGCCGAATCCGCTGAAGGCGCATTGTTCCCCACAGGAATTGTTACAACTGCCGTATTGGATACCGCATTTAAATTATCAAGTGCCGTGAAGGTGAAACTGTCATCTCCTGTAAAATTCCCCGCAGGATCATACGTAAGCTGCGACGCCTCCAAAGGCGACAATACCTGACCCGCAGAAACCGGTGTTCCGTTTAAAGCTAAAGTTCCATGCAACGGTAAAGAAACAATTGTAAACGAAGCAATAGTTCCGTCTGTATCAGAAGCCGTAAGGGCATTTACTGCTGAAGCTCCTGCTGATGAAGCGATGGAAGCATTCACTGCCGAATCCGCTGAAGGCGCATTGTTCCCCACAGGAATTGTTACAACTGCCGTATTGGATACCGCATTTAAATTATCAAGTGCCGTGAAGGTGAAACTGTCATCTCCTGTAAAATTCCCCGCAGGATCATACGTAAGCTGCGACGCCTCCAAAGGCGACAATACCTGACCCGCAGAAACCGGTGTTCCTTTTAAAGCTAAAGTTCCATGCAACGGTAAAGAAACAATTGTAAACGAAGCAATTGTCCCGTCCGTATCAGAAGCCGTAAGGGCATTTACTGCTGAAGCTCCTGCTGATGAAGCGATGGAAGCATTCACTGCCGAATCCGCTGAAGGCGCATTGTTCCCCACAGGAATTGTTACAACTGCCGTATTGGATACCGCATTTAAATTATCAAGAGCCGTAAAGGTAAATGTATCATCTCCCGTAAAATCACCCGCAGGATCATACGTAAGCTGCGATGCCTCCAAAGGCGACAATACCTGCCCTGCAGAAACCGGTGTTCCGTTTAAAGCTAAAGTTCCATGTAACGGCAGGGCAGTAATTGTAAAGGAAACAATCGTACCGTCTGTATCAGAAGCCGTAAGGGCATTTACTGCTGAAGCTCCTGCTGATGAAGCGATAGGGGCATTCACTGCCGAATCTGCTGAAGGCGCATTGTTCCCCACAGGGATTGTTACAACTGCCGTATTGGATACTGCATTTAAATTATCAAGTGCCGTGAAGGTAAATGTATCATCTCCCGTAAAATTCCCCGCAGGATCATACGTAAGCTGCGACGCCTCCAAAGGCGACAATACCTGACCCGCAGAAACCGGTGTTCCGTTTAAAGCTAAAGTTCCATGCAACGGTAAAGAAACAATTGTAAACGAAGCAATAGTTCCGTCTGTATCAGAAGCCGTAAGGGCATTTACTGCTGAAGCTCCTGCTGATGAAGCGATGGAAGCATTCACTGCCGAATCCGCTGAAGGCGCATTGTTCCCCACAGGAATTGTTACAACTGCCGTATTGGATACCGCGTTTAAATTATCAAGTGCCGTGAAGGTGAAACTGTCATCTCCTGTAAAATTCCCCGCAGGATCATACGTAAGCTGCGATGCTTCCAAAGGCGACAGCACCTGACCTGCAATAACTGCTATTCCGTTTAAAGCCAGAATTCCATGTACCGGCAACGCAGTAATTGTAAAGGAAGCAATCGTCCCGTCCGTGTCAGAAGCCGTAAGGGCATTTAATGCTGAAGCTCCTGCTGATGAAGCAATAGGGGCATTCACTGCCGAATCTGCTGAAGGCGCATTATTCCCCACAGGGATTGTTATAACCGCCGTATTGGATACCGCATTTAAATTGTCAAGTGCCGTGAAAGTAAAAGTATCATCACCCGTAAAATCACCCGCAGGATCATACGTAAGCTGCGATGCCTCCAAAGGCGAAAGCACCTGCCCCGCAGAAACCGGTGTTCCGTTCAGTGCCAGAATTCCGTGCAGAGGAAGAGAAACCACCGTATAAGAAACAATCGTGCCGTCTGTATCAGAAGCTGTAAGAGTATTTACTGAGGAAGCTCCTGCTGATGAAGCGATAGGGGAATTCACTGCCGAATCCGCTGAAGGCGGCTGATTAATAACTGGTGTTACTGTACCTGCGTTATTTCCTTGAGTTGGGTCGTCTTGCTCTCCGGAAATCGATGCCGTATTTACATAAGACCCTGTCGCATTTATTATGGCTTCCATTGTAAGGGTTGTGCTGGCTCCGATAGCCAGATTGCCAATGGTCCATTCTGTTCCAGCCCATGTTCCTGTCGAAGGCGTTGCGCTTACAAAAGTATAACCTGAAGGAAGCACATCGGTTACTTTAACTCCTGTAGCGGCGCTTGGTCCAGCATTTGAAGCTGTAATGGTAAAAGTAACCATACTCCCAACATTTGGAGTAGTATTACTAATATTTTTAGTTACCGAAAGATTAGTCTGAATTAAAGGTGTCGCGGTAGCCGAATCGTTACCTGTTGTATTATCAGGATTATTTCCTGAAATAGTCGCAGTATTAGCATATGAACCTGTAGGATTAACTGTTGCTGTCACTGCCAATGTACTGCTTGCTCCGTTAGCAAGAGAACCAACTGTCCAATCAGGCGCAGACCATGTACCTGATGAAGGTACTGCGCTCACAAGAGTATATCCTGAAGGAAGTACATCCGTTACTGTAATACCAGTCGCCTTGTAAGGACCATTATTTTTAGCTGTCACTGTAAATATAACATCGCTTCCTACACTTGGCGTAGCATTATTTACTGTTTTTGTAACTTCTAGATCCGCGGGACATACGGCACCTTCAAAATTTCTGGTGGTTACAATTGTTCCGCCGCATGAAGTGGTTACTGAATACTGTACTGAAACAATTCCTGCTCCCGTAAAAGTAAGCGTATTGCCTGATAAGGTTCCAGGACCGCTCACAAAGGTTAACGTACCTCCTGCAGGTGTTGGATTTAAAAGGACTGGATCATCTATACAATATTTTGAATCGGGACCTCCTCCTGTTGAAATTGGCTGGATCACCGGATTGGACTCTGCACCGCAGATCTGTACATCGGCAGTAGCGAAAGTATAAGTTGCTTCTTGGGTCGTATCATTTGTTCCATCTCCCATACTTCCTCTGATTCGATGCCCTGCATAACCAAATTTGGTCTCACAGCTTTTCACTATCATAGAGGTATGCCCTCCTGTTTCAACAGCTAAAATACGGTCTGAAGCAGAAATACCACTCGGCATAATAGGGTTCGCAGGATTAGCACTGGTTCCAAGTAAATTATAATCATTTTGTCCAAAAGCATATAAATTGTAATTACTGTTAATCACATTTACAGCGCCATACTCAGTATCATGCTCTTGCACACTGATCCATTTTATATTATTCATCTCTGTGCCATTAGCAGATGTATATTTGGGCTGTACCCAAGACAGTCTGTCCGCTGTTGCCCAATTTCCTAGCTGTCTCCCACTGTTTTCTCCCAAAGCATACAAATTTCCATCAGTTGCCAGAACATAGTAAGATCTCTCGGTTAGGTTACCTGTAGAACCAATCATTTTAGGGGTTATAGATGCAGGCAAGGTCATTTGTACCGCTCTGTTCTGACTAGCTATGATTGCTGTATTATTTCCTAGAAGAACATTATTTCCCCAAACGTAAACGGTACCATCTGACTTTAAAGCCATAAGACCGTTGTAATTACCCCTGCAGGCAACAACACCTGTCAGATCAGGATTTCCTGTATCGGCAGTTGTCACTTTGTACCAGTTCAAAGCATCACCGGCACTACCATTACCTCTAACACTTGCAGTCTGGGAAATTACCCATACATCACCGCTACAGGTAGTAATTGCTAGTGTTCCATAAGTTGCAAACATCATCTTAACATCACCAGGAACAACTCCGCTTGGAAGACCATTGGTATTACCTCCTATGGTTATCTTTTGAAAGGAGGTACTTGAAGTGATGTCCGCATGAAGAACTGCTCCTTCTGTTGACCACGCATATAATCCATCTGTCGCCAGCAGTATTCCCTGAGTATTATTCGCAGAACTGCTCCCCAAGGCCGCTTTCAAAGGCGTAGCACTTGCACTTAAAGCCGGATAATTGGTTCTGTTTATGACACGTGGTGACAATACATTAGAAGTTCCATTATTTGCCATTCTCTCCCCCCATACTTGAAGAGAGCCGTCTGAAGTTCTTACAATGGTACTGTGAAAACTCGATACAAAATTATCGTATTCAATAGATGAGGCATCATTATTTGAATCGGCTCCAAAATTAGATAAATTGGTACCCGAACAGCCTGTTATGGGAATTGCGCACTGCGCATTTAAGAACTGGCTGCATGCAAAAAACACAAAAAACAAAGCAATTGCTTTTTGTAAATTTGATCCGCTGTATAAATTAAAGTAGTTTTTTATCATACTTGTTGCTTGGTTATTTAATTAACTGAGGAAGATTGTAGGTCTGCACTTGATTATTAAAATCATAAAAATCAAACATCAGGTAGGTTTCCTGATTGACAACTCCCGATACTCTGTATTTCAATATCTGAGTTTCACTGCCCATAACTATCTGCTTATCTAGAGGCTCGGCAGTGAGCGAAACTCCTAATCCAGCAATTGTTAGTTCAGGAGACGGTATCAGTTTTATAGAATTGTCTTTCGAGCTTATCTTTACAGGAACTGAAATGATTAGATCAGAATAATTTCTGCCACGCAAAATCTTTTCTGAAAAATTTATTTTTGAGAAATTAAAAGACATTTTAACAGGCGTAACCTTTACTTTAAATCTTTCTTGAAAAGACGGATGATGACAGCTTTCATCATGTTTTTTATTTTCTTGAAAGTTAATATCATAGTCTCCTGTCTGTTCAAAAGTGTAATTATTAATCTCTTTTCCGCGTAATGTTGCATAAATATTATTTTGGGAATTGCTTACTGTCCAGGTTACGGATTCATCAATGTTTCCAAAATCAATTTTTTCTCCAAAAGAAATTGTCTTGTAAAATTGCCGTAGTAAATCAGGACTGTTACTCTGAGCTACCGATCGGTAAGAATGAAGTAAACTGTATAGAAGCAGGTAAAATAACAGTTGTTCTTTTCTAAAAGATGTTGGATATTTAATCATGGTCGTTAAAAAAATTAATTAATTGAGCTGTTTGCTAATCGACAGCGAAAATACCCCATACATAGCGCGTCAGAAACGTTTATACTTTCACTATAGCGCAAAAATGAAAGCTTTTTTTTCTCACAAAAGACATAAGAGAATGAAAAACAACACTTTAAAAAAAGACGTAGAAAAAGCTTACCAGAAATACGACATATTTTAAAACTGCTTTTAAATGAATTTACACCAACCTGCAAAGGCATTCAGGTAAAATCTAATCTGTTTTTTCAATATTACTTCCTAAAAAAGATCCTCAAAACATTCACAATATTCCTACATTATTTATAACGCAGGCACTTAATCTTGTTACTAAATGCAACATCGCAGCACTTTTCAAGAATTTAATTATTTTAGCCCGCCATTTTATTTTGTAATATTGCGCCTGAAAGCTTCAACAAGCTTTATCTCTATTCGCAGTTATCCTAATCCATTACCATTAATTTATCTATATGCACCTAAGATCTATTCTTTTATCTGTCCTCCTATTTATATTCTGCCGGTACAGCTACGCACAAAACTCTAAATATGATAAGCTTTTTGCTGAAACTGCACAGGTTCTGTTAAGCTCTAATCCTAAAAAAGCACTCAGCAATACAGATTATTTATATAAAATCTCACTGAATAACACTGAACGGATGAAAGCCAGTATGCTTAAAGCCACCCTTCTGCGACAATATGGACTGCGCAATGAAGCTGTATTGGTTCTCAAAAAAGCAGATAGTCTTGCAGCAGCCGATCGTAATTATTTCCAACAGGCGAGAATCAATGGTTTTCTGTCAACCCTGCACAGAGAAAATGAAATCTTCAGCATAGGAAAGATTTATCTCAACAAAGCTGTACAGGCCAGCAAGAAAATAAAGGATGCAGGTGAGCGGTATAAATTTCAAGGCAACCTGTCACAGGAGATTGCCTATTATGAAATGGAAAAATTTAATTATTCCAAAGCCATAGCACAGCTTAAAGATGGAAACCTGCTGTTTAAAAAAGCTGGTGCCGCTATTGATGTAAACTTCCAGACAGCGGTAAATGATGAGCTGATCGGAAAAAATTTTCTGGCTCTGAAAAGTGCCGATTCTGCGTTGTTCTATTATGAAAGAGGACGCAAAAGTCTCGCAGCATCCCAATCTGCAGAAAGCCCTCTGAAAGGATTCATCTTAAATGGACTGGGGAATGTTTACTTTAAAAAAGGAGATCGCAATCAAGCGTTGTCGTATTACATACAAGCGGAAAAAATTGCTGACCAGTCGAATTTTTTCACCCTTAAACAGGAAGTGTACAGCGCCCTGATGGACTTTTATAAAGAAACTGACAACAGGAAATACATCACCTATAATGAGATGAATCTCAAACTGCACAAGGACGAGGAAAAGAGCAGGAAAGTAATTGCCGATGACCTTATTAAAACCCTACGAAAAGATCATATCAAAACGCAGTCGCAGTATAAAAAGAGTGCTATTATTATGGCGTCGGTTTTTGTTGCTATAGTGGTGCTGACCATTGCTTTTTTCACATATAGAAGAAGACAAGATCATAAAAACTTCAAAAGCCTTATCATGAGCAAGGCTAATGCAAAAAAAGATGCGGCGTTAAAAAGGGAATACTCAAAAGAGTATATGTCAGAGGCTACAGAGAATAGTATTCTAAACAGCTTGAGAGAATCCGAAAAAGCGCAATTTTACCTAAACAGCGAAGTATCTTTAACGACTCTTGCGGCAGAACTTGGCATCAATCACAGATATCTTTCTTATGTCATCAACAAAAATACCGAGAAAGATTTTGCTGGTTACATTAGTGAACTTAGAATCAATTATATCGTAGAGAGACTGCGCAACGATCCAAGCTTTCTAAAATATAAAATAAGTTACTTGGCTGATCTATGCGGGTTCTCCTCCCACAGTAGATTTACAACAACGTTTAAAAAAATAACAGGGACATCTCCTGTAGATTTCATTAAAGATCTCGAACAGAAACATAATGCCTGAGTATTAGATTACAAACATCTTAAAAAGCCGGCTCATCATTAGTAATAAAACTAATAAAGATTAAAGAAAATTGTGGCAGAATCGCAGCTAATTCAGATGCAATTAGCTGCGAGATTCACTTCCTCGCGGAAATTAATTCTTTTGCAAACTCCATTTGCTTGTCATAACCCGACAGGTATTCGCTGATGGAAGGCTGTATTTCGTAATCTGGCAGTACTCCTCGGCCGAAAGGAATTGTATCTGCTTTAGGTTCTATTACAAATTTGCATAAGGGAATACGGCCTGTTATAGCTGAATTAGGAAGCGTAAAATTTAGAAAACTTCCGCTTGAATTTCCATAATAGCCTCCCCCAGTCTCCTCACCAATAAATTTTGCATTGGTATAATTTTTTGCAAGTGCTGCAAATTCTGATCCTCCAGAAAAAGTGAGACCTGAAATCAAGATATAGATATCTCCTTTAAAATTTTTTATATTCGGTTTTTCACCCACATAATGCCCTTCTTTGTTTAAATATCTGCCATCTGTTGCCAAATAAAAATCTGCTTTTAATTCTTCTTTCAAAATTTCTTTTTGATCTGCGTAATTTGTGTGTTGTAAAAAAGAATAGGTAAATCCCGGAATTTCAACATATTTATATTTTTTATACTCTTCATTGATTAGATAAGATAAAAAATGGTCTTCCATTCCCTGCTCGCCTCCTTCATTTTTTCTGACATCAATAATCAGGTGTTTAATTTTATAAGAAGAAATACTATCAAATGCTTTTTTAAGAAATGTCTGAAACCCTTGTCGTTTAAGACTATAGCTTCCTAAACTAAACGTGTTGACGGTTATAACAGCCGTTGATGTTGTTGGATCAATTGAGAAATCAGATGGCTTATTGAAGGTATAATTGGGAATCTGTTTTTTAATTTCCTCATACAGTTCTGTAAACTCCTTAAAACTGCAGGAAGGTACATTTTCATAAACCACTTTTTCGTTGGTATCTGGATTTACAAGTTCCAGTTTAACAAATTTTGAAGCAGGGAAATATCTTGCATAATATTTAGAAAATGCTCCTTCTACCCAGCGGTATTTACTGGTCATGTTGAATCCGTCAGCCGGTTCTATGTCAAGCATTTTTTTCATGATGCTTTCTATAGTTTCATCATTTATTTTGTAAAGAAGCAGTCCTTTGAATTTGAAATTTTTGTAATCATTAATAACAAATACTTTTTTATCTAAAACTTTAATTCCAAACGGCAGATAGGTTCCATTTTGTTTTAAAAAAGCGGTAGTTTCATCTGAAACTTTGATGTTACAATGACCTTCTTTGGTAAAAGAAACCACCGGTGCCAGAATTCTGTAAAACTCCAAAGCGTCCATAGGTCGTTTTATTTTATTTTTCTGAAGATCACAGATACTGTCAAATTGTGTCCTTGAATTGTACCAAAGTCCGACTCTGGTTTCATAATAGGCATTCTGCAGTAAATTAAAATCGGAAAGAAGGTTTTTAACTGGGATCTTTTCCAGCATATTGGGAACTTCTTTCACCTTAATGCTATATTTTCCAGATTGAGAATTTGATTGTTCATCAAGCGGTCTAATTTTAATTTCAAATTCATCAGTTTTGTCGGGACAAAACAAAATTTTCTCAGGCCCGTTCTTCCCATTTGGCGAATCTACTTCGGCCATTAATTTTCCTTCTTTGTTACTAATCGAAACTACAAGATCTATTCCCTGCTGCTGTACATTTATTGTATAATACCTGTCGGCTTTAAGTTTGATTTTAAAGGACTGTTCTTGGCTTCTTTCAATATCAAGATTATCAATAAGATTGTTTAATTTAATAGTCTCATTTTTCTTCTGGGCAGTAAGAGACGTACACATGCATAGTGCCAAAAATATTGGAAAAAATCTTTTTTTCATTTCAATTCAGAATTAGGATATCCAAAAATACAATGTTGAAGTGAAACTCTATTGTACGATATTGCAGCATTCTAATGCTTATGAAATTTTATAATGAAGCGGGGTTACACCTGTAAATTCCTTGAATTTCCTACAGAAATGAGCTGTGTCGTAAAATCCGCTTTCAATCGCGGTATCTGCTAACTCAAGTCCTTCTGTAAGTAGGATTTTAGATTTTTCAATTCGTTTTAAAATTAAATAATTATTGGGAGTAAGACCAGTTTCGTGTTTGAACAGCCTAAGAAACTTATATTTATCAAGTCCAAAGCTTTTTGCGGTCTCTTCCAGTGAAAATTTCTCCGTTACCCGATCTTCCATGAATCGTGAAAAAAGACTGATTTCTGAATTTTTAAAGTTATGGTTCTTGCCATAAAGCCGGATCAGTTTTTCCAACAGAGCCAGCAAGGCTTTTTCGGCATTAATCCCAATGCTGCTGAAATTTTGGGAAAGGAAGTAAAAATCATGAAAAAGCTCTTGGTCGTACACAATTTTTTCCTCGAAGAAAACCTCATGATTATGGTTTATCATTTTTAGGACGTCCGGCGAAACGTAAAATGTAAAAAATGAGTTGCCGGTTTTTCCGTCGCATGGTGTTGCATGTACCTCAAAAGGATTGGTAATAGACAAGGTTCCAGCCGGTGCGTGAAGGTGTTTATCTGTCAGTTTAGTATCAAAAGTATGCTTTAAGATTAAGGCAATATTAAAAGTATCATGCGTATGGTACGGAAAACTAACGGTATTGTTTTGCGCATTGAGCAGTTCAAGACCATCCAAAATAGGAAGTTTATGATAGGTATTGCTATTTTTCACCACTTGCACAGATTATTTGTCTACAATTGATATGCTGATCTGCTAAAATAATCAAAAATATAAAGCACGGCACATCAATATCCTACAAACCAAATCTTTACTGCATTTTCAAAGACCAAAATCAAAAACAAAATCTAAGCAGCATTAAATAATCTGACTAACCTAAATGAATCAATTGCAGATGTGGTTGTGATTATTAAAGAAAAAAATCAAAAATATCTTTTGTGAATTCTGTGGATGACCATGAACAAAGAATATTAATTGATTAAATCAGAACAAGAATATGATAATAAAACAGAATCACATCTGATTTTTAATTTATAATAACGTACTCATTGAATTAAGCGTAAAAAAGAGCGCATAATTTTATTCTTCTTTTTACCAATCTGCTTTTCATGGGTTCAAACTTAGACTGAATTTCACCATTCTCTTTAATGTAAACCACGAAAGGCTGGTTTAATGTATGGGTAAGGTGATAAATAGTCACTAATTCTGCTATATCCTCATGCCATGATGCCATTCCATACAACGATACAAATGGTGTTTTCTTAAGTGAATCGTAGATATTCTTTGCTGATGTAATTGGCTGAACTTTCCCACCTCTGAAACGTGTTTTTTCCAATTCCGGTTTTGTATATCTCACTTCAGGAACATTATATAGACGCCATATATTTCTAGTATAGGCAGTATGATTAATCACAGAGTCTGTTTCTTCAGCATGCGGAGTCAATTTTAGTACTGCATCTACAACATGAGTAGCTTCATGCAACAATACGTACACAAAAGCATCAAAATTTCCTGCATCGATTTGTAACTCAAGCGATGGTCTGGCTGAAGTATCATATAGAGATTTTTCTTTTACGGTAGCCCATTCTGATATGGTTTCATTCAAAATCCCGGCTCGAAAAGTAATATTGAATTTTTTATTAGCCGCCGCTGCTTCTTGTTCAACTGGGGAAGTAAGAGCAGTATTAGGCATATTGTCCATAAAACTAATGCTTTGTAAATGCTCTTTAAGAATCTTCAGATGCAATGGAGGCAGTAATGAAAAAGCGTTTGCCACTTTTCGCTGTTCTGTTTCTGTCAAAACATGATTGGCAGGTGACATTCCAGTTTCAATAAACTTGGCAAAAATACTTTCTGGTGCTACAGCTATCCGATCGCGATAGAAAGAATAATCTGCATTAGTATTTGTCTGAGCAGAAAGTTTACTAATAAGAATGATATTAAAAAAAATAATGATGAGTTTATTGTACGTCATTAATTTGAATTTAAGTGTTACATCAAGACAACAATTTCGTTTTGTTGCCTGAATATTGCAAAATTAATACATATCCAAATCTGTGCAATAGGAGAATAACTTATCCCTATATAAAATCATTTAACAGGCGAACTACGACTACAATATTATCCGTTTGGGCTACATCTATCTATACGTAACCAGTGAACTTTGTAATATCAAAATATTAGTACTATGGATTTAAAAAACAGCACCATCCTGATTACAGGAGGAACCAGCGGCATAGGTTTGGAATTTGTAAAACAACTTACCGAACAAGGGTCGACAATAATCGTTACAGGCCGCAAACAAGAAGCTTTAAATGACACTAAAAGGCGTTTTCCAAAAATACACGTTTTTCAGAGTGATGTCAGCAGTCCGGAAGCTATAAGACAGTTATACAAATCTGTTACCCAGCAATTTCCTGATCTGAATATTATAATCAATAATGCCGGCGAAATGCGATTGATTGATATGCAGGACACTTCAAAAAGTCTTGAAAACCTTACCCGCGAAATCGACATCAATCTCTCGGGTAGTATCCAGATGACATATCAGTTTTTGCCACATCTTATAAAAAAGCAATCCGCTGCGATTGTTAATGTTTCTTCTGCTATTGCCTTTATGGCTTACTCTTCAGCACCTGTCTACAGCGCATCGAAAGCTGGTCTCCACGCTTTTACAATGGCATTACGCATGCAATTAAAAAAAACGAGTGTAAAAGTGCTCGAATTTATTCCACCGGGAGTAAATACTAATCTGCAAAATGACTGGGTTTTGCAGCCCAATCCACGCCAGATGATGGATGCAGACAAAGTAGTGCAGACCGCAATTAGAGGTCTGCAAAAAAATACTCCTGAAATAATGCCGATGCTGGTAAAGGTCATCAAATTCTTAGGACGTATCATTCCTAAAGCACTGATGAATTTCGGACACAGAGAATTTGAAAGATTCAAACAACTTAATTATCAACAAAAAAAATCATAAAATGAAAAAATATGTTTTAGCAATACTAGTACTGGTGTCGGTAACATCCTCTGCCCAATTGCCTGCCGATAAAATTATAGGTATTTGGCAATGCGAAGATTATAAAATAGAAGTGTTTAAATCAGGAAACACCTATTCGGCAAAGCTTTTATGGTCAAAAGACATGTTTGAAGCCGATGGAAGAACGCCTAAGAGAGACAGTAAAAATCCTGATGCAAAATTGAAAACGCGTTCAGTGCAGGGAATTACCCATATTACCCAATTAGCGTTTGAAGACGGAGAATATGTCAATGGAAAGCTTTATAGCATACAAGATGGTAATACCTACAGCCTGAAAGGCAAGCTTAAATCCGCTGAAGAATTAGAAACCAGAGGCTATAAAGGTGTACCAATGCTTGGAAAAACTTTTAAATGGAAACGTGTAAAATAAATATAATGAATACAAACACTAACGACACCTTATCGAAGTTTTGGTTCATCGTTTCAAACGCTGTTCCTCCAATAGGCTTTTTTCTGTTTTTTAGACACCGAAGCCAATACCCAAACAAAGCACGCAGAGCATTAACAAGCGGCTTAATCGGAGTTCCGATTGCAATACTAATGGGTTACATAATAAACACTTATATTCTAAAATAATACAACTATGGCTAAAAATATAATTTCGTTGCTACTGCTGATCGTATCTGTAGTATTGAATACAAAACATTCTTGGGACACATTCAATTATAAAAACAATTCTGAGTCTCTGAAGGCAATGACCAACCTGGGAATTAGTGAATCCGCTATACCCTTCCTTGGAATCCTAATGCTCCTAATTACAGCGCTGTTATTGATTCCGCGTACATTTTTCATTGGCAACTTATTCAATGCCTTTGCAATTGTTCTCATTATGGCCTTGGCTTTAAAGTCTGGCAATTATAAAATGGCATTGATCGAAATACCGTTTCTGGTAATGCCATTAATTATGATTTGGCTTAATTATCCTTTCAAAAAATAACTTAACTTGCATTATGGCAAATTTCAAACCTTATAGAATAAACTCAATATCTGAGATACACCAGCTGATGGGGCTTCCAAAACCCCATCATCCGCTAATTAGCATCGTAGATCTAAAAGGTCTCCGAAATGATACTGGTATTGATGCCGTTATTTTCGACATGTATGTAATTTCGATGAAAAGAGGCTGCGACGGACTACATTATGGACAGCAGAAATATGACTTTGACGAGGGGCTTATGGCTTTTTTATCTCCGGGACAGGTTTTGCGTGGTGAAGAAAGCGGTGTTCCGCCTAATCTTGAAGGATGGATGCTTTTTGTACATCCCGATTTTTTATGGAATACCTCTCTAGCCAAAAAAATAAAAAAATATGAATACTTTGGTTATTCGACCAGCGAAGCATTGTTTCTTTCTGATAAAGAAGAAACGGTTATAAATGACATTGTAAAAAATATAAAAGAAGAATATCATTCTAACATCGACAAATTCAGTCAGGATATTATTATTTCAAACCTTGAAACTCTGTTGAATTATTCAGAACGTTTTTACGAAAGGCAGTTCATTACAAGAAAAGTCACAAATCATAAATTACTGGAAAGAGTTGAGGATTTACTGGAAAATTACTTTCTTAGCAATCAACAGGTATTAAACGGGATTCCATCTGTTGATTTTCTTGCTCAAAAACTTAATATTTCTCCCAAATATCTCAGCAGTATGCTCAAGCAGCTTACTGGACTTACTGCCCAGCAGCACATACAAATCAAGGTACTTGAGCAAGCTAAAGAAAAGCTTTCTACATCTGGACTTACCGTGAGCGAGATAGCATTTGATCTCGGATTTGAGCATTCGCAGTCGTTTAGCAAGTTTTTTAAAAGTAAAACAAACCTCTCTCCTTTAGAATTTAGAAAATCATTCAATTAAAGCTGTAGTCTTATTACAACCTACAACTCAAATTTAATGATCATGGATTTAAATCTAAACGTTTTAAAATCAGTGATCGTAAACGTTCTTCATGCTCATCACCCCAATTTCCTATGGCTGAAATTACAGGAATTAGTGTTTTGCCGAAATCTGTCAAGCTGTATTCGACTTTAGGAGGCACAACAGGGTAAATAATCTTTGAAACAAGTTCATGTTCCTCTAATTCCTTCAGCTGAATATTTAAAACCCTGCGGGAAGCATCTGGTATTTTACGCTGCAGTTCACTAGGTCTTTTATGTCCCTGATTAATAAACCAAAGCAAACGGATCTTCCATTTACCGTACAATACTTCACCTATTAAATCTAGACCGCAATTTAAGTTTGGAATTGTTTTTCTTTCATACATATTGCAAAATTAATATATATCCCAATTTGTGCAATAGGGGAATAATTTATCCCTATATGAATCGTAACTCCGTACTTGTGAGGAAGTAACGTACTTCCGAGATTTGTACAAAGAAATTTAAAATACGATATAAGATGGACTATCAAAATGAATTATCAGGCAGAATTGCCTTAGTAACAGGAGGTACAAAAGGAACTGGAAAAGCAATTGCAGAAAGACTGCTGCAAGCAGGTGCAACAGTAATTATTACTGCTAGAAATGCATCCGAAAAAGAAAACAGCAAATTACATTTCATTCCTTCCGATTTAAGTACAAAAGAAGGAGCAGAAAAAGTAATCAACGAAGTGCTATCGTCGTATGGAAGGCTCGATATTCTGGTAAACAATCTTGGTTCTTCAGCAACCCCTGCCGGCGGCTTCAGCACATTGACTGATGAAGACTGGGAATCAACTCTACAGGCTAATTTGCTCGCTCCTGTTCGACTAGACAGAGGATTCTTACCACAAATGATCGATAAAAAAAGTGGTGTTATTATCCACATAGCTTCAATTCAGGGAAAACTGCCCCTGTATGATTCTACATTGCCTTATGCTGCTGCAAAAGCAGGACTAATCAATTACAGTAAAAGTTTATCAAATGAAGTTACTCCAAAAGGTGTTCGCGTGCTGACAGTTTCACCGGGATGGATAAATACAACCGCATCCAAAGACTGGCTGGGAGAGATTGCAAGAAATGCAAACAGTACTATAGAAGAAGCCCAACAAAGTGTTATGAATGCATTGGGAGGAATACCTTACGGCAGACCTGCCGAACCTGAAGAAGTAGCTGAATTAGTTGGATTTCTTGTTTCACCAAGAGCCAGTTATTTAACAGGTACTGAATTTGTAATCGATGGCGGAACAGTACCAACCATTTAATAATCTTAAAAAATAATACCATGAACTTACCAAAAGTAATAACAGATTTAGTGAATGCACAGAATCGTTTTGACAGCATTGCCTACTCCAATTGTTTTTCTGAAACCGCTGTAGTTTTTGATGAAGGTAAAACACATAAAGGAAGATCAGATATCCAAAATTGGATTGAAGAATCCAACCAAAAATACAGGTCAGTGATGAAACCTCTTGAATATACTGAAAATGGCACAACGAGCGTATTATCTGCAGAGTGTTCCGGCACCTTTCCCGGAAGCCCAATTATATTAAAATTTCATTTTGATATTGTTGATGACCAAATTCAGCATCTAAAAGTGACTGAATAAAAAAACAAAGAGAGCGACTGAAAATCAGATATTCTCTTTGTTTTTTTTAAGCTTACAGTATAATATTACTGCACAGTCATAGAAATATTTACGTTTGAAGAAACAAAATATTGATAATTAAAATCTAGTAAAAATTAAACTCGCATCGATTTTCAAAACACATAATCTCTGCGCAAGCGATCGCAATCCAAGAAACGCATTCGCTTACGCAGAGAAATTATAAAGACTTTTATTTGCAGTTTTTAAATCCTACAGACTTTATAGTTATTTATATTGAAAACCAACCTTTTACATCATCTTCAATAGTTTCTCTTAATGTAAGATGATTAAATTCATTAGTTACAGGGTTGTATTGATAGTCTTCCTGCCACTCTTCAATGTTTACAATGATTTGTTCAACAGCTTTACAGATAAATAAAAGTTCTTCATTTTTCATTGTTGGATGAAGTGAAACTCTTACCCAGCCGGGTTTATCGGTTAAATTTTTCTCAAGGATTCCACTGGTGATTTCTTTTGATTTTTTTTCATCAATATGGAACAGATAATGAGCATATGTACTTGCACACGACCAACCGCCTCGCACCTGAATTCCGAAACGGTCATTTAATAATCTTACGATCAAATTATAGTGAATATTCTCTACGGTAAACGAAACACAGCCAATTCTTTCGGTTTTTAAATCGCCCAGAATTGTCAATCCTTTTATTTTTTGCAGTTCAGCAAAACAAAGATCCAACAGTTCTTTTTCTCTGTTTTTCATTTTTTGAACATTCATTTTATCTTTTAGTTCCAGACACAATGCAGTACGCATAACCTGCAGAAATCCCGGAGTTCCACCGTCTTCTTTAACCTCAATCGCATCACTGTAATGGTAGCCGCCCCACGGATTGGTACATTTTACATTTCCTCCGCCTGGATTATCCGGAAAATGAGACTTGTATAGTTTTTCATTGAAAACTAAAATCCCGCATGTTCCAGGTCCGCCCAGAAATTTATGAGGCGAAAAGAAAATCGCATCCAATTGTTCTTCGGGATTTTCTGGATGCATATCGATTGAAACATATGGTGCCGAAGCTGCAAAATCGACAAAACAATAACCGCCATTTTGATGCATTATTTTAGCCAATTCATAATACGGTGTAATAATTCCCGTAACATTCGAACAAGCTGTAAAGGAACCTATTTTAAGCGTTCTGTTCTCGTATTTTTTAATTTCCTGTACCAATATTTCTGGATCGACTAGATTGTCTTTTCCGCAGGGTAAAACCACAACATCAGCAATAGTTTCGTACCAAGGAACCTGATTAGAATGATGTTCCATGTGTGTAATAAAAACTACTGGTCTTTCATCATCAAAATTCAATTTTACATTGTAAATGTTGTCTTTGGAACGTAGTCCCATAATACGCTGTAATTTGTTTAAGGCAGCTGTCATTCCAGTTCCAGCTGCAACAAGACAGTCTGCTTCGGATGCATTTACATGTTTCTTAATCAATTCTCTAGCATATTGATATGCATACGTTGAAGCTTTTCCAGTCTGGCTGGAAAATGAATGCGTATTGGCAATCATAGGACCTATTTTTCGAAGCATAATATCCTCGATAGGAACATATAGTCTTCCGCTGGCAATCCAATCTGCATATAGAACTTTTTGTGGTCCGTAAATCGATTCGAAACTATGATTGAATCCAATTGTATTTTCTCTGAATTCAGAAAAGTAATTTTCGAGTTCGCTGGGTTTTGTTTTCAAAATAGTATCCATTTCATTCATTTGCTAAAGCATTTTTACTTTTTAAAATTTTTAATTCCACCCTGCAGCCAATTGTAATATTCTTCTATATCAGGATTATAGGCTGAAGTTTCTGTTAAAGAATTACTTTTATGATCTACAATTACATAAAATGGCTGTGCATTAGCTTTATACGTTTTAATTTGTAAATCGCTCCATTTGTTTCCAATGGTTTTGATTTTTTTGCCAGTCGTTTCAGAAACATATTGTTCGCTTTCAGGCAGTTCTTTTTTATCATCAACATACAATGAAATTAAAACGACATCATTATTCAAAACGCCTAGAACTTTTGGATCTGACCAAACTAATTCTTCCATTTTTCGGCAGTTTACGCAGGCATATCCCGTGAAATCTAATAGGACTGGTTTTCCAACTTTTTTCGCATATTCCATTCCTTTATCATAATCATGGAAAGTGATAATGTTCTGCGGACCGTGTTCTGCACCTTCTGGCAGCGAACCTGTAACTTTTAATTCAGAATTACCCGAAACCCCTAGTCCGTTTGGAGATTCGCTGTAGTGCATGGGCGGAGGAAATCCGCTGATTAATTTAAGAGGTGCACCCCAAAGACCTGGAATTAAATAAATAGTAAAAGTTAAAACGATCAGTCCGAAACTTAATCTTCCTACTGAAATATGGTTTAAAGGCGAATCATGCGGAAGCGTAATTTTCCCGAATAAATAAAAAGCCAGCATTCCGAAGACGGCAATCCAAATAGCAAGGAAAATTTCTCTTTCCAGCCAATGCAATTGCAGAACTAAATCGGCATTTGATAAAAATTTGAAAGCGAGAGCCAATTCTAAAAACCCTAAAACTACTTTTACGGTATTCAGCCATCCGCCTGATTTTGGCAACGCATTTAACCAGCCTGGAAAAGCTGCAAATAATGAAAATGGTAATGCAATAGCAATCGAAAATCCTAACATTCCAACAATTGGAGCGATTCCGCCCTTTGAAGCCGCTTCCACCAATAAAGTTCCTACGATTGGTCCTGTACAAGAAAATGATACAATGGCTAAAGCCAAAGCCATAAAGAAAATTCCAATCAATCCTCCTCTATCCGCTTGCGAATCGACTTTGTTGGCTAACGAACTTGGTAATACAATTTCGAAAGCTCCTAAAAACGAACAGGCAAAAACAACCAATAAAACAAAGAAAATCAAGTTGAACCAAACGTTGGTTGAAAGTGCATTGAGCGAGTCTGCACCAAAAACTGCCGTTACAATTGAGCCCAATAAAACATAAATAATTACGATAGAAATTCCGTAAATCATGGCGTTTCTAATTCCTGCCGCTTTGGTTTTACTCTGTTTTGTAAAATAACTTACCGTCATCGGAATCATTGGAAAAACGCAAGGCGTTAACAATGCTGCAAATCCAGATAAAAATGCTACAATAAAAATCGTCAGTAATCCTCTCGATTCGGTTTTCTTTGGTAAATGAGACGCTGTTTCTGAAGTTTTCTCGTCAGGTTGAACAACCGTTTTTTCTGGTGTTACAGAATCTGTTTTTACAATTGGGGTTTCTTCCGCAGCAGCCGCTTTTTTCTCATTCGGAATTTTAAAAATCAATTCTTCTGTAGATGGCGGCAAACAATTACTGTCGTCGCAAACCATAAAATCTACTGCTGCAGAAATGTTCGCAATCTCGTTTGACGTAAATTTGATTTTTTGGGTAAAAAGTGCTTTATCTTCAAAATATTTGATTTTCATATCGAAGATTTTATCGACTGTTTCGTGTCCTTTGTCTTCGGTTATTTTTCCAATTAATTCGAATTTTTTCGGCTGATTATTGAACGAAAAAGCTGTTGGCGAAGGTCCGCCTTCTTCAATATATTGTCCGTACAAATGCCAGCCCGATTGTATTTTCGCCTTAGCTTTTAAAATATATTCTCTTTCTGAAATTTTCTCTACAGTGGTTGACCATTTTACCGGATTATACATTTGTCCGAACATGGAAACTGAGATCAATAACAGGAATGCAATTATGGTATTTCTCATTGTTTTTTGATTAGATTTTTGGAAAAAAAGAGCTGTCGGCAAAAACAGCTCTTTTGGTCTTTCACAGAAAATGGCTTACTAATTCAGATTCTAAAATGAAATAATGAAAGACGACTATTAAAATTGAGTTTTCAGTTACAGTTTTCAGTCACAGTCACTGTTTGCAGTCTATACCGCTGATTTTTTTAACACATAGAATCATAGTTTTTCTTTATCTATAAAAAGGCATTTCATTTGTTTAAATAAACATAGCTGGCTATGTGTGAGAAATGAATTTCTCTTTTCGATCTTTTTATTATTTTTTGGAAATTAAAATCTATGTTTCTATGTGTTTAATTTTTGAATTTAAAGTTGAATTTTCAAATCTGAAAACTGCGACTGCGACTGCAAACTATTTATCAAGCGAACCTGCTTTAATGATGATCATTTTATCCAATTGAATGTATTTCTTAATCGCATCGTTTACCTGCTGTAAAGTTGCTTTTTCGATATCTTTCGGGTACTGGTCGATATAACTTGGCTCTAAACCTCTTTCGATAAAACTTAAAATCGTTCTTGCCATTCCGTTTGTGGTTGACATTCCTACTTTAAAACTTCCGATTAAGTTGGTTTTCTTGTTTTCTAATTCCTCAGCTGTGATTCCGTTTTTTACCCATTTATCCACCTGAACCATTGTGGCATCCAGACCTTTTTGGAATAAATTTGGGTTGAAAGAAGCATTTACAAACCAATATCCTCCGGTTTCGATATTTCCTCCTAAACCAGAAGAAATACTATAGGTTAAACCATCATTATCGCGGACAGTCTGCATTAAACGTCCAGCGAAACCTGCTCCTAAAGTGTAATTACCAATATAAAACGGAATGTAATCGGCGTCAGCTCTTTTTAAGCCGGTAAACTGCCCAATGTACAATTCTGCGCTTGGTTTTTCTGGAATCGTTATTACTTCTGTTTTTGCTGCTGCTTTTGAGGCTTCTTCAAATTTTAATTTTTCTGTAACACCGCCATTCCAATTTTTGAATGATTTTTTTAGAGAAGCATTTAAATCAGCTCCATCAGTGTCGCCCACAATTACCAAACGCATAGATGCTGTTCCAAAATATTTTTTGTGGAAAGCTTTTACTTCCTCTAAAGCTGCATTTTTGATATTCGCAATATTGTCTTCTACGCTCAAACTGTAATTTGGGTTTCCTTTCGGATAAATCGCCTGAGACAATGCAATGCTTCCTCTTTCGCCCGGATCGTTCAAATCCTGCTGTGTATTTCCAATAAACTGTTGTTTTAAGTTTTCAAATTCTTTGGCATCAAACAACGGATTTCTCAATTCTTCTGCCAATAAAGTAATTACCTGATCTAAGTCTTTTTTCAAACATTTAAATCCGATATTGATTTTAAAGGTTGAGGCATTTACGTTTATGTTTACACCTAATTTTTGCAGTTTTTCTGAAAATTTGAATTTATCATTTAATGTTGTTCCTTTTGACAGCATTGCTGCCGTTAACGCCGGAATAATGTCATTTTTAGTTTCGCTTGCATAATTTCCCAGCGAAATGCTTGCTGCAACGGTTACGAAATCTTTTGCTGAAGTTTTTACCGAAACCACATCAATTCCCACTACTTTTTCTCTTTTAAAAGCCGAAGCCGATTTACCGCTTAAAGTTTCTGGAGAAATTACTTCTGTGGCTGCGTCTTTTACTAAAGATGAAGCAGATGGTGCTTCTTCGTGAATTTGTGCTTCATCTGAATGTCTGTAATAAAACGGACCATTTTCTGGTCTATAATTATTCGCTTTCGCTGAATCATTATTTTGAGAACCAGTTTGTTTCGGAATAAAATATCCTGTTGTGCTCTGGTCTTCAACCAGATATTTATTTGCTACGCGCAAGACATCTGCTGGAGTAACTTTTTTCAATCGGTCAACTCCTGTAATGTAATCTGTCCAGTCGCCGGCCGCAATCGATTCATTTAATGCCGATGCAATTACGCCAGAACCATCACGTGCTAAAATAGTCTGCGCACTGATTTTGGCCACAACTCTATTTACTTCATCTTGAGTTACACCTTCTTTCTGAATTTTAGCTACAACTTCGCTGATTTTAGCATCTATATCTTCGTGTTTTGAAGCTGTTGGAAAACCAACGCCAATTGTAAAAAGCCCGACTTCTTTAAAGTTTGTTGCACTGGCATACGAATAAATTCCTAAACGGGTGTCTACGAAAGTTTTATTTAAAATTGCTGAAGGGCCAACACCAATAATCTGAGCCAAAATGTTCAATGCTGGAAGGTCTTCATGTAAAGCACCTGGAATTTTATAGGCTTTGCTTACAACACCCAGTTCTCCTGGTTTTTTCACGATAATTTTACGTGCGCCATATTGCTGGGGCTCTTCTGTATAAGGCTGAGGCATAACGTTTGGCGCTTTTGTAATCTTCCCGAAATACTTTTCTATTAATTCAAAAACATTGTCTTTTTTGAAATCGCCAATTATGGTTAAAGTCGCATTATCCGGCCAGTAATAAGTATTGTAAAAATTCTTTAAAACTTCAATGGGCGCGTTTTCAATATCCGATTTCCAGCCTATTGTAGAATGATGATACGGATGCGCAATATAAGCCGAAGCCCAGATTTCTTTATCTAATAAACTGTTCGGGTTGTTTTCGCCTCGTTCAAATTCGTTGCGAACCACCGTCATTTCAGCTTCTTTATCTTCTTTTAGTAATAAAGAATTACGCATTCTATCGGCTTCGATTTGAAGTGCCAGTTCGATTTTATCACTTGGCAGTGTTTCAAAATAATTTGTACGATCGTACCAAGTTGTGGCATTTAACTGCGCTCCTGTATTTTGTAAAACATCAGTGATGGTGTTTCCATTTTTCTTGTTGAAAGTGGGAGTTCCTTTAAACATTAAATGTTCCAAAAGGTGTGTTGATCCTGTGTTTCCTAACACTTCATGTTTAGAACCTACACGATATACAATTTGTACGGTTGCCACCGGCGAAGCGTTGTCCTGCAGCAGCAAAACATTCATGCCGTTTGGCTGATACAAATATTCCTCGATTCCGCCTAATTCCTTTATTTTCTTAAAGTTAACTGATTTTTCTTGCGCTGACATTAAGGCACAGAAAGCTAATGAGCAATAGCCCAGAAAGATGTATTTTTTCATTTTTTGAAAGATTTTTTTTAGTCGCAGTCGCAGTTTTCAGTCTCAGTTTAACTGGAAACTGCGACTGTGACCGAATACTAGATTTATGATTTGCTGAAAATTTCTTTTAATTTAGATTGCAATTCCGCTTCTCTAAGGTTTTTAGCTAAGATTTTTCCATCAGGTCCAATTAAGTAGTTGGTTGGAACCATTTTTACACCGTATAAAAGAGCTGCTTCATTCTGCCATCCTTTTAAATCAGAAACATGTGTCCAGGTTAAACCATCTTTTTCGATTGCTTTTTCCCAAAGTTTCTTTTTGTCGTCTAGAGAAACTCCTAAAACATCAAATCCTTTGTCATGATACGTTTTATAAGCCACGACTACGTTTGGATTTTCTTTTCGGCATGGACCGCACCAGCTTGCCCAGAAATCCACCAAAACATATTTTCCTTTATAATCGGATAGTTTTACTACTTTTCCGTTTATGTCAGTTTGAGAAAATTCAGGCGCTGCAACGCCAATTGCTGTTTTTTCGTTCAGATCGATTGAGGCTTTTAATTTTTTTCCGTAAAATGATTTCTGAATTTCGGGAGATAAAATTCCGTAATATTCTTTTACTTTTTCTGGAGTTCCGTAAGACACAATTCGGTCTTCAATTACTAATGCTCCTCCTAAATTGTCTTTGTTTTTTCTGATGAATTTATCTGTTAGATCATCCGCGAAAGCGCCAAGATCTTTCCATTTTTTATCCATCATGGTTTGCTGTTCTGGAGTTAATTTTACTTTTCCTGATTGTGTCAGCGAATCAGATAATTTGTAAATCGGGCCCGCGATGGCTTGTATTTTTTTGAATTCGTTATCGTAATATGATTTGTAGAATCCGTTTTGAGTAGCTCCAGTTACTTTCGCTTTAAAAACAGAATCTTTTTTTGCTTCGATTGTAATGTCTTCATTGTCTAAAAGGAAATATGCTCCATATTCCTGCCCCTTAATTTTTAGCGTATGGAATAAAGGTTCGCCCGTTTTTCCGTTAAGAGTAAAGGTTCCTTCTTTTACCTCGGCTGAATCAATAATTTTTTTATCGCCTTTTTCGTCTGCATATTCTAGATAAACGATTCCTTTATCTAATCCTGCAATTTTTCCGTTGATAGTATATCCTTCTTTCTTTTCACACGAAGTAAATGCCGCCGCAATTGTTAATGCGAATAGGCTGGATTTTAAAATGGTACTTTTCATGTTATATTTTTTTTGTTGTTAGATTGCGATGTTTTTTTAAACACATAGAATCATAGATTACGCAAGCTTTAAAAAAGGCGTTTCACTTATTTTAAAAAACATAGCTTTTCTATGTGTGAGAAATAAATTTCTCTCTTTAGCTCTTTTTTATTTCCACCACATAAAAAAGTATGTTTCTATGTGTTTAAAATTTTAAAGTCAAGTTTGATTTAATATTGTCACTGAACACTCAAAAACTGAGCACTGACCACTAAAATCTAAGATTTCATAAGTTCTTTCAGTTTCGCTTCCAATTCTGCACCTCTTAAATTATCGCTGATAATTACACCATTATTATCAACTAAATAGGTTGCTGGAATTGCTTTTACATTAAACGCTTTACTTACTTTATCATCGTCTAAAAGGTTATGCCACTGCATGTTTTCTTGTCCTAATGCTTTCTGCCACGCTTTTTCGTCTTTATCAATTGAAATACTTAAAATTTCAAATCCTTTTTCTGAATAAGCTGAGTATGCTGTTTTAAGATTTGGAATTTCTTTTCGACATGGACCGCACCAAGAAGCCCAGAAATCAACCAAAATATATTTTTTTCCAGCTGTAATGTCTTTTGCGGCATATGATTTTCCGTCTTTGTCTTTTAAAGTAAAATTGGCGATGCTTGTTCCGATTAGGGATTTCGGATTCAAATCTTTATCTAAAATTTGTCCGTAGTAACTTTTCTTTGCCGTTTCAGAAAACTGATCGTACAATGGTTTTTGATCCGGGGTAAAATAGGTGAAGTTGGTCATCATAAAAAATGGTCCCCACCATGTTTCTTTATGTTTTGCAATAAGAGCCAATGTTGTTTTTTCTACTTTAGTAAAAAATGCTTTTTCTTTTGCTTCAAATACTTTCCATTGTTCTGTATTGTAAATTGAGTCTAAGGTTTTTTTATTTCCTTCTTTTCTGGCTTTGCCTACTTTGCTGCTCAATTCATCTATTCCAACATGATAGTCTTTGTAATCTTTGTCTAAATCTTCTTTAAAAGCAGTTTCTTTTTTATAATAATCATGTGATTTTGAACCTGTAATTGTTACGTTTTTAAATGTTATTCGTTCACTTTCCTGATCTGAAACTGTACCAGCCGCTATTATTTTTATTTTTGAATTTTCGACCATTACAGAAATATTTCCTTTGCTTTTACCAAAGACAACATAAAAAAAACGAGGTTCATTTAATTTTCCCGAGAAAGAAAATTTACCCTCTTTTAATGTCGTTTCAGCAACTGGCAGTTCAGAAGAATGTGTTGCTCCTGGAATTAGTTTTACAGTTGTTCCGTCAGCTAAACCAGTGATGTTTCCTTCAATTGTATATGAAGAAGCCGCTGTTGAAGCGCTTTTTTTCTTTTGTGCCTGAACGTTTATAGAAACCATAAACAAACAAAGGCAAAATCCTACTATTTTATTTTGAATGAAGTTCATTTCTTGATTGATATTTTTAGAAAAGCTTCCCTTTCGGAGTTTCTAATCAGGAAGCTTTTTAGTTATTATTTGGCTACATTTTGTGTGATTGTTCCGTTTCCTGGGTTCTTTATTGCCCCTTGTGGAAATGGCATTGTCCATAAATGAGAATCTGATTTTAATGTGTAAGCAGTTCCATTTACCGTTTTGGTAAAACTTACTTTATAAATGCCTTCTGCATTTAAACGACGTGCATCTGCAAAAGGAATCAGCGTGTTAATAAGTTCATTCCTTTTTGTTCTGTAAATAGCGTTTAAAGCAGTTGTTTTATCTGTAGTTGCAATGTCTTGATAATATGAAGGAAGAATACGAGTTTTGCGAACTGTATTTAAAACAGCTAATGCCTCGCTAATTTGTCCTGCTCGAGCCAGACATTCGGCTTTAATTAGATAAACCTCAACAGTTGTGATTCCACCAAAGTTGAAAGCTCCCGATAGGGTTCTTCTGTAATAGGTTTCTGCTCCAACAGTATATATTTTCCAACGAGAAATAAAACGGGCATCTCCAGCTTCAAAACGTTGTGCACGCTCTATCGGAATACTGTTTTCTGTTGTTAAACTATTAAAAGTACCATGACGATACGTGTAGTTTTCTACATAATTGTAGCCCATTGGCGATGTTGTGGTCGTATACGAATTTGGTACATCAATTATGGCTTTATTGGTATTGTAATATCCAATCCAGTCGTACAATTTATTGTTTTCTGCCAAGGCTAAATCGGCATATTTTAAAGCTTCTGTGTAGTTATTCATTTGAAGAGAAACTCTTGAATAAAATGCGTAACCTGCACCTAAATTTGGGTGTAAAGGAGTTTGTGAAACTTTCAACAAATAAGGTAAAGCTTCTTTAACATCATTTAGTATAAAATCATACATTTCCTGAATTGTGACCTGCTTACTTGGTGCATTAATATTGGCACTTGTAATTAAAGGAACTGATAGTTTTGTTGAAGCTGTTGAAGCCACATACGTATCGGCATAAAAATTAACAAGATTAAAATAGTTCATGGCGCGCAATATTTTTGCTTCTGCCCAAACTACTCTTTTTTCTGCTTCAGTCGCTTTAGTGGTATTTAATGCATTTTCTATAATTAAATTAAAAGTCGAAATCCCGGCGTAACCTGAATAGTACGTTGTTTCATCTGAGACTTTCAATGCAATTCGGTCTGCATTTTCATCCCACAAATAAAGCGCATTGTATAATCTATTACTTGATAAAGTGGCAATAGTTACATATTGGTCGTTTAATAGTTGCGAAGCTCCTGTAATGTCAACTCTATGATTGGTGTATTCGTCACGCAAAAACGCTTCATAATCTGCTAATGTCGTAGGTGATTTAAATCCTTTAGGGACATCGTCTAAATAATTTTCGCAAGAAGCAAAAGTTAATCCTAAAGCTAATAAACACGCTATTTTTTTATATATATTTTTCATCGTCTAGTTATTATAAATTAGAAATTAACATTTACACCAAAAACAAAGCTTGGAGATATAAAACCGCCCAGCATGTATTTGGCATCTCTACTTTTTGCAAATGTGTAGACATTTTCGGCGTTGAGATTGAAACGTACTCCGTCTAATTTTACTTTCTTAATAATTGAACTTGGCATTTGATACGCTAGCGAAATGTTACTTAATCTCACATTTGAAGCATCCAAAATATTAACATCGGCATACGAATAAATGGTACGGGAATCTGAATTAAATTCTGGTTCATATTCATAAACCGCTCTTGGCACATTTGTAAAGGCTTCGTCTCCAGGTTTCATCCATCTATCGGCAATATGATTGTTTACTACTGTAATATCTGTAACATAACCTCCCATTGCACCGTTGTAATTATTATTTAACATAGGCAGAAAGGTATTTCTAACTTTATGTCCTAACTCGTAAATGAAAAGTGCTGAAAGCGAAAAGTTTTTATAATTGGCAGAAGTATGGAAAGAACCGCTATGCATTGGAACTGTAGAACCAAAATCTTTAATAGCATTTATTTGCCCTGGATTGTATTTTACTGCTGTTCCTGATGCATCATAAACTTGAGGAACTCCTGTATTACTTAGTCCTGCCCATTTGTAACCATAAATGGTGTTATAACTTTTTCCTATTCTAGGAAACGCTTGCGAATAATCCAGCTGCAGGTAATAAGCAGGTGCTTCTACGTTTACATAATCTACTTCGTTTTTGTTGTAAGCATACAAAACTGAGGCATCCCAAGAGAATGAAGGTGTTTTGACAATAGTTCCTCTTAAACTCACTTCGACACCTTTGTTGGTCATTTCACCATTGTTTATGGTGTAAGTAGAATATCCCCAGCCTTCTGTTGGAATTCCTTGTGTGTTTGCTAATAAATCTTCTCCTTTTTTATTATACAAATCGACAGTTCCGCTTAATCTGCTTTTGAAGAATGAAAAATCTAAACCAATGTCTGTAGTAGTTGTTTTTTCCCAAGATAATTCTGGATTTGGTCTTTTACTTACCGTTCCTTGGTTACCTCCTACATTTGAATTAGAATTGTAATACGCTGTTAAATACGGCGCAGAATCTTTGGCTATATTTCCGCCAATACCATAAGAAGCACGAAGTTTAATACCATCTACCCAAGCAACATCAAAAAATGATTCTTTATCGATGTTCCATCCTGCTCCTGCAGACCAAGTTGGTTTATTTTGGTATTTGCTGTCGGTTCCCCAAAGGTTTGAACGATCCCAGCGAACACTTCCAGAAAGAGAATATCTTCTGTCATAAGTATAACCTCCGGTACCATAAACTGAAACATAACGGTTTTGCAATTCTTTTTCTAATGAAAATTCATTTTGTGACATGTAGCCGCTAAAAATTGTTCCATATACTTTTAGTAAATCGGCTTGATTTATTGGAGCAAAACCTAAAGTCTGTGCATCATAACCATACCGGGTGTTATCGTTATATTCTTGTTTAGAATGACGAATTTCCATACCTGCAATCGCAGAAAAGTCATGTTTCTCTGCAAAAGTCTGATTGAAATTTAACTGCTGACGGAAATTATAAGCGTTAGAATACTGATTCGTTTCTTTAATGATATCTCCATAAGGCAAATTGTAAACAGCTTTATTATTAGCAATTGTGACCATACCATTTACTTTGCTTCTTACATAATACGAGTCTCTATCAAATAATTGACTAGCACGATCTGAACCAAATTCGTACTGAAACATGGCATTATAAGTAAAGGCGTTACTAAATTTAACATTAAACTTGGCGAAGGTTCTATTTAGGAAGTTCTTGCTTTCAATAAGATTTCTTTTAAATTCATCCATTGGCGTGATATCCATGCTATAAAGACCATAAGTCTGCATAGAATTAAGCGTGAAATTATTGTAGCGAGATGCCGCTGTAGAAACAAAGTTGGTTCCGTCGTTATTTACAAGCTGATTGTATGGTTGATATTTAAACATAGGAGTATTAGCAAAATAACTCTGCGTATCTCCTTTTCCAAAATTGGTATAAGTTCCTAAATCCAGAGACAGCCAGCTGTTAATTTGTGTTGAGTTTTTCAAATTAATTCCTACCGACTGATTTTCAGAATATCTGTCTTCAAGCTGATTGTCTTTGTAAGTAATCGATGCATTAAAAGCATTAGTTCCAGTTGCTTTACCTAAACTAAGATTGTGCTGCATAAAATACTGGTCGCGTTTTGCATATTTAGCCACATCATCGTAGTATTTATAACCTTGAGAACCCAGTTGATTCAAGCGGGTATTCATTTCTGCCATTGAAGTTTTTCCTGCATAACCATTTAAAATAGTCTGCATTCCTAAACTTGTAAATACTGCATTATTTAATAAAGATTGTGCATAAGTTGAGGCATTAGCCGTTTTCAAATTCGGATTTCCTTCTGCCCATCCTCTTTCTAAACCAATAATATCAGCCGAATCCGTAAGATTTCCGGTGTAATTTCGATACGGCGTTATCGTTAAATTGCTTGAAAAAGAAATATTTGTTTTTCCTGCTTTTGCTTTTTTGGTTGTAATGACTACCACTCCATTTGCAGCGCGGGCACCATAAATAGACGAAGCCGCGGCATCTTTTAAAACCGTAATTGTTTCAATATCTTCTAAGTTAAGATTAGGAAGATTTTCTTCGATAGTATTGTACGGAGTTAATCTTGTATTTTCAACAGGAAAACCATCAATAACATACAAAGGTGCTGTTACGCCATTCATAGAGGTGGTTCCACGAATTCTTCCATCTTGATATCCAACAATACGTCCTTCTAAAATTTTATCTAAACTATTTAAACGCTGTTCTTGAAAATCTTTTGCTTTTAAACTAGAAAAAGATCCTGTTGCTTTTTCTTCTGTAATATCCTGATAACCTGTTTTCAAGACTAAGCCTTCCAATTCCTGCACGTCTTCTTTTAAAACAACATTAATAACGCTTCTTCCTTCTACCTTTATTTCTTGTCTTACATATCCTAGATAAGAAAACGCTAAAGTAGTTTCGCTGCTTACTGCAATAATTTGATATTCACCGTTAAAATCGGTATTTACACCTCTTCCAGAACCGTTGTCAGCAACTGCTGCTCCTACCAAAGGCATTCCTTTTTCATCTGTTACTCTACCTTTTACGATAAAATCTGCCACAGGTTTTTTCTCTTCGGGTTTTTCTGCAGAGATTTTTCTTGGCGTCAGAATAATATGGTTTCCAGATACTTTAAAATCAGTACTGGTATCATTAAAAATTTTGCTTAAAATAACTTCGATTGAAGTTTCGTATGCATTTACGTCGATTATTCGGTTCAAATCAACAGATCTTACGTTGTAAACAAATCGGTAATCCGTAGTATATTCAAGTCTTTCAATCGCTTTGCCAACGGTCATATTGCTGGCATTAAAAGAAATCTTATTTTTTTGAGAATAAGTGGTTCCAGCATGCATTACAGTCAATGCAGTTAACAGAAATAATGTAGTCAATTTCATTTTCAAATCAAATTTCAAAAAAGGCTTATCAAACCTGATTCTGTTCAAGAGTTTTTTCATACTTTTAAAATGTTTTTTAATGTTGGTTGGTTAATTAACTGACCGCATATACTCTACCGGGAAATGTTGGCGCATTTTCCGGTTTTTTTATAACGATCCTTTTCATTTTTGGATTTTTGCTACATAGGCGGAGGTATTTTTTGATTTTAGATTTCTGATTTTAGATTTTAGATTTGTGTATGTGTGTTTAGATTTTAGATTTGGTACACTCGACATCAGCCGATATTCTTAATTCTTAATTTTTAATTTTTAATTATTCATCGTGTCAATTCACCATCTACTTAATAGTGATTTTATCTCGGTCAATATTGTAATCAATGGCATAACTGTCGCTGAAATATTTTAAGACTACTTCGATAGGTTCGTTGTCAAAACGGGCATTGAAAATCTCTCTTCCAAGTGTTTTATTTTTATTGATGAAAGTTACATTATAGCGGCGTTCCAGTTTTTTAATGATATCGTCAAACGATGCATTTTTGAACACTAAACTTCCTTTAACCCAATCAGTATAGTAATCCGTATTGACTTGTTCGGTTTTAATTTCGCTCTGGCCTTTCTGGGTCGAACCTTTCAAACCTGGTGTTAAATAAATCTGATTTTGATTTATTTTTTGCCCTTTATAAAGCGAAACTTTACCTTCCACCAGCACCACGTCTGTACTGCTATTATTGCTATAGGAATCTACATTGAATTTAGTTCCTAAAACCTCAACATTCATTTCCTGCGTGTTTACAGTAAATGGATGAGCTTTGTCTTTGCTGACATCAAAATACGCCTCGCCTGTAAGATATACTTCTCTGTTTTTGTTTTTGACAAATTGAACGGGATATCGCAATGCGGTTCCAGCATTTAAATGCACCACTGTTCCATCTGATAATTGTACTTCAAATCTTTTACCATACGGAATTTTTAAGGTGTTGTATACCAATTCTCCTTTGGCAAAAGCCGTATTATAAACCAGCCTGTTTTTTTCCTGTTTGCCAATGATATTCCCATCTTTATCTGTAATATTTTTTTCTTCAGAAATATCAATCGTTTCCGATGTACCGTTACCTAATTGTAAAACAATTTCATCAACTCTTGGAACAATAACATTTTTCTTTACCTGATCTGATGAAGCATTTTTATAGAAATAAAATCCGCCCAAAGCCACAATCAAAATCGCTGCATATTTATAATAAGATGAAAATCTTCTTTTATAAAAAACATTATTTTCCTTTGCAATTCTCTCAGAAAGCTGTTTTCTAACTTCAGTTGAATCAAAAGTGTTCAAAGCTGTATCAATTGCATAATTGGTTTTTACAAAATCATTAAATACAATTTGATTTTCTTCTTCTTTTAACCACATGGTTAACTGCTCAATTTCTTCTTGAGAAGCTTGATTTGTGATAAATTTAACAATTAGTCTCTCTGACTTTTTTACTGTCATTTTAGTTATTTTTAATATTATTACGAAGCCAAAAAACAAAACCCTAACAATTTGATAAAGTTTTTTTCATTTTAGTGATTTTTTTATTTTTCACAAGTCTTTTCTTTCAATAAAACTCGACCAATTTAGTAGAAATTATAAATCAAAAGATTTATATTTGCATTTTCTCATTTTTTATTTGTAATAATTTTCAAATAGAAATACAAAAAAGAGGTTCGTTTTGGGCAAATTCGGTTCAGTTTTCGACCTCAAAAACTATTAATTTATATATTTGTTTTTATGAAAATGGATGATTACAGCGATAATATTATTCTAATTGAGTCTCTACGAAATGGAGATGAAAGCGCTTACACGTATCTTATCGACACGTATCATCATAAACTTTGTGTGTATGCTAACAGCTTGGTTAAGAATGTTTACAGCGCCGAAGATATTGTGCAGAATGTTTTTATCAAAGTTTGGGAACATCGCACCAGATTAAAAGAAAATCATTCTTTAAAAAGTTTTCTTTACAAACTCGTTTACAACGAATTTATTGATTTGTATCGTAAAAATCAGTCTTTGTTTTCTCTTGAAAAATCGTATTATGATGCTTTAAACGGAATTGTTCAGGAAGAAGATTCTGAAGCATTTCAAAGAGTTTTGAATGCGGTGAATAAAGAAATTCAAAACCTGCCTCCAAAATGCAAAGAGGTTTTTATTTTAAGCAAAAAAGAAGGTTTAACCAATATCGAAATCGCAGAACATCTAGATGTTTCGATAAAAACAGTCGAAGCACAGATTACAAAAGCTTTTTCTATTTTGCGTACGACTTTGGAAGAAAAAATAAGAAGTGTTTTATTTCTTTTATTTTCAAATAAGAAGTTTAATTTCACCGATATGAATTTACGAACAAAAAGCAGAGAAAAAGTGAAACAGCATTTTTGTCATTGAGCTATACACCTTTTCTACTGCAAATAAAATCCATGCATTAGATATCTCATGAATTATTAAGCCTCTAACAGGTAAAATATTTTTTATGTATTTTGTACATTTGGAAGACTCCTAAGCCCATAAAAACGAGTGAAATAAAACCCGAAGTTACAGGCTTTGAAAATAAATCTGTAGTATGAAATACTGCTTTTAAAAGAACAATCAAAGTAAACATTCCCGAAAAAACACCTGTAAAGGTTCCAAGAATATAATAATATTTCAACTTTCTTTCTATGGTAATGTACTTTCCATTAAGCAAATATAAATTCCATCCTGCCCAGAAAGGGAGCTGCAAAAAATTAAAACAGTTTAAAACGATACCAATTATAAAAGGCGGATACATCAAATAGTCATGAAAGGTATCTGAACCTGTTTTTGCATTGAAATTGAAATGAAAAGTAAAAGCGAGAATAAACATAAATCCAGCTCCAAAAAAATCAATCAGCTTCATTATTTTTTTGTTATTTAAAAGCTCTCGTGCAAAAATAAGGGTAAAAAAAATGACAAAAATTTCTACAAAAATAACTCCGAACAAAAAGAAGACTAAATCTTGAAGACCTGATTTGGTGTAAATTTCCAATCCAAATAGATTTAAATATCCTAATGGAATTGATCCTAGAAAACTTACTATAAATCCAACACCGATATTTTTTAAGCTTTTCATTTTAAAAATTCATGATTTTATTGTTTTGTGCCAAATGTAATTTGTATTCACGCAGGCCTTCTTTGTAATTTAAATAAGGAACTCCCATTTTATGATTCTCAGCACTTATTTCATACATATAGGTAATGTGCCGCGCGAGTTCCTTCCATGCAAACCATACAGAATGCTTAGGATCGTAAATATGTGTAGGCTCGCTTGCCGCACCGTTAAGTTCTACAATTTGAAAATTTTCTCCTCGTTCTAATTCTTCAAAAGTATTGTACATGATATCAAAGCGTCCAAAATAAAACTCTGGAATTTCGGCTGCGATGTCATTGATTGTCTTTGTTAACTTTGGAGTGATCCAATCGCTGCCGTCAAGAAATTTTGCACCTCGGGCGTGATTTCCGTAAGGGACTAAATTTAATGTTTCGTCAGCTGGCAAAATGTGCTGGAGTTTTGGTCCATATTCTGCTTTTAAAGCATGAAGCTGAAGTTCGAATCTAGGATTCTTTTTTATTAAATCTTCAATAGTGGATTGACCATCTCCTTTTACAATCAAAAATTCTTTAGACACAATTCCTGTAATTTTTCCCTTTTTTTGCAGCGGATGTCGAATATAAAAAATACCAACTTCTTTTTCGAACGGAATAAAATCCTGCAATAAAAAATCAAAATTTGCTTTTCCAGCATAATCCACTAGTTCTGAAAGTGTTTTAATTTTTTTTACTCCCGAACCACGCAGTCCAATATCAGGTTTTGCAACTAACGGAAAATGAATTTGTTTTTCGGTTAAATGAGACACTATATCTTTTACATCTGAATTTTCGCGAATTAAAATTGTTTTCGGATATTTTTTTTGCGGCAGCAAATCATAAATTTGTTTTTTACTCTCCATAATAAAACCACCATTTTTAATTTTGGGATTAGAGGCATTAAAGAAAAAAATAGATCTTGCTTTTAGAGCATAATAAATCCAGAGAAAATAAATGGGGAAATACAAAACTTGAAAAGGCCAATATTCCCAATTGGTAAGTTTGTGAAAAAATAACTTCATCTTTCTGTTTTTAAATTCGGATAAAAGAAGCTGAAAAATCTTCTATTTTAACTAAATCATAATATTTCATTGCACCTTTGTTTTGCTCAGTAACAACCTGCGTAACACTTAATGTTTTCATTATATTTTCTCTATTAATAATTAAACCATTTTGAGTATCGCCGCTATGGGTGTTTTTATGAAAATCAAGCATATCAAGAGCTGCGATTTCATTTTTATTTTTCAAAAAATCAAAAAACCATTTTGATCTTTCTTTCCTTATCTCTTCTGGATACAAGGTGACTGATGACCAGATGTGATTTTGGTTTTCATCCAACTGTACTGTTCTTTTATGGCAGCCATCCCAGATCAATTCAAATAAACTTTTTTCCTGATATAAAACCAGCGTAAAGGGTTCTATATTGTCGAGATTAATCTGTTTCCAAAAATCCTTTGGCGAATCTTTTTCAATGATATCCAGTACAATTAATCCACGGCTTTTTCGGTATTCAGATGCAGGATTGTGTTTTATAATTCCACCATTTAATAATACTAAAACAGTTCCATTTTCATCCATTGCAAACCAGGTTCCACCAGCTTTTGAATCTTTTGGATACATGATTTTTTTTCCGTTGTGACTATAATTTCGGGGAGCTGCGGCAACGGGACGAATTGTTTTTTCGTCGCGGTTTGAGGTAATAATTGCAACTCCATTACTGTTTACAAAACTTACTGTACACATTGTTTTCTATATTCGATAGTTGATTGAGCCACTCCAAAATTTTCATCGACTGAAATATTTTCAAACTGCAATAAGGCTACTTTAATTAACGCCTGATGGTGTACGCAATGTTCAAGATTGTAAAGCAGTTCTCTGTAATAATTACTTTGGATTCTCGTCGTAAGACCATCAATATATTGTTCCAGAAACATGATTTTATTTTCACTCTGCAATCCTGCTTTTATGTCGATAATGCATTGTTTCGCAAATTCAGTTTCTGTTTGTATTTTATGATTTCTCTGACGTTTATCATAATTCAAAACACCTGAATCATAATCGCTTTGAAGGCACTGAAACATTTCCAAAATATGTCTGGTATGTTCTCCAATTGTGGCATTGCTTAACGCTTTACAGGATTTTGAATACTCAGTATCCGATAATTGATTTAATAAAACTGTTAACTCATCTAAACTTCGGCATATTGATTTTAATAACATAACTTTTAATTTAGAAGATTGAACAATTGTTTTTTATTTAAATAAAGTAATCCTAAACTGCAGAATAAAGTAATAACGGCCAATGCAAAAAGTAATCCTCCGTCATTTTGAATCTCGATGCCTAAGACAAATAAGTGTGACAAAATAGCTCCAAACATAATTCCGGCTGCAGCAAAAGCACCAATCCATGTTGCTCTGGGTATTACAATTAAAATGGCTGCGATGAGTTCTGCTATTCCAGAGCCAATTCTTCCATACGGTTCTATTCCCAAGCAGGAAAATATATATACGCTTTCTTCGGCACCGCTGAATTTAAAAAACAAGGTCTGAAGTAATATTACTGAGGCTGTTATTCTTAGAATCCACATTATAACTTCTCTTTTCATGGCTTCTGATTATTATATATTTTTTTCCAGTTATTATCAGCTTTGGTTTTTAAATTACTCTCGTCTTTATTCCAGCTTTTGAGTGTATTATTAAAATAAGCATTGTAGAATAAATACAATTTACCATCTGTAATTTTAAATGTTTCTGGATTTATTTCGACTTTTTCTCCAGAATCTCCCATGGCATACGCACACCAGCCGCCGTATTGAGGTTCGTATTTGGCTGGATTTTTTAAAAATGTATTTTTATTTTCTACTGATGAAAAATTATAAACCACTCCCTGATACGAAACTGAAATTTCTTTTTTGCCTTTAACCGCTTTTCCCAGATTAAAATATCCCAAAGGATCATATCCCTGAATACCTAATTTATTTTCTAAATTATACAGATTAATTCTCTTTGCTTCATTTTGGGCAAATGAAGTGCCTGAAACTAAAATCAATACGAATACTATTAGCTTTTTCATGTTCAATTTATTTTAAGTTTTTTAATACTGCAATTAATAATTCTGTAGATATACGTTGTTTAATATTGGGTGAGATATATTCAAAAAGTATATCGCCTTGCGTATTTACAACAAAAACCGAAGGAACAGGCAGTAAGCTGTTATTGATTCCGTTTGAATGTTTACGGATTATTTCTTTATAGTTTTCGGGTGCTTGATAAGAAATTCCTACTGCATTTATTAAAGTTCCTCCTGCATCGGAAATTAAAGTATATTTTACTTTGTCTTTTTCTTCTGTTACTTTTAAATTTTCAGGAGAATCTGGACTTACAGCAATAATTTGATATCCCAAATCGATAATTTGCTTTTCGGCTTCAGCCAATGCTTGTAAATGCATATTACAATAAGGACACCAGCCGCCACGATAAAAAACAAAAACTGTATTTTTCTTTTTAAGCAGTTCCGAAATGTCAGCATCTTTATTTTCAGATGTTTTTAAAATAACATTTGGAATTTTTTCTCCTATAAGTAAAGGAGCGATATCATTCGCAGATTTAGGAACTGCGATTTGTGCATAAACAGCCGAATTAAGGACTGTAAGGAAAATTAAAAGTAATTTTTTCATAATGAATTTGTTTTTGCATCTTTTTAATGATGTAAAATTATTGCACTATGAAAAAGCAAAATGTCGGCTAATTTACATTTAGCCTGAAATAATTATAATTTAGTGATATCAGAAATGATAATTTCTTTTCTGTTGTACCTTAAGAGCTGGCTGGCTTCCATTTCATTGAGTAATTGGGCAGCAGTTTGTCTTGAAGTGCAGATAATTTGAGCAATATCATTCTGCGTCAAATAGTTTTCAATTGCTACTAGATTTCCATTTCTAACGCCTTCTTTTTCTGCCCAGTCCTTAAGAAATTGATAGAGTCTGGTTTTGGCATCTTTAGAAATTAAATTGGCATAACTATTTTTTATACGCTTCATTTTTAAGCCAACAAATTTGGTATATGAAATGGCAAGCATTGGATTGCGCAGCAATAAGTCTTCAAAATCCGACATTAAAAAACTGCAGATTACCACATCGTCAGAAAGTACTTTGGCATATTCTTCGACTTTGCTATCTGTTTCCAATGTTAGTTCGCCAAATAAATCACCTTTTTGAATAATATCCTTTATGGTTTCGTTACCATCATCATCAATAGCAACAATTTTTATATTTCCTTTTTTCAGTAAAAAAATACGAGGCACATCTGAAGAAGAAAAATAAATAATTTCTCCTTTTGATGCTTTTTTAAAACCAGTTATAATACATAATTGCTTGATTTGGGAATAGCTCAGTGTTCTAAACAATTTATGATCCCGCAAGTACCAATATTTTAAATCTTCGTACATAATGTATATTTTCTCTGCGTAAATATAAGCATTTATCATACGATCGTATGCCTAAAATCTTTGTGTGTTAGGCAGTACAAATCTGGAAGTTTGTAAAGTGTGAAAAAATTAATTTTCTACTTAAATAACTTTCCAGCAAACTCATTTAAGCATCTTCTCCAGGTAAGCCATTCATGAGCTGTTTCTGGAGACTCATAATATTCATATTTGATGCCCTGCTGCTCGAGCATATTTCGAAATGCACCAACCGATTTAGGAAAAGGAGCAGGTTCTTTGGTTCCTAATCCGAGCCAGAAAAGTTTAATCTGCTTATTTAAGGCATTTCCATCTTTATATTTTCCATCTAAAAATGAAGAAACATCTATGGTATCTGAATTTGGATAATTTGCCGTACCGCTGAATCCGCCATAATATGAAAAAGTATCCAAATGATTCATCATAATTCTCATGGTTTGATTGGCTCCCATTGAAAGACCTGCAATAGCTCTATTTTCTCGTTTTGGAATGGTACGGAATTTAGCATCAATCATAGGAATTACTTCTTTAATAAGGACTTCTTCAAAAATGGATTCCCTCGGCTTATTTTTATCCGATGGCGTATTTTTTTGATCTTTATAAGCATACCCATTGTCCATTACAATAATCATGGGAACTGCTTTTTTTGAAGCTATCAGATTATCTAAAATAAGGTTTGCTTTTCCTTGCGATGACCAGCCTGTTTCGTCTTCAAAACTTCCATGCTGCAAATAAAGAACGGGATAACGTGTTTTCGTATTTTCATTATAACCGTCTGGAGTATATACGAAACAACGTCTAAAAGAATTGGTTAGTTTTGAGAAATAGATATTTTCGCTTACGAGACCATGAGGAACATTTTTTAAAGCGAAAAAATCCTGATCGGCAGAAGGAATTTCTATACCGCTCCCCCATCTTCCAGCACCATAAAAATAAAGACTTCCCGGATCTGGAACGGAAGCGCCATCGATATTTAACTGATAATAATGAAATCCTTCATCCTGCGGATTCGATTCTCCTGTCCAAACGCCTTTTTCATCTTTTTTCATATCGTATTTCACACCGCCAATATCCAGCTGTACTTTGCTTGCATTGGGTGCGGAAATGCTGGTGCGAACACGTCTTTGCGAATTGACCTGAGGAAATATTTTTTCGGGCTGATTTACCGATGAAGGCTTAAAATCTTCTGTAATAATTGGTTCTGACTGGGCATTTGCTGACTGAAAACACAAATTGACAATTGCAATAACAACGGTAATCGATAGTTTCATATTTTCCTTTTTAGTTAATCATCTGTATGTAAAATCAATTTATTGAAATAAAAGCGGAGCCAATTCTTTGAAGCTTCTGCGCCAAGTCAAAAATTCATGAGCTGTATTTTCAGAAACATAAGAAAAGGCATTAAATCCAGCATCTTTAAGCATTTTTACTGCGGATTTCACTGATTCTGGTCTTTCGCGGCTGCCGCAGCTTATAAAAATCAGTTTTACTTTTGACTTATCTTTAATTTCTTCAGGTTTATAGATGCCGCCGCTTAAGAGTGCATAATGCGAGAAAACATCTGGTTTGTTTAGCGTAATAGAATGTGTTTCCATTCCGCCCATTGATAAACCGGCCATAGCGCGATTTGCCTGATTGGAAATGGTACGGAAATTTGAATCGACATAAGGAATTAATTCGTCTACTAGAACCGTTTGAAATGGTTCTATTTTAAAACTTGCCAATCCGCCGTATTTAATTTCGTTAGTCATTCCGTACGTCATCACAATAATGAATGGGTTTATTTTACCTTCTGCAATTAAATTATCCATAATTAAGTTAACACGCCCTTGATTGCTCCAAGCCGTTTCATCTTCTCCCCAGCCGTGCTGCAAATACAAAACCGGATACTTTTTGTCTTTATCTTTATGATAAGAAGGCGGAGTATATACAAAAGCTCTGTGTGAGGTATTAGTGCTTTTTGAAGGAAAAAGAATCTGCTGCACATTTCCGTGCGGAACATCCTTCAAAGCGTAGAAATCTTGATCGTGTGCCGGAATTTCGATCCCACTTTCCCAGCGTGTCGATCCGTAAAAGTTAAGCGCACCCGGATCATTAAAAACTCCGCCGTCAATAGTTACATGATAATAATGAAAACCCTCGTCCATTGCGCCTTCTGTTGTGCCTTTCCAATAGCCGTCCTGATCTTTTGTAAGAACGGTTCCGCCTTTGGCTCCGCCCAATCCCAGACTTACTACAACAGATTTTGCTTCGGGAGCTGCAATTTGAAATCGTGCATATCCTTGAGAATTAACTTTAGGATATTCCTGCCCTGGCTGATTAAGCGCTGAAGGTTTAAAATCTTCAGCAATCGAAGCCGTGTTTTGAGCAAACCCCATGACTCCTGATAAAACTAATACGATAATAATGCTATACTGTTTCATGATTTTCTGTTTAAAAGTTATTTTACTTCTGGAACAATAATTTGGTATTTTCCGCTAAGATGCATTAGACTAAAAAGATACATCAGTCCGTCATAATAGGGATCAAAGTAACCGTCTTCATAAGGCTCGAGTTTTGCATTCCAAACGGCGTGAACAAAATCTATGCTCTCTTTATCGGGATTGACTAATGATGCAGTGGCAGAAGTGGCTACTAATCCAATGGAATGTCTGAGTTTTTTAACAGGGCCTGCTTGAAGAATAAAATCTGGCGTCGAACCATCTAGATTAAACTGATCTTCAAATTGATTCAATCCTTTAGATCGGAGAAAATTTTGAAATCGTTTTGCATATTCTTCCTGCCATTTTTTATCTTTTCCGTACCAAGTGTAATCCATGGCCACATTCATAGGAACACGCCACGAATCGTAACGAAATCCGGCCGGCATCCAAGGTGTTGGGTGCGGTTCACCTGTAAATTCGGTATAATCTGAATTGAGACCTGTTACAGGATGACAGGCTTTATGCAAAAAATTACGCGAAACTTCTGCGCATTTTTTATAAAATTGTTCGTGGCCATCTTTAGCATACAATGCCCATATTTCATAGAATGCAGGAACGTGATAAGAAGGATCTGTCCAATTGTAGCCCCCGCCTTCCGGCACAAATGAAATCTGTTTGTGTTCGGTATTTATAATATTATGCACATTTCCAGTTCCGTCTTTTTTCCACATCGCATCCAGTATTTTTCTGGCTTCTTTGTAGTAGTCTATTCCTGTCGCGTTTCCCCATTTGTTGGAAGCAAAAAGAAGGCTGGTTACATAGTACAATTCGCCATCTGAAGCAGATCCTGGAGAGTTTTGCTTTTTAGTTAACGGATTCACACTCCAAGCAAAATACCCTTCTCTTGGTCCATCTTGATGCTGCATGTATTTCACAGACCATCGCCAAAGACGATCGAAAACTTCTTTTTTATTGAGCTGAACGGCAACCATCATTCCATACGACATTCCTTCGGTACGGGCATCTTTATTTTTAACATCTGAAACATAGCCGAGAGCATCTCCTTCTTCAAAATATACTTTGTTTGGCCCTTCAAAAATATCATAATAGGCTTTGGCCACTTTTTTGTCTATTTCATCTTGGCTGTAACCTGCTTCTTTAAAAAGATTTCGGTATTGGGGTCTTTCGGCTTCTGTTTTTGCTGTTTTCTTTTGCTTCTGTCCCATAATCGAAATTGGTGCAGCGAGTGTGAAAATTATGGTCAAAGCAGAAATTACAATCAAATATCGGTTTGATTTTTTTTTATGTAGAATCATATTTATCTGTTTAAATATTAATTATTCATCACAAAAAATAAATGAGTTTTTGTTTTGGGATTTAAGTCTACTGTAATGCATAAAGTGTTCAATCGCATTAATGCAAATAATAAACAGCGCATTCCTGCGCTGTTTATAAAAAACTAACTTAACTTAAACTAACCAAATTTTAATGTTTTTAATACCCAGGATTATTATCGCTTGGTTTTATTTTAGGATTAGATGATGTTTCTCTATTAGGTATTGGCCATAGCTCACTTTTACCAGGAGTAAAACCTGTTCCCTGCAATACGGTGCTTGCTATACCCCATCGTATAATATCATCAAAACGAGATTGTTCTCCTGCAAATTCTACTTGACGCTCGTGTACAATTGCAGCAAAAACTGCTTCTTTTGTTGCCGTGATATTAGTGGTAAGGTTTGCTCTATCGCGAACTTGTTTGATGTATGCTATTGCTGCTGTCTGCGATCCGCCATCTCTTTGGTTTTCGCACTCTGCTTTCATAAGCAGTACATCTGCATAACGCATTACTTTAAAGTTAATGCTTGATCGCGTTGCTTCATCTTCTCTTGTGTAATAGTTTTGATATTTTTTCCAGCCTGCTCTTCTAATTCCTGCAGAGGTAGTAAAATTACTTGCGACCATTACTTTGGTTCCTTTTAAATATGAAGAACCCGGCACATAAAAAGTGTCTCCGAAACGGTTATCACCAGCCTCATACGAATCTAAAAGATCATCTGATGGGTAAACATTGTACCAGCTAAGATTTCCGTATTCCTGACCTCTAAGTGTTGACTCATCAAAACCAGTTCCACCGCTATCACCAACAGCTCCCCATTGATCCCCGGTTCCGTTTTTTTCGTCAAACTCGATTTCAAAAATCGATTCTTTGCCATGTTCTGTTTCTTCCATAAAGTTGTTGTAAAAATTACCTTTGTCTTCAAGGCTGTAACTTGTTACGTTATTTAAAGCAGCCAAAGCTTCATTGTATTTCTTTTGATATAACAGCACTTTACCCAATTGTGCATACGCGGCTTCTTTATTGGCTCTTCCTGCCGATTCTGAAGCTTTTGATAAAAGATTTTGTGATGCAAATACAAGGTCTTCTTCAATTAAAGCATACACCTCAGCTTTAGGGCTTCTTGGATTTCCAACAATAGTTCCTGATTTATAAATTGGTATATCTCCAAAACGTCTCACTAATAGAAAATAATAGTACGCTCTTAAAAAATGAGCTTCGCCTAAATATTTATTCTTTTTTTCCTGAGATAAAACAGAATTAGGAAGAGCATTTATTTTGGATTCGTTATCCAGCACAAAATTGGCTCTGGATATTCCTATATAACAAGATTCCCAATAGTATTGAATAATATCGTTTCCTCCATTAAAAGAAAAATCTTGAAAAGGTTTCTTATTACCTTCTAACTGTGGATTTCCTAAAGCATCGTGCCCCATAAGATCCATTGCGAAGAAAAGATTTCGGCCGTAGAGTCCTCTTGTTTGAAGATTTGCATACGAAGCATTTACAGCAGACTGCACTTGTGCTTCGGTTTTAAAGAAAGTTTCAGGCGATAAGGTATTAGGATTTGTCAATTCTAATTCGCCAGTGTCACATGAAGTCATGGTTAAAACTCCAGACAGTACTATAAGTATATATTTAATTTTTTTCATCGTCTTTAAATATTAAAATGTAACATCAATTCCAAAAATTACTGATTTTGGCTGTGGGTATCTTCCTAAATCAATACCTGCTGAATTTGCATTAGCATCTGCACGTGCAATTTCAGGATCTAAACCAGAGTATTTTGTAATTGTGATCAGGTTCTGTCCGCTTATGTAGAATCTTGCTTTTGAGAAATAACTTTTAAACGCATCTCCAGTTAATGTATATCCCAAAGCGATGTTTTTTAATCTTGTAAAAGAACCGTCTTCAATATAGCGCTGGTTTGCAGAAGACCAGTTGATATCTGCTCCTTGTGCTCTTGGTAAAGTAGCTGAAGGATTTGTTACAACACCATTTACAACATTTGCTCTGTCTAAAACATCTGTGCTGGCGTTAAACAAGCGGTTCATCCCTTTTAAATCGAAAGTGTTTGCATTATAAATATCGTTACCTGCCACTCCAGTTATAAAACAGTTAAAATCAAAATTCTTGTATGCGGCATTTAGGTTTAAACCGTAAGTAAAATCAGGATATGGATTTCCTATGTTTGTTTTATCATCTGAATTGATCACTTTATTGCCGTCGCGATCCACAATTTTAATATCACCTGGTTTTATAGTAGTCTGGCCTGGTCCAAATACGGCATCTACTTCTGCTTGATTTTGGTAAATTCCGTTGGTTTGATATCCATAAAAATAGAATAACGGCTGTCCTACTTCTAATCTAGAGAAATTTTCCAGACCTGCTCTTGCTGATGGACCGCCTAAAACACTGGTTACTCCTGGTGCTAAACTCACTACTTCATTTTTGCTTGTGCCTAAATTTGCTACAGCAGACCATGTAAAATCTCCTTTTCTGTCGTTGTACCCAAGTGAAATTTCAAAACCACTTACTTTTACATCGGCAATATTTTGAATCTGTGTTCCACCACCCGCAGACCCAACAGAAGCTGCAAGAGGAACCGCAAAAAGAATATCACTGCTCTTATTGTTGAAATATTCAAATGAACCTGTAAATTGATCATCAAATAAGCCAAAATCCAAACCTATATTTCTATCTAGTTTTGATTCCCATTTCAAATCTGGATTAGCAGCAACACCTAAAGAAACACCTGGTGCATTTGCTCCTCCAATTGGATAATTATAATTAGCCAGCAAAGTAGCACTGTATTGATAATTGTCGATCCTGTCGTTTCCTGTTGTTCCTGTACTAGCTCTAAGTTTTAATGTGCTGAAAATAGAATTCTGCATAAAATTTTCTTTCGCTATATTCCAACCTACAGCAACAGAATAGAAATTACCCCATCGATGATTCGCTCCAAAACGAGAAGATGCATCTCTACGTCCTGAAACAGCTAGAATATATTTATCCTCATAATCATAGTTGATACGGGCAATGTATCCAATGTTTTTTTCCTCATAATTAGCAGATCCTAAACTCCCTTCATTGTAACGAAGCTGATCGATTTCGTTTGAAATATAATAACGGCTTCCAGCAGCTAGACTTTGAGATTTTCCATCAATTTTAGTAATAACTCCCAAAACTTCAAGATTGTGTTTGTTTGCGATTGTAGTTTTATAGGTTAAACTGTTATCAAAAACAATTGTCTGGCCTTGAGAATTGGTTTCGTTTGTTGAAGAAAATGCCTGTTTATGGTAAGAGCCATCTTGAAAACTTGGGATAAATGTATGGTCTTTACTTGTATAATAATCTAAAGAAACTTGTGATCTGAATTTCAATCCTTTGTAAATTTCTAATTCTGCGAAAATGTTTCCAATGATCGATAAATTATTAATTTTTTGATATCCTAAATTAGCGACACGTACTGGATTTTCAGCATCATTTCCGTCGATAGCGCTTGGCCCTTGATATCCTCCTATACTGTTTTCATTGTAAATTGGAAAATAAGGTGCCATTTTAATAGCATGTTCTAATAATGTTCTTCCGCCTGAACTACGCTCTGGATTGATCGTACTGAAAGAAACACCAATATTACTTCCTACTTTTAGTCTGCCAATATCCTGTGTATTGTTGGCTCTAAAAGAATAACGCTCAAAACCTGTATTAATAATTGCGCCATCTTGTTTTAAGTATTCTGCAGAATAACGCCCTGTCGAAGTTTCAGTACCATTTGAGAAACTCAAATTGTAATCCTGCATTACTCCAGTCTGAAAAATCTGATCCTGCCAGTTGGTATTAATGTTTCCAAACTCTGCGGCTCTAGCTGTTAAATCGCTTCCTAAATCTTTAGCGTATTGAAGGTATTGCTGCGTATTTAAAACACTGTATCGTTTTGTTACCTCCTGTCCGCCAACATACGTACTGAAGGTTAATTGTCCCGGACCTTTTTTCCCTTTTTTAGTAGTAACTACAATAACCCCGTTAAAGGCTTTAGAACCATATAAAGCTGTCGTCGAAGCATCTTTTAAAACAGAAATGCTCTCTATGTCATTAGGGCTTAAACCTGAAAGATTTCCAGTTAAAACACCATCAATTACATATAAGGGAGCACTATTTCCCATAGTAGCCAGACCTCGAATACTAACCGTAGGATTAGATCCTGGGGCACCATTTACAACCGTAACCCCAGCTGCACGTCCTTGTAAAGCAGATTCTGCATTGGTAATGGGTACTGCGGCAATATCTTTTGAACTTACCGTCGAAACTGCTCCTGTAACTTTAGTTCTCTTTTGAGTACCATAGGCTACTACAACTTCATTTAAATTTTGTGTGGATTGAACAAGAGTAACATTAATTGAATTTCTTTCACCTACAGTAATCGTCTGTGAAATTAAGCCAACATAAGAATAAGTAATTTTATCGGTAGGATTTACACCGTTTAAAGAATATTTACCGTCAAAATCTGTTGATGCGCTGTTTTTTGTACCTTCTACAATAACACTGGCACCAGGCAGAGGAAATCCTGAAGGATCAGTAATTACGCCATGAATGGTCTTTGATTGAGCCATTATACTATGACTGCTTATCAGCAGCAGCCCAATTAGTGCAATTTTAAGTTTTAACTTCATAATGGTTTTTGTTTGGTTTAAATAGTTAATGTGGTTTTGTTTTCTAATTTTTAATATTCATAAGTGGTATTTTATTTGTTACTAGTTGAAAATCTATCATTATTAAAAAAGATATTTTAATGTAAATCAGATCGATGCTATAGGTGACAAATATAAAAAAAGAACTTATAAAACAATCGGTTGTTTTACATTTTATTTAAAAGAACCTCAAAAAATACGGGAAATAAAAACATTTAAAATATTTTTACATTCAATATTTTAAAAATAATTCATTTTGAAAATAATTTTAAAATAAAAAATAGCAATTCTACAGCCAATTGCTAAATTTCCCACAAAAAATGCAATATTAAAAAGTGACCTAAAATTCTTAAAAACAGGTCTATTTAGAAAGTTTAATCTTATTAAATAGAAATATATCTATCTAAATTTAAAATTTTGCTAAACATTGAAGCAAAAAAAAAGGTCGAAAAAGCACAAAAAAAGCAATCGGTTGCTAAAAAACTGTTTTTAGGATAATACAGTTATAAAGAATTACTTAGTGTAGAGAATTTAAATTAATCCTGTTGATATTTATCTTTACAAGTAATAGTATAAAATTTAAATTTTGAAGTATTCTTGTAAGAAGAAGATTCTCAAACAAAAAAGCCAGCTTACAATAAGCTGGCTTTTTAAGGGATATAAAAATGGTTTAATTTGTTATCAATATTCCTCCATTATGAGGTATATTGATTTCCACTTCTTTGTTTTTATTTATTTTAAAAGTGGTTACTCTCCCGTTTAGCTGATTGTCGTCTGTATAACAATTTACTGCTGTATTAGAATCCAGCATTCCTAATTTTAATTTTGTTTTCAATACTTTATTTTCAGCATTAATTCCCGCAATGTACCATTTGGAACCTTTTCTTCTCGCTAGTATTACATATTTGCCCGGATAGCCTTCTAAAAATCGAACCTCATCCCATATTGTTGGTACCTCTTTCATAAATTTTACAGCCCAATCAGGAGCATCTGATAGATTGTTTGGTGCTAAGGCAAAATGCTGTACGCCGCTTTGAAAAAGAACTGAAGCCGCTATTGCGAATACATCAGAAGTCATTCTTTTTGAACCTTTATTTGGAATATTATCGCTGTTGTAGAATTTATTTAAAGCACTTCCTCCAAAATCCATGCTTCCTACCGTGTTTCTAATAAAAGTGTGAGTTGCCGCATTTACCGCTTCGTTATCACAGCTTTGCTGTCCAAAATGTAAATTTTCGCTTGCTAGAACTGCTTCACTAGATGCAAAGTTTGGATACATACGTTCCCAGCCACGAGGCAGCGTGCAGCCGTGAAAAATAACCATTATTCCGAAATCATTGGCATCGGTTAAAATATCTTCATACAATTTCATGGTAACCTGCTTGTCTCCACCAAAAAAATCAACTTTAATACCTTTTATTCCAATGCTTTTCATCCATGCCATTTCTTTGCGTCGCATGCCTGCATTATCCATTAATCCTTTTGGTCCCTGCGGAGCGTCATTCCAATATCCATTTGAATTGTACCATAAATAAAGTCCAACACCTTTCTGCGTACCATATGCGGCTAATTCGGCTATTTTATCACGACCTATCTGCGTATCCCAAAGTGCATCAATTAAAATGGTTTCATATCCCATTAAAGCACTAAAATCAATATACTGCTTTTGTACTGGGAAAGTGGTATTGCTATCCATTTTCATAATCCAGCTCCAAGTGCCTTTTGTGTATTGATATTCTTTTGAAGCTTGGTATTTTGGCTTAACTAAATCAAATGGAATAGTAGTTTCCACTATTGGCGCTAATGTTTCTCCAACGGTAATTGTCCTCCATGGAGTTTCTCCTGGAAGCGGAATTCCAGGTGAAGTTGTTCCGTTTCCGTTGTTTTCTCCCGCCATTGGAAATCCAATGGTATACAATCCGTTTTCATGGCCTATTAATCGGCTGGCACAATATCCGCTGTCTACGCCTGTTTCAGAAATTAAAACCCATCCGCTGTTATTTACTTTAAACAAACATGGAAATGTATAGCCATTTCCCCATCCGTTTTTTCCAACTGCATCATCAAGAGTGTATGAGGTTTCGTAACTAGGAGCTGTTCGGGCATATCCTGTCATTGGATTACTCTGCGGACACAAAAATGTAGTAGTTCCTTTAGGCAGCAAAAAACTTGAAACTTCTTCCTGAACCACACAAGAAAGGGTTTCTTTCTGCGGATATACTTTATATTTAAATCCCAGATTATTATTGCTTACTCTAAATATGACATCAAAAGCAGATTTGCCATCTTTGGTAAACGAAAAAATGGCTTCATTTGCGGTATACTGACCGTTACTTTTTTTTATGTTGCGCAGCTGATAGGATTCCTTGATTGTATTCTGGCCGACATTTTTTTCTAACGTCAATCCAGAACTAAAATCTCCTGCGCTTGTTTTTAAACCAAGAGGAGATTTCTCGATGAAAGTTTTTTGATTATAAATGACAGTATATTCAGCTTTTCCGTCATTTACTGAAACCGATACGGCAAGTTTCCCGTCGGGGCTTTTTACTACGGATTGGGCGTTTAGCTGAAAGAAACTGACTAAACATAAAAAAATTAAACTTTTAAAATTCATAAAATTTATTTTTGGTTAATGGCTAGAACTTTTTTTTGGAAAAAATACTGTTTTTAAATCATTATTTCGAAAACATCCAATAATCAAAATACATAATATTTTCAGCAGCTTTTCCTTTGTATATAAAAAAGAGATCATGCACTCCTGAAGTTTTTTTGACATTGGTTGTAACCAGAGCCCATCTGTCGTTTCCTCCTGTCATAGGAACTTCTACAGTTCCAATTAATTCACCATCAAGGCTGTCCAATCGTATTTCCATAGATACATTCCCGTTATGTGTAGTACCTACACGGGCAGTAAATTTTGAAGCACCCGATTCGCGAAAATCAACATCTCGTACTTTTGTATAGGCATTATTTTTCATGGCAGTAATGAATACACCAACTTCTTTATTCTGCATTGACTTTACGTCTTTTGACCAAGCTATAGTTTCTGCTTCTGACTTCACATACGGATTAAAAGCAGCGATTCCTTTTTTGATTCCCTCAGTCATATTGATTTCCTTGACTTTTCCATCCGAATTAAACTGGAGTTCTTCTACAGCTACAGATCTTGTAAAACCACTTCCGCCGGGCAATGCGCCATTATGGTAAAAGAAATAGGTTTTCCCTTTAAAATCTACTACACCAGGATGATTCGTAAAACTCTCTCCTTGAGTTGGCATTACAACGCCCTGATATTTCCATGGACCCAGCGGACTTTTACTTGTCGAATAGCCAATATGTTCCGAAATAGGACCTGCCGCAAAAAACAGGTAATACCATTTATTCCTTTTATAGAGCCATGGCCCTTCTTCGTAAGTAGTGGGTCTGCGTGGATCTTCTTTTCCTACGCGTTTTCCAAATGCTTCTACTGTGTTGGGAAATATCTGAATTTCATCACTATAAGAAATCATGTCTTCATTTAATTTCACATAATGGCAAACGGGATTACCCCATAATAAATAGGCTTGATTATCGTCATCAATAAAAACTGTTGGGTCAATATCGGCGCTGCTGTTTTGCACTAATGGTTTTCCTAACGGATCTATAAAAGGGCCGTAAGGACTGTCGGATACTGCTACGCCAATGCCGTTTTTACCTTGATTATCGGTAATTGGTGCGTACAAATAAAACTTGCCTTTTCTTTCGATGCATTGGATTGCCCAAGCATTCATTTTAGCCCAGCTAAAATCTTTATAGGATAATATGGCACCGTGATCGGTCCAGTTGACCATATCTTCTGTGGTATACAATTTCCAATCGTTCATGGTAAACCATGTAGAGTTTTCTTCGTCGTGCGATGTATATAAATACAGTTTGTTATGGTACACCATTGGAGCTGGATCTGCAGTATAACTGGTCTGTACAATAGGGTTTTGAGCAAAACCAAATATAGGAATTATCAATACTGCTAAAAATCTTTTTTTTATGAAATACATTATCTGATTGTTATTTAATTTAGGTTAAAAAACAGTAACCAACCTGATTCAAAACCTCTTTGATTTACACTTTTTACTGCACGACAACTTTAAGCATTTTAAGGTCTTTTGATGCCGAACTAGTACCATAATACACTTCATATTCTCCAGAAGTTACTTTCAGTCCCATCGTTGCTGCATCATAAAATTCAAATGAAGAAGCAGGCAAGTCTATAACCACATTTTCCTTATTTCCTGCTTTTACAGCAACACGCTGAAAAGCTTTTAATGTTTTTAAAGGTCCATCGGTATCATTTGCTTTTTTAACATATACCTGAATAATCTCGGTTCCGTCGCGTTTACTCGCATTTTGCAACGGAATATGCAATTGAATGTTTTCATCTGCTTTTATTTTGCTTTTACTCAATTTTCCTGTACCCACGATAAATTTAGAATAGCTTAATCCGAAACCAAAAGGAAATAATACATCGGTAGTATATCTGTAAGTGCGTCCTTTCATCGAATAGTTTTCAAAATCGCCTAATATTTCCGAATTTTTATAAAAGGAAACCGGTAATTTTCCAGATGGGTTATAATCTCCAAAAAGTACATCGGCTACGGCTTGTCCTCCAGATTGTCCCGGATACCATGCTTGTAAAATAGCATCGCAGCTTGATGTTTCTGGCGTTAAAGCAATTGCAGAACCCGAACAGTTTACAAAAACTACTTTTTTTCCTGCTTCTTTTAATGCATTTAAACATTTTCTCTGTACGGCTGGCAATTCTATATTGGTTCTGTCTCCTCCTTTAAAACCAGGATAAGAAACCGGCATTTCTTCTCCTTCAAGCAAAGTAGAAAGTCCTCCAACAAACACCACAGTATCAATGCCTTTTAACTTTTGGATTAAAGAAGCAAAGTTGATGTCAAATTCTTTCCCAAAATCAAACTCCAGATTCGCTTGCCAGTTGTTTGACTGTGCAAAATCAATTTCAATTTTATAGGTTTTTCCAGCTTCTACCGAAAACGGAATATTGGCAGGAACTGTTCTCCAGTTTGTATATTTTGCAATAGATTTTCCATTAACCCACAATTCAAAAAATCCTGTTGCACCCGTTTTAAAAACAAGCGTATCTGTTGTTTTTGCGGTAAACTCCGTTTCGTATTTTGCAGAAAAGCCTTCCAATTTAACTCCAGAAGCAAATTCATGCTGTCCGGCTGTTGTCATTTTTATCGGATTGGTAATTTGAGTTGAAATAACGCTGTTTCCTTCTCTATTAGGATTGTTCCAATACGTGGCTTTCATTCCTTTTTTGCCTTCAAAAAAAATCTGATCAAAATAGCTTTGGTTGACTTTATCTTCTACCAGATCGCAGGCTTTATCATAAAAGATTTTATTCTGTCCTGTTTTGGATTCTATTCCTTCTTTGATTGTAATTGTTTTAACTGGCGTTCCATTATAATTTCCCCATAACATCGGTTCGTTGGCAGCATTTGGTCCGATTACTGCGATTTTTTTTGATGTTTTGGACAATGGAAGAATATTGTTTTTGTTTTGCAGCAATGTCATTGATTTCTGAGCCATTTCTAAAGCTAGCTGCTGATGCTCTTTACTATTAAGCACTGAGGCTGGAATCTGAGCCCATGGCACTATGGCATCGTCATCCATTTCTCCCAATTCAAAACGGCCTTCTAAGACGCGCTGCAAACTTTTGTTGATGTCTGCTTCTTTAATCAAATCTTTTTCAACAGCTTCGGGAAGATTTTTAAAAGGATAATTTTCCCAAACACATTCTACATCTGTTCCTGCTAAAACGGCTTTAGAAGCGGCATGCACCGCATCTGACGAAACTTTGTGCGTGGTATAAAAATCGGTTACGGCGCCACAGTCTGAAACGACCATATATTTATATCCCCACTCCTCTCTAAGAATGCGCTGCAATAATCGGGTATTGCTGCAGCAAGGCTCATCGTCCAGACGCTGATAGGCACACATTACTTCGCGCACGTCGGCTTCCTGTACCAATGCTTTGAACGCAGGCAGATAGGTTTCGTACAATTCACGCGGATTTACATTATTCAAATTCAATTCGTGTCTGCTCCATTCAGGACCAGAGTGCACGGCAAAATGTTTCGCACAAGCCAAAAGTTTGCGGTATTTGGCATCTGCAGGACCTTGCAATCCTTTTACAACCGACACTCCCATTCTGGAGGTCAGATAAGGATCTTCACCATAGGTTTCCTGTCCGCGTCCCCATCTTGGATCTCTAAAAATATTGACATTTGGCGTCCATACCGATAGACTTAAAAAACGTTTGTTTTCGTTTCCATCTTTAATCCATTGGTTGTATTTGGCTCTTGCTTCGTCAGAAACCGCATCAAAAATGCGATAGAGCAATTGGTCATCAAATGAGGCTGCCATTCCTATAGGTTCAGGAAAAACAGTCACATTATCATTGTTTGCATAACCGTGTAAGGCTTCGCTCCACCAATTAAATTTTTTAATGCCAAGTCTGGGAACAGCATCAGACTGATCGCACATTAGCGCTGCTTTTTCTTCGAGCGTTAATCTTGAAATTAAATCTTTTGCGCGATCAGAAGAACTTAGCGACGGATTCTTATACGGCAGCAGCTGCGCATTGACGCTACCTGCCGAAAACAAACTTATGACAAACCAATATCTTATTTTCATCGTTTTATACTTTTAAATGGTTTTGAAGCTTTTCTATCAAGATTAATTCGCTTCTGAAATTTTATCCTCCAAACGGAAATAATCAAAATCAGCAAAACCTCCTGCCGTTTTGGTAGCGTAATTAAACAAGCCAAATCGGTAACCCATAAAATGCGGAATGGTATAGGGCATCTTAATTGGTTTTCCTATAGCAATCCATTTTTTTCCGTCTAAACTGTAGTAGAATCTTCCTTGATCGGCTTGGTTTTTAAAATTGCATTCGGCTTTAAAATATATTTTGTTCTGATTTAATAAAACACTTTCTATTTCTTTCGGATTTCCTTTTTCGGCCTCTACCATGATTATTTTTTTTGCCCCTTGCTCCATTCTTACTCCAACCAAACCAAAATCTTTTTGCAGCAGCGAAAGACCGGCAAAATCTCCTTCTTTCAGATTAGAAAGCTCCAGCATAGTAGTTCCAAAACATACTGGACCAAAAGTTCTCTGAGTCAAAATGTTTTTTATCTGCGTAAAACTGCTGTCAATTCTAGATGTTTTTAGTCTCAAATAGCCTTTTCTTTCTTTAACCGACCAAGAGACATTATCTGGATTATGATTCCATTGCCAAACCAACGGCAGATCATTTTCTCCATTTTTACGTGTAAATTCATCAGAATTTACAATTCCTAGAATTAGGCTTTTATTGGCCGGAAGGTCTAGATATTGCGGCACTTTACCATTTTCTCCCAAGATTGGCCAGCCGTTTTCCCATTTTACAGGAACTAGATACGGAATACGCCCTACGCCTCCAGCATCTCTAAACAAATACGAAAACCATCTGCCATCTGGAGTATCGATAAGTCCGCCCTGCGCAACGCCCAAATCCTGCAGTCCGATCTTCCCTTCCCAAGGCCCTTCAATAGCATCTGCTCTGTGTATAATTACGGTACGCATGCCATTTTTGGGCCAGCAGATATTAAACAGATAATATTTTCCCTTAATTTTAAAAAGCTGCGATCCTTCTGCCGGAAGCATAATCTCGCTTTGCGCAGGCGCATTGGCATTTTCTATTAAAACTTTCTTGGTTTCTTCTTTTACTGCTGACAAATCCTCTTTTAATTCGACTATTTGAAGTTTTCCGCCTCCCCAAACCAGATAGACTTTGCTATTATCATCAAAAAAGAGAGAGTGATCGTGATAAGAATTGTTTAAAACAATCTTTTTCCAAGGACCTTTTTCAATATCTTTTGTAGAAAAAATATAGGTTTTGCCTGTTGTTCCCGAAAAAGTGCTCACATAATACATTCCGTTATGATAGCGCAGACTGCTCGCCCAAGAACCTCTTCCGTAATCATTTTTTCCGTTATCTAAATTCAGCCGGTCATCTTTGTCTTCTAAAGTTTGGTACGCATAATTAACCAGACGCCAATTGACTAAGTCGCTAGATTTCATAATCGGAACTCCGGGATTCATGTGCATGGTTGTACTGCTCATATAATATGCGTCCTCCACTCTGATTATCGATAAATCAGGAACATCTGCAAAAATAATAGGATTCTGAGCTTTATCTTTTTGAGCCTGACTTGTCAAGATAGTTAAGCCAATCGCCAGAACCGTATATATAAAATCTTTTGTTTTCATAGTTGTTTTTCGTTTTTCTAAAAAGTATCAGACGGAGATATTAAAATTTGATCTAATGCATAATTGTTTTTAACACATAGAAACATAGATTTTGTAAACTTTAAAAAAGGCGTTTCACTAATTTCAATTCACATAGCTATGTGTTAAAGCTTGCTTTTTTCTATAATCTCAAACAAAAGCAATAAAAAATCTATGTTTCTGTGTGTTAAATTTTATTCTTAATTACCACAGATATATTAATCCGTTACAATTCTAAGTTGAGCAAACTTTGGACTGGTTTTCCCTTCTTTTGCTACAATTTTAATGTTCAGCACTTCGCTATTTTCTATTTTTATTTTGATTGTTTTTTTATCAGAAGCGATTATTAGTGCTGGTTTTTCATTAATCAAAATCGTACTATTATTGCTGTTGAATTCATCCAAAACAATGATCTGCAAAAACTGGCCTTTTTTGTTTTTATTCAGCATTTGATACGAAATATAAGAACGGGTATTGCGCCAAAACTTTCCGTCCTCGTAACCCGAATTGCTTTTTTCTCCTTTATACAAATGATCTACTTCTGGCTGCTGCTCCCCACAATTTATTTTATCTATTGTTTTGGCTTCTAAAGCCATAGCTTCTTTTTCCTGCTGCTTCAGCAATTCCTGCTTTTCCTTATATTCTTCTTTAGAGTAGGTTTGAAAATACATTTGATAACGGGCATCGTGCACTTCAAAAAAAGGTTCTAATTCTAATGAATCCAAGCTATATCTTAAATTTCCTGTTTCTTTGAGTTTCGAGATATAATCTGCTTTTTCTCCAACCAATGCATAAGCTTCATCAAGCGGCATAAATTTTCCTTTCGCCACATGTCCCATTCGGCTGTCATCTGCATACAGACCATCTAATCCTTCTGTTGAAGTTTTGGCTGCCAGTACAATTGGCCCTTTTACAAATGCACTCCAATTAGATCCGTCTGGCAGATTTTCTAAATGCAGCGTTGTTTGAAATTTCATTGCTATTTTATCTCCCGATTTCCATTTTCTTAAAATCGCAACATATTCAGACGATTTAGAGGTTATTTTTTGTTCTTTTCCGTTAATGAATATTTCAAAACTTTCGGCCCATTTTGGGTAACGGATATTCAAAGCAAAGGTTTTTGCTTTTTTAAGTTTTAAAACTAATTCGGTCTGATTTTCATACGGAAATTTTGTATTTTGTTCTAGTTCTATCCCATTTTCTTCCCATTTTAAAACCGACGGAATAAAAAGATTTACAAAAAGATCATTTTTTGAATGGCTGTAAATCAATTCGCCATATTTGGTATGATTTTCAAGTCCAATTCCTACACAGCACCACATGCTGGTTTGAGGCTGCGAATACACGCGATAATGATTGGGACGAATAGGCGTAAAATAAACAAAACCTCCTTTTTCGGGATGTTGGCTCGAAAGGATATGATTGTAAAGTGTGCGCTCGTAAAAATCCAGATAATGCACATCGTTTTTATCGAGAAACAAAGCTTTGGCAAGGCGTTCCATATTGTACGAATTGCAGGTTTCTGGACCTTCATTTGATTTCACCATTCCGCTGAAATCGTTTGTCGGATTAAAATGTTCCGAAACGCTATTTCCGCCAAATGCAACGGTTCTTTTTTGGGTCACATTATCCCAAAAATATTCTACGGCATCCGACCATTGTTTATTATCCGAAAGAACCGCAATTTTCTCAAAGCCAACCACTTTAGGAATCTGCGTATTGGCATGCAAACCCGTCAGTTTATCTTCTTTTTGCAACAACGGATTTAAAAATGCTTTATGCGATAATTTCTCCGCCGTTCCAAGGTATTTTTTGTTTTTGGTAATGATATACAAATCGGCAAAAGATTCATTGATGCCACCATGTTCTGTTGCTAAAACTTTCTGGATTTGCTCATCTGAAAGCGGACGGATTAATTCTATAAACCAATCTCCTAGTTTGATTACGATCTCTTTGGCTTTCTCGCTTCCCGTATAGTGGTACGCATCAATAAGCCCTGCAAAAAGTTTGTGAATGTTATAGATTGGCACCCAAGTATTGTTCAATCCGAAACTGCTTCCGTCGATATCTCCTTTATGGATTCGATCCCAAAAAACTTTGCCTTGCGGAATGCCTCCAACGTAACCATTGCCATTTTTATCCTGACAGCGCGCCAGTTCTGAAAGCATATAATCTAACCTATTTTTAAGTTCTGCATTTCCTGTCGAGGCATACATCATGGATAAGGCCGAAAGATAATGGCCGCCAATATGGCCGTCCAATCCTATGCTTTCCCAATTTCCGTAACGATCTGCTTTCGGCGGAAGCCCTGATTCTAATAAATAGGACGCTAAAAGTTTATCTGGATCTAATGCTAAAATGTACTTAAGATCTACATCTTGTGCATTTTTAAATGGCCCCTCTTTTAGTCTTACTTCGGTTAAATCAAATAACTGCATTTGGGCTGATATTTTAGTTCCGATGAATAAGGCGAATAGGCAAAACAAAATTTTGTTTTTCATTACAGATTTAGTTTAAAGTTATAGAAGATACAAGATAAGATTTTCTCTTTTTCGTCAAATATGCAAAATTTATTGAGACACTCGTTCACTTTCTGGGGCTCCTAAATACGAAGGTTTTAAAGCTCCTGTATCGATTAGTATTTTTTGAAGCACAATTCCCGGATCTAAAACTCTGAAACGAAGCGTATGTTTTCCGGATTTCAGAATCGTATGTTTTGTTGTGGAATGAATCATGTGCTCTGCCTGCCATTTACCTAATTCTCCTTTATAATGTCCGTTAAAATTGACTAGCTGCGGTTTTTCGCCATCAAAAGATATTTCATATCGAAGTCCTTTGTTGCTGTTAAAATTAAGGGTTGGAGCTAGTAAAAGTTCAACATTGCATTCTCCCGATGAAGCAAAATTAATCTCGTATTCTACAAATATATTATCTTCTGCCGTAGGATAACCACTTTGCGGAAAGGTTGTAATGCCGCTCTGTGTTTTTCCAAAATCTGGAATTACTTCCCAATGTATTCTTTTAGAATTATTCATTTTAGAAAAATGTTCGGCATAAATAGAAACGTAACCGTCTTTTTCTACAAAAACTTTCGGAGATACTATTTCGCTATCCGATAAGTATTTTACCTCTGGAAGAATATTTTTAGGACCATCATGCCAAGCTTTGTATCCTATGCGCATTTGATCCATCATGTGAGGCCATTTGCCTCCTGAAATCTCATTATTGTATTTGTTTTGAAGAATCGAATCGCGTTCAAATTTAATTTTAACCTCATCTGCATAATAATTGGCAAGACTATTTTTTTGCTCTGCCAGTTTCTTATTTTTTGCTTGCGCGAAATACATTTCATAAAGATTGCAGCAGGCATCTATTGGATATAAAACCAGCTGAAAATAAGCGTCTTTATATTCGTCAGGAAGTTCGCTGTAAATTCTATAAGCATCCAATGCCAAGTTTTTATAATCGTTTACAACAGTTTCAAACTCATTGTAGTTTTCTAATGAGTAGGTTTTGCTGTCCAGCATTTCTGGAGTCACACGGCGATTGAATTTTGGATAGGTATTTAATAATCTGGCGATTTCTTTAGAATATTTGCTTCCAAACTGTTCTGCTGTCCAGTTTTCTGTGTATTGGAAAAGATTTTGAGAGTTGAATTTTTTAGGATTCCAAGCCATATCTAAAAAGAAGCTGATTGGAAATTCCATTGGTTTTAAATCGCCCACATTCACAATCCATACTTTGTCTACTCCGTTTTCATAGCTCAGGTTCATCTGTTCCCAAACTCTTTGTATTGGACTTATGTTAATCCATTTTGAATTTCTTGGCGCGCCAACATAATCAAAATGATAATACATTCCGTATCCGCCTTTGTGCAAAGGTTTAGAAAGATCTGGAAGTTTGCGGACATTTCCCCAGTTATCATCACAAAACAAAAGAATTACATCATCAGGAACGCGCATTCCCTGATCGTAATAATCTTGAACTTCTTTGTATAAAGCCCAAACTTGAGGTGTTTTACTGGCACTTTTACCCGTTTCTTTCTCAATAATTTTGCGCTGTTCTTTTACAATATTTTCCAACAGACTTATATTAGTACCTTCACTCATGGCTTCATCTCCATCGCCACGCATTGCAATGGTTACGAGTTTTTCCCAGTTTTTGCTTCGCTGAATACCTGTTTTCCAGAATTCGTCTAAAACCCTTTTGTTTTTGGAATAATCCCAAATATTTGGCAAATTATTTTTCTTGATGTAACGGCGCCAATCGGTTTGTGCCAAAGCCATTGGTTCATGATGAGAAGTTCCCATTACGATTCCCATTTCATTTGCAAGAGGTCCGCTGGCTGCATCATCATCATAAAACGCATTTCCCCACATGGCTGGCCAGATGTAATTGCCTTTCAGTCTCAGGATTAATTCAAAAACTTTTTCGTAAAATTTGCTGTTGAAACCGCCAAAAGTAGCTTTTGCCCAACCGCTTAAGGCTGGCGCTTCGTCATTAAGAAAAATGCCTCTGTACTTTACGGCAGGTTCTCCTTCTGTGTACGTTCCTTTAATGAAGTAAATGTTTTCTTTGTGTTTTACAGGCACATCAGCCCAATAATACCAAGGCGAAACGCCAATTTGTTTAGACAATTCATACACTCCGTAAATGGTTCCGCGTTTGTCGCTTCCTGCAATTACAAGCGCTTCGGCTACTCCTTTCAAAGGATTTTTAACCTCTTGTATGATGAATTTTTCATTCTTGCCTTTGAGTTCTTTTCCATCAATTTTTTTTTGTTTAATTAAATCATCAATAACCGAGTTAGATCCCATCATTCCAATAATAATGAGCGGTGACGAAACATTAGGATTTTGATTCAAAATATTGGGGCGCTGACCTGTAACTTTTTCAAAATCCAACTGAAGATTATTTACAGCACGCAAAACTCCCGCATCTAAATTTGAATTTACAAAAAAAGAAAGTGAAAGCGATTTTTCTTTCAGCACCATAACATTCTGGCTTTTATCTTCTGTTATAAAAGATTGAGCTTTAGACATCGTACTTACTAAAACAATAATAACTGTGCTTATAAATTTACGGTAGGTTTTCATGAATTGCTTTTTATCAATTTGTATATCAAATTTTTAAATCTGCTTTTTTTATTTGAAAAGTAACTGTGAGTACAGGAATAAATCATGTCTCCATACTGGCCAAGTGTGTCCGCCAGGATATTCACTGTAACTGTATTTAATGCCAAATTGATCGAATTTCTTCGTCATAATTTTACAGTTCTCGTAGGCTATATCTTCTTTTCCTCCCATCGAAATCCAGAAATTCTTTAGATTAGCATTAATAGTCTGTGCATTGTTTTTCATAAAATCATATTGAGGATCTGATAATTTTGGGTTGTTTGCCCACCAGCCAGAACTGAATACTCCTAAACTTGAAAACATAGCCGAATTTTGAATTCCGGCATAAAGCGTTTGCAGCCCGCCCATTGATAAACCGGCTAAAGCTCTATTTTTACTGTCTGCAGCCACTTTAAAATTGCTTTCTACAAAAGGTATTGCTCCGTTTTTGAGCTCGTTTTCAAATGCTTTTAATGTTTCTGCACCAAAACCTGCAATACCGCCAGTATTGCCCATATTTCCATCAAGCATTACAATAAGCATTTTCTTTGCTTTATTTTCTGCAATCAAATTATCCAAAATCAAATTTGCTTTTCCTTGAGTGCTCCATCCTCTTTGATCTTCGCCACCTCCATGCAAAAGGTATAACACAGGAAATTTTTCCGATGAAGTTTCATATCCTGGCGGCGTATAGACATACATTTCACGCCATGAATTGGTTCCTTTTGAAAAATATTTCATTATTCGTACCTCGCCATGCGGAACAGCTTTCAATTCATAAAAATCACCATCTCTTTTCGGAATTTCAATTCCGCTTGCCATACGGCTCATGCCATAAAAAGTCTCGCTTGACGGATCTGCTACTGCCACGCCGTCAATTAAAAGCGAATAGTAATTAAACCCTCCATTTATTACATCGGTTGTAACATTCCACACGCCTTGTCCATCTTTCTGCATATCGTATTTTCGTCCCAAATCGATCTGCACTTTTGAGGCTTCTGGCGCATTGACCTTAAAAATCACTCTGTTATCTGGAAATATTTGAGGATATTTGGCATTGCGAATATTAGTTTGCGCTACAGTCCCTAAAACAGTATATTTTGCAAAACTTGATTCGTCAACAGGTTTGAACAATAACTGCGAAAACATGTATAAACCGTTTTTCCAAACTTTAAAATCATGAACGCCCGGCTCGAGATAATAAATGTGAGGCACATTATTTTTAAATAGATAATCGTGTGTGCGCTTGCTGTTTTCAAGAAGCCAGTCGTTATCTCCGCAAGAAATCCAAAGCAGTTTCAGTTTCTTTTTTGTTTCTTCAGGATTCGGCACTAACTCTTCTGTTTTCTTAGTGTTTGGAGCCGAAGAGAATCCACCTATCCAAGCAAATTTATCTAGGTTTGTTAAACCGAAATTCAAAGACTGTCCTCCTCCCATAGAAAGTCCTGCAATGGCACGATGCTCTCTATCTTTTAAAACACTGTATTTTTTTTCGATAAAAGGAATTAAATCCTTCAATAAATCATTTTCAAAATCTGAAAATGCCTGCACTTTGTCTGGCGCCATTATATTTCCTGTGGCGCTGTCATCTTTCATGGCTCTTCCGTTTGGCATAACCACAATCATGGGTTCTAATTTTCCTTCTGCATACAGATTGTCCAATATAATCTGCGGGTTTCCTCCGTTTAGCCATTCTTTTTCATCTCCACCAATTCCGTGCAAAAGGTATAAAACCGAATATTTTTTGTTTTTAGCATATCCAGGCGGCGTATAAACCGTTGCTTTTCTGACCGTTCCAACTGTCTTTGACTCATAGCTTACCGTTTCTACTTTTCCTGCTGGAACTGCTGGATTTAGCTGGTCAAATCCAATTGGCGCCTGAACTATAAAAGGATCATTTGGGTTATTGGATTTATACCCTAAAAGCGAAAGCATTTTTTCGGCATAACGTCTTCCTAATTCTCTATAGCCTGCCGGGTTAAAGTGCAGAAAATCTGGAGCAACCGCACAGCCTTTTGAAGAAATCACATACGACGTTGGAATAGTTTGAGGCAGAGTTGCAATGATTTTATTCATGCTAGCGCATTTTCCATTTTGGTCTTCGTTTACCGTTTCTCCAGAAAGCAGAGGCACTTTTTTAGGATCTAAGTTCAGATCTTTCATCAGATTGTCGTACACGATTTTGACCTTTTTTGTCCATAATGTATCACCTGTGTTAGATTCTCCCTGATGCAGTAAAATTCCTTTTATGACTCCTTTTTTTTGTGCAATTTTTGCCATTTCCACAAGTCTTGCATACGGACTGCCATTATATTCTTTAATCATACCCAGCATCCAATCTGGCGCTGTTTTCATATAATTATCAAAATTGTCTTTATCAAAAAGTTCTATTTTGCATCCTCCTACAGCAACATTTACCACTCCCACTTTTATGTTTTTAGGAAGATTGGCAACCATAGTTCGTCCAAAATTGTCTGTTAGCGTCAATCCTGTTTTACATCGGCATAATGGCGGTATTGCGGTGTACCATTTTCCCATTTCGCGATTCAAATCTGGGCAGTTTACTGCTTCCAGAACCTGAAAACGAGGATCTACATTTAGTTTGTCTTCAGCTTCTATTGGAGCCGCACCTTCCATATTGGACTGTCCAAAACTTAAATAAACATGAAAATTTGGATCTTGAGAATATCCCTTCTGCCCCATAAATAAAAGAACAGCAACTGCGAAAAATCTAATTATTGATTTCATGATATCTTGTTAAATTATTGTACTGCCAGAACAACTGGCTGATATATCTTTTTACTAATGGTTAACTCGTTGCGTGAAATTACTTTTAACCCATAGAATCATAGTCCCAAAGTATCATTAAAAAAGGCGTTTCACTAATTTCAATTCATTTAGCTATGTGTTAAAGCTTGCTTTTTCGATAATCTTAAACAAAAGCAATAAAAATCTATGTTTCTATGTCTTAAAAATTAAATCTGTTTTATTTAAATAAATTTAAATCTATTACTTCACCCATTCTCTGATATCCTAACTCATTGGGATGCAAAAAATCGCCATCATGCATATTGCCTAAAATGGTTTTAGCATCTTCTTTTGAAGCCATTTCTTTGTCGAAATCGATTACCGCATCAAAGTTGTTATTTCGAATCCATGCATTTACAATATCTCTCGCCTCTTGTTTAAAAGGCGCGTCGTAAAATGATTTTTGAAAAGGCAGAATCGTGCATCCGTATACTTTTAAGCCTTTGGCATGCGCCTTTTGTATCATAATTTTATAAGCGTCTATAATTTCCTGTGCTTTTGCAGGAGCATCTTCAGCTCGTTTAATTCCACCTATATCATTTATTCCTTCCAAAATTACAAGCCATTTCGCCCCTGCTTGCGAGAGCACATCGCGATCAAAACGTTCTAGAGCCGTTGGTCCAAGTCCACCTTTTACAACACAATTTCCTCCTATTCCTAAATTTAAGACTCCGATATTTTTAGTCGTTTTATTTGCCGCAAGTCGAGCTGCCAAAATATCGGTCCAGCGGTTTTGCTTGTTTGTTCCAGATCCACGTCCGTCTGTAATGGAGTTTCCTAAACAAATGATATTCGATGTGTTTTTTGATGCCATAACATCGAGTCCCATAATAGAATACCAATGATCTGTTTTTACTGCACCCGAAAAAATGTCATCGCTAAGATGATCGCCTGGCAAAATATACGAAGTTGTTCTCGAGCCAGGATGCCCGGATGTTTTTTCTGATGAAACTCCATAATAAATAGTGATGGCAAGAAGCTGACCTTCTTTTAACTGAAAATTCAAGTCATCTGAAAATACCTCAGCTCCCGGCTGTACTATTATTTCTTGATTTCCATTAAAGCTGAGAATCTTTTGCGTGTTTTTATCAATTGCTGGAGCTTCAAGCGCATTGGCTATGCTGACTTTTTTTAAAACGGTAGGCTGATCGCTAAATAAATTGGAGAAGCGCAGTCGAATATGTTCTCCTCCAATCGAAACTTTTATAATTTGGCGCAATGTATTTTCGGCCAAACCTGGAGCTGGAGGCATATTGTGCGGTTCTACAAGCATTTGTGCACACGCCCATGATCCTACCCAATTTACTGAAGCCGACTTTCGAGAAGAATCTACTAATGTCTGATTGGTTTTACATGCTGTTATGAAAACAAAAAGCGGTAAAAACAATATATATTTTAAATATCTTTTCATATTTACTTTTAAAGTTTAAAAGATTCTATTCTATCTAAAAGTACATTAATAAAGCACTTCTTTGCTGGCTATTACTATTTTACATTAGAAGTATTAGAAGCAGTAGCATATAGTCCTATCAAAGCTCCTGTGAACCCGCCCGCAACATTTGTCGAAAGAATGTCTCCTGAAACTGGGGTTCCAAGGTTTTGAAAATCAACTCCGTTTAAAGCATAGCTAAACTGGTAATTGTCTCCTTCGGCTTTTACTTGCAGACGTAAAGTTCCTTTGATTTCTATTTTTGCGCTTGAAATAATTTCTGACTGTCCATTTTCAGTTCTTTCTAAAAGTACATAAGTATCTTTTCCTTTTTTTGTTACACCAAAAACATAGTTGTAGTGTTCATTTTGCAGACATACGATTCCTGCCAGATCATTTTCAGATTCTGGTTTATACTCTAATCCTGTTGAAAAAGTAAAAGTATTGTGCTGCTGTCTGTAAAATAAGGTAGAAGTTGGTTTTAATTCTTTGATGTTTACCGGAAACGGATTAATCTGCAATCCTTTTTTAACCACAGAAATAAATTTTTCTCTTGGTCCTCTTAACCCGATCCATCTGTAATCTAATTTTTCTGAAGTAAAATTTTCTGTAAATGTAAAGTTGCCATTAGGGAAAAATCCTTCTTTGCCTGTTTTATTTACCACACCGGTTGGCATTTTTAATTTTGGCCCCATTGGAACTAATCCATTTTCAAAAACAGGAAAAGTGCCAGACCAGTCTACTGGCAGCATAAAGGTTTCGCGTCCTGCATTTACTCTATCTTTTTCATTTGGACGAATTCCTAAAAATACGCCATAATATTTGTTATCGGGCCCAAGTACCAAATCGGCATGTCCTGCCCAATCTACTTTGTTAGGCCTGTTTTGAGGAAAATATCTTTGGGTTAAAATTGGGTTATTAGAAGATGGTTTAAAAGGTCCTTTTGGACTATCGCTGATAAAAACAACTTCGCTATGGTTTCCTCCTGTACCGCCTTCGGCACACATCAAATAATAATGATTGTCTTTTTTATACAAATGAGGCGCTTCGATCCAAATTGGTTTTTTAGAAAGATCGACTCCGCCATCTACTATAATTTTATCTGTACCCGGAATTACCTGATCTTTTTCCAAATCATATTCCCAAACTTTAATTACACGATGCCCAACGTACAATTCTTTTCCTTTATCAGGAGCATCATTATGCACCACATACCCTTTTCCGTTATCATCGAAGAAAATAGACGGATCAATTCCGTTAAAAGCTAATTTAATTGGGCTTCCCCATCCTTTTTTGGGATCTTTAGTTTTTACAATGATATTGCCTAAACCGCCTGTAAAAGCAGTAACAATCATATAGAAGGTGTCATTGTGAGGATTATAAGTAATTCCAGGTGCGTAAACACCTGCACTGATTCCTGTATCGTGAGGGTTAAATTCTGAAACGTTATTCAGTACGCCTCCTAAATCAGTCCAGTTTACTAAATCTTTAGAATGAAAAATCGGCACTCCCGGAAACATCGCAAATGAAGAGCATACCATATAAAAATCGTCTCCTTTTCTAGTAATGGCAGGATCAGGATAACATCCTTGAAGAATTGGAGAATAAAACTCATCTTCTTTTAATGGATTGTTTTTATAAATCTGGTCATCTCCTTTGTATACAACATTTGAAAAAATGGGTGATTTTCCATTTTTTATTTTTTTTGTATTATTCTGCGCCTGCATAAGCAGTGAACACAGCAGTATAACTGCAGGTAAAAAAAAGGCTCTTTTATTGTTCATGTTCATTATTATTAATAAATATCTTGAAAAATAGTAAAAAGCCGAGAGCATGACTCTCGGCCCCAACCAAACTAACTTAGATCTTAATAGAAGTTACTTGTAAGATTAACACTATTATGAATGCTAGTTTAATAAATGAAATTAATATCCTGGATTTTGATAAGCTGTTTTTTCTGCTGCAGACATTTCCATTCCGTCCAGCTGTCCTTGTGGAATAGGTCTTAGATAATGATGCACATCAATAGTTCTGGTTACAACTTCAGGTGTATGCTGTCCGTAATTAGATCCTCCGATAGAATACTTACCTGCAATTTCATTCCATTTTTGTGTTCTCACTAAATCATACCAGCGGTAACCTTCTCCAAAAAATTCACGTGAACGTTCAGCAAGAATATAGTTTATATCGATTACAGCAGGAGTGGCACTTGTCATGGCAGCACTATTATCTTGTATTTTAGCTGTATTTTCGTTATTGTCCCATTTCCATTTTCCTGCTCTGGCTCTTAATACGTTTACAAGTGATCTTGCCGTTAGAGATCCTGTTGCGCCTTTAACCGCTGCTTCGGCAGCTACAAGATATAATTCAGAGAATTTTGCTACTGGAAATGGTCTTGTGCTTCCTGCATTAGGTTGTCCAAGTCCGCCCGCATTATCTGTTCTGTATGGTCCAAGTTTCCAGAAACCTGGGTATACAATTCTGCTGATACCTTTTGGAGAAATTACATAATCTGCTCTTCCTGGCAGTACTCCGGCTCCAATTCCGCTGTCTCCTTGTCCAGAAGGATACGTTATAGCCGTTGCAGGCTCGTCATTAAGGAACGTTAAAACTGCATCTCCAGGTTTAATTGTCAAACCATTAGCATTCGTTAAAGTAGCAACGCCTGTAAGACCTGTTCCCTGAAGATTCCAATTGCCTCTGTAAACAGTTGCGAATGTTCCATCGTATCTAGAATCATTGGTTTTATCAGCAAAAGTGTTGGTGAAAACTTCGATTGGCGGTGCCATTCTCGTCCACGGACGTCCTAGAAATTGGTTTGCTTCTCTTTGAACGGAAGATACTGCAGCAGTTCCATTTTTACTTCTAATAGCAGTATAATTCCAAGTCACCATCCAGCCTGAAAAGTTATCTGGGGCACCACCGCTACCATACGTAAGACTGGCTCCATTATAATATTCGCTTTCCTGCGTATGATCTGCAAAAAGCATTACTTCTTTGTTTCTGTCATTTGCACCCGCATTAACATCATAATAAGAGTCAAGCAATCCATAAGAACCTGGATTATTTATTCCTTCAACAGCTACATCGTAGGCTTTTTGAAAGTACCATTGTGCGTTATGCCCATCAGGATCTGTTCTTGGAGCATCTGGATAGGTTGGTATATTGTTAGGATTTTGCAACCACCAAGCATACGTTAGGTACGCTTTAGCTAAAAATAAACGTGCTACCGTTTTGGTTACTGTACCGGTCAATCTTGGTGCATCAGGAAGATCATTAACTGCTGTTAATAAGTCTGGGAAAATGGCTTTTGTATATACTTCAGGAACAGTATTACGTTTAGAATATCGAGATGGCTTACTATTAAATTTTAATTCACCAGCTCCTAAATCCAATGGTACACCGCCAAAAGTCTGAACAAGCAGAAAATAATCAAATCCTCTAAAGAATTTAGATTCTGCAATTAAACTGCTGGCAACTCCTACTGCTGCTCCATTCTCAATAATACCACTGGCGGTATTGATATCATAATAAGAGTTATTCCACAAAACATCTGAACGGCTTGAAGTTGGATTAATAATCCCTACTCCAGATAAATCGTGATCTTTAAAATTACCGTCTGCACTCTGCGCGTAGGTTGCTTCATCTGTTCCTGTCTGGCAGGCATTATAAAAATAAGCTTGTCCGTAAATCCAGCGTAAATGTGCGTAATGAGAAGTTAATCCTTGTTTAACTCCCTGTTCTGTTTTAAAGTAACCTGGTTCATAAAAATCATGAGGTTTTTCTTCTAATATATCTGAACAGCCAGCTAAGGAGAATAAAACCGCTGACCCTATAATTAAATTTTTAAAAATATATCGTTTCATGTCTGCGTCTGATTAAAATGTTAAATTAAGCCCAAGTAAATAATTTCTGGTTGTAGGTGTATTGGTACCGATAACCGAAAATCTTCTTTGATAAGATGCAACAGCCTGATTTTCATCTCCAAATGAATTTGTTTCAGGATCCATTCCCGATTTATCATGATAAGGAGAGAATAAAACAAACGGGTTCTGTGCTGTGAAGTATAATCTTAATTTGTCGATTCCTAAGTTTCTTGTAAAATTCTGGTCGATAGTGTAGCCTAAAGTAAGCGCTCTAATTTTTACATACGAGGCGTCAAAGTAGCCCATAGTTGACATGTACTTCGGATTATCACCACTTCTAATTCCTCTTGGGTTCGGGAATTCTGCATCTCTATTATCAGGAGTCCAATAATCTACATCGACATTGCTTCTTCGTCCGTTTAATAAGTTCATATAACTTGCTCCTCCATAAAGTGTACTAATTAATACACCACCGCTTTTAAAGGCTCCTACTGCATTAAAATCAAACCCTTTGTACGTTACATTCGTGTTAAAACCGCCCTGAAAATCTGGATCTGTTTCAATAATCTGGCGGTCGCTTGCATTTATAGCGCGTGTTGGCGAACCATCTGGATTATATTCTCCTGTATATTTCACTTTAATAGATCCTACAACGGTTCCCTGCTGGTTAATACCCGTAGGTCCTGGCTCATAAATTGACATATAAGGATCGCCTTCCTGCCAGATTCCCACTTTTTGGTAATCATAAATAGAGTTGATATTATATCCTACAAACCAGTTGTTGGCTTCATCACGGCTGGCTCCAGAAGCTAGAGCCACCAGCTTGTTTTCATTTTTATAGAAGTTAACCCCTACTGTCCATGTCACACCATTAGGATTATCTAAAATAACTCCGTTTAGCGAAATTTCATATCCTTTATTTTCTGTTTCTCCAACATTTGCCACATAGCTGCTCACACCAGAAGTTGCTGGAAGTCCCACACGCTGAAGTAAATTTTTGGTATTGGTTTTATAATATTCAACTGTACCCGATAAGCGGTTGTTGAAGAATCCGAAATCTAAACCGTAGTTCCATGTCGTTGAAAACTCCCATCCTAAATTAGGATTTGGCAGCTCTGTAACATATACACCCGTTGAATTAGTACTGCCAAAATTGTAAGGTCTTGTACTTAAAGCTCCTAAAGTGGCATACGGAGATACCGCTTGATTGGATGTTTCTCCATATCCAGCTCTCAATTTCAGTAAACTAATATTTTTAACATTTTTAAGGAAAGACTCATTTGAAAGCGTCCAACCTGCTGAAACTGCTGGATAAGTCACCCATTTGTTCCCTGGAGAAAGTCTTGAAGAACCGTCAGAACGAACTGTTCCTGATATGAAATAACGATTATCATACGAATACATTAACCTTGCCATATAAGAGGTCAATCCCCACTGTGTATAATCTTGATCGGCTGGGTTGATAACCGCTTCTTCCTCACTCTGCCCTAAATTATAAAACTGGAAGGCATCAGATGTAATACCGTTTCTAGTTACTCTTGAACTTTGTCCTGTATATTGTTCATTTGAATACAAACCGACAAAATTTATAGTATGTTTCTGTGCAAAGGTTTTATCGTACGTCAGCAAGTTTTCCAAAAGCCATTGTGTAGACCATCCGTTAGTAATGGCCGCATTCGAAAGTGTTGCAGGATTTACGTCAAAAACTCCCTGTCCTTCATAATATCCTGAATTGGATGTACGGAAATTCAAACCTGTATTAAGTCTGTATTTTAAACCGTCAATACCCGGAATTTTTACTTCTGCAAAAATATTATTATATGAGCTGAAAGCACGGTTTAGGTTAACGTATGCATCTCCTAGATTTTTTATAGACTGTCTGGTATAAACCCACTGATCATCGGCTGCCATACTCACAGTTCTTCTTAAAGAACCGTCTGCATTATATGGATTTGCAAGAGGCGAAGTAGCTAAAATAGTACCTGTACCAATATTATCTCCATTTGTAATACTGTAATTACTATTGGTATTGAATCCTATACGTATTGATCTGTTAAGCTGCTGATCTAAACCTGCTCTCAGACTAAAACGCTCATAGCTTTGACCCGGAAGAACAGATTCTTCTTTATAATATCCTAATCCTGCATTATACGCTCCTGCTTCGGTTCCTCCAGAAACGCTAACATCGTGACTGATCATTTCTCCTGAACCATAAAGAAGATTCTGCCAGTCAGTATTTGTGCTGCGAGATTCATTTACACCATCTACATAAAGACCTGTGTAATCACGCAGTGCTGCAAATTTTTGTCCATCCATCATAGGATATTTAGACCATGCTTGTTTGATACCGCTGAATCCGTTGTAATTAAATGTGGCTTTCTGGTTTTTACGTCCTTTTAAAGTGGTTACGAGAATCACTCCATTTGCACCTCTTGAACCATAAATTGCAGTTGCCGAAGCATCTTTTAGAATGTCTACAGATTTAATATCGGAAGGATTTATATCTCCAATTGATCCTGCAAAAGGTACTCCATCTAATACTACCAACGGATCGTTACTTCCTGTTAATGATCTGGTTCCTCGTATTCTGATCTGCATTGCGGCTCCAGGTTTAGAAGAAGTCTGTGTCATTTCAACTCCAGGAAGTCGTCCTTGAAGTGCTTGAGTAATGTTGGCCGCAGGAACTTCATTTAATTCTTTCCCGCCAAGAGAAGCAACAGATCCTGTAACAGCTTCTTTAATTTGTGTACCGTATCCAATTACTACTACTTCTTTTAAGTTATTGGCATCTTCTTCAAGCTTTACATTTATATTTTTCTGCCCGTTTACGGGTACTTCTACACTTTTTAATCCTATGAAACTAAATATAAGTACTCCATTGGATGGTACATTTATAGAATAAGTACCATCAAAACTAGTACTTACTCCGTTTTTAGATCCTTTTAAATTAACATTAGCTCCGGGAATCGGTCCGCTATCATCAGTTACCGTTCCAGTAACTGTCGTCTGTGCTTTAGATTGAAATGAAAACGCAAACATCAGCATAAAAAAACACAAACATTTTAAATGTCTCTGTTTACTTGCAGTAAAATGGTTAGTCATAAAAATTGATTTAATTATTAATTGGTTTTGTTAGTAAGTTTTTACCTTATATAAGGAGATCAAATAAAACCACCTTTATAAGTGTATTTATTACAAATATAAAAATTTATTTATCACACACAATCGGTTGTGTAAATTATTTTTTATTGAATAAGAAAAAAAAGGCTAAAAAAAAGATGTTAATCGTATAATTAAACACAAAATATTGAAAATATATCAAATTCTACTAAAACGTTGTAGTAATATTTAGGAATAACAAAAGGATTATTCAATATTCTTAAAGAAACTATAAAATTGAAGATGTGAGTGCTTTTCCTCTACAATTTGAAAGTTTGTAATCATTGTAAGCAATTATTGTATATAATTTTACAGTTAATTATTACAATTTTAAAGACAACTTATGTTTATAAGACATATGAGAGGCAAACAATCGATTGCTCAGAAAGTTTCATTGAAATAAATGAAAAAGAAATCTTGATTGAATAGAAATATATAAGGTGAAATTTGAATGGCGATTATTCTGTCACCTCTATGTAATTTTGAAAGAAGTATTTAAATGACATATAAGTAACGTTCTTTAACTATCAGATTGAGTAATCTGAAAATTTTAATCCAGAAACTAATTCTTTAAAATATAAAATTGAACTTGACATTCCAAGTTACTTCATTTTTTGGCACATTTAAACTGTAAAATTTAGCAGCTCGATAGGACACACCTTCTTCTTTTTCATCCAAACTTTGCACCAATCTTCTTTGCAGGATCTTCCTTCTAAAATTGACCTTATTAATCTGAATGCCTAAAATCTCTTCATACAAATTAACAACCTGAAGTAAAGTAAATTTTTCTGCTAAAAGATTAAAACCTATTGCACTGCAGCAAATATTCTTTTTTAATTCTTTAAGACTAAAATCCAACATCATCCTATCGTTCGCATCTAATTGAGTTACAGTATTGGCTTCAATCCAAATTAGGTTCGAATGCAACTCCTGCTCCTCTTGAGTTTTTTCTTTCCTTACCATTGCATAATATACAATAGAAATATTTTCTTGTACTAATGAAGAATGATGACCAAATGCTTTTAATTGATCTAAAAAGAAATCATCTGAAGAAATATATCTTCTCAATATCTCTTGTGCTGTTTGAAGCATTGGCATTTCATTTAATCCAGCACTCGGTAATTTCCATTTGTGATTATCAAAATCGCTTTCATTTTTGATTAGTAAAACTTTTAGCTTTTTGTCTTCAAAACAAAATATTACACAGTTTATTTCTATCTTATTTTCACGATATGAATTGCGGCACATTCCCTCTTCTGACTCTTCTTTTTTCATAGAAAATAAAATTAAAATACCTCATTATCTTGGTTTCGGGATCAAATTGCCACATTAGAAAAACAATCGGTTGTGTAAAATTAAATAAAAAAATATTCTATCCAAATTTTATTAGACTTTATATTAAGGATTTTTATATCACAACCGATTGTACTTTGACTTAAAAGGATATTGGTTTAATATTTATATCTTGCAAAAATTTCATGCTGTAATTGAATAAAAGCCGTGTAGAATTATGAGTAAAGTCTAGGTTTGAGTTTTAATTTTAGATTTTTTTTGAGGATTCTCGAATAAGTACTTCCGTATTAAGAAAAGTTATTTCTTTGACTTCTTCTTCTTCTTTTAAAGATTCAATATTATCAATCACAATATTCGCTGCTGCTTTTCCCATTTTCTCAGCAGGATGCGTAATCGTCGAAATGTTAGGCTCGATTATCTCCGAAATAGGATCATTATTAAAACCAATTACAGCGAAATCATGAGGCACTTTAATACCTTTCTTTTTGGCGGTCTGTACGGCACTAACGGCAAGAAGATCACCTGGCGCAAAAAGTCCGTCAGGCGGCATTTTTAAACCAAATAACTTATTACAAGCTTTAACGCCGGCATCATAAGTCATGGCTTTTAAATGTATTATCAATTCTTCTTTTAATGGTATATTGTGTTCAGCTAAGGCATCCATATAACCTCTTTTTCTTTCATTGTAAAGATTGCCGAATTCTGCACCAGCTGTCATGTGTGCAATTCTTTTACATCCTTGATCTATAAGATGTTTGGTTGCTTTATATCCTGCTGTGTAATTATCAATTACAACTCTAAATGCATTAAAACCTTTAGGAACACGATCAACAAATACAAGAGGAATGTTGTTGTTTAAAAACTGCTCAAAGTGCGAAGTATCTTTTGTTTCCATTGCCAGCGAACAAATAACACCGCTTACTCTACTGCTGTAAAGCGATTTAGCCATGTTAACTTCATCTGCATACGAATCATGCGACTGCATAATAATGACTGAATAATTTGATTTTCTGGCCGCCACTTCAATTCCGCTAATTAATGATGATAAGAAGGGCTGGGTAATAGTAGGAATTAATACACCAATCGTTTTAGATTTGTTTCCTCTTAATCCCGCAGCCAAAGTATTTGGAACAAAACCCATTTCTTCAGCTGTTTTTTTCACTTTTTTAATCGTCTTATCACTAATACTAGGATGGTCTTTCAACGCTCGTGAAATTGTAGATGTAGCTAGATTAAGTCTCTCCGCAATATCATAAATAGTTACATGTCTATGTTCTTCCATTATTCTGTGAATTAGTGGTAAATATACTATAATTTTAAAATGAGCAAATGCAACAATAAGCATTATTTTTAAAACTATATGCATAAAACTTATTAATAAAAAATGTAATACATAATTTTTGCCCTAAAAAATAACAGATAAAACAATATGAAAATTATTTTTTTGATTAAAATTTTCAAGTTATACATATTTTTTCTTTTCTTTACGCAATCGGTTGTATTCTTTTGCCGCTGCTAAAAAAATGTAAACTTCAAAATAAAAAATCATTCATATGAAAACAAAAAATATAAAATACCGGATTTTGATACTTATCTCATTTTGGTGTTCGGCACAAAATAAAGCAGTACAATATCCATTTCAGAATACTGATCTTACTTTTGAAGAACGAGTAGAAAATTTAGTCAGCCAATTAACACTAGAAGAAAAAGTAGCACAAATGTTAAATGCTGCCCCCGCAATTCCTCGACTTGGAATTCCTGCTTATGACTGGTGGAATGAAACGTTGCATGGTGTAGCCAGAACTCCTTTTAAAACAACCGTTTTTCCGCAGGCTATCGCAATGGCTGCAACTTTTGATAAAAATTCACTTTATAAAATGGCTGATTATTCTGCTTTAGAAGGCAGGGCAATTTACAATAAGGCCGTCGAACTTAATAGGACGAATGAGCGTTATCTTGGATTGACGTATTGGACTCCAAATATTAATATTTTTCGAGATCCAAGATGGGGACGCGGACAAGAAACTTATGGCGAAGATCCGTATCTTACGGCCACTTTAGGCGATGCGTTCGTAAGAGGGCTTCAAGGTGATGATCCTAAATATTTAAAAGCTGCGGCTTGTGCAAAACACTACGCTATTCATAGCGGACCAGAATCTTTACGCCACACTTTTGATGTTGATGTTACACCATACGAACTGTGGGATACCTACCTGCCTGCTTTTAAAAAATTAGTAACCAGCTCTAATGTGGCTGGAGTTATGTGTGCGTACAATGCGTTCAGAACGCAGCCTTGCTGTGCCAGCGACATTTTAATGACTGATATTCTGAGAAAACAATGGAAATTTACCGGATATGTCACATCTGACTGCTGGGCGATAGACGATTTTTTCAAAAACCATAAAACACATCCTGATGCAGAATCAGCTTCAGCAGATGCTGTGTATCACGGAACGGATGTAGATTGCGGAACTGATGCCTACAAATCACTTGTGGCGGCTGTTAAAAATGGAAAAATTACCGAAGAACAAATTGATATTTCTGTAAAACGTCTTTTTATGATCCGCTTCAGACTGGGAATGTTTGACCCTGTTTCAATGGTTAAATATGCGCAGACTCCTTCTTCCGTTCTAGAATGTGATGCTCATAAAGATCATGCTTTAAAAATGGCGAGACAGTCTATTGTACTGCTTAAAAATGAGAAAAATACGCTGCCATTGAGCAAAAAACTGAAAAAGATCGTAGTACTTGGTCCAAACGCTGACAATTCAATTTCTATTCTTGGAAATTACAACGGAACTCCATCAAAATTAACCACCGTTTTAGAGGGAATCAAAGAAAAAGTAAGCCCAGAAACTGAAGTAGTTTATGAAAAAGCGGTCAATTTTACTAATGATACGTTACTGGTTTATAAAGATCTTAAGAATCACTATTTTTATGAAGGAAAACAAGGCTTTAAGGCAGAATATTTTACTAACACCAAATTATCTGGCAAGCCTGAAATGACCAGAACAGAATCTGAAATTCATAATTTCTGGCAGGAAGGTGCAGTAGTTGCCGAAAATATTAAAGCCAATCATTTTTCGGCACGCTACACTACAAATTTTAAGGCTGATGAAAATGGTTTTATAACTTTTGAAATTCTTGCAGATGACGGTTATCGATTTATAATTGATGGAAAAGAAGTTATAAATGCATGGGACAAAAACCGCTGGGGAGAAAAAACCTATAAACTGCAAACTAAAAAAGATGCAGTCTATAAAATTGTGCTGGAATACTGGCAGGGAGAAGGAAAAGCCGAAGTATCTTTACAAACAGGAAATTTTGTAAAAACCGACTTCAATGCTTTAATAGAGCTCCATAAAAATGCAGATGCCTTTATTTTTGCAGGAGGTATTTCACCTCAGCTGGAAGGAGAAGAAATGCCAGTGAATGCGCCTGGATTTAATGGCGGAGATCGTACCTCTATTTTGCTGCCAGAGGTTCAGACCAATCTTTTAAAAGCACTCAAATCTTCAGGGAAACCAGTAGTTTTTCTGATGATGACAGGCAGCGCGATAGCCATACCTTGGGAAGCCGAAAATATTCCAGCAATACTTAATACTTGGTACGGAGGACAATCTGCGGGAACAGCCTCTGCAGATGTTATTTTTGGAGATTACAATCCGGCCGGCAGACTTCCTGTTACATTCTATAAAAACGATTCTGATTTACCTTCGTTTACTGATTATAAAATGGATAATAAAACGTATCGCTACTTTAAAGGCACTCCGATTTATGGATTTGGCTATGGACTTAGTTATACCGAATTTAAATACAGCGGGCTAAAAACTCCGCTTAAAATAAAAAAAGGAAAGCCAATTACTGTATCTGTCAAAGTAACCAATACAGGAAAAAAAGAAGGAGAAGAGGTAGCACAATTGTATGTAATTAATCAAAATTCGGCAGTAAAAACACCATTAAAAGCACTTAAAGGATTTGAAAGATTTAACTTGAAACCTGGCGAAAATACTATTGTTAACTTTAATCTCTCTCCCGAAGACCTCTCTTTTGTAACAGAGGACGGAAGTTTAAAACAATATGCAGGAAAAGTTCAAATTTCAATTGGAGGCAGCCAGCCCGATGAAAAAAACGGAGTAAAAAACAGTATAACAACTCAAATAGAAATTGAAGATTAAGGTTAAGACGGTATCATTAATTGTCTTTTTATCAATTTCTAAAAACAAAATAGGCGGTAAAATAACCGCCTATTTTTATATATTTTTATTCAGAAGTTTAAAATCCATAAACTCCACCTGAAACAGTGATTTTCTCACCTGTAATCCATCCAGATTCATCTGAGGCAAGAAATACCGCAACTTTTGAAATATCATCTGGCTGTCCTGTACGTCCAAGTGGTGTTTTGGAAACAAAACCAGCTTCTGCTTCGCTTCCAATAAATCCAGCACTATGTGCCCCTTCTGTCTCTACAATGCCTGGAAGAAGCGAATTGATACGAATATTTCTTCCTGAAAATTCTTTTGATAATGCAACCGTTAGAGCATCTAACGCTGTTTTAGTAGCCGAATATACGGAACCTGTAGGAAGTGGTGAATTACTAGCTCCTGAACTAATATTAATAATATTACCTCCTTTATCACCAAAAAGTTTTAATGATTCTTGAATAGCAAAAATAGTCCCTAAAACATTTATATTAAAAGACTTGTGAAATGTTTCTGCCGATACTTGTTCGATTGGCTCATAAATATAAACGCCTGCATTGTTTACCAAAACATCCAAAGTGCCAAAAGCATTTTTTGTTTCTTCAAAAACTCTTTTTACATCGGATTCATTAGAAACATCACCTTGTACGGCAATTGCAATTCCTCCCTTATCTGTTATTTCTTTAACAACTTTCTCTGCTCCTTCTTTACTTGAAGCATAATTTACCACAACTTTTGCCCCCTCTGCTGCAAAGTATTTTGCAATTGAAGCTCCTATTCCTTTTGATGCACCTGTAACTATTGCTGTTTTATTTTTTAATCTGCTCATTCTATATGTGATTTAAATGTGAAATGCAAAGCTATAGACATTTGATTTATTTTAGTAACTTTGTTACCAAAAGTAATAGTAACCACGAAGTAACAAAGTAACATTGTATGGAATGTAGTATGCTCATAAAACAACAGCACAAAAAAGAAATGATGGCTGTTCAAGACTCAATGGATGTTTTAAATGGGAAATGGAAAATCTCTATTTTATCCTCTATATGCTATTATAACAAAAGACGTTTTTCTGATATACTTACAGATGTAGAAGGCATTTCGAATAAAATGCTGAGTAAGGAATTAAAAGAATTGGAAACAAACAAACTCATAATACGGACTGTTTTAAACACACAGCCTATAACCGTACAATATGAACTTACTGAACATGGCTTAACGCTTAAAACATTAATAAAGAATTTAACAGATTGGGGAATTGCACATCGTAAAAAAATTACAGAACAACAATAATTACAAAACTAATTCTTCAAAAATAGGATCTTGTAAAAGTGCTGTATAAAGTGAATCCATTGAATATTTAGAAGCATGCACCTGCCATTCTAAGGTAAGATGGTCTAAAGTACGACGCTGTCCTAAAAGCTTTGATTTTACAGAATGAACCTTAAACAATTCTTTGCATCTGTTGTAGCCATCATCTGTTCGCTTAAAAGTAATTCGAAGTGTTTTATGCTCACTAATTAAATCAATTTTATCCTGAAGAACAGTTAACAACGTAAGAATCAACAAAATCATTAATGCGGCACAAGCCGAAGCAAAATAATAACCCGCTCCTACTCCCATACTTACTGCCGCCACAGACCATATTGCAGCTGCTGTAGTAATACCGCTTACATGACTATCTGATCTAAAAATTACTCCCGCACAAAGGAATCCTAATCCAGTTACGATATTAGACGCTATTCGGTCTGGGTTTCCGGGTCCTCCTATCCATTCTGACATTAATGTAAAAAAACAGGCGCCCACAGAAATCATAATCGTAGTTCTAAGTCCTGCTGCTTTTCCTCTATATTCTCTTTCAGCTCCAATAAGAGCTCCCCAGAATGCCGCTAAAACAAGTCTGATAATAATTTCTAATTCCATTTAAAATTCTGATATTTTTTCAAATAAAATTACATAAAAAAACACAAAAAAACCTCCAAAATCAAAGTGACTTTGAAGGTTTTACTATGTCTAGGATTCTACTTAATCAATTTATCAAGAACTATTTCTCTATGTTTGGCGCCCCATTGACTTAACTGACTCCAGATTGGTACTAACTCTTTTGCAATATCGGTCAACTCATAATCTACTCTTGGAGGAACTTCGGGGTGTACAGTTCTTTTAACTAATGCTTCTTTTTCCAACTCACGAAGCTGGAGCGTGAGCATACGTTCGGTAATACCATTTATTTGATCTCTCAATTCACCAAACCTCAACTTTCCATTTTCAAGTTTGCAAAGAATAAGCAGTTTCCATCTGCCTCCAATTTTACATACCGCATAAGTTAGATTGCAGCTTTCCATAATATAACTTTCATTCAACATATTAGTTGAATTTTCTTTTCTTTTTCCCATTACTTACAAAATTGTTAGTACCACACATTTAGATGTGTACTACGCAAAATTAATGATTACACTATAAGTTTGCTGCCTATTTTAAAACAAATAACATGAATTTATCAGAACAAGTACATAAGACATTAGCTTTTATTGAAGACATTGAAGTTCCAAGAAATCTTACTGCATGGGAAACGGGAAGGATTTTTTACGAAAATTTTATTCCATTGGCAGGAGAAAAAGAAACGGTTTTCCAAATCGAAGAAAAAACTATATTACAAGATGATAATTCTATTCGACTACGAATTTATAGTCCGAATGACACAGAAAATCTTCCTGCCATTATTTATTTTCACGGAGGCTGGTTCAATGCCGGAAGTCTTGATTCTCATGATACACCATTGCGTCAATTAACCAATGCTATACAGGCCACTATCATTTCTGTAGATTATAGACTTGCTCCTGAACATCCTTTTCCTGCTGGTCTAAATGATTGTGAATTTACCGTAAAATGGATTACTGCAAATGCCGCTTCGCTTCACATAAATCCAGATAACATTTCTATTGCTGGAGATAGTGCAGGCGGTGCTTTAGCGGCTACAATTACTAGAAAATTCCGTAAAAAAATAAAAACGCAATTACTTATTTATCCGGTTACAGATAATTCTTTAGAAACAGCTTCTTGGAATGAATTTCAAAATGGTCCTTTATTAAATTTAGAGGGCGGTATTCAAGCCTGGAACTGGTATCTGCCAGCAATAGAAAACCAGAATAATCCTGATGCTATTCCTTTACTGGCAGATGATTTAGAGACATTGCCTCCAACATTTATAGCCGTTGCCGAATATGATCCTTTGAGAGATGAAGCAGTTCAATATGCTGAAAAACTGAAAGCAAATGAAGTAATTGTCAAGCTTAATTTGTATAAAGGAACCACACATGGATTTTTTCAAATGGGCGGATTTATTCCAGAGGCGAAAGTTGTAATGCAGGACATGGTTGATTTTTTTAAAACATACAATTCTACAAAATGAAAAAATACGCTTACATAGGATGTTTAGGATTTATAGCCGTTATCACTACCGAGTTTGGTGTTATTGGCATTTTACCTCAAATTGCAGAACACTACCATATTTCTATTGACAGAGCCGGAATGCTCCTTAGTGCATTTGCTTTGGTCATTGCATTGACGGGGCCATTTATGACTTTATTCGTTTTGGGTTTTGATCGCAAAAAAATAATGATAACGGCAATCTCCATTTTTCTTCTTACCGGAATTATATCATCATTTTCACCTCCTTTTTGGCTATTAATGCTAGTACGGATATTGCCTGCATTTTTACAGCCTGTTTATATTGCCACAGCTTTATCTGTAGCCGTTTCAAAAGGAGATAAAAAGAATGAAAACGAACTAATGAGTATTGTTTTCAGCGGGGTAGCAATTGCAATGGTTTCAACCGTTCCATTTGCAACTTGGCTCGCTAGTAAATTGTCTTGGGAATATTCATTTGTTATTCAATCTATTGTTAGTCTTATTGCTTTATTTGTTGTTTATTTTTTCCTTCAGAATATGCCTGTAAGAGAGAAAAAATCTTATGGCAGTCAGTTAAAAATATTGAAACAGCCCACATTTATTATTAGTACCGCTATGAATTTTTTTATGATCTCAGCATGGTTTTCAACTTACAGTTATTTTGCCGAATATCTTAACAAAGCCAAAGGTATGGATAACACAATGGTTAGTTATATGCTGCTTTTATTTGGCATTGTCGGAATTATCGCCAATCGGGTTTCGGGAAAAATGTTGAACAAAAACATCACCAATACAACCGCATTGTTTTTGTCTGGCACTATTCTCATTCCGATATTTTTGTATTTTTCAGGAACCAATACCATAGCTGTAATGTTCGTTATTGCGCTATGGGGATTTTTATATTCGCCAAGTTTTTTAAATGCTTCCACCTATATGATTTCATCAGCTCCCAATTCTTTAGAATTTGCCAATAGTCTTGCTACTTCATTCGGAAATATGGGAATTACATTAGGAACAACAATTGGAGGATGGATTATAGCTACAAAAGGTGTTCAATACACGCCTTGGCTTACTCTTGTTTTTGGCATATTGGCATTTACCATGATAATCATTAGAAGGTATTTGGAGAAAAGAAGTACACCCCTTCAAAATAAGATTGTCTAAATCTATTTGATTACTGAATAAAACAAAAAACCTCCAAAATCAAAATTTGATTCTGAAGGTTTTTTTATTGTATCTAAAACTCTTATTTATATTCTTTTTCTTTCTGGGCATACCAATCTTTCATCACATAAAAAGCTTTCTTTTTAATTCCTTGATCTGAAATTAATCCTTTACGATTAAAGAAATCCTGAATGTTTGGCAATTGTCTTCTTGGTGATCTAAAGTCGACTAAAATCCATGGAGAAACTCCGGCTAGACCTTCAATGCGGTTGAACATTTGCGTGTTCTGAATATAAAGTTCTTCTTGATATTCTTCGTTCCAGCGTTCTCTTTTATCGCCATGAAAACCTTGTAATGCTTCACCGCCAAACTCGCTGATGATAACCGGTTTATTATACGGAATTACCCATTGCATGTCTTTACAAGATTCGTTTGTTCCTCTGTACCAGCCTAAATATTGGTTAAAACTCACGATGTCTACATATTCATTCATATTGTCATGAAGTGTATTGATATTATTTGGACTTTTGGTAACTTCCATCGCCATACTGATTAAACGAGAATTATCCTGAGTGCGTGCGTATTTTGCTAATTTGCTTAGGAAAACATCTCGATCATCTCCATGTGGAGTTTCATTGGCAATTGACCAAATCACGATACCGCAGCGATTTTTATCTCTGTAAATCATATCGTGCAATTGGTGTTCTGCATTGGCATATGTATCTGGATTTGTCCACGAAATGGTCCAATACACCGGAACTTCTGACCAAATCATTAATCCCATTTTTTCGGCTTCTCTCACCATATTTTCGTTGTGCGGGTAATGCGCCAAACGAACATAATTACAGCCCAATTCTTTTGCCCAAGTTAATAACGTAATTGCATCTTGTTCAGACCATGCTCTTCCTGATCTGAAAGGTGCTTCTTCGTGAATACTGATACCGCGCAAAAAGACTTTTTTTCCGTTTAACAGAATTTCTTTCCCTTTGGTTTCAATGGTTCTAAAACCAATTTTATCGGTAATATTTTCATCTGCTTTACTGATGGTTATATCGTATAATTTTGGATTTTCAGGCGTCCACAAAACTGGATTGGCTTTGATATCGAAATACGCCATTCCTTTTTCATCAGTAGTAATGTTCTTCTTGATTTTTAATTCTGGTATTGATACTGATACCGATTGATTTCCACTTTCACTATTCAATTTTATCCAACCTGAAATTTTACCTTTTTCTTTTTTATCCAATTGAACCAAATAATCTTCGATATACGTATTTGGAATTTGCGCTAAAGTCACATCTCTGGTGATGCCGCCGTAATTCCACCAATCCATGTTTACAGTTGGCACATTGTCTTTATGACGTTTATTGTCGACTTTTACGACTACAAAGTTGTTTCCGTCGACTAATAAATCGGTTACATCAAAATTGAAAGGTGTATAACCGCCCACGTGAGTTCCTGCCATTTTTCCGTTTACATAGACTTTCGCATCATAATTAACTGCTCCGAAATGCAGAATCCCTTTGGTTTTAGCATCTTTTTTATAATTAAAGTCTTTCTGAAACCAAACTGTTCCTTCGTAAAAGAACAGTCTTTCGTCTTTAGAATTCCAATCAGACGGAATATCCATTGTGGCAGAAGTCGCGAAATTGTATTCGGTTAAATCTGTGGTGTTCCATTTTTTATTTTCGAAAAATCCGTTGTTTTTAAAAGGCATTAAACGGTAATCGTAATATCCATTTTCCAGCGGATCTACGATATAACTCCATTTTCCATTTAACGTAATGTTGTTTCTAGCTGAAATATTAGCCACTAATGGAATTTCCTGTGCTATTGTTTTCCCCATCAGCAGAAAAGTACAATACAGCATTACAATTTTTTTCATATTCGTTTTATTTTTAATTATCTGTAATTAAATTTTAACACATAGAGACATAGGGTTTTCTTTGTGTATAAAGGCGTTTCACTTTCTTAAATGAACATAGCTAAATTTTATCTGCTGATCTGGTAAATTTGCTAGAAAAATTATTCGCAGTCAGATTTAACATATCAACAGATTTTTAATTTTTAATTTCTAATTTTTAATTCTTTTTATCAAAATAACGTGTTAGCTCGTAGGCATTGTCGTTAATCACTTTCATCTCTTTTAATAAAGGCTGATATGGTTCGAAATTGCTGTTTACAATTCCTTTGTTCGAATCTCTGTTCGAATAATCGGTGCTTAAATCCTGCGGATCGTTATCCATATATTTGAACCAATGCCAGCCTACGCTATTTTTATTTTTAAGCAAAGCCAAAGTAAAATTTTGGTAAAAAAGTCCTCTTTCTTTTTGTGTTCGAACCAGCCATCCTGCGCCTGTATTATTCGGCAATCCTGAATCTTCTCCTTTGGTATACCATTCTGTAATTAAAAAAGGTTTTCCCGACCATTCTCCCCAATTGTTCATCAATTCCTGATTGGGTTCCCATTTTCTGTAATGATTGATGGAAATAATATCCATATATATTCCAGCTACTTTAAAAATCTCAGGATTGGTCAATTCTTGTTCTTTATCCTGATTGAAACGGCATCCTAAATACATGTGATTGGGATCTTCTTTTTTAAGGGCTTCCGTTACTTTTTTCATGTAGGTTTCAAAATAAAAAGCTGTAAATGCCATTCGGTCTTCCTGCGTAATATCCGAAACTGAAGCATTAAATCCTTTTCGCTGATCGAACCATTCTTTTGCCGCTAAATATCCCTGCTCGTCTTTGGCCAATAAAGTTAAATGTTTATCTAATGCGTCGTTGTACCACGGAAGCTCATTATCTGTAAAATAACCCATCAAATACTTATCATTTTTGTATTGCGAAACTTCTTTTACTGCTTTTTGAATATAAGAATCGAATTCTTTATCAAAAACCATAACCAAATCAAAACGATAATTCTGCCAGCTGGCTTCTTTGTATTTTCCGCCGTATTTTTTAATATGATCAGAATGATACATTGCCATTGGCGAAATAATCACGGTATAAACCAGTGGATTTTCGGCATTACGGATCAAGTTCACATTCGACCACGCTCCTACACCGTTGAATCCGTTATCGCGAAGTAATTTTGATTCTTGCTTTACCCAATTTTCATTGCTTCCGTATTTTTTATCAAATGCTTTCTGCTGATTTACAGAACGTCCCGCATTGAAAACTGCAATCCCTTTGTAAATAAACGGATATCCTTCTGGATCAATAATCCACCATCTATTGTCTACTTTTTCAGTTCTAAAAAATCCTGTTGCTTCTTTTTTCCAAACTTTAAAACCTCCATAAATCGAAGTTAGTTCTGGTTTTTTCGTTTTAAATCCAGGCAGTTTGTCAATGGTTTTGGCATCGTAAGCTACCCATTTTGGATCTAATGCATTTTGTCTGGCTTCGACTTTTTGATACGTAATTTTATTCTGTGCATGTAATGAAATCAGGCTTATAAAACAGAACAATACATAAATGGAATGTTTCATTAAATTCGTTTTTTTAATTATTTTTTGAGGAAATCTTTGTGTTCAGTTTTAACACATAGAAACATAGATTTTGTTAGTGATGAAAAGGCGTTTCACTTACATGAATACACATAAGTTCTATCCATGAGAAATGAGTTTCTCTTAAATCTCTTTTTTACAGATTATTAATCTATGATTCTATGTGTTAGAAAATTTTATTTAGATAAATAGATATGATCGATATCGAAAGTGTAATTGTTTAAAGATCTTACGTCTTCTGGATCAACACTTCTTAATACTAAAATGTCTTTGATTTTGGTTAAATCTAAAAGCGGATTTTGTTTTTTATAATCTGCAATTGGAATTTGAACCATATTCCAAGCTCCGTCTCTTTTTAATCCATACAAATTGCTTGTGGAGTTAAATTCAACATAACCTGTATTAGAGGCATCTTTCATTCTGAATCTGATTTTTCCTGTGCTGGTTGTTCTTACCGCCATATTGATATAGGTGTAAGATGAAATATCGGTAAAGTTTACAAACTGCAGAATTGCCATTGCCCATTTTGCTTCTGCTGCTGGCGGTGTCGCGGGAAGAGAGAAGTTTCTGTAAGCGCCTTCATAACCATCAGCCGCCACTTCTTTTATAACAAACTGATTGCTCGAAACCCAGTTTAAAACAGGAGCTGTTTTGGTAAAATCAGGATTTTCAGAATAGATTTTTAGAGCATCCGCTGGAACAACAATTGGCGGCGTTGGCGGCGCTTCAACCTCAACGGTAAAAGTTTTCTTTTGGATGGTATTATCAGTATGTGTTATCTCTAAAGTTGTGGTAAATGTTCCTGCTTTGGTATATTTTACTTCAACAGTCGGCTCGATAGAAGCTCCCGGAGAACCTCCTTGAAAGGTCCATTTTATAGCTCGTACTTTTGTTGATGCATCAGTATAGGTTACGGTTTCCCCTCCTTTAATGGAAGTATTTGTTGAAGTGGCATTTAATTCTCCTTTTTTATAAAGATAGACTTCGCGCACGTCATCTTCACAGGAAAACAAAACAGCAAAAAGTACGAAAAACAAATATTTTAATCTAGCGATATGATTTAGTTTTATGGTCATGATTTTGGTTTTTTTGGTTAATTATTTTTAGAAAATAGAGGAAAGAATATAGAAAATAGACTTCTTACTGTTCTAGAAGATAACTGAAGAACAAAGACTAGAGATTTTCCAAGTAATACTTAATCGATCCTCTATGTTTTATGTTCTATTCTCTATATTCTATTCTCTATATTCTTTACTTCAATCCATCTAAAAATCCTTGATAAGCAGGTTTTTTATTATAATCAGCGTCTAGCAGTAGCGGATATTCTTTGGAGTGCCAGAAGCTGGTCAGCCACGTGTATTTGTCGGTTACTCCCCATGTTGAAATCGCGAATTTTTGAGTTTGGGGCAAGTCTTCGTACATCGATACAATGTATTTGTAGGTTTCGGCTTGTTTTTGATTTTCTACATCATTAAAGACATACGAATCTGATTTACCAGTGTTGACTTTGATATCCAATTCTGAAATATGAATCAGCAATCCCGTTGAAGCCAAATCGGTAAATCCGGTTTTCATGGTTTGTCTATTGGTATCTGTAGCGTAGTGAAACTGATCTCCTAAACCGTCAATAGGTACTCCGTTTGCTTTGAATCTGGTTACCATTTTTTTGATTGCTGTTCTTTTTCCAGCATCCAGAACTACACTGTAATCATTGTAGAATAATTTTGCATCAGGATCTGCTGCTTTTGCGTAGCGGAAACATCTTCCATAAAATCCGATTGGGTCTTTAAACAGGGAATTGATTACGGTTTCATTTCGCATAGCGCCGCCATCGGCAAAAATTTCATTTACGACGTCCCAGCTTTTTACTTTTCCTTTGTAACGCCCCACAACATCAGTAATATAAACTTTGACTTTGGCTTCAAAAGCAATCGAATCGTATTGGGCTTTTTTAAACCATTCTGGAAACGAATCGTACCAAACCAAAGTATGTCCGTGAACTTCCATATTATTGTCTTTTGCAAAACCTACTAAATAATCTGCCGCAGTGTAATTGTATGTTGTCGATGAAGACCAAATACTGGCCATCTTCATTTCAAATTCGGCTGTAATCTGATTATAATGTTTTAAAACGGCATTTTTATAGTTGGCTTCGTTTTGCAAATCTTTCATTTTAACCGCAGCTCCAATTTTAAATTTGGATTTTTCTTTTAAAGTCTGCGTAATTGGATTTGGATTTCCAGAATCGCCTTCATCTGCGTATTTTAAAACTACTTTTTCGTCGTTGCTGCAAGAAGCAAACATTAAAGCGGTGAGTGCTCCTAAAATATATTGTTTCATCATGTTATCTTTTTAAATCCGGAAGTCAGATCAGGATTCCAACTTCCGGATGGGTTATTACTAACTTTAACCTTAACTTTTTGTCTCTTTTAAACACATAGGAACATAGATTTTGAAAACTTTATAAAGGCGTTTTACTTTCATTAATTCACATAGCAAAAACTATGTTGAAGAAATTTGTTTCTCTTTAGATATCTTTTAATTAGAAAAAATCTATGTTTCTATGTGTTAGAAAATTTAATTGTAACCAACATTAAATCCAGCTGGTTTTCCCATCAAATCAATTTGTGATTGTGGAATTGGCATGTTTACCATTGCTGGAGTCATTCTTAAAGGTACTTCACCCGAAATAGTTCCAGATGGACTTGAACGGAAATATAAATTTTGTCTTTCAACCAAAAGTCCTAATCTTTTCAGCAGGAACCATCTGTTGTTTTCAAAAGCCAATTCTCTTGCTGATTCGTCTAAATAATTGTTTAAAGTCCACGATGTTAAATCAAAAGTGGTTACAGTACTTTCTGGGTTTCCTGTATAACCTCTTCTTCTTACTTTATTTAAATAGGCCAGTGCTTTGGTATCATTTCCTAAATTATGATGTGCTTCTGATGCCAGTAAATACGTTTCTGCCAATCTGTAATACATATAATCTTTGTAACTGTTGGAAGTCATTGGCAGTTTTTCAGTATCATGGTATTTTTTCAAACTCCAGTGCCAAGCTCTGTAATTTCCGTTTGGTGCTGCAATTGCCGGATTGGTAATAGGCTGTCCGAATCTTGGATTACTTGGAACATTGATTTTATAATCCTGATAATTATCTGAATAATAATAGGTTTTAAATCGTAAATCATTGGTTTGGTCGTAAAGTGATTTCAGGTAATTGTTGGGATAAAACCATCCCAAAGCCTGACCACCGTAAGCTACATCTTGAACCAATTCATTGGCATTTAATTCATAAGTTCTGTGTGTAAAAACACTGCTTAACCAAGAGCCGCCGCCTCCGGCTAAATCATCACTTGGCCCTAATAAAAAGTCTTTTTGATAGGTAAAAAGAGATTCTTTATGATTTCCATTTTGTCCCCAAACATCAGCAAGTGCTACTAAACCGTGTGTTCCGTCGTTAATAATGGCATCAAATTGAGCGGCAGCTTCTGCCCAGTCTTCCTGCCATAAAGCGCTTTTGCCGCGAATGTGTCTCGCAACACCCTGGCCATAACGTCCCGGATCTACTTTAAAAGGAAGATTGGCAATAGCGTAATCTAAATCGGCATCGATTAATCGATATACATCTGCATCGCTGGCTACTTTGTATTCAACCGGATCGTTAATATTTTCAGGAGTTGTCGGAATAGTATCGATAAGGATTCCGCCATACATTTGTTTTAGGTCCAGATATAATTCACCTCTTATCACTCTTGCCTGTGCTACTAATCTTTTTTTGGCATTTTCATCCATTTTGATATTCCTAGCCGATGTAATAATAGCCGAACATCTGTCGATGATTTTATAACCTTGAATCCATTTTGAACCTGTAAATGACTGCGGATTATGTCCGGTTCCGTAAGGTGTATTCCATGTTCTGTGCAGTCCTAAATCGGTGGCAACCATAAAGAACACATTGGCCCACAAATCGCTGTTATCGCCTGAAGGCAGGTTGTAATAACGCATTTGGTTGTAAAGTGCATTTACTCCTACTTCTAATCCTGCAGGAGAATTGTAGATATAGTCTACAGAAACCTGATCTTTTACGTTTTCTTCCAGAAAATCTTCGCATGAAGTAAGTCCTAAAGAAAGTCCGAATATCAAAACAAATAGAAAATTTATATTTTTCATGATCTTGTTATTTTTATTTTATTGAATGTCTTAAACTTTGTTATTAGAAACCTACTTGTAACCCTATAACACAAGTAACTGGTTCTGGATAATCGCCTATTTCTTTTTCTGGGCTGTACGATTGGTAATCCGTCAAAGTGACTAAGTTGCTTCCGGTTACATACAACCTCATATTACTCAATCCTAATGATTTAAGCGTGTTTTCAGGAAATTTGAATCCAACAGAAACGTTTTGCAAACGAATGTATGAGGCGTCTTGTAATCCTAACGTATTGATGTATGGCGGATCGTTTCCGTCTCTTGGTCTCGGCCAGTTTCCACCCGGATTTTCAGGTGTCCAATAGTCTTGTTTAATACCATTTTTTACTCCTCTTAATGAACCTCCGTGAACATAATCGTACAAGAACAAGTTATCTCTGGTAACGCCTTGAACAGTATAAATATCTGCCGAGAAATCAAATTGTTTGTATTCTAAAGCCAATGAAAAGGTTCCGAACCAATCAGGCATTTTTGAAGTGATAATTCTGTCCTGATCTGGATTTGGATTAGCTCCATTTGACGGATCGGCATCGTATAATTTGATATCTCCTGGATATAAAGTAGTTCCTGTAACAATTGGAATTGTTTCTCCTTCTTGATAAATTCCGACTGCTTTGTAGCGGTAATACACATCGATTGGTTTTCCTATAAACCAGAGGTTTCCAACGGCATCATCTTCTCTTCCATCTCCGTTTGCATCTTTACCATAAATGCTTACAATGCTGTTTTTGTTTTTAGTGAAAGTGGCTCCTACATTTAATCTGAAATCTTTCTTTTTGATCAAATCACTATTTAAGGTAATTTCCAAACCTTTATTGTTTACTTTACCAATATTGGACAATTTCGTGGTATAGCCAGTGTTGGCATTTAAGGTTTCGTAAATCAATAAATCTGAAGTGTCGGTATTATAAACCTCAACTGTTCCTGTTAATCTGTTTTTGAAAAGACCAAAATCAGCAGCAAGGTTTAATTGTGTTGAAGTTTCCCAGCGTAAATCTGGATTTGATAATTGTGATCCCGGAACGTATCCAGAAACTTTTACTCCGTTTATAATGTAATCTCTCTGTACTGCTGTTGCCATACTTTGATACGGATCTTTCGGCTGGTTTCCTACTTTACCATAACTGGCTCTTAGTTTGAAATTGCTGATAACTGGAAGATGTTCTTTTATGAATTCTTCATTAGAAACATTCCAAGCCGCATTTACAGCAGGAAAGAATCCCCATTTATTATTTTTTCCAAATACTGAAGATCCATCGGCTCTTCCTGAAACCGTGAAATAATATTTGCTGTCAAAATCATATTCTAATTTTCCTGCGAAAGAAATAAGTGATCTTTCATTTCCTCCAATTAATGGTGTATTTAAGAAGGCACTTTCTAGGCCGTAAATTCCTAATATATCGCTTGGGATTCTGCTTGCTGAGTTTTCAAATTCATTGTATTCTGATGATGTAATTTCGTAAACTCCTGTAGCGTTAAAATGATTTTTGTCTGCCAGCTTAAAGTTGTAATTCAAAATATTACTCAATTGATATTCTACATTGTCTTTAAAAGTAATACGTCCGCTTCCTTGTCCAGAATTGGCAATTCCTGCAAGTGATTTTGAAGAATTGAAAGACATTGCTTTGTAATTCCACGATCTGCGGCTGGCATTTAATTTATAGGTAAAACCTTTTAATAAATTAATATCTAGAAAAACATTCATGATATCATTTCGGTTTAACTCATTGGTATTGGTTTCATAAATATCGATCAGTGGATTTGGTGTTTCCTGAATACCTCCTGGCAAATGACGAAACGTACCATCATCGTTGTAGATTTTTCCAAGCGGCGATGTGTTGATGGCATTGTTTAAGATGTTCCCAACATTTGGTCTGTCTGATTCTGAATACTGAAGCGAAACATTCATACCTACTTTCAGCCAATCAGTAATTCGCTGATCAACATTTACTCTCATGGCTACTTTTTCGAAATCAGAATTTGGAATTACTCCTTGCGTATTAATGTAGTTGATACTTGAAAAAATACTTGTTTTTTCGGTACCAGATGAAATACTTACACTATGATTATTGGTTACTCCTGTTCTTAAAACATATTTTTCCCAGTCAATGTATTTTCCTGATTTAACCGATTCAAGTTCAAGCGGTGAAAAAACCTGTTCGTCTGGTCTGTAAACTCCACCGTTACTGGTTCTGTAGGCTTCTCTTTTTAATTGTGCAAATTCTTCTCCGCTGTAAATGTCAAAATTTCTATTGATGGTCTGTACACCAGAGAAACCGTTGTAAGCGATTTTTGCTTTTCCCGTTTTTCCTCTTTTTGTGGTAATTAAAATCACTCCGTTTGAAGCTCTTGCTCCATAAATAGATTGTGCAGCGGCATCTTTTAGAATTTCTAAAGAAGCAATATCGTTGGCATTGATGTCATTGATATTTCCAATTACCACACCATCTGCAATTACGATTGGTTCGTTGCTTCCGTTAATCGATTTTTTCCCTCTAATCTGGATTGAAGATGAACTTCCCGGGCCTCCATCGGCTAATGAAACTTGAACTCCGGCAGCTTTTCCTCTAAGCATTTCTCCAACATCTGAAGTCGCCACTTTTGTCATGTCGCCTGGTTTAACCGAAGCTACAGAACTAATTACGTCGCTTTTCTTTTTGGTTCCGTAGCCTACAACGATGATTTCGTCTAATGCCTGAGAACTGGCTTTTAGTACGACTTTTAGGTTTTTCTTGTTTTCTGTGTCAACAGCAACTTCATCCATCCCGATGAAGGAAAAAACAAGTGTACTTTTTGGCGCAGTGCTAATGCTGAAATTCCCGTCGAAATCAGTCTGGGTTCCTTTTGTACTTCCTTTTACATGCACGTTTACTCCTGGTAATGGGAGACCTGCATTGTCAACTACTTTTCCGGAAATGGTACTTTCCTGTGCATTCACATTTGAAGCGAGAATAAACAGAAAAGACATTAAAATTAATCGTAGATAATTTCCACCAAGAAAAAGAATCTTTTCGGGTTTGTTGTTTTTCATTGTTAATTTTTTTGGTTAGTTAATTTATAAAGTCATGTGATTATTGGTTGCAAAAATGACTAATAAATGAGGTTACCAAGGGAGGTGAATATTCGTTTTTAGGGGTGTCGATGTGTTTCTTTCAATATTTCAGCCCTTTAAAAACGGTATTCGTAATAAAAAACCTAAAAAATTACGATGTAGTTATTTTGGAATTTAACCGCAAAGTCCACAAAGTTTTTATTAAAATTTGCGGACTTTGCGTAAATCTCAGCTCCCGTTAACTATCGGGATTGCGTTTAGAAATTTAATTATGTGAAGCTTTATATTCTGTTGGTGAAAGATTGTAAAACTTTTTAAATTCTTTACTGAAATGCTTTCTGTCATTAAACCCAACCATATAGGTTACTTCTGAAATTGAATAACTAGTATTGGCTATTAAATGAGCGGCTTTTTTCAATCGCATGTTTTTTATAAAACCAGCAACCGAATGATCAGTTAAGGTTTGGACTTTTTTGTAGAGAACGGTTCGGCTCATTCCTATTTCATTTACCAAATCGTTTACATCAAAATCGGGATTATCAATATTCGATTCGATTATCTGCGTCAGCTTTTTCAAAAAGATTCCTTCTGGTGTGTTTAGGTTTTCTTCTTCGACAGCGGCTATAAAACCTTCGCCGTATTTTTGACGCATTATTTCTTTGGCAGATAAAAGATTGGCAATTGTCAATTTTAATTCTTCAATGCTGAAAGGTTTCGAAATATAAGCATCGGCTCCTGTCGAAAGTCCTTCGATTCTATTTAAGGTAGACGATTTTGCGGTAAGCATAATTACCGGAATATGATTGGTATTTAAGTTGGTTTTTAAAATATGACACAATTCGAAACCATCCATTTCTGGCATCATAACATCGGTTACAATAAGATCCGGGATTTCTTTTTCCATGAACTCTAAAGCCAATGCACCGCTTGTAAACTTCAATATTCTGTAATCTGTATACAAAATATCGTAGATAAACGACAATACTTCTTCATTATCATCGATAACAAGAACGGTTTTCTTAGCGCTGTTTTCTTCTTCTAAATATTCTCTTTCGTAAAGATCAATTTCTGTTTTTACATCCGAAATTGGATTGGCATTTTCGTTTATCGAAATCGCATTTTCTACAATTTGTGATTTCTTGAAATGGTCTTTTCCTTTCTTTAATTTGATGGTAAAAATGGTATTGAAGTTGGGATCTTCTTCTGTCTGGACTTTAATTTCTCCGTGATGCAGTTCAACAATACTTTTACTCAAAGCCAAGCCGATTCCGCTTCCTAAATTAGCGCTGCCACGATCGTCTAATTGGAAGAAGTTCTTGAAAATTTTCTTTTTTCTATTGTCTGGAATCCCAATTCCGTTGTCTTTTACCTTAATTTCTATAAAATCAGAATCTTCTTTTTGTTCGACAGCCAAAGTTATTTTTCCGCCTTTGCTTGTGAATTTAAAAGCATTCGAAAGCAGATTATAAATCACTTTCTCCATCTGGTTTTTATCAAAATAAAGCTGCGCTGTGTTGATATTTAGAACAAATTTATAATCGATTTTTTTCTCGACTGCAATTCCTCGGAACGATTCGTAAATATCAAAACAAAACGAAACAATATCCTGCTGTTCGCAATAGATTTTCATGCTTCCTTTTTCGGCTTTCCTAAAATCCATTAATTCGTTAACCAGTTTTAATAATCGGTCAGAATTACTTTTTATGGTTTTTAGTTTGTGTTCGAGATTTGAATTCTTTTCGGCACTGCTTAAAAGTTCTTCAACAGGTCCGCTGATTAAAGTGAGCGGTGTTCTGATTTCATGCGAAACATTGGTAAAGAAATCCAGTTTCATTTTGTATAATTCTTCCTGTCTTTCTTTTTCTACCTGCTCCAGATAATACGCTTGTTTTAATAATTCTCGATTTCTAAAAAAGCGGAATGATAAAACCGAAGCTCCAGCTAGTAAAGCAATGTAAAATAAATACGCCCACCATGTTTTCCACCACGGCGGCAGCATAATGATTTTTAAGGTTTTAATGTTTGGATTCCATTCTCCTCCTCCGTTTGAAGTTTTAATTTTCAGCATATAAGTTCCCGAATTCAAATTGGTTAAATTGATATAATGCTGCGAACCTATAATGTGCCATTCGTCTTTATTAAAGGAACTTTCGAGTTTATAAGCGTATTCATTTTTTTCTGGCGAAATGAAATTCATCACACTAAATTCCAACCCAATATAACCCTGATCGTGTTTTAAAGTAATTTCAGATGTCTCACTGATGCGTTTTTCCATTGAAACCTCTTTATTTCCAGGCCTGATTTCTTCGTTATTTACAATAAGTTTTGTGAGGACAATTGGTGATTGGTCTTTCGTTTTAATCAATTTAGATGGGTTGAAAACAATTAAACCATTCGAAGAGCCAAAAACTAGTTCTTTTGCATTGAGTTTTACACTGCAATTATTGGAGAACTGTTTTACTTTTAAACCGTCTTTAGAAGAAAAAGAAGTGATTTCAAAATCTTTAATATTTAAAACCGGTTTTACATTTTTGGTTTTGATTTTATACAACAAATTATTGTCGCTGATCCAGATATTTCCTTCTGCATCTTCAGAAATACTTTTGATGGTTTCATCAGTAAATCCCATTGAGCGGTTGATTTCGAAGAAACGCCCTTTCTTTTCGTCAAAAATATTCACGCCTCCGCTTTCGGCACCAACCCAAAAACGACCTTTAGAATCGGTAAACATGACGGTAAGACTATTATTTGAAAGTCCGCTTTTGGGTCCGGCTTTAAAAACTTTTGTAACGTGTTTTAGTTTTTTATCGAAATAGTTTAGACCGTATTGTGTCGCAATCCAAAGACCGTCTTTTCTGTTGGCCAGATCAGTTATAAAATTGTCGCTGAGCGAATTAGGAGAACCATCAGCCATATAAATTTCAACTGTTCCGTCTGTCATTACTTTCTTTAATCCGTTTCCGTTTGTTCCCACCCACAAATCGCCGTTATCCAGTATTAAAGACGTAATAGGACGTTCTCTTTCTTTAGAATCTTTTCGCGAAAGTGAAATAATTTGAAACGATTTACTGCTTTTATTGAATTTGAATAATCCGTTGAAAGTCCCACAAAATAAATACTGCTCGTTTTGATTGGCCAAAGCCGTTATCATATTAACACTTTTATCAAAATCGTAACCCTCAATTTGATACGTGGTGTTTTTGTTATTTCTAAAATCGAGATAATTCAAGCCTCCGCCATTTGTTCCTACCCAAACTGAACCGTCATTTTCTCTGGCAACTGCATTTACAAAAGCAGTATTAAGTCCGAAATTAGGCTTTATGACTTCTCTAATATTAATAAAATTGGTATTGGTTTTCTGAAAAAAGTTGACACCTCCTCCATTTGTTCCAATCCAGATATCGTTATGACGGTCTTTTAAAAAACATTTTACATCATCATCTGAAAGGCTGTAACTTTCCAGCGGATTATGTCCGTATTTCGTAAACTCGTTTTTGTCTTTTTTGTAAACACACAAACCATTTTTTGTCGCAAACCAAATGGTGTTATCATCAACAGAAACAATATCGTTAACCCAGTTTGAAGACAGACTTTTTCTGTTACTGGTATTGAGCAGAAAATTGGTTACTGAATTCTTTTTGATATTAAAATGAAAGACGCCGTTGGCTTCTGTAGCAAACCATAAATCGCCGTTTTTTTCTTTAATAATTTTCCAGATTTTCGATTTGATTAAAGCTTCGTTATCTGCCAGCACTTTAGGAACTGCTTTTTTGGAGCCGTTTTTAGGATCAAAGCATTCCAAACCTTTTGAAGTTCCAACCAAAACTCCGTAATCACGATCGTAAAATAAGGACAAAACCCTGCTTTTTCTAAATGGCGAATTGTGGTCGTTCGAGATTTCTTCCAACAAATATTTCTGCCGATTAAGTCGTTTGATTCCGCCAAAAGTCCCAACCCAGATTCGGTTTTGATCGTCTTGAATTATAGAGGAAATATAGTTTCGTCCGCCTTTTATTTTTTGGACATCAACTCTTAAAAAGGTTCTTTCGTTTTTGTTGTAAAAATTCAGTCCGTTATTCGTTCCAATCCATAGCTGTCTTTCGCTGTCTTCTAAAATCACATTTACATGATTGTTACTGATGCTGTTGAGAATGTCTTTGTTGTAAACGTATCTCAAGAAATCATAACCATCGTAACTAATTAAACCGTTTGCAGTCCCAATCCAGATAAATCCTTTTTGGGTTTGATGAATGCTGGAAATCATACTCTGCGAAAAACTCACATCATAATCGATATGATCAAAATACAAATCAGATCCCTGCGCCGAAATTTTAAAGGAAACAGCAATAAATACGATACAGCTTAAAATGTAAGTTTTAATGTTTTTCATAAACAGAAATTATAAACGCTCTGGAAATTATCTGCAAAAACGATTTGTCTTTTCAAAGTCAATAAACCTATGAAAAAAATCGATTGAACAGACCGCAAAATAAATCTATTGCAAAAAATAGAGGGAGTTATTTTTTCTTTTTAAGGGGTGGGTTTGTGTTTTTTTTGATGAAGGCTTATCTGTTTCAACAAAAAAGCGCAAAAGTCAAAAGACTTTTGCGCTTTTATTAATCGTTTTGCCTATGTTAAATAACACTTTATCCTTTCACGAAGTCTAATATGCTCTCATCAGTCATAGGATCACCTATATTAATAAATTTCGAATCTATAACTTCGTGATTTTTATTTAATATAAGTATCAAACCAAATTGGTCTGCTCTATTGAGATTGCAAACTAACAGTAAGTTGTTTTGATCTGAAACTTTTCCTAAAACATTTAGACTTTTTTCTTCATTAGTATATTGCTCAATTGAGTCATAAAGTAAGTTATATACATTAGTAGAATGACTTTTAGAAAATAAAATCTTTTTCACATCCTTTTCATCAATAAATGTAGTGTTTGACGCAGTAAATTCATCTGATTCTAAATAGGACTTTACATTAGTATCACCACTTATTGAAGCTGTTTTTTTAATAATATATTCAAGTCTTTCTTTAGGTGGCATTTTTTCCTCATTAGGTGGAATAAATTGATCAATAATTTCAAATTTTCCTTTATCATTAACCTTATAATCAACATAAGGATAAAAAGGTTTACCTGATTCTATTTGACAATGAATTACACCATTTTTATTAATGTAAACATGAGATGTACATTGACAAATTTGCTGATTGAATTTTGATAAATCTAAAAAATCTATTAACTCATCTTTTGAATTGTAGTTTAATAATGTATAAACTGATTCAAGACTTGAAAGTATTACGGTATTGTAATTTGCATTTAGCTTAATTCGCTTCTTTATTTTTATCCCTTCAGGTTCCAAGTTCTGATCGTGTTTAAGTTTTTCAAATTGCAATAAAGATTCACTATCTAAGGCTATATTTTTAAACAACAACATTTTATATTGATTCTCCTTTTTACCAAAATCAATTTCTTTACCAAAATCATCTCCATTATAATCAAGCCTTAATGTATCTTTAGACTTAATCAATTCCAAATCATTAATATTTACTACACTCTTCTTAGATTCCTTTTTTATAGATTCTTTTTTACATCCAAAAATTGAAAATAACAAACAAACAATTGTTATTCTATAAATAATACCATTCATAATAATTAAATTTTATTCTATCATTCTCTAATTGCTTCCAAGTCCAAAGATTTGACTCTCCTTTTAATATTGAATTATCTAAATAATTTTTACCACCCTCATAACCTCCTTTATCTCCCTTTTCTTTTCGTATCTTGAAACTTTGAATTCTTCCATATGGGTCGTCAACAATTATTCCCATGTCAGTAACATCAACAACTCTCACTATATGTCCTAATGTTGACAAACAAACACCAAATCCTTTATTTAATTTATCTTCTAGTAACTTTTTATGTTTTCTTTTGTCAAAAATTTCACCAACACCAACAAATCCTCCTTTAATTCCTAACTCATTTGCAATTTTTACTCTTGTGCTCGCATTAAATCTACTGTCATCTCCTTGTTTTAAAATATCTCTAATCATTATCATCATAAAATCCTCCATTTTCGTATTTGGATCTGGAGCAGGATTCATTTGTCCTAAATATTGTAAAGCAATAGATTCACTTGTTACATTACACATTGTATCAGCTAATTTTTTGTATTTAGCATCTCTCTGACTATTGTATTCCACAAAATACTGTAAAATTCGATAAGCTTTTATTTTTTCTTCATTTGTTGTAAACTTATCAATAGCTTTTCTAATCTCCTTTATTTGTTGAGCACTAAAGTAGCAAAAAGTCAGTGACGTATCCAAATTAAAAATTTCATTTGGATTATTCATTATGAGATTATACGATTTATTCATCAGAATAATATTTTTACTATATTGCCCTTCATTTTCACTTTCTTCCAATGCTTCTCTAACCTCCCACACATAAGTTTTACCGCCATCTTTACCAATTTTTTCTCCCTTTCTATTAATTTCATCGGCTTCCCTTAAGAACGGTTTATTAGCTCGATAAGCTGCATTTGGATCACCATAAACAACTTCATGATCTAAATGTCCTTTTCCTGCTTTTACAGGATAATTTACAGACAAATAAATATCTGTTGCACTTTTTAATTCATTTTTAGTTTTTAACAAAAACCATTTTTCAACATAATCTAACTGTTTTTCAGCAGTCATATTATATAATTCAGAACGTTTTATTTTTAGATGATCAGAAGCATCTTTCCCAAATTGTATTAATCCAACAAATCCCGCTTCTCTACTGTCATCCATAATCTTTTTAAAACTACCAGCTTGTGGAGAAAAACTATTTGCTGTTTCAAAAGCCATAATATTCATTAATACATTAGGAGAAAACACCACGTCTTTTTTCTCTTCTATATTTTTACATATTTTTACAACCTTAATTCTAAATTCCTTACTTACTCTAGATCCCCAAATTAATTGTGGGTCATTTTCATCAATAATTTCCTTTCTATTTATTTTCCCCTCCCCAACAATCATAACCAAAACCTTATTATCCAAATGTTTTGTAGAATAACCTTCAACACCTGCATAATACTTTATTGTTGTTCCAATTTTGAGTTTTTTATCTAGGTTTTTTAAAATAAAACTTGTTGTTGCAATTCCTTCTAAGTTTACTTTTGCTTTACCTATAAAAGATGGTTTTTCGCTTATTTTATGAGCTTTTAGCTCAATCTCTTCTCCAATCATATTTTGGGTTTTGGCTACCAGTGTAACAATTGCGCCTTTTTTGCCAAACGGAACCTCATTTTCTGGTGTTACTCTCTTACCATCGTATGTAAAATATACATCTAATACTTTCTTCTCTGTTGTAACAGAAATTACGGTATTAGTATCATAATTAGCTGGCGATTTAAATTGGTATGGTTTTCCATTCTGAATTCCTAATAGTTTAAATCCGATTTTGGTGTTTTTTTGACTTTGGAATCCGATGAGTTTTTGAAAATTTGAATCAAAATTTATCTTTTCGAAAAGCTCTCCTCTTTCATTGGTTTTTACATCAATAAAATGGTTTGTTTTTCTGCTATTTAGATAAAAATAAATTCTAACCTTTTGATTATTATAATAAGGAATGCTGGCATTAATGTAATTATCTTCTGAAAGACCTGAGATTGTTTTTTTAGTTCCTCCGCTCAATGACCAATACGCTTCTGCAATTTGTGGTTCTTTTACCTCAAACTTATAAGTACATGGAGATTTAGCCCCTTTTTGACGATGACTGAATGCTTCTACAACATAATTTCCAGCTTTTTGAGGAATAGATGTGGTAAAAGAATTCCATTTATGCATATAGGATTTTTGAGGATCGTTTTTATTTGCAAATAACTTAAATTCAGAAACTAGATAAGGTTTATTATTAGAATCGTAAATTATCCATCTTACATCTTCTTTTTCATCAGCTGTTGGTGGATTTATTTTGAACGTTTTGGCTTCCAAAGTCAACTGACTGTTTGCAATTCCTAACAAGAATATATTGCTTTCTGAACTTTTTCCTTCAACACCAATACTTGCAACCTCATTTTTAATTACAGAAGTTTTAAACTCTGTAACCAATCCATATTGATCTTTACTGGCAATTTTAATTTTATAATCGCCCAAATCTGGCATAGCAAGTTTGATAATTCCTGTTGAATCTATTTCTTTTTCTTCTGAAATTAGAGCTGATTTACCTGGAATTACAGTTTCAATTTGATAATAAAGTTTTATCGGATTTAATGATTTTACTGTAGCATTTTTTAAAGATGCTTTAAAAGCTTTTTCTTCTGCAAAAGGCCTGCTAAATTCTCCTTTAATCGCCGCAGGAGGTGTGATTACAATATCCTGAGCTACGATTTTAAGTTCGATAAAAGTAGCTGTTTTTGCACCTTTTTTTTGTTTTACTGTATGGTTATGTCCATAAGCATCAATTCTATAGGTTCCTGGTGTATCGAAATTATAACCAAATGAAGTTCCTTCATTTCTAAAGATATTTTCTTTGCTGTTTTTAGTATTGTAAACAATCCAATTAATGTTTTCTTTTTGATGCACCTTCTGATTGATAAAAGCTTCATCAACAAAAAACTCTAGACTCTCGCCAACAATAAATGAAGATGCGTCGGCATTTTTAATTCTTACAGCGCCTTTATTTACTGCGCTTCCAATAAACTTAGTTTCGTTAATTTGTTTAAGGAAAACATACACATCTTCTTTTCCAATAGCAGCATAAAGTTTGTCTGCATTTAGATTAGGATATATTTTTGTTTTGGTCGTTATGGTTAAAGTATTGGGCAAAGCATCTAGACCTTCGACCTCTTTAAGCAATAAAAACAATTCGTCGTATTGCTCAAAAAGATTGGCAATATTCGTTTTATCATTTTTAAGCTGTTTTTTGATTGTTTCCCAACGAATTTTATTTTCTTTAGAAATAGCTCCTTTTAATATATTAGCATCAATTGCTTTAATCATTTTTTCGCGAACGATTTCCCAATTGAAGTTCTGAATTTCAATCGATGATAATCTCGACTGTTTCAAAGCTTTATACATTTCTGTAAATAGCATTTCATTAGGTTTTCCATCAAATTCAATCGCTTTCATTCCTTCTTCAAAAGCTTTACTAATACGAGTCCAATATTGAATAGCCTCGTCATTATTTGCTCCTTTTGCTTGATCTAATTTCTTTTTGATTTCAGCTTTTACAAGATCAACCGAAGGCTCATTTTCTTTATTTTGAAGCATTTGTGGCACAGACAACATTTGCTTTGTATCAAGATTCTCATAAACCTGACTTAAAGAACTGCTCAGAATATCGTTGTCTGCTTTCGAAACCGGAAGAGTATTTTTAAATGAAGCGAAAGAATTATTTATTATACTTCCACTTGTATCAGCAGCACCTTGCTTAATTGAAGTTGACGAATAAGACTCTGGAACCGAAGAAGTAGTGTTAAACGATGGTGCTGTTTTATTTACAGCATTGGTATCGGAAACGCCTTCTTCGATCGAGCTTACAATATTGTTTACAGTACTTGCAGAGTTTTGCTCTTGCCAAATTTGTGTAATATCTTTCTGCTGGCTCATTTCTTTCGAAACCTCAGCTAATTCTTTTATAAAGGCTTTTGTTAAGTCTTCAGGACTTTGTGAAGAAGTATTGTTTTTTATCGAAAGATTAAAATTGTGAATTGTATTTTTATTCATAATGAAGCTATTTTTCTGGGTGTAAAAATAGTTTCATATCGTATGAATTTAAAATTTCAAGTGGCTTGTATTCAGTAGTTTCAGCAGGTTTCTTTTCTACTGAAACTACAGAAATGCTATCACTTTTCACTGCTATTCCATATACAACTATTCCTACTTTTGCTTTTCTAAAAAACAGGTACAGTCTTACAACATACTCCCCCAGTATAACTAAAAATACCACATACGACTTTATTATTAATCAATTAAAAATAGCCGTCATGGATTTTTTATTTTCAATAGGTATTAGAAAAATGCCTAAAATTCCCGACAAGTATAATTCTTGTCTTTTAACTTCATTTGAGCTTACAGATATTCAATCTAAAAAAGGGCTTCTTTTAAAACTTCACTTAAACAAAAAAACATGGCAATTCAGACATTAAATACCATAAAAAACTGGTTTAAAACCAGCTTAAAACCAACACAGCAACAATTTTGGGATACTTGGGATTCCTTCAGACATAAAAATGAAAAACTACCTATTCAAGATATTGAAAATCTTGAAATGACATTAAATTCAAAAGCTGAAAAATCAGAACTTGATGCTCACAAGATCAACGTCAGTGCCCATAGCGAATTATTTAACACTAAAGAAAATATAGCGAATAAAGGAATCGCAAACGGATATGCGCCATTAAACGGTTTTACAAAATTAGCTGCTCAATATCTTGATATTATAAATGATTTAGTTTCTGGAGGCTCAAATTCACTTTTAAGTGCGGAACAGGGGAAAATTTTGCAAAATCAGATAAATCAAATTAAAACTTTATTATCATCTGATAATGTAAACTTAAATAGCCTTCAAAAAATAGTAGATACTGTTGAACAAATTCAACTTTCATTAGATACTATTTTAGTAAATGATCTTATCTCTGGAGGAACTACAAAAGCTTTATCAGCTGAGATGGGTAAAAAACTTAATGAAATTAAGTTAACAGCAACAATTGCAACTGATACTGAAACTCAAATCTTATCTGCAGTTGCAGAGGACAATAAAGTTATTAGTCGTTCTAAATTATATAATTGGTGGCAATGGGTTAAATATTCTCCTTTAAAATGGAACAATACTATATCAGCAAATCCTGCAACACAACCTAATGAGGTAGTTATTCTAAGTCAACTAAATAAATCTAAACCAACTTTAGATGACGTTTTAGGTGCAGGGATGGTCGCAAATAACAAATCTATTTATCTTGATGAAGGAGATCTTGAATATAGAGGTTTTATGTCTTCAAGAGGTTTTTCTGCATCACATGGTTTTTCTGGCATAGGAATGACTTCAACAGATGGAATACAATTTTTCATAAATGAAAATAATAATGGTTGTACTTTTTTAAAAGAAGAAAAAGCAACTCAATATAACAATTTATTATTACCGAATAAATCAGGGAAATTGGCTATTATCAAAGATTCTGTAGAAACAGCTCCAGGAACAAAAGAGATTGCTCCCTTAATTATTCCAAATGGAGAATTAACAACTGTTCCACAAAGTGGAGCAATAGAAAGAGATGCATTTGGAAATTTATATCAAACTATTTCAAATATACGTTACAGGTTACTTGATACAAGGGAATATGATAATATTTTAATGACTACATGGAAATCTAAAATACCTGCTTATTTATTAATTAACACTAATAAAAGTAATATCGTTTCCAAAATAGTCAATATACCAGCAACAACTTTTGGGGCTACTGATTTTGGAAGTTATACAATAAAGACAGTTGATCATTATGAAATAGAATCATATAGAGAAGATGGATTATACGAACCTGAAAATTTTCTCTTTGAGGTTTACTTGAAAGGTAAAAATTGTAAATTTTCTGGAAATGATTCAATAAGGCTGTATTTTTCGTTGATAAATGATTGTGAAGCATTAACTAGAAAAATTCGTAACTATGAAATAAACTTGCAAACATCATTATTTGAAAGCCGTAAAATTTGTTCTTCCTTAATTTTCTCCGACACAGGTTATGATCCTTTGTTAAATATAATTTCAGAAGAATTTAATCAATATTTTATTCAATCTTTAACTTATTCAGGGACATATGGGGATATGAAACTATCTGAAGCAGATATCTCTTTTGAATATAGAATATCAATAGAATATCAAGACCAAAAAAATTCAAAGGAACAAAACGTAACAAAGGTTATAAAATTTAACAATCTTTCAACAATGGTTTTAAAATTACAGTAACACGATATTAATAAAAAATTAGAATAAATTACTGGTCTTATTTTTAAATAAAAACTACGGAAAACCGCGATTCTTTTTTTCTATTTTTTCTTTCCTTCTAAATTACTTTTACAACCTCGAATTTAAATAGCAACATTTTTGTGGAATGAAAATCTACTCTGCTATTCTTAACCATTTCCAAAAGTAACATATTATTAATTCAATTAGATAATAAATCATGGCTATACAAACATTAAATACTATAAAAAATTGGTTTAAAACCAGCTTAAAACCAACACAGCAACAATTTTGGGATACTTGGGATTCCTTCAGACATAAAAATGAAAAACTACCACTTCAAGATATTGAAAATCTTGAAATGACATTAAATTCAAAAGCTGAAAAATCAGAACTTGATGCTCACAAAACCAACGTCAGTGCCCATAGCGAATTATTTAACACTAAAGAAAATATCGCGAATAAAGGAATCGCAAACGGATATGCACCATTAAACGGTTTTACAAAATTAGCTGCTCAATATCTTGATATTATAAATGACTTAGTTTCTGGAGGCTCAAATTCACTTTTAAGTGCGGAACAGGGGAAAATTTTGCAAAATCAGATAAACATAATTAATACTTTGCTTCAATCAAATAATGTAAATCCTGATAAATTTGACGAAATTGCTCGAATGGTAGAAAATATACAGACGTGGCTAAACTATATTGTAATAAATGATTTAACCTCTGGAGGAATGGGATATGCTTTATCTGCTGAAATGGGTAAAAAACTCAATGAGATCAAACTTACTGCAACAATTGCAACTGATGCAGAAACACAAATTTCTAATACCATTGAAGAAGATAATAAAGTGATTAGTCGTTCAAATCTTTTAAACTGGTGGAATTGGCTAGCAATGACAAGAAAAACTATTACAGGAGATTGGAATTTTGAGAATGGTTTGAGATTTCCAAATTCGCAAAATGGATTGACAATTAATTCTGAAATTAATTCTGGAAAAATTACTGTTAGTGAAAAAAGTCAATCTAATATAATATCTGAAACACAAATAGAACCTTCGGCACTTACATTGAAAAACAGAGCATCTGGAGGTCAAGTTCTCGGAACCAGTATTAAAGATGGTGAATTTATGCTTTTTAAAGATGCTACAGGTTATGGAGATTATCAAAATTTAGCAAGTGTCGGATTAAGTGTGGGGCAAGATAACAAATTATCAGGACAATTATCTTTGACTAATGAAAATGGTATATCTTCGTTTTTGAAAGAAAATCCAGAAAGTATGATAAATGGCACTTATTTCTACCTTCCTAAAGATATCACTGGTGAACCTAAAACACTAGCAACGACAGACGATACAACCCCAACGACTTTACAACAGATGTTAGATAATTCTGGAAACATTGCTTCAGTAGATGGAGGTTCAAGTAGTATAGGAATTTTATATGGGAATGAATATGATAGAGGTATTTATTTTAGATCTTACAACCCAGATTCTGGAAGTATCTTAGATTTTAGAAATAAAAAAGCTACATTAAGTAATTACAACAGAGACACCGACAAGACAGGAAATATAAGTGTTGTTTCTGGTGGTATACAATTAGATGAAGTAATAAATTCAGGAGCACAAACTATTTTTGTTTTTGAAACCCCTATAGCCATAGGAAGTCCATCAATAATAAAAGTACCAGCTAAAACATCTGGAGAATATACTTTACTTCTAAAAGAAGACTTAAAAAGTTACAGTAATGGTGGAGTATTTACGATTACAGGTGATGATGTTACATACCAATTTAATATACCACATGGATTAATGGGCACTGTTAAGATGCATTTTGTAACAACAAATTACAATATCGAAAAAATAGTGTTTGACTCCTATATATCAGGATCAAATATTGTAGTTTCTTTCACTCAAGATATTCCTTCAAATGGACAAACGATTAAAGTAAACTGGGGAGCATTTCAATAAAATGAATATATTCACAACTAATAGAACCTCTGATTTTTAAACAATTATATAAAATGAAAAATATATAATTAACATAAAAATATTTATAATGCATTAAATCTTATTGCTTGATAAATACAATGAGCCGTTAGTAATCAAAAGATTTACTAACGGCTCTTTTTGTTTAAGTCACCATATTGTTATTGGAATAATTAACTGAAACTACGGAAAACTGTGATTCTTTTTTTCTATTTTTTCTTTCCTTCTAAATTACTTTTACACCCTCGAATTTAAATAGCAACATTTTTGTGCAATGAAAATCTCTACTCTTGCTATTCTTAACCATTTCCAAAAGTAACATATTATTAATTCAATTATAACTAATACCACTATGAGTTATTCAACATCAAGAGGCATAAATAGAATGCCTAAAATCCCCGACAAAAGCCATTTGAAAAGTCTATTTAGTTTACATCAAAATGTAAAAACGAATTCTAAAAACAATAATTCAATTAGATAATAAATCATGGCTATACAAACATTAAATACAATAAAAAATTGGTTTAAAACCAGCTTAAAACCAACACAGCAACAATTTTGGGATACTTGGGATTCTTTTAGACATAAATATGAAAAAATCCCAGTTAATGATATTGAAGGAATCCAAGAATTACTGGATTCTAAAACAGAAGAATCTGATTTTAAAACCATTAATGGAGAATCTATTATAGGTTCTGGAAATATTATTATTAAAGAAGGTGAATTACAGAATTTAGACCAGGTTCTTACTGAAGGAAATGCATCTCCACAAAGTGTTCAATTTTATGCAGGAGGAGAAAACATTGAATCAGCAAGTGTAATACATACCGTAAATCCATACTTCAATATTATTGAAAACAAAACCGTAAAGGTTAAAAATACTCTTTATGCAAATGCAATGAAAATCGAAAACACTAGCGGAGGTATTGGAAATAAAACTATGGTAACTTATCAAGATGATGCCATCGGATTCTCAACAGATAACGGCGGGGTACGTATAAACTTTCCTAGGTTAGGCCGAAGTTTGCCAACTTATCTACCATTATCAGTAAATGGGCAGTTTGCAGATTTAGCAGGAAATATTGAAGTTTCTGGGGGTTCAGTTTCTGGAACACCAAATTTTGTTCCAGTGTTTAATGATTCTGGTGACAATGTAGAAATTAGTATTATGAGTCGCGTTGATGGAATTTTAAACATTGATACAGGATTAGCCGATACTTCAGGATTGAGGCTTCAACAACTTAGAAATGAATCCGTTGAATATATAACAACAGAGTATTCAATAGGATCACAATATTTGCAAGGAATGGTTTATTTTCCTTTAACCAAAAGTATGTATACCGGCCAGCAATATGACAACGGAAACGTCATTGAAATTAATCAATATGGAAAGGTTACCTTATTGAATATTGAGGGAAATCTTGTATTTATTAATCCTATGATTCCAGATAAATTAATATCAGCAAAAACTTATTATACTGACAATGTTAGGGAAACAAGGATCTATAAGTGGTCTCCAGAATCGGGACAAGAACAAATTGCATCTTATGATGGTCAATTATACAAAGATATAACGGTCGATACACAAGGAAACATGTATTTTATCACAGGCGAATTGGGCGCCAAAGTTGTAAAAGTTACAATTGACGGATTAGTTACAATAATTAGTGATACTGTTAATTATCCTGATAAAGGTGTTTATAGAGGTGTTTGCGATAGCGAGGATAATCTTATATTAGCAACAAGTGACTTAAATTCATCACTTCTAAAAATTACAGCTGGTACAGAAGAAATTACCAGAACAGATGGAAATGTTGGTTTAGGTGTTGCAAAAATGATTCTTAGATCTGATGGTAAAATTGCTATTATTGGAGGGACCGACAGACAAAATGCGATAATTACTACTGCAATATATGAATTCGATGGAGTATACGTATACAGTGTCAATGAATATGAAATGGGAATAATTACTGATGTAAAAGACATTGACGGTCATCTAGAATATTTATTTCAAGATTGGACTGATGAGAAACATTATTTAGTTAAAGAAACATATTCAGGAGATTTTATTGATAATCGAATTTTTATTGGTGAAGGTTTCGAAAAGACACCATATAATTTTGATATCAATCAGACAAATGGCTCATACTATTTTGCAATGCCTTTTGGAACAAAAGCTGGAAGCTTAACTTTAAAAAGTCAGCCCGTTCTTACAGTTGATGAGTTAGGAAATATTATAAAAGATACTTCTCATCCAAGTGTACAAGAAGTGTTACAAATTATTAAAGATAGTCAAAAATCTAATTTACAAGAAGTTTTAGAGGCTGGTTCGATTGGATTTGTAAATAAACCTATTAGCTTAGGCAATCAATCTGATGTGACTATTAATATTAATAACGGTTTATATATTAACGCTAATCCTAGCGGTACATTTGATGTAGGCGCAGGAGGTTCTGGAGGCTTTAGAATCTCACAAAATGGTCATTATTGGAACAACTATAGCAACAGTCCGTTACAAATATCATCATATAGTAAAGGGATAACTTTAAGAGGTGGAAATGGAAGCAGTATTGATATCACTGATTCTCAATTTAGATTAAATGGAGGCAGTAGCGAAATTGTTTTAGCTGGTGGCGGTTCTACTGGTAAAACGGTAATTCAAAACGGGGGGTTAAATGTCGTAAACGGTTATTCTGATTTTTACAACGATGTATATGTTGATATTATCAAAAACAGAAGAACAGGTGAAATAAATAATCCAATGAACATATTTTCTGATAATATAATGGAAATTCGTTCTTCATTAGAAACATACATTACTGCTTGTGAAAATGGAGTACAAATTATTATGGACAAACCTGAGAATACAGAAAAACCTGAAGGTTACGACTTTAATATGAAGCTCAATGCTAAATCTGAAATATACGCCATTACTGAAAAATTAAAAGTTGGCGGTTATGGTACTTCTAACATTACTATTCATAATTATAAAATTGAAAGAGTTGAGGCTAATAATACAAGAATTTATCCGATTTCAATAAATGGTCAATTTGCTGATCCTAACGGAAATATTACTATTTCTAGCACTGGAGACACTCAAAATTTACAATCAGTTATAGATAATGGAAATGAAGTAAGAGATAAAGGAATTTCTTTTAGAAATAGCGAAGCCTCTTACAACGTTAATCTTTTACAAGATACAGATGATTATTTATTAGTAAAAGGTAATTTAAAAGCTTATGGCACTTTGAAGGCTACTGAATTAATCGCAACAAGTCAAATAAATACACCTTCTATTAATATTGGCAACTTTTCTGGAGGCCAGGGTTTAAATTTTGGAATAAATTATATTTCTAATGGATCAGGAAATTTTGATTTATTTGTAGCTGAAGAATTTCATGTAAATGCTAATGTTATATTTTTTAGGACATCTGTTGGTTCATTTAATTTTCCATCAGATAAACCAAATGGTAATTATACATTAGCAACATTAGATGATCTTTTAGAAGTTTTTGATAATCCTACAACAACTGATTTAAGTGCAGCCGATTTAAACACTAATTATGTACAAGCAAAAAAAGGAGATTCGGTTCATTGTTTGAATATTGCCTCTGGTGGAAAAATATATACAAAAACTACTTCAGGATGGGTTTCTCAGTCAGTTGCGGCGGTAATATAATCTCTTTTGAATATTAGAATCGGAATAGTTCTTTAATTATTTTAGTATCAAAAAGAATCAGTAGAATTGATGTTAATCAATCTATCAACAATTTAAATAAGTATTAAATAAAATTGAAAAGTCAATACAAAATAAAATGTATTGGCTTTTCTTTTTGAGTATAAAATTAATGCTTTCTAATATTATTTTGTTTACATTTTATCTGGCTTCACGAATAAACTAAACATATTTAATTTCTACTGAAACTACTGAAAACCAAGCTTTAATTATTCTTTTTTCAGCTTGCCATACCCTACTTTTACATACTCTAATTGATCTATTAGAATTCTCAAAAAACATATGAAACGCAATTCACTTTTAAAATATTTTTTGAAAGTCAGAGCTTCAGCTGCATAAAAAACATCTTCAACAATCACTTAATAACTAAACAATTATCAATCATGGATTATACATCAAAAGATTTAGGAGAAATCCCTAAAATACCTGACATGAGCAACTTTAAAAATCCACTAGAATCACAATCTGGAGGAAACATTTTTATTGAAAGCTTTAATATCACAACATCAACAACAGCTGATAAAAGTGAAAGTCTATCCGAAATCATAAAAAAAGAAAGTAAAGACAGCTGTATTTAATCTATTAAAAACAAAAAATGACAGACGAAAAATCCATCCAAAATCTAAAAGAAAAATACGGTGAAATTTTAAAACTTACTTCTGATGATCAGTTAATCACCGTTTATTGTAAAAAACCAACTTTTAACATCTATCTAAATTATCAAAATTTATATAAAGACAATCCACATGAAGCGATTCTATTTTTATTTAAAGAATGTTTACTTGAGAAAGAAAATTATAATGATGAGTTCATGCTTGCTGCAGGAAACTCAATCATCGAAGTAATCAAAAAAGACAGTGAATTTACAATTAATGCAACTCCGCAAAAAGACGAATTCAAAAAATCAGCGGCCCTTATTCGATATGCTTTTCAGGTAGATCCATACAAACTTCCTATGGATGAATTTTACAAGCTTCTTGAGGAAGCACTCTGGCTGCAAAAACACAATGATAACAGAATGGAAAACATTATGATTACTGCCTTTGCTAAAACATTTTCAAACTAAAAATAAAAAATAAAATCATTATGAAATTCAATTTTAATGTAAACGAAATTTTAGAATCTAAAGACATTCAATACAGTGGTATTAATTATAACGAATCAGAATCTAAAGATTTTATCATTGATAAAACTGGAGGCGAATTTAACCTTAGGGTTTTTGCGCCTTTAGTTTTCGAACCTCTTGTAAAAAACAATCTTAATTTACCTAGTCTAAGAGTTGACGCAGTTACAGTAAATCTGAGCCGTTCTAAAATTATTAAAAAAGAAGGTGTTGAAGGAAGAGATTCAACCATCAAAGAACATATTACAAATGGCGATTTTAGCATTTCTATCGAAGGACTTATTGCTAATGAAACCGGAGATGAATATCCAAAAGAAAAGCTTTTTTTATTGAAACAATTTCTCAATGCCCCTTATTCTCTAAGAGTAACACATGCTATTTTAAACCGATTTGGTATTTACGAATTAGTCATTGATTCTTATTCTATTCCGTCTATTTCTGGAACAAAAAATATTCAAAAATTTACAGCCAGTGCCACATCAGATGAAACCGTCGAACTAATTATCAGAAACAATGTTTAAACTCAATGCCAAAATTAAAGTTTATGAGACTGTACGCCTTATACCAACTCCTAAATTTTATGAATTCAATTATGTAAAAAATGTTAACATAAACAGTTCATATAAATCGCTTACCGATACTGCCACCATCATAATGCCTCAAAAAGTATATACGGATACAAAAGGATTTGATCAAAGTCTGTTTGTGAATGCCAGCGGAGAAGAAAAAACAATTCATGATTTCTTTAAACTTGAAAATTATATCGAGATTTTTTTAGGCTATGATGGCGATTACAAACCCGCTTTTAGAGGTTATATTACAGGAGTTCAATCAGACACTAATGCAGTAATAACTTGCGAAGATGCTATGTATGCTTTTAAAAAAGTAAAAGCTGTAAAAGATAATAATGTTCAGGATAAAAAGGATAATCTTAATATTGTGGCTGTTAATCCCGCAACAAATGTGGATAGTTTTAATCCTAAAACTTTCTTTGAAAAAAGAATCAAAGAACTAAAACTGCCTTTTAAAGTAAATGCTCTCAACGAAAACTTAGGAAATATTGTTGTGAGCAGAAATCATAGTTTAGCTCAAGTATTCGAAATGCTGAAAGATAAAGGAATTTACACTTACTTTAAGATGGAAATAACCGGCCCAGTTCTTACCATTACCAATAATCCGCAACAGCACACTCCTAACGAATTATCAAGTTTTATTGATCGCAATTTTATCAAAAGCCCACTCGCTGGAACATTGGTCAAAAAACTTATTAATGAAGGCCTTAATCTTCTTGGCTCACAATTAAATAAAGTTGTTCAGTCTATTTCTGGAGGTTTTTCTGGAAAAGTTAATTTCAGATTCCGTCATAACATTATAGAAGATAAATTAGTAGTAGTCAACGAATCAAGCAAAAATATCCGAGTTAGAGTTGAAAAATATTTTAAAAATTCAAATACTCCCGTTTTTATCGAATTAGGAGATCCTAATGGGCAACTTTTAAAAACACACGTTTTACACAGCGATACTGAAAATTTACCCAAAGATCCTGCATTATTTGAAAAAACAACAACAGAAATCGCCTCAGAATTGTATCAGTATGGAGCCTTAAGGGCAATGCAATCAAAGCCAAACGGATTTGAAGGATATATTTTGACTTTTGGAGAACCTTTTGTGCGTCCGACAGATAAAGTAATTCTTGAGAATGCAAAAGACAAAGAAAAAAACGGAACTTTTCAAGTCGAAAAAGTAGAACGCAGTTATGGCGAAAACGGTTATAGACAAAAAATTTATTTAGGAAGAAGAGTCGAATCAGTTTAGAAAAAGAAAATGGGAAATATAAAAGATTTAATAAAAAATGTCGCCAGCAGTAATCATAATATTGAAACTTTTGCGGCAAAAGTCATCGAAATAAATAAAGAAGAAGAATCTCTTCATAATCCCGAAGATGCTTACACTGTAAACATTATGCGAGCTGACGGCGCCATTATTAAAAATGTGCGCCTAAAAGCTTCTATTCAGGATTTAGAACAAGGAATTATTACCATTCCAAAAAAAGATAGTTGGGTTTTGGCTTCTATTATTGATGGAGTTGAAACGAGAGCGTTTATTTCGCAGTTTTCGGAAATTGAACGCACATTTGTTCGTTTCAAAAACGATAACAATCAATATTTCGAAATTGATATTGATTCTAATAGATTTCAAATGTTATTTAAAGAAAAAGAGGGGGGAGAAACTGAAACAACAATTGAAAAACCTTCTTATAAAAACCTTGCTCAAATAGAATTCTCTGGAAAAAATCAAAATATTAGCGCTTCTTTCTATGATGAAAACGGAAAAGAAATTTCAAAAAATACTTTCAATATTAATGAACAAAAAATTAGCATTAATCAAGATAGCACAATTTTCAGTTTAAAAGATAAAGAGACAAAAGTTACTATAAAAGATGGTTTTGAAACTTTTATTTCTGATGCTAAAATTTCCTTTAAAAAAGACGATTTAAATTTTGAAATAGATGATAAATTTAAAATTAATGCTGGAGGTAAAAACTTATTAACTGAATTAGAAAATCTTATAACAGAAATTTCAAATATTGTAGTGGTTCAGGGGGTTGGACCTAATGTAGGAAATCTAATTACAATCAAATCCAATTTAAAAAATTTATTAAAAACTTAAAGAATGGCATTAGCAACACCTTTATTAGAAGATGCAATTTTAGCTGCATTTGAAGAGAGCTCAAAAATAACAGTTGATACAGATAGCAGCTCAGACAATTCAACTAAATCAAAAAAAGCGAGAAAAGACACGGCAAAAGCACTCGCAAAAGCTATTGAAGAATTTGTAAAATCTGGTACTGTAACTACTACAGTAACAACAACCGGAAGTGCATCAGCGCAAACAGGAACAGGAACAGGAAACATTTCATAATTCGTTTCTACAAATCGTAAAAATACCTCTTGATATTGAACTTCAAGAGGTATTTTTATTTTAAAATTTTTATAAATTAGAAATATTAATTCAACTTCTTTTTTAAAGCCTCTTCCAATTCAAAATATTTACTTTCAAGAGCATGAAGTTTTTCATAAACATTGATTGGATCTGGCATTTGTCTCGAAGCATACATACTAGCGTACCAAACTTCCAGAATATCTTCGGCATAAATAGAGTACATTGGGTAATTTCCGTCTCGGTTATCTGATTTTAGAATTAGTTTTCCACTTTCTCTGATTCTGTTTAAAACCCTCTTTACCACTACTCCATCATTTTTGCTGACAATTACATAAATTCTTCCGTCAAGAATATCATCAAAATTATCTACATATTTCCCGAAAAGATAATCGCCGTCATGTATTGTAGTTGACATCGAATTTCCTTTGATTTCAAAACATCTGTAAGTACCATTCTTAAGCATAGGCATACTAAACGAAGGAAGACTTTCCATATACTCTGGATCAGCGTAGCCATCTAAATATCCTGCTCGGGCTTTTACTCCCACAAAATTAATGTTTTCATCTCCTTCTTCATTTACGGTTATAACTTTTGGTATATGCAGGCTAACAGCATTACTAGACTTATTACTTGCAAAAATATCTTCACTGTTTCCAAAAAAATATTCTGGGTTTACATGACAATGTGTAATAATACTTTGAAGAAGATCAAAACCTGGTTTGGTTCTCTTTCTTTCTCCATCGGCTTGTAATCTTCCAATCGTGATACTATCTATGGTTGTGCTTGTAACTCCAATTAACTTTGCAAATGAATTATTATTTAACTTCATTTCCTCTATAATACGTCTTATTTTATCATGTATTTCCATTTTGCAACTCGTTTTTACATTGTGTAATATGTTTTACTTAAAGCTAAACTTCAAGTATATGTTGCAAAACTACATAATATGTGCGATATAACCACACTTTTTCATAATAATTTTATAATTAATTGAAAATCAATGATTTTTTAACTATAAAAATGTGTTTTTTACTACATATTATAAATCAGCACGTTAAATCATATTACTGAAACTATTGCGTATTTAACTGTAATATGTTTGCTAAATTAAAACATATGTTTTAAATTTGCTTAAAAATAATCCAACATATGATTTTAAAACAATTTTATACCGAAAAGAAAAATGCTATTCAAACAGAATTTAATTCTGAAGCATTAACAGTTCATTTATACAGTGATAGTATTTTTAAAACAACTATAGAAAACCCGATAATTATGTTTAAGTATGACAACATATCTTGGGAAACCTCTTCAGAAAAAAATTATAAAGCCGATGTTTCTTTTTGTATTTATGTTGTAATGCCAATTGGAACTATTCTTTCATCAAATTACGAAGAAGTATTTGATATTGCTCAGCGTATCGACAAATCTATCTTATTAGCGAACAGCAGCAATGCATTTATTGACACTAATTCTACTTTTAAAGTTAAAGAAAAACAATATAATAATGAGTATGATTATTGGAATAAAAACGATTATTTCATTTGGGAGATTACATACAAAACAACTTTGATTGAAAACACTCTAAAGAAGAAATACATCCTTTTCAATAACGGATTAAGTAATGAAGAATTAGAAGAACTTGGATACAATTTGACTTCAGGAATAATTGGAATAAATCCAAATCAAGTTGAGGGAAATGTTGATTTAAGCACCAATCCCTGATCTGAAAGAACTGCAGCACAACTTTACAACACCATTAAAATAAAAAAAGCATATATTCAAAACTTGAAATCATGAAAAGAAGCAGAACATTATTAGACAAAAGGAGAGATTACGTTATGAACTATATTAACAGTAATCAAGCCAAACAAATGAAAGTTGTAGTTGCAGAACTTTCAGATACTTTGTTCCTTACAGAACGCACTATTTATACAATAATAAACGAAGGACTCAACACAGAAGCTAAAGCCTAAAGTATTGAAACTACAGGCTTTGTCACTTCAAAAAATTGGAAAGAGAAACATCGAATCTTAAATTTGTTCCCGTAACAAAATATAATTACCGCTCGGCCGAAGGTAAAATTGAACTAAAGAACCGCATATTTTAAAAGATTCAAAACTAACAATCCAGGGTTTTGGATTAAGAATCACAATCTCATTTTTAGCTACATACGCGAACACGTTTTACTACTTGTTCAAGTCACTTTTTTGCTCATTTTCAGCAAAACCAAAACATATTTTTAAACATTTAAAACAATTTATATTATGAGTACATTAAACGATGTAGTAATTAACAAGTTATCAGGCGGATTAGGAAGAAGAAATCCTGAACAGGATATGGTTTCAGGATTGCTTTTTACTGGAGAAGAAACTTCAGACTTAAAATTTAACAAAATCGAACGTTTAGCTTCATTAGAAGATGCCGAAACTCTGGGCATTACAGAAAACTATGATATTAACGGACAATCTGCTTATTACCAAATTCAGCAGTTTTTTAGAATGAATCCTTCTGGAGATTTGTATGTTATGCTTGTTGACGCGGCAACTTACGCTGAAACTGTACAAAAAGCAATGGATATGCAGGAAAAAGCGAATGGAAATATTCGTCAAATGGCAATTATTTGCTCAAAAGCCACCACATTTGCTCAAACAAAAGCGGCAGTAAATACTGCACAAGAACAAGCAGATCTTGCATACGTTGATTACATGCCATTTGAAATCATTTTAGAAGGAAAAGGTTTTGATACCGCAACAGAAGCTACTTCGCCATCATTAGTAGGGACAAGTTCAAACGTATCTGTCGTAGTTGCTATAGATGCTGAAAAAGCGTTTGAGCAAAAATTAATTCAAAAAGACACTAATAAAGCATACACTTTAGCACCAGACGAGGAACTCGTAACTTCACAAAGTTCTACAGGTGTTTACAATGTAAAAAATGCTGGCGGTCTAAAAAAGAATGGCTCAATTGTTCTTGAATTTGTATTCAAAGACTCATACAAAAACACTGCGGCAGTTGGATTAGCTCTAGGCGCTTTATCTAAAGCAAAAGTTTCTGAAAACATAGCTTGGATCGAAAAATTTAACCTTACTGGTAACGGTTTTGCAAAGCCAGGTTTTGTAGGCGGAAAAGAAATTAAATCACTTGGAGATTTAAGAACACTAAACGAGAAAAGATACATTTTTACACAAACTCACACTGGTTTAGCTGGAGTTTATTTTAACGACAGCCATACTTGTACAGCAGGAACTTCAGACTTCGCTTACATCGAAAACAACCGTACTGTAAACAAAGCAACCCGCTTATTACGCACTGCTTTATTACCAAAATTAGCTTCTCCTGTTCTGGTTGATATTGATGGCAAATTACCTCAATCTGTTTCTAAAAGCTTCGAAGATTTATGCAGAAATGCTTTAGAGGGAATGGTTGCTAATCAGGAAGTATCTTCATTTGATGTTTATGTAGATCCTAAACAAAATATTCTGGCAACTTCTGAATTAAAAGTAAAAGCTGAAATTACTCCAGTTGGAACAGCTCGTAAAATTATGGTCGATTTAGGATTCAAAAACCCTTTTGGAATTAATCAAGCGTAATTTCAAAAATTACATTTTCTACTTTTTAATATTAAACAATATTATGATATGATAGCTGCTGAGCGTTATATCAAACATTCAAACAAATAAAAGCACACTATGAATAAATTGCCATTAATTAACGGACAACAACACAGCTGGTCATCTATCGAAGTAAGTATTGCAGGTAATATTGTTACTGGTATTACAGCCGTAAACTACAGTGATTCAGTTTCTAAAGAAAACCATTACGGAGCCGGCGACATGCCTGTTCACAGGGGTAGAGGAAAATACGAGGCAAAAGCTTCGATCACTTTATACAATTATGAGGTTGAAGCTATTTTAGCCGCTTTACCAAAAGGACAGAGATTACAAGACATCAACCCTTTCAGTATTATTGTAAGTTATTTAGATGATAGCAATGAAGTAATTACGCATACAGTGAGAAATTGCGAATTCAACTCAAACAGTAGAGGAATCGGCCAGGGAGACACTAAAATTGCTGTTTTTTTCGATTTAATCTGTTCTCACATTGAGTGGAACTAATCTGCTAAAACCACTTCCTTAAACCATAAAACAGTTTTAAAACCGGCTCCAAAGAGGAAACCAATCTTATCGCGTTACGCAAAAAAGAAGTTCAACTCAACATGATTTTTGCAAGCAACTATTTTACATGCTCTTCTGGCAGTCCGTTTTAAACTGTTTACTTTCTTCAGAAGGCTGCCTTGAGCATTTCGTCCTGAAATACAGCTCAGGCAGCTTTTTTCTAATAAAAATCCTTTTCAACATGAAAAAAATAACATCAGAGAAAACCGAAGTTCTTGACGGAAATATAACCCAAGCACAATTCAACCAGTGGAAATACAAACATAAAAAAGTAGTCAAACTCACTATCAAAGATGACGATGATACTACCCTTTTTGCTTATTTCAAAAAACCAGACATCAGCATTCGTTCTGCTGTATTGCAAGCTTCAAAAATGGACGAATTTAAAGCACTTGAAGTTCTTTTCAAAAATTGTTATCTAGGCGGTGACGGTAAAATCGAACAAGAAGACGATTTACGCCTTAACATCACTACAGCATTTTCAGATCATATTCAGCCAAAACCTGTAAAAGTAGAAATTCTTTAAAAAAGCATCTTTTTATCCCTTTCTGTAAAACCCAAAATCATGATTATTAAAAACCATAACATCGAACTAAATGACACCAGCGCTTCTGAAATGGCTAGGTTTAGACAAATTATGCTCAACATTTGGCGACAGCAGATTGAGGATGACAGGAATGCTAATGAGATGGAAAAATTTATTAAAGCGTCTTATAAAAAAAACATAGACCTTAATAAAAAATACGCTAATAACAAGCTTGGAGAAGTAATATTAAATAGCGATATTCGTTATTTAAATTATATAAATGATTCTAAACAAAAAAACTTTAATTCCTTAGAGGATAAGTTTGTAGATCGCATTGTATATGTTAATGGTCATTTTTATAATGAAGATGGAACTTTTGAAGGAAAAATAAATGATTTAACAAATGATGGAAGCGTAGAGGATGTTTATACTTGTACAGGAAAATCTGTGCAAAAAATAAAAATGGAGAAGATTTTTTAACTTACAATAATATTGAACCATTAAAAATAAAAAATGAAGTATTTCTTCGAATAGCAGGTTTAGCTTACTCTGAATCAGGTTTTTCGATAGATGTAATAAAAAGAATACCATTCATAATTGTAAATCATCACCATCAATTAATCAATTCAAAAGTTAAAAAATATCAAAATGATTGGCTTTTAAATAATACTTTAATTAAAATGAGAAATAAATGGGATGATCAAACATATGCACATACATTTCATTATGGAGCTCAAGGAAATCCAGCATTTAGACAATTTTTAAATATTGAATTAAATGAAACTATTGATTTTAATAAAAATGAAACAGGAAGAAATAAAAACTCAAAAATGAAAACAGCTATTGAGTATACTATAAAAGCTATTCAATATCTTAATAATGGATATGTCGGCATAGATTATTCTAATGGAGGAATTGGTTGGCAAGGAGCAGATATTAATGATAATGAAAATTGGAAAAAATGGTTATTTATAAATACTGATCATAAGAAAAATGCATTTAAAAACTGGTCCAATTCTAGCACCCTAGAAGAATCAACATTTGAATCAGTATCCATTTTTAAAGGAGATTTTGGGACTACAATTATTTACAAATCAACGGAATACAGTTTTAAAAACAGCACAACAGGCAACCTATGAGAATAATACTTCTTTTTCTTTGCATATTTAGCATTGCAAATACTCAACATAAAAATCCAAAAACTCAATTTATTGAGAAAAGCATTCAATCATGTCGAATACCTTTAAATGATTCAACAAGCATAATCAATGTTCATGAAAATTTGTACGGAAATGACGTCGAAATTATTCTAAAAACTGAAAATACAATTACAAATGAATGTATTAACAAAGTTATCACTCCTGAAATGATAACTAAATTTAAAACTTCTCAAAATCCAATAATAAATATAAATAAACATCGCATTGATGATATTAATATTATAGAATTTAAGAATCTAATTCCAAATAAAATATCTTCTATAAAAAAAACGAAATATACTATTCTAGCAATAGAACTTTATAACTTTTCATTTACCACTGTAGGAAGTACTTATATTTACCTCAGCTTCAAAATCGATACGAAAGGAAAAGTTCTAAAAACAAAAATTTTAGAATCAAAATCATCAATCAAGATAGACAACCTTTTGACAATATAGCAACTAGAAGCGTCAGATTCTAAAAATGAAAAACCAAATTTTAATAATTTTATTGATTTGCTTTATCGGTTGTAGAACAGATAATAATAAACCAAATAAGCAGGAAGAAAAAAAAATAAAAAAACAAAACAAAAGCGTTTTTTTTGATGATCATGGCGATACAATAAAACCACAAACTTTTTATCTTAAAAACAACTACAAGTTATTTATTTTTCCTTCTAAAGATTCAATTGGAAAAAACGATATTTTAAATTATAAAATTATAAGTAAAAATTTTGAAAAACCATTTTTGCTAAGCGAGGATCTTACACAAAATCATATTCTCTATTATGAAGGAATTGATTTTCAAAATTATTTCGCTTTACACAGCAATAGTGGAACAAAAAATTATTATTTCTGGCTCTATGATAAACATTCTGGCCAAGAAGTTTTAACAGATAGCTATTTTAAAATACAGCTTGATTTCGATTTAAAAAATGAGCTTATTTTGTATACAGACGAAGATAATGGATATAAAAAATTTATTTATGACATAAAGACAAAAACAAAGACGTTGGTTGATATTCCAAAATCATTTACCGACAAGCAAGAATGTACACGTAATGACTATTTTGAAAAATCTTCTTATATAAAAAGAGTTTCAGATAAATATTATTTTATAGCATTTAAGGATTGTCCGCTTGCAGTTGAATTTAAAGTAAAGAAATCAAAATAAATTGTTTTTCTTATGACCCAGCCGAACCTGGATTATTAGATAATTTTAAAAAATAATTTATGAAAATTCAAAAACTTGTCTTTCTCGTAATATTAGCAACAACCATAAGTTGTAATAAGGCGGTAAAAAAAGACGAATCTGTATCTGTAGACAAAAAACCTACAGTGAAAAAATATTCTATAACTACTTTAACTATAGATAATAAAAAGATATGTAATTATTATTTTGATGAATCTCAAAAACTGGTTAAATCTCAAGAGTTTAGTAGCAATGGAAAATCGTATCAGGAAATTAATCTAGAATATAAGAATGGTAAATTTGATTACGCTTTTTCCGGATCTGACAAAAATGAGAGAGATGACTGGTCATCCAATTACTATTCAAATGTTGAATTATATAATGATTTTTTAATTACAAAAAATATAAAAATTGATAATCCTTTTATGCTTTCTAGTGAAGTAAGTGATATTGAAAAGTTAATAACCATTATAGAGAGTTTTCAAAAAATAAACAGAAATGATAAAACTATTTTCAAATCTAAAAAACTAAATCTCAATATAAGATTTGATCCGTCCAAAATAACATTATTTATTCCCACTAATTCTATTATAACTAGTTTCGAGTATACGACAGATAAAAACGGATATTTAACCGAAGAAGCTATTGCCTTTAATGACGGTATATTAACAATCAAATTCCATTATCAAAATCAAAAGATTAACACAGTTATTTATTCCTTAAAATATAATAATGGAGAAATGCTTATATCAAATCAAAACTACACATACTTCAAAATTATATCCTGAGAAAGATCCTACAGGAGGAACAAACTCTTGGTTGGACTATAAAGAAGGAGAATATGTATTTGATGAAATTATGAAAAACAAAAGTAAATTTAATGATGCACAAATAAAAGATGCACAAGATTACATGAATAGAGTAATTATAAAATGTGAAAGGCTAAATATTGATATTAAAAATATTAACTAAAAATATATGAATCCAAAAGACCAAATTATTGAAACATTAAAAAAATGGATTACACAAACAAATATAATTTCTTATGATGTCATTATTGGATTGGATTGCGGAGACAAGGAATCAGCAGTATTAAGAGATGGAAAAACAAAGGACGTTTATGTAGTATCCTTTAAAACTAAAAGTACTAATATAGAATATAATGAACAAGGCGAAGTAATTTCTTTTTTTGAAGGAATGTACTGTTTTGCATATTTCGACGCAGAAACATTAGAATTACTTTATATACACAAAAAAGCAGGTTATATTGAAGTTGATGGTTCATATTAAATTAAAAAAACAAATTTTATATGAATCCAAAAGAACAAATAATTGAAACCTTAAAAAGCTGGTTCACAAAAACAATCGTAATTTCTTATGATGATCGTATTGGCCTAAATTGTTGGGACAAAGAATTGAAAGAATTACGAGATGGAACGAAAAAGGAAGTTTATGTCGTATCTTTTAGTACTAAGAGCAAAATAGGATATGATGAAAACGGAGAAATAAATTTTTTTGTTGATGGAATGCTCTGTTTTGCTTATTTCGATGCAGAAACATTAGAACTACTTTACATACATAAAAAAGCAGGTTATATAGAAGTTGATGGGTCTTATTAAATTTTTAAAAGAATAAGAAATGGGGAATCATATATATAGAAATGGAGAATGGATTTTTATAAGCAGTATAACTATCAAAGATAAATCATTCCAAGAGTTGCATGCTGTCAATCTGATAGATAAATTCTGGGGAAGTAATAAAAATCTAGATTTAAAATATCCTGTTATTTTAGATTTATTAAAAGAAATCATTCCAGAAAAAGCAAGTAAAAATGACGTAATGGATATTGAGCTAACAACTGAAGAAACTTTAGGAATAAAAAACATTTTTGAACGAGAAATAAAACACATCCTTACTATCAGAAAACCTGCAAAAGACGGTTACAATATAATCGTTTTTGATAAAGAAATCAAAGTTGATACAAGGAACCAAGGTGTGACCGATGGTCGCCTAACGGCTTTTAATGATATTTATTTGATTACTAAAGAATGTCTGGATGAGAACAAACCAATGTATTTGAGTATTGACTAATTACGTTTTTATATGAATCCAAAACAACAAGTAGTTGAGTCCTTAAAAAAATGGATGGCACAGAATAATTTTTCGTATGACAAAGATCTTGGTTTGCGATGTAGAGATAAAGAATTAGAGAAATTAAGAGACGGAAAAGAAAAAGAGGTATATATAGTATCTTTTAATACTGAAGACCAAATAGAATACAATAAAAAAGGTGAAATTATTTCACTATTTGAAGGTATGTTTTGCTTTGCTTATTTTGATGCAGAAACTTTAGAGTTACTTTATATAATGAAAAAAGCAGGATATATAGAAGTTGATGGTTCTCATTAATCAAGTATAATTTACCTCTTAATCATAAACCCGTTTTTCAAAACTAGAAAAGCGGGTTCTTTTTTTTTACATCACTTCCCGATTTCAACATAAAAAAATCCAAAAAAAAGTCATTTCACATCTACTGAAACTACTGTTTTACAAAGCCATAATATTTTAAAAACATTGCATTTAGGCGTATTTTTACAGTCTAAACAAAACCCCATTTTAATCTCAAAATGAGATTATAAAAAAGAGTTTTTTCTTTATAAAAACTCAAAACCGCACAAAATCTTATCATCGTTTTACTGCCGTGATTGCTTTTCAAACAATTGGGAAAGGCTTTTTATTCTTAAATCATTAATAAACATAATATGGATCAAACGACAAAAAAACACATTGATTTGCTTCATCCTTCCGTCAGGGAAGAAGTTACCAAAATTATCGAAGAATGCGATTTGGCATTGACTGGAAGGGCTAAAGTTCGTATTACACAAGGACTTAGAACTTTTCAGGAACAGGAAGATCTTTACGCTTTTGGCAGAACCAAACCAGGAAAAAAAGTAACCAATGCCAAAGGAGGACAATCTATTCACAATTACGGATTTGCAGTAGATATCTGTTTAATCATCGACGGAAAAACAGCTTCTTGGGATACAGCAAAGGATTGGGACGATGACAAAATTTCGGATTGGCAGGAATGTGTAGACATTTTCAAAAAACATGGCTGGAACTGGGGCGGAGACTGGAAAACTTTTAAAGATCTTCCGCACTTTGACAAAAAAGGATACGACGATTGGAAATTGCTCAGCAGATTAAAACGTGACAAGAAAAACTATGTAATCTTATACAAATAATGCTATGAAATATTTTAAAATAATTATTTTTTTAATTGCTTTTTCTTTTATCACAATCTCTTGCGATTCAACCAAAACTACTTTATTCGATTCTTATTCGTATCAAAAAACAACCGAAATAAAAGTAGAAGCAACTAAAATTATGGATAAAGCAATTACCCCTTACTCAAATCAGAAACAAGAAGTTGAAACATTGCTTTTGGAAATTGAAAAACTGCAGGAATATGAAAAAAACAAACCCGATAACGAAATCACCTTTGCCATGTGGCAAGCGCTTAATGATCAAGAAAAAAATCTTTTAGCTGGTTTCTTTAAGCATTGGGAAAATAAAGAAGTTTTGTCTCCTTATTTTATTGATGAATCTAAAAAACAGATTTTAAATGCTTTCGATTTACTTATTCAGTATGAAATCAATAAAGACAAGGAATCGAAACAGCAACTTTTGGAAGTAATTAATCTTAAATCTTGAAAATGAATAACGATAATCTAACACAAGAAATAAAAGAAAAAGTAAAGAATCTAATTGCTGAAAGTTATAAAGATTTAAAACCTCAATTAGAAAAAGAGTTAAAAAGTTTTTTAGAAACTTCTGCTGAAAAACTTGAGCGCTGGGCAATTCTTTATACTCATAAAAACATCAGTGACCAGGAATTAGAATGGCTATTAAAAAGTCAGCTGGATTTGCTTTCGCTTCAAAGTTTACAATCTGCAGGAATATCAAAAATTAAATTCAACACACTGAAAAACAATATAGTAAGATTAATTTTGGAAATCATTTTGAGTCTGATTATCAAACGTAATTAGTTCTTGAAATTAAACTGAAACTACAGATTCAAAAGCCTTAAAATCTTGGTAAAGGTAAAATCGAAGCGTAATTTTACAGTATAAATCTAAGGATATCGCGCGCAGATCCGAAGAAAAATCACACCATTTTTATTACATCATTTAACAAACAGCAACGATATATGAAAGATTTTATCATTGATGAAGATCTCTTAATTGAAGGCGATGACTTCGCTATTAAAGATGCAGATCAACAAAATATTGAACTTCTACTCCTGAGTCAGAAAGGAAGCTACAAAGAATTCCCAATTCTTGGAGTAGGAATTAAAAAATACATTAACAGTCCGGATGCAACTTCCAGACTAAGATTAGAAAACGAAATAGACAAACAATTATCGTATGACAAATTTCATGTAAAAACACTAGATGTCAACGATTTACAAAACATTAAAATCGATGGAAACTACTAAACCACAAGAAAATCAAAATATTTTTGATTTATCACTGCAAGAATACGGAAGCATTGAAAAAGTATTCGACTTGTTAGAAGACAATGACCAATTTGACGTTACAGAAGATCTTTCTGTATATAAAGAACTAAAAACTGGAAGAGAAGCTTTTAAAAAAGATATTGTTGAATATTATAATTCCAGAAACTTAAAGCCTGCAACAGCCCTTACTGAAGAAGAGAAATTTTTAATGGATAATTTCTCAGGAATTGATTATATGATTATCGAGGACGATTTTATCATTTACTAAAAATCTTTAAATGTAAACTTCGAATTTAAATTCATTTATAATTACACCACTTTCAAATCTGCTCTTTTTAGAAATCTCTAAAAAAACTACGTTTCTGTAGTATTTACCAAAAACATAAACAATTATCTATAAGCATATTAAACATGTCTTACAGGCTAATCTATATCAAAAAATAAAATATGGCACGTACAATTGCTGAAATTCAGAACGAAATTCTGACTGAAAAAGGGAGGCAGAGTTCTCTAAACAACCTAACAAACACCTCGCTAACAAGCATATGGAGATTGTGGGTAAATATCGTGGCTACTGCTATCTGGGTTCATGAAAAAATAGTCGAAAAAAATGCCTTAATATCAAGACCGCATACCTTAAACTGGTATCGCGAACAGGCTTTAAATTTTCATTATGGTTCGCCTTTAACTCCAGACTCAAGTAACGGAATGTCATTGGTATGGAAAGATGGTTCGTATCAATTTGATACTTCAAACCTTTCTGAAACACAAATCGAAGAATCAAAAATTATAAAACATTGTGCCGTAAGTGAAATTGATCTTGAAACAGTTCTTAATCCAGAAAAGAATGTGGAAGAAATTTTTTCTGATTATTTCCACAATAAAGTCGGCGTTGTTTTTATTAAAGTAGCAACCCAAAAAGGGGATGTTATTTCTAGGATTGATGTTCCAAATGAACTTTTTGCTTTCAAGGAATACATCTCAAAAATAAAAGATGCTGGAAATCAAGTTTATATCACTTCAGATGATGGTGATATTTTAAAATTAAATCTTAATGTGTATGTAGATCCTTTAAGTATTTATGTCAATCCAAAAGACATTGAATATTACAAATTAAAGAGTTTAAACAGGCAATTAACTCCAGATGAGCAGGAAAAATTACAGCAATATCAATCTGCTTTGGAAACTAATCCGCTAGATCCTGAAAACGGTGCTTTAATTTTAAATAGAAGCGTATTTCCTGTTCTGGATTCAATAAAAGATCATTTAAGAAACATTGAGTTCAACGGTGCCTTTGTTAAAACGTATTTAATTGATGCTATTCAAAAGGCAGAAGGTATTAAGATTCCAATATTGAATAAAGTCCAAACTTCAATGGCAAAAAATCCAAATGACAATGAAAACCCTGACATATTTGACGTTACATCAATAGAGTATTTTATTCCTAAAGCTGGATACTTTGATATGGATGCTCTTCAAATTGAAGTAAACTATATTCCTTATACATTCTACAGAGATAAACAATAGTCTAATACATTTACAATGAACAAATACACCATTTTAAAATGGGAAAAGCTTTTGTTATGGCTTATTCCCCCTATTCTCAGGAAAAAAACTCATGTTGACTGGCTAGATGTTTTGCTTACCCCACTTCATTCTCTTTATGAAGACATTCTTTATAAAATGCAGCATACTGGACAGGTAATATATTTGGAAAAAGTACTAAATGAAGCTTTTAACATCGTTACGGAATATAATCCAAATTTTAGTCTCGAACAAAAACGTCAGGAAGGCTTAATTTATATTGATGAATCCATTAAACCTTCATTACAATACTTATATCTTCATAAAGAATATTATGATCCGGATAAAATATTGTCAGATGGAACCAAAAAACAGGGAGATTTAAGAATTCCATTATTTAAGATTTTCAAAAATAACGAGTATAAAAATAAGAGAAACCAACCTATTTATTTAGCCCATCGCCAAGATTATACTAAAGTATCATATGCAAATTTCAGAGTATTTATTCCTAAAAATTTAATTTTAGACCAAACCATACCTGCTGAAAAAAATGGAAATTCTTCTACACAGCCAACAGAAGCAATTAACATTATTTCTACACAGTATCACAACCTCCTTAACTTCTACAAATTAGCAGGAAAAAGCTATGAAAGTTATTGCTATTCTACAGAAGAATAAACTCATAAAAATTAAAACAACAGACCTTTAAATCAACATAAAATGAAACAAGTAAATTTTAGTCATTCAGGAGGTTTCCCTCTCGAACAGGAAACTTTAGAAAGGCTTCAAACCGCTTACAGATCTGAATTGTACGAAGCCATAAAAGCTCATTTCAGTATTGAACTAGATAAAAATTATATTATAACTCATGCCACAGCTGGAACAAAAGGATGGGTAATTATTAATAGAGATGAAAATAATTTACAGCTTCCAGGAATTTTATATCCAATTGCCGAAGGTTTAAATACAGGCTATTTAAAAACCACTAGAATAGGAACCAATTTAGTATATGGAACAGGTGTATCTCAAACTGCTTATTTTGATTATGAAGCGAAATACATAAGCTCATCTGATTATTCAAATCGCCCAACCAATTCTCAAAATAATGATGCTTTAACGGTTAACTATTACAACTTACAAAGCTTTAGAACTATAAAAGATATTAAATCTATTGAATCCAATATAGATTTAATCAATCAGTCTTATCTTCCATTAAATGGATCAAAAGCTATGCAAGGAGATTTGAATTTGGGAATTTATCAGTTATCTAAATTAGACACAAAAGAGAATAATACTGCTAATGTGCGATCTGCTGAATTCAAATTAGGATCTGCAAATAAAAGAGGATTACGTCATTCTGGTGATTACCTTGGAAGAGCTTTAGTTGACAACAGTACTTCTTCAGAAACAAATCTTAGCCTAAATTACAATGCCGATTGGGACAATACTTACATTGGAGGTAAAGTATATTTAAATAATTTAAATACAACTACTTCTAATGGTACTCTGCTAGTTTTAGACAATCAAAATCAGATTAATAAAAACAATACCTTAATCAATTCATTAATTAATCGTATTACCGATTTAGAAAACAGACCCGCCTCAACGGTTCCTATTGGAATGATTGCTCTTTGGGGTAAACCAGCACCATTTCCTGAAGGCTGGGAAGAATATATCCCATTAAGAGGAAGGATGCCTGTAGGTTTAGATACAGGTGATTCTTCATTTTCAACACTTAATGCTGTTGGAGGAGCCAAAAACAAGAAATTAACAATCGATGAGCTTCCAAAAGTAAGCCCCGTAAACGGAACCATATTAAAAAAAGGAGGAGCTTGGGGAAGTGACAAAGGATTAACTATAGGAGATTATGCTAACGGAGATTATGCTCCAGGAGAATTAATAAAACCTTTTGGCGGTGATCAAGAATTTAGTTTAATGAACCCCTACAGAATTGTTCATTTTATAGAGTATACAGGAAATCCAACCGACACAACACCGCCTACAAGCCCAAATAATTTAACTGTTTCAAACATTGGCACAACTTCGTTAACTTTAAATTGGACAGCAGCAACTGATAATGTTGGTGTTACTAATTATCTAGTTTATAAAGACAATAGTAATATTCCCTTAATTGAATTGGGAAAAGATATTCTAACGTATTATGTTACTGGCTTAGCAAGTAATACAACTTATAGCTTCCAAGTAAAAGCAAAAGATGCTAGAGGAAATCTATCTACTCCCGCAACAAAAAATGCGACCACAAATGCATCTCCTGCCAATCCAACGGTGCCAACATTACAACATGCTTATTATGGGGGAGAAAACATGATACTCCAATGGCCAAATTATATTGACGAAGGTCCAATAACTTACGAATTATATCGTAGTATAAATGGTGGAGGCTCTATGCTTCTAAAAACATCAACGGATACTTTTTACTATGATAATTTATCAAATGGGGTAACATATTCATACCAAATAAGAATTAATTCAAATGGATATATATCTCCATATAGTAATACTGTCACAGTAACAGGTACATCTTCATAAAAACTAGTTAATGATCTTTTGGGACATAAAGTCCCAAAGGATTATTTACCCCCTTCAAACAAATTTTCAAAAACAAAAAATCATGCAAAAAATTTCAGAATATACAGACCAATTAAAATTACTGCTGTATGTAATTTTTATGTATTTAGAAATGGATACAGGAATAGTTAAAGTACTATTTTATTTAATGATAATGGATACCTTTTTAGGTGTTACCAAAACCATTGTCCTAAACAATCATTTCACTTTTAAAAAATTAGCTGTAGGATTTGTATCTAAATTAGCTGTATTGCTAATTCCAACCGCTTTAGCCCTTATGAGCAAAGGTTTAAATTACAACTTCAACTGGTTTGTAACTGTTGTAATGGATTTACTTATTGTTAGTGACGGAATTTCAATAATAAGCAACATTATTGCTATAAAAACAAGAAAAGAAGTTGAAAACTTTGATGCCATGACATTGATACTTAAATCAATTCGAAATCGTCTTATTCAAATTTTTAAAAAACTCCTTATTACAATTGATCCTAAATTTCATGTAGAAAAGTAATTCATAGAATTATATCACTTTGAAACTCAATATAAAATTAAAATGAATACACAAACATTAACATTCCCAAACCAATTCTAACCAAAAAACAATTAAATTTGGAGACCTTAAATCACCAATTTAATTATGAATTCAAAAAGAAATTCGTTCTACTTACCCGCCCTATTTTTGATGCTATTTTTTACATCAATTTCATATTCACAAACTTCAACTGCTAAAACGGAAAACCGAGGCAAACTATTTGAAGAAACTACAACCGACAGCGATTATCTTATCGCTATTGAAAAAGCCGGAGAAGTTCTTGAATCAGCTGGACATGATATCGATTTTGAAGGAAGTACTTTTCATCTTTTTGGAGAAATTAAAAGAACCGAAAGCAAACTTGATCTGATTCTGGCAAGTTTAAAAGGTGCCAATCCAAACGTGCGTAACCAGCAAATGTACCGCATTGTTTTAAAGGAAATCGAACAAGAATTAAATGAGCAAAACGATGCCATCAATTCCCGAAATCAGAATCTTGAAAAAATCAAAAGCAGAATAATAGATCTGCGAAAAGACAAAACTTTATTCACGCTGATTAAAGATACTATTCGCAAAAAACAGTTTAAAACTGAATTAGCGAATCTTAAAAAAACGTATTTAAGAACCGACAGTCTGATGACCAAAAATCAGGGAATCCTAAATGATAAAAAACGATTAACTGTCGAGCATAAAATTGCGGTTTCAAATGCACTTTCGACAGTAGAAACCAAACTCGAAAAATCAGGAATCAGTATTCTTAAAAAGGAATATCCTTCTTTATGGAGCACCGATTCTACTGCAAAAAAAGAAGCAACACAAACTATCAAATCAAAAATTATTATTGAGGAAAATGTTGCCGCTTATTATTTAAGCTACAAATCCGGAGCATTAATTACGCTTTGTTTCTTTTTGGGACTTTTGGCTTGGTACATTTCTCGAAACTTAAAATACTTAAAAACAAACGGCTACGCAGAAAATCTTTCTCTTTTTAATTTTAAATATTTAAACCGAGGAGTTATTTTACCTGTCGTTACAATAGGTTTAAATATTGCTACAGTAAGCAATTTATATGCTCCTGCTCTATTCTTAGAATTGTTACAATTGGCTTTGTTGGCAGTTTTGATAGTTTTATTTAAAAAAGATTGGTCAGGCGTTTCAATGCGAAACTGGCTTTTGCTTTCTGGTTTATTTTTTGCCCTTTGTTTCCTGGATTTATTTATTGGTGTTGGATTATTACAGCGTTGTTCATTCATTATCATCAATATCCTTGGAATACGATATGGATTAGTTCAGATTAAAAGTCTAAAAGATCAATTGTATATCAAAGCGTTCTTTAAATGGGCCAGCATCATTTTTATCGGATTAAATGGTTTATCGATTTTGTACAATCTTTTCGGAAGAGTTTCTCTTTCCAATATGCTGACACTAACTGCTTTTATTTCTCTTACACAAATTGTGGCGTTAAGCGTTCTTTTGAAAATCATTTTAGAAATAATCCTTTTACAGATTTACACTACGAGAATAAAACGAGGAATTGAAAAAATATTCGATTACGAAAGTTTATCAGATACCTTAAAAAGACCTTTTATCATAGTAATCAGTTATATGTGGCTGGTTGTAATTGCATCAAATTTAAATATTTGGGAATCATTACGAGATTCGCTGGCTTCTTTATTAAGTCGCCCAAACACAATTGGAAGCATCACTTTTACTTTAGGAAATATTGTTCTGTTTTTTATTATTGTATGGATTGCGCATCTATTACAAAAATATGTCGCTTACTTTTTTGGAGAAATCGAAGACGAAAATGAAGAGAATATCAACAAAAGACAACATTCTAAATTACTTATAACAAGACTTATTGTTTTAATCGTTGGATATCTTTTAGCCGTTGCCGCTTCTGGAATGCCTTTAGACAAATTAAGTATTCTTTTAGGAGCTTTAGGTGTCGGTGTTGGACTTGGACTTCAGAATGTCGTTAATAATTTCGTTTCGGGTATTATTTTAATTTTTGATAAACCGATTCAAATTGGAGACGTTATCGATATTAGTTCAGAATCTGGACGAGTAAAATCGATGGGATTACGTACCACAAAAATCAACGCTCCAAACGGTGCCGAAATCATTATTCCGAATGGTAATTTATTATCTCAGAATATCACCAACTGGACGTATACTGATAATTTCAAATTAGTAGATATTTCTATAGAAATTAGCGGCGATGCAACTCCAGAAGATATAAATGCAACCATACTAACCGCTCTTGAAAGTCTGCCTTTGGTAAATAATACCAGAACACCACAGATTTATTACAACTCAATTTCAGATAATAAATTTAAACTGCAAATCAAATTCTGGTGCAGTATTTACAGAACCGAAGAAACAATCAGCACAGCCAAACAAGTTCTGTTCAGCAATTTTAAAGCTAAAGGGTTGACTTTTTTGACTTAAAATCTGTTATTGCATTTTATTCTTTTAATATTTGTGTTTAACATATACCTAATAAAAAAGGTTTGAATGTAAATTCTTAGATTCAAACCTTTTTTATTATTTTCTACAAATTATTTTCCATTCAATAACTTCTCAAACAAACAAATTCAAATTATTCACAGCTTTGCAAACATAAACGAAACTCTCACGCCAGCTATAACTTAAAAAATTAAGGAAAAGAAATGAATAAGTTATTTACATTAGTCCTATTAGCTTTCAGCGCTTTCGCCTGTAACAAAACGAAAGAAACAAGCATTCATAAAATAATGATACATTCAGTAAATCTATATATTGATACAAGTTCTGATGTTAGCTGTCAAGATTTCAATTTAACTTTTGGCAATCATGTTAAAGATAAATCAATAGAAGACAAAGCTATTTTAACAGAGTTTGAAAATCTCTTAAAAGAGACCCAAAAAATTAAAAAAAATAAGTCTGTAGATGTAAGAAGAAAAATTGTCATTTATTACAAAGACAAAACAGTAGATGCTTTATGCGCTGGCAGATTTAATATTTTAATTAATAATCAATTATTAGAAGAAAATACAGATCTATTAAATTTTGTACATGATTTGTAAAAAATCTTTTATCTCAAAAAAAGAGACCTTTGGTCTCTTTTTTTTGTTCTGCCTTAGAAAACTATTTCCCATTAAGCTGTTTTTCCAAATAACCAATTTTTTCTAATCCTGCTTTATAAAAACCAATTCCTCATTATAATTCGCAATACTCACTAAAGCATTATAAATATATTTCGATACCAAAGCACCACCTTCAAAATTAATTAAATCAATATCATCTTCTGGTGTGTGATACTGCGGATGTCCGCCTGTGTGGAAACCAATTGCAGAAATTCCAGCTTTATAAAAAGTAACGTGATCCGAACCGCCAACATCGCCTGCGAATACCACTGGATTTAGTCCGCTGTTTTGTCCTAGGTTTTTCATGAGTTCTGCTCCGTTTGGGAAAGTTCCCGCTCCACCCATATAGATTTGTTTTTCGGCGTTTAATCTTCCCACCATATCCATGTTGAGCATTACTTTTATGTTTTCTTTTTTTACTGGAAGATGGTTCACAAAATATTTAGATCCTAATAAACCTTCTTCTTCTCCACTGAAAGAAACAAAAATAATACTCCGTTTGGGCTTCACTTTCAGTTTAGAAACTTCTTCAACAATACACAACAATGCCGAAACGCCCGAAGCATTATCATCGGCTCCGTTATGAATCGCCACAGTATCTTTTTTCTTGCTCCCCGATCCTATTCCGCCCCAACCCCAATGGTCATAATGTGCGCCAATTACAATGAATTCATTTTTGAGTTTTTCATCAGAACCTTCTATAAATCCGAAAACATTTTGGGTCGCAACACTATCGGATTTCATTTTGTTAATTCCTTCTTTTACAAATACTTTAAAAGGCTGATAATAACTCTCGCCAAATTGCTGTAAACGGTATTTTTTAAAATGCTTTTTGATATAAGCTGCCGCCTTGTTATTCCCTTTTGTTCCCACAAAACGTCCTTCTAACTTATCAGACGAAAGGTATTTATCGTGTTTGTAAAAAGTCAGTGCTAGGGTATTTTTTTGAGCATTTAAAACTGTACTCAAAAAAAACAGACATAAAACAATACTGATTTTCGGTAAAAATTTCATAATTCTTTATCTAAAGGATTAAACACGGTTCGAACTAATTCGCTTTTTGCAAATAAAACGAATCCTTAAAATCTGTGAGACAATGTTTTTGCATAATTCTATTTTTATTTTAAATCGAATGTGGTGTGCTTGATAAACTTTCTATCATAGGTGTACAAAACATGTATTTTTTTATCGGAAGTTTGAATAATTGCCGGATAACTGAATTCTCCTTCTTTTTGATTTTCAAGATCAAATAACTTTTTCCAGTTTACACCGTCTTTAGAATATTCTACATCGAGAACGTTTCTTCCGTTAAACCAGTCTTTTCCCATCTTTAATGGATTATTTACCAATAAAAATGATTTATTCGATAAAGTTACCGCATCGACTCCTGAATTTGAATTTACAACATTAATGCTATCCGTTTTCTGCCATGTTTTTCCATTATCTTCAGACCATGATGAAATCAATTTGTTATGTCGGCTTCGGGATAAAATCTGGATTTCTTTATCAGAATGAACTAAAAATGTGGGCTGGATAATGTCGAAATTTTTCTTGTCGTTGATATCGGTAATCGTCCAGCTGTCGCTGGTTTCATTATACGTTTCAATAAAAACTCTCCATTTGTTATCATCGATACTTTCGGTACTGCTTCCGCATAAAATAATTCCAGAAGAAGTTTCGATTGGCTTGTTTCGGATGGGGCCTAAAATTCCTTTTGGAAGATATTTTGATTCACTCCACGTATTTCCGTTGTCTTTAGAAACGATCATCGCACCAAACCATTCTCTTGGATTTTTTCCAACTTTATAAAACAAATATAAATTTTGTGCTTTACTTTTAAACAAAACCGGATTCCAGCATGGCAGTGTATCGCCGTCTTTTACTAAAGGTTTGATAAGTTCTTTTGGTGCCGACCATTTTTTGTCTTTATACGAAGAAACATAAATCCCAACATCTTTTGCGCCTTCGTATTTACCACCAAACCAGGCTGCCATGATATTATTGGGGTCCAATTCGACTAATGTTGAGGCGTGGCTTGCTGCCGTAACGGGTTTTTCGGCTATGTAATTTTGTGTGATATTAACGGCCTGCATTTCTTTTTTTACTGATTTACAGGAAAACAAAACAGCAGTCAAAATAAAAGCCGATACATATTTTTTTACATTCATAATCTGATTTTTATGTAAAAGAAAAGGAGAGTTACCTCTCCTTTTGCTTATTATAAGTAACGAATCTCGTTTTCTTTACTTGTATTATTTAGTATCCCACCAAAGTCTTGTTCCTCCTGAATCAGGTCCTCCAAGTTTTGAAATACCATCTGTAACAGCGTCTTTGTTTGAAGAATATTCGTTTGTTGTGTAGATAATTCTTTTCATTAAACTTTTTCCAACTCCTGCATCGTTATTATCTGTATTTAATGGCGGATAAATCACTTTTGCATCGCTTCTTCTTAAATCAGCCCAAGCTTCCCAAGATTCAGGGAAAATTGCTAAATATTTTTGAACTGCGATCTGCGTACGTTGATTAGCTTCTGTTCCAGACCATGCAACAGGTAATTTAACTGGAATATCTAATAAATCTAAGTTTGGATAAACCGTTAAAACGTTTGGTAAAGTTGGTAAAGTCGATCCTGAAATATAAGCATTGATTGCAGCCGTATCAGTAATTCCCCATTGTTGTAAAGACAATCTAATACCTGTTTCATAAAGAGACTGAGCGCTTCCACCCATGTTCCATCCGTTTAAAGCTCCTTCTGCTCTGCTTAAGTAATTTTCAGAAGCCATGAAAACTTCGATATTTTTACTTTCACTAAGTGTATTTGCTGCTCCATTACCCATAATGTCGTTATTGAAAGCAGAAAATTTAGTTGTTCCAAATTGATCTTCTAAACCTCCAACTGGTTGTCCTCTATACACTTTTGTTTGAGCTGCTGCATCAAGAGGTGCAAACCATTTTTCTAAACGAGGGTCATTGTATCCAACCAAGATACTTTCCATAGAAGCTGTCATAGTATAACCCCAGCTGTTCACAATCATGTTTAAATTGTTTGGAGTAATATTACTTACTTTGAAGAATGCACTTTGAGCATTAGTTTCCATAACTCCAGCTGCTACAGCAGCTTCTGCTTGAGTTTTTGCTTTTGCTGGTTCTTTATCAGAAATTCTTAAAGCTAAACGAAGTCTCATACTGTTTCCAAATACTCTCCAGTTTGCTACGTTTCCAGAATACAAACGATCGTTTGGCTGAAATGCTGCTACAGTTGTAAGTGAAGAGCTTTTTAAAGTAGCGTTTGCTTCATCTAATAATTTGAAGAAATCTTCATAAATAAATTCAACGCTGTCATAAGCAACTTTTTCTTTTCCGTTTCCTGCTTCAGTGTAAGGAATTGGTCCGTATGCATCAACCATTTGGTTGTACATGAAAACTTTCCAGATTTTAAGGATTGCTAAAGCTTCAGCATTTCCTTCAGATGCTTTAATCGCATTGTTTAAAGCTGGAACAGCAACTGTGTAGAATCTTGTCCATCCACGTCCTTCATATCCATTTACAAATGCATTTCTTTCAGTACCATATCCACAATTTAAGTAGTGGATGAAAGTTGAAGACAAAATACCCGTCGCGATACCCCATGTTCCTTGATCATCAACTCCAGGAGATGAGTAAGAACCATTGTGAATACCTGCGTAAAGTGCAGATGCGAATGAAGGCCCTGCTAAAGTAGCATCTAATTGATCTTCAGTCAATGAATTAGGATCTTTGTTTATTTCATCAAAATCGCCGGTACAGCTTGATAAAATAGAAACTGCCATTAATGCAACTCCTAACGTTTTTATTTTAAAACTATATTTCATGATGTCTCTCTTTATTTAATTAAAATCCAAATTTAACATTAACTCCATAATCTCTCGTTGAAGGAATGTTGAAAGATTCTATACCTTGCAGGTTTCCTGTTCCTGCTCCTGCTTCTGGATCAAAATATTTAGCTTTGTTCACGAAGAAGAATAAATTTCTTCCTACTAATGAGAAGTCAATATTTGTAAATCCTGAATTACCTAATAATCGTTTTGGTAATGAATAACTAAATACAAGCTCTCTTAATCTGATGTTTGTAGCATCATAAATAAAAGGTTCTGCAATAGGAGTTCTTTGTCCAATTGCTGTCCAGTATTGTTCAGCTGTAATGCTTGTTGTGTTTGGAGAATACGTTCCGTTTCCGTTAGAAACAACACCATCTACTACAATTCCGCCTTGTCTTCCTGCTAATGTAATATCACTAACCCCTAAACCAGCTTGTCTAGCTTGAGTGTATGAAATAACTTCACCACCAATTCTGAAATCAACTAAGAAGCTTAATGAGAAATCTTTGTATTTAAAGCTGTTTCTAAAACCACCTGTCCAGTCTGGGTTGAAGTTTCCTGCACGAACGTCGAAACCGTTAGTTGCTAATGGAATACCTGCACTGTTTACGATGATATTTCCGTTTGGATCTCTTTGGAAACCTTTAATATATAAATCTCCGTATTCACCACCTTGAACAACTTTACTTCTTACTAAACGTCCTTCACCAAGTACTAATTCGTCTCTTCCATCATAAATAGATTTTACTTTAGATTTATAAGAAGCGTAGTTTGCTGTAATATCCCAGCTGAAGTTTTCAGTTTGAATAGGAGTTGCAGTAAGTGTAAGCTCGATACCTTTGTTTTCAATATCACCACCGTTTACAATCGCTCTTGAATAAGAAGAAGATTCTGGAGTGTTGATGTAGAAAATCTGATTGTCAGTTAACGTATTGAAATACGTGAAATCTAAACCTAAACGGTTGTTGAAGAATCTCACATCAGCACCAAACTCTGTAGAAGAAGAAATCTCTGGTTTTAAGTTTGGATTTGCTTTTGTGCTTTGTCCGTATAACATACCACCGTTTCCTCCAATGTATGAGAATCTTTGTTGTGTTTGATAAGGATCTGTATCGTTACCCACTTGTGCGTAAGAAGCTCTTAGTTTTGCAAAACTGATTACTTCAGGTAATGTTACCATATCTGAAATAACTGCAGAAAGACCAAATGATGGATAGAAATAATCGGTTGGTAAAGTAGAAGACCAGTCATTTCTAGCGGTAAGGTCTAAGAATAAATAGTTTCTGAAACCAATTTGACCAAATCCGTAAACAGAATTGATTCTTTTTTCTGAAGCTGTAGAAGTCGATTGAACTGTTTGTACGTTAGCCAATGCGAAGAAGTTTCTTTTACTTAATACACCTCCTGAGTTTAAAGCTGAACTATTTTGCTGTAATGAACTCGCACCAGCATTAAGTCCGATAGAGAAATCACCAAATTTTTGGTTGTAAGCAAGTAAAGCATCAATGTTTAATTCGCTTACTGTTTCATAAGATTCGCTGTATGAACCTAAGTTGCTGTTGAAAGCTGCAGTTGCATATCTGTTTCTTACGTTTTTGTTGGTCATTTGGTCTAAACCTGCTCTACCTTGTAAGCTTAAGTGTTTGTTAAACTCATATTTAAGAGATGCTAAACCAATAAATCTGTTTCTTTTATCTGAACGAGCATCATCTCTTAAAGCAGACCAGAATGGGTTTCCTCCTGGAGATCCTGTTTCGTCAATAAAATAATTTAATTGTCTTTGTCCTGCAGCATCAAAATATTCAAAGTTTTTGTAATCGTTGTACGCGATACTACGAGGCAATAAATAAGCTGAGGTTCCGATAGATTCTTCTCCTGTTCTTAATAAGTTATCGATATCTTGAACAATGTAGTTTGTTTTAACATCTAAAGATAATTTATCAGAAATTTTGCTCGTCAATCTTAAGTTAAGATTGTGTCTGTCTAATTGGTTACCTCCAACAATACCTTCAGCACGTGTATTCGTATAAGAGAAATATCCTTGCGCTTTTTCGTTACCAGCAGTAACCGTTAAAGTGTTTGCTAAGTTATATCCTGTTTTATAGAAATCAATAACGTTATTTGGTTGTGGAGAATAGCTTTGTGTAGCCGGTCCGGTATAATTTGGATTACGAACTAATTGCCATGCAGATACCTGACGACCGTCTAAAGGCGCACCCCAGCTTGAGCTTGAGTTCGAAACATAATTTCCATTTGTACCTTGACCATATTCATTTTGAAGGTTCATCAAGTTGTACGCTGATGAAGCCATGAAGTTAGACGATACCGAAACTGATGTTTTTCCTGCTTTACCAGATTTTGTTGTAATTACGATAACACCATTACTTGCTCTTGATCCGTAAAGAGCTGCAGCAGAAGGTCCTTTCAAAACTGTCATCGAAGCAATATCCTCAGGGTTGATATTCGATATACCATCTGGCTGAGTTGTACCTCCTGTATCGATGTCAGGATTTGTTGTAGTTGTTCCGTTACTGATTGGCACACCATCTACTACATATAATGGCTGGTTGTTTCCGTTAAGAGATCGGTTACCTCTTAATGTAATTCTTGACGCAGAACCAACACCATTTGAAGTAGTAGAAAAGTTAAGACCTGCAACTTTACCTGAAAGTGAGTTGGCAACGTTTAAAGATCTTGCTTCTGATAACTCGTCTACAGAAACGTTCTGAGCTGAGTAAGTAATTGCTTTTTTCTCTCTCTTAATACCAAGAGCAGTAACCACTACCTCGCCTAATTGTTGAGTAGCAGCACCTAAAGCAGCGTTGATGGTAGTTTGAGTTCCTACTGTAACCTCTTTTGAAGCTGAACCAACATAAGAGAAAACCAAAACTGCTGATTGATTTGGAACTGTAATTGAGTACTTACCATCAAAATCTGATGATGTACTTGTTTTTGTTCCTTTAACAACAACGTTTGCTCCAGGGATCGGAATTCCGCTTTGAGCATCTGTTATCGTTCCTTTTACTGTAGTTTGCGCTTCTAGACTTTGAAAGCCAAATAAGCACACAACAAACAGTAATTTTAGTACGTCCTTGATCATATTTAGTTGTTTTTTGAGTTAATAACATGTTAAACTTAAGAATACATTTTGTTAACAGAATATAATTTCGACAAATGACAATTTTGAAAAGGTGTTGGGAGTACATTTATCTTTTTTGGATACGAAAACGTTTTATCTTGTAATCTTAATCTTCCTTAAATAACAAAGGCGTTTCGAATTAATCTAAATGATTTATAGCTTTTTTAAAAGCATTCATTATTAAAGATTCGAAACGCCTAAAATAATCGATCGTTATGCCGATTTAACTCAAATTAATTGAATTTTACTTTACTACTTTAAAAGTATTTTTTAACAAATCTGTAGAATTTCCTCCTACCATCACTTCAAAATCTCCAGGTTCTACAACTCTTTTCATTTCTCTGTTCCAAAGAGATAATTCGTCTGGTGTAAGTGTAAATTCAACAGTTTTAGTTTCTCCTTTTTTGATGTTAAGTCTTTTGAATCCTTTTAATGTTTTTTCAGGTGTCGTTACAGAACTATATACATCGTTAATATATAATTGTACCACTTCGTCACCATCTCGGTCTCCTGTGTTTTTAACATCAACCGAAACTTTTAGTTCTCCATCTAATTTTATCGACGAAGAGCTGATTTTAAGGTTTGAATATTCAAACTTCGTATAACTTAATCCGTAACCAAATGTGTATAACGGATGCTCGCTCTCTGCTACATATCTGTGAATTGCAGATGGTTTTTGATTATAATATATAGGTAACTGTCCAACTGATTTCGGAACTGTAATTGGTAATCTTCCTCCTGGGTTGTAATCTCCAAATAAAACATCAGCTACGGCTCTTCCACCAAATTCTCCCGGGAACCAGCCTTCCACTACTGCCGGAATGTTTTCAGCAATCCAGTTTGTAGAAAGCGGACGGCCGTTTAATAACACACAAACTACTGGAGTTCCTGTTTTTTGAATCGCTTCAATCAATTCCTGCTGCATTCCGTGTAAATTCAAATCGGCAACATCTCGGTTTTCTTCCACCAATTCGTTTGATTCTCCTAAAACCACAATCGCAACATCGGCTTTTTTAGCGGCGTCGATTGCTGGCTGCATGTTTACTTTTTCTAAGTTCCAGCGTAAGTGAGCTCTGGCTCCCCAGCCTCCTTCCCACATTTCAATGCGTACTTTGTATTTTTTTCCTGCTTCGATATTTTTTGGAGTGGTCACAATACTTGTTGCTCCTTTTGTCCAGTTGTCGATAACCAATTGATCGTCAACCCACATTCTGATTCCGTCATCAGAACTTAAACCTAACCAGCCGTCAAATGATTTGTCTGATTGGATATAGCCTGTCCAGCGAATAGAGAAATCATCCACATTAACACCGTCACCAGGCGCCCAAGGCCAGTCAAATTCTAACTGGCTGTCTATACGCGTTAAAGCCGGAGTTCCTTCTAAATTTCTGTTATTGAAATATTCTCCTTTTAATCCGTTTTGAAATCCATCTGAAGTAAATAAATATTTAGATGGAATAGCTTGTCCTTTTACAATCAGCGGCACACCTTCTTCATAAACCACATTCGCTGTTTTTCCCACTAATTGCTGAACGCCTTCAAAAACGGTCACTCCAACACTATTTTTAGGAGCATAACCTCCCATTCTTGAAGCATTTGCATTTGGTCCGATAACCGCAATGTTTTTAATGCTTTTACTTAATGGTAAAATATTGTTGTCGTTCTTCAATAAAACCATTGATTTCTGAGCTGCTTCTAAAGCAACCGCTTGATTTTCTTTAGTATGAAAACGTTCTTTAATTAAGTTTTTATCGGTATATGGATTTTCAAATAAGCCCAATAAGAATTTCAAACGCAAAACGTCTCCCGCTGCACGATCGATGTTTTCCATTGTCAATTTCTTTTCGTTTACCAATTCAATGAGGGTGCTTTGCCAGAATTCGTTTGAAAAATCATAAAACTGCATATCCACTCCTGCAGAAACCGCTTCTCTAATACTTTCTTTTGGAGAATCAGAAACTTTGTGTGTTGTTTGAATGTATTTAATAGCTCCTAAGTCTGAAACCACAAGTCCTTTAAAACCCCATTCGTTTCGTAACACATCTGTTAATAACCAATGATTTGCCGCACAAGGAATTCCGTCTAACTCAGAATACGCGCACATGGTTCCTAAAGCACCGCCTTTTCTGAAGGCTTTTTCGAATGAAGGCAAATGATCTTCACGGGCAGAACGTTCTCCAACCAAAATTGGCGAAGAATTTCCTCCCGCCTGCGGAATACCGTGAACTGCAAAGTGTTTAGGTTCTGCAATAATAGAACGATCTGATTTTAAATCATCTCCCTGCAATCCTTTAATGAATGCCAAACCAATTTCACTGTTTAAGTAAGCATCTTCACCAAAAGTTTCAGCAACTCTTCCCCATCTTGGCTCACGCCCTAAATCTAAGTTGGGTCCAAAACCAAAATGAACTCCGTGTGCTCTGGCTTCCATACCAATTACTTTTCCCACTTTGTCTAAAACAGAAGTGTCCCAAGTTGCACCAAGACCAATATTCATTGGAAAAGCGGTACTTCCTTCGTCTAAATATCCGTGGAGCATTTCACACATAATTAACGCTGGAATCCCCCAGCGATTTCCTTTGATTACATTGGTTTGCAAATCATTGATCATTTTCGCTGAACGCGGATACAAATCATGAATCGCTCCAATTCCTAATTTCCCAATTTTTTCAGCGGATTTACCTTTGGCAAAATCTTCTTTTTCTTTAAAGAAATCTCCTCTGTACATATCCATCTGACGTACTTTTTCCTCAAGTGTCATATGGCTTAACAAGTCTTTTACTCTGTCTTCAACAGGCGCTTTCGCATCTTGATACAGATACTTTTTCTGGGCGTGGGTCTGGTTTAAAAAACCAACAGCCATTACAAAAATAATGGCCGTTTTCCTCATTCTTAATTGTAACATAGTTGTGTGTGTGTTTAATTTTGAATCACTTTAAGCTTTGTTCCATTCACAAAATCATCATGCGAAATAAAAAAGCTGTTAAGTTTTTTTCCGTTTAGCTCAATCGAATTGATTTTTCCTCCATTATTTTCTTGTCTTTCAATTACGATGTTTTCTTTTTTATAATATCTTGGATCTAATTTGATCGTCACTCTATGAAACATTGGCGTTGTAATCGTGTAAATTGGATCTCCCGGAGAAATTGGATAAATTCCCATCATCGAATACACTAACCAAGCTGACATTGTTCCTGTATCATCATTTCCTGGCAATCCTTTTGGTTCATTTTTGAAATGTTCTCTAACCAATCGTTTCACGTGTTCTTGTGCTTTATATTCTTCACCTTTCACATAATTAAACAAATACGGATTTGCAATGTCTGGCTCATTTGCCATATCAAATTGTTTGCTGTCGAAAATTTTCTGCAATTGCGCTGAAAAAGGTTTTTCACCTCCCATTAATTTCATTAATCCCTTAATGTCGTGGGGAACCATAAAATTATACTGCCAGGCATTTCCTTCGATAAAACCAACATTCTCTTCAAAATTAGCTCCAGAAGTTGGGTCAAAAGGCTCGTACCAATCTCCGTTTGCTGTTCTTGGGCGAAGTAAATTCAGATTCTTATCAAATAATTTTCTGTAGGATAACGAGCGGTTTTTAAAACGTTTTACATTTTCTTTGTCTCCAAATTCGTTAGCCATAAGCGAAATAGCGTAATCTGAAATGTTGTATTCCTGAGTGGTCGATACAGGACCTTTGTTATCTGTTGTTAAATATCCTTTTTTGATATAATCTTTCAATCCCGGACGAAGCGGATTATTTTCAATCTGATCGGATCCTTTCAACATCGCGTAATACGCTTTCTGAACATCAAAATCATGAATTCCTTTCAAATAAGTATCTGTAATTACGATACTTGCCGGATCTCCAACCATCGTAAAAGTCTCTGTCGAATTCAATTCCCATTTAGGTAACCAGCCGTTTTCATCGAACATGTCAAGCATGCTTTTTACCATATCAGATTGCTGTTTTGGATAAACTAATGACATTAATTGATGGGCATTTCTGTACGTATCCCACAATGAAAATACGGTATAACGAGTATCTTTGGTTTTACCAATTTTCTTTCTTTTGATTTCTGGATATTCTCCGTTAAAATCATTTAAAGTATTTGGATGAATTAAAGTATGATACAATGCCGTGTAGAAAATCGTATTATCGTCTTGAGAACCGCCTTCAACTGAAATTTTAGAAAGCTCTTCGTTCCATTCATTGTACGTTTCTTTGTAAACAGCATCAAACGATTTGTTTCCTACTTCTTTTGCTAAGTTTTCGCGGGCATTTTCAATGCTTACATACGAAATCCCAATTTTAACCTCAACGGTTTCTTCTTTGTCGAATTTATACGTGAAATACGTTCCAATGCTATCGCCAACTACGGTTTTGATAGTATTATCCATCATTCTCGCTTTTCCGTTATACCCCATCCATTGTGCTTCAACACCGTTGTATTTTGCAGGTTTTTTCCAAACACCGAATTTATCGGCAGGCTTCGAAAATTTAGCCACAAAATAAACCGGATAAGCATCTTCGGGACTATTGTAACAAAATGAACCAACAGAACGCATTCCTTCTATCTCTGTCGAAGAAACTACTCTTACCATTGCTCCTTCTTCATTGGTTAATCCTAAACCAAGATTTAATAAAACATTAGATTGCCCTTTCGGGAAAGTGAATCTGCTGACTCCAACTCGTTTTGAAGCGGTAAATTCGCTTTTAATTTTGTATTTGTTGAGGTTTACACTGTAATATCCAGCTTTTGCTACTTCATTGGAATAAGTTGAACCGTATTTTAAATGATCGATTTCAACTTCTCCTGTTGTTGGCATTACTAAAATAACGCCTAGATCCGGGCAGCCTACACCGCTCATATTAACCTGAGTAAATCCGGTTAAAAACGTGTTTTCATTCACATACGGATTCGAAAGCCACTGACTGTCTTTTTCCATTGGAGTATTTTTTACTCCGGCAACATTAAACGGACTTATACTAGCCATTCCCCTTGGTGCAATTGGTCCTGGAAACGCCGCTCCGTAATTTGATGTTCCAATGAACGGATTGACATAATCAGCCGGTTGCTGCGCAAAAATTGTGATGCTAAAAAACAGCATGTACAAAATACATGCTGTTTTAAATTTATTGTTGGTATGTAAAACCATAGGTTTCATTCTTATCTGTTGATCGCTTCGATTTTTAAAGTCCACGCTTCTTTTGCAGGAAGATTGTTTCTTAAACTTTCTGGAATAATTACTTTAAATCCGTTTCCTTCTTTTGTCCATTTTAAAAAAGTTTTAGAACCTAACATGGTAATTTTTGTTCCTTTTTTAGGGCTGATAGATTTCACTGTAACTTCTGCTGGAATTTTATCTTCTCCTTCTTTAGCTAAATAAAATGCAAATACATTTCCTGCTTTGTTTTGTGTAAAACAGATGTTTTCTTCTTTATAAGGTTCGATTGGTTTTGTGTTGTAAATCGCTACGCTGTTTACTTTCATCCAGTCTCCGTATGCTTGTAGCAAATCGTAAGCGCCTTTATCCCATTCTCCTTCCGGGCTTGGAGCCACGTTTAATAACAAGTTTCCACCTTTTGCCACGATATCGACTAACATGTGAATACCTTGTCTTCCTGTCATATAGGTCGCATCTGGAGTATAAGACCATCCGCCACCAGCTGGAATACAAGATTCCCATGGGTAAGGCAATGTTTTAGCAGGAACACGTCCTTCTGGAGTTAAGTAGTTTTGGTTTTTACCGTGAACGGCTCTGTCTACAACAATTAAACCTGGCTGTTTTTGGCGTGCTTTAATCACCAATTCATCCATTTTAGGATCTTGATCTACTACTCTATGTTTAATGAAACCGTTTTTAGATTCGTTTTCTGTAAACTTCTCGTCATAGTTTTCTTTGATGTTTACTTGGTCTCTTTTTCTAACCCATCCTCCATCTAACCATAAAATGTCTACTTTCCCGTAGTTCGTTAAGATTTCTAAGATTTGGTTGTGAGTGAAATCAACGTATTTCTGCCATTTGTCTGGATATAAAGACGGATCGTAGTTTACGTTTCTGTCAAATGGTGGAAAATACGGATCCCAGTAATATTCACTATGCCAGTCTGGTTTCGAAAAATAAGCTCCAGTTGAAATACCTTCTCCTCTAAAAGAGTTGAAAATCTCTTTTAAAACATCTGCTTTTGGATTGGTATGAAAAGGAACATCTTTGCTCGTAATTTTATAATCAGAATATTTAGTATCGTACATGTTAAATCCGTCATGGTGTTTTGTAGTGAAAACCATGTATTTCATTCCCGCATATTTAGCTGCTTTTGCCCATTTTGCAGGATCAAATTTTACTGGATTAAACGTTTTTCTTAATCCTTCATAATCGGCAATGTATTGATTGTAATTTGCAGGATTGCTTCCTTTTTTACGTTCACACCATCCGTAATCTTCTGGGCAGATCGACCATGATTCTACAATTCCCCATTGGCTGTAAGTTCCCCAGTGCATTAGTAAACCAAATTTTTTCCCCTGCCATTCTTCTAAATTTTTCAACACTAATGGGTCTGTTTCTGGTACATAGCGCTCATCTTCATAAATGGCCTGCGAAAACATCTGAACCGAAAATAACATCGCGATTATGAATATTCCTTTTTTCATCTTTATTCTATTTATAGTTTTTGTTTTTTATTTTAATTGTAAAAATCACATTTAACGATTGAGATATTTTTTAACCCAATTCTCCTAATTTTTGTCATTTCGACAGAGGAAAAATCACATTTGCGAAGGGCATACTAGACTTAACTGCTATGTGAACCCGAAGTTGAAACTTTGGGCTATGTTCAATGCTATGTTTTAGAAACTAGTTTCTTTTTTCTTTCTACACATAAAAAAACCTATGTTTCTATGTGTTTAAAAAAAATTTAATTCACTACAATCTCATCCACAAAAATCCAGGAACTTTCTCCTTTTGGACTTTTCTTTAAGTTGCCTGCAATTACTTTTACAAAGCGTGCATTTTGTTTTTGAAAACTGATTTTAAAATCTTTCAATTCCGGAAGCGGATTTACTGCGTACGGACGCGTTATTTTCCCAACCTGTTTGTATTTAATTCCATCATTAGAAACCAATACTTTTACTTCAACAGGAAAATTAACTCCTGCTCCCTGACTTTCTAAAGTTCCTACTGATACCTCTTCTACGCTTTCCTGTTTTTGGAAATCAATTACCAATTCCATATCATTTACTAACCAAGCCTGCCATTGTCCGTCATGGAAATTTTTACTTCCCCTAATTGTGTTTACCATGGTATTGGCATCACCTTTATAGTTCTGATTGTAAGGCGTTAAGTATTTTACTTTCTGAGCAAATCCTTTATGGAAAATAATGGTATCTGTGTATGTTTTTCCTACTGGCTTATCATTTTGAAATAAAGAAGCTTTTAAAACTGTCGTTCCTGTAATCTCAATTGGCGTTGTATATTTTACAGCATGATGCTCGATACTTTTATCACCCAAAACATAACGAATGTCTGGATTTGGAAATTCATTTTTCAGTTCTACTTTGATTTGTTTATTTGCTAAATCGGCTGTAGAAGAAGCGGTTACCAAATAAGCACTTTTCGCATAATTGATTCCTAAATAATCGTAACGTTTTAATAATGAAAACAATCTTGTTGTAAAATCATCCCAGTTTCTTTTTTCTTTCGGGCTCCATAATGTTTCTGATAAAGCCGCTAATCTTGGGAAAATCATGTATTCAGAATCTTTTGGCAATGATAGATGTTCTGCCCATAAATTAGCTTGTCCTCCTAATACGTGTGCCGCTTCCTGAGGTGTCATGGTCGAAACTACAGGATCAAATTTGTATACTTCGCTTAATGGGTTGTAAGCGTCAAAAGCTAAAGGTTCTTCGTTTTGCGGACCTTGGTAAAAGTTGAAATAGCAAGGAGATTCCGGTGTCATAATCACGTCGTGACCTTGATCTGCAGCTTCGATGCCGCCTTTCATTCCTCTCCAGCTCATTACCGTTGCTTCAGGAGCTAAACCACCTTCTAAAATTTCATCCCAGCCAATTACTCTTTTGCCTTTTGAGTTGATGTATTTTTCGATTCGTTTTACAAAATAACTTTGTAATTCTTCTACACTTTTAAGGTTGTTGTCTTTGATTCTTTTCTGGCAGTACGGACATTTTGCCCAATTTGTTTTAGTTGCTTCGTCGCCGCCAATATGAATGTATTTTGAAGGAAAAATTTCCATGACTTCATCTAATACATTCTGCAGAAATTCAAAAGTAGTTTCCTTTCCAGCACAATAAATATCGGTAATAGGCCATAATCCTCCTGATGGCACTCCAATTTTCTGATCAAAACAAGCCAATTCTGGATACGATGCAATCGCACTGCTTACGTGAGCCGGCATTTCGATTTCTGGAATTACTTCAATGTTTTTTGATGCCGCATATTTTACAATTTCTTTTAATTCTTCCTGAGTAAAAAAACCTCCATAAGTTCCTTTTTGATCTGGGCTTACAGCAAGTCTGGCGTTCCATGATAAGTTTTCCTGATCAACTCTCCACGCCCCAACTTCTGTTAGTTTTGGGTATTTTTTAATCTCAATTCTCCAGCCTTGATCATCTACTAAATGAAGATGCAAAACGTTCATTTTGTGCATTGCCAAACGATCGATTGTTGCCAGAATATAATTTTTATCGAAGAAATGACGCGATAAATCGAGCATTAAACCTCTCCATTTAAATCGTGGTTCATCATTAATCGTCACACTTGGAATCTGCCATTTTGCAGATGTAATCGCATATTGGCTTTCGATGGCTTCAGGAAGTAATTGTCTGATACTTTCTAAAGCGTACATAAAACCTGCATTTCCTTTCGCCGAAATAACGATGCTGTTTGGGTTTACATCTAAAATATAGGCTTCGTTTTTTAAGTTTGGATCAACTTTAAACTGAACAAAATTGCTTGTTGGAGCTTTTGCCACAGATTCAGGTTTCCATCCGGCTGCAATGGCAAATTTAGAAGCCAGAGCATTTACAGCTTCTTTTTGAAAATCGCTGTTTACAACAAACTTTGTATCTTTTGTAAATTCAAAAACACCTGTTTTTATAAAAGTCTGAGTCGGTTTCGGGATGATGCGAATGTCTTTTTCTGTGAAAACTTTCTGCGCATACGAAGAAGTCACAAGAGCAAGAAAACCGATTATCAAATAAGATTTTATAATTCTCATAATCTGTTATTTTAATGAAGGTGTTATTTTAAATTGGTATTGGTACGTTTTGTCTTTCAGCAAATATTTTTCCATCGGCCATGCCTGCCAGCTGTCGATTCCTCCTACTCCCATTTGTTTGTAGTCGATTTTTAAGCTTGTTAAATCTCTTTCTTTCAATTCGGCAGCGTGTCTCTGATCTTTTTCTAAACCATCATCTAAATCTTCGTTTAAGAAATGTAAAGCAGTAATCGCTAATAAATTATCTGATGTTACGGTTAATTTCAATTTATCGCTTACTAATTCTAAAAAGCGGACATCGGTTTTATTTCCGGTTTCCTGCGGACGGATATACGGATAATACTGCTCAGAAACGGTTTGATTGTAAAGTCCAACTTCTGAACTGTAATTTCTGTCAATATAATTCTCGTGCGGTCCTCTTCCGTAATAGGTTAAATTGCTGAATTCTTTCGGAACAATGACTTCCATTCCAAACCTTGGCAGCATTGGCTGTTCTTTCGTTTTATCCATATTTAAAACTTCTTTCACCACTAATTCTCCGTTGCTGTTCAATTCGTAATTCAATTCAACTGTTGAATTTACCTGAGGCAAACTATACGTTGCTTTTACTGCAATTTTATTGTCTTTTGTTGGAACGAAAGTCCAGTTTACCAGCGTTGGATTTTCCGTTGCTTCTTTCCAAGCAACTAAGTTTTTCTGGAAGTTTGCTCCAAAATCATTGTCGTTTGGCGCTCTCCAGAAATTTGGGCGTAATTGATACCCTTCTTTTATAATTGGCTGGTTATTGAATAAATATCCGTTAATAAATCCTGTTTTTTTATCGAAAGTAATTTCGGCTTTATCACTTTTAAAAACGGTCGCATTTGCTTTTTTCTCAACTGTAATTTTTCCTTCTCCTTTTAAGGTGATATCATTTTTCCATTCGCCTTTGTAAGCCAATTGTTCTCTGGCAATTTCAAAACCTTTTGGCAGGAATGGCTCTTCTTGTTTTAAAGTATAAGAGATATTGATAAAAGCTTCTTGAAATTGTTTATCTCCTAATTTAATTGGTAATTCATAGGTTTTTGACTGATTGGGATCAATCGCTAAATAATCGATTTTACCTGAATTTTGAACAACTCCATCTAAAACCAATTTCCAGTTTAAAACTACATTACTTAAGTCTTTAAACGAAAATTCATTGTATACTTTTATAGTTGCCGTTTGTTGATTTCCCCAAGAAGTCAAAATGTTCTGCATTACATTTTTTACTTCAAAAGCATGCGGATTTGGTTTTCTATCGACTGTAAAAACGCCGTTGTTTACAAAGTTGTTATCGCTTTTTACGTCTTTTGGTCCGAAGTCTCCTCCGTACGCTAAAATCGTAGTTCCGTTATCCAGTTTTTTATAAACTGATTGATCGATCATGTCCCAAATAAATCCGCCCTGAAAGTTTGGATATTTACGAATGACATCCCAATAATCTTTAAAATTCCCCATCGAATTTCCCATTGCATGCGCATATTCGCACTGAATATAAGGTCTTGTTGGATTTGGGTTTGCCAAAATATATTCTTCCATTTTGTTTGGAGAACTGTACATTGGATCGATAATATCAGAATCCCATTCGAATTTTAAATCTTTTCCGTCCCAAGCGCCCGCTGTTGCTCTTTCGTACTGAATTGGTCTTGATTTATCACGGTTTTTAATCCATAAATAACCTCTGTAGAAGTTGTAACCGTTTCCAGCTTCGTTCCCCATACTCCAGATGATGATTGAACTATGGTTTTTATCTCTTTCGATCATACGCTGCATACGCTGAAGGTGCGCCAATTCCCAGTCTGGTTTATTTCCAAGCGTTTTGGTAATATCATAACCCATTCCGTGAGATTCGATATTGGCTTCATCCACAACATAAATTCCGTATTTATCGCATAACTCGTAGAAATATTCGTCGTTTGGATAATGCGACATTCTCACTGCATTGATATTATACTCTTTCATTAGTTTAATATCCTGTTCCATTCTTTCTCTAGAAATCGTTTGTCCTGTAATGGGATCAACTTCGTGGCGGTTTACTCCTTTAATGTAAATCGCTTTTCCGTTTACTAAAAGCTGTCCACCTTTAATTTCAACTTTTCTGAAACCAACGTTTTGATTGATTACTTCCACAACGTTTCCTTTTTTATCTTTTAAAAGGAAAGAAACTTGGTATAAATTCGGAATTTCGGCACTCCATTTCTTCGGATTATTTACTGCAAAATCAAATGTTTGTTTTTCGCTTAAAGCGGAAATAACTTTTGAAGCTACAACCTTTTCTCCGTCTTTTAATTGTACTTCTAAACTATAATTGTCTTTTGCATTTACATTTGAAAATTGAGTTGAAATTTTCAAACTTCCGTTTACGTAATTCGCATCTAAATCTGGAATGATTTCAAAGTCATTTAAATGCGCTTTATTTCTCGCAACTAAATACGAATCTCTAGTAATTCCGCTCATTCTCCACATGTCCTGACATTCCAAATACGAACCGTCATTCCATTTCATTACTTGTAAAACGATGAGGTTTTTACCTGTTTTTACGTATTTGTTGAGGTTGAATTCAGAAGGTAATTTTCCGTCTTCACCATACCCTACATACACTCCGTTTACCCAAACTGTTAAGTTTGATTTTGCTGTACCAATGTGAAGAAAAATGTCTTTTCCTTCCCATGATTTATCAATGGTAACTTCTCTTCTGTAAACTCCTGTCGGGTTATAATTGGTTGGCACAAACGGTGGATTTGGTGCCATTAAATAATCAAAATCGTAAGTGGTGTTTACATACACCGGATATCCATAACCGTTTACATCCCAGCTTGCCGGGATTTTAAAATTATCCCATGATGAATCGTTAAAGCTGCTTTTTTCAAATTCCTTTGGAAGATCGGCTGGTTTGTTAACGTATTTGAATTTCCAAGCACCGTTGATGTCCAAATAGTTTTTAGATTCTCTCCAGTTGTTTTTGGCAGCGGCTGTTTCATTTTCAAAAACATAATAAGCAGCGTGCATGGGCTCTCTATTATCTTCATTGATTTTTTCATTCTGCCAGAACGGAACTTTTTCCTGCGCACTAACGGATAAAACTGAGGAAATTAGTAAGGTTGTTATGAATACTATTTTTTTCATTCTTTGTTTTTGTTTGAACACATAGCCCCGATGAACATCGGGATAGATTGTGAGAGAAAAATCTATATTTCTATGTGTTTTAAAATTTTTATTCCTGTTTGTCATTTCGACCAAAGGGAGAAATCGCACTAGAAATTCCTCAAAGCAATTCGTCAATCTTTGTCGAATTACGTGTGCGATTTCTCCTTACGTCGAAATGACAAATATTGCGTAATCTATTTATCCCAAGACATTTTAAATTTGGCATCTTCCATTCTGTGTCCTTTTTCATCATCAGAAACAGCAAAGTTGAAACCTGATCGTAAACTGTAACCGGCATGTTCACCGTTTTTATTCAAAGCAATAAAACCAACCTGAAGATATTCCATGTCTTTATGGTTTTTATGTTTGTTGTAAATACGCTCTGTGATTTCCTTACAGGCATCATAAGGCGATTTTCCCTGACGCATTAATTCGACTACCATAGCGCTTCCGGCAGTTCTGATTACGGCTTCGCCTAAACCTGTTGCTGCTGCGGCTCCTACTTCGTTGTCTAGGAAAAGACCCGCGCCGATTATTGGGGAGTCACCGACGCGGCCGTGCATCTTCCAGGCAGCACCACTAGTGGTACACCCTCCCGAAAGGTTTCCGTCTTGATCCAACATTAGCATGCTTATGGTATCGTGGTTTTCTATGTTAATAACCGGTTTGTATTTTGAATCTTCCAGCCATTTTTTCCAGTCTTTTTCTGATTCAGGAGTTAAAAGATTTTCTTCTTTAAATCCTTCTGATAAAGCAAATTGCAAAGCTCCCTGCCCGGCTAACATAACGTGAGGCGTGTTTTCCAGAACTCTTTTAGCAACCGAAATTGGGTGCTTAATTCCCTGCAGAAAACAAACAGAACCGCAGTTGCTGTTGTGATCCATAATACAGGCATCAAGGGTTACTTTTCCTTCGCGATCCGGATATCCTCCATAACCAACACTGCGGACATTCGGATCTGCTTCAGGAATTTTCATTCCAGCTTCAATCGCTTCCAAAGGTGATTTTCCGGCTTTAAGCTGTTTCCATGTTTCCTGATTGGCCGGCAATCCGTGATTCCATGTCGAAATAACGATTGGCTTTTTTACTTTTTTTGAAGAAAATTCTAAAACTTCTTCTTTTTCATCTTTCTCTTTTGCAAATCCGCTAAAGCCAACTGAACTTAACGCTGCCGCGCCTAAAGCTGTTTTTTTGATAAAATCTCTTCTATTTGACATGCTGTTTACTTTTTAAAATGGAACCGTTAAATATTTTTTGTTTAGCACACAGAGACGTAGATTTCGAAATCTTAAAGGCGTTTCACTCACATTACTAAACATAACTATGTGTGAAAACTTGTTTCTTTTGCATTCTTTTTGACACAAATTTAAACCTATGTTTCTACGTGTTTAAAAATACTATTTTAAACTTTCTTTAGTCTCTTTTATCGTTTTTAAATTGCTTTCTGATAAAGCATTTCCGTCGAAGAAAGAAACACCAACAGCGCCGTTTTGTTTTGCCAGTAAAATTGCTTCTTTTAATTCTTTATCATTTTTCAATCCTGGAATATAAATTCCTGTATTGATTTTTGTCTTTTTATCTTCTAAATCATCAACTCCTTGTTTTGTTGCATAGCCAACCCAGTCAATTTCTTCATTATAAAAACTGTGGTAAATCATTGGATATACTTCGTCGATGTTCCATTTGTCCCAGCGCTGGCGCACCATGTGGTCTGCCATTTCAGGATAAGGGAATACAGCTGCCGTTAATTGTTTGTTGTATTTGTGTGCAATTGCGTATGCATCGTTAACCACTGCTTTTATCGCATTTAAACGGAAGTTTTTCCACTCCATATCGATAGAAGTATTGTGGCTTTCTTTTGGATTTTTATGGTGGATTTTTTCAAATGCTTTTACACATTCATCGCAGTAGCAAAAGTCAAACTGCGGTAATTCTACATCCTGAACCAGATTGTATTTAGGCAGAAGACTGATTGGTAAAAAGATGTCTGGGAAACGAATGTAATCTAAATGCACACTTTCGATTCCTTCTACTTTTGCCAGTTCTTCCACTAAAGCTAAAACGTGTTCTCTTGATTCTTTTCTGGTTGGGCATAACCATTGGTAGTAATCTACATACGGGCGGTTATCAAAGCATGATTTTCCTTCTTTGCTTACCTGATACCATTCTGGGTGTTTTAAAGCAACAGAATCTCCCGGTCTGTTCATGGCCATAATCCAGGCGTGCACTTTAAGGCCTTCTTTTGTGGCAAGAGGCACTAATCTTTTTAAAAGTTTTGGATCTGTTGTGGTATTGATTAATACTTCGTCGATACCGCCGCTTTTGTATTTTTTGAATTCTGCAGTATAATCAGCATCTGATTTTTTAGCATCAGCGGTTGTCCATACTCCAAATTTAAAGGTGGTTGTTTCTTCTTTTTTGGCACACGAAAAAATGCTGAATGCCAATAAAAAAAGTAATAGTTTTGGTAGTTTCATAGTTAGTTTATTTTGAAATTATTTTGCCGTCCTGCCTAATAATGAATGTTTCGTTTGAAAAAGGACTTTTTACTGAAATATTATATCCAGAGGCATGATTTTCTAATACTGGTTTTAAAATTTTGCCATCGACTTTGATCGTTTCTTTTGTTAGATCTGTCAATGATTTCGCCCAGACTTTGTGTTTTTGGCTGTATTCTTTTTGGGATCTGTACAAATTGTAAAGTTCCCATCGTACTTTTTCGTCCTGCGGAATCGTAAAGGTATCTTTTCCTTCTTTTGTAGAAAAATAAACATAACCCCATTTTTCAGGTTCATGCATATTTATAACGCCCATTGGCGACCAAACCCAGTTGTACTCTGACAGAAATTTTCCGTCAGCGCCTTTCTTGCGTTCGTATTTACCATCAACAATAGAATGATCCCAGTTTACTCTTGAGAAGTTTACACGCCAGAATTTATCGGCTGGAACGTTTTGATCGTAATAGGAAGTTTTGTAAGCAGACCACGGAAGCGCCATTTCAAGCACCCAGCCCTGATCTGTATCATTAGGATTATTAAGGGTTCCGTGAATTTTAACTGCCGATTTTAAACCGGGAATATTCCAGTCGTTTAAAACCACAAGATCTTCGCGGTATGGTTTTGATAAAAATAGATCCCAAGCAGTGTTTAAGGCGTTTATTTCTAATTCGTAATAGTTAAAAGTGTCGCTGTCGGGATCTATAAAAACTTCAAAATCGTTGTTGTAAAAAATAATGGTGTCACGCTGCTTTAAATTGGCCCAAACATGCGGCTCATCAATCTTTGCTAAAATATAAAAATTGGTTTCATCCCAGAGCATTTTAACTTTTGTAGCGTACTTTGGTTTTACATCATTTTCGATATCTTCAAAAAGATCTGTCCATTCTGCTTTACTCCATGATGGATCAGATTCGTCTCCGTCAATAACAATGGGACTTGTGATTTTTGAGGCTGTGTACGTTTTAGGCACAATTGTTTTTTTCTTCGGCTGCGAAAAAACGAGTGCCGAAGAAAAAACTAAAACAATTGTTAACCACTTAAATTTTAGAAACATGGATTTTTTTATAAACTGTTATCTTTTGTAAACTGAATTACTTCGCTTAATTTTCCGAAAGCAATCGCAACTGCTGTATCTGCTGCACCATAATAAACTGCCAGCTTATCTTCTTCTGTATCATGTAAAGCAGCACATGGGAAAACTACGTTTGGAACATCTCCCACCATTTCATAAATCTCTGCAGGTCCTAACAAATAAGGCTGTGTTCTGTATTTTACTTTATCTGGAGAATCTATATCTAAAAGTGCTGATCCCATTGCGTAACGGAAACCGTTGCAGGTATTGATAACTCCGTGGTAGATCATTAACCAGCCTTCGTTAGTTAAAATAGGAATTGGTCCTGCTCCTACTTTTGTACACTGCCATGCGCTTTGCTCAAACGGACTTGGTTTCATTACTAATCTGTGTTCGCCCCAGTATTTCATATCTGGGCTGTAGCTGATCCAGATATCTCCAAAAGGGGTGTGTCCGTTATCACTTGGACGGCTTAACATGGCGTATTTACCGTTTATTTTCTGAGGGAATAAAACTCCGTTTCTGTTGAATGGTAAAAAGGCATTTTCGCACTGGAAAAACTCTTTAAAATCAAAAGTATATCCAATTCCAATTGTTGGTCCGTTGTACCCGTTGCACCACGTAATCCAGTAACGGTCTTCGATCCAGACTACACGAGGATCATATTTATAAGCAGATTCGATCATATCGGTATTACCTGACTGCATTACGATTGGTTCGTGGTTGATTTCCCAATCGATTCCGTTTTTACTAAAGCCGGCAAAAATATTCATTTGAACCGCTTTATTATCACATCTGAAAACACCTGCATATCCGTCGCCGAAAGGCACAACTGCACTGTTAAAAATACTATTTGAAGATGGAATCGCATATCTGTTGATAATTGGATTTTCAGAATATCTCCACATTACATCTTTACTGTTTTCGGGTCTGTCTTGCCAAGGAATACTGCTCATTTTTTTTATTTTTTGTTTATTGTTTTATTTTATTGAAACACATAGGAAACATAGTTTTTAAAATTTCAAAAAAGGGGCGTCAGTATGTAAAAGTTTAGTTATGTGTGGAATACTTCTTTTGGTTACTGCTTTTTTAAACATAAAAACTGATGTTTCTAAGTGTTTATTTTTATTTAATTTATTATTCTTAACGTATAGAAGCATAGAGTTACTTGTGTGGTCTTCGACTTCGCTCAAACTGACAAACATTAAGCAATTTTCTGCTCTACAATCTTTCTTCTTGCCTCTATACTCTTTCTTCTATACTCTTTCTTCTTTTCTACAATCTCTCTTCTTGCATCTATACTCTTTCTATTCTTCAATCTTCCTAACTTTATCTAACCACGTGAATTTTAATATCGCTGTAGTTACTAAAAACACGATTAAGGCTGCTATTGCTTTTGGATAATCTCTGATAATGAAGAAAATCGGAAGCAGGATCATACTGGACTGCCACACAATTCCAATTGCACAGTTCATCATATCCAGCCAGAAATCATTGTTTTTTTCGAAAGACTGATCTTCTGCTTTTAATTGTTTATAAACCGGATTCCAGAATCCCCAAGGTCTTACGTTGGAATAAAACGATTTTAAAACTTCCATTTCTGTCGGCTGGCTCAAGTATGTTCCTAAAAGACAACCTAAAATTGAGAATCCGAATATTAACGGGAACAGGTAAATGGCCTGAACTTGTGATAAATCGTATAAGAAAGAACCTTCGGTTAAATTGGCTTTGTTCATCCCTAAAATAAACTGCAGTGAAGCAATGATTAATCCCGCAAACATTCCCCAGAAGTACCCCCAGCCGTTAAAACGCCACCAAATCCATTTTAAGAAATTCGCTGCTACGTAACCTCCGTACAAAGCACTTGTAATCCACAGCGTTAAAGAGTTGATAGAATCTGCAAAGAATCCCATGAAAACTCCTAAACCTACTACAAGAAAAGACGAAATCTGGCTTACTTTAATATAGTGTGCATTTGAAGCTACTGGTTTGAAATATTTTTTATAAATATCATTTACAATATAGGCAGGACCAGCGTTTACGAATGCTGAGAATCCGGACATAAAGGCGGCTAATAAACCAGCTAAAAGAATTCCTTTAATCCCAACCGGAATGTATAAATTGACCACTTTTGGCATTAATAATTCTAAATCAGCTCCTGTTAATCCAGTATTTGCATTTAACTCAGGCGTTAGGTTTACTAAGGCAATTACCACGATTCCGGTAATTAATAAATATCTTGGAATAAATAAAATCAGGTTGGTAAAACCACTCATGTAAGCAGCTTCTTTTACTGATTTTGTAGAAAGAACTCTTTGTAAATCGTAACTTGGTGTTGGTCCTGCCACACTCGCGAAGAATCCTTTGAATAAGGTCATTCCGATGAAAGCACCAAACATTTTGTAACCTTCTGTATCAATTAAAGTATTGAAAGTTTGGAATTTATCACTCCACTGGGTTTCAAACTGCCAGCCAAAGAAAACATTTTTCCATTCTGGTGTTATAATTGAATTAATCTGAATATCAGTATAATTGATAAAAGCGTAACCTGCAATTAAAACTCCGGCTACAATCATAATTAAATACTGTACTACTTCTGTTGCTACCACAGAGAACATTCCGCCTTTTACTGTATAAATGGTCGTTAAGAAAATAATTAACAAGGCATAAGAACGCTCAGATGTCAATAAAACCATATCGCCGTAATGCAGCGTTAAATCCCAAGGAAGAATAATGGTTACAAATTTCCCGATTCCTTCAAAGAAATACGCGATGAAACCAATTGTCGAGATAATCGCAAAAATCGCTACAATAATATGAGATGCTTTTCCGGCTTTGTCACTTCCAAAACGTGTTAAAATCCATTCAGAACCGGTCATTACTTTTGATCTTCTAATCCAAACAGCAAGGAACATCATGACGAAAATCTGGTTCCATATCGGCCACAGCCACATAAACATGAAACTTTTTACTCCGTATAGAAATAAAACGCCAATCATCCAGGAAGTTCCCGAAACATCGAACATTCCAGATCCGTTACTAAGACCTAAAAAGTACCATTTGATTGTTTTTCCTCCTAGGAAATAGTCATCAAGTCCTTTTTTTGCTTTTCTTGAAATCCAGATTCCTATACTTACCGAGAGCAGAATGTATGCTACGATTATCGATACGTCAATAATATCCATTTATTTTTTTGTTGTTAGGTTAGTTTTGTTTTTGTTTTGTTTATTTTTTAATTCCCCAGTTTTTATTCGGCTGCGGCCCCATTACAAAATGTAATTTTCCTCCCGCTAAAATCTGCTGATGTGTGATTGCTGTTTGATTGAATGCCTGACCGTTTAATATTGCCGACTGGATGTAATAATTTTTGTCTGAAACATTTTCTGCTTCGATTACAAATGTTTTTCCATCTTCAAGATTAAGGGTTGCTTTTTCGAAAATCGGACTTCCAATTTCGTATTCTCCCGAAGCCGGATTCATTGGATATAACCCCATTGAACTGAAAACGTACCATGCCGACATTTGTCCGCAGTCTTCGTTGCCGCTTAATCCGTTTGGTGTTGTATTGTATTGTGTGTCTAAAATGTGACGAACCCAATATTGTGTTCTCCAAGGCTGGCCCGCGTGATTGAACATATATGCAATGTGGTGGCTTGGTTCGTTTCCGTGCGCATACTGCCCGATTAATCCCGAAATATCTGCCGAAACATTGTTTCCTGTAATTTCTGAACTTTCTGTAAATAGTTGTTCTAAACGTTTTGTAAAGATTTCATTTCCACCATGAATCGAAATTAAATTATCGACATTATGAGGTACAAACCAGCTGTGCTGCCATGCATTTCCTTCTGTATAATCAGTATGTTCTCTGTGGTTAGAATGTTTAGGATCAAAAGGTTCGTTCCAAGATTTTCCATCTTCAGATTTTCCTCTCATGAATCCTGTTTTTGAATCAAATAAATATTGATACGCCTGAGAACGTTTTAAAAAAAACTGGTAATCTTCGGTTTTTCCTAATGCTTTTGCCATCTGCGCCACACACCAGTCATCATAAGCATATTCTAACGTGATGGTAACTGATTCGTCTAATACATTATAAGGAATATAACCGTATTTTTTGTAGAAATTCAATCCTCTTTCGTCCTGCATCATAGTCGTTTTCATGGCCTGATATGCTTTTTCGGCATCAAAACCTTTGATACCTTTTAAATACGCATCGACGATTACAGGAATGGAGTGATAACCTGTCATGGTATTGGTTTCATTAGCATATAATGTCCAAACCGGAAGTATTTTTTTAACATCGTAATATGTCAGCATTGAGTTTACAATGTCTGAAGTTTTGTCTGGCGCTAATAAAGTCAATAAAGGATTTTCGGCTCTAAAAGTATCCCATAGTGATAAGGTCGAATAAGCGGTATAATCTTTTGCTCTAACAATTTGATCATCCTCTTGTCTAAATTGACCGTTTTTATCACTATAGGTTACAGGGGCAACTTGTGCGTGATACAGCGCAGTATAGAAAATCGTTTTTAACGAATCTACTGGTGTTTCAACTTTAATTTTACTTAATGCGTTATTCCAAATCGAAGAAGCTTTTGTTTTTGTTTCATCGAAATTGATTTTTGGATCGTCTAAATTGTCTTTTGCGTTGGCTATACTTACTGATGAAAGCGCCACTTTTACAAACAATTCATTTGAGTTTTTCGAATCAAAAAATAATTGTGCCGAAGTATTTTCTCCGTCAGCTTTTTTAGCAGTAACGATTTGTTTATCAGCAGTTAAAACTGATTCCGAAATGGGTTTTGAAAATTTCGCTACAAAAAATACTTTTTGATTTTGCGCCCAGCCTTTACTATAACGGTAACCACTAATGGTGTATTCGTCTTCAATTGTAATTCCTGTTTTTAGGGCCTTATCCCAATTAATAGCAAATCCTAAATCGACCACAACAGATTGTTTGTCATTTTTAGCAAATGTGTATTTGTGATAAGCTGTTCTTTGTGAAGAAGTTAATTCTACATTGATCTTAGGATCCTCAAGAAAAACCTGGTAAGAACCCGGTGTTGCTTTTTCGTTAACATGATGGTATAATGATTTATAAGGTAATTGATCGCGTGAAGTTGTTTTGATTGTTAAATCGACTTTTTTATTGGTTGGCATGAATAAAATATCGGCCAGATCTCCAATTCCAGTTCCGCTTAAGTGTAAATGACTGAAACCAGATACAATAGAATCTGAATAATGATATCCTGAACACCAATCCCAGCTTGAGATTCCGTTATCTGGACTTACCTGAAGCATTCCAAAAGGAACAGTTGCTCCTGGATAAGTATGCCCATGTCCGCCTGTCCCAATAAAAGGATCTACATGGCTCACAAAATTATTTTTGTGATTCGTATTTTTGTTTACTTTTATTTTACAACTTGTAACCAGAATTACAAATAAAAGCGGCAGAATAAAATTCTTCATATAAAACAACCTTAATTTAACTTTAAATTTATATAAACTGGCTTTTTATTAAAACTTATTTAGACGGATAACATATAAACTTAGATAAACATCAAAAAAAGTCACAAAACACCCTCAGATTATGAATTTCAATTCTAGCAAATTATATCGCATCCCTTTGCATTATCATATCATCTTTTGGCTGACTTATTTCTTATTTAATACTTTTAGGTGGGGAAGTTATTTTAATGATTATGTCTATTCTTTTAAGACGAATCTGCTGGGATTTCCAATTCACATGACGCTGTGTTATTTGAATATTCTAATCTTTATGCCGTATTTGGTGTACCGAAAGAAATATGTACTGTATGTTCTTGCTGTTTTTTCGGCTATTTTTTTAATGGTCGTTCTAAAATTCAATCTTACCTATTTATTAATCACACATGATGTCTGGCCGGAAGGACCGCAGACTATCGACAAACTGACTTTAAATTATACGATTGATATGATGATGGGAGAATTGTATGTAATGACTTTTGTTACGGCAATTAAAATCACATTGGATTTCTTGAAAGAACAAAAACGTGTAACCGATCTTGAAAAATCACAGTTAGAAACTGAACTGCTTTTCTTGAAGTCACAGATTTCTCCGCACTTTTTCTTTAATACCTTAAATAATATTTATTCGCTTTCTGTAGAAAAATCAAATAAAACGCCAAAAATTGTTCTGAAGCTTTCTGAGTTAATGCGTTATATGCTTTATGATACAAGCGGTAAAAAACAGAGTTTAGAAAACGAGATTTTATGCATTCAAAATTACCTTGATCTTGAGCGAATTAGAAATGACGAAAGGCTCGAAGTAAATATGGAAGTATCGGGAGATATTCACGACAAGGAAATTTCTCCAGTGATTCTGCTGACATTTATCGAAAATGCTTTTAAGCACGGTGTAAACAAAAACACGGGAAAAGTACGTATTGATATTGATTTTAAAGTGAAAGGTGACTTTTTGCATTTTACCATTTCGAACCCGACACCAGAAATTACGCAGCATAAAGACAATTTTAACAAGTCAAGTGGTATAGGAATTGAAAATGTTAAAAAAAGACTTGAATTAGGTTATAATAAAGATGACTATAAGCTTTCTTTTAAAAATAAAAAGAATATTTTTGTCGTGAAACTTGTGATTAAAGTAACCTAAAAACAGCTTTTCCTCGTATATAAGTTTATCTGCTAAATTATTTTTTCGCTCAAAAATAACTAAGATTAAAGAAATGAAAATAAAATGTTTGATTATAGATGATGAGCCATTGGCAATCAACGTTATTAAAAATTACTTAGAACCGCTTGAAAATTTTGAGGTAATAAATACTTTCAGTAACCCAATCGAGGGATTGAATTTCCTGAAAAACAATACGGTTGATGTAATTTTCCTGGATATTAACATGCCTGTTCTGGATGGAATTAATTTTATCAAAAGTCTCGACAATCCGCCTTTATTAGTAATTACAAGTGCCTATAGCCAGTTTGCTATTGAAACTTACGAATTGGATGTTCTAGATTATCTGGTAAAACCAATTGAGTTTCCAAGGTTAATGAAAACACTGAACAAAGTCAGCAAAAGACTTGAAAACAAAGGAAATTCTGTTCAGGAAAGCAGTGGCGACAGTCCGTTTATTTTCGTGAAGATTGATAAAAAGAGAATGAAAAAGATTTTCTTCAACGAAATTTTAGTGATCGAAAGCTTAAAAGATTATTTAAAAATCAACACCACAACTGGTAAATATATTATTCACAGCACTTTATCCGATTTTACAGATTTACTTCCCGAAAAAAACTTTTTAAGAATCCATAGATCGTACACAATTGCCATTGATAAAATAGACGCTGTTGAAGGAAACAGCATTGAGATCGAAGGACTTCGCTACGTAATTGGAAGATCGTATATCGATCATGTAAAGCAAAGAATTTTGAACTCTTCTATTTAGGGAAAAGTTATAAGTAAGAAGTTAGATGTTAAACGTCTAATTTTATGAGACCTTTGTCAGAATTTGATATTTTGACAAAGGTTTTTTTATGCCGTTAAATGAGGAAAAGCTTTGCGCCCTTCGACTTCGCTCAGGGTGACAGACAAAGAACAAACTTCTAACATCTAACTTTTATAAAAACACAAAAAAAAATGCAGCCAACCACGGCTGCATTCAAAACTTGGTAACTAACCAAATAAACCACATGAAATAGTTTATTATATTTTAAAGATTTTCTTAGAAGAAATATCTCTTGAAAGCTTCGATTGCTGAATAGTCAGCTAAACCTAAAGCGTGATATTTTTCTGCAGTTAATCTGTTTCTGTCTTCTGCTCTAATCCAGAATTCTCGGCTGTCATCACCTTGGAACATTACACCATCTTTTTGTGACTGGTGGAAGAAAATGGCGTGACGTTTTTTAAGTACCTGATCCGGACTCATAGGAACTGCCATTTCAATTTGGTATGATTCCCATTCGTGCCAAGCACCTCTGTACAACCAAACCCAGCAGTCATCCATAAACGATTTGTGTTTTAATCTTTTTAAAGCTTCAAACAAACTGTCCAGACAAACTTTGTGTGTTCCGTGCGGATCTGCTAAATCTCCGGCTGCATAAATCTGGTGCGGTTTGATTCTTTCGATAATGTCACACATAATCTGGATATCGGCTTCGCCAAGATTATTTTTCTTAACCGTTCCTGTTTCGTAAAATGGCAGGTCAAGGAAATTTACGTTAGAATCTGGCACGCTTAAATATCGTGTTGCTCCTAAAGATTCACTTCTTCTAATTAAACCTTTCAGTTTTCTCACTTCAAGCAAATCGACATCGTTGCTTTTTTTGTTTTTTAGGAAGTTGATAATCGTATCCGCTTCTGTAGATTCAGGATTTAATGCTTTTGTAATTTCAGCAAATTTTAAAGCTTCTTCGTTTGAAACCGCAATATTTCCTGAAGTCTGGTACGCAATATGCACATCGTGCCCCTGCTCTACCAATCTGTCAAAAGTTCCTCCCATCGAAATAACATCATCATCAGGGTGTGGACTAAAAATGATAATTCTCTTTTTCTCCGGAGTTGCACGTTCCGGTCTGTACGTATCATCAGCATTTGGTTTTCCGCCCGGCCATCCTGTAATCGTTTGCTGCATTTTGTTGAACATTTTAATATTCAAATCGTATGCAGTTCCTTCTTCAGTCAGTACGCTTGACATTCCGTTATCGTTGTAATCTTTATCAGTAAGTTTAAGGAAAGGCTTTTTAGTCAATTCGCTTAACCAAACCACAGCTTTCAGCTTTAATTCGTCTGTCCAGATTACTGATTTTACTAACCAAGGCGTTTTTACTCTCGTTAATTCCGATGAAGCTTCCGTGTCTAATACAAAAGTTGTGTTGTTGTGCTGCTGTAAATACGTAGCCGGAACTCGAGATGAAATTTCACCTTCGATTGTTTTCTTTATAATAGATGCTTTGCTGATTCCCCATCCAAGAAGTACAATTCTTTTGGCATTTTTTACTGTACCAATTCCCATTGTAATCGCTTTTCTAGGCACATTGTCAATTCCTAAGAAAGAGGATGCCGCATCAACACGCGTTAAATGATCTAATGTAATGCTTCTGGTTCCAGAATTAACGTGAGATCCCGGTTCGTTGAACCCAATATGTCCTGTTCTTCCAATTCCAAGAAGCTGAAAATCCAATCCGCCGTATGCTTTGATTTTCATTTCATAATCGATGCAATATTGCTGAAGGTCTTCATTGCTGATGCTTCCGTCAGGAATATTAATATTTTGAGGCTGAATGTCAACATGATTAAAAAGGTGCTCATGCATGAAATACCAGTAACTTTGAATATCATTTTTATCCATTGGATAATACTCATCTAAGTTGAAGGTAACTACATTTGCAAAACTCAATCCTTCTTCTTTATGAAGACGAACTAATTCTTCGTATACTTTTATAGGAGAAGATCCTGTTGCCAAACCTAAAACACAAGGCTCGTTCAATTCTTCTTTTCTCTGAATGATATTGGCTATTTCTTGAGCTACTAAAATCGAAGCTTCTTTAGACGATTCGAAAATAACATTATGTATTTTTTCAAAACGCGTTTCTTCGAACTTTCCTGCTTCTTTGAAATTTATACTTTCTTTAATCATTTGCCTGTTGTTGTAATTATTTAGTATAAAATTAAATATTACATAATGTAAATAATCAAAAATTCGACTAATAACCTGTAAGCTTCGCTATAGGACAAAATTTGTAACTTTAAGCAAAATCATTCCAATCCAAAACTGGATTACGGCGTTTCGATTACGTTTATTTCAGCGATAGAAACCGTTGATGTCTTTGCCACTCCTGATGTCGCCACGAAACGAATATATCTTGCTTTGGTTTTCTTAAAAGTTTTAACCTGCTCGATTGGATTGTGTTTGATATTCGAAAATTCTCCCTGCGACTGTAGTTTCCATGTTACATTATCAGTGCTGGTGTAAAATTCGTAATTGGAAATCAAATTCAAATTGTGGCCAACCTGCTGTGGCAAATACGTAAAACCATTTATAGTTAAAACGGTTCCCATATCGATTGTAATTTCCTGCGGCAATTTGTTTTCTTCACTACCAAAAGCCCATTCTGTATTTGGATTTCCATCGATAATTCGGTCTGCTGATTTTAAATCACCGCTTGATACTTTGCTGATTTTCCAGTTTTCTTTAGAAGCACCATATTTTGCAGTTTTCACAGCACTTCTTATTTTTTCTGTATCATTAAAAGAAATGGCTTTTATCTGAACGGCTTTATTGTATCGGAATACACCTTTATATAAGGTACTTTTTTCGGTTGGATTGGTTCCATCAACCGTATAATAAATAGGATTTCCTTCTTCTGATTTTAAGGTAACATCACCATTTCGGTCACGGCTGATTTCAGGCATACGCACAAAAGTAGGCGCATTATAAGCCTGAATAGTCGAGATTACAATACTTGCTTTCGAATCCGTAATATTGATTCTGATAGCTGATGCTTCCACTCTTTCGATTCTTAAAATTCTTTTGTAACCAATGGTCGTTTCTGCTGCCACAGTTTTCCATTTTCCATCGACTTTCACCTCAACATTAAACGATTTTACTCTTTGTCCAAGAGCAATGTCTTCTTGCAAAAGAATACGATCTACGGCAGTTGGTTTATCAAATTCAAAAGTAATAGAAGCTGTGTTGATAGTATCGTCTGTTGCCCAGTACGTTTTTTTATTTCCATCTGCGACATTTTTTGCTGCAAATTCTATACTGTTTCCTCTCACATTATCGGCAGAAATTTTACTTCCGGCTAATAGTTCGGTTTTAAAATCGGCTTTTATGGTAGATACTAATTCTTTTAATCGGGCTTCGTCATTTTCATGAACCAAACCTCTTCTGTCAACCGGAAGATTCAATAATAAAGTAGCATTTCTTCCGATTGATTCATAATAAATATCGACCATTTCATCCAGCGGACGCACTTTATCGTCTTCTGTCGCATGATAAAACCATCCCGGTCGTATTGAAACATCGGCTTCGCCTGGAACCCATTTTTCGCCATTTTCATGTCCCGACATAAATTCGGTATAATGTACTTTTCCAGCTAATTCATCTTTCTGGCGTAAAAGTGACCAATTTGTTTTTCCGGCGCGTCCTTCTTCATTTCCAATCCATCTGGCTTCTGATGGGCCAATTCCCCAAACCAACGTTTTTGGAGCAATACTGTAAATTAGTTTATACGTTTCGTCCCAATTGTAATATTCTAATGTATTGATTTTTCGAGTTTCATTTGCTCCGCCATAGTAACCGTCACCGCCATTTGCTCCGTCAAACCACATTTCAAAAACATCTCCGTAATTCGTCAATAATTCTTTCAGCTGGTTTCTGAAATAGGTGATATATTCAGGTTTTCCGTATTCAGCATGGTTTCTGTCCCAAGGAGAAAGGTACAACCCTAATTTTAAATCATATTCTTTACAGGCCGCAGCGAGTTCTTTTACCAAATCGCCTTTTCCATTTTTCCACGGTGAATTTTTCACCGAACGTTCTGTATAAGCCGACGGCCATAAACAGAATCCGTCATGATGTTTGGCAACGAGAATTATTCCTTTCATTCCGGCTGCTTTTACAATACGTGCCCACTGACGAACATCTAAATTCGTCGGGTTAAATAAGGCTGGAGATTCATCGCCGTAACCCCATTCTTTATTGGTAAAAGTGTTTAACGAAAAATGCACAAAAGCATAAAATTCCATTTCCTGCCAATCCAGTTGTTTCTGTGTTGGAAGCGGTCCAAACGGCTCTGGAGCTTTTACATTTTTTTGACTATTAATTGAAGATGTGATGCAGAACAAACACAAAAAGAGAAAAACATTTTTCATCGTGCGGTGATTAATAACACATTATTAAAATAGGAACAACACAATATTAATGTAAATTACTATTTTAATAATCATTATTTCGACCAACAACGGATTTAGAATGTTTTTAGTAAATCGTTAGAGTAAAAAGAAGCTTTTTAAGTTAATTTCTGTTTCACAACAAGAAACATTTTTTATGATACCGAAGAACGATTTCCAACTAAAATAATAATTTCGGGACGGATTCTATCAGTAATCCATTCTTTCTGCTGAACCGAAATTTCATCTAAAATCTTATCATTTTTGCAGATTGAAATCCAGCAATACATCTTCAATAAATTCATCGTAAATGTTTTGCATTCTTTCTGGATTTTTAAAATCTATGGCTCCAATTTTTGACAATACACTGTTTAATCTGTTCTCTGTTATATAATTTCTGAGATCGTCAATTAAAAAAGCCAGTTCTTCTGAGTACGAAGAAACCTTAGGAATATACGACCAATTTTGTGCCTGATGGAATTTTTGCTCTTTAAACTCAGTGTTCTTTAGTTTTATTATAGGCCTTTCTTCATCATGAATAAGCCCGTTATGTTTTAAGGGTTTTAATACAATTCCTTCAATTAGATTTTGTTCTACGGCAGGCAGATTGAGCAAAGCAGGAATTGTTGAATTTATTCTTTTATTAAATTCCATAGCTTCATTCAATTTTCCTGCAAAGAGGATTTGAGCATGAAAAACAGCAAATTTCTCGAAGTATGACACAGCAAGTTCATAATCGAGATATTCTTTTTTACCGTCTTTTTCAAAAGCCATATCAAAAGCACAAAACCGAACTTCCGGCGAATAATACACTCCTGTTTGAATAGCTTGCACATTTGGATTAGGAACTACATCTGGATGCGGATAATGTCCACCGAAGAGTTCACCATAAATAATATATTTATCGGCTTTAAAATCAATACTAAATTGTTCAAAAAGAGATATGATGCGAGTTTCTATTTCGTTTACAACAGTTTGGAAGCCAAAGAAATCATCACTCCATTTTAAAAGATCTTTCCTTTTTGCAAATTGTAAATTCCTATTTTGATAAACGAAACTAAAATTGGCTCCGTGTATTTTTTCTGTCACTACCCATTTCAACCTGTTCATGTCTTTAATCAGCTTTTCATTCTGCCCATACTGATTAAAGTTTTCAGGCATTTTTTCATATTCAGAAAAATGATCCATTGCTTTTATATGTATTTTAAACGAATGATCTCTAAACTCTTACGATAAAGAATTTAGAGATCATTTTATTTTAACTAAATAAATATTCAGATTAAAATTAATCTTTGGCAAACTTAGCCAATATTTTTTAAATCTGAAAGTTTATACTTACAAAGCGATTATTTCACATTCAAAAACTGAAAACTGGTCGGATCTGCCACAATTTTACCGTCTTTGAATTCTATTGAAATCATTCCTGCTTTTCTTGGAGAAACACCGCTTGCGCTGTAATGAGTATGCAGCACATAATGCATTTTGTTATTTTTATCCCAGAAAACGTCGCCGTGTCCGATTCCGTTTTGATTGGTATTTTTTCTGCTGATGATTGGGCTGTCTGTAGCTTTTTCCCAAGGTCCAAGCGGACTTTTACTGGTGGCATAACCAACAGCATAATCAATATTTCTGAAATCATTAGCCGAATAAATCATGTAATACAAACTGTTGTGTTTTACAACCGTTGGTCCTTCTGTAACTGGCCAGCTTACATTTTGTGTGTTTTCCCAAGGCAGAACTCCAGAAATACATTCGGTTAACGTTTCTGGTTTTATACTTTGAAAATCATCGTTAATTTCAGCCACAAAAATTCGGTTTCCGTTTGTTAAGCGGACATGATACAGGTATTTTTTTCCGTCTTCATCAATAAAAATAAAAGGATCAATCTGGTTTCCGGTTTTAATGATCGGTTCTTTGGATTCGTTTTTAAATGGCCCTAACGGACTATTGCTTGTGGCAAATGCAATGTTTTCATTTGCGGTATAAATCATGTAAAATTTATTTTGATACTGAAGAATCTGCGGAGCCCAGAAACCTTTGTCTCCAAAAGCATCTCCTTTTTTAAAAGCCAGTCCGCTTTGTGCTCCCACAGGGCCTTTCCAATCTTTTAAATCTGATGAGGTATAGACTTGAAATCCTTCGCCGTTTGGAAAATCGCCGCTTGTCGTTCCGTATAAATAATACAATCCGTTGTTGTAGAAGATGGTTGGATCTGCTAACAAAATTGTATTGGCTTTTGTTTCTTTTGGTTGGTCTGTGTTTTTTTCCTGTGAACAGGCTGCGAAAACACAAAGCAACGTTATTATAGATAGTGTCTTTTTCATTTTTTATTGATTTTGATGGTACATTTTTTAACCGCAAAGAGCGCAAGGAATTACGCAAAGGGTGCAAAGTCTTTTTGTCTCCCTGAGCGAAGTCGAAGGGCACAAAGCTATTCTTCATTTTTTTGTCATTTAGAGGAACTCGTAATTTGCTAAACTTTGCGTTTCTTCGACTTCGCTCAGGATGACAAAAAGTAATAAAAACTTAGCGACCTTTGCGCAATTCCTTGCGTTTCTTTGCGGTTAAATTATTTTTTCACAGAAAACTGATAATAAGAAACTGTATGGTATTTCTCTCCCGGTTTTAAAACAATCGGAGCGAATTTAGGCTGGTTTATGGCATCTGGAAAATGCTGTGTTTCTAAAGCAAATGCTGTTCTAAAATCATCTTTTGCTCCTGATTTAAAGGTGTTTTTAGACTGCATGAAATTACCACTGTAAAACTGTAATCCCGGTTCCTGAGTATAAATATCCAATGTGATTCCCGATTTATCTCCTGAAATTGTTGCCGCATGATTTAGTCCATTTTTCTTGGTTACGTTTAGGGCGTAATTGTGATCGTAACCTTTTCCGAATGTTAACTGTTCGTCTTTGGTTTCAATTCTTTCACCAATAGTATGTTTTGAAGTAAAATCAAATACGGTATTTTTTACCGGTTTTAATTCACCGCTCGGAATTAAACCTTCGTCAACTGGCGTAAATTCGTTGGCATAAATTTGTAATTCGTGGTTTAAGATTGTCCCGCTTCCTTCTCCATTTAAATTAAAAAAGGCGTGATTGGTTAAATTGACAATCGTAGTTTTATCAGTAGTTGCTTCGTATTCCATTTTAACCGAATTATCATCAGTAAGTGTATAGGTTACTTTTACCGATAAATTCCCCGGAAAACCTTGTTCGCCGTCTGGTGAAACATACGTGAATGCCAATGTTTTTTCATCTGTTTTTTCAGCATTCCAAACTACATCCTGAAAACCTTTTATGCCGCCATGCAAAGCATTTTTTCCATTATTCAGCGGAACCTGATATTGTTTTCCTTCTAAAGTAAATTTCCCTTTTCCAATTCGGTTTCCAACTCTTCCAATTGTAGCTCCAAAATAAGGTTCTGTAGAAGTTTTAAAGCCTTTTGCACTGTTCATTCCCACTACTACATCGGTTTGTTTTCCGTTTTTATCCGCAACCCAAAGTCCGATTAACCTTCCTCCGTAATTGGTAAAAGCGGCTTTTATGCCTTTGTTTTCAATCCAGTACAAACTCACTTTTTTACCATCGATTATAGTATCAAAATTTTTAGTTTCTAAAACTGTTTTTACAGAATCAGTTTGGATTTCTGTATTGTCTTTTGTAGAAGTTTCTTCTTTTTTATTGTCTTTACAACTAAATTGAAAAAGTGCAAGCATTACAACCGCAGCGATTTGAATATTTTTCATTTTTACGAATATTAAAAGTTGCTATTATTTCGACGGAATTGCCAATTTAATTCCTTCACTTACCGGTTCTCCCAAAACTGGAAATCCGTTGGCATCCCATTCTATTTTCTGCATTCTTGGTGATCTTTTGTTACCGCATCCTTCTCCCGGATTAGAATTGGCGTGGTATAAAATCCAGTCTTCTTTTCCATCTGGAGATTTAAAAAATGAATTGTGTCCCGGAGCGTACACTTTATTTTTATCGGATTGTTTAAAAATGGGGTGAGGTGATTTTTTCCATGCCGAAGCCTCTAATAAATTATCTCCGCCGTTAAATGTCAACAATCCTAAAGAATAGAAATCTGTCCAGCATCCGCTTGCCGAAAACACGATGAAAACTTTTCCGTTTTTTTCTAAAAACTGAGGCCCTTCATTTACATTTACCTGTGCTGGATTTACATCATCATGCAAGGCGCCGTGTGTTTCCCAATCGTTTGTGGGTGAAGAAATCATAACTCGATCTCCTTCAATTTCCAGCGGATTTTTCATTTTGGCGATGTAGATATTCTGCTGTCCGTTAGTATCGCCTTCCCAGCCGGCCCAAATCATGTACAATTGTTTTTTATGTTCGAATACATTTCCGTCAATGGCCCATTTATCGGTTTTGGCAGCGATTTTTCCTTTGAATTCAAAATTGCCTTTAAACGGATCTGATGATTTGTTTTCTAAAACATACATTCTGTGATTGTTGTTGTCGCCGTTATCTGCAGCGAAATAGCAATACCATTTTCCGTTTATGATATGAAATTCCGGCGCCCATATTTCAGCTGAATAATCCGTTCCTTTTGGCGGTGTCCAAATAACTTTACTTTCTGCATTTTTAATGTCCGAAAGGTCTTTTGTTTTCCATAAAGTCAATTTATTCCCCAGTGTATTCGTGTAATAGTAATATCCTTTATAATAGGTACTATAAGGATCTGCTCCTGATGGAAGAATGGGATTGGTGAAGGTTTTCTGCTGTGCAAAACTTATTGTGGTAAGCAGCAAAAGAATTAGGTGTTTTTTCATTTTATTGTTTTTGGCTTAATTTTTTTAACACATAGAAACATAGTTTTTTTATCTGTAAAAAAGGCGTTTCACTTGTTTAAATAAACATAGCAATGCTGGTAATCTTTGTGAACCCAAGTTGAAACTTTGGGCTATGTTTGCTTTGTTTGTGTACAAACATCTTTGCTAAGCTTTGCCAAATTTTGAAACTTTAACAAAGCTGTTAGCATGCGTTTTTTTTTAACATCCTGCTATGTGTGGAAACTAGTTCTTCTTAAAACTTTTTTCATCACTTAGAAAAAACCTATGTTTCTATGTGTTTAAAAATTATTTATTTAGTGCATTAATAACCTCAGTATTAATTTTATTTACAGCTTTGAAATCCATTTTGTCTACTTTTCTATCGTAGGTCATGAAACCGTTTACTTCGCCTTCAACATCGGTTGTTTGGGTGTAAACTGCTGCCGAAAATCCAGTTTTGACGTAGTTCTTAAGGATTTGAGCATATTTAGTATATTCTGCAGTAACTTCTGCCTGATTTTTAAATTTGACGTAACCCCAATTGTCATTTGCTCTCCATAAATGTCCTTCTAAAGGAAGACCGATTCCGCCGTATTCGCCTAAAACGGTAACTCTTCTGGCATCATACAAATACATTTCTGGTCCAGGATAATTATGTAAATCTAAAATATCTCCGGTTTGGAAATGATTCCCTCCGCTTGAAGAATTCGTTAGTCGGCTTGGATCGTGATTTTTGGTCCATTCTGTAATTTCGACGGTTTTGAATTGCCCCCAAGCTTCGTTAAACGGAACCCAAACCACAATACTTGGATAGGAATACAAATGATCCATGATTTCTCTCCATTCTTTTTTATAGATTTCTTCTGATTTTGGCGAACGTTGTAATTCTGTTCCATCGAAGTATTTTTTGTTCTGCCAGATCGGCTGATCGTCTCCACTTGGCATATCCTGCCAAACCAAAATCCCTAACTGGTCGCAATGCGTGTACCAGCGTTCTGGTTCTACTTTTACGTGTTTACGAATCATATTAAAACCTAATTCTTTTGTTTTGATGATATCGTATTTTAAAGCTTCGTCAGTTGGTGCCGTATATAATCCGTCTGGCCACCAGCCTTGATCTAAAGGCCCGAATTGGAAATAGTCTTTGTTATTCAACTGCATTCTCATGATGCCGTTTTCGTCTCTTTTGGATGAGATTTTACGCATGGCGAAATAACTTTTCACCTCATCAACTATTTTATTTTTACTGATTAATCGAACTTTTGTCTGGTACAAAAATGGATTTTCGGGACTCCATAATTTTGGTGTATTTAAAACAATATCATTGCTTTCGCCAACAACTGCTTTTTCTTTGGCAATTTCATTTCCATTATCAAAAACTGAAATTTCTACTACATCTCCTTTTTCTGCTCCAGACACATCTGCTTTTATGCTGATCGTATTTTGGTCGATATTGGGTGTGGTGTGTAATGAAGCAATACTTTTAGCATTAACCGGTTCAATCCAAACCGTCTGCCAGATTCCGGTAACTGGTGTGTACCAGATTCCTTCTGGATTTTTAACTTGTTTTCCTCTTGGCTGAGGCCCATCGTTTGAAGGATCCCAAACTTTTACAACCAATTTCTGATTACTTCCTTTTTTGATAAAAGGTGTAATATCAAATGAAAATGGTGTGTATCCGCCAGTATGTGAACCAACTTTTATATCGTTAATAAAAACTTCTGTTTTCCAGTCAACTGCACCAAAATGCAAGAGGATATTTTTACCATTCCAGCCAGATTCAATCGAGAAATTAGTTTCGTACCAAAGTTCGTTTTTAGAACCTACTTCTTTCATAACACCAGACAAACTGGATTCTGCTGCAAACGGAACCAAAATCTGCCCATCATATTTTGAAGGCGCTGTTTTTCCAAACTCTTGAATGGCATAATTCCATAATCCATTCAGGTTTTTCCATTGGCTTCGCTCCATAATCGGACGGGGATATTCAGGTAACGGTTTTTTCGCATCGACCTGTTCTGCCCATTTTGTTTTGATTTTATCTCCCTGCGGTTTCCATTGTGCATGAACCATACAGCTTAAAAAAAGTGCCGCTAAAACTGTAGTTTTTTTAATCATCTTTATTGTTTTTGTGCAGTAATTTTACTCTCACTGCCATTTCTTTTTTGTTACTCATAAAACAAATTACCAGGCAATATCCACAGTGCCTGGTAATTCTCAAACACTAACATTAACTAACCTTATTTTTTAGTTATGAGTTATGAATTAGAAGTTATGAGTTGGGTTATTAATTATTTTATTTCCGATTAAATAATCTTTGTTTTATTAACTCAAAAAACGTACGACCTCAACTCATAACTCATAACTCATACTTTATAACTTTTTTGTAATACCGAATTTCTTTACCAGATTATCGTATTCTTTTTTAGAGATTGTAATCATACAGCCGTGACGTACTTTTTCTGGAAAACTGTATTTGTCCCAATCTGAGAAAAAGGTGTAGCCAGAGGCTTGAAACCAAGGTCCGTTTAGGTTATCTGCAATCGATAATCCGTATGAAACTCCTGGGTATTGTTCGTAATACATGTACCATATTTTATCATCTGGAGAAGGAATCAACATTGGCGCTTCTCTAAAGTTTGGACTGATAGATTGCTGGGGCAAAGAATAAGGTCCTAAAAGGGATTTTGATTTGGCAATTCGGATGGTTTTTCCAGTTGTCCAATACAAAGTTGGATACGTTTCGTCTTTAATTACAGCGTAGTAAGAATCGCCGACTTTACGGATAAATACATCAATCGTTCCCATATCCCAATCGAATAAACGGTTTGGTGGTCCTTCAAATGTTTTTAAATCTTTAGATAAAACATATAACGTTCGCTGACTTGCCCAATAACGTTCTCCGTCTTCTTTTGTTCCTTCTAAATGTGGTGTATGCCACGTCATGATAAACTTTTGAGAAGGTTCATCATAATATAATTTTGGTGCTCCAATTCGCTGTAAAGCGTTTGAATAATCGGGTGTACTTTTTAAATCGGGTGTATAATCGGAATGTTTTTTCCAAGTAATTAAATCGTCTGAAACCCAGATATTGATACTTTTTGCATCATCGCTTGTATTTCCTGCGATGTAATATTTTCCGTCTGGTCCTTTGCAGATATCCGGATGTCCTTTGTATTCTTCAAAAACGCGTTTTCCGCTGTTGAGGTTTTCCCAATGAAGACCATCTAAACTAACCGAATAATACAATCGGCCGTAATCATTGTGCGTCATGTGCGCAAAAAGATAGGCTTCATTTTTTGGTTTTCCATTTCCTTTTACTTGTCCCGGCGGATCTGGTTGTTGTGCTTTCGCAGAAAATCCGATCACGATTGCTGTTATTAAAAGGAGTTTTTTTATGGTGTTTTTTTTCATGTTGCTTGGTATTAAAATGTTGCCACTAATTCCACTAATTTTCACTACTTTTTTATTTGCCACAGATTAAAAGGATTAAAAATGATTTTTTTCTGCTGCAACATAAAACATAGCCCAAGGTTGAAACCTTGGGTACGCAATGAATTTCCGCACGCCGTGTTCCCAAGGTTGAAACCTTGGGCTATGTTTGAAAAAAATCATTTTAATCTATGAATCCCGATAGCTATCGAATGTGGCAAAATAATTTTCTAATTATCAAATTGACACATTCTCTAATTAACTTTTATTCGCCTCAGCTGTCATTTTTTTAATGAAATCAGTTTCAGCTTTGATGTATGGTGTTCCGTCTGTATGAAGTACTTCGTGGAACCATACTTTTGGTTCTGCTGTATAGGTTTTAGTCCAGCTGTCCCAAGCGTATTTGGTTTGTGTTTTTCCGTCCACAAATCCCCAATTGATCATACCCACATTGTATTTTCTGGCAATTGATAAAAATCCTTCGAAAGTACTTCCGTTTGGTCTTGCCATGTATTCTGTACACAACAATGGTTTTCCGTAACGCTGTAATTGTTTGATTACTTTTTCGAAATCTGCTGGTGTGTTGTAATTGTGGAAGGAAACAATATCTGATTGTTCGATCTGCATTTTGTGCATTGGTGCCATTTTAGCTTCGTCACTCCAATCGCCAACCCAAACTCCAGAAGTTAATGGCTGCGATGGATTGCTTTCTCTCGCCCATCCAAAAGCATCTTTTAAAAGAGGCAGAACCAAATCGACTTTGTTTTTAATTTCTACTTTTTCGTAAGATGGCCCCGTCATGTTGTCTGGTTCGTTCCAAACATCCCATCCTAAAATACGGTTATCGTCTTTGAATTTTGCTACAGTTTCTTTTACGTATTTTTCTAAACGAGGATATTGTGTTTTATCCTGAAGCACTTTTTGCCCCGGACTTTGAACCCATCCTGAATTGTGTGTATGCGGTTTGGGAGCGCGTTGTTTTCCTAAAGCAGGAAACGGATCCCAGCAAGAATCAAATAAAACAAAAAGTATTTTAATGTGGTGTTTATCAGCAATTCCTAAAAAAGTATCCATGCGCTTGTAAAGTCCCTCTGCATCTTGCTGGTGCAATAAATCGTGCAAATACACACGCATTACATTCATCCCAAGACCTTCTGCCCAGCCCAATTCCTGATCGATTCTTTTTGGATCAAAAGTATCTTCCTGCCACATCTCTAATTGATTTATAGCTGTGCTAGGAGAATAATTCGCGCCTACTAACCAAGGTTGTGCTGCATACCATTTATTGGCCTGATCTTTTGTCCAAATTTCTCTTTTTTCTACTGAAGCGGTTTCACTTTTCTTGTCTTCGGGATTACTTTTTTTGTTGTTGCAGCTAAGCAATACCAGCCCTGCTAACATAAATGTCAGACACAATTTTACCTTTCTCATTATAAATGTTGTTTATATTATGAACAATTGTTCTTTTATGATAAGGGAATCAGATTGATCGTCTGATTCCCTAAAAATTAATTTTAATATCCAGAATTTTGATCCAGATTTGGATTATTGTCTACGTCAACTTGTGGAATTGGCATTCTGTGATTTTTCCCTACTGTAAAGTTTTTAAAGTCAGGATCACGAAGTGCAATTTTATCAACAGAAGCTTGAGAGTTTAAATCTCCCCAACGTTTTAAATCTTCCCAACGCACACTTTCGCCACATAATTCTAAAACTCTTTCCATTTTTAAACGTTCTAAGAATTTATCGTGGTCGGTTCCAATTTCTGGGTGAGCAGTTGCTAATGTGTTCATATTCACACGGGCTCTTACCATATCAACATATTGGTAAGCATCTGATGTTTTTCCTAATTCGTTTAAAACTTCGGCGTAACGCAATAAAATATCAGCGTAACGAACTAATCTATAGTTTACCTGGCTGTAGTAATCTTCATTATTTCTGTAATAATCACGGCTTCCTTTTCTAAACCATGCTTCGTTGTTATTCCATTCCCAGTTTCTATCGTATGTTTTATCTCCAAAATCAGCTAATAAATCAGGATAGTACAAAGTCCATCTTAAACGAGTATCTAGGTTACCATCTTTGTTTTTCTCTTCTTTGAAAGCATTTACTAACCAAAAACGAGCTTGTCCGTCTGACCATCCAATTCCTCTTGGTGCAAAAAACTGACAACGGTTACTGGAAACTGCTGCATTTTGATCTTCTCCAGTTCCTCCTTTTCTTTGATCTCCAAATTGAATTTCAAAAACTGATTCGCTGTTGTTTTCATTTACATCTGTAAAATTGTCTCTGTAATTAGACACTAAACTGTACTTCGCTCCTGCTCCTGTAATTAAATATTCCAGAGCGCCTTTTGCTTCTGTCCATTTGTGCTGCTGCATATATACTTTTGCCATAAAAGCTTTTGCGGCACCTTTATCAGGTCTTCCCAATTGGTCAGCTGACCAGCTGCCAGGTAAATCTTCATACGATTCATTTAAGTCTTTTTCGATTTGAGCCCAGATTTCAGTTACTTTTTTCTGCTGAGGTAAATCTGCTGGTGTAGACGGATCTAAAACCAGTGGAATATCTTCCCAGATTACTGCTGCATAATAGTAATGTAAGGCTCTGAAAAACTTTGCTTGAGCAATGATTTTCTTTTTATCATCTTCATTTTGAAAAGTGATATTCGGCACATTTGCTAAAACCTGATTACATCTAAAAATCGCTTTGTAAGTATCTCTCCACGTTACTGCGTTTCCTTCCCAGAAATTATAATTGATGTAATTGAATCTTGTCCAGTCTGCTAATTCTGTCCACGGACTTACGCTATATCCTTCATCAGAAGTTAGGTCTAAGCGAAAATACATCCATCTTGCCCACAAACCATCTTTGTAAAACATGGCATAAATTGAATTAACACCAGATTGTGCATCACTTTCTGTTTTCCAATACTGATCTGTTGTGATATCATTTGGGCTGTTTAAGTCTAATTCATTTTCACAAGCTGTAAAAACAAGACCTAAAAAAGCTGCGGTTATTATTATTATTTTTTTCATTATGCTGTTTTTTAAAATTAAAAGCTAAAGTCAACACCAAAAGAATAGGTCTTAAGATTTGGGAAGGCACCATTATCAAAGCCTCTTTCAAAAATATTACTGTTTGTAAATTCAGGATCTAAACCTTTATATTTCGTGATCGTAATAATATTTTGTGCTGAAAGGCTTAATCTTACTCTCGAAATACCTGAGTTTTTCAACACTGTTTCTGGTAAGTTATATCCAAATCCAATGTATTTAAGTCTAATGAAATCTCCATTTTCTAAGAAACGGTCGCTGTCTCCTCTTGAATTTAAAGTAGAACCTTTTGTAACTCTAGGAAAATCAGTATTTGGATTTTCTGGTGTCCAAGGCTGAATCCCTCTTCTGTAGTTACTGTTGTCATCAAAACGATCCACAACACTTCTAAATCCGTTATAAACAGTAGCTCCATGAGAAGCAATCCAGTTCATAGAAAAATCAAAACCTTTGTATTCTGCTCCTGCGTTGAATCCCATTTCAAATTCAGGCCAAGGACTTCCTACAATATCTTTATCAGCACTTGTAATTTGTCCGTCGCCGTTAACATCTTTAAAACGAATATCACCCGGTACAGCATTTGGCATAATTACCTTTCCTTCTGCATTTTTGTAGTTGTTGATTTCTTGCTGGTTTTGGAACAATCCATCAGTTTGCAACACATACCACATTCCTACTGGCATTCCTGCTCTAGTAATGGTATTTCCTGAAATATTTTCATTTTGTCCGTTACCTAATGAAACGAGTTTGTTGTTAATTTTTGTAAAGTTTACAGAAGCATTAAATGAGAAATCATTGATTTTTTTGCTATAAGCCAATTCAATTTCAAAACCTTTATTTTCAACTGTTGCCGCATTCGAAATTGGATTTCCTCCATCGTTTCCAGTCGTTAATAAAATTGGGAAACCAAATAATACATCTTCTGTACGAGCGATAAAATAATCGGCAGTAAGACGAAGATCATTATTTAAAACGCCAAGATCTAAACCAAAGTTGGTTTGTTTCAATTTCTCCCAACGCAATTGCTCATTTGATAATTTTACCTGAGCTGCAGAAGGATATAACGTTTGGTCTTTACCTAATACAATTTGTCCGAAATTGTTAACAAAGCTTTTGTATTCGTAATTTCCAATATTACCAGAACCTAATTCACCATAACTTGCTCTTAATTTTAAATCTTTAATAAACTGAGATTTAAAGAACGATTCGTTGCTTACTCTCCATCCTGCAGAAAGAGAAGGGAAATTCCCCCATTTGTTTGCATCACTGAATCTTGATGAACCATCGCGTCTTAAAACAGCATTAAACAAATAACGGTTATCATAATTGTATTCTATTCTTCCTAAATAAGAAGCAAGTGCCGCTTCGTTAATATAACCTCCAACAACCGGCGAATTTCCTTGGTTTAAAACCTCATAATATTGCCCTGTTCCTGAATTGATTGGAAGATTTCTCTTTTCTCCGTAAATAATGTCATATTTATCTTTTTGGAAAGTCTGACCTACTAAAACCGTAACATCATGTTTTCCAAATTCTTTTTTGAAAGTCAATGTATTTTCAAATAACATTGTTTCAGATCTTGCTTTGTTTTGATTGGTAATAGATGGATCTATAGGCTGGTTTAATGTCCAGTTACCCACTTTTCTCATGTATTTATACGAATCAAAACTAGTTTCATATCCAAAGTTGAAACGGTATTTTAACCATGGAGCAAATTTTAATTCAGACCAGATATTTCCTCTAATTCTGAAATTTTGATTGATTGTATTTGAAAAATCAGCAAGTGCCAGAGGATTGGTACCAAATGTATCGGCAACACCTTGTTTTCCGTAACCATATCCACCTGGATTAGACGGATCGTAAAGCGGAATGGTTGGTGTCATTCTGTACACATCAATAATTGGCGCTCCAGACATTTCATCTGTTTTTGCATTACTAATTGCTAAGTTTTCTCCAATGCTGAAAATTCCTTTTGTACCGCTTGAATTTACACGAAATGAAATTCTGTCGAAATCTGTTCCTACCACGGTTCCTTCATTTCCAAAATAATTTCCAGACATGAAAAAGGATGAATTTTCACTTCCTCCAGAAAAACTCGCATTATAATCCTGCATCATTCCAGTTTTAAAAACCGCATCCTGCCAGTCTGTATCGACAGCCATATTTAGGTTTTGTCTTGGAAGTCCTGCATTATCATACGCCATGTTGTTGTATTTTGCAAACTCTTCAGTTCCCATTAAATCGTAACGAGGCATAACTGTAAAACTGCTTTTTGCAGAAACTTCTATCTTAAGCGGTCCTTTTTTACCTTTTTTAGTCGTAATGATGATGACACCATTTGCTGCTCTGGAACCATAAATTGCCGCTGCAGAGGCATCTTTTAAAACCTGAATGCTTTCGATATCATTTGGGTTAAAATCTCTATTCCCACTAGTCACAATACCATCAATAACATATAATGGATTTGTATTTTGAAGATTTTTAAGTCCGCGGATTTCAACACTCGCTTCTTGTCCAGGGCGTCCACCGCCTCGAACTTTAACTCCGGTAACCAAACCCTGAAGTCCGTCGGCCACTGTTGTAACCTGACGTTTTTGGATTTCTTCGGCTTTTACTAAAGAAACCGCACCTGTAAGGTCTTTTTTCTGTTGAGAACCGTAACCTACTACCACTATCTCATCTAGTTTCATAGCGTCTTCGGCCAATACGGCATCTACAGTTGTTTTATTGTTAATCGCAATTTCTGTAGTTTTAAATCCCTGTGAGCTAAAAACCAGCGTTTGATTGGCTCCTGCTGTAATTTTATATCTTCCGTCAAAATCGGTAACGGCACCTGTTTTAGTGTCTTTAACAAGTACATTGGCAAACGGAATTGGTTCTCCTGTTGCAGAAGCCACTTTTCCCGTTATGGTTATTTGCTGTGCGTACGTTTGTTGTAGTAATAAACTAAAGAAAAACAAGAGGCAATATCTCTTCTTTAAAATTTGAGTGAACTTTGTTTTCATTGATTTTTCATTTTAGATAGTTTTCATTTTGTGGTTGGTTGGAAATTGGTTTAAATTTTAGTCATCTCTAATTCGGGCCGATAAGAATTTTAAAAAGCCCGCTAATAATAATTCGTTCATTTTGATGCAAAATTGTTAATGATATACTTTTTCAAACTTTATTTTATTGATGCAATATTTTTTGAGCTTAAAAATTATCAATATGATTTATTTGAAATGTCAAAGTAGATGATTTAAATTCAAAATAAAATGCTTCATTTGTGTCAATTTCTATTTCAAATGATTCAAATTGTACAAAAAAGGTCAAATAAATAGCGACTTGCAACATTTTGTTGAAAATTGACACGATTTGCAGAAGTCTCGATTTTATCCTAAAAAACACAGCTATGCGTAAATTCTTTCTTTTATTAGTTTTATTCATTTTTTCGCAAAATTTTATTCATGCGCAGGAATATTATTTTAAACATTTTCAGGTGGAAGAAGGACTTTCTAACAATACCGTTTTGACTTCTTTACAAGATGAAGATGGTTTTATGTGGTTTGGAACCAAAGACGGTTTAAACCGATTTGACGGTTATCGTTTTAAAACCTACCGAAGCAATCTCGATCCTATTCATAGTTTAGGAAGTAATTATATTCAGTCACTGCATGAATATAAAGGCATCATTTGGGTGGGAACCGATAAAGGTTTGTATCAATACAATAAAAAAAATGATCAGTTTACGGTTTTAAATGAAGCCATAAATGATCGTATTAACGACATTAATCATGATAGACACGGAAATATCTGGTTTGTATCAGGAAACATTCTTTATAAATATTCGACCATTAAAAAGGAAACCAAGACTTTTAACCCCAACAAATATTTTATTGCTACTTCGATTTCACGCGATGCCAACGGCGAAATCTGGGCTTCTTCTTTAAATAAAATATATCGTTATTCTGAAGAAAGTCTTTCGTTTGAAAATATTCCGATTACACCTCCAGCCAATTCTTCCAATTTTAGAATTACCACAATTTATGCTTTGGACAAAAATAATATCGTGATTGGAACGCAGGACGATGGCGTTTTGATTTATAACATTCAAAAGAAAACCACTTCGAATCTAGAATTTTCATCAAAAAAACCAGTTTATGTGCGTCAGTTCAAAAAGAAAGACAATTGTGAACTTTGGATTGCCAGCGAATCTGGAATTTACGTTTGCAACCTGATTACCAAAACGACGGTAAATCTTAGAAAAAATTACAACGATCCGTATGCGATTTCAGATAATGCGGCTTACTGCATTACTATTGATAAAGAAAACGGAATCTGGGTAGGAACTTATTTTGGCGGTATTAATTACCATCAAAAACAATATACACAGTTTAAAAAATATTTTCCGCAGAAAGGTCAAAACTCCATCAGCGGAAGCGCCGTAAGAGAAATTCACAAAGACGATTATGGCGATTTATGGATTGGTACCGAAGATGCAGGTTTAAACCGATTCAACCCAAAAACGCAGACTTTTACTTCGTATCTGCCAAACGGAAGTCCAAACAGCGTTTCGTACTATAATATTCACGCTTTAATGCCTAGAAAAGACAAAATCTGGATTGGAACTTTTGAACATGGCATGGATGTTTTAGACCGAAATTCGGGAAATGTCATTAAACATTACAGCGCCAATAATCCAGCAACCGGACTGCACAGCAATTTTATTTTTTCTTTTTATGAAACTAAAAAAGACGAATTAATTGTTATAACCACAATGGGATTGTATCGCTACAACGAACAGAAAGATACATTTGATATTTTGAAAACTTTCCCAGAAACCACTCATTATACAACCTATAAAGAAGACAGCGACGGAAATCTGTGGGCAGGAAGTTACCGCGATGGTTTGTTTTATTACAATCCAAAATCAGGAAAAAGAGAAGTTTTTATTTATGATTATAAAAACACAAAAGGCATCAGCAACAATTCGATCAATTATATTTTTGAAGACAGTTCGAAAAATCTTTGGTTTGCCACCGAAAACGGACTGAATTTATTTGATAAAAAAACAAGAACGTTTAAAAAATTCACCACCAAAAACGGACTTCCTAGCAATGTGGTCTATTCGATTTTAGAAGATAACAATAAGAATTTATGGCTTACGACTTCAAAAGGTCTTGTACAGTTTAGTCTGAATCATAAAGGTGTAAAAATCTACACAACGGCAAATGGTTTATTGAGCGATCAGTTTAATTATGCATCGGCTTTTAAAGATACAAACGGCGATATGTATTTTGGAAACTTAAACGGAATGATCAGCTTCAATCCGAAGAATTTCACCAAAAACAAATACACGCCTTCGATTTTTATTACCAATCTTCAGATTAATAATAAAGATATTGATGTTAACGAAACCGATTCTCCGCTTACAAATTCGATTTCGCATATTGACGAATTGCAACTCGATAACAATCAAGCATCATTTAATCTCGAATTTGCCTCTTTAAATTATACCGCTCCAGAACTAACCGAATATTGGTATCAGCTTGAAAATGTAAACAACGACTGGGTTTATCTCGAAAGAAACAACAAAGTCTTTTTTACCGAATTAGCGCCAGGCGATTATGTTTTTAAAGTAAAATCGCTGAATAGTTTTGGCGTTTGGAGTAAAGAAGTGAAACTTAAAATCAGAATTCTGCCTCCGTTCTGGGCGAGTAATTATGCGTATTTTTTCTATTTTCTGCTCATTTGCGGTTCATTATATTATGTTATTCGTTATTCTAATAATCTGACTGAAATTAAAAATAACCGTAAAATAAAACATCTAAATGACGAAAAAGAAAAAGAAATCTATCAAGCCAAAATTGACTTTTTTACCAATGTAGCGCACGAAATTAGAACACCGCTTACGCTTATAAAAGGTCCTTTGGAAAAACTTCTAGTAATGGAACATCAATCCGTTGAAGTGCCGCAGAATCTTTCGATCATGAAGAAAAATACTTCACGATTGCTAAAACTGGTAAACGAATTATTGGATTTCCGTAAATCCGAAATCGGCGGCTTGAAACTTACTTTCGTAGAAGCCAATATTTCGTCAATGGTTCGGAATTTACATTTGCGTTTCAGCCAATTAATTGAAGAGCGCGGGATTGAGTTTGAACTTGAACTGGGCGATAAAGACATTTTTGCTTTTGTGGATAAAGAAGCGTTCAAAAAAATTCTGAGCAATTTGATGAACAACGCCATTAAATATTCAAAAGATAAAGTTTCGATTACGCTTTTTAGAGATGAAAAGAAACTGACTTTAACTGTAAAAAATGATGGGAATTTGATTCCGTTTCAATTAAAAGATAAAATTTTCGAACCGTTTTTCAGGGTCGATAATTCTGATACCGCTTCGGGAACGGGAATTGGACTTTCTCTGGCACATTCTCTGGCACAACTGCACAACGGAAATCTGCAATTGGTTCCAGATGTACAACTGAATATTTTTGAACTTATAGTACCGCTTCGTCAGGAAGAAGAATTTATGTTTTATAATGAACCTGAAATCGAAGAAATGGAAACCGAAACTATTGTTGAGGTTGAAAACAAATACGAAAAAACACAAATTCTTGTCGTAGAAGACAATGAAGATTTACTGCATTTTATTACAACCGAACTTTCTTCGCATTACACTATTTTCAAAGCTGATAATGGCGAAAATGCATTGAAAATCATTCATAACGAAAACATTCAGCTCGTTATCAGCGATGTTTCGATGCCGGTTATGGATGGAATCACGTTGTGTAAAGAAATCAAAACGAATCTAGAAACGAGTCATATTCCCGTGATTTTGCTTACTGCGAAAAACTCACTGAAATCACAAATTGATGGTTTGGAAGTGGGTGCCGATGCCTATATCGCCAAACCTTTCTCAATGGATTATTTAAAAGTTCAAGCGCATAATTTGATCGAAAACCGAAAACAGATTATGAATTATTATGCAAGTTCTCCGCTTTCGCACATTAAAAGCATTGCGCACAATAAAACCGACGAAAAGTTTTTGAAAAAACTCGATGAAGAAATCCTAAAAAACATAACCGATCCCGATTTGAGCGTAGAATCTTTAGCCGAAATCATGAATATGAGCCGTTCAACTCTGTACCGAAAAATTAAAGACATTTCGAATCTAAGTCCGAATGAGCTGATCAATATTGTGCGTTTAAAACGCGCTGCCGAACTGCTTTTAACCGAAAATTACAAAATGTACGAAATCGCCGAAATGGTAGGTTACAAATCGCAAACCAGTTTCGGACGTAATTTCCAGAAGCATTTTACAATGTCGCCTTCGGATTATATTGCTATGAATAGGTAGTTTTTAGTTTGCAGTCGCAGTTTGGAGTTCAGTGTAATTGTGGAATATTTGTTATGGACATTCGTTGTTTAGACGCACTGCTGTGCGTCTCTACGAAATAAAATGAGGCAAAACAACAATAATACACAAGATCATCTGTAGAGACGCACAGCAGTGCGTCTTACGCTTGAGATACAAAATGAAATGTATTAAGTAAGAAAAAATCACTATTTTTAAACTAACCTTCATTTTTGTACTATGACCGATAAATCACAACTTTTAAGTTCCATTTTCAAACATCTAGATGGTTTAGTTACTGCTCCAGTGGCAATAGCACTCCAAAACAAAGCTGTTTTAAAATTTATTTTAAAACAGAAACAGATAAAATTATCTGAACTTACAGCGATTTTTAATGCCAATGAAGGCTATCTAAATATTGGTTTAAGAGTTTTGGCTTCGCAGGGATTTCTGGAATATGAAGTTGATAATAAAACTCAGGAAATTACGATTTCGGTAAATGAAAAAACGGAAATTGCTTTTTCACTTTTTCCTTTATATGAAGATGTTGTGGCGCTGCTTCAATTGTCGATTCAGTTTCATCCGCGTTTGTTTGAAGATACACCGTTTGAAAAACTCAATGTTATTTTCGAAAAATATAAAACAAAATACGGAATTAAACCTTCTGCCGATCCTTTAACAAACAGCATACAGGAGCAGATTTTAAAACATATCGAAGGTTATTTAATTGGTCCCACAATCGTACGGCTGGCCATGAACGGAATGTTTCATAAATATTTTATGGAAACATCTTTCAGACCCGAAGAGTTTCATAAATCACCAGAAAATTTTAAAAAGATATTAGACTTTTTTGTGCATTTGGGTTGGTTTCTCGAAAAAAACGGTAATTATCAATTTACAGAAGCAGGTTTATTTTTCGCCAAAAGAGCCAGCGCTTACGGCGTTACAGTTTCTTATCTGCCCACATTCGCCAAAACCGAAGAACTCATTTTTGGAAATCCAGATGTTTTAAGAACCGCTGAAGGTGAAAACGAAATCCACGTCGATCGTGAAATGAATGTTTGGGGAAGCGGCGGTGCTCATGATACGTATTTTAAAGTGGTTGACGAAATTCTGATCAAACTTTTTAATCTTCCTATTGAAGAACAGCCCAAAGGAATTCTCGATATGGGCTGCGGAAATGGCGCTTTCCTGCAGCATATTTTTGAAGTCATCGACAGGCAGACTTTGAGAGGAAAAATGCTCGATGAATATCCGTTATTTTTAGTTGGTGCCGATTATAATCAAACGGCTTTAAAAGTAACGAGAGCCAATCTTATAAAAGCTGATATTTGGGCAAAAGTAATCTGGGGCGATATTGGCCGTCCTGATTTACTGGCAAATGATCTCAAGGAGAATTATAATATCGATTTAAAAGACCTTTTGAACGTAAGAACTTTTCTAGATCATAACAGAATCTGGCAGGAACCTAAACAGATCCATGAAAACAGAGTCAGCACTTCGACAGGTGCATTTGCTTACAGAGGAAAGAGAATCAGTAACAATTTGGTTGAGGACAATCTTTTGGAACATTTACAAAAATGGTCGCCATATGTGCATAAATTTGGTCTGCTTTTGATTGAACTTCATACCATAAATCCAAAACTGACTGCCAATAATTTAGGCCGAACTCCCGCAACAGCTTATGATGCTACTCACGGATTTTCTGACCAATATATTGTTGAAATCGACGTTTTTAATGCAATTGCAGCAGAAGCAGGTTTGTTTCCAGATCAATCAATTTTTAAGCGATTCCCAGATGCTGATACGGCTTCAGTGAGTATTAATTTATTGAAAGGGAAATGAGTTTTTTATTCTGTTAGTAAACATTCTCTTTCTGGATTTAAATAATCGAGTTGTTTGTCTTCAAAAAGTTGTTCTAAGGCTTCACAACCTTCTTCGATTTTATAATCTCTTTCTTTTTCAGTAATAGGAATCAGCCAATAACAGTGAAATATTTGCCGGTTGAAACTAAATAATTCCATTTCCTCACCATCAAGGTAAGGCAGTGAAATAAAACAATGATCACACTTAGAATTACCCAGCCATGGTTTCCCAATATTCATGGTGTGGTGTATGTTTAATGGTCTTAAATTTCGGTGATATGATGCACAAACAGTGATTAACTCAACCAAAGAAGAATCCTGTTGAGGTGAAAATACAAATAGTTCTATTAAATTATCATCTTCTCTTTCTAGTGACATTCCAACTGAGCAATAAACCCAAAAATCGTGACGGTCATTCGGTTTAAACTCCAAAACAAAAAAGTCAGGATGCAATTTTTCTCTTGGTCCTTTTTCTAAAATTAATGGTTGCCCTGAAATACCAAAATAATTTTCATAATGATCTTTTAACTGCTCAACATACATTGTCGATTCTTGATTCTTCATTTATTATTTCTTAGTAATTTATTCTCCAGCTAATTGCTCAATCAGCTGTAATCGTTTTACAATAGTGTTTTTCTCTAAAATAGTTCCCGGCGATAAAACAGCGTTCGCTCCTACTCTCGAATTATCTCCCAATAGCGAACCAAATTTATCAGAATGCGTATTGATGATCTTGTCTTTGTAAATAACGGATATGTTTTTAATTTTTCGTTCGTTGTAATGATTGGCGCAGATCGAACCGGCTTCAAAATTAATATTTTGTCCAATCAAGCTGTTTCCGATATAATTAAAATGCGCCACTGCCGAATTATCCGAAATAAATGACTGCTTAATTTCGGACCCTGGACCAATTTTTACTGATTTTCCCAACAGAATTGGTCCGCGTAAATAAGCATGTGCGCCAATGTAAACGTCTTCAGAAATAATAACTGTTCCTTTCAAAGTGACGCCTTGTTCGATAATCGCATTTTTATGAATGGCAATATTTCCTTCAATTGTATAATCAGATGAAAGTTGTTTTATTTTCTGTAAAAGAATAGTATCGAGATCGTTAACAATATCCCAAGGTTCTGTATTCGAAACATAATCTGGAAAGTAAAAGTCAAAATTCTCTATAAAATCTATTGTTTTTATCATGGTCTTAAGCTTAAAAAAAGTATTTATAAATTATCTTATAAAAATAAAACTTTAAAAAATGGGAAATCTTGTATTATCTCAAAATAAATTAGTTGACAAAGGCAACTAATTTTATATATTTGCATTTATAATACAATATTTAAAAAACATGAGTACAACGACTTCAAAAATTAGAAGTTTCAATCGATTCTATACAGCACATTTAGACATTTTAAGCCAGCATTATTTAGATAGTGAATATTCGCTAACCGAGATACGAATCCTTTATGAAATCAGCGAAAGCAAACTTATAACAGCACAAAAAATCACTGAAATTTTAAATCTGGATAAAGGATATTTAAGCCGAATTTTAAAACGTTTTTTAAAGGAAAATCTAATTGTAAAAGTCGCTTCGGCAGAAGATAAACGTGCTTTTAATATTAAACTGACTGAAACAGGAAATGAGCTTCTTTCTATTTTAAATGCGAAATCTGAAAGTAAAATCGAAGGTAAAATTGAAAAACTAAATCCCTCTGAAAAAGAGATTTTAGTAAGTTCGATGCATACCGTAAGAAATCTGCTCACGGAAAGTAAAATAGCCCGAGAAGAGATTACTTACCGACATGAAATTACGCCCGGCGATATTGGTTATATCATCCATCTGCACGGCGCTATTTATGGCAAAGAATATAATTTCTCCACCGATTTTGAAAAATATGTCATCAAGACTTTTTATGATTTCTTAGGAAAATATTCTCCTGAAAATGACCGTATCTGGATGGCAGAATACAATAATAAAATTGTGGGTTGTGTTGCAATTGTACATCAGTCAAATGAAGAAGCTCAATTGAGATGGTTTCTTCTCGATCCTGCTTTTAGAGGACTTGGAATTGGCAAAAAACTGCTTTCTGATGCTATTGATTTTTGCAAAGAGAAGAAATTTAAAAACGTGTTTTTGCTTACCACAAATTTACAAGACAAAGCACTTCAAATGTATAAGATGATAGGATTTGAACTTACTCAATCTGAAGAAGTTCAAGAATGGGGAAAAACGTTTAACGAAGAACGTTACGATTTGAAATTAAATTAAAATATAAATCCTCCAAAATCAGTTTGAATTTGAAGGTTTGTATTTTTTTGAATCATTTACTCTAGAATTTTTTTATTGTTTATTGTTTTAAAGCATAAATATAACCAATTCCTTTTTCGCCATTTTCTAGCTGATATTCGGTTTGAATTCGAATATACCCATCACCTTCAAATTCATCGAGATAATCCCAACGTGCAGTCAAATCTTCCGAAAATAAAACATATGCGTTTATAATTTCGGCTTCATCATAATTTGCAGGAGTAAAACCATGATATCCTAAAGAAGAGCCCCATCCACCTTCCAGTAATTTGCCTTTTATTGTCGCTTTTTTCCATTCGCCTTTAATCGGATCCATAATCGAATGATTGGATTCACCCGGAGCGAGTGATCCATAAATGATTAAAGCTGGAATTGTTTCTATATTGTTCATCTAACTTATTTGTTTTTTTAAGCCTTTAATCCCATCCCTTTAGAAATGAAACTTCGTGAGCTGAATATGTACTAAAGCTACGGAATTATTGGATTTTATCACAGTAAATTCGACAAGATAGCGATATAAACAGGTTTACTAATCATAAAAAAGCCCTTTATCGTAAAGGGCTTGAATAATTGTATCGCTTATTTTAGCTTAAAGATTCATCTTTTTAGCATCTTCAACAAATTGTTTCAGACCAATATCGGTTAACGGATGCTTCAATAATCCTTTTATTGCAGAAAGCGGACCTGTCATAACATCTGATCCTATTTTAGCGCAATTGATAATATGCATTGTGTGTCTTACCGAAGCAGAAAGTATCTGGGTTTGATAATTGTAATTATCGTAGATTTCTCTAATTTCTGAAATTAAATGCATTCCGTCTGTCGAAACATCATCTAGACGACCTAAAAACGGAGAAACATAAGTCGCTCCTGCTTTTGCAGCAAGCAATGCCTGACCTGCAGAAAACACTAAAGTTACATTGGTGCGAATTCCTTTTGAAGAAAAATATTTGCATGCTTTTACTCCATCGCCAATCATAGGCAATTTAACCACAATCTGCGGATGCAAAGCGGCCAATTCTTCTCCTTCTCTTACCATTCCTTCAAAATCGGTTGAGATTACCTCAGCCGATACATCACCGTCAACAATATTGCAGATAGCCAGATAATGATTTAAGATGTTTTGTTTTCCGGTAATTCCTTCTTTTGCCATTAAAGACGGATTGGTGGTTACGCCGTCTAAAACGCCTAAAGCCTGCGCTTCTTCAATATCTTGAAGATTAGCAGTATCAATAAAAAATTTCATGTTTTTTGGTTTTTGGTTAAATACTATTTTGCGTAAAAAAAACTTTGTCGAAGTTTTAAAACTTTGACAAAGTTCTTTAGGAGTTCTAGTGAGAAAAATGTGTATTTTGATTGATTCTGCTCTTCAAAAAACCTTCAATAAAAAATTAACTCACTATTATTTTTTATCAAACTGGCTCAATTTTACTATTTTGAATAAAAGAAAAAGCAACTAAACCTTAAATCAATTCTCTCCATTCAAAATTGAAAACTAGGCCATTATCTCAATACACATTTCTCAATTTAATCTAAAAAGCGCTTTTTAATAATTTATAATCTTATTTAAAAAATCTAGAGCTTTTTAGATGTTTTTATCTCACTAATATTTTATATAAACTTTATATAAACCTAACTTTTTAAAATCTTTTAGGTTCAATTGATATTCAAAAAATCTAAACCAATTAAATGTATTGGTTGATGATGTTTTCAAACAATTCTTGTTTACCGCTTTGAAGATTTAATTCTCCATTTTCGTGAGCGATGTTGTAAAGATCTTTTAAACCTAATTTTCCATCGGCGAAATCTTTACCTTTTCCAGAATCAAATGAGCTGTATCTTTCTTTTCTTAACTTCTCGTATGGAGAAGAAGAAATAATTTTATCAGCAGTCAGTAAAGCTCTTGCAAAAGTATCAGCTCCACCAATATGGGCTAAGAAAACATCTTCTAAGTCTGTAGAATTTCTTCTGATTTTAGCATCAAAATTAACTCCACCGCCTTGCAATCCGCCAGCTTTTAAGAAAACCAACATTGCTTCAGTAGTTTCCTGAATGTTATTTGGGAACTGGTCTGTATCCCATCCGTTTTGGTAATCACCTCTGTTCGCATCGATACTTCCTAACATTCCAGCTTTTGCAGCCACTTCCAATTCGTGTTGGAACGTATGTTGTGCCAAAGTAGCGTGGTTTACCTCAATGTTGATTTTGAAGTCTTTGTCTAAACCGTATTCTTTTAAGAATCCAATTGCAGTTGCAGAGTCAAAATCGTATTGGTGTTTAGATGGCTCCATTGGTTTTGGTTCGATGAAGAAAGTTCCTTTAAAACCTTGCGCTCTTGCATAATCTCTAGCCATTGTTAAGAATTGCGCCATGTGATCTAATTCTCTTCCCATATCTGTGTTTAGTAAAGACATATAACCTTCTCTACCTCCCCAGAATACGTAGTTTTCTCCTCCTAAAGCAATTGTAGCATCCAAAGCTAGTTTTACTTGTCCTCCGGCTCTTGCCACAACATTAAAATCAGGATTTGTCGCAGCACCGTTCATAAATCTTGGATTTGAGAAACAGTTAGAAGTTCCCCAAAGCAATTTAATTCCAGATTCTGCTTTTTTCTGTTTTAAATAATCTGTAATAAAAGCCAAACGTTTTTCTGATTCTGCGAAAGTTGGTCCTTCGTTAATTAAATCGTAATCGTGGAAACAGAAATAATCGAATCCCATTTTGCTGATGAATTCAAAAGCAGCATCCGCTTTATCTTTTGCTGCCTGATACGGATCTGATGATGCATCCCAAGCAAAATTTTGAGTTCCAGGCCCGAACGGATCGCTCCCTTGTCCGCAGAATGTATGCCAGTAAGCAATCGCAAATTTAAAGTGCTCACGCATTGTTTTTCCAGCTACAACTTGGTCTGGATTGTAATATTTAAACGCCAAAGGATTATCAGATTCTTTTCCTTCAAACTTAATTTGGCCAATACCTTTGTAGTATTCTTTATCTCCTAAAACTATCATTTGTTTTTTATTTAGTTGTTAATATTAATTCTAATTCTTGTTTCCATTTTTTATAAGCCACTTCATAAGGCTCTTTATTGTGCAGTGGCAAAAACGTCATTACGTGGTCATTATCACTTACATTAGCTCCAAATTTACTGTAATCGCCGTCTTTCAAACCAACCGCTCTAGCTGCTCCAACCGCTCCCGTTGTATTGTAAATTTCGATTTCGTGGCCAATTAAAGTTGCTACAGTATTGGAGAAAATCTCCGAACGGAAAAGATTATCATTTCCTGCTCTAATTACATTAATTGTGGCATTATCATCTTTTAGACACTCCATTCCGTACACAAAAGAAAAAGCAATTCCTTCAAGAGAAGCTCTAAATAAATGCGCACTGTTATGAATGTTCAAATTCAGATTTAAGAAATGTGTCCCAATCGTTTTGTTATTAAACATACGCTCTGCCCCATTCCCAAATGGAATAACGACAAGGCCTTCAGATCCAATCTCCACATTCGAAGCCTTTTCATTCATTGCCTCATAGCTTTCGTTGCCCATATTATTGCGAAGCCATCTGTACTGAATTCCCGCTCCGTTAATATTTAAAAGTTTACCAACTCTTGGCGTTTCTAATTCGTAGTTTACGTGAACAAAGTTGTTTACTCTCGTGCTTTTTCCAGACGACATTTCGCTAACGGCATAAAAAACACCAGATGTCCCGCCTGTCGCGGCAACCTCTCCAGGATTCAGCACATTTAATGATAAAGCATTATTAGGCTGATCCCCTGCCCTATACACAATCGGAATTCCAACAGGAAGACCAGATTCTTGAGAAGCTTTTTCAGTCACAACACCTTGATTGGTAAAATTTTCTACAATTTTTGGCGTCAAAGAGCTATCAATTCCATAATAGTCCAAAAGCCAATCGGCTACTTTATTTTCTTTATAATCCCAAAGCATTCCTTCAGACAAACCATTTTTGGTTGTCGTTACTTCGCCAGTTAATTTCAAAGCGATATAATCTCCCGGAAGCATGTATTTGTCAATTTTGCTATACAGCTGAGGTTCGTTTTCTTTCACCCATTTTAGTTTTGAAGCGGTGAAATTTCCAGGCGAATTCAATAAATGCATCATGCATTTTTCTTCTCCAATTTCTGCAAAAGCTTTATTCCCAATTTCAACCGCACGGCTATCGCACCAGATAATTGAATTTCGCAACGGAGTACCTTGTTGATCCACAATTACCAATCCGTGCATTTGGTACGAAATACCAATTCCCTGAATTTTAGAAGCATCGATATTCGATTCTTTAATTGCCCTTTTTGTTGCCGTACAAATGTGCTGCCACCAAATTTCTGGATCCTGTTCTGCCCAATCTGGGTGAATGGAAAGGATTTCCATTTCGTTTTGAGGCTCATTCAAAACAATGATTTTTTTGCCTGTTTCTGCTTCTACCAAGGCTGCCTTGACAGAAGAACTTCCAATATCATAACCGATATAATACATAACTTACAATGATTCTCTTATTATTAATTTTGTCGGCACATAACATTTCGTTTCTTCGTCATGCGTAATAAATGCCGCTGCTTTGGTTCCTAGTTCTTTGAAGTCAGTCGAAACAACTGAAATCCCTTTGTATATAAATTTCTTCATTGGCGTTTCATTGTACGAAAGAAAACCAACATCTTTTCCGGGTTCAAAATCCTTTTCTTTACATTGCTCTAAAAAGTGTCCCAAAATCCTGTCGCTTACACTGATATAGGCAATTCCTTTCTCAATATTGAACTTTTTCGGATCTGTGATAATGTCGTATTGAAAACCAAAATCAGCACAGAATTTCTTAAAAAATTCTACCGTTTCCCAAGGGTGATTCGTAAAATCCGGATATACAAAATCTATTTTTTTATACTTTTTAAACAAATCAACCGCTTCTTTTAAAGCATCATAAAAGGCTTTTCCGAAATCCTGAAAAACATAATTATTGGCTTTGTCAGCCCTAATATTCCAGTCAATCAAAAGCAATTTATCCTTTGAAATTGCGGACAAAGCTGGCGTAATATCCTTATGGTCAAAATTCATCACCACATATTTGTAATACTTCCCGATTCCGTTATTAATGATTGTTTTAAAAACATCAATATTATAATGGTGAAACTGCACATCAATAATCACATTATCTGGCAGATTATTCACAACCGAATGATACAAAACCTCTTTGTAAGCCTTAAACGTATCCAAAACCAAAAGCACTTTTCTAGTTTCGCCAGCTACATAATAGCCTTTGTTCGGCACAGAATCGATTACTTTTTGATCTTTTAAAATCGAATACGCCTTAAAAACCGTGTCTCTCGAAAGCTGATATGTTTTGCAGATCACATTTACAGACGGAAGCAAGTCTCCCTTTTGCAAAATATTCTCCGCAATCGCATTGGTAATCCCGTCAACCAGCTGCTGATACTTCGGAATATCACTTTCGTGATTGATTATAAATTCAAATTTTTCTTCTTCTTTTAGCATACCGTTCTGTTCCGTTCTGTTATGCTAAAGTAGCTAAAAATCTTTTACAAAAAATTATTTTTAAGTTTAAAATTGTTATTTTTTAAATGTGTTAATCTTTATAATTTGGGCGTGCCCCGCCGAAAAAAGCGGGTCGGGCTATCCGCTACAAGTCCTCGTCTCGTCAAAAGACGAGACTGTGGGCTTTTCACTTCTATCCCTCACGCAAAACGGTTTCATGAGAGATGACGGAACATTATTTTTTCAAAAACTTAGCAATATAATTTAATCGTAAAGTTTGCAAAGTTTATGTTAAGAACGCAAAGAGTTTCGCCACAGTTTTTGTCATTTAGACGTAAGTATAAATCTTTGCAAGTAACTCCACGAAGATTCTTAACAATATTAAAAACATAGCCCAAGGTTTCAACCTTGGAGACACAGCAAATGGAATACATTGCGTACCCAAGGTTGAAACCTTGGGCTATGTTCAAATAGATGTTTGCACCTCTTAGTTTGTCATTTCAATCGAATGGAAACCTAGTAATAGTGACACATGAAGCAAAACACAATAGAAACTCCGTACAGAATTTCAATGATCTTTGTAGAATCCCGCGTAAAATCTCTCCTTCAGTAGAGTTAACAAACGCAACGTAAAGAAATAAACTTCAAACACAACCGATTGTATTTTTTATGAAATTTTTTTACAAAAAAAACTTAATCGATTAATCTTCTTATCCCGTAAGGATCAATTGTGATAATTGAACCGTCTTTTAAATAATCGATTTTGGTTACTTTCATGCTTCTCAAATGCGTAACGCCTTTTGATAAACTTGAATCGTGGTAAAATAAATACCATTCTCCATCTACTTCGCAGATCGAATGATGTGAGGTCCAGCCCACAACCGGATTTAAAATTCTTCCTTGATATGTAAACGGTCCGTACGGATTGTCGCCAATCGCGTAACAGATAAAATGTGTGTCTCCTGTAGAATACGAGAAATAGTATTTCCCATTATACTTATGAACCCATGAAGCTTCAAAAAAACGGCGATCGTTATCACCCGCAAGGATTTCATTTCCATTTTCATCCAAAATTTTAATTTCTTTCGGCTCTTCTGCAAATTCCAGCATATCATCTCTAAGCAAAGCCACAATTGGCCCCAAGGCTTTTTCTTCTGCCAAAGGTTCTTCATTATTTTGATCGTATTTATTATTTCTGTACTTCTGAAGCTGTCCGCCCCAAATGCCGCCAAAATAGATGTAATGCTTTCCATCTTCATCTTCAAAAACAGCCGGATCAATACTATAACTACCCTTTATCGCTTCTTTTTCGGGAATAAAAGGCCCGACAGGCGAATCTGATATGGCAACTCCAATCTGGAATATTCCATCGGCGCGTTTGGCAGGGAAATACAAATAATATTTTCCATTTTTATAGGCTGCATCTGGTGCCCACATTTGTTTTTCGGCCCAGGCCACATCGTCTACATGCAAGGCTACTCCGTTATCAACTGCTTCTGATGAGATGTCGTCCATAGAAAAAACGTGATAATCTTCCATCCCGAAATGATCTCCATTGTCATTAAATGGAATTCCAGCATCGATGTCGTGCGACGGATAAATATAAATTTTACCATTGAATACATGCGCCGAAGGATCGGCTGTATAAATATGTGATACTAAAGGCTTTGAAATCGCCAGTTCATTAATCTGCTCAAAATTAATGTGTTCAATGCTGTCTTCAGGCATAGTGATATTTTGTTTAAAAAATTAAGTTCTTCTTTCTTTTAGTTCTGTTTCAATCTGCACTTCCATTTCTTTATTGATTTTATAGAAAAACAGCAATCCAGCTCCGATTAAAAAAGGGATTGCAGGGAAAATACTCACTAATAATTTGATTCCGTTTATAGCTGTTTCTGATTGCTGAGAAGTATTTGGAACATAATGGAAATACCCTAAAAATAATGTCGTTAAAGCTCCTCCAATACTTAATCCTGTTTTTAGCCCAACCATCATCGCAGAGAAAATTATTGCCGTGGCACGACGGTTATTCAGCCACTCTGAATAATCAGCCACATCAGCAATCATTGCCCAAAGAATCGGGATGGTGATTCCGTAGAAAAATCCATGTAAAATTTGAGAGAGAAATATCAATCCGATAGATGTGGATGGGAAAAAGTAAAAAGCAATAATAAACAGGGTTGAAATAAACAGAAATAGTCCAAAAACATTTCGTTTCCCGTATTTATCGGCTAAATTTTTAGATAAGGTAATCCCGACAATCATAAAGATAATGCCGCCTGCATTGAATAAACCAAAACCTGCAGAAACAGGATCGTTGCCAAAATGATTCAACCCGATTGTAGTTAGAAAATCCAGAATAGGCTGAATAAAAGCTGTCAGCTGTTCTTTATTGACGTAGTTTTCGAAATAATACACATACGAACCGCCTTTCATTGCTAATGTTACAAAAACCAAAGTGGTGAGCGTAAGCATAATGATCCAAGGTCTGTTTTTGATTAAATCGCTTAAATCTTCTTTAACGCTTGATTTTTGTTCTGGTTTCGGAATGATTCTTTCTTTTGTGGTTAAAAAAGTAATCAAAAGCATGATCGTTCCAATAATTGCCAAAGCGGTCATTACTTTTTCGATTCCGACTGCTTTATCGCCATTACCAGCACTTTTAATAATTCCGAGCATGAAAACCTGAACAAAAAATTGGGCAAACATAACGGCCACAAAACGGTATGATGACATACTGTTTCGTTCTTTCATATCGCCTGTAATTACGCCGCTTAAAGCAGAATACGGCAGGTTGTTTCCAGCATAAAAAAGCAATAATAAAGTATAGGTTACAACGGCATAAATTACTTTTCCTTTATACGAGAAATCAGGAGTAGAAAATGCTAATAAAGCCACCACTCCAAGCGGAATCGCAGTTATTAAAATCCATGGCCTGAATTTTCCCCATTTAGTACTCGTTCTGTCTGCCAAAACCCCAATAATAGGATTAAAAATAAAGGCCGCAATCAAACCCACGATCAGCATAATGATTGAAGAATCGGTTGGCGATAAGCCGTAAATATCGGTATAAAAATACGCCAGATACGTCATCAAAGTCTGAAAAACCAAATTAGCAGCCAAGTCTCCTAAGCTGTATCCAATTTTTTCTTTGATGGATAGTTTTTGTGAAATGTTAGTCATTCGTGGTTTTTGTGGTTAGTTAGTTCTATCCTGTAAAGTTTTAAAAACCTTTCAGGTTTCCTATTTGTTTCAACTACTCTTCTTATCCGAAAGGTTTTTTAACCCCTTTAGAGATGAATTCAAATCAAAACAATCGGTTGTGTAAAATTAGACAAAAAAACATATTATCCAAATTTAGTTTACTTTATTTGCTTTATTTTTAATTTCACAATCGATTGTAAATAAATTCATCAAAACTTAAACTATTTTAGTATTTATTCTTTAGTTTCTTTCAGTTTTAAAACGCTGTCGTAAGCCTTTTTATGTTTTAAATGGGCATCAAAAGGCAGCGGATAATTGGTTCTTCCTTTTATCGGCCAGTCGTTTAACCAAGATTGTCCGTCGTGAACGCCCCAAAAAGTAACTCTGCTGATTTTATCTTTGTGTTTCAAAAATAATTTAAAAATTGAAGCATAACGCTCTGCAAGTTTGTTTTGAATAGAGTCTGGTAATGCTTTTGGATACGGATTCATTTTTTCGCTTCCTTCAAATTTCTGATTTACGTCTGCTCCTTTTAAGTCCCACGGATTAGGCAATACGGTAATATCTAATTCTGTAAACGCTACTTTAATTCCTAAAGCTGAATATTCTAAAATACTTTTTTCAATTTCTTCTATCGACGGACTTCCCAATCTCCAATGCCCTTGAATCCCAACTCCGTCCACTTTTCCGCCTTCCGCTTTTATTTTTTTGATTAAAGCAATAGCTCCTGCTCTTTTAGCCGGTTCTTCGATATTATAATCGTTATAATACAATGCTGCTTTAGGATCTGCTTTGGCTGCCAATTTAAAAGCATCAACCAAATACTTTTCTCCAAGTGTTTTCAAAAAAACCGACTGTCTCAAAGTACCATCTTCGTTTAAAGCTTCATTTACCACATCCCAAGAACCAATTCGCCCTTTGTATTTGGAAACAACTGTAGTGATATGGTCCTGCATAAAAGCTTTCATTTCTGTACTATCAGCAATTTTCTCCATCCAAGGCGCCAATTGACTGTGCCAAATTAAAGTGTGTCCGTGAACAAACATTTTATTCTTTTCTCCATACGCCACAAATTTATCCGATAATGTAAAATCGTATTTGTCTTTCTGCGGATGAACATACATAGATTTCATAATATTCTCAGCCGTAATGGCGTTGAACTCTTTTCGAATCAGCGAATCTTCTTTCGGATTTTTTTCATTAATCTGATTTAGATCTAACGCAGTACCTATATAAAAATCTTTTTTAAAAGCATCTTTTAAAGTAAGTGGGTCTTTCTGCGATGTACAGCCTATAGTCAGCAGAGTCGTGACGGCAAATAAGCATGGTTTAATGAACTTCATATATTTTGGTTTAATAGTTATATAGTTTTGTTGTAGAATAAATTACAAATTCAATTTATAAGCAATTCCCATTTCCAAACCTCTTAGCTCCGCAAGACCTTTTAATCTTCCTGTTAAAGAATAGCCCGGATACGTTTCTGTTTTTTGGTCTACTTCGTGAAGAAAACCATGATCTGGACGCATTGGCAGACTTGTTTTGGTTTTATTCATTAGAATCAATAATTTTTCTACAATGCTTTCCATTTTAACATCACCGCTTAAATGCTCCGATTCTCTGAAAACAGTTTCGCTTTCGCGGATGGTATTTCTTAGATGTAAAAAATGAATTCGGTTTTCGTAATCGTCAATTATTTTTTCTAGATTATTTTTCGGATCAGCACTAAGTGAACCCGTGCAATAACACAATCCGTTGGCTGTTGACGGAACGGCGCTAAAAATCGCTTTCAAATCAGCTTCTGTCGATACGATTCTCGGAAGACCTAAAACAGAAAACGGAGGATCGTCTGGATGAATCGCTAATTTTTGCCCGTTTTGTTCTGCTATTGGCGTCACTTCCGCTAGAAAATAAATCAGGTTTTCTCTTAGCTTTTCATTATTGATATTAGCATAATTATCCAAAAGCGACAAAATCTGTTCTGCAGTAAAATTGATTTTACTTCCTGGCAATCCTAATAATACATTTTTAAACAATAACGCTTTTTCATCTTCAGATAATTGATCTCCAAAGCGTAAAGCTTTTTCTTTTTCGGCATCTGAATAATCATTTTCTGAATTCGGCCTTTTCAAAAGAAACACATCAAAATAAGTAAATGCATCCTGATTGTACAGCAAAGCTTTGCTTCCGTCATCGTTTATAAAAGTATGATCGGTTCTCACCCAATCCAGAATCGGCATAAAATTGTAAGTTATAATTTTGATGCCACAATCTGCCAAATTCTTTAAACTGATTTTATAATTTTCAATGTATTGAAGATAGTTGCCCGAGGCGCGTTTGATTTCTTCATGTACCGGAAGACTTTCGACAACCGTCCATTCTAAACCAGCGTTTCTGATTATTTCCTGTCTTTCCTGAATATCTTGAACCGACCAAATTTCACCAACTGGAATTTGATGCAAAGCCGTCACAATTCCTGCTGCTCCAGCTTGTTTTATATCGATCAATTTTACACTGTCCTGAGGTCCAAACCAACGCATGGTTTGCTGCATTTTTATCATACTTATTTTTTTTAATCTCGCAAAGACGCAGAGTCGCAAAGTTTTTGTTTCCCGCAGATTTTGCAGATTGAGCTGATTTTAATCTTTTTAATCCTTTAATCTGTGGCTTTAAAAAACCTTTGAACCTTTGAGCCTCTGCCCCTTAACAACTTTAAATTAAAACCCAATACTATTTCCGCCATCAACAGGCAATACTGTACCGGTTGTATATTTTGATTCGCTTAAAGCAAAATAATAAACGGCATCTGCAATGTCTGAAGGTTCTCCTAAGAATCCCATTGGTGTTCTTCCCAATACTTTATTTTTTCTTTCTGGGTCATTATCAAGTGCTGTCGATGACATTTTAGTTTTTATAAATCCAGGAGCAATACAATTTACACGAATTCCTGCTGGAGCCAATTCTACCGCCATAGCACGAGTCATCGCTTCGATAGCACCCTTACTTGACGAATACGCAATTACTTTTGGAATTCCGTATTGAGATGCCATTGAACTGATATTGATGATGCTTCCGCTTCCATTCGCTTTCATATTCTTAACTACTTCTCTGCTTACAGCAAAAACACTTAAAAGATTGGTGTGAATTATATTTAAGAAATCTTCATCTGTCACATCCAAAAATTCTTTTTTCATATTGATTCCAGCGTTGTTTACCAAAATATCAATCGAATTTTCTTTTGTGATGTTTTCAATCATCGCAGGAATTCCTTTTAAATCATTTAAATCGAAGATTACCGGAATGGCATTTTCTCCAATTTCCTTGCAGGCATCTTCTGTTTTTTCTTTTGATCTCCCGATGATGTAGGTTTTAATTCCGTTATCGCAAAGTTTTTTTGCTGTTGCAAAACCTAATCCCGAATTTCCTCCAGTTACAATTGCTGTTTTTTTACTCATAATTTTTAAAAATATTTATTTTGGACGCGGATGAAACGGATTCGCTATCGCAAAAACGCTGATTTACAAGGATTTTAAAAATCTTTTTTTCTAAAAAAATCCGTTTTTTTTCCGTGTCTTCGCGATAGCGAATCTGTGTCATCCGAGTTACATTCATTTAGTTAATCAATAATTTATTTATCCATTTCCCGGTGCAAATGGAAATTTTAACGATTTAAAATAATCTAAAGTCTGCGTTGGTTTTTCTACTCCCGCCGGAAGTTCTTTTCCAGAAAACTGCTGAAAGTATAAAAGACAGGCGTCACACCACCATTTTGCTTCTTTGTACTGAATTTCCAATAACATTTCCACTTCGTGAAAACGCTCGTTATCAATATATTTTTCTGCTTTCTTCCAGACATTCTGCATTGCCTCGACCTGATTTACACCTTCTTGGTATTTCAACGCCATACCGTTCCAAAGTGTCTCACCATTTTTCAGTTTATAATCCCATGAAACATGATGAAACCATAAAAGATCTTTTTCTGGACAGGTTTCTAAATTATCAAAAAGTTTCTCAACTTCAGGAGCATATTGCGCAGTTGCATTCGTTCCTGTTTTAGATCGGTCGAAACCAATTCCATTTTTGTCCGCTTTATGATAATACGTGGGATTCCATTCTGGTCGTGATAAATTAGAAACCCAAGGTCCTGGCCCGTAATGGTGGCCCGTATCCATAATATGATGCAATCCAAGCGGTGTCATATAATTTACAACTGCTTCCCGAGATTCGATCATGATATTTTTTACAGGTTGGATAAAATTGTCATCGTTCGAGAAAGTGCATCTTAACCATTCATCAGCAATTGTTTCCGAATCTAAATAAGGATTCCAAGCCAGTCTTCCGAAACCATACCAATTGGCTTGTGCAAAGGGATGTCCTGTCCAATTCAAATCGTTTCCAATATTGGCAACACCTGCAATTCCCGTTAGTTTATTTGGATACAAAGTTCCGTCAATAACTTTGGCAACAGTGGAACCTTTTCCTTTTTGATACGTGTCCGATTCTAAAACTTCCTGAAATAATTTAGGCAGGAAAACCAAATGCGTGCTGAAACCTAAATATTCTTGTGTAATCTGAAACTCCATCATTAAAGGCGTTTTTGGCATTGCACCAAATAAAGGATGGAAAGGTTCTCTTGGCTGAAAATCGATTGCTCCATTTTTTACCTGAACAATTACATTTTCTTTAAATTTTCCATCATAAGGCTGAAACTCTGCATACGCTTGTTTCGCGCGGTCATTGGCATCATGTTCTGAATACACAAACGCTCTCCACATAATTACACCGCCAAAAGGAGCAACAGCATCGGCAAGCATATTGGCTCCATCTACATGATCTCTTCCGTAATTTTGCGGACCTGGCTGGCCTTCTGAATTGGCCTTTACCAAAAATCCACCAAAATCAGGGATTCGTTTGTAAATTTCTGCTGCTTTATTTTTCCACCATTTGATAACTTCTACGTCTTTTGGATCAGCCGTTTTTAATTTTCCTATTTCGATGGGTGCCGAAAATCTAGCGGTTAAATAAACTTTTATTCCGTAAAGTCTAAAAACGTTGGCTAAAGCTTCTACTTTTTCTAAATATTGCGGCGTCAGAATTAAAGCATTGGCATTTACATTGGTCAAAACCGTTCCGTTAATTCCAATTGAAGCATTCGCTCTAGCGTAATCAATATAGCGCTGATCTATAAAATCTGGAAGTTTCTGCCAGTTCCAAAGCGAAAATCCAGCGTAGCCTCTTTCAACTGTTCGATCTAAATTATCCCAATGGTTTAAAATTCTAATATTGGTTTTTGGCGAATCGGCAATATTTAAATTTTGAGTGGATTTGTTGGTCTGTAAAATTCTCAGGAAATTAAAAACTCCGTATAAAACCGCAACGTCATTTTTTCCTGTAATAATTATTTGTTTTTTGCTTTTAAGAGAAATGGATTTAATAATAAAACCTTCTTCGTTTATTTTATCAAAATCCGATTTTAGTTCATTTTTAATTTCGCTGTTTAAAGCAGACTTCGAACCAATGATTAGATTATTTTCTCCTTTCAAATCTGATTTGATTTCTGGACTAATATCCAGCATATCCTGAAAACCTTTTTGAAGTTCTTTTTCAGCAATTTTGATCGTTTCTGAATTTCCTAGAACTACAATACCTTTAAGATTGTTTTTGTATTCGGCAGGCAATGCAGTATTTTTTACGGCATTATATTGAAGCCACAATTTATAATCCTTTTGTGCCGAAGCCGAAAGGGAAATCAAAAGAAAAAGGAAAACAAATCGTAATGAACTCATTTGGTATTAATTTATTTTTACAATCTCAAGTCTGAAAGAATCAAAATTTTACCTCCAATAAAATATATTTGATAAAATTTTAATTTAAAAAATACAGTATCTTAAATAAAACAACAATTGCAATCGGTTGCGTAAAAATATAGGATTGTTATTTAAGAAAAAAATTTTAGCTCTACTTTTTTCAAAAAAATAATTTATTTAACAAAGAAAGGCAGGATAATTTAAAAAACTATCCTGCCTATAGTGCGGTAAAATTCGAGTATTAAACCGTAAATTTCTGAATGCTTTTTTGCCAATCGAGTCAAATTACTTTTAACACATAGAAACATAGCTTTTGTAAACTTTTAAAAAGGCGTTTCACTAATTTCAATGCACATAGATGGCTATGTGTTAAAGCTTGCTTTTTCTATAATCTCAAACAATGGCAATAGAAATCTATGTTTCTATGTGTTAAAACTAATCTTTGTTCTATTTCAAACAACGGTTTAGTATTATCTTTTGTAATACGCTACAATACTCGCTTTTGCCAAAGTTTGGTTCCAAAGATTAAATCCTACTACCGCTGGATTTGTGTTCTCGTCTGTTCCCAATTTTTCCGTCTTTAAAGCGTAAACCGTGATAATGTATTGATGATATCCGTGACCAACTGGCGGACAAGGCCCTCCAAATCCTTTGATTCCGTAATCGGTAACACTTTGAATCGCTCCTTTTGGCACCAGATTTTTTGTTCCTGCATTGGTTACCAATTCATTTACATTTGCTGGAATATCGAATACAACCCAGTGCCAGAATCCGCTTCCTGTTGGTGCATCGGGATCGTACATGGTTACGGCAAAACTTTTGGTTCCTTCTGGAGCATTTTTCCAAGATAATTGCGGAGATTGGTTTTCGCCTGAACATCCAAATCCATTGAATTCTTGAACTTTAGTTGCTTCGCCTCCTAAATCTTTACTGGTTAAGGTAAATGTTTTTTGTGCAAAAATAGATGTCGAAAAAATCGCCGACATCGCCAAAATTAAACTTAGCTTTTTCATTTTATCTGATTTAAAATTTTAAGCAAAGTTAGATTTGAAAGAACTGAATAATTTTAGGCAAAGGCTCAAAAACTATCGCTAAAAGCTCAAATCGTTTTGTGATGTTTGGGGGGTACACCATATTTGATTTTATAGGCTTGACTAAAGCTTGAAAGGTTTTCGTAACCTGCTTCAAAATACACTTCGGAAGGACTTTTTTCCAAACTTAGCAAGTAATGTGCATGTTCGAGTCTTTTGTTTTGAAACCATTTCATAGGCGATTCCGAGTAATATTTTTCAAATTCTCTTTTAAAAGTCGAAACACTCATATTGCATAAAAATGCTAATTCTTTTAAAGTCAATTTGCTCAAATGACTGTTTTCGATGGTTCGAATGAATTTTTGGGCAGCGTCATCGCTGTTTATGATTAAAGCATAAAGAAAATCGGTACCGTATTTATCCGTGAGATACAGCATAATTTCTTCAAACTTAACTTCTAGTATTTTTGGCTGAACTGTTTTTGAAAGATTAGAAATATCTGCTAAACTATCTACAAAACGTTTTAAAAAATCGTCATAATCGAATGCATAAACTGATTTTGGCTCAATTGATTCTGATTTTTCAGATTCTATTTTTCTAATGAAATTGTGAAGCATTTCATTAGAAAAAAACAAAAGAACACTTTTATAAAGAGAAGTCTCAGAAACTCTTTTTTCTGTCATTAAACAATTTCCAGATCGCATTATAATAAACTTAGAAGGCGTTATTGACAAAGCTTCATTATCAAAAATGACTTCTTTTTTTCCTTCAATCAAAAAACTGATAATATTCTGATTTAGAATAATCTGTTGTTTCGAAACGTCTTTAGAACTGCTGTAATCCACAACATGTACCTGCTGTGATTTTTCTAAATTCATTTCGTCTGGAAGTGTAATTGTTTTCATAAAAAAATATCGGCTTACCAAAGGAATCGATAAGCCTTATTATTTAGAATGTTCTTGATTTTATTTTTGGGTAGATTCTCTTGCGAGCACTTCTGTGTTTAAAAAGGTAATTTCTTTGGCGTCATCATTTTTAGCCGATTTCAAGTTTTTTATAATAATTTCCGCTGCCGCTTTTCCCATTTTTTCTGCGGGATGCGTTATAGTCGACAAATTAGGGTCGATAATCTGCGAAATTGGGTCATTATTAAAACCAATCACTTTAAATTCTTCAGGAACTTTTATACCACGTTTTTTAGCGGTCTGCACCGCACTTACTGCTAGAATGTCTCCCGGAGCAAATAATCCATCTGGCATTGGTTTTAAATCAAATAAAGCGTTGCTGGCTTTTACACCATCTTCATAAGTAACTGAATTTAAATTGATAATGAGATTCTCATCTATATCAACATTATGATCTTTTAAGGCTTCGATATAACCTCTTTTTCTCTCACTGTATAAATTTCCCAATTCTGATCCTGCCGTAATGTGCGCAATACGAATACAGCCCTGTTCAATAAGGTGTTTGGTTGCTTTATAACCTGCTGAATAATTGTCGATTACTACTCTAAAAGTATTGTAATTTTTCGGAACCCTGTCGACAAAAACTAATGGAATATTATTGTTTGAGAATTGATGAAAATGAGCCGTATCACGAGTTTCCATTGCCAGCGAACAAATTACACCGCTTACACGGTTGCTGTACAAAGATTTCGCCATGTTTACTTCTTCTTCGTACGAGTCGTGTGACTGCATGATAATTACCGTATAATCAGATTTTTGAGCCGTTATTTCGATTCCGCTGATTAATGACGATAGAAAGGGCTGTGTAACGGTAGGAATCAAAACGCCAATGGTTCTGGTTTTGTTGCCACGCAAACCTGCGGCTAAAGTATTTGGGACAAATCCCATTTCTTCAGCGGTTTTTTTCACTTTCTTTATCGTTTTGTCACTAATGGTATGATGATCTTTTAAAGCTCGTGAAATGGTTGATGTTGCCAGATTAAGTCTTTCGGCAATATCGTAAATCGTTACATGTTTATTCTCTTCCATAAAACAACTAATAGAAGATGTAAATATAAACTATTTTCTTTCAAGATGGTCTTTTCGACAAGGGTATAAAAGTAAAATGCCTCTAATACCAAAAGTACAAGAGACATTTAAAAATGGTTTTCCGACACATTATTTCTTGATATCATTCTTTTTATCTTTTAGAATTTTACCGTCTTTGGTAAATTCTAAATCAATTTTATTGGTCAAATCTACATCGAGGTCTTTGTGTCCATAGTCGATATGCGTTATTTTTTCGTTGGGATGATTTTTGGCTACATAGGCTTTGATATTTTCTGGAATAAACGCGGTTGGAATTGGTTTGTCTCCACCGTCAACTTCACGATACGAGCCGTCTTTCCAGAATTCAACTTCTGTTCCGTCTTTTAATTTCACTTCAAAGCCTTTTTCTCCGTGTTCAGCATCTTTTTTAGCGATTTCTACCGTGGTGTGACTAAAGTGTTTTTTCAGAAATTCCTGTGCTGGTTTTGGCAGTTCAGTTACTTCAATTTTCTTCTGTGCGCTGGCCGATATGGTTATGGATAACCATGCAATGGCTAAAAATATTTTCGTTTTCATAATTTGATATTTTAAGTATAGTCTCACTAATTTACTGTAAGAAAATTTACATTCAAATCAATTTAAGAAAGATTTAATCTTTTTTAAATTCATAATCAATTGATTAACAAACGATTTAAAATCATTATTATATCACAACTTCACTTAAAAAATTTATTTTTCGAAAGATTTTTTTCAATTGATTTGTAGTACTTTTACCTTCTGGCCAATAATAAATTGACTATTTAAATCCCAAGTTTACAAGACTTTAAAATTATTCTAATTCTTATTTAGAGTACAAACCAAAAACGTATGATAATCTGGTCAAGAAGATTTTATGTATTGATCTTCATCTTTTTATCGTTCAGTCTGCAAGCACAGATTGAAAATAAAAAGAGGACTTTTGTTGTCAAAAAAACTTCCATAAAACAGGATCCTAAAATTCTGGCTCTTTATGAATTATACAATAAAGGAGATGAAAAAAAGGTTTATAAAAAGGCTCATTTTCTTTTAAAATCGAAAGCTGATAACCGCGTTATTGCTAGTACAAATTTGCTTCTGGCGTATTATTTCAATAAAAGGGCGGTAATCGATTCTTCAATTTACTACACCAATCAGGCTTTGAAGTACAATACGGTTGTAAATGATTCTTTAAAAAGCCGACTTTTTTCTCTAGGATATAATCTTCTGGCGATTAATTACAAAAAAAGAGGTCTTTTAAACGAAAGTAAAAAATGGCATCTTAAAGGTATCGAGGCTTCTCAAAAATACAATGAAAAGAATCTTTTTTACACGCATACTCATGGTTTGGCGCAGACGTATACGGAATTGGGCGATTATCAAAATGCTTTACGGTTGTTTAAACAGTGTTTGGAGTATAATGATGATCCTGAAATAATTCTGGGAAGCTACATCAATATTGGTGATATTTATTCGAGGCTGAAAGATTATGACAATGCGAATATCTTTTTCAAAAAAGGAAAAACGCTGTGCGAGAAAACGAATAATTATCAGGCAAAAGTTATTATTCTCCTAGGATTAGGTGAAAATTATCAATTACAAAACAAGTATCAAGAGGCTTTAAAAATGTTTCAGGAAGCGCTTGTCATTGCCGATAAAAATGAATTGAATCAATTGGCAGTGGTTTCAAGAAGTAATATTGGAGATTGTTATATTTCATTGAAAAAATATAATGAAGCAAGATTGATCTTTTCGGAAGCGCTTCAGAAATCGGTACATTTTGGGTTGCTGCAAAACCAAACGCATATTTATGATGAATTGCGAAAAATTGCGATTCAACAGGATGATTTTAAAAGTGCGTATTCGTTTTTTGAAAAGTCAACTCGTCTAAAAGATTCCATTTCTAAACTGGAAAGGATTAAGGAAATCAATGAATTGGAAGTCAAATATAAAACGGCTCAGAAACAAAAGGAAATCGAGTCTTTGACATTTGAAAATGAGGCTAAAAAATTAACTCTGGCGAATCAGGAAGAGGCAATTAAAAACATGCTTCTGCAGGAGGAAATTTCGAAGAAAAACAATGAAAATACGATTCTGGCGTATCAAAATTCTTCGAATAAAAAACGAAATGAGATTTCCCTATTAAAGAAAGATCAGCAATTGAAGGCTTTAGAAATTAATCAGGAGAAGAAAATCAGATTGTTTACCATTATCGCTTTTTTGATATTACTGGTTCCTATAATAGGTCTTTTGTTTCAGTATTATAAACGTTTTAAGGTTCAGCATTTACTGAATATTAAACAGGCAGAAATCAGTTCGCAAAAAATAAATGGCATTTTAAAAGAGCAGGAATTGGAGTTAATCAAGGCTTCAATAAGCGGACAGGACATGGAAAGGCAGCGTATTTCGCAGGAACTTCATGACAGCATTGGCGGCAATCTGGCCGCTATCAAATTGCAGGTGAATCATTTAAATTCGTCTAATTTTTCAAATATTCAGAAAATCAGTCAGCAATTGGATGAAACATATCAGCAGGTTCGAAATTTATCGCATACGCTTCTTCCGAAGAAGTTCAGCCAGAATAAATTTTTAGAGGTTTTAGAATCGTATTTGAAAAATATCAGCAGTGCGAGTAAAATCAAGATTACGCATATTCCTTATCCAAAGAAAGAGATTAATGAGCTTGATGAAAATATTCAGATTGAAATTTTTAAAATGATTCAGGAACTTTTAACCAACACGATTAAACATGCTAAGGCTTCTGAAGTGGAAATTCAGCTGAATTATATCGAGAATAGTTTAAATCTTTTATTTGAGGATAACGGAATTGGTTTTGAAACCGAAAATTATACAAAAGGTATTGGTTTTATTAATCTGGAAAACCGAATCAGCAAATTAAATGGTTCGTTTGAAATGGATTCTAAATTGAAGCGAGGCAGTATTTTTAATATCGAAATTCCTGTTTCACAGCCAAAATCAAAAACTAAAATAAAAGGCATTGATTTGAAAAATCAGCTTGATGAATTGAAAAGCAACTAATATATTTGTTGAATGAACAGAATTAACCTACTTATAGCGGACGATCATACGATGTTTCTTCAGGGAATTATTTCTTTGCTGGAACAGGAACCGAATATTACTGTTGTAGATAAAGCTGTAAACGGAATTGAGGCTCTGGAAATCATTAAAAAAGGTGTTGTTGATTTTATTATTCTTGATATCAGCATGCCAGAAATGGATGGAATTGAATTGAGTAAGATTCTTAAAAAACAACATCCTGATGTGAAAATCTTAATTGTAAGTACACACAGTAATGTGATGATTGTTTCGAGATTGATTCGGATTGGTGTAAATGGTTATTTATTGAAAAATGCTGCAAAAGAGGAACTTTTAAAAGCTATCAATACGATTGCTCAAGGAGAAAATTATTTTGCAGAAGAATTAGAAGAAAAATATCTTACGAATAGTTCCAGAATTGAAAAACAGGTTTCTAACTTGACAGAATTAAGTTCGAGAGAAAAAGAAATTTTGGTTTTGATTGCACAGGAATACAATACAGCAGAAATCGCCGAAAAGACTTTTATAAGTTTGAATACTGTAAATACGCACCGCCGTAATTTATTATCCAAACTGAATGCAAAAAATACGGCGGGTCTTGTAAAATACGCGGTCGAAAATGGTTTAGTAGATTAATTAAAATCCTTTTCCGGCTCGGTAATTTAAAACTAATCCAAAAGTATCCGGAATCACCACATTATCAATTGATTTATTGTAAGTGCAGATGACTCTGAAATTATCTGAAAGGTGAAATCCCGCTAATAAGTTTAGTGTTTTTGAAGTTCGATACCCTCCGCCAAATTCTACTTTATTTTTATAATTGATTAAAAGATTCAAATCGGCTTGAAACGGTGCTCCTTCTACGTATTTAAACAATAGGCTTGGATTTATCAAAACCTCTTCGAATCGATTGGTAAAGAATTTATATCCGAAATAGCTGTAATACACGTTTTTTAAATTGGTATTATTACTTGAATTGAAAGCTGAGTTTAATAAATTAGGTGATGATAATCCAAAATAAATTTGGTCACGGTTGTATAAAAATCCAACCCCAAAAGTTGGTGTAAAGCTGTTTACATTTTCTTGAAATTTCGGATCATTTTCTATTCCTAGTTGAGTCAGATTTTCGTTGTAAATCATAGCTCCGGCAGTCACTCCAAATGAAATAATGTTAGGATCATAAGCCCACCATTTTCCATACTTATAATCAGAATCGTAATAAATTTTATAGGAGTATGAAGTGAAAAAATTGGTTGTGTTGGTTACACCAATTTGGTCATGTGATATTCCTGCTGCGAGACCAATCTTTTCTCCCCATGTTAATTTATTTACAGAAAGATCAAAATTTTTCGGACTTCCTTCAACTGAATTAAAATATCCGTTAGTGGTCATGGCAAGATCTAAATCCGAATAATATCCTGCATGAGCTGGGTTTATTAAAACGGTATTGTAATTATAACTTGAAAAAACGGGTGTCTGTTGTGCATAAGCTCTTTCTAAAAAAATGATTATGATGAATAAAACTAAAATTATATTGATTTTACTTTTCATGAATTAACGTTTTAAAACAAGATATCCCTTGAGTTTTTTTAAGTGATTTGGCTGATTGATGCGGATTTCAAAGAAATAGGTTCCTTCTGGCAATTGATTGGCTCCGAGATTTCGGCTTTTATTGGCAATTCCGCTGAAAACATTCGTTGCGTTATTGTATCCTTTTGTTTGATATACTAAATCGCCCCAACGGCTGTAAATTAAAACTTCATTTTCTGGATAATCAGTTATTCCGTCAATTTCCCAGAAATCGTTTATTCCGTCATTGTTAGGAGAAAAACCGTATTTGGTTTCGTCTTTTTGTACTGGAATCACAGTTATGGTTATTGAATCTTCTGTCTGGCAACCGTCTTTATTGGTAAAAACTACAGTATAAGTTGTGGTTTCAGATGGCGTTGCAATTGGATTTCCAACTTTATTATTGTTTAGTCCTGTTGCTGGCGACCATGAAAAATTTCCATTTTCTAAAGCTACAGCCTGCAGTTTTACGAATTGTCCTTCGTTAATTTCTACATCCTCACCTGCATAAACAAAAATGGGATAAGTAAACAATTGAAAAGAGCATTCGCTATTGTTATTATATTTATCCGAAACTTTAATATAAATCGTCATTCCTTCTACAAATGGGGCTCCTGATGCAGGAGTTTGCACAATTACAGGATTTGGATCTGTATTATCGGTAACAGAAATTATTTTGGTATAATCAGGAACTATACTTACACTACAGTCAAACATTTGATCTGCCAGACAAGTAAATACAGGCGGTTCGTTATCTTGAATAACATTAATTTTAAATGTACACGAAGAAATGTTTCCGCTGTTATCAGATACATTTATTGTAATACTCATTTCGTCAGTAACATTTGTTCCTGCGACTGGCAGCTGCGTTATGATTAAATTTGAGTCGCAATTATCTGTTGCTGTAATCATTGAACGATAGTCTGGAAGTGTTTCTCCTAAATTTAAATTCTGATCTGCAATACAAATAATTACTGGTTTTGTAACATCTGCAGAGGCGTTAATTTTGAAACTACAGTATGATTCATTCTTAGAAACATCTTGGGCTGTCATAGTAATAATCATTCCGTCAGTAAAAACACTTCCCGCAGGCGGATTCTGTGTAATTATTGGTGAAGCATCACAATTATCTGTTGCAGTAACTAAAGGTGTATAATCTGGCACTATACTCCCACATGATAATGTTTGATCTCCAATACAGGTAATTACAGGCGCAGTCACATCTGCGGAAGCGTTAATTTTAAAACTGCAATAGGATTGATTATTCGAGAGATCTTCAGCGGTAATCGTAACTGTCATCTCTGCTGTAAATACAGTTCCCGCAGGCGGATTCTGTGTGAGTAATGGAGATGAATCGCAGTTATCTATTACTGAAACTAAGGTTGTATAATCTGGAATTGTACTACCACACGACAAGGTTTGATCTGCTATACAAGTAATTACAGGCTTCGTTAGATCTGCAGAAGTATTGACTTTAAAACTGCAGTATGATTGATTATTTGACGCATCTTTTGCTGTAATAGTGATAGTCATTCCGTTGATAAAAGCACTTCCTGCAACTGGATTTTGACTTAAAATAGGAGCAACATCCATATTATCAGTAACTGTTATCAAACTCAAATAATCTGGCACTGCACTGCCACATGTTAATTGCTGATCCGCAAGACAGGTGATTACAGGAGCTTCGACGTCAGTATTATCTGAAATTTTGAAAATACACGTTGAGAAATTACCACTTTTATCTGTAACTGTTATTGTAACATCTTTACTAAGTCCATCAAATACTGTCAACGGTGCCGGCAGCTGTGTTACGGTTGGACTTGAATCGCAATTATCTGTAACCGTGATAGTATTTCTATAATCAGGAATAGGAAACCCAGTTAACACTATTTCATTTTGCGGACAATTTGTAATAATTGGTTTTTCTGTATCAAGAGTATTTTTACCAAAAACCACAAAAGATCTTCCAGGATTATAATTTACTTTTAGATTCATAAATCCGCCATCATAAGGATTTCCGATTATGAGATCACTTATTCCATCATGATTTACATCTCCTGCATAACTTGCGCTATAATCATAAAGAAAATCAGATTCGATTCTAAAATGTTTATCCGATATGTTTGCTGTTGAATTCCATATTTTCTTTCCGTATAAAACATAAGTTGTACCGGGAGTATGTATAAAATAATCATCGATATTGTCATCATTAAAATCTCCTGCATAACCAAAAGAGTTTGAACTGCCTAAGCCATTTATCATAAACCCATTAGTTCCGTCAAGATTATTTAAATCTACCTTTGCAGGAAAAGAAGTTTTTCCGAACAAAATATATTGTCCTGTTATGGCAATATCATTTATACCGTCATCATTTAAATCTCCTGCTTTTGCAACACCATTGTAGGAATCCAAAGGCATAACAGAATTTTCTACTATAAATCCGTTTGTTCCATTTAAAGCAGAAATATTAAAGTTGGAAGGAAAATTGGAAGACTGTCCAAAAATTACATATTTACGATTCTGTCCCGTACCATTATAACTCCCTAAGGCAAAATCTGAAATCCCGTCTCCATTTACATCTCCTAATCCTGCTACAGATTCACCGATTTTTCCAATAGAAGCATTTCCTTCAATGGTAAAACCATTTGTTCCATTAAGTTCAAAAGTTCTCAATATGGCAGGAAAACCAGATGTTTTACCATACACGATAAAGCATTTCCCTTCGCCAGCTCCAGAACCGGAGGTAATAATTGCAATATCCTGAAAACCATCACCATTGATATCTCCAATCGTATCAATACTCGCTCCCGCGACTCCAAAATTCTCATTACCTATAAAAGTAAAACCATTGGATCCGTCTAAAGATGATATTTTAAATTCAGCAGGAAAACCATTATTTTTCCCAAAAATTACATATGTATGCCCCGCTTCTGGTCCGTAAGAAGAATGTCTGTAAGGATCACTTAACATAAAGTCTCCTATTCCGTCGCCATTGATATCACCTGCACTACTTACATCATAACCTGTTAGTGGAAAATTTGAAGATGGAATATCATTTCTAATTACAAAACCATTTGTTCCGTCTAATAATCCTAAATCTACATTAGGAGAAAATCCCGAGGCTTTTCCAAATACAACATAGGCAGCACCCGGAATAATTTTATAAATCATTGAAGGTCCATACCATGGACTATAACTTCCCGGGGCACCTATTATTAAATCGGTTATTCCATCTCCATTAATATCACCGGCTGTATTGACACTGAATCCAGCTTCACGGGTTAAAATTTCACAATATATGGAGAATCCATTAGCTCCATATAAATTATTAACATTAATAGAAGCCGACTTACAATCAATATCTTCTTTAAAAGTTTTTAGTTTGACTAAAAAAGTACAGGAATTCATATTTCCAGATCCATCTTTAACCGTGATAGTAACATTGGTATCTTCTGTAAAAAGTGTTCCCTGAGGTGGTGTTTGTGTAAAAACTAAATCAAAATTATCAGTAGTATCATCACTTACAGCTGGTAGAAAAGATACATAATTAGGCAGAGTTGAATTTGCATAAAGCTCCATTACAGACGGACAAGTAATTGCAGGAGGAAGATTTCCTTCTAAAACATTTATATAAAAACTACAAGATGTTGTATTTCCCGAAACATCTTTAGCAGTTAAAACCACATTTACTGGTGCTGTAAATGTAGTTCCTGCTGGAGGAGTTTGTGTTATAACTGGATTTGGGTCGCAATTATCCGTTACTGATAATAAGCCTGCATAGTTAGGAATAACATCTCCAATTGCCAAAGTCTGATTATCCGGACAGTTGGTTATTATAGGTTTCGTACTGTCAGTTGCTGCATTTACAATAAAACTGCAGGCTGAAGCATTATTAGAAACATCTTTAACAGTCAAAATTACTGTCATTCCAGGAGTAAAAATACTCCCTGGAATAGGGTTTTGAGAAACTGTTAAATTGCCCAGACAATTATCATATCCCGTAACTAAAGTTCTATAATCTGCTAAAAAAGATCCGCAATTTTGAATTTGATTCCCCGGACACGTTAAAGTTGGCGGAATATTATCAGGATTTGCCTGTGTAGCATTAAAATTACAAAATGAAGAATTCCCCGACGGATCTGTATATTTTATCTGAACAGGAATTCCATTATAGAAAGGAGTTCCTGGAGCTGGTGTCATTTCCCAAGAAATCGAGATACTGCAATCATCTTCTAAATTCATCATGGGATTAGTCGCGTAGTTAGGCAATACGTCTCCACAATTTAAAGTAATATTCGTAGGACAGGTAAATGTAGGGGGCGTAACATCTGGAGTCAGCGCTGTAATAATTATTGAACAGCTGCTTTCATTCCCTGTTTCATCTTTAGCAGTAAAAACAATAGTCATACCGTCATAAAACTTAGTACCACCTGTGGATTGCGTTAGATAAATATCTCCTCCTGAATCATCACTAACAATTAACTCGTTCAAATAATCAGGTACTAAACTTCCGCATGGAAGTTGTTTATTTGAAGGACAAATCAATAAGGGAGGTTGTATATCTGCTGATTTTTTTAATCCCTTAGAAGTTTTACGAAATGTATTTATAAGAGACTTAACAATAGGTTTTTCTTTTTCCGTATAAATTATTCCCTTTTCTTTTGATTCCTTTAAACCAGTTTCAGAAATAATAAATTTCATCTCTTGGCTATAACAAGTAAACATTCCCATAAAAAGAAAAAAAAGGATAAATCTATTTATTAATCCCTCAAATGTTTCTTTGAAATTCTTCATTAAACTATATATTTTAAACTCATAATAAATGACAAAAATATATTGGATAAAAACCCTACACATCACTATAAATAATGATTTTAATGGGATGAAAAAATAAAATTTAGGTTATATATTCATTGGAAAGATGAAATGATTATCATTAAAAAATAATTTGTAATTTAGTTTAAAACCTTAATTATAAACTAAATGAGATCTATTATTGCTTCTACAATACTTTTGCTTACAGTTTCATGTAAAAACGAAAATCAAACATCCTCACTTTCAAATTATTTTACCTACAATCAAGATATAGTTGAAACTGCGGGAGTAAAAATGATTCCGATAAAAACTCCCGTGGGAGAATTTAAAGTATGGACAAAACGATTTGGAAATAATCCGAAAATAAAAGTCTTGTTATTACACGGAGGTCCAGCCATGACTCACGAATATATGGAGTGTTTTGAAACATTTTTTCAGCGCGAAGGATTTGAATTTTACGAATATGACCAACTTGGATCTTATTACAGCGATCAACCAAAAAACAGCAGTTTATGGACAACTGAAAGATTTGTAGAAGAAGTAGAACAAGTTCGAAAAGCTATTAATGCAGATAAAAATAATTTTTATGTATTAGGAAATTCGTGGGGAGGAATCTTAGCAATGGAATATGCTTTAAAATATCAACAAAATATGAAAGGCTTATTGGTATCAAATATGATGGCAAGTGCTCCTGAATATGGGAAATATGCAGATGAGGTTTTAGCTAAACAAATGAAACCAGAAATTTTAGCCGAAATAAGAGCTTTAGAAGCCAAAAAAGACTTCAATAATCCAAGATACATGGAACTATTACTTCCAAATTTCTATAAAGAACATTTATGCCGATTAAAAGAATGGCCAGATGGGCTAAATCGTGCCAGTAAACATGTTAACGGAGAAATTTACACCTTAATGCAAGGTCCAAGTGAATTTGGAATAAGCGGAAGATTGGCTAAATGGGACATCAAAAACAGATTGCATGAAATTACGATTCCAACCTTAATGATTGGCGCAAAATATGATACCATGGATCCTAAAGCAATGGAAGAACAAAGTAAATTAGTTAAAAAAGGACGCTATTTATATTGTCCGAATGGAAGTCATTTAGCAATGTGGGACGATCAAAAAGTTTTCATGAATGGGGTAATTCAATTTATAAATGATGTTAATTTAGAAAAAGTACAATAACAAAAAAAAATAAACACCTAGTCATCAATACACTAAAAATACCTATATTAATTTCAGACAGATTTCATAAGCTGATTAAAAAAGAAACAAGAAGTCCGCATAAGATATAATCTTAGCGGACTTATTTTTTATTTAGATTCAAGGTTTGAATTTTCCAATCATTATGTAAAAACGAAAAAACCCTGTCCGGTATGGACAGGGTTTTACAAAAGAAAGGCGGCGACATACTCTCCCACAATATGCAGTACCATCTGCGCAGGCGG